>NZ_PVRV01000021.1 GCF_003012345.1 Phytohalomonas tamaricis
ACTCGGCGGCGAGGGCCTGCAGCTAGGGCTGACCATCATCATGTCACCTTTGGAGGAACTCGGCGGCGAGGGCCTGCAGCTAGGGCTGACCATCATCATGTCACCTTTGGAGGAACTCGGCGGCGAGAGCCTGCAGCTAGGGCTGACCATCATCATGTCACTTTTGGAGCAGCTAGAGTGATCATAACCTACCGTCTAGCATGACCATCTTTACGTCACCTTAATGTGCGCAAGTTGTGATTAAAATGTGTATGTAACCATCAATATGTCACCGATCACCAACATAATGTCTTATTTACCATCAAGATGTCACTTTTAACCATCACCACGTCGTCATTAGACCATCATCATGTCACTTTAAGCATGATTAAGTATTTGATTTAAATGAATATTCCCTGCATAAATAGAAACAAGTAAAACAAGTAAAAAAACAGGGTTTAAGAAATAAGTATTTTTATCATCGATAACTATGTGGACAACATTTCCAAATGCTACCTAACATCACCATTATCGAGAATAACTTTCTAAGCTAGTTTAAATTTCTATAAAAACGCGTATAGGAGGATCAATAAATTTTCGTCACTAATACATCATCAGAAACATAATTTCTCCACACTGCACAATCTTCCCAAAATAAGTTGATCACTAGATGAGGAAAGGCATTAGCATTAGAGCTGCACTCACATTAAAAAATGAATTACCAAACCGAAGCTTCAGCATCATAATTGATATTACCTTAAGCCAATTACTGACAACGTCGATACTGTTCTAATCAAGCTTGATGTGAATACCAACTGCAAACATCCGCCTAGAATAAGACTCTTTTATCACAGAGTTGAATACCCTAAGCAGCGTACCTGTCTCCGGTCTAACATCAAAGAATCTATAAACCAAATTTCCTATTATTCAAAAGCACTGGATAGGCTTTCCTACCGAAGGCCTATGTGTCTCTGGTGGAAAGTAGTCTGATAAATCTAAATTTTATCCAACTCCGATCTAGGCTCATCAGCGAACTTCAATTAGAGCATTACAGAATCACTGACTATCAGGTGAACACCCCAACTCTGCTAGTCACCTCTTGTTCAGCAATATCCCTCTCACAAAACAGCACCAGTCCGAATGTACACATCACAAAAAATTTCACATGTGAAATTTTTTCTCACGCCGAGTTATCTGAGGATATGACAACACCGGTCAACATGTACTACCCAGATAACCACAGCTTTCCTAAAATCTACTGCTGCACAAAATCTATAACTATAAAAAAACAACCTTGTGTCGTAGCGAGGTGACTATTAATCTGGTCACGCAAAAGAGAAAGCACGTTCTCTTTTCAGGCATCGACGTGAACATATGCACTCGAGCCTTAACAAGCCTGCTTTAATAATTGTGAGGATTCGATGGCCAAAGTCATAAGCTTTGCCAACCAGAAAGGGGGCGTTGGCAAATCTACCCTCTGTATTCAATGTGCTTTCTATCTTACAGAGGCTGGTAATCGGGTCCTGGTAATAGATCTTGATGGGCAAGGAAACACATCTTCACGTTTAGTACGGGAAAAAGATGGATCAGATAAAGAATTTTACGGAACAAAAACTTCTGAACTTTTTAATCCTGCGCTAGAAGAAATCAATCCGATGATATGCCCGAGGGGGATGGATCTCATCCACACACCTAAAAACGATCCTGACCTTTTCGAGATGGAAGCAGCCAGCCTTGATATGGCCATGATGCCATCCAAAAACATTCATGCTCATCGTCTTACTGACAATTACGATTATATTTTGATCGATTGCCCACCAAGTCTTGGCAGAAAATTAGTAGCAGCTCTCACGATGTCGACTCATGTAGTGAGCCCCGTTCAGCTTAGCGGCTTTGCAGTGGATGGAGTTGAAGGGCTACTCAATACTATTATCAGCGTTAGAGAGGCTTACAACCCCGATCTCGAAATTACAGGGATTGTTATTAATAATCTCAACAGTAGATCTGGGACACATAAGAAAGCCCGACAAGAACTTCTCGACGCTATCCCCGATTTAATCTTTAAATCCCAGATAGGCAGTAGAGCACCAATAGATAATGCTACAAATATGGGTATCCCTGTATGGAGCATTAAATCTGGATCAGGTCGCACTGCAGCTAAGGAAGTTCGTTCTGTCATGCAAGAAATCGTCAAGAAGGTAGGCTGATACATGGCTATTTCGGATCTTAGAAGCCTTTCTGAACTGGCACGAAAAACCAAGACGAAAGCAGGAAAGGAAGTCTTAACTCTTAATACAGATGATGTGGTAGCTAAAGGTGATCAAGTACGCAAACAGTTCGAGGGGATAGAAGAGCTAGCTAACTCATTGCGAGTCAATGGGCAAATACAGCCCATTATTGTGTACCCACGTAATGAAGAAGGTAAGTACATCATTCAAAAAGGGGAACGCAGATGGCGCGCTGCCTGCATGGCAGGACTATCAATCGAAGCTATTGTAGACGGTAAGCCTCACAGTCCGTTAGATGAAACCGCTGGCGAATTGGTTGAAAATATCCAACGGGACGCCTTAACACCCCTAGAAATTGCAGCAGGACTTCAAAAGTTCGTAGAGCAGGGCTGGAAGAAAAAACAGATTGCTGAAAAATTAGGCAAAACAGCAAGTTATGTTTCCTCCCACCTAGCTTTACTTAAAATGCCTGATGGCGTTCTAGAACTCTATAACAATGACATCTCACGTGATCCAGAAACACTGAATAATTTACGTCAGTTATACGAGATATCACCAACTCGAGCTGAACAAGCATATAAACATGCACTTGCTAATGGGATTGGGCGAAAGCAAAGTCGCGAATTTTTAAATGCAGCTAAACAAGAAATAAGCGACACTAGAAATCCTATTGACACCTCGACCACTGATGAGAGCGAACAGCCCTTTTCAACAGAGAGTAAAGATATTGAAGAAACAGAGAAAGCTAAGAAAGTAAACGAAGATACAAAACAAAAAAAGAAATCCATTTCGCAGCCTGTCGAAAAGCCTAACATGGAAGATAATACTTGGGTTCAGGCAGTGCCATCGAATATAAGATGCTATGTCAGCGTAAGCACTGAAGAACATAAAGAAATCGGTTATCTTGCTACCGATCGCGTCGATCAGGATCGAGAGTATTGTTGGGTAATTATCAACGACCTCCCACCTAGGAGGGTACCCATCGCCTCGGTTGAACTGATGTATATCGAAACATAAGCAAATGCTTTGGCTCGACATGAAGGTTTGAATCACATCCTAATAGAGCTATCTTTATGTAAAGAGCCGTTAAAAAAATATGGACTTAATGGTTCTTTACACATTTACCACCTATCTCGTTAGCTACTGCCAGTCTAAAAATTTCACATGTGAAATTTTAACTCATTAGAGTGCACCTTCATCACGTTCTCATATAAGGCACTTGGTTTAATAAGCAAAGCTCTAGCTTACAGGTTAGCTCCATATGGCAATTGATATTGTATAAAAGAAGTATTAACGGCTTAGGCAGGTATAACACCCTACTTGTTAGTTGCTAATGAGCAGTGAATTAGAGAACTATTTATTACCTATTAGGTACGTGAGTAGTATAAATCATACCTTGTCGCCTACCTGCCGATCATGTGCGAACAGGCTCATAGGTTCATTTAATAAAATTAGCTTATTGGATAAAGCCAGCTTTTGATGCCAAAAAGAACGATAATGCTTATTATCAATTAATAATTGTAAAGCGGAATAAGCAGCTCCTCTCCCTTTAGAAGCAAAAAGAATGAAAAATATTAAATAAACAATACCAATAGTATAATTGAAGTCTAGTAATCAATGTTTGATTCTAATTTAAAGTGATTAACATTCAACAAGAAACATCTCAAGCAGCTTATTACAGCTAGTATTATTTAAGATATTTTTATTAGTTCAATGCAATATACCCATAATGATGTGAATCTTTATGTCGCGTATAAGCGATACCAATATATTCGCTCAATACGACAAAGGTTGTAGCATTTGGATGTCAGCCTACAACATGAATTTATCAAATCAATATCGCACTGTGGACAAGATAGATGGTAGTAAAGTGGACTGGTTGTTTTTTGATCGCCATGTAAGTGTTTGAATTATTTAAAGTAATCGGAAACATTCACCGCTACTGTTGATAACTTACTTATGCGTCTGCCACCTCTCTCAAGCCATAAAATGCAACTTGCTAAATCAATCATAGTTAGAAGTATCACCTACTTAATGCGAGGCGAGCAAATCTTCTTGTGTATTTATAATATGACAGGGCGAGTCACATGCTGCAGAGCGCCACTTGCCTGATGCAGCCATATCTTTTCCTCGTACAAGTTAACAAGCCCCTAGTGGACATAGGGTAAGTTCACCTTCCGCGCCGCATTTGAAAATTTACTTGGCGCTACAACCCTCTCGAGTAGGACTGAATTATCTATCCATTTGAGTATGCATGTTGTGCCACTATGTAGCGGCTGCTTATGGTCGATGCCGCCGATAATTATAGATACATTTTTATCCAATAACGCGATTCAACCTTGAGGAAAACTGCCATAAAAGCAAGTTGTCCATAATCATTACGCTCGCTTTTTAGCAGGACGACACAACACGGACGAATATAGAGTCGGCATAATCCAGTCTTATCAATATGGTTCTACCAAAAATAAGGAGCAGGTCACCTGTCGGCTTCAGCCATAGTAGTTGATTACAGGGTAGCTTCATGAGACTGCATGAAACGTTATGGCCTCGGCTAGCATAAAAGGGCTAGGAGTAGAAAGTTGCCTATCCTTGCCGCAATGACGCTATTGTATAGATAAAACGCACCCCGCCTCGCTTAAGAAATACTTAGCCAAGCAATAGAAACAGGTATTTGTTATTGCCGTAGGGGCAGCTTTCCGATAATTAACTAAGGCTGTCCGTTATCTAGTGGTCGGATGGATGATATGCCCGATGAGTCTTGGGAATATGTGGAGCCAGCGGGCATTATCTAATAGGGGCAATAAACCTCTTCAAAGGCAGTGGATAACGCCACACTAGTCACCAACCTACAAGGAGAGTGCTGATGGCTCGTCTTACCGCAAAGGATTTTTCCCCTGAACTGCTAGAGCTTTACGACTACTACGCCCACGGCCAGATCAGCCGGCGCGAGTTTCTCGATCGTGCTGGAAAATACGCCGTAGGTGGGATAACGGCTGCTGCCATCCTGGCGGCGATGGGCCCGAACTATGCGCTGGCTAGTCAGGTGGAGTTCACCGATCCGGATATCGTACCGGAGTATATCCTCTACCCGTCGCCCCAAGGCCATGGACAAGTACGCGGCTATTTGGTGCGTCCCGCCCATATCTCTGAGCAGGTACCTGGTGTGGTCGTCGCTCATGAGAACCGAGGCCTCAATCCATACATAGAGGATGTTACTCGTCGCCTGGCCAAGGCCGGTTTCGTGGCGCTCGCCCCCGATGGGCTGACCTCTGTCGGCGGTTATCCTGGCAATGACGACAGGGGGCGTGAGCTGCAGCAACAGGTCAATCCTGAAAAGCTGATGAATGACTTTTTTGCCGCCATTGGGTTCTTGATGGCTTACGAGGCGACGACGGGCAAAGTCGGCATCACTGGCTTCTGCTATGGCGGTGGGGTTGCAAATGCAGCAGCAGTCGCCTATCCCGAGCTGGGCGCCGCGGTGCCGTTCTATGGCCGCCAGCCTAGGGCCGAAGATGTATCGAAAATCCAGGCGCCGCTTTTGATCCACTATGCTGAGCTTGATTCACGTATCAATGAAGGATGGCCGGCCTATGAGCAGGCACTACAGGCTGCGGACAAGACCTACGAGGCTTATATTTACCCAGGCGTCAACCACGGCTTTCATAACGACTCGACGCCAAGATATGACGAGGCGGCTGCCGAGCTCGCTTGGGATCGCACCTTGGATTGGTTCCGACACTATCTGACATAACCTATCTGGAGCGTCTAGCTTGCTTAAACAGGCGGTCCGATTAGCTCCAAAAGCGCCCCGCGGCATAGGCTGTACTCAACGCGGCTAGCGTTACTAGGGCGAACCAGCCGCGGCGACGTTGGCGAGATTGATGACGCGCTAGGGCGATCTCAAGCTTGGCTGTCAGCTGTGCTTGGCGCGATACGATACGCTCCGGTGGTGGCGAAAAATCATTGGCGACATCGCCGCACCAGTGGGGCGCATGGGTCATACCCAAGCCAGCACGCAGCTGGCCAAGATCACTGAGAAGCCCGTGTAGCTCGTCATAGACTTCACGATGAGCGTCGATGCCGAGCACGCTTTTGGCGTCGGCTTGGAGCGTCTGGTTGGCGCAGCGGGCAGCGGCGCGGGCGATAGTGTCCGGCGTTGCGTGCCTGGGAATGTCTAGTCGATGGTATAGATCACGCATTTTGCATCAGGTAGTCGTAAGCGTCCTTGATTCGTTGGAAGCGCTGCGAAGCCAGCGCTATACGCAGATCGCTCTGGCCATAAAAGCGGTCCGGGTGATGGCGCTGCGCCAGACGGCGATAGGCCTGCTTAATCTCATGACGTGAGGCGTACTCGTCAAGCTCCAGAATCCGCAGTGCAAGCCGTATACGGTAATGAGGCGGCGGCGCGCTGCCAGGGGTGTCCTGCTGACGCTCCTGTTTCTGACGTTGCTGCTCCTGGCGTTCATACGCTTTGCGGCGTTCCTTGTCCTGCTGTTCGCGAGTCTGACGCCTTGCCTCCTCCTGGCGTTCACGAGCCTGGCGTTGATGCAGCTTTTCCCGCGCCTGCTGGCGACGAGTACGAGCGGACTGACGCTTTGCGTGCCAGCGTTGCCACAGTGTTTTTTTCTCCACAGTGGAGGTATCAGTGTCGCTTTGTGCAGCATGGGGCGCATCGGCTGTGGCATTTTCCTGCCAATAAAGGTGTCTACTGGGATCGTCCGGCGTGGCCAGCGGCTGGCCAGTGATTTCGCGAAATAGCCGGGCAAAGGCTGCCGGGCCCACGCCAGACAGATCGGCAAGAAAGCGTAGGATATGATGGTTACGCAAGCTGAGGACACCGTCGCTGGTGGCTAGGCCGATAGCCCGACAAAGAAAGGGAAGAAACTGTTCGTCGACCCACTCGTGCAACAGTACCTCGGCAGCGAGTTGGATATCGGTCAGGTTGCGGCCGGCGGCGATGGCGAGCAGCGTATCGAGATCCTGAGTATGACGATAGCCGTGGGCCAGCGCCTCGAGATAGTGTCTGTCCTCATCAAGCACGACACGTTTATTGACGAATACCCAGGCTAACAGCAGCAACGCCGCAGTATCCGGCTGGTAGCGGCTTTTCAGCAGCAGCAGCTCGAAAGAGGAAAAATGCGCTGGGGCCATCGGCGACTCCGAGCGGAGAGGAGGTAGATGTTGTTATCGATCACTGAAAGCCGAGTATACCCAATCCCGTAACAAATAATCACATTATTGTCGCTCATTAGGGGCTATAGCTAGATAGCGCTGTTATGCGTACGATTTCTTCTCGTATCTAGCCACGGCCGGCTGGTACACGATCATCTACCGCAACGATTGGTGGTACGTATAGCGGAGCTTCGACCAGCGGGCTGCTTCACGACATTCTCGTGACGATGACAACGCATCGCTTTGGTAGTTTTTGTCCCGATTGCCAGTATTGACGAGGTGGTGGGATTAGTCTGAAGTTGCCTTTCACCACACCTTTAAGCAGCGTGTGACGCTGGTACGCTGGTACGCTGGTACGCTGGTACGCTGGTACGCTGGTACGCTGGTACGCTGGTACGCTTACGTGAAATCAAGATGCTCATGCAATGCCATTGGCATAACGTGAGATAGCTACTCTGCTGCCGCTATCATGAAAGTGTTTTTTGTGGCTTATGAAATGATACCGTTAGTCAAGTTCGAAGCGGCACACTCTAAGCTGTTCGCAACCGTATATCTTGGTGACTAAGGCAACAGAGATAGCATATTGATGTAATTATGCTGACCGCCGGTCATCAGCCCTGTGACCTAGCATCTATTTATATTCTGTAACCCATGGAAGAGGCTTTTAAATGAGCGAGACAAACCAGCCCTGGACGCAACCCATGTCTGAGCAGCAGTTCACGCTGATGCGCAACATTCTTGCGGCGCCCAGCCCTGTGGGACTAGAGGGTGCCATGACCTATGGCGTACTCAAACCTTACTTTGAGTCCTTTGCGCCCCAAGGCTGGCATGTACATCAGTTCAAGGGGCAAGCTGGCATCGTCCTGGATAGCCATCCTGGTAGGGATGATATGCTTAAGGTAATGCTCATTGGCCATGCGGATAAGATTCGTATGCAAGTGCGCAGTATCGGTGACGATGGCAAGATCTGGATCAATACGGATTCCTTCCTGCCTACGGTTGTAGTCGGTCATGAGGTGAAATTATTTAGCGAAGACCCAGCGCAACCCGGCAGCTATCGTGTCATTGAAGGCGGCACGGTGGAGGCGTTAGGCGCCATTCATTTTGCTGATCCCGCGGTTCGCTCAGGGGATAAAGGGATCAAAAAGGAACAGATCTATCTGGACCTGCAGATCCATGGCGAGAACAAGAAACAGCAAGTGTTAAATCTCGGCGTGCGTCCGGGGGACTCGATTATCCTGGACCGTCCCATTCGTCCTGGTTTCAGCCCCAACACCTTCTATGGTGCCTACCTGGATAATGGGCTGGGATGTTTTGTTACTGCCGAAGTGGCACGTTTGATTGCCGAAGCAGGCGGGACTCAGCAGGTGCGTGTACTCTTTGCGATCGCCAGCTATGAAGAGATTGGTCGCTTCGGCAGTCGTGTGTTAGCTGGAGAACTGAAGCCGGATGTACTGATCGGTATAGATGTGAACCATGATTACGTGGCGGCACCGGGGATCGGTGACAAGCGTATGCCACCACTGGAAATGGGCAAAGGGTTCACCATGTCTGTAGGGGCTATTGCCAGCGAGCAATTGAACCGAATTATCGAAAGCGCCGCGAAAGAACACGGTATTCCTCTACAACGCGATCTAGTCGGGGTGGATACAGGTACTGATGGCATGGCAGGTGTGCTGGCGGCAGTGGACTGCGCTGCGACGTCCATCGGCTTTCCGATCCGCAATATGCACACTATTTCTGAAACGGGGAACACTCAGGACGTGCTGGCGGCCATTTACAGTATGACCTATACCCTTCAGGCTTTGGATGCTTTGCCTGATCCGCACCGGGAGTTCCTAGATAATCATCCGCGTCTTGATCAAGCTGGCCCATTAACACATCAGGGTACAGCCAAACCTGATGACAATCTAAAAGATGAATAATTGAGACTCGGCCTGTTTGAGGATTTTTCGTGGCCTCAAGCAGGCGAGTAATGACAAATTTATTGAAATTTCAGGTGCAAAGTCGCTTCTTGCGTCTTAGCGCAGTGGATGAACACCTTGAAGCGACATGGCCTTTTGAAGGTAAGCATTCAAAACAATTCGAGGCCTATGTGTCATGTTGCAGTCCGTTCATGTGTTCCTGACAACGTTGAGCCTCGGCGAGTAAATTCAGACCTTCCAAATTAAGGATATGTACCTCACGCCCTTGAATGGTCATCATATTCTGCTGTTGGAAGCGCCCAAGAATCCGGCTAACCGTTTCCACAGCAAGGCCGAGATAATTACCGATATCGGTACGGGACATGGGCAGGCGAAAGCTATAGGGTGAATAACCGCAGCGCTCAAAGCGCATTGCCAGATTAATGAAGAAACTCGCTAGACGCTCGTCAGCTGTTTTACGCGACAGCAGACGTAGCATGCGCCGATCATCACTCATTTCCTTGCTCATGCTACGAAACAGTTGATTACGCAGTTTGGGCAATTGTGCGGCCAAGGTATCTAGATGATGGAAAGGAATTTCACATACGGCTGTCGTTTCAAGAGCAATGACGTAACCGGGGTGAGCTTGTTCATCAATACTATCGAGGCCGATCAACTCGCTGGGTAGATAGAAATTCGTTATCTGCTCATCGCCCGCGCCATCATGGCTCACCTGTTTAAGGCTGCCTGACCGAACCGCAAATACGCTGGTAAAAGAATCCCCTTGGCAATAGAGCGTCTCGCCTTTCTTAAGAGGAGCACGGCGGCGAATGATGTCATTGAATTGATCGATGTCATTTACTTCGAGCGCCAACGGCAAGCATAGCGCGCTTAAACTACAGGTTTGACAACGAATGTTATGCCGATGTGCATACTTCGGCCCAACAACCGAAGTAGACATAATGCACCCCCTCAAACTGACGCATAAACCCAGTGAAATCTATATTTCCTCGAACCAGGTTCAGGGTAACACGTTAAAAGGGCTTATTGAGAAAGGAGGATATGGTCTTATAGGCGAAAGTAGATAAAACACGCTGGTAGAGCAGTCATTTTCACAACGGATGTCAAAAGGACAATATTACCCCATAGTCAAAATAACAATCTATTTTCATAACTGATTGGTTTTATTGATATCAAAAGTTGGCATAGTTGTTGCCGTTATTAATGTGCACAGAGTAATTTTCTGCACTTAGGATAACGCCATGCTTAACGAACACATGCTCAACGCCAAACAGCTCGAAGTCATCAATGCTACCGCCCCAGTTGTTGCCGAACACGCTGAGACCATTGCTAGCACTTTCTATCCGCTCATGTTCGAGCGTTATCCCAGCGTTAGGTCCATGTTCAACATGCGCCATCAGCAGACCGGCGCCCAGCCGCGCGCATTGGCCCGCTCAGTGGTTGCTTATGCGCTCAATCGCAACGATCCGCAGGCGCTCGAGCAGATGATGGCGCCGATTGTTAACAAACACGTCGCGATCAACCTGCAACCTGATCAATATAACATCGTAGGCGAATGCTTGATGGCCGCTATTGGCGAAGTACTGGGCGGCGCCGTCACTCCAGAAATTGCCGATGCCTGGAGCGGGTTGTACTGGGAGTTCGCCCATCGCTTGATGGATACCGAAGAAGCGACCTACCAGAAGCTTGAGCAGGCACCGGGTGGCTGGCGTGGTGAACGTGATTTCTATCTTGCTGACCGCGTGCAGGAAAGCAATGAAGTAGTATCGTTCTACTTCAAGCCGAGCGATGAAAAGCCGATCACCAGTTTCAAACCTGGTCAGTATATAGGGGTCTCTCTGGATATCGAAGGCCAGCATGCGCTACGTCAGTACAGCCTGACCTCTGACCCTAAGGCAGATTACTACCGCATCTCGGTCAAGCGGGAAGCGCAAGGTTTGGCTAGCAGCTACCTTCATGACCATTTACGTGTCGGCGATCATGTCAAATTGCTCCCACCGGTAGGTGAATTGGTTCTTGATGAGCGCGATGCGCCGGTCATGCTGGTCAGCGCCGGGGTTGGCCAGACGCCGATGATTTCTTTGGTCGAGCAAGCACTGGTGGCTGGTCGTCAGGTTGTCTATCTGCATGGCGCGCGCCATCATCAGGTTCATGCTTTCCGCGATCATCTCGACGCGCTGGTCGAGCGCTATGGTGATCAGCTTACCTATCGTTTCGTTTATAGTGAACCAACTTCTGAAGAAACTGGACGCTACAAGGGAATGATTGACCGCAGCCTGCTGGCCGATTACTTGCCAAAAGGAGAAACACCGAGCTGCTACTTCATTGGACCTGTGCCATTCATGCGTGATGTCGATACTGCACTAGAAGAGCTTGGCGTACCGGTCGAGCACCGCCATTACGAATACTTCGGGCCAAGTTCATCACTGCACTGAAGGATGCAATATTACGGGTAATAGAAAAGGCCGGAGCAATCCGGCCTTTTTGTATTTAACTCAAGTAAAACGGTATTAATGCATCATGTCATGAATTGAAAGAGAGGTGAGGGAATGAGCTATGTCCTACTCAAGTATCTGCATATCTCAACGGTGATATTGAGCTTTGCACTCTTTGCACTGCGGGCATGGTGGTCAACTGTTGCTGGAGATGCAGGCGTAGTGCGGCTACAGCAGCAATGGGTGCGGATCCTCCCACATATTATCGATACCGTGCTGCTGGCCTCAGGAATCACGTTGATGATCATGTTGCGTCTCTTGCCTACCGAAAATCCGTGGTTAATGGCCAAGCTGATTGGGCTGGTTATTTATATCGCGGTGGGCACCATTGCGATTAAGCGTGGCCGCACTCAGGGCATGCGTTCATTGGCGGCTATTATCGCTGTGCTGATATTTATCTATATCGTCGGCACGGCATTGAACCATGATCCCGCCTCATGGCTTGTCGATTTGTAGCTCAAGTCTTACGTGCCAGTAGCGCGCGAAATAATGAGCCCATTAACACTGGGCTGTCATGCTCGATATGAAAGCCCGCCTGGTGGAGTAATGGCCTTGCCTGGCGGGTAATATCAGTGGCAATCAATGTGGTTAACAAATTGAGGGCGTGACGCATAAGGCTGGCAGGGCGCTGATCTGATTGGAATTTATCCATCACGCATAGCTGCCCCTCTTTGTTCAGAACTCGATAGGCTTCACGCAAGCCAGCTTCCGGATAAGGCATGACGGCGATAATCAGATGCATGACGACAACTTCGAAATAGCCGTTGGGATAGTCGAGTTGTGCAGCGTCCATCACGCCTGAGTCGATATCGAGACCAAGCTTCGCGGCGCGGGTTTGAAGACGGGTAACCATCGCGGCGGACAGATCCGAGGCATGAATCTCGATCCCATGCGGCAACCAGGGCAGATCCAGCCCTGTCCCGGCGCCGACGATCAGTATCCGCTGGCCAGTCTGCCAATTCACTTTCGCTAACGCCTGGCGACGTGGACGTTCGAAGATGCGCTCAGCCACGGCATCGTAAACCGGTGCGTAAAGTGTGTAGCGCATCCGATTCCAGGCAGTAATGTTCAGAAGACCGCGCAAGTGGTAGTTCATCACGCTCCCTCCTGAACTGCCCAAATTGCTGCCTCGGTGCTCGAGCGCATATTGAGTTTTTCAATAAATGGCGCACGTGAACCTTAACTGTACCCTCGGTGATATCGAGCTGCTGGCCGATCTGTTTGTTCGACTGCCCCTTGACAAGCAGACGCAGGATATCGCGTTCACGCTGGGTGAGATGCTCGGTGCTGGGACCAGTTTGCGTCATTGGACGACGCAGAGCAATGGCAATCCTGAACGGGCACTCAACTGGATCACTCCACACCAGAAGTGGGGGATTCATTCTACCTACACTGATAATTTGTTGATGCTCACCTTGTCACGTGGCGGTCCAGTCGTGTGGCTGTCGGAAGAAGATGCTAGTGCGATTGGCGTGGTCGACAATGACTGGATCGAACGCTATAACGCCAACGGTGCGGTCGCGGCGCGGGCCATCGTCAGTCAGCGGGTCAAGGCGGGTATGGCGATGATGTACCACGCTCAGGAGCGCATCGTGAACGTGCCGGGCTCGGAGGTCAGCGGCACTCGTGGCGGTATTCACAATTCGGTGACCCGCGTCTGCCCCAAGCCAACCCATATGATTGGTGGCTATGCCCAGCTCTCTTACAGCTTCAACTACTACGGCACCGTTGGCTCCAACCGCGACGAATTCGTCATCGTACGCAAGATGAACCGCGTCGACTGGCTGGATGGTGAGGGCAACGACAGCGTGCAGGAGAGGGTAGTGAAAGGGTAAGCACGCAAACTGATGCGCTAAAGAAACGCCCCGCATGATGCGGGGCGTTTTTTATAAATATGTGGCTGCGTACCGCGACTCAGCGCGTTGCGATACGCAGAGCTTATGGTTTGGCGCCAGCCGAGGGCTTGTAGAAAGCGTGTGCATCCGTTTCGTACGTCTTGATGAAATCAGCAAGCCAGCTGGGTGAAGCATGGCGGTTTTGAAAATAGACAGCGTCATCGGTGCGGTCCGGGAGCTGTTGGTTAAGCGCCTGGCGCGCGATTTCCTTGGCGAGCGTGTAAGCAGCTTCTTCCTGGGCGTCATCGGAACGGCCATCGCACCACCATGAAAACTGACAACGGCCCTGTTCGGAACCCTGGGTGACCACTTCGCACACTGTTTTAGGGAATTGTTCATGGCGCAGTCGGTTCATGACCACATTGGCCACTGCAGCCATTTCTGTTTGATTTTTGCCTTTGGTCTCCCAATAGATGGAGCGCGCCAGACAGGTAATCGCATTATCTAAAGGCGCTTCGCCAGCTGGGTCTACTGCCTGCACGCCCGGACGTGTAATCAGCACGGCGCGTGGGGGACTATCCCCGGCTTCGGCCTTCTGCTCCAGTACCTCTGCCTTCTGCTCGGCGATCTTCGCTCGCGTTGCTTGATCAGCCGCGAACGTCTGGCCCGAAAGAAGGGCTGTTACAAGAGAGAGAGCTATCCGTGTTCTACGCATGTCACGACCATGACGCATAATCGATTCTCATAGTGACAGGGCGGATTTCACCCTTAAAAACGATACTTCTAGTGTAACGAGCACCGGCTATGATGGTCGACAGGCCATTATTTAATATCAGGGAAATGCCCACCGAGCGCACCACAAGCTTAAGAAGTGTGTGGCCGAAGCTGGAACGTCGGATACTTCTTCGCACCCCTTGCGGCAACGACGGCACTAGACCCTGTCTGAAAGTGCCTGAGCTTGCTCATACGATTACTCCAGATCGAAAGCCGCGCCGGCCTGGCGACCGAAATGGGTTACCTGGATCGTCCGGGTGCTGAGGAGGTCCAGACAGCAGTCGAGGATGCGCTGGCACGGATACAGGCACATGGCAAGGCGGCGGGCATTCTTACGGCGGACCTGGCGCTAGCCGAGCGTTACCTCGAACTCGGTGCCCCCTTCGTCGCGGCGGGTAGCGACGTAGAACTATTGGTCAAGTTGACCACTCAACTGGCGAACGACTTCAAAACTTAGCTTCCGGGCACAGCAACGAAGGAATAATGGGTTCTTTTCGATTCAGGGGGCATGCAGTACAGCACGCCGCCATACTAGGTCAGGATCTATATTCAGGCGTCGTGTGCGCTCATTAATACCAAATTACTGAGCGCGACACTCAAGACGGGGGAATTCAGCCTTCCTGTTCAGCATCTGCTCGTTTCTCCAGACGATGCCCATCTTCGCTAGAACCAAGCTTCCAATAACTTGAGACATACAGTTCATTGCGCTGCAGCCCACATTCGTTTTTGAAGTAGGCACGCAGCTTGCGCATACTCGAGAACTCGCAGGCCGACCAGACCGTTGGGCGGCCACTCAGCCAAGGCAGGGTACGCAACGTATCGACCAGCAGGTCGCTATTATCCCCGGGATGTGGATTGATCACCCATTTAATGTCGAAGTGGGCCGGTGTAGAAAGTGGCTGGATATCCTCGGCGCCGAGAACCTCAATCACCGCATAGCCACGGGCATGCTCGGGTAATGCCTCGATGTTGTCGCTGATCGCGGGTAATGCAGTCATGTCACCTGCCAGCAAATACCAGTCGGCATCGGGAGCGACGCGCTTTTTGGGTCCTGGACCGCCGACATTGATGGTATCGCCCGGCTGGGCATTGGCCGCCCAGCGTGAAGCCGGACCACCGTGATCATGCAGCACGAAATCGACGTCAATGGCATCGTCTCGCTGGGCACGTACGGTGTAGGTGCGTACCGATATCTGCCCCTCTTCATTGGGGCAATGCAGTTTGACATAAGCGCCCGACTGATCGGCAGGGAACGTCTTCATGCCTTCGCCTCCGAGCGTCACACGCAACATATTCGGCGTGATGTTGTGCTTGGCTAGCACAGTAAAAGAACGAGGAGGGGAGCGTCTAGCGCCACTTGGTTTCATAATCACTCCCGGTTATGTCTCAAGATTTTTGACCATGTCATTGATTATATGCGCGCAGGTCATGAGTTGTTCCTTATCGATACCGGCAACCATATATTCGCTGGTCTCAGCCTCAACGGTATTGATCCGCTCGATCAGAGTTCGTCCCTGATGGGTCAGCGTAATCTGTCGACTTCGGCTGTCCTCTGGATGGTGTCGTTTCTCGATAAGATGTTCGGTTTCCAGCTCTTTCATTAACCGTGCGATGCGTCCTTTGTCTATCTGCATGCCTGCCGCGACGGCCTGAGCCGTGCATTGCGGCATTCCAGCGATACGCTTGAGGACACGGATATGCGAAACGGTTAGTTCAATGCCTACTGCCGTAAAGTTTTCACGCAACGCGCGCTTATAGGCATGTAGTAGCCGGAACAATGATTCCCCAAATATGTGCGTCTGATTCATATCCATTGAATATCCTTTGCGCTAAGAATAAGCACTTAGTTGTCAATGTCAACCATTGCGGCGATGCTACACATTATGGTGATAGTCAGCATGCACTTAGTGTGAGCGAGAACCGGACGTAGCCGGCCTATCAGCAAATGGAGGAATTCTTTTATGCTGATACTTGATGCGCTCAATTAGAGATACGCTGCCAAGCGTATCAGTGCAAGATACTCGGAGAAGTCGAGAGCGAACATGCGGAACAGTTGCTCGAAACAGAAATAAAACTCATCTAAATGTTACTTATCGCAGACCTCAATGAGATAGCTCGTCAGGTAGGCGCGAATGCGATGACAGCTGGCACTGACGGGGGAAAAGCATTGAATGACGAGAGAATTATGTCTTTCAGAAGAGGATCCTCGCGGCCGAGACCAGCCTGAAGAGAGAATAACTATGATGAGGTGTGTTTATGATACGAGCTCGATACTTTCTTCACTTGCTTAGGAAAGAAATGACGGCTTCCGGCCAGAAGCGGTCTTTCAGCGTATTCTGCTATAAGTCCGCGCAATAGGCGCGAGCTTGCAAGCATCCTATTGCCGCGTTTTTTATAAATTTATTCATAGAAAGATCTGAATTTATCAAAACCAACCCTTATTCCTCGTTCTTTTAGCGAACCAATACGCTCCATAAATAATTTTTCTAATAAGGGCAGTTTCTCATCTATTACAGATAAATGTACTTTACGGTGACAGTTTGGGCACAACGAAACAATATTTTCTGGCACGTCTATGCTATAGATAAATTCTTCTTGAAACTCCATGGGAATCAGATGGTGAGCCTCCATAAATTGCTGACCAGATACGTTTGCCATAAAAGTTTGATGCGTTTCGTCTGCTTCACACTTATAACCTGCTTTATCTAGCGCCGCCTTGGAAATACCAACACTTCTGGGCCAAGAGTTAGTAGATCCCTTTAACTTTTGTGATCTTAATTTAGCTGGTCCGGACTCTATTTCCTTGGGTTCTGACTTTTGAACAGCACTTTGATACAAGTCCTCGGAAATTAAGGACTTTATGTTTAGTATGTCGATACCTACGCTGCCTTTAAGCTCCGAATATGCAGCCAACAATGCTCTAAATGTTTGAAAAAGTTCATCTTCATCGAGTCGCTTTGAAAGAGAAAAATATTTGCTTGCGATATTTCCGAGCTCGTAGCCTTTACCAAGTGGTCGAGTGGCCCCAAGGTCTAGGGTATCTTTATTGAAATCGGCAATAGTGCGAAGTGAATTTTGAGCAATTTGCGCATTTTCTTTTATTATTCTTTTACCTTTCTTGACTCCGTACTCGTTCTCATACTGGGTCCATCCTTGATTGAGGGATACAAAAAATCCTGTCATATCAGTCTTAAATAAAAGTACTATGTAATAACCAAACTGTGCTGAAATCGTTATATCTTTGTCAAAAAAACATATCCACGGTATTTCGGTAATATTTCCTTTGCCAATGGAGCCAATAACTTTGAATGAATATGGGAGGCTCAAAAACTCGACAAACTCATTAGGAATAATATTGACAATTTTTGACCATGATGGAACAGTTTTTTTAGCTTTTATGTACGTAGATTTTTCAGATAAATAATTGTATGAAAAGTCTTCTATTAGCCTTGATAAATTTGGCATATGCTAGAAATATCCCTTAAATTTATAACAGTAATTAGGCTTTCCGCTCGTTTATTGTCTTGAACGCGCCGACGTTTATTCGGGCTGTACAGCGTGTCATTCGCAGTCTATCTCGCTGAAATTTGTAAAAATTAAGTATGAATAGTCATTATAGAACCAATCATCGTGCATGCTGCATAACCCCAATGAACGTGCTCGCTGCCTTTTCCACTATGTCTCCTTTGGGTCGATTGTCGCTATTTGAAACTATACGTCTCCCACTTAGCCGATAGAGTTCTCCTTGAAGAAAAAGAAGCTCCACCGGCATCAGTCAATAACTGAATTACCCCTTTGCCTCTTCAAAACGCGCCGGGTCCACCACCGGTAGCATCTCTAGCCCCGGGCGGGCGAAGAAGAAGCCTTGCTGGCGCGAGATGCCTTGATACAGTAGCCAGCGTGCTTCCTCGACCTGCTCTATGCCTTCGGCGACCAGCTGAATATCGAGCTCAGTGGCGATGTTCACCACAGCGCGCACGAGCGTCTGGCGGCGTGGGTCGAGGTGGATACCTTGGATCAACTGACGGTCGAGCTTCAATGTGTCCGGCGTCAGCTCGGTCAGCAGGTCAAGGTTGGCATACCCGGCGCCGAAGTCATCCAGTGCGGTGGAGAATCCCATACCGTGATAGCTGTCGACGATGTTGCGCAGGTGACTGCGGTCGCTGACAGCCTAGCTTTCGGTAATCTCGAAGTTGATTCGCGAAACAGGCCAGCCCAGGCGCTGCGAGGTGGCCAGTGTGGCCTGAATACAGGCGGTGGGTTCGTAGACAGCATTGGGCAGAAAGTTAATCGATAGCGTTTGCTGCATGTCGAGTGCGCTTGCCAGTTCGATCGCTTTGACGCGGCAGGCCTGGTCGAAGCGGTAAAGCAGCTTGTCGTCTACCTGGCTGAGGATGCTGTAGGCCGACTGCCCTTCGGGCCCGCGCACCAGAGCCTCGTAGGCGACGACCGTGGCCTGCTTGACATCGACGATCGGTTGAAAGGCCATAGTGAATTCGAACGGCAGCTCGCCTTCGCAACGGCCACAGTGGTCGTTCACTCTTGCGCAATGTGTCATGTCGTGTGCTTCTCTTATCTTCTCTATTGGGAAGCCCCTGTTTGATGGAGGCGTTATTGCACTCCTATCGGCCGATACGCAGCACGACTGAAATACGTTGACGCTCCTCTCTGTCCTTCCTATTTGCTCTCTCTTCTTTGGCTTGATGCGGTATCTAGATACACGCTCGGATGCTCATGGCAAGCCTATAGTTACCTCCAAATAATTCTGCATATTTGGTCTTGCTAACCATGAATAAATAGTTACGCCATCGAAGCCTTTATTTAACGGATATTTAGCTGAATCAAAGATATATCTCTTTAGAGGTAGCTAGCCTCCGTGTCCCGCCATCGTCCGGCAAAAATTGATCTGCATCAAAAAAGGCGCAGACAAAAAGGTCACAGTACGCCTAGACGTAACGCTTCATCAGCTCGAAAGGGTAAGTACGCCTCGAACCGGGACGCACTGCGCAGACTCTTGCCGTATTGCATGCCGCTGGTTGAAGACAATGATTCGTAAGGAGATGGTGATATGAAAATCCGCTCGCAAGTAGGCATGGTCCTCAATCTCGACAAGTGTATCGGCTGTCATACCTGTTCAGTGACCTGCAAGAACGTGTGGACCAGTCGCGAAGGGATGGAATACGCCTGGTTCAATAACGTCGAAACCAAACCGGGCATTGGTTATCCCAAACAGTGGGAGAACCAGGACAAGTGGAAGGGCGGCTGGCTGCGCCGTAAGGATGGCAAGATCGAACCCCGAATCGGTGGGCGCTATCGCGTACTGGCCAAACTTTTCGCTAGCCCTGATTTGCCGGAAATCGACGATTACTATGAGCCGTTCGATTTCGACTATCAGCATCTGCACAAGGCGGGGCAGGGCAAGCATCAGCCGGTGGCACGGCCGCGTTCACTGATTACCGGTCAGCGCATGAACAAGATCGAATGGGGGCCGAACTGGGAAGAAATTTTGGGTACCGAGTTCGCCAAGCGACGCAAGGATAAGAATTTCGACCAGATCCAGGCCGATATTTACGGTCAATTTGAAAACACTTTCATGATGTATTTGCCGCGCCTGTGCGAGCACTGTCTCAATCCGGCCTGTGTGGCGTCTTGCCCGAGTGGGGCGATCTACAAGCGTGAAGAAGATGGCATTGTGTTGATCGATCAGGACAAGTGCCGCGGTTGGCGGATGTGCGTATCTGGCTGCCCGTACAAGAAGATTTACTATAACTGGAAGAGCGGTAAATCCGAAAAGTGCATCTTCTGCTATCCACGCATCGAATCCGGCATGCCAACGGTATGTTCCGAAACATGTGTCGGTCGCATTCGCTCGCTGGGCGTACTGCTTTACGATGCTGACCGCATTCTTGATGTCGCCTCCTCAGCTGATGAGCGCGATCTGTATCAGCGCCAATGCGAGATTTTTCTCGACCCTCATGATCTGGAAGTGATTGCCCAAGCGAAGCGTGACGGCATCCCTGAAAACGTTATCGTCGCTGCCCAAGCCTCACCGGTTTACAAAATGGCAATTGATTGGCAATTGGCCCTGCCGCTGCATCCCGAATACCGCACCCTGCCGATGGTGTGGTATGTGCCGCCGTTGTCCCCGATCCAGTCTGCCGCAGAAGCCGGGCACGTCGAAAGCGACGGTGTGCTGCCCAAGATTGAGTCACTACGCATCCCGGTGAAATACCTTGCCAATTTGCTGACCGCTGGTGATGAAGCTCCCGTGATCCGTGCACTCAAGCGTTTAATGGCCATGCGTGTCTATAAGCGTGCCCAGCAGGTTGAAGGGCGAGAGGCGACTGAAATCCTTGAGGCGGTTGGCCTGAGGGCGGCACAGATTGAAGAGATGTATCGCTATCTGGCGTTAGCCAATTTCGAAGACCGTTTCGTCATTCCTACCAGTCATCGCGAACAGGCTCGCGAAGCTTTTCCTGAACGCGGCGGTTGCGGCTTCTCATTCGGCAGTGGCTGCAATGGTGGCGATAACCCGGCTAGCCTGTTCGGCGGGCGCAAGCAGACCACGACCTTGGTCAAGCCAGTCGTTTCGCACTATGAACCTGAGGAAGAGCAAAATGCGTAGTCTTATTGTGCTGGCCCGCCTGCTCGATTATCCAACGCGTGAGCTGCAGCAAGCGGCGGCGGAAATGCTCGAGGTAATCGACGCTGAGCAGCATCTCTCCCGCGAGCGTCGCTTCGAACTTAAGGCGTGATCGCCAAGATCGCTAATAGCAATCTCCTGGATCTGCAAGCTGATTATGTCGCGCTGTTCGATAAGGGCAGGGCAACGTCGTTATTGCTGTTTGAGCATGTTCATGGTGAATCACGTGATCGTGGTCAGGCGATGGTCGACCTGCTTGCCCATTATCGCGATGCGGGCTTCGAACTTGATGCCCGCGAGTTGCCTGATCATTTACCGCTGTTCCTTGAATTTTTATCTACGCGTGACGAGAGCGAGATTGCTCATCAGTTAGGTGAAGTTGCCCATATTCTGGCACGCCTAACGGCGAGGCTGGCCGAGCGAGAGGCTGATCATGCCCTGGCGATATTATCTCTACTGGCAATGATCGGAAGAGAAGACGCCGTTGATGAGAACTTCGAGAAAGTGCGTGAGGAAGCACGTGACGATACGCCAGCAGCCTTGGACGCGGTATGGGAAGAGGAGGCGGTGCGTTTCTCGGCTCAGTCTGATCAGGATTGTTCGTTGCAATCAGCGGCAGGGCGGCGGCGCGCTCAGCTTAAACGCGATTTTCAGGCTGATGTACCGCTACGTATCGTTGAGCCGGCTTCATCTACGTCTAACACAAGCCGGTGAAGCTGTCACTCCAAGGAGGTTTTCATGAATTATCTCAATACGCTGCTGTTTGGGCTCTACCCTTATTTGGCTGGTACCATCTTTCTGGTGGGTAGCCTGCTGCGTTTCGATCATGGACAGTACACATGGAAGACCGGCTCCAGTCAGATGTTGACCAAAAAGCGCATGCGCCTGGGCAGTAATCTGTTTCACATCGGTATCATCGTCATCTTCTTTGGACAACTGGTCGGCTTGCTTACACCCCACTGGGCCTATGAGTTTTTTATTACGCCAGGTAATAAGCAGATTCTCGCCATTTTGGTAGGAGAAATGGCGGGGGTGATGTGCCTGACGGGTGGTCTGATTCTGCTTTACCGCCGTCTTTTTGATCCTCGGGTACGCGCCACATCAAGCAAGGCTGATATCTTTATTTTGGCGCTGCTGGTCGTGCAGGTGACGCTGGGGCTCTCAACCATTATTTCTGCCATGGACCATCTTGATGGCAGTGTGATGCTACCACTGGCCGAATGGGCGCAATCAGTGGTCTTTTTCCGCACGGATGCTGCGTCCCACCTCAGCGAGGTAGGCGTGATATACAAACTGCATATCCTAGTGGGTCTAACGATCATCATGGTGTTCCCCTTTACTCGTTTGGTTCATGCCTGGAGTGCGCCAGTGGGCTACATCGGCCGTCGTTACCAGCTGGTACGTCGTCGTGCTTGTTGAGGATAGGAGAAATGTCATGAGCCAACGTATTGCCGTTGAAGCATTACCCGGTGGACCGGACATTGCCTTACCCCCTGTGCGAGTCGGCAACGTATCCATTACTTCTGAACAAATTGCCCAAGAGATGCAGTATCACTCAGCGCCTTCACTTGATGAAGCGCTGCGTCAGGCAGCGTTGGCACTAGTAGTACGTGAATTACTGCATCAGCGTGCTGATGAGCTAGGGCTGACCCGAGACAAGAAAGATGAAGAGGCCCGTTTGGCGCATCTGCTTGAGCATGAATTAGAGGTGCCCGAGCCTGATGAAGCAAGCTGTCAGCGCTTTTTTGCTGCTCATTCCGAGCGCTTCAAGACGCCCACCTTAAATAAGGTCCGTCATATTCTGCTTGCCGCGGCGCCTGACGACATCGATACGCGCGACAGTCAAAAGCGTTTGGGTGAAGAATTACTGTCTATATTGTGTGAACACCCGGAGCGATTTGATGAACTGGTGCAGCGCTACTCGGCTTGCCCCTCTCGCGAAGAGGGTGGGCAACTAGGCTGGATTGCTTCAGGGCATACCGTTGAGGAGCTAGACAATGCCCTGCGTCATCTTCCTGTAGGGTTACATGATCGTCCATTAGCGTCACGCTATGGCTGGCATTTGGTATGGATTGAACGGCGTGTCGATGGGCAGATCCAGCCCTTCGATCAGGTTGTCGATCGTGTGCGCCATACACTGCGAGAGCAGAGTTCACGCCGTGCACTACGTCACTATCTGCTTGCCTTGGCAGAAAGCTACGGTGTCGAAGGTGTCGATCTCGAAGCTAGCGGAGCATTGATGCAATAGATGTATAAACATTTGAGTACTACATAGATCCTATTGCAATCTTTTGGGAAAGCTCGCCGAATACAGTAGGGAAGCGCCGCAGGCGGCTGAGGCCTTTCCTTTGGCGCGTTAAAGTAGCCTGAGCTCGTCGCTCGCTTTTGGCCATGGTGGCAAGAAGCTAATAAGGAGATTGTCGAGCGTGTATGAAATTTATTTGAAGCGAGTTTACAGCAGAACGATGCTAGAAGATGGTGCCAGAGTACTAGTAGACCGATTATGGCCGCGGGGGAAGCGAAGAGAAAACCTGTCGCTGGCAGAGTGGTATCGGGATGCCTCGCCTTCCCGCACATTGCGAAATCAGTGGCACCGAAATGAAATTGACGACGCCACTTTTGCCCGCTGTTATCGAGACGAAATCTCACATGCCGAGGATTGTCTTGTGCCTTTGATGCGCTGGTGCCGGCAGGGTCGGCTTACGTTGTTATCGGCGTCCAGAAACCTTGAGCAATCACACTTGCCTATCCTTCGAGAAGCCATTCTTGAGGCTCTTTATGAAGAAGATCGTCAGGCAGATGGTGAGGAGCCCAGTTCACCGCCATGCTATGCAGCGCAACTCTCGCGAGACTGCAAGTAGCAAGGGTGATTGATACGGCACGCAAAAATTTCACATGTGAAATTTGCAGATTAATAGCGATCTTTTATTAGGCCATTTTGCCTTATCACATTTTTAATTAGAACAGGATTATGGCAAGCGCCAGCTATGGTGTACCTAGCCATAGTCTGTGATATGTCCTGGCGTAGCATATCCCGTAAATATTCCTCATAGACGACAATAAACGCTTCACAGTACTGGCAGTGAAGCCTATCTGTGAATTCGGGATAACCTTTCCACGCGGTGAGCTTATGACATATGGGACATTTTACTTGCCTAGACAGGTTGAACATGAGGATTCCTCCATACTGGCATGAAGCCACACTATGGCGCTAAAGTATGGCAATTTAATTAATTTATATTTATTAGTAATATTTTTTAGAGATATTTTAATAGTCCACGCTAAATATCATTCGCACATTAAGCTAATTCCTAATTCTTACCATCGTTACAGTCACGTCATCATGCAAACTGAGGTTAACATCCACTGCACCTGTTCAATTGGTGGATGTACAGTTACTAAGCAGCATGGGGCAAGATTTTCTTTTCAAGATTCATTGAAATGCGAGCGTCGTGGGGCGTCAGTACGGGGAGCAATCAAGTTATGTTGTGGGTGTCTAGTATACTTTGGATGGGTTAAATCGCAGGATAAAAGATAATTTTAGGCTAAGGCTTGAGATTAAAGTTACCGTATGATAATTAAGTTTTACTTGAGGTAATAGAAACATTGGGCTGTCTGGATTATATTCCCTTTGTGTGACCCTCATAATCAAGCAATACCTGCAATTGCATAATGCGCTTGGCGCGTAAGGATACAGAAGATGGCAACTGGTACAGTTAAGTGGTTCAACGATGCTAAAGGCTTTGGCTTCATTTCTCCCTCTGATGGTGGTGATGATCTGTTTGCCCATTTCTCCGAAATTAAAGCTGAAGGCTTCAAGTCTCTGCAGGAAGGTCAAACAGTTTCATTTGACGTTACTCAGGGTAAGAAAGGCCTTCAGGCTTCCAACATCAAACCTATGTAATAAATACTCGACCTGATGGCCTTCAAGCCATGAGGCTCCGAGCGCCAAGGCCCGCTTATGCGGGCCTTGGTTTATCTATGAGACTGAATTACCTTTTCTGCTATGCTTGGAGCGCTAGATACTTCCAAGATCACTTAGACTAATCTCTTCGATTTTACGTATTGCTTGCCTTGATCTCGCTTCTTCAGCTGCTTTCTAAAGGGTTCCAGAACCGCTGTCTTCATAGAAGAGAAGGCGTCAAGCAATACGAGTTAAATGCAACCACCGAAAGCTAGACCATAGCCCATTCGATAGATACTTTAGATATGACACGGCCTACCGCTAGCTTTAGCTAGTGTACAGTCATTTATGCCAGTACAGGCGAAAATTGTTACGTTCACTATGGTTTGGTTTAAGTCATGATATGGCTTTAGATGGTATTAGGGCGTACCGAACTGAACAAAGCTTCGACTAATATTAAGCAATTGCCAGCCTACAGCGTAGGAGGCGGCAGCACGCAGACAGCACTTATCCTTATCCTCTATACCTGGATCGCTGAGGCTGCAGCGCTGTTTCCTGCTGTCTGGCGTGTCGAGGTGCTCGCCATCGTGCTGATAGCTTCTCCGGCTACAGTTCCCTAATTTACAGATATCCTGACTAATTTGGTAAAGTAGACTTTTCTGAATTTTTTACTTGGCTGCCAGTAAGACACGGTGGCAAGGCGCCTCATGACTATGAATGAATGCCGCAAAGTGGGAATCGTCAGCATGCAAAGATATGAAGCCCAACCTACAAGCTATCTAGTTAATATGTTGGCATTTTATAAGCGCAAATCATGAGATAACTGACGGGGATGTGTGAACTAATTTCCTATAAATTACTTTATGTTATATAAGTGGTTATCATAATTTGCTTATATAACACTCGAAGACATGGTTAATACCCTGATTCACTTTGGTCCCCCGTTCTGGCCCCCACACCAAACGGGGTTTTTTTATGCCTTAATTAACCTCTTGCTTGCTAAGAAAGTAGCAAGGCGCAGGTCTTGTCTGCTGCAGGCCTCGGCAGCCTACCGCTAGCAAAAGTAAATATTCACTTTACTTTAGTGATTTAGGTTATGACCGATAATGTGGATAGAGCTTTAAAGCTGGCGTGGCACCACATAGGTCAGGTTTATGTTACCTTGAATTAATATACAAGCTGGATAAACCTTACAGAATTTATAGCATCTTCAAGAAGAAAATTTCGGATTTCGTTTATACATGCATCGACCATCATCAGTATTAATGAGTAAAACATGTTAAACGGTTCTGATAATGGCCTCTTTGCCATGTTCACCATAAGCGCCGTCTAAATGATTGAGGCGGCGGGTAGTGGTTTTCTACAAGAGCAGTACGTGGACTTTACTGCAGAAGAGCAATGCCCCAATTTTACGGCAATGACGTTAGGATAAACCACTATGTTGGGCATGCGCGAGCGGTTAGAGGCACAACAAGCTATCCAGGATATGATTGCACGCGATGTGCCGCTGGCGCACATCCTCAATGCAATCTGTGCCATGATCGAACGGCAGACACCTGAAGCGATAAGTTCGATTGTGTTGGTTGATCCCATTCATCAGACGCTTAGCCTTGTATCGGGTGGGCGCTTGCCGCAAGCGTACCATGACATAGTGCAAAATGTGCCCATCGGACCTGAGGTGGGCGCTTGCGGCAGTGCTGCTTATCTCGAGCTTCCCGTTATCTGTGAGGATATCCAGGCCGATCCACGCTGGGAAAATTATAAGGCCGTGGCCCTGCAGTATGGCTTGCGCGCTTGTTGGTCATTTCCTGTCCTTACGCGTAATGGTCAGCTACTGGGAACATTTGCCACTTATTACCGTACTGTACGAAAGCCTGGTCAGGCCGAGCAGGAATTGATTGCTTGTGCGACTAGCCTCGTGGCACTGGCAATCGAACGTCGCAATGATCGAAAGATACTTTCTGAAAGTGAGCAGCGTTATCGGTCCCTGTTCACGCATCATCCTGATGTCGTGTATTCCCTAGATCTTGATGGCTTTTTCACAAGCACTAATCTGGCTTCAGAGCGGGCCTCAGGACTTACTGAGCAGGACATACTTGGCAAGCATTATTCCCAATTAGTAGTCGAGAGCGACTTGGAAAAAATCCATGCTGCGTTTAATCGCGTCAAGCAGGGAGAGCCCCAACATTACGAGGTAAGCGCATTTAACGCTAAAGGTGCGCGTATTTATCTTTCTATTACCAATCTACCGATCATTGTTGATGGGCAGGTGGTGGGTGCTTACGGTATTGCTAAAGATATTTCGCAACGCAAAGTGCAAGAAATGCATTTGCGTATTCTCCAGCGTAGTGTCGAGTCCAGTATTAACGGCACGGTTATTGTCGATGTCCTTCAAGACGATATGCCCATTATTTACGTCAATCCGCCATTCCTGCAGATAAGTGGTTATAGCTTAGAAGAGGTCATAGGACGTAATTGTCGCTTTTTGCAAGGGCCGGATACCGCACCAGAGAGTGTTGCCCTGGTGCGTCAAGGCATTGCCGATCGCTGTGAAGTGCATGTAACTCTTCTCAATTACCGCAAGGATGGCACTTCATTTTGGAATGATTTGTTTCTTTCGCCTGTGCCGAATGAAAAGGGAGTGATTACCCATTACGTTGGCGTACAGCATGATATTTCGGAACAAAAGCTCTACGAGGACAGGCTTGCCTATTTAGCGACCCATGATCCACTAACCCGACTGCCCAATCGTGCGCTACTTGAGGAGCGGTTGAACCATATCCATCAAAAGGATACGCAGCAGAAGGGAATAATAGCAGTATTATTTATCGATCTTGATGACTTTAAGCCCATCAACGATTGTTTAGGTCACGCCTTTGGTGATCGTTTATTGGTTGAAGTCTCACGGCGCTTGGAGACCCTATTAACAGTTGAAGAGACGTTAGCGCGCATAGGAGGCGATGAGTTTGTCATGCTCTTGCCTAACCTTGAGCATGACGGCCAAGCCGTAGACATGGCCAAACGGATATTAGCGCTTGTGGCCAAGCCTTATCATATTGACGGAGAGGAAATTTATTTGACCTCTAGCGTCGGGATAGCGACGAGCCACGACGTTCTTTATCAGCCTTCACAACTTGTGCAACATGCTGATATGGCAATGTATGGAGCCAAAAAACAAGGCAGAAATACGTATGCCATTTACTCTCCGGATATTCTGACAGTCGCTAATGAGCGCGTTATGCTTCGGCGCGAGCTTGATGAAGCCATCAAGGCGGGTAGCTTTACACTACATTACCAACCACTCATTTGTAGCGCTGATGGCTCTATAAAGGGGTTTGAGGCCTTGATTCGTTGGGCTCACCCTAGCAGGGGCTACGTTTCACCCGCGATATTCATCCCTGTCGCTGAGCAGACAGGCCAGATCATTCGTCTAGGACACTGGGTCTTGGAGCAAGCTTGTCGAGATATCATGACTCTTAACACGTCGCTCGGGCAGCAATATTCAGTAGCAGTGAATATTTCACCCTTGCAGTTTCATCGAAAAACATTTTTGGAAAATCTACGCACCATTCTTGACGAAACCGGCTTTCCTGCTCATCTGCTCGATATTGAGCTGACAGAGGGAGTGCTAATGGATCACGCCAAGATCGCGATTGAAAGACTCAATGCATTACGGCTTATGGGCATCAGTGTCTCCATTGATGATTTCGGCACGGGGTATTCGAGCCTAAGTTATTTAAAAAATCTCCCGATCAGTACGATCAAGATCGACCGTAGCTTTGTGCAGGAAATAACCACAAATCCTCATGACGCCGCCATTGCGCAGGGGATTGTCACCATGGCCCATCACTTGGGGCTCAAAGTTGTCGCGGAAGGGATTGAGACAAAAGAGCAGTATTTGGATCTAACCGAGAGGGGGTGTGATTTATTCCAGGGTTACCTGTTTGCGCGCCCCATGCCGCTAGAGTCCTTGAAAGCTTACCTGCATACTCATCAGTGCTAAGCTCAAACAAGCATTTAAGCGGCTAAGTTGCCATGAGCTCTTTTGCTATAATCTTTTATTCGAAGTCAGCATTCACGTTATAGCTCTTGGCACGGCTTGCTCAGCTTGAAGTGACTCTGATATTCCGCGGCGCAATGCTACGACTATAGTCTAATTACCACTTCTGTTCTAAAATCATTCTGAGTGTAATTTTTGCGTGGCTAAAGCCCATGTAAATTACTCTACTATCGATTGATACTCACAATATCGACGCTAATATGACACCGAAAATTGAGCATAACCGGTGATCTTTCTCCCATGGAGCCAAGCAGAACGAGTGAGTACTAAGCAACCAGAGCCTAGAAAGTTCATAAAGTACCTGCCGGTTCCACTATTTCTCCCAGTGATCACTATCTATATTTGAGGCCCCATGCCCCGTCATTACAATCCGCTTTTAACGCTTCTAGCGTTGGCGACAGGTGGCTTCGCCATCGGAACGACTGAATTTGCGAGCATGAGCCTGCTGCCGAATATTCAGCAGGATCTTAAGATCAACCCCTCGGAGGCCAGCCATATTATTAGTACCTATGCGCTGGGTGTCGTTGTGGGTGCCCCTATTATTACGGTTATTGCCGCCCGAGTTGGACGAAAGCCTTTACTATTAATCTTAATGGCGATGTTTGCCGCAGGACATGCTTTAAGCGCCTTGGCACCTGACTACGGCTCCCTGTTGCTGTTTCGCTTTATCAGCGGTTTACCACATGGTGCCTATTTTGGTCTCGCTGCGCTAATGGCTGCCTCGGTAGCGCCAGTGGGCCAACGTACCCGGGCAGTGGGCTACGTAATGCTTGGGTTGACGGTTGCTACCATTGCAGGTGTGCCTTTGGCCACCTGGCTAGGTCACGCTGTTGGCTGGCGGGGCGGATTCTGGTTTGTTATGGCATTGGCGTTGCTCACGATCGCTTTAGTCGCATGGTTTGCACCGCCTGTGACTACGCAAGTGACAACTAGTCCATTAAGAGAACTTGGCGCGCTGCGCAGCAGGGATGTCTGGCTGACACTGGCGATAGGCGCGGTCGGTTTCGGTGGCATGTTCGCGGTCTATACCTATCTGACCTCGACACTGGATGAAGTTACGGGCATGTCTGAAGCATCTATGCCTATCGTGCTTAGTGTTTTTGGCATAGGCATGACGGTCGGTAATCTCTTGATGCCTCGTTTGGCTGACCGCGCCCTGATGCCGACGGCCGGAGGTATTCTAATCTGGAGTGCTGTGTCATTGGCACTATTTCCATTTACCGCCAGTAATGTCTGGCTGATTACTTTGAATGTGTTTTTGATTGGGATAGGTGGCGCCTTGGGTACCGTGCTACAGACGCGCTTGATGGACGTTGCCGGTGATGCTCAGAATTTGGCAGCTTCACTCAATCATGTCGCTTTCAATATAGCCAACGCCCTCGGGCCTTGGTTAGCTGGGCTGGCGTTAGCGTCAGGTTACGGTTACCGTTCGACAGGAATTGTCGGTAGCCTTCTGGCACTAGGCGGTTTCATGTTATGGATTGTTGCTTGGCGGGCTGATCGTGCATCGCGTATCGCGCCCGTCGCTGACCATTGAGCACTTTTAGGTATTAAGCCAGAAGAATAAAGGTACCTGGCCGTGGCAGTTTCTAACTTGAAGTATTAAGCGAGTAAAGGAATCAATCTTTTCTTTCATGTTGGGGCAAGGCGCATTGCGTCTTGCCCCGATTTATTTGGTATCCGGTATCGAAGCAGACCGTAGAGGTAATTAAACTGCTCGCATGGTTTGGTTGTCTATATAAGCTTTATGTTCGGTAAGTTTGGGAACGTGAAGACCTCATGATTTTGTTATTTTCTGTGCCAGTATCACTGACATCTTAATCATTGTTAACAAACTGCTGGCGTCTGCTTTCCCCTGTTAAGAGTGATACGAGCGAAGCAGGTACCAATGGCTCCTATTTGATTAGGTATCTAACTATTCGGCGCTATGATCTTTAAGGCTTACGTAATTTTTCAAGTCGAAATTTGCGGCATGATGGATGGTTCTAAATATTTATTTGCTGAAAGTGTTTCTCTGGTCCTTTCAAACACCGTTGAATTCATAACTACGACAGAACTTCATGTCTTTACTATTTTCGTTCCAGCGTCTTCGCTGCCTCTGCTCTGAAACCTTTCGGCGTATTAAACGCTCAGATCGTCAAGAAGCGATTCGTCAGTACCAGAAACGCTTTGGCCATCCGCCGTCGCTTGAGAATCCTACGTCATGGAGCGAAAAGTTGACCCGCTTCAAGCTTGAGGCTGACCGTCCACTTTACCGGCAACTGGCCGATAAATTAGCTGTTCGTGATTTTGTCGCTGCCCAGATTGGTGAAGAATATTTAATACCGCTTATCGATTCAGCACCTCGCCTGAGCCGCAAGATGTTTGATGCCCTGCCAGAAGCCTTTGTGATCAAGGCGAACCACGGCAGTGCTATGAACCATATTGTCTTCAATAAAGCGCAAGTTTCGTTTGCACAGCTGCGTCAAGAAACAGATCGCTGGATAAGCCGCAATTTTTATTGCGGTTCTCGTGAGACTCAATACCGTCAGATTCCACGCCGAGTCCTTGTTGAAAGACTAATGACTGACAGGAATGGAACTGTTCCGGTTGATTATAAATTTCATTGTTTCAGAAAGAATGGGAAACCATACATCATAGTCCAGGTTGATAGTGATCGATTTGACGACCATTGCCGGGATTACTTCACTGCCGACTGGCAGCGTCTGCCTCTCAAGGTTAAGTATCCTAATAGCCCAGAAGGTAGACACCCGGTGCGGCCCGAGCAGCTCGATGCCTTACTTCAGGCAGCTACAACCTTGGCAAATGGATTTGCCTATGTCCGCGTTGACCTTTATGTCGTGCAAGGTCGAGTTTATTTTGGAGAGATGACATTTACTCCCGGCAGCGGATTTGAACGTTTCGAGCCTCCTACATTTGACCGAGCATGGGGGGATCTATTTGATCTAGAACACCAACTTTCACTATTCACGCTAAAGGATCTTGAAGCCGCTAGAATAAGCAATACAGAGATGGTCGTAACCAATGTCGCTTAGCTGTGAGCTCAACCGAATCCTGTCTAAAAATACCTGCGCTCGCCTATACGACGTTAGCAACGGACTTGGCGTGCTCATCTATCCTACGTAGTCCGGTCATACAGCGTCAGTGGCTCACTTTTCTTTGGTTGTGGCTTAAGGCCTTTTGTAAGGGGAGTAATAGCTTACGGTGCCAGCTTCCTAGCTGGCATGCTTAGAATACCTATGTTCTTGGCATAACAGACGTTGATAGTGTTATGTAAGTCAAAGCAAGAACAGAGGGAATTTGTTAGATCTTATTACATTAAATTTCGCTTGAATCATGCCGATCTCATAAATAAGCAATCATGAGCTTCGCACAATGCATAACGGTACTTGGCAAGATGTTGAATTAATGTGCACGATGTGCAAAACGACATATACATTCAAGATGGTTAGTAAGGCCGCAAGAGAAGAAATTTACTGTCCTAATCCTGCTTGCTCTGCCTTCCAGCATTATATGTACGAGCATGCTATGACTGCGCATCATAAAATGTCGTTATAAATTTCTTAGGTTCGGTACTTGTAAACCAGATTAGGTTCTGCCTGAGAAATCAATGATCGCAGGGCTAGGTAGGCAGGAATTGCAGAAAAGACAGTATTTAAAAAAGATTACTTTGAGTCCGTTTTTAATAGTGTATGAGCATGCGAACGAATTTTCAGATCGGCATAAGTCGCCATGCCCAAGTTCTTTTTGAGGCGATGATTCATGTGAGTAAAAAGCCCCGCCAGAGCGGGGCACATAGTCAGCCACTAAAATAAGCGGCCAATATGCCATCACGCATCGGTTGAGCGTCGACGGTGCCTTTTCACGATCACTATGGCCTCATGAACCGCCGGCGCTCACCGATGCGTTCAGTCATTTGAAGCAGCAAGACCTCTTACGTAGCATTGTCGGCGATTATTATTTATTAGTATATTTTGATTATATAGTATTAATACTGCATTGCATTAACTTTCGTTTATTTAAGTAGGCTGGGTACCTGAAGTTTACTATTGCTCTTTCATGCCCTGTATCGATTATTCTGACTCGCATAACAGGGGCAGTGATGCAAGCAATGGGCCTTGCTGAGAATATTCCCAAACATAGCGTGACTGGGTACCGGCATAATCATGATTTTCTAATTCGTGCATGTTTTCCCGCTCATTTTTCATGCGGGCTTTTTGTATCTTTGCCAGTTCTCTCTTGCTGCTACCCATATCGCAATTTCAATCTGTAATAGTGCTAATCAATGGCATACAAACGAGTAATCTTTTGCTTGTTCGGCCCGTGTTGAGAAGCTGGCTATTGGACAAGATGATTCTTGTGGCCCTTTCCTTGGTTCATGCATCAATGTCCTTATAAATATATACCTAGATATTTAATTTTTTTTCCTTGTAAGCCGATAACCAAGCAGTACATTCGCATTGCAAAAGGGCAGCGGACAGCAGTGCTCAGTAAAGCCGGGCGCTTTCCAAATTCCCCACTCAATTGACGCGGGGCTCGCAGCAGCTGCGATGGGAAACCCCTTAGACAGGACCGTAATCCATGATCTTAAATAAAAGTGTCAAACTGCGCTTGGCGGTGAGTCTCGGTATCTGTATTGCCTTACTGCTAATCGTCGGAGCGCTTGGCATCTATAGCTCCAGCAAAACGCAGCAAGGCCTTGAGCGAACCTATAAAGAAAACGTGTTGCCACTACAGGCTTTGGGAGAAATTCGTGAAGCGCATCTAAGCACACGAGTCAAAGTCACCGCAGAACAGCGTGACCGTAACCCCGTTACGGCGGCTGAAACAAAAGGTGAGGTTGCAGAAAACGACCGCATCATTGATGAAGCGTGGGCAAAATATTTTCCCGATATGATCACCACGGATGCCGAAAGGACGATAGCGGAAGCGCTTCATCGCGATATTCTTGTGCTGCGAGCCAGTATCGAGCAGCTCAATGATGTCATGATCGCTGGTGACTTTGAGCGAGCCCGTGAGATCGCAACCACTGACCTGCGCGCGGAATACCCCAAAGTACTGAATGGCCTTAAAGAAATTGTAAAGGCTAACGTGGCACAGGCGGATAGTAGCTATAATGCTAATACGATGGAATATGCTGTATCTCGTAATATTATTATTAGTGTGATTGTGCTGGCTTTCATTTTAGCAACTGCTCTGTCGCTCTGGTTGATTCGCGGCATTATGGTGCCGTTGTCAAAAGCACGTGAATTTGCAGAAGCGTTGGCTAGGGGGCAACTCGATACGCCTATCGATATCACCAGCAAAGACGAATTCGGCGATATGCTGTATTCGCTCAAGGCTATGGAAACCAAGCTTTCTGAAGTGGTGCGTTCTGTTCGCCGTAATGCTGAAGAAGTCGATTTCGCCTCTGGTGAAATTGCCCAAGGCAATGACGATTTGAATCGTCGTACCCAGGAGCAGGCCGCTAGCCTGGAGGAAACGGCCGCCTCCATGGAAGAAATCACGACCACGGTGCGTCAGAATGCCGATAATGCCGTCCAGGCAGACCACTTGGTTCAAGGCGTGAGTCGGCAGGCCCAGCAGGGCGGAGAGGTTGTTCAGCAGGCTGTGGGTGCCATGACTGAAATCAGTACCTCCAGTCGCAAGATATCGAGCATTGTAGGCTTAATCGATGAAATCGCCTTCCAGACTAACCTGCTCGCGCTCAACGCTGCGGTAGAAGCGGCACGTGCGGGTGAACAAGGGCGCGGTTTTGCGGTCGTTGCGAGTGAGGTACGCAATCTGGCTAGTCGCAGCGCTAACGCTGCCAAAGAGATCAAGGGGTTGGTCGAAGATAGCGTGGCCAAGGTCGAATCCGGCACTGCGCTAGTTGACCGAGCGGGACAGACATTGACGGAAATTGTTGATAGCGTCAAACGCGTTACCGATCTGGTGGGTGAAATTGCTGTTGCCAGCAAAGAGCAGGCACAGGGTATTGATCAAGTTAACGTTGCGGTGTCGCAGATGGATGCCGTGACCCAGCAGAACGCCAGTTTGGTTGAACAATCGAGTGCCGCCAGCCGCTCTTTGCAATCCCAAGCGACGGCCTTGCTTAAGGAGATATCATTCTTCCAAAGCGCAGATGCTGTACCGACGTCTCCTGTCGCGCTGATGGGCAACCTTGTGTCCAAGACGTCTAGTGCTTCAATGGGGACACAGCATAACGCCGCACCGGCACGTATGGCGTCCAAAGCTTCCTCAGCTTCTAAAACTCAAAAGATAGCGCAGAGCACACCGCCAGTGTCGGCCAAGCCGACACCACGGATACCGGCCAAGGCAGCGGTTGCTGCCAGTGATGATGACTGGACTGAGTTTTAAATGGAATGGACTGGTGCCCGTTAAGACAAAAAAGGCCGCCGATTGGCGGCTTTTTTCATAGGTTTTAAGGTAGCGAACTAATGCGAGACGATTCAGCTAGGTAAGGATCAGGGTAAACCACTGATATGCCCACTTGATTGAACATCCAAAGGCCTTACTTATTGCCGTCGCGAGTCGGACGGTCCTTTTGTCCAGAGTTTTTGCGATGCTGATATTTGTCCCAGAGTTGTTGAGCAGTCTGCTTCGCTTTGCGCCGATTTTCAGGCTTTCTAAGCCAACTCGTTATCATGGCACCGATGGCTCGTTTCATGGCGCACCTCTTTATGAAATTTCTTGGGAACCGAATAGACATCACTAGATATGGTACTTATCGATCAGATAGTCAATGAGTGAAAGCTAATTTTTTAACTACGTACGTGCCGCAATATACTTAATTTAGTTTGAGCGCCATCTTAAAATCTTGGTGCTAAAAAGTAGAATCTAACTTGGCCGACTCAAGTGGCCCTAAGATCCAATCATCTGCAATTATCAGATGGCTCGAGAGCCTATCCTTCTGCTAACTATATTTAGGGCATATTAGGTTTACTAAATTCAGGCTATTCATATTCTTACCATTTTTAATTAATCAGCGTATTGAGTCATAGCGGTACCTTGTTTATAAGCTAATTATTTCTCTCTCAAAGGATATTAATTAATTAATTAAAGCATCTTCATGCTTTAATTATGACCGTGATCAATATAAACTACGTTTGTAGGGCGCTAAAAAACTGAAGGGTCAGTTCAACTATTCTTATAAATTGTTTAAGATCTAGCGCCCATCTTTTCAAGGCACAGAAAAGACTCATGCTGTGCTATATAGATGAGGTTATTAAATTGTCGCTTATTAACGAATATACAAAGAAAGAGCAGCTTCTTAAGCAACTTCAAGCGGAACTGCAACAGCTGGAGCAGGACGATCGCTTGAAAGCTGAAATTGAGTTTAAAGATAAACTAGAAGCGCTAATGTCCGAATATAGCAAGAACCCTGGTGACGTTATTCAAATGATTGCGCCAGAGCGAGCTGAACAGGATAAGGCTGTGGCTTCTAACGAGGCCCAGAGCAGTCGCCGCAAGCGTAAGCTTAAAGTGTATAAAAACCCGAATACCGGTGAAGTGATTGAGACGCGTGGTGGCAATCACAAAACACTTAAAGCATGGAAAGAAGAATACGGTAACGATACTGTCGAAAGCTGGCTCGAAAGAGAAGGCGAGTAACACGGCCATCGTAAAGACAAGCACGGGAGCCTTCTTGGCTTCCGTGCCTTTTTGAGTAGTAGGAACCGAACCATGCAGAGTATGGATATGAGCGAGCGCTTGGGTAGTTCGTAACTCTTGAGCGAATTATGCCTCGAATGTTCAATGTAGCAGCAAGCTCTAATAATAACCTTGTAACCAGCTCACTGGCTTCGGCCATTCTCCGGCCGGTTCCAATGCCTGATCAATTTTTGATCATCAGATAAGTTACTGAATCTCTTGGCTGTCAAAGAGAAATTCACCGTTTCTGTGGATAAGTGAAACTGAGTGCGGACCAGTTTAGCTGTCCAGTCTTGATCAGCGCCTTAAGCCTTGTCTAATAAGTGCCTGCGCTTGTCCATACGGCGTTAAAATGGGCACAAGGTTCTCTCGTTTACGCATATGAGATCGCGTGCGGGCCCAGTCTATTCTTACGCCACTTTGCCTTGCCTCACTTTGAGATAGCTAACCGATTCTTCAGATAGCGCCTAGCATGCCTCAGAGCATGCTGCTTAGAGGAGTTTATAAGCTGGTAACTAAGCGCTTATCGCCTTCTGCCGATATACCATTTCTTCAGACCTGTTTACGCAGTGTGCGTAGATAAGACTATCTTATTCAGCGTTGGGTCCTAGCTATGATCTCCTTTCCAATTTTTTCTTCCAAGGATAAGCCTCTCAGCTCTTATGCTGAGGTGACGCGCCGTTCGGTCATCGGGTTTACCGCATTGGTACTCTGTCTGTTTCTGATTGCTAGCACAGCGCTCGTCTACATTGCGAGGACAATTAATGAGCGCCAGATTGCACACAGCGAAGCCGATGCCCGTAAAGTAATGGAAATCCGTCAGAAGACGACGGGCATAACATTAACGGATTACGCCTTCTGGAACGACGCGTACCTGAATACCAAAGACCGGATCGATACGAACTGGGCCTATGAGAATGACAATATCGGCTCGTGGCTTTTTAGTGATTATGGATATGAAGGGGTGTTTATCATTGGCCCGGCCCAGGAAACACGCTACGCAGTAACCAATGGTGTGTTAAGTCAGCAAGACGCATCGCAGTGGATTGCAGGCGATCTCGCGCAGTTGCTCCGACAGGCACGAAATGAAGCCGCCGACGATAGCTATGCTCAGGGCTATTTCATGGTCAACGGTACACCGGCCATCGTTTCTGCAGCGGCGATCAAACCTGATGAGGCGGTGCCTGTTGATACGTTATCGATCTTGGTGTTTGTCGACATCTTGACTCCAGCCAAACTGCACACCATTGCCAATGATTTTGGTCTGCACAATCTGCATATCGATCTTACTGATAATGCTGACCAATTTGCGCCAGCTATTACATTGCAGACCAATCCCGGTATTCGGCTGACGTTGCGCTGGGATGCCGACAATCCAGGTAATGCGCTGTTACACGTTTTTCTTCCGTTGTTGCTGTTGGTCGGCATGATCTTTGCGGTTGCTATCTGGTGGTTACAGCGCTCAACGCTGCGTGTAGCAATGCTCACGGATATTACTTTTGAACGTCTGCAGGCTAACCGTGAGGCGCTACGAAAAAGCGAGGAACGTTTTCGCGATGTGGCTGAATCTGCGTCTGACTGGATATGGGAAACCAACGCACAGCAGGAGCTTACCTATCTCTCGGAACGATTTTGCAGTGCGACGGGCTATGACGCGGCAATATGGCTGGGGCGCCCGCTACATAGCCTATTGGATTATGATCAAGATTCATTTGATACGTTTGCTGAGGGTATAACTAGCAAGGTCATGGCTGACAGCGCTGTGGCGCGTATGCCGCTGGAATGTCAGTTAATCGATCACCAAGGCCGCCAGCGATTCTGCAGCCTTTTTGTGCGAATGATCATGTCAGGTGATGTTCTCACAGGCTACCGTGGCACCGTGTGTGACATCACAGAAGAGGTCGAGGCCAAGGCACATGTTGCCTATCTATCCCAGCATGACGCCCTCACGGGGGTGCCTAACCGTAGCTATCTGTACAGCTTCCTTCAGTCCAAACTTGATGCCGGGCCGACACCAGATAATTTTGTCGTCGTCATCAGTCTTGATCTCGATCGCTTTAAGCCTATCAACGACACACTGGGTCATGCGGCAGGGGATCAGGTGCTTAGTGAAGTTGCAGAACGGTTGCAGAAATGTCTGCGACAGAATGATCTGGTCGCACGGTTGGGGGGCGATGAGTTTGTTATTGTGGCCTGTAACCTTTCGGGGCAGCATTTGGTAGACAAATTGTGCGCACGGTTACTCAAGAGTATTGGTCAGGCATTCATTGTCGGCGAGCATGAGCTGCATATCGGTACCAGCATAGGCATTGCTGTAGCGCCTAGCGATGGCAATCAGGCCAAGGAATTGTTGCGTTATGCTGATATTGCGCTTTACGAAGCCAAGGCTGCCGGACGCAATACGTGGTTGTTTTATACCATGGGAATGAACGAGCGTATCCTTGAGCGACGCCAACTCGAAGCCGACCTGCGCCAAGCACTGCGAAATGATGAGCTATTTTTGGAGTTTCAGCCCCGCTACGATCTTGAGCATAACCACATCACAGGTGCTGAGGCCTTAGTGCGCTGGGCACACCCGCAGCTGGGATATCTCTGCCCGGCTCAGTTCATCCCGGTTGCCGAAGAGACTGGGCTGATTGTACCGCTGAGTGATTGGGTCCTGCAGCAAGCCTGTGCGGAAGCTGCTAGTTGGGATATGGGCACTTTCATCTCGGTTAACCTCTCTCCAGTTGAGTTTCTACATGGCGATCTGGTCTCGCGTGTTCGCAGAGCGCTTGAAAATACCGGCTTGGCCGCAGCGCGACTGGAGCTTGAGATCACCGAAAATGTGATGCTGGAAGAGGCCGAGACCGCGCTTACTCTGATGCACCAACTCAAGGCGCTGGGTGTAAGGCTTTCAATGGACGATTTCGGGACCGGCTATTCGTCATTGAGTTATTTGCGCAACTATCCCTTTGACGGGATCAAAATCGACCGGAGTTTTACCGCTGATCTTAATCGTACACAGGATGGTCAGGCTATTATTGAAGCAATCCTTGGACTGGGTCGTGCGCTCTCGATGACGGTAACTGCCGAAGGGGTTGAAACCTTGGAGCAGCTTAATGAGCTAACACAGATGAAGTGTTTACACGCTCAAGGATATCATCTTGGTCGGCCCATGCAGGCTGAGGTATTACGGGCATTGATGAACGGTAGTGCTATAGAAATAGCTTCCCCTGCAAATAGTGCAATTAACGAAACCACGCAGTAGTGCTTAGTTAACCACGCGTCCGGCGAAGTTAAATAAGCTCTCAGTCGTTATCAGCCAGCGCAACAATGACAAGGCGTTGTTCAATGGCGAGCATGTCAACCCCGCCCTGCGAGGCGGGGTGTTTCCAAAGATTACCGAGATAAAGAGCTTCGATGAAAAGGTGACGCCACTTCCATTATTCAAGGCATGATTGACGGCATCATGCGGCTATACAAGTTGAACATGATCCAGAGGGTCCCGCCTACCATGATGATAAGAATGAGCGCAGTAAACAGGATCAATTGCAGATCCTCGCGCTTGTTCTTGGCTAGGGTGACATGCAGGAAAAAGCGGAAATGAACGACAATCTGCACCAGAGCGCAGGCACCGATTACCCACCATAGCGTCATGCGCGACAGACTGCCCCAAGCGGCAAGTGCAAAGGGGATAAGCGTCAGAATGAGCGCAAGGCCATAGCCCAGAATGTAGGTGCGCAACTCATACTGTCGCTCATTTTCCTGCTCCGCTGATAGCGTGCGCTTCGTCATGTCAGCCCTCCCAGATAGACCAGCGAAAAAATACCGATCCAGACAATATCAAGAAAGTGCCACAAAATGCCGAGCCGTATCAGGCCCGTCTTGACGCCTTTATCCAGACCATAAATAGCAATCTGAGCCAGAAGAGCGACCAGCCAGAGACAGGCAACAGTGACATGCAAGCCGTGTAGTGGCACGAGGCCGAAGAAGGCAGAGAGAAAGCCGCTGCGGCTGGGTACTCCGCCCTTGCTCGCCATTGAACTGAAGTCATGTAACTCAAGGGCAATGAAGGCGAGCCCGAGGAGCAAGGTCACGACCAACCATGCGACCAGCCGGCCCTTGTCGTGACGATATTTTAGCGCCAGTGAGGCCATGCCGAACGTGAAGCTGCTCGTCAACAGCAGCATCGTCTCGATGAAAGCACTCTTCATTTCAAAAAGTTCGTGAGGCCCCGGCCCGCCCGCCGTTGCGCCTAGCATGGTGACATAAATGCCAAACAAGAGGCCGAAAAGGATCAGGTCGCTCATCATGAACACCCAGAAACCGAAAACGAGCTCTTCGCAGGCGTTGTCAGCTTCGGCATGGCCCTTGCCAAGATTGAGACCCGGATATCGCGAAGTGGGCGTAGTCATTGTGAAGCTCCGTTGATCGGCGGTAGCGCGCGGCCCCGGTTGGCGGTCGTCTGTTCCTGTGCGCGGCTGACGCCGGGCGTATGGTTGACGATGTCCAGCCAGCGTTCATGCGTTTCTTGAACCTCACGAGCGCTGATAATGCGGCTGGTGTTGCGAACAAAACCGCGCAAAATAATCGCCACCAGTGCCACCACGCCAGATGCGATGACCAGCCACCACATGTACCAGGTCAGACCGAAGGCCATCAGAAAGCCCGTGGCCGCGATGACAACGCCCATCGCACTATTGGCAGGCATTTCGATGTCCTGATAGCGGTCGGGACGCTGATAAGGCGTGCCTTCGTCTTTCTCGCGCATGAAGGCGTCGCGGCTATATATTTGCGGAATTACCGGATAATTGTACTCGGGAGGAGGCGCTGAGATTGACCACTCCAGGCTGCGACCGTCCCAAGGATCCCCGACCGGGACGCGGTTGAGGTGTCTCTCACGAATGCTTCGCCACAATTGAACGCACAAACTAAACCCGCCGAACAGAATGAAGATCACTCCGCAGCCGGCGGCAATTGTCCATGGCAAGTAGGCTGGTTCGAAGAAGGTGACCGTTCGGCGTGGCATGCCCAGCAAGCCGAGGGCATAGAGCGGGAAGAAGGCAAGCATGAAGCCGATGATCCAAGAATAGGCGGCGCGGTATCCCCAACGCTCATCAAGGCGGAAGCCGAAGGCCTTCGGGAACCAGAAGTTGGTACCAGCGAGCATGCCAAACAGCGTGCCGGGGATGAGCATGTTATGGAAGTGGGCCACCAGGAACAGCGAGTTATGAACCTGATAATCGACACTCGGGTTAGCGAGCACGATGCCGGTGAGCCCCCCGAGGACAAACAGGACAATAAAACCGAGCGCGTAGACCAATGGTACCGACATGCGAATGCGACCGCGGTACATGGTGAGCATCCAGTCATAGACCTTCACGCCGGTGGGAATGCCGATCAGCATGGTGGCGATGCCGAACGCTGCGTTGACATGCGCACTTTGCCCCATGGTGAAAAAGTGATGCAGCCAGACGGTGAACGACAACACCGCAATCGCCATCGTTGCGATCACGAGGGTGTTATAGCCATAGAGCCGTTTACCGGAGAACGTTGAGAATACCTCCGAGAAGGTGCCAAACGCTGGCAGGATAAGGATGTAGACTTCCGGGTGGCCAAAGGCCCAGAACAGATTGACGTAATTCATCATGTTGCCGCCAAGATCTGTAGTAAAGAAGTGGAAGTCGAGATAGCGATCCAGCGCGAGTAGAGCGGTCGCCACGGTAAGCGGCGGCATGCCGAATATCATCAGAATTGCTGTACATAGAGAGACCCAGCAAAAAAGAGGCATACGGAAAAGATGCATGCCCGGCGAACGTTTTTTGTAGATCGTCACGGCAAAGTTGATGCCTGACAAGGTCGAGGACAGGGTCGAAAGCGTGACGGCCCATATCCAGTAATCCACCCCGGCATCAGGGCTGTAGGCCAGCTCTGTAAAAGGCGGATAGCCGCTCCAGCCGCCCGTAGAGAAAGGGGCGAACATGAGTGAAATCATGACGATCGCTGCGCCTGCAGCGGTGAGACCCAGGCTGATCGAATTCATTACTGGAAAGGACAAATCACGCGCGCCGATCTGCAGCGGCATGACATAGTTGATAAGACCGGTAAGAAAAGGCATGGCCATAAAGAAGACCATGATTGTGCCGTGGGTGGTAAAAAATTGACCGAAATGATCGACAGTAAGAAAGCCGCCATCCAGCCCAACAGCCTGTTGGGCACGCATGAACGACGCCTCGATAACCGCCCGTGCCAGCATGACCACGGAAATCACGATGAACATGATGCCGATTTTCTTGTGATCGACGCTGGTCAACCAGTCAGACCATAGTAAGCGCCATTTGCCGAACCAGGTGATGAGCCCGAAGGTAACGAGCGCGCCGATCACGACCATCGAGGCGGCGGCAGTGGCGATCACACCGTTTATGATACTGAGGGTCGAATGGTCTTGGAGCATTGTCCAGAAGGGCAGGGCGTCCCAGCCGAGCCTGCCAAATAGCATATCCAGGAAATGACTCACTGTGCGATCTCCCCGTTGCGTGCTGGCACTTTATCGTTATCGCGTGCCGCCATGGCGTGCTCATTCCTCATGGCGGAGGCGCTTGCGTTGCGATTTACACTCGAAGCATTATCAAGAGCATCCCAATCGATAGACGGCCCCTGTGCTATGGTACTGAACAGGCCGTTTGGCACCTGTGAGAAGCGAATCGCGCCGCCAACCCAACTAGCGCCGAGTGCCTTGGCGGCCTCGTCCCCTGTACTGGGGCGTGCAAGCACTTCGTATTGTTTCTGATTGAGCGGGCGCCCTACCTCGCGTGCACTTTTGACGAAGGCATTGAAGGCGTCGTCATTGACCGCCAGCGCGGTGAAACGCTGCTTATAGAAGCCCTTGCCGTTGTACTGCATATTCTTGCCTTGGAAACTGCCCGGTTTGTCTGCAATAAGGTGTAGTCTCGTGACCATCCGATTCATGGCGTCAATCTGGCTGCCAAGTGCGGGAATAAAAAATGACTGCATGACCGTGGCGGAGGTCAGCTCGAAGGCGACAGGACGATTAGCGGGGAAAACAAGCCTGTTGACGGTAGCAATACCTTGGTCGGGATAGATGAACAGCCATTTCCAATCCATACCTACCACTTGAACTCTGAGTGGTTGTTTGGTGGATGAAAGCGGCTTATAGGGATCAAGTGCCGTCGTTGCCGACCACAGGAAGAAACTCAGCACGGCCACAATGACGAATGGGATACCCCAGATAAGAATATCTATCGTCCAGGAAAACGACCATTTGGGTCGATAGGTAGCGTTGCCTCCATAACGGTAGCGCCACACGATTACAGGCGTCAGGATGATAACTGGCAATACAACAATCATGACCACAGCCACAATAATCCAATAATGATTGCGTTGAGCTTCGGCAATGGGACCTTGCGGATTAAGGAAGCTGATGTGATCGTTGGTACATCCTGCAATAACGCTGGTGGCGAGTAGTAGGGCGCTAATACAAACGAGCTTACCGATGCGCGCCTCCCTAAAGCTTCGTCTTTGTGCTTTCACGGGCGTTAGCTCTGATACGTCCATGTTTCTACCCCATCTCTGTCAATGAACCTGACGTGATGATTTATGATTTTCGATATGCCCAGAGGGTGCTCTCATAACCCAGTTCTGATGTCGTCGTATGAGTCTTATAAAGAGTGGAAAACTCTATCTGCTTGAGCGGATAAAAACCGTGTAAGAGGTAATCCCGCCATGCGTGTTGCACTCGGTTTGGAGAGCAACGTCATGAATAGGCCCAGTAGGCATAAATCAAACTTAAGATATTAAAAATTAGGCGGGTAAGCCCAGCGGTGCAAGTAAGAAGGTCGTGGTAATAAGGATCCGCAGATCTCTTCGCCTGCGCGTTGTGATTTCAATCTGGCATCTTTGGTGTGCTAGAAGGGACAAGCGATACTTCTTTCTATCTGGCTTCTGATTAGGCTGATGTGGCGCGGAAATTCTATGAATCCCCGTGAGATCCTGTCTGATTTATGGTTCGAATTGAGCTGACAGGGTATGTATGGAGGAGATAATGCTGATTCCGCGCTCTTCAGTGAGAAGTGATCCGGTAGGCTCAAGGACAGATGCCTTGAGCCATGCATTAGAGAATCTTAACGCCCGTTTGCGGCTTTACTATGGCTCGTAGCGGCTAACCTCCAGCCCAGAGCCCACCGGCAATAGCACGCTAGTCATGCCGGGTGTTGCCCGTACCGCAGCAGCGTACGCCGTCTGACCGCCGCTTCTGCCACCTCGGATCATATTGTCCGCCACTAAGATTGCACCTGGTGCGAGCTTGCCGAGCAACGCTTCGAAACTCGGCAGGTAAAGATCCTTCCAGTGATCTATAAGCACGAAGTCGAAAGGGCCATCGAGGATGTCAAGCAACTTCAGTGCATCACCCACTTGATAGTCAACCCAATCGGCGAGTCCCGCTTTTTCGGCCATCTCTTTGGCAAGGGCGGACTTCTCGGTTTCTAACTCCATGGTAATGACTTTCCCTCCCGTGGCGCGGGCAGCATCGGCAAGCCAGATCGTCGAGTAGCCCAGGGACGTACCCAGCTCGAGGATCTGCGGAGCATCAAGGCTGCTCGCCAACAGATTGATGAGTCGTCCGGCCGCCGGCCCGACGGCCATGTGGCGGTGGGGGCCGCCGCTTCCTTGACGTTCGGCGTCGATACGCTGATGGTACAGATTAAGGGTACGCCACATGGCGTCATCCATGTCGAGACGGGGATCAGTTGAAGACATTGACTTATTTCCTTACCTTGATCGATTCACTCGGATCGGACCCTGGGCTGAGAATTGGCGTGTATGCAGGGCATTCTGAGCGCGTGGAGACGGTGAAAGCTAGAGGTTTCGAGTTGTTCCGTTAAGAATTATTCCCTGGCCGAGGCCGTTTAAAAATTTTCCCACCGAGTGATACTGGATGTAGCAGCGAAGTCTGCCTGTCAAAAAAGACTGGATCAGCCGAACAAGCAGAGGAAAATCCAAGCTAAAAGGCGTAGGGCTTGAGACAGTCGTTGGCGATTACTGCATCAACTGCAGCGATCCAGCCATGCGGCGTACAAGAATAGAGCGTATCGTTTATCTTCAGTGGAGTTGATTCATAAGCAAAAGCCGGATGACCAGATCCCTCATCATTAAGGTTTCCAGTACGGTGACGCCACATTTCTTGTAACTGGGCAACATTTTGAGGGGTAATCTACTTTGAAGGCGAATAATGATCACTGGCTGGAGTACGACCATAATCATGTCAATCGCCATCATAAATCCCTGTACTGGCCATGCCTTTAGCATCAAAGAAACTATTATCAACAGCGGCAACAGGAGCTGCCGGCATGTCGACCTGCCAGTAAGCATAGGTAGCGGCACCTATACCCGTTAGAGCCACTATCAGCGCCGCGATACCAGGAATACTTGCCAGTACTAAACTGCTCTTTTCTGCATTTTTAATGGAACGTTTGGCCTGCGGTCCCCGCTTACCCAGCTTTGTCCATACCCATGGCATCATAAGATAAAGGGTTATTATGGTCGGCATATATAGCCGCGGCAGCAGCTTCCATCCATGTAATCCGACCTCATAAAAGGACCATATTAAGGTAGCTATATAAATGATGGCGTTGATGCCTAGTGCCATACGAAGCCCTGCACTCATCAGGGCTCCGGTTAGAATGTAACCAATGCCAGCCAACAGATAATAAGCACTACCTCCTGCAGCAAGAAGCTGTGCGCCCCCAATGGCAAGAACTAAACCAATAATCAACACCAGCGCCCTCGAAATCGCTGGCCCTGATTTAATTCAACCCCACATAACGGGTCCCTTCGTTTCTTATTAAGTTATAATTAAGCTTAGTTATGAAAGAAAAGCATTCAATAAAAAAATAAAAATTTCAGTTAGTGAATCCATATGTTTTGAGCTGGCAAGCTGAAATTGATTGTATGAACGCAACGGCGCTTAAATGCCTTTGGTAACTAACTTTCCAGCATCACAGAAAAGGTAATTAAGCACTCTTTAGGCAGGGGCAGTAATAGGTTGTCGATAAAAAAGGAAAATAGATTATTAGTAACGTAAAGCTAATCCAGGCGGAGGGGTTGATTATTTATTTAGCAAACTAATAGAAAGCATTCGGTTGAACTCAACAGAAACGGGCCGCTCTCGCGACCCGCAAATGGCCAAACCACACTAAAAATGGAGTAGAAGACGATGGCCTCGAAACGCGGCAAATGGGCTAGCGTGCTCCTATACGCAAGAAGGAGGACAAATATTGCTGCGGAGCTTGATCAAAATGACAGCACCTATATCTAGAGCTGATAAAACAGGCTGCTTCTTAACGCGCTTAACGCATATCTGAGATTGAATGAAGCTGTTACATGTGCACTCTATCTGAAAATTTCGAGTGACCGTGTTGCCTATCACTGAATAGCAGAGTAGATGTAAAAGCTTCTTCGCGACATTAAAAATCGCTGGCTAAGTAGCCAAAGTATGATGGCGCGATCCTTCAAAAGAATATGGATAAAGCTAGGTCCACCATATTTTTATATTTATGGGATAAAAAATGCTTTCTTTTCTGACATGGCCCATTAGAGTCATGAAAAACTTTCGAGAGACAATTGCCTATCTGACGAGTTTAATCGTTTTGGTATATCTGTCTTTAGGGATAATGGCGATTTCATTTAAAATAGACGAGTCTCATCTACCCGACTTCTTGAACATATTCGATTTCGATGATCCCGATACCGCCCGAACGCTTTTGGCAACGCTCATTGCGGGTATGATCTCGCTTTTAGTGTTTAGTTTCTCAATGGTAATGACAGTACTGTCTCAGGCTGGTGGAAACTTTTCACACAAGCTGGTTTTTGGGCTAATTACTGAACGAAGGCATCAAAAAGTATTGGGGCATTATCTTGGGACAATCCTGTTTATTTTGATTCTGCTTATGGTACCAGTAGAAGGTAAAACGCCTGATTTATGGCGCTCACTTGCTGTCTATCTGGGTACTGGCATGGTCGTAAATTGCTTGGTGCTGTTTGTTTATTTCATTCACAATGTTTCACAATCAATTCAGATTAATGCAATAACACAAGGGATACATAGTTCTACGCAACAGGCAATGCAGCTCTTAATATCTGTACGAAATTCATCGTATGAACGTTGTTTTGCTTTTCAACAGATTAATCAAGAAAAATGTTACACAGTTTACTCACGTCAAAGTGGCTATATACAAAGTGCTCAGCTCGAGGAACTGGCAAAGCTTGCAGAGAAAGCCGAAGCAGTCATACATCTTAACTTTCGCTTTGGTGACTATACTGTAAGTGAGTTTCCATTATTAAAGGTAGAGACCCAAAAAAAGCCTAATGAAGAATGGTGTGAAGCTGCGTTATCACGGCTTGAGTACGTAGAAGGGGAGTCCATTAAAGGATTATATATTAATGGATTAACCCAGCTAATGGAAATAGCAATAAAAGCGTTATCTCCAGGAATCAATGATCCAGGCACCGCTCGTTTATGTATTCATCAGATTACGGAACTGCTATGCCAGCGGTTGAAGATACAACCTTATAATACGCTCGTGGATACGCAAGGTTTTCATAGAGTGACTTGGCCAGAAGAACAGTTTGAAAGTCTGCTATATCGTGTACTATCTCCAATACTTCACTATGGAAAAAGTGATATAAGTGTTTGTTTGGGCCTAATTAAAGCCTTGAAAACAATATCTTTATTTGCCGATGTAGAACAGCTAAAGATTATTCAGTTGCACGCGGAGCGTATCATAAATGCTCTCTGCGAAGCTGCTACTGACTCAGTAGATAGGCAGTTTATCTCATCACGTTTGGGGGCCGGGGAACATCTTCTAAAGCTGCCTGAACGTTTACCTGAAAAGCAAAAGTAAATAAGCGTTTTAACTGCTTCCTCGCTCAGGTTGTTTGTTATATGAATGGAAATTCAGACAAATATTTTAAGTTCATGAGTTTAAACGCTCATCAGAGCTATCTGATGAGCGTAATATGCACGTAAAGTTCAATCTAGCCTACCGCCTCTAAAGCGCAATACGGGTTTTTACTGTTCATCAAGATGCAAAGATGAAGTTATCCTCAAGATTCAGGCTGAATTTGTGGATCCCTGCCAGGAATACCGTGGCATATTCGCCGTCATCGTTGGTTACACCGACCACTGTTCTGACCGGGTCTCCAAAAGGATAAGCACTTTGAACCTCGGATAGTGCAGAGAAATCTAGCGTATCGTAGTTCGGCTCGAAATTTGCGATAGTAACACTGGGGGCAGCATCGGGGTTACGTGAGTCAAAAACAAGGTCTTCGGTATCAAAAACGAAATTATCAGGTGCATATTCGGTGCCGTTAACGATATCACTATCGACATCGACGATATTAAACGAACTAAACTGATTGGGATTATTAAATCCGTTATCGCCTGATGGAATGAAATCTCGATTATCTTTCATGCCTAATAGTCCCGCCTCACCTTTCAGGTTGGTTAGGTGTAAAGCGAAATCATCACTATCCAAGCCATCAGTTCCCAAGTCTTTATATAAATAAAGATCGAAATCATCGCTTTCGCCAAAAACGAAAGGTAGATAGTTGTCACCATTATTGGCTTCAGAGGCGGCTTTGAAGGCTTCTTCTAATGTTTCGGCACCATTTAAAATAGTGCCCAAATCCAACGAATATTGAGCAGTAATAGCCTCACCATTAACGATTAAAGAGTCATCATCTGTATCGAAACCGTAAACAGTATCAATACCGTCGCCGTCAAGCCCATAGGTTGAGGCTTCGCCGCTGAAATCTAGAACATCATGTCCGATAGGCTCCAGTTTTATACTGCCATACAAAGGCGGTTGAGGTATTGGTTCGCCATTGCTGACATCCGCTAAATTAATCACTTCCTGCACATCTGTCGAAGCACTGTAAGAGAGCCCGCCGCTCAGCTCGCTAGCATCGATAATTGTAAAAGGTGCGTTTTCGGCGCTAGTGGCATCAACAGCTATGCGTCCATTCCCAGAAAGCTCCAGCATAGTAATGTTGCTGCCAACCAAGCTAAGTGTCAGTGTTTCATTGGCTTCAGCGCCATTAACCGCAAAATTCGTAGAAACATGAGCTATCTTGGCATCATCTGCCGCTTTGATACGAGCAGTACCTCCGTCGTAGGCGGTAACAATCTGAGCATCGCTTAGATGATTGATCGTGAGGTTAAGATCATTATTATTTTCCCCATTCGCGGAATTCTCGTCCCTGTTAAGTTGGTTATCATACCTGGATCACTGGCCATGAAATTCAATGTAGATGCATGAGAATAATCAGAAGCATTAACGGTAATAGCTGTATCACCCGGTGTGAATGAAATACTATCCTCCTTGCTAGGCTGCTCGTCATCACAGTCCTGGGTATGGTCGTTATGGATTTCGGAGAGCTTGGTTATGATAGCCTCCAAGTGCATTTTCACCTCTAGGGGGGAGAACGTCCAAGGGCTATAATTATTATCCTTTATAGTATTACCTAAATAATTAAATACTTTCCCGAGATAATTATCGGCGAGGGTTACGGATACATCGATATTTCTTAATTTTGAAATATTAAACATGTCCTGCTCCTTGTCTTTGGAATGAGGAATCCTCTTGCTACGAGGCTCCTTTTTAATAATAAATGACTATGAAAACTTCCTAATTAGCTGAAGCGTGCGTGTCTTGCTGATTAAGACAAATGGACGTGAGTTATTTGTTGTGTTCATTTTTTATTTGATACAAGGAGGCTTGAGGTTTATTTCTTGGCTTAACATGCCATAAAAATAAATTGTTATTTTAAGTAAGTTAATGAAATATTAATTAATTAGAGTTAATTTGCGTTATTTACCAGTAGGTGGAAATTTTTATTCACAATAGGAATAATCATATAAATTTATTTTTTAATTAAATTTTCTCAACGCTGCAGAAGCAGCTGTGCACGTAAAACCGCTCTAAACATCCGAACAATGAAGCATCTGCTGGGTAAGACAAGAATAAAAGGAGACAATAAAAGTAAAAGTATTTTCATTGTGAAATAGGCATACAAGACTAAGGTACTGCTTACTCCCTTAAAAAATTAATTATAATTAGGGGTGGGCTATTAGGCGCTTATTAACCTTTCTGCACACATAAAGAGAAAATCGCTGATGAAAAAAACCTTAGCGCTGATTGGGTTAGCTACCCTATCTGCAAGTGTCTCCGCACAAAATCAAAATGATATAGCGAATATCTCAAGTATATTTACACAATTTTACGCTAAAATAGCGAACATGTATGGATTGGATACAAATAAACTATCTAATTTATTTGAGCAAACTAATGCTGAAATAACAAGTTCTTATTCTGATGGCAAATCTAAATTCGAAGTTAACCATACTTACCAGCAAGTTAAACTCGTAAGTATGGCTGGGTTACCAATGCTTAAAATTGGTAACTTAACCTTTAAAGACATGAATCGTGATGGCCGTGTGAACCGCTATGAAGACTGGCGACTTACACCGGAAGACCGTGCTAGAAACTTGCTAACCCACATGACATTGGAAGAAAAGGCTGGTGTCATGATGCACGGTACTTTTTCAACCGTCACCGACTCAGACGGTAATACAACATATGATATTGATGATATATCCGATATCATCAATAACAAAAAGGTGAATACGTTTATTACCCGGTTGGATATAGAACCCACGAGTTTCGCAGAGGAAAATAACAGCTTACAGCAGATCGCTGAGCAATCACGGCTTGGCATACCTTTAAGTATTAGCACCGATCCTCGTAACTCCTTCCTTTATACCGAAGGGGCAAGCGTTGAATCTGATTACTTCTCTAAATGGCCAGAGGCACTTGGTTTAGGCGCCATAGGTGATCCTGATGTTGTCAAAGAATTCGCTGACATCGCACGCCAAGAATATCTAGCTGTTGGTATAAATACTGCACTTTCACCGCAAGCTGATCTTTATAGCGAACCAAGGTGGGCGCGTGGTAACGGGACATTCGGTCAGGATGAGCAGTTAGCTAAGACACTAGTCAATGCTTATGTTCTCGGAATGCAAAACGGCAATTCTTTGAATGATGGGAGTGTTCTAACGGTTGTAAAGCATTGGGTGGGATATGGCGAGGCCAAAGATGGTTGGGATAGCCATAATCCTTACGGTAAATATGCTGACTTCCACGGCAAAGATATCCGCAAGCACATTACTCCTTTCATTGGTGCCTTTGACGCTAACGTTGCTTCGGTAATGCCGACCTATTCGATTCTTCAGGGTGCAACCTACCGTGGTCGTACTATCGATGAAGAAGTAGGCGCGGGCTTCAGTCATTTCTTGCTGACGGATCTTTTACGTGAAGAGTATGGGTTCCAAGGCGTGATCGTAAGTGACTGGCTGATTACCAATGACTGCAGTGGTGGATGTGAGAATGGCGTCCTGGGTGGCGAAAATTACTCGTTAGGCATGCCATGGGGTGTCGAGGAATTATCCGAAGAAGAACGTTTCGTAAAAGCGGTCAATGCTGGCATTGACCAGTTTGGTGGTGTTGATAACAGTGAAATTCTGGTAGAGGCAGTAAAGGATAAGAAGCTGACTGAAAAGCGTCTGGAGGAGTCGGCATTAAAGATCCTGATCCAGAAGTTTCAGATGGGCCTGTTCGAGAATCCTTATGTCGACGCCTCTAAGGCAGCGAGTATAGTAGGCAATGATGCACATCAGGATGCCGCTGATGCCGCACAGAAGAACTCACTGGTGTTGCTGAAGAATGACGATATCTTGCCTATCGGCAAAAACAAGAAAATCTATCTCTATAATATTGATGCTGATGCGGCACGTGATGCAGGCTTGAGCGTCGTTGATAACTTGGAAGATGCCGATCTCGCCATCGTTCGATCAACAGCGCCCTATGAAACACTGCATCCCGGTTACCTCTTCGGGTCAAGCCAGCATGAGGGCTCTCTTGATTATCCCGATGATAATGCAGATCTGATGATGGTTAATGAGGCTAGCAGTAAGGGAGTGCCTACCATTGTAACTGTCTATCTAGACAGACCTGCAATTTTGACCAAGATGCAAGATAAGGTAAGTGCACTTATTGGGAACTTCGGTATATCGGATGCAAATCTTTTCGATGCGCTTATTAAGTCCCGTAAGTTTGAAGCGACACTACCTGTTGACTTACCTGCCTCTATGGAACAGGTCATCAATCGTGAATCAGAAGATTATCAAGGGGATAGAACACCTTTATATTCTGTAGGATACGGTCTGGCTAAATAACTAGTCGCACAAAAGTTAAGCTTGGCTCTTCACCAGAGCCAAGCTTAATCTTTTATCATTTACAGGTTAGTTCTTGAGCACTTTAATCTTTATCTTCGTGCCGAGAACGTGAATGAACTATTAAACGTTTTATCCCTGCCTTCACTAGGTCCTGCCTGTACAACGAACCCGTTCCTAGAGATATTTTGTAAGTCAGTTCATTCACCAAAGCTGAACGGGGCTAGTGGCCCGCTCTGACTTTCAACGTACCTGGCCGACTTGGTTGGCCGGTTGAATGGGTTGAATGAGTTGCAGCTGTTGCCGGTATTCATCGGTGATTTGGCTGGCTTGGCTATTGTTAGTAATAACCCTTGGTGTGATCAATACGATCAATTCTGAACGGTTTCTGCTGCGTTGCGTACTGCCAAAGAGCCAATGTAGGCCAGGAATACGATTGAGATAAGGCACACTGCTGTCACTTTCTGAATCGCTTTGTTGAATCAATCCACCCAGCAGTACGGTTTGCCCACTTTGGACGGCCACTTGCGTTGAAACGGCGCGAGTTGAGATGGTGGGGTTGCCATTGGCATCCGTTGTCGAACTGGCATCGCTGACTTGCTGCTGGATCGTCATATACACTAAGCCACCCGGATTGATCCGAGGCGTCACGTCTAAAATCACGCCTGTTTGAATATATTCCACGCTGCTGTAGGTCGAGTCGCTAGAAGTCGTGACAGACGTCTGGTTAACAGGGATGTTTTCGCCTACCTGAATTTGCGCCTGTTCGTTATTCATGACAACTAGAGAGGGGGCTGAGAGCACGCGCGTATTGCCGCTGGTTTCTAAGGCGTGCAATGCGACCTGCAAGTTATTGCTGACAAAGGAGTAAAACAGCGCGTCCGATGAACTTAGCGCTGCGCCTCCCTGGCCTAAAGCGCCCTGACTGCCCGAAGTATTTTCCACGCCGGTCGTGTCTGAGTTACCCGCCAGATTGCCTAAGTACCATTGCACCCCCAGATTCAATGCTCCGGTCAGGCCGACTTCCAGAATTCGCGTCTCGATCTGTACTTGGATCGGGTGATTGTCCAGTCGCTTGATGGCCGACTGGATCTCGCTCCATTGCGAAGGACGGCTGCGAATGATGAGCTGATTGCTACTTCTCTGTGCGGTAATACGCACACCGGAATCATTGCCGTTTGGATTGCTCGTCGCGTTATCTTCGTCATTGTCGCTATCGGATTGCATGCCGGTGGAATTCACATCAGTGCTCCCCAGCGAGTCGAGACCATTATTATTTAATCCTCCTAAGCCACGGTTCTGATTCCCTCCAGTAGTACCATTCGATAACGTAGTCGTTCGCAATCCAGGTTGCACCTGAGACTCGGGCTCCTCTGTGACGGGCTCGTTGTTGTAAATCTGGCGTAAGTACCGGGCCAGGTCGGAGGCCTTCATGTTGCGTACGTCATAGACATACATCTGCGGCTCGTCACCCCCCCCTCGGTCAATCGTTTCAATCCATTGACGTACCTCATTGAGGTACTCGGGCTGTGGTGAGATCGCTACGACGGCATTGGTCCGCTCGATGGGAAGAAAACGCAGCATACCGGCCAGCGGGGTGCCGCTTTCCGGGCCGAACAGACGATCCAACTCGGGTATAAGCTCAGTGACACTGGCACGCTGCAGGCCAAAGACGCCAATCGACATTCCCTCAAGCCAGTTCACATCGAATGTATTAATGGTGCGTTCGTAATTGGACAGCTCTTCAGGAGTGCCCGCTAGCGCAATCATGTTGCGTGAGGGGTCGACCAGAAGGAAGGCGTTCTCACGCGCGAAGGGCTTGAGCAATTTCTGCATCTCAACTGCTGAGATGTAGTCGAGAGCGAACAGGCGGGCCGATAATCCATTGCCAGGCTCAGGAATTCCCAAAGAAGGCACGAGACGACCAGGTACCGCCATATTGGCAGGGACAACCATGTAGCGATTACCTTCGCGAACCAGGGCATTGTCGGTCCAAGACAGCAATGTCTCAAGGATCGGTAGTGCTTCGCTTTCGGCGACAGGCTTGGAGGTAGAAAATGTCACCTCGCCCTTCACTCCTTGAGCGATGGTGTAGTTTTCCTGAAGCAGGTCGCCAAGAATACTGTTAATAACCGCTCGTATGGGCTGATTGTTAAAATTAAAAACAATGCCACCTTCATCTTGCGGCGATACTGCCACGGAAGGGGGGGCACGTTCATCCTGACGGTCGATAAAACGGCTAGTGCCTCGGATAATCTGGCTGGATGCATGCGCCTCTGGCACTGTTTCGGATGCGGCCGGTACGTTGGGAGAAGGCTCCTGAGTCAAGGGGCGCTGGTTACCGGTACCCGCGAGCCCTTCACGCAGCAGGGCATCATCCTGTTGCATGTTGGCAGCGGGTGACACACAGCCGGCCAGTAAGGTGGCAGTAGCCAGACAGGCCAGGGGGTAGCGCAAGATCACGATGGTAAAACTCCTGATAAAGAGGGCGGCTGAAAAGGGCTGCCTAGGCTCTGGGGCATGAATAAAGTTTATTATTTCGACGAGGTCTGCCCTGGTGACATAGGTTGAACCTCTGTTGGCGGTGGTGCTTGAGAAGCAGGCCCGAGCGGGGCCTTTTCGATGCTAAGCGGTAGGAGGTGCTGGCGGTCACCTGCCGTGAACAGTACTTCGTCAGGTTCGACTCGCTCCAGCTTCCAGCCATTAGGCAGTGCCTTTCCACGCGCAAGGCTTAAAGCTTTGCCATGGCTATCTTTCAGTAGAGCCAACTGTAGGGTGTCGGTCACGATGACTCCGGTCAGGGTAAACCCCTGCAGCAGCTGAGTCTCGCTCGCTATGCTCATCTGTTGATCGGGCTTGCGGTCCGGGCTGAACACAGGCTGTTTCCATGTGTTGGCATACGCCTCGAGTGGAGGCGGTGCCGGCAGCGCTGGTGTATTGGTGGAGACCGCCTGCGGCTTTTTTTCTTGAGAAGGCAGCCAATGAACATGCCGACCGACGCCAGTAGCAAAAAAGAGCAGTGATGCGGTTAACAAGGCAGCCGTCAGCATAAGCCAAGGGGTTAGTCGGCGATGGTCGGCTTGATTCATGGCGCCTCGTTCTCCTCAGTGGTAGCGACGCTGCGCTGCATATAACCCGTCACGAGCATCTCGACATTGAGGCGTCCCGCTCCACCGGTTGGAGGTGCATCATCCTGGCGTTCGACATGTAACTCTTCCACAAACAAGAAAGGACGAGCCGTTTCCAAGTCGTAAAGAATGGCCTCCAAGGGTTTGATCGCACAGCTTAATTTCACGCTGACTTTGACTTGGATGTTAGGGCCATCACTCGAAGTATTTGACATAGGTGTACGATTGATCAATTCGCAGCCGGCACCCTCGGCTCCGTGTTGTGCAATGATATCGGCCGTAGACTGCATAAGCCCTGCGGTGACTGCGCTGGGGTCTTCCCCTGGAAGTAGACTTTTATCATCTGCATCACTTGCTTGAGCCTGCTTGAGCTGCTTAAGAAGAGGCTCACGTTGGGCCTGTACCGCTGTGTAGCGAAGCTGGGCCTGACGCAGGGTTTCCATCTGCTCATCGATGACGTGCTGGGGCGCAATAAACCAGACATGTACGCTAGCCCAATAAATCAGGCACAAGGCTAAGGCCAAGATCAGCAGTGCTGCCATCCGGCTTTCACGGCGTGTCAGAGTTCGACGCATTGCCAACATCCTCCCGACGTAGATAGGCGAGCAGATAAAAACGCTCCTGTCCGGTAGTTTCGTCGGGCTGGATAACACCCTGAAATTGCGCTCTGGTCAGCGAGGGGCATTTCTTTAACTCATTTATTAAGGCACCGGCACGCTGACTCTGACCGGCCAACCTGACCTGCCCGTCAGTCTCTATGTTTAAATTACTTAGCCAAGTGTCTGGCGGCAGACAATGGGTAAGCTCACTGAGCACGGCACTTAATGGGGGTATAGCGCGCTTACGTTCTGTTAGATAACGAGTGGCGCCCAGGTCGTTTTGCAATTGCTGTCGTAAGTCATCAATTTCGTGGGCAGTGCTGCGCAGATGAGCAACTTCCTGCTGCATTGCAGCAAGCGTTTCTTCACGGTTGTGCAACCAAAACTGAAGCGTTGCGAACAAAAGCATGACACTCAGGGCCGTCAGCCCAACATTTAACAAGCGACGCGGCTTATGACGGAGCTTGCGTCGTTCAGGAGGCAGAAGATTTACACCAAGACGCGCGTCCTTTTCAGTTTGAACATCAATAGCCGTTGGATGGATGCCGAGATGTACAAGTTTTTCTAGAAGTACATCCAGTCGCTCGCGTAGTACCACTGCCAAGACCAATTCAAGAGATTGGGGCGAATGGCTTGGCCAACGGTGCGTTGCGTAGTAGACCTGGCTGGCTTTGAAGGGAGTATGGCGATCCATTTCAAAGCTCAGGGCCGCGGACAGGTCCTGAGCTGCTGCTGCCGGCAGGCTGATAGTTTTCACCAGTGCCTGTCGGGCAGGAAGGAGTATTACGCAGTGCTTCGGCATCACAGAATTATTGTCGTAAAGGCGACGATCGGCGGGGTTATTCATCCACAGTTCACCGTCCTGCCAAACTAGCGTTTGCTCTTCATCATCACGTTCAATGAGCTGGCGCAGGCGAGGCGGCAGAGAGGCATGTAACTCGCCAAACCACCAACTGAAAAAGCGCGGGAATACTGACGCATGCCATTGAGCCTTTAGCGCATTGGAAATAGGGCGGCCCTGAGTAGACCATTTCAATCGAGACGTTTTCATTCTTGCCAGCGCAATACGCTATACGGATGCGTGCTGTCATCCATTGGGTTGAGTTGAACTGTGGCGCTCAACGTGAATCGCGCGCCGTTAGAACGTTCAGCTTGGCTCAGTATGGTCAAAACTTGACCAGGGTCTGTGCCTTCTACAGGATCACGTGATTTTTGGTCCATGACATCACGTACAAGAGGATCTGCAAACGATGCGATGGGTTGGTCGTAGCCGCTCCAGACGGTGATGTATGGCTCTAGACGTATAAACAGGGCATTGTCCATGCCGTTTAGCAGTGCCGCCTCGTCCAAGGTTTGAAAAGGCGCAGAATTATCTTTTTCCTGCTTAGCCTTTAACGCAGTAGCCACCTGCTTGGCTTGTTTGGCGGACGCACCTACCGCCAGCGCGAGGCGGGCAAGAAGCTCCGGTGGGGAATTGTTTAGATCTATTTTTCCTAGTTCACTGACGATTCTAATGGTTACGCGAGTGTCGTCGAATTCGAGCTGGTAGGGTCGGCTATCGGCTAGCCAATACTGTCCTTGTGGTGGGCTGCTCATATTCTGTATCGCCATGGCCAGGCCTGCTTCGGCAGCAAGTTGACTACGGACTGATTGCAGAAGATGCGAACTCTGACGGTTTTCCAAGCGGACAGACATGACAATAGCCCCCATGATCAGGCTCAGCAACGCTAAAGCCCACAGAGTAATCAATAACGCGACACCACGTTGTGTGTGTCTGTAGAGAAAGGGGGCGCTCGTACATACCTGGCTCATGGTAGGGCCCATATGGGAGCGTTGTTATTCAATTCCAAACGCAAGGCCACTTGCAAAGAGGGCCAGGCAATAGGGCCATGAGCGTTAAGCTCAATGCGTACACGCTGTGGCAAACGTTGAGGCCAGGGCCAGCGTGAGAGCCACTCGGTCGGATGCCCCGCGGGATCAGTGCCGCTGTAAGCCAGGCGCAAATGGTCCACATGACGAAGCAGGTGCTGTGGTTCACCCCAGGCTTGGATGGTGTTATTTTCCATACGTTTAGCGAAGTCAATTCGCAGCCACCGATCCCCCTCTGTGCCGTCCAGCCGCAAAGTCTGCAGGTGCAACCCACCCCCTAAATGCGGGGGTAATCTAGCGATAAAACGCATTTCTTGGGGTGTTCCTAGAAATACGTCGTTAGAATTCTGACGCGTAGAATTTACCGCAAACGGTAACGCTTGCTGGAGCTCCCGGCGCAAAAAGTTCTGTGCGCTGCGTATCTCATCCAAGCGCGCGCTGAACTGTTCGCTGCGTGCAAGGGTGTGGTTGGTACTGATCAGAGCCGAACCGATCAGCACTAAAAAAATACCCAGCAGGGTGATGGCAAGAAGCATCTCCAGCAAAGTAAAGCCTCGTGATGACTTCATGGTGCTGTTTCCGCTAGATATTGGGCACGCAGCGTACTGAAGTGCTCACGGTGCCCGTCCGATACTAGGGTTAGGTCAAGACGATACAGCTGAATTCGTGTCGGAATGCCAGTTTTGGTAATGACCAGTTGCCATTGCATGCTATTTTCCAAACGGCCTTTTTGTGTGCCTGATTGCAAGGGGCTATGTACGGATGCATCAAGAAGTGAACGTGCTGTCAACGCCATACGGGTCGCACGACTATCCTTGATTAAGGCATGAGAGGCCTGGCCTATGCCGTCCATCACCACGAAAAAGGTTACCGCCAGCAAGACGATCGCCGCTAACATTTCGAGTAAGGTAAACCCCTTTTGAGCATGGAAGGTCATGGTGGGACCTCCTGCCATCGCACGGTTCCTGTTAGCCAGGCAATATCAATCCGCCAGGTGCGTCCTGCTTTGGTCAACAAGATACTGCCGCCGGTCGAGCTGCCATCGGGGAAAAAGGCAACGGCCGCCTGCTGATTCACTCGAAGCGCTGCGGCGGTAGTCAGCTGCATGTGCATGCCTTGCGGCAGGGAGGTGGGGGTCTGGCCTGGGCGGCGATAGGATTGATGAACCAAATTGAAATCTAGCAGGGTGGCTTGGCCGCTAGTGATGGCTTGAGTGCGTGTCGCACGCAACGCCAATGTAAGGTCTCGGCCGGCTTCACGCGTACGAACACTTTCTAGTCCCCGGGTTATCCCAAAGGAGACCAGAGATAATCCGATGGCAATCAGGACAATGACAACAATCATTTCGAGTAACGTAAAGCCACACTGAGCGCGTGCCGAAGCCGCGCTACCAAAAGGCTTACTCGCTATGTCTGCGCCATTGCCTGCTCCTGAGTGCATGGCGTGTGCTTATTCCCAGTTACCAATGTCTGCACTGTACCCTTCACCACCAGGCTGACCATCCTGACCGTAAAAGATCAGATCAAACGAACCATGCTGACCCGGTGAGCGATAGCCGAACTCATGACCGAAAGGATCATTCAGGTCTGATGATTTGGCATAGGGGCCACTCCAGTTACGCACGTTGGTTGGACGAGTCGTCAGTTGCTCCAAGTTCTTGGGTGGCGTACCGACATCGAGTGCATAGTTCTCGATTTTCATGCTAAGGCTCGCGAGTTGGGCTTTGCCTGCACCATACTTGCCCTTATCTACGTTGCCGCCTACTTGGCGTACCACAATGGTTGCGACGATGCCTAGCAACACGATGACTGCCAGCATTTCCAACAGGGTGAAACCGAGGCTGCGGCGAGGACGGAGGTACATGTTCTTATTCATGACTGTGCTCGTGAACAATTAAATATTACTGGTAAGGCTCATCAATGGAAGCATGATGGCCAGCATGATAAAGGCGACCAGGACCGCCATAACAATAGTTAGACTCGGGACCAGAGCAGCCAAAAGACGATCGATACTCCGTTTTGCTTCGGCGTCAAAGATGTCGGCGACTTTGATCAGCATGGTATCGAGTTGTCCGGACTCTTCTCCTACTTGAATCATTTGTAAGGACAGATGGGGTAGTAGATGACTACTGCCTAAAGCCACCGCCAGAGAGCTTCCTTCCTTGACGTGATCGGCGGCGTCCGAGACGGCGCCTTGCAGCGCGCGGTTAGCACATACTTGGCGGCCTATGGCCAGTGCGGAAAGCAATGGAACACCATTGGACAGCAAAGTCCCCAGCGTACGTGCCAACCGAGCTGTTTCCAGACGCTGGATCAGCGGCCCCATCAGTCGAACGCTTAGCAAGCGCTTATCCCAGCGCATTCTGCGAACGGGATCGCGCCTGCGCGCGCTCACCAGCCAGGCACCGACAATAAGCACGATGAGCATTAGCGAACCGTAATCGGAGATAGCCTGGCTCATCCAAAGTACGCTTTGTGTTATTACCGGGACAGGTACGCCCAGATCAGCGAAAATGGGTACGAATTGCGGTACGACATAGGCCATGAGCAGGATCAGCGAGCCTAACACGCCTACGACAAGAAACGCGGGATAGATCAAGGCGTTGGTGATTTCACTGCGTAGTGTTTGTGAGCGTTCAAGGTAGAGCGCCAGTTGTGCCAGTGTCGCCTCTAATGAGCCACCGGCTTCTCCCGCTTGAACCATGCTGATATAGAGCTGAGAAAACTGACTGCCTTCTTCTGTCAGAGCGGCCGACAGCGGCCTGCCTCCCTTGACACGGTCACGGATGCGCTCGATAAGGCGACGGGACTTGTCTCCACTAGGTTGGCTGAGCAGCGTGCCGAGGGCCCGATCAAGCGGCTGTCCGGCGCTCAGCAATGTAGCCAATTGTTGGGTGAATTGGGCCAGATCCGTACCGCTCAACGGTTCTTGCTTGAACCAGGCACGCCAGCCGACCGTGGTTTCACCCTGGGTAGGTTCAATCTGCAGGATCAATAAGCCACGTTCCTGAAGTTGGTTGATGGCTTCATCCTGACCAGCCGCCTCCAATTGCCCATTGATGGCTTCCCCGGTGGTGCCTAAAGCGCGATAACGGAACTGAGCCATGTCTATTCCCCGCTCGTCACGCGCAGAACTTCTTCAAGCGTGGTGATGCCGGCCAATGCCTGACGTAAGCCATCTTCATAGAGGGTGGACATACCCTGCGCACGCGCGGCTTGTTCCAAGGCTGCCGCGTCGGCACGCTGCATGAGTAAGCTACGCAGGGCATCGTTCATTATCAGCAATTCACTGATGGCGCTACGTCCCCGATAGCCCTCGCCAAAGGGCAAGTCTTGGCGTGGCCGATACAAGCGGATCGGACGCTCATCGGTATAACGTGTCAACTCATACTGTTCAATCACTTCAGGGAGGGGCTCGTAGGATTCCCTGGAGGTGGGATCAAGGCGGCGGACCAGACGCTGCGCCAGGATACCGTTAATCGTCGAGGCGAGCAGATAGTCTTCAACACCCATGTCTAACAGACGTGTAATACTGCCGGCTGCACTGTTGGTATGCAGAGTAGAGAGTACCATATGCCCGGTTAAAGACGATTGAATGGCAATGCGACAGGTTTCTAGGTCGCGCATTTCTCCGATCATGATCACGTCAGGGTCTTGACGCACAATGGAGCGCAGGGCACCGGCAAAGTCGAGCCCGATGCTAGATTTGACCTGGATCTGGTTGATACCTTCAAGTTGATATTCCACCGGATCTTCTACAGTAATAATCTTGCGCTCGGCCGTGTTCAGCCGTGACAAAGCCGTATAAAGCGTCGTTGTTTTGCCCGAGCCAGTGGGGCCGGTCACCAAAAAAATACCATGTGGCCGCTCAAGAACATTCAGTAACGTACCTAACGCCTGTCCGGCAAAGCCGAGACTTTCGAAATCGAAGCTGACTGACTCGCGGTCAAGTAAGCGCATCACGACGGATTCGCCAAAACTGGTGGGCACTGTCGATACACGTAAATCCAATTCTTTGCCCTGAATACGCAGCATGATACGGCCATCCTGAGGCAGGCGACGCTCCGCGATGTCCAGCTTGGCCATAATCTTGACGCGTGAAATGACCGCAGCAGTTGAGCTGGCAGGCGGTGATTCGGACTCGTGCAGCACTCCATCGATGCGATAGCGTACCTTGAGTCGATTTTCAAACGGTTCGATATGAATATCCGATGCTCGATGCTCTACGGCCCGTTGGATGATTAAGTTGACTAAGCGAATGACGGGGGCTTCAGAGGCTAGATCTTTCAAGTGCTCAATATCATCTTCAGAGCGGGATTGTGCATCAAGATTTTCAACGATCGTGCCCATGGCTGAACGACCTTGGCCGTAATAGCGCTCTATCAGGTTCTCGATGTCACTGCGTAGCCCTATAGATAGATTAACCTGACATTCGCAGGCGTAAGCCATGGCATCAATGGCGTAGCGCTCCGCCGGATTAGCTACTAAGAGGTGCAAATAACCCGAATTATTTATATCCAGCGGTACGATATGATGATGTTTGAGAAAGCGTGGAGACACCTGAGGCATATTTTCTAGAAGCTCTGGCGCATCATCTTCATTCAGGAGCGGCGCGCCGAGTAAGGAGGACCATGCCAACGCCAGATCGCGTTCGGAAACCATCCCCAAGCGTAAAAGAAAGGTGCTAAAGCTTTCCTCATCATTTTCATACAGGCGGCGGGCGCGTTCGATATCGCTCTGTTTCAGCTTGGCTTGATGTACTAGCCAGTCACATACGGATTGATCGGTCAATTCTACTGTGCATGCATCAAGTACACTACGACCCTGCTCAACGGTACCGTCAGTCAGCGATAGGGCAGCTGGGCGTTGCCCATTATCAGCCAAGGCCGATGAGTTTCGGTGGAAGAGGCTCATGTCAGTAAGTGATCAATATCTAGTGAGGCGGCAGAGCAAGACCTAACGGATGATGAACCTATCCATCTTTTTTCTTTTCATCCGCTTGATAGGTAAATCCCAAGTGCTTACACGCACCAAAACCGCTTGAACAGGCAGAACTATGGGCAACCAGCGGCTAGAAGTGGTCCGTCGAAGGGGTATTCTCGCTTATGACCACACGAGATGTTATTCACCAAAGGTATAGTGGACCTTCTGTTTGGCATTACGCTGCTCCCTGCCATTGCGACAGGGAGAAGATCACTACTTGATTATTAGCCCAATACTTGTGGATTGAGTTGCCATGCAGTAAACGTCAATGCCGAAGCCACACTGACCCAAATCAAGTAAGGTACGAGCAATACACCGGCCAGTGGCTTTATGCGCCAGAAGAGTACAACTGTGGCCAGTATCAATACCCAAAGCAGCACTATCTCGGCAAATGCCAGTACGCCAAGATGCCAAACGAAAAACAGCCAACTCCATAAAGCATTTACGGCAAGCTGTACGAGAAATAAAGTAAGCGCACTCCGCGTGGTGCGAAAGCCGTTGCGCCAGACCAGCCAAGCGGCAATACCCATCAGGCCGTACAACGTCATCCACACGGGACCAAACACGGACGCAGGCGGTGCCCATGTTGGCTTTACAAGCTCCGTATAAAAAGAAGCGGCCTCAATTGAAGCGATGGCGCCAATAGCTGCAGCAACATAGCTGATCCCAAGCCACAGGATAAGGCCATAACATTGCTTGCGTGTTGATAAATGACTCATAGAAGAACCTTTAAAATGACTGGGCTATACGCTCATCAAGATACTCATGAGCCCCAAAATACTGCATATAATCTAGCCTTCAACACAAGAGTTAGAAGCTCATACGAGTAATAGAGTGTCCCTACTGGCAACATTGTTTGGTTAGAGACTGCTCAAACAATCTCCGATAAGTGCATGAGGCTGTACTACATAAGGAGCACGACCACATCACGCTGCTGCTTGAGTTCCACATCGAGACAGTACCCGAAAGGGATCGGATGGATCCTTTGTAAGTAGGTTAAGTGGGGGGAATCGTAATACCGTCTGCCGCAAGTGGGGCCTTCAAAGCCGTATTGTTACTTTTCTCAATGATAATTGTGCTGGCGAGTTTGCGGTCTAACCGCGACACGGCCGAACCCGCGAGCGTATATCCACTGGCGGTAACATTATCGATCATTGAAACGGAGCCGGCGTTTGGCTATGAATGGTAGATATTTATACCGTTATATAATTTAAAGGTTGAGAATAATTCAACGATAAAAATCTAAATTTTGACTTAAGCAGTTATAAGATTATGCAATGCAAAAATAGCCGACAGTAAAGATAGCTATAGAAGAGGATATAGTCATTCAATGAATAGGTTGCTAAAAGAATATTTGTTTATCAGTGTCTGGGTTAATTAATTAACTCACCAAATTTTCTAGTACAGATAAAACATAGGCTGATGATAGCAACTCTTTCCAAAAACCGACAAGCAGAGGCCAAGCAAGGCAAAAAGCGGAGTGTTTACAGAATGCACGAGTACTTTTATTACGTTTTAACGTCTTACGGATGAACACCGGCACTTTCCAGATAGGGTCACATTACTGGACAGTACCGTGCATTCTGGCACCTGCTGCACAACTGAGTCGTTCTGTAATAATCGTACCGTTGACCTGAGCGCGTGATAGCAATGCTACCTTGTCAACGCCTTTCAATTGCCCTGTCACGCAACCATCGACAATAATGCTGCGTGCTTCGACTGAGTCACTCACCGAGCCGGTTATTGCGATGATAACTTCATGATGGTTGGCCAGAACCGTACCAAGAATGGCACCACGAATAACTAGCGGTTCTTGGGTGACTATGTCGCCACGTATCTGTATGGAAGGCCCGATCAGGCTGGACGGCTGCTTCATTACAATCGCAGCAAAAGACGCTGTCTGCCGCGTGGAGGGGGAAGATGATGCGTTGGAGTGCAGCACATTACTTTGATCAGCCGATTTGATGCTATCGGTAGATGAGTCTGCCGGTTGCGGTAATCTTGAATGATCAAATGTCCGCGAGCGCTTAGCCATACGCCATTTCCCATCCAGTATAATAAGGGGAATTGCCAACACTCCGAGCAAGATAAGCCAATCTTCGAACTCCATAGATATATCCTATTGTCATCTTGATTGACCCAGTAATATGCCAAATATTGGCGTAATAAAACCTGTTACGCTTCGTGCTACTCATCTGAGACTACAGAATTACAGTAAATCGGGTCAACGGTAGGGGGTCGTTAAGCCAGGGTATGATAACGTATCATATATAAGTATGATCGAATGTCGAGAAGGCGATCATTGTCCCTATTAAGGCGGTGCTTGGCGTGGCCTCCTTGAAGATAACGAACTGTACGCCAATACCGTTCAAGTGAAGCGATATCGAAGCGGGACAATTCCGCTAGCGTTACTCACTATGTGACCTACCTCATACATGGAGCTTCTATCATGTTCAGCAAGCCAAAGCCCTCGAACGTATCCGATGACCATGTCGTATCACCTCAAACGATGGGTGCTTCATCACGTAAAGACGAACGTGATATAGAACGCTCCGTTCGTAGCATGGCTCTGATAGGCCCTACTACCCATATTGAAGGTGATATTGTTGGGGAAGAGGATCTAACTATTGAAGGTCAAGTGAAGGGGATTATTGAGTTCAAAGCTAATACTGTCACCATTGGCAGCAAAGGTAACGTACAAGGCGATGTGTTCGCCCACACCCTGCACGTTTCGGGAGAAGTGAAAGGGCGTTTAATTGCGTCGGGTAAGGTTACCGTGCATCACGGTGCTCGCGTTGCAGGTACTATTATATCACCCTGTCTTGTACTGGAAGACGGCAGTATTTTCCATGGTAGTGTTGATATGGACCCAGAGCACGAACTGTTGAGCGAGGCATTCGGCACAACACCATCGGCTTCCGACGAGACCCAGCACGCCGCCTTCAGCTCCGCTGAGACTGCGCCGAAGGATGCATTTCTTGACGAGGAAGACATCCTCCAGACCCCATCGGATGCTGATCACAACCGGTTATCCTGATCGTTTTTACGTTTAGCGCTGATTACCCGCATCCTGCTGGATATCGGACTCACCGCCAGTGTTGTTCGATGTATTGTTCATCTGCTCTGCTTCCTCGGCGCGCCCCATAGTGTCCGAGGAGAGTACGCTTGGCGTGGCTTCATCTTTTGGATGAGGCATATTCGGATTGGCACCAAGCTCGTCGCTGGCCGTGGGGGTACCGGTTTCGCCCATGTCCATCTGGGCATCCTGAGAGGCTTCATTAATTGTCTGGCGGGTACTTTCTACCGCGCTTTCGTTGTCATCACTACACGCATTGAGGCTACCTACAACTATTAGCGCCAAGCTGAAAAATGATAAGCGTACTAAGTTCATGATTTATCCTTACGGGGCTACTATAAAAAATTTGCTATGAATATGAAGTAGTGCAGCAAAGGTCGAGCAATTACACAAGTCGAAAGGAAAAGGGAGGAACGACGATCAACTATTTTGGTTTTTCCTGCCACTACTTAGTTATATGAAATGATCGTTCCAGGCTAAGCGACGAACCTAAGCCGAAGAAGGTTATCCGTAATAATAAGCAGAAAAACAACATCTTCTTGGCCAATAGCCAGCCTGTAGATTTTGCTAATCTTGCCGATGAAATATTGACTAAACATTCTGAGAAGAACAATGCGCAATCTTGAAGATAATATTCGCAGGGAAATAGAAGGCTATATTAGTGCAGGCATGAGCCTAGATGTAGCAGTAGATCATGTTCACCGGAACCGTCAGGGACGGCTGGGCATGATGATCGATACAGTACATAGCGCTATCGCTGCTTCCCTAGCGGTTCAGGGGCAGCCATCAACGTCGTTGTCCAGGGTTCCGACTTTTTCTGGACACCATATTCTGGGAATGTAATGGCGAGCAGCAGGGTAGTTGGGCAGCAGAATAACTATGAGTAGTGTGTTGGCGAGAAAGAATGAGTTGTGCCAAGGGGTTCCAGGCGCATAAGGTATCTTCGTGTTGTTCGCTGAACACGATCTATTAGCATCGCGCGTAGAGATAATGCTGCCGCTAATTTTCTCATATCATCTACCAAATAGCGCCACAGTTTTCTAACGCTACATTAAAGACATAGATGCAGAAGTTTTGGTTGGCTTTGGGATGATGCCATGAAAAGTATACCGCTCTCATACCTGCGTGTTTGCTGTTAAGCATAAAAACGTAAAAGTATTTAATATCTTAGTAGAAGATAAAAAGATAAGTTAATTTGCTATGCTTCTCCATTATTGCATGTTTTTCGCCACAATAAGACAGAGTTAAGTCATAAGCGCAATAAAAGAGTGGTATAATTAGTTTCGAGCTTGATTACTTTTCATTTCTTTCTGGAAGTTTATATTGATCCATAACGAGATTGAGCGAATTAAGCTCCTACATGCTTTAAATCTCCTTGATACCGAAGCAGAGCCTGTCTTTGACCGTATTACACGGCTACTTGCCAAAACACTTAATCTCCCGATTGCGCTAATTACTCTTGTAGACTCTCAACGACAATGGTTCAAATCCAAAGTCGGGCTCTCCATCACAGAAACGTCCATTGAAGATTCCTTTTGCGCGCATGCGGTTGCTCGGAACTCCCCTTTAATCGTAAACGATGCCGTTAAAGATGCCCGGTTTAAAACGAATCCTCTGGTAACGGACGAACCCTTCATTCGCTTCTATGCAGGGATCCCTATCAGAACAATAGAAGGTTATCCAGTGGGTACGCTGTGTGCGATTGATACTCAGCCCCGACAGCTTACAAATGATGAGCGGGAAACATTGAGTGACTTAGCGGGTTTAGTAACTCATGAAATACAAAGGCGTGAAACGGCTTTACTCTCTCGTTCATATATCGAAAGTTCCGATGCTCAGATTAAAGCCAATGAAGCACGCGTTCATAATGTTTTTATGAACGCGGGAGTTGGTATTGCATTAATATCAGCTGTAGGAAAGTGGTTAGATGTTAATGATGCTTTATGTGAGATGTTAGGTTACAGCCGTACAGAAATGGAACACTCTGATTTAAATTTTCAGGACATTACTGCATCAGATGATTTAGAAAATAGCCTGCGTCTTATGCAGCAGTTAATAGATGGGCGTATTGATAAATATCGGCTTGAGAAGCGCTATTTAAAAAAAGATGGGGATTACTTGTGGGTCAACATGAGTGTCACCAAACAGCTAAGCCCAAAAAGAAAAATTGATTACTTTGTGGCAATTATTGAAGATATCCATGCACGCAAAGAAGCTGAGGAGTCTTTGGCCATCTTGCGAGTGGAGCTAGAGGAGAGAGTTGCAGAGCGGACTAAAAAGTTAAGCCGAGCCAATGAAATGCTGTCTACTAGCATGATACAGCAAGTGCGATCAGAGAGTGCTTTACGTAAACGTGAAGCAGAACTCAGCGCTGTATTGGAAAACGCTAATGACGCCTACATTAGTTTAGATAAGACTGGAATTATTAACGCGTGGAATCGCGCGGCAGAAGAAACCTTTGGTTGGACACGTCACGAGGCATTAGGTGAACATGTTGATACCCTCATTATCCCTCCCGAAATGCGCCAGGCGCATAGAGAAGGTATGAAGCGCTTTATCGATAGCGGAATCACCAAGGTTGTGGGGCAAAGGCTCGAAGTATCAGCCCTTCATAAAGATGGTTCCAGCATACCCATTGAGCTGCGCATCAGTGCTATTGATATTGATGGCGAAAAGGTTTTCAGTGCATTCCTGCATGATATTTCAGAGCGTAAGCTAGTTGCAGAGAAAAGAGAAAAAGAAGCTTTGCAAGATGCATTAACTGGACTTCCAAACCGCCGAGCATTATACGAATTGTTACCGCGGGCTATGGCTAGGGTAAAGCGTAGCCGGAAATCGCTTGGATTACTGTTTTTAGATCTCAATGGATTCAAAGCAGTAAATGATACCTATGGGCATGAAGCAGGCGACATTATTTTAAAAGAAGTAGCTAGCCGACTACGTGATGCTGTACGTGAAACCGACGCTGTATTTCGCTTGGCAGGAGATGAGTTCACTATTGTCTTGGAAGGCCTTACTTCAGATGTGGCAGATTCAAAAAGGCTTGCTAAAGAATTATTGCAGGTGATAAGTAAGCCGCTTATTACCAAGTCCTTTACAGCACACGTATCGACCAGTATCGGTATTGCTCTTCACAGTGTAAACGGCATTCAAACAGCTCAACAAATTATTAAATCAGCTGATAGTGCCATGTATGAAGCAAAGAGAGCGGGTAAGGGGATTGTGATATCCTCTTCTTAGTCTAGAGGATAGAGCCTTGTATACAGTGTGTGCGGCTATAAATAAGTGCTATATGGTTATAAATAGAATCGCGATTAGCAGATTGTCGCAATTAATACTATAAGTCCTAGCAAGGGGTTAATGCGGTCCATCGCTATATGTTGTTGTCATTTTTCTCATAGACCTATCTTCTACATTAAGATAGGCGTAGCTCTTAAATTCGCTCTGATAGACGTGTCTGCTGCTCGCGTAAGCAGCGAGGAAGCAAGCTCCCACCTCAGCTTATCGTGGCTCAGTTACGTCCTCATAATGAGTATCGGTATGATCTGGCCTGCAAGACCAGCTGGTCAGCGTTAGGCTGAGTAGTCAGCCTGTCTGTTGTGGCTATCATCCTAAATATATTCATTTTCTGGCTGCTGGTTAGCATTCGGCAGAAGGGCCGCATAAATAAAGAAATATCGAGGGAGCAGTGCCTATCTTGCTTCAGGCAGCACGAGAGCCCTAGCGTATTAACGTGTTGATTTAGAAGGTGTCTGAAGGACTCGCTGACATTAAGCAAAGTTTTCTGTTATATTTAGCGATAAGTATATATTATTTAAATTACAGGTTATAAGCATAAGGTTTTTAATCATGGCTGATATAGATCAAAATGAATGTAAATACTGTGGGCATGAATGGCAAGCAGATGAGTCTATTTGTCCAAGTTGCGGCAATCCTCATAAAAGAGAAAATTCCATCTTTCCGCCTTTTAATGGTCATATGGGTTTTTATTTAAATATTGGCATATCGCTATTGTTTATTATAGCCTTCTTGATCTACGGTATTTATAGCATATTGGATTATACTTCTATGTAATGCTGAATTATGCATTTATATAAAAGTTGGGCGTTATTTGCTCTTTATTATATATCAAGAGTCGATATGTAGCTATGTGGTTCAGTATTATAGAAGTGGCGCTTATGTATTAAGAGTTGCGTGCGGTCGGCCTATTAACGACAGTTAAATATATAAAACTTGTTTTATAGGCACTTGGCAAACATAAGTGAGTCCCGATACATACTCTTTCTATGCAAGACGCAGTTTGCTTCGGCTGGTTAGGCTGAATTCTTCTCTTACTTTAGTGTTTAGGCTTAAACCAGCGCAGCTCGTATAGGATATGAAAAAGTAATCATGACGGAGCGATGAATATTTACGGCTTTATACATTTTTAGATTAAGGCACAAAGCGTAGTCATGGAGCTTGGATAAGCTCTACAATAGGGAAAGCATGTATAGGATATACATTGATGATGTCCGGTTATGTACGGTTAATTAGTTGAAAATATCGATCGCAAGCTTCTATAGCCCTTCTCCTTCTGGACTAACGTTGGCTACGCTGATGCCGAAATGGTCAGCGCGATATGAGTCAGTGAACCGACAGCCAAGGGGAGCACCGACTCATCGAAGTCAAAGCATGGATGGTGATGACCTGCAGCTAAATGAGTGCCAAATATCATATAAGTGGCCTGGCCACCATGCGTTATGACGCGTGCCATCAATGAAGTGGCATCCTCGGAACCCGCCGGCGTAGTGTCATGCTTCACAAGATGTTTAATCCCGGGATAACTGGCCAGGCAGGACGCAATATGCTCAACCAGTAGCGGGCTGGATGCACATTCTTCTGCAGAGCCGACACAATCGATTGAAACGTCAACGTCCTGCATACGTGCGGCACCTTCAATTACTTCCCGGGCGCGACTCTCCATGTAAGAATTGACAGTGGTAGTGGCTCCGCGGGTTTCTAGCAGTAATAGCGCTGAATCAGCAATCACGTTGCGTCCACTACCTGCATTTAGCTGCCCTACATTAATACGTGAAATACCCTCGCTATGGGACGCGATTGAGTGCAAACCAATGGCGCTATGCGCCGCCGCTAACAGTGCGTTGCGTCCAGCTTCCGGTTGGCCACCAGCATGAGCAGCTTTTCCCATAAACCGTGCATCCAGTTTGGAGGTGGCCAGAAAGCCATCAGCCCCGCAAATCACTTTCCCTTCGGGGTGACCGAGCCCCAGATGAGAAGCGATTAAATAATCAACATCATCTACTACACCGGCTTCGACCATCGATCGAGCTCCCCGCACGCCTTCTTCGGCGGGCTGGAAAATCAGCTTTATTCTGCCGCGAAGCTCGCTGGAAAATCGGGTCAACAGTTCTGCGAGCCCCAGGCCAATCGTGGCATGCCCATCATGACCGCAGGCATGCATTGACCCTTCATTGATGGAGGCAAACTTTTCTGAGCTGGGCCGGTGATCCGATTGCTTGGACTCCTGAATAGGCAGCGCATCGAGGTCAAATCGAAACGCCTGAATAGGGCCGGGCCGATGAGTGTCGAGAATTCCAACTACCCCGGTAAATCCTCCTGCTAAAGCGGGCAACCAACGTTCAATGGCACCTTGAGCACGCGCGCGTTCCAAGGCTGCCTTGAGCGTCTGTTCATCTGGTACCCCCATGCGGGCTCCGTCTCGGACCACCTCTTGCCCCAGTTGCACAGTGAACCCCATTTGGCTCAGTTTCTCAGCAACATGACTGGCGGTTCGAAATTCCAGCCAGCCCTGCTCGGGATGCCGATGGAAGTCACGTCGCTGTGCACACAGTTCATGATTGATGGAATTTACATTCTGGACAATGATGTTTTGCATGACGCTTTTTGAGCTCTTGTTATAAGAAATATGATGACATGGACAACACTTAGCCGTATGCGATATTGCCACTCAGCCCATTGCCTGAGTGATCAGGCCGAATCGAGTCAACGGTCCTTCATCCAAGCGTGCACCGCGGCGCATACGCATGACATTATCAACGCAGACAAGCCCAGCCCCAACCAACCAGCTGTCATCGTCGAGGTCGACCAGGTCGAGCCGCACAAAATGGCCTTCGGCGTTGATGAGCAGGGCTTGGATCAGCACCTGAGCCTGATCGGAGCTATACGCTAGAATCGGACCGATGTGCTCGCCGCGTCCGAAGGGCCGTTTAAGCGCGACGCCCATCAGCGCTCCTTCATGTTCGATAATTATGCCGGCCGTGGCCTGACGCACTGTTTCGGCGTGTACAGGATTGTCGGGAAAAAGAGCCATGATGGCGCTGCGGTCTGTGTCTTTCATGGCGCGCAGACCTGGTGGTAAATCTATGGCCGGCACTCCACCGGCGACGACTCCCTGATACTGATAGATCGTATTGCAGGGCTCGAAACCCAGTTTGTAATACAGCGGTGCACCCGCAGCCGTGGCCACCAGCATCAGAGTACGTTCACCAGCCTGCGCCATGAGGCGGGTCATGATTGCTCGGCCTAAGCCGCGGCCTTGCCAGTCATCTCTAATGATTACCAAACCGAGTGTGGCGATCAGCCCCTGGTTGAGGCAAAACCCAGTGCCGATCAGTTCACCCTTGGCGTTATCCAAGGCGACGCCTTTTCCCACGGTGAACATCTGTTTCCAATCTTCCAGACGATGGGGCCAGCCAAGCTTGCGGGACAGGCCGTGCGCTGCTGCAAGATCGTCAATAGTCATCGTGCGCCAGTGCAGCGTTTCGCTATCGCTCTGACAGGTGGTAACCGTAGGGGAGTGGGCCATGTCGCTGTTCTCCTTGTTGGGGTGTCACCGCGTCCATCTTGCGGTCACTTTCGCACTCTGACCTTCCAGATTCCACGCCCGCATGCAAGTTACCGGCAATTCGGCAGATTTGACCGAACGTGCCGAGCATGAGCGCATCAATTGCGCTCAGGTGCCCTTTAATCGGCACCCCATGCCGAGGCATCCGCCCTAGCATGGAGGCACGATACGGTGCCTATGTGGGCATCGTTACACTCCTCTTCTAACGAGAACTACCATGTCGAGTTTTGATCCTGCTCGTATCGCTATTCCGTGCGCGCATTTTATTGACGGTCGTCGGGTCGTCGACAAAGGAGAATTGGCCACAGTGCGGCCTTCAGATGGAGCAACCTACGCTGAATTACCGATTGCGGATGCTGGGGTTCTCGATGACGCTGTAGGCAGCGCTCGCAAAGCCTTTTTACGCAGTGAGTGGGCGCGGCAAGCACCTCGCGAACGAGCAAGGATCATGCGCCGCTGGGCAGATCTGATTGAGGCGGATGTTGACTATCTTGCGTCACTCGAAGCGCTCGGTTCAACGCGTCCCATCGACCAGGCACGTGCCTGGGATGTGCCCTATACCGCTGAAGGCATCCGTTTTTTTGCTGAGTTTGCCGACAAGCACGGCGGTGAGGTGGCCGCGACCGCTCACGATCATCTAGGCATGCAAATTGCCGAGCCGCTGGGCGTCATCGGGGCAATTGCACCCTGGAACTTTCCGCTCAGCATGACCTGTTGGAAGGTGGCACCAGCACTGGCTGCCGGTAACACAGTCGTACTGAAGCCTTCGGAAATGACGCCCTTTACAGCAGTACGGCTGGCTGAGCTGGCCATCGAGGCCGGAATGCCGGCTGGTGTTTTCAACGTCATTCAAGGGAGTGGCCCGATCACTGGAGATGCGTTATGTCGACATCCGGAAATTGCCAAAGTCACTTTTACCGGCTCAACGGCGACCGGCCGCGCTATTATGGGAGCTTGTGCCGAGACCGGCCCCAAACCAGTAACGCTTGAGCTAGGGGGGAAGAGCCCACAGCTGGTATTCGCCGATATCCCCGATATTGATCGTACCGCGCAGACCTTGGCGGCTGCCATCACAGGTAATGCAGGCCAGGTCTGCGTAGCGGGCTCGCGGCTGTTGATTCAAAAGCCACTTCTTGAATCGATGATTGAGCGATTGGCAGCCTCGTTCGGCACACTCACACCGGGCCTGACCTGGCAGGAGGGCTCACGCTTCTCGCCGATTATTTCTAGTGTACAGCTTGAGCGTATCGAATCGATTGTGGCACGTGCGAGAGAGGCCGGTGCCGAATTGTTGACCGGTGGCGAGCGCTTTGAAAGCGGGCTTGGGGGCTGTTTCTATCGGCCGACCATTTTACACGTTAATAACCGTCACAATCCGGCAGTGGATGAGGAAATCTTCGGCCCGGTACTGACAATTCAAACCTTCGAGGATGAGGAAGAAGCGCTAGCCCTAGCCGAACATGAAGTTTACGGTTTGGCCTCAGGTATACATACTGCTGATTTAGGGCGAGCGTTGCGTGCCGTACGCAAGCTTTCGGCCGGCACGGTATGGGTTAATCGTTACGGGCGCAGCAATGACTACATCCTGCCCACCGGTGGATATAAGCGCTCTGGTATTGGCCGTGATCTGGGGCGTGCCGCTTTCGAGGCCAATCTACATCACAAAAGTGTGTTGATTGATCTCAATCCTTGAGATTTGGCTATTTGGAAAGTGCTCGGGGCGCTGCGTTAATACAGGCGTAGAGCCCCGGGCCTTTAAGTTTCGCTGATTGCAGGGAACCGGGTGCGCAATTCTGCAAAGAGTCGCTGCATCTGATTAGGGACATCCTGGTCGGTATGATGCGTCTTCGCCACAATCGCAAATAGCTGGTGCTTGAGGAAAAAACGCCAGGCTACGGGGGCTTGTGCCAAAAAGTCGGTCATGAGCCGATAGCGCTCCTGCGTCCATAGCGCTTCAAAGACCGCTCGTGCTGGACCGAAATCGAAATGCCCATGCTCACCTTTGTTTGGGGACGCTACCATCTCCTGCGTGCGCAGTTGTAAGGTGGCCTCCAGATCGACGTTACCGTTGATAATCACCACGCCGTAGTCACGTCGAGCTCCCTCCAGAGTCACAAAGCCACGTTCTACATCGTGCATTACCTGTTCTGGATCCCGCTCGTATACCGGACCATAACCTCCTGCACCGGGGCCGATAATACGCACAATGTCGCCCGGCTGGCAGTGGATGAGGTCAGTATTCCCGTGCTCCACGGCATGCGATGTGTCGGGATTGGTCATGAAGCTGGCCGTTCTTCCTGCCCGTCCACCCAACACGCCGGGTGGGGCAAAGAACGAGCGGTTGCGGTTGCGTGCGGTGATTACGGTATCGGGTGCAGTGATTTCGAAGGTCATCACCGTGGCCAGTCCTCCACGGAAACGTCCGGGGCCACCGGTATCCGGCGCTAAACCGTAGCGATGAAAGCGGATCGGTACTTCGGTCTCGTTGATCTCGATGGGGGTATTCTTGAGAAATGCTGATAGTCCACCGCATCCCTCTGGACCGTCATGATGAGGAGTGCCGCCGCCACCGCCACCGACCGGGCCGATTGACGCCACAATGGTGTGACCGAGGGTATCAATGGTGCGTACGTTGATAATGGCGTTCCCCCCAGGCGAGGGCGCCGGCATGCGCTCGGGCAGTGCCAGTGAAAAGGCGCCAAGGGTGGTGATCTGCGCCATTGCACAAGTGAGAGAACGCATACCCACAGCCGCCGGCGCCTGACAGTTCATCACCGTGCCGGGAGGCATGATCGCGCGAGTGGGGCGGAGGGTGCCGGCATTGAGTAGCAGGCGCGGATCGAGTGTGGACAGCGCATAAGTAACCCCGACGAGCGCTAACGGATGGCGCTCGCGTCCGCCAGTGGGCATGTTCAGCGACGACATCAGCTGCGGGTCGCTGCCGGTATAGTCCAGCTCCAGTGTCTCTCCGCGTATACGCAGGGTCAGGGCGATACGGCAGGGATAACCGCCTTCGCTGTCCTCGTCGGCATAGTCGGCATGAAAATAATCGCCGTCGGGGATGGTTGCGATGATACGTCGGGCCTGCTGATCGGCGTAATCGAGAATACCTTCGACGCCTTCAAGAAAGCTCTCGAATCCGAAACGTTCGATTATCTCCAGCATTCGACGTTCACCGATATTGACCGAGGCAATCTGGGCCTGAAAATCTCCCCAGTTCTGCTCTGGCACTCTTACGTTAAGACGCATGATATGGGCAACTTCTTCATTAAGGCGCCCGTTCTCCATGATCTTCAACGGTGGAATGCGCAGGCCTTCCTGGGCAATATCGGTCAGCGTGCGTGACAGCGAGGCCGGCACCGCTCCACCGACGTCAGTATTGTGGATATGACCTACCACGAAGCAGGCAATCTGCCCGCCATAAAATACCGGTTTCCAAATATGAATGTCAGGCGTATGGGTAGCTACGTTTCCAGCGTAGGAATCGTTGGTGATGCAAATGTCACCTGGCGAGTAGTGCTTAATCATGGTCAGTACCGGGGCATAATCAATGCCGCTGTACCAAGGTGCGCCGAAACTACGCGGCGAGGCAAAGGCGAGTCCATAACGGGTAACGATCTGACACGAGAAGTCCTCGGTCTCCTTTACAAAGGTTGAATGCGCCGTACGCATCAGGGTGTGTGCCATAGCATCAGCCGCAGCGGCGCAATAATTGGCAAGAATCTGCAGATGGCGTCCATCAATGGCCATGAAAGGTGTCCTCCTGGGACGTGTCGGCGGTCACGATCAGGTTGCCGAAGTCATCGACAGTAATCTGCATGCCTGTTGGCACACAGGTCGTACAATCGTCCTGGGCAATAATGGCCGGACTTGCAAACTGCTGTCCGGCATACAGGGTATGGCGCTGGTAAAATGCCACTGAACGCCATTGGCCATCGATGTAAGCCTGAACATGAGTCTCGGCGCAGGCCGAGATATTGCTGGTGGGTAACCGCTTCAGGGGCGGTGTGTTGGTCGGCGAAGTTACCACCAGGCGCAGGTTGATGATCTGTATGGTGGCCTGCGGGTCGTGATGATTGAAAATCTGTTCATGACGAGCATGGAAGGCCTGGCAAATGGCATCGAGATCACCCGTTTCAAGCCAGCGCTTGTCCAATGTCACTTCAACTTCAAAGGACTGTCCGCGATAGCGCATGTCGGCGAGAAACATCAGCGTATATGGAAGGTCCGTGCCATGCTCGCTGGTCAGCCAATGCTCGCCGCGAACTCTAAGCGTATCAGCGCGTTCACGCAGCCATGGCAGCATTTGCATCGATAGCTCGGAATAGAGCGTGTCGATGAAGTCGTTGCGCAGGTCGGCCACTAGCCCGCCGAGTGCTGATAGCACGCCGGGTGTGGGTGGGATCACAACGCCTTTCATGTTCAGCTCGCGTGCCAGCCAACATCCCATCATCGGACCCGCACCGCCGAAGGCCAGAAAATAATACTCGCGCGGGTCGATGCCAAAGCGTGACACCAGCGCGCTGGTATCAGCGTACATGCCGGAAATAGCGATGCGAATGATAGTCTCGGCCGTCTCCTCAATAGTGATGCCCAGCGGCGCGGCAAGCGTTGCCATGGCGCGGCTGGCGGCCGTGACATCGACCTGGACACTCTTGTATCCAAGGTCACCGTGGCCGATCAGGCCGCAGACGGCGAAGGCATCAGTGACGGTGGGTTGATTCCCTCCCCGGTTGTAACAGACCGGGCCCGGTAGTGAGCCTGCGCTCATCGGACCGACCTGAAGCACACCCAGCGGATCAAGCCAGGCAATCGAACCGCCACCCTGACCGATGGAAGTGACCGAGACGGACGGAATATAAATATTGAATTCCCCAATCAACTCGCCGGTGCCGTACTCGGGTTGACCATCAATGATAACCGCGACATCAGCACTGGTTCCGCCAATATCGAGGCTCAGAAGCCGATTGAAGTTGCACTGTTCGGCAATGTAACTCGCGCCAATCACGCCCGAGGCGGTGCCGGAAAGCACCATCTGTATGCACTCCGCCTTCGCTTGGTCAAGGCTCATCACGCCGCCGTTAGACTTGGTGATGCGTGGCGGCACCGGTACACCGGCGTCGGTCAGTGCCTTTTCGAAGGCCTGGAGGTAGTCGATCACCCGGGGTTGAACGTAGGCGTTAATAGTCGCTGTGATGGTGCGCTCATATTCACGAATAACTGGCCAGATCGCGCCCGAGCAGGACACCAGAAGCTCTGGATCAATATCGTGGATGATATCGCGTACCCGACATTCGTTATGATCGTTGCGCCAAGCATGCAACAACGCCACCACGATGCCATCGCATCCCTGCTCGCGAGCCCGCGTCACGGCAGAGACTACGCTATCGCGATCGACCTCAATGAGTATCCTGCCATCGCTTGAGGTGCGCTCCTGCACGGAGAAAACATGATGGCGCTCGATCAGCGGTGCCGGACGACGTGCATTCAGATCATGAATATGTGCCATTTTCAGCCGTGCTAGCTCCAGCACATCCTCAAAGCCTGCCGTGGTCAGCAGCGCCAGTCGTACACCGTTGCGCTGGATGACCGTATTGATGCCCACTGTGGTGCCATGCGTAAAGTAGTCCACTTGTTGAGCATTAATTCCGAAACGCTCTTCAAGGCGCGCAAGCCCGGTGGTGATCTCGCTGCCCGGGCGATCCGGGCGCGAGAACACCTTAAGGGTATGGATGTGTCCGCTGTGGTTATCCAGCACGGCGAAGTCGGTGAACGACCCGCCGATATCAACTCCGATGCGATAGGTCATGATGAGAAGTCTCGTTTTTTATCCTTGTAATATGCTTGCCAGGGTAGCGTTGGCGATCAGGGTCGGGGCCGGTGACTTCCATCAGCCGCTGGGGCGCGGCAACAGGTTGCCAACCTGCGCGGGTATAAACGCCATGGGCATCGCGAGTGGCCAATAACCACTTCGTAATGCTTTCCAGCGCAGGGTGGGCACGTACGGCATGTGATAGCCAGCTACCCAGTCCATGGCCGCGATGTTTGGGCTCGATATAAACATCCATTAAATAGGCGAAACGGGCGTAGTCGGTGACGACGCGGGCGAACCCGACCTGTTCGTCCGAAGATGGATGACTGTGGCTCTGATCGGTCTGGCAATACAGCCCGAAGACCAAGGAGTGCTCAACTGAGCGCATCACGACCTCGCGGTTGATTCCCTGAGCCCAATAGGAGTCTCCGCTCAAGCAGTGATAGACATGCTCGGCATCAAGCCGGTCACGGTCGGTGCTCAGCACATAATCGCCGTGTTGCCACTCGACGATTTCAATTTGGTGCAGTGGACCCATGAATACCTCTTTTCAGGTTGGCTCCGGCGGGAAACTCCGAGATAAAGTGCTTGGGGAATTTTAAGTCTTGCACCTTTTTTAAGGCCGAAACCACTGTGGCTTGGGCTGGCAATGAAATTCAGCAGAATGCGTCATATCAGCACCATATCGGCGCATGACGTGCGTTCGGAGGGCATGGACTCGGCACCGCATGCTGCGCAAATCGCCATAGCATGAAACAAGCATAAGCACTCCTTCGTGTTGGGTGAGATGCCCTGCCAATAACAAGAGATTTCGATAATGTTCGTTAATGTAGATGCCGTGCATGACAGCCCCGATTTTCCCACGCAGGTTGATGTCGTGATAATTGGCGCGGGTATTGTCGGCACCTCGGCGGCCTATGAACTGGCCCGCCAGGGAATATCGGTGGCACTGCTGGAAAAGGGGCTGATCGGCTGTGAACAGTCAAGTCGCAACTGGGGCTGGGTGCGTCAGCAGAACCGTGACATGTTCGAACTGCCGCTGGCGATGTATAGCCTGGATCGCTGGGAAGCGTTTTCAGGCGAGATCGGGCGTGATGTTGGCTTTCGTCGCAGTGGTATCGTCTATACCACAGACAGCCAGGCCAGCATGTCCAAATGGGAAGCGTGGGGCAAGCAAGCCCGTGAACAAGGATTTATCAGCCATGTGATCGGTGCCGAGGAGGCAGGCAAGCGCGCGCCCGGCACGACGTCGTGTTGGATTGGCGGGGTTTGGTCACCTAGCGATGGCCGTGCCGAACCTGCAATGGCATGTGCGGCTATTGCGACCGGAGCTCGCGAACTGGGCGCTTATGTACATCAGAATTGCGCCGTACGTGGACTAGAGCAACACGGCGGAAGAATTAGTGGCGTATGGACCGAGCGCGGTCTGGTCCGCACTTCAACGGTTGTCTGTGCCGGTGGTGCCTGGAGTTCACGCTTCTGTCGCCGTCACGGCATCGAGTTGCCTTCGGCCAATATCATGGGCACTGCTCTGCAAACCACGGCGGCACCTGAAGTCACGCCAGGTTGTCTGACTACACCCAACATTGCCCTGCGCCGTCGGCTGGATGGTAGCTATACGCTGGCGATGCCGGGGCGTGGACGAGTAGAGATCAGCCCACAGGGGCTGCGCTACGCAACAAAATTTTATGGCGCCTATCGCAGCAAGCTAGCCAAGAAGCTGCAAATACGGGTGAGTTCATCCTTCTTCCGTGGGCCGGAAGCAGCCGGTAGCTGGCAATTCGATCAAATCTCACCCTTTGAGCAACAGCGTATTCTGGATCCCGAGCCGGATATGGCACTAGCGCGTGCTTCGCTGGCGGCGCTGCACAAGGAATACCCGGCGCTTAGCGGCGTCCATATTGCCCGGGCGTGGGCCGGCATGATCGATACCACGCCGGACATGGTGCCGGTCATTTCGGCCATCGATGCTATTCCAGGCTTCATAGTGGCTGCTGGCTTCAGTGGTCATGGCTTTGGCATTGGGCCGGGGGCCGGGCGGCTAGTGACTGATCTAGTGACGGGTTCGGTGCCAGTGGTAGACCCAGCGCCTTATCATATCGAGCGCTTTTCCGATGGTAGCCGTATTCGTCAGCCGGAGATGATGTGAGACATCGCCGCATCCTGTGCTGCGTTGATGTCAAAAAAAGAGTGTTTATATCAGGCAGGCGTGAGCTTTCAGCGTCTGCTGATTGTTCGAGAGTGCTGTAATAAGGTCATTGGGTGTGTCGTCAACGCCCCAACCGTCCAACAACAATTTCATACCGTTCATCGGTTCAACAACAGAGGACGAAGCATCATGAGCGATATCATGCGCCCGAAGTACATCACCTTTGACTGCTACGGTACGCTTACCAATTTTCAGATGGCGAGCATGACACGCGACATCTTTGCCGACCGGATCAATGACTCCGAGCGCATGGAACGTTTCGTGAAGGACTTCGGAGCCTACCGCTTCGATGAAGTCCTTGGGGAATGGAAACCTTATGCCGAGGTCATCTGCACTGCGCTGGAACGCACCTGCAAGCGTTGGGGCATTGAGTACCGTGACAATGAAGGCTTGCAATACTTCGATGCAGTACCTACCTGGGGGCCGCATCCGGATGTCATCGAGGGGCTTGCTAAGATCGCAGACAAGATCCCGTTGGTCATCTACTCCAATGCCGATGACAATCAGATCATGTCGAACGTGGCAAAGCTTGAGGTGCCGTTCCATAAAGTTTTCACCGCCGACACGTTTAAAGTCTACAAGCCCCGCCTGGCCGCATTCGAGGCCATGATCGACACCCTGGGCTGCAACCCTGAAGACTTGCTGCATGTCTCCTCCAGTTTCCGCTATGACCTGATATCGGCTCACTTCATGGGCATTCGTGACAAAGCGTTTGTAGCTCGCAATCACGAACCCTATTGCCCCGGCTACGGTGCGACTGAAATCGCTGATATTCGTGGTTTGCCGTCCCTGGTCGGTCTCTGAGATAAACATTACGCGACCCTCAGAGGAGAGCACCCATGAAATTCGACTCCTATTGGCTGGCGACGGCACCCACGCTGAAATGCGCCGAGCAGTCTCCGCCTGAAGGCACGTTCGATGTCGTAGTCGTTGGTGGTGGATTCACCGGGCTTTCGGCGGCGCGCACGCTAGCGCGTGGCGGTGCTCGGGTAGCCTTGCTGGAAGCCGGACGGCTGATTGGCGAAGCCTCTGGACGTAATGGCGGGCAGTGCAATACCGGAGTAGCCCAGGACTATGTCAGTCTGGTCGAACAGGTCGGCCGCGAGCGTGCCATGATCCATTACCGCACCTATGCCGAGGCAGTGACGACGGTAGAGCAAGTGATACGTGAGGAGTCGATTGAGTGTGATTATCTTCACCATGGCAAGCTAAAGTTGGCCGCCAAACCCGAGCATTACGATAAACTGGCGCGCACCTTCGAAGCGATTCGCCGTGACGTCGATCCTGACGTCGAACTGTTATCGGCGGCATCGGTACGTGAAGAAGTCGACTCGCCTCTCTTCCATGGCGGGCTTTTGCAACGTAACGGCGGACAAATGCATATGGGTCGTTTCGGCATTGGCCTGGCCCAGGCAGCCCATCACCATGGTGCTCGCCTGTTCGAGTATGCTCCGGTAAACGCCATCACTCGTGAGGGTAGAGCCTATCGTCTAGGTACGCCCCAAGGCGAGCTTCGGGCCAATCATGTGTTACTGGCCACGGGTGCCTCCCAAGTGGGACCGCTGAACTGGTTTCGCCGCCGCATGGCACCGGTGGGCAGCTTCATTGTAGTTACCGAGCCCCTCTCCAGTGAGCAATGTGCACAGCTACTGCCAAACCGGCGCGCCTATGTGACCAGTCGCATCATTGGTAACTACTTTCGATTAACCCCAGACAACCGATTATTGTTCGGTGGTCGGGCGCGCTTTGCCATATCTGACGAGAAATCGGACGCCAAAAGCGGCGAGATTCTGCGCCGTGGTCTGGCTGAAGCCTTCCCGCAATTGAGCGACGTTCGTCTCGATTATTGTTGGGGCGGCCTGGTCGACATGAGCCGTGATCGATTGCCGCATGCCGGTTGTCATGACGGTATGCACTACGTAATGGGATATAGCGGCCATGGTGTGCAAATGTCGGTACATATGGGGAAGTCTCTTGCTGAGACGTTGCTGGGCCAGCGTGAGACATATCCATGGCAAGAGTCCGAATGGCCCGCAATTCCTGGCCATTTCGGCAAGCCATGGTTTTTACCGTTGATAGGGAGCTGGTACCGGCTGCAGGATCGACTGCGCTAGCTGGGGCTGACTAAGCAGTAGCCACAAACAACACTTATCAGAATGAAGCGCTGCATTCCATTGCACATAACAATTTCAAACGGCAAGGAGAAGGCTCATGACTCATGACACAAAAACCGACAACCTGCTCATTTCTCCCGAGCAGAGCATACAGGTTTACCGTGCCATGCAACGTGGGATGTCACGTCGCAACGCGCTGAAAATGCTGGGGGCAGCCGGGCTCTTTGCCGCCAGTGCCACCAGCCTGCCGGGAATTTCGAAGGCTTGGGCTGCAGACACGGCTGGCCAGAACGCCCCGAAGCGCGGCGGGCGCATCCGCGTGGCGGCACATTCCTCCTCAACGATGGAGTCGCTTGATCCTTCCAAAGGGGCGACCGCTATTGATTATGTCCGTGCCTATACTTTCTATAACGGGCTTACCCAGTTTGATGAAGGTCTCGTGGCTCAGCCTTGTCTGGCCGAAGCGTTCGAGAGCACCGATAACGGCGGCCACTGGATTTTTACCCTGCGCCGTGGCGTGACCTTCCATAATGGCAAGGCGCTGACGCCGCAGGATGTCATCTATTCGATCATGCGCCACAAGGATCCGGCCATAGGTTCGAAGGTCATGTCGATGGTCGAACAGATCGAGAGCGTCAAGGCGCTTGATGAGCAGCGCGTCGAGTTCACGCTTTCCTCACCCAATATCGAACTGCCCTCGATTCTGGCAGTTTCGCATCTGGTCATCGTGCCCGATGGCACCACCGATTTCTCGAAGGGCATCGGTACTGGGCCGTTCAAGTGTGACGAGTTTACCCCCGGCGTGCGCTCGGTGGCGGTGCGTAACGAGAATTATTGGCGTGAAGGACGGCCCTATCTGGACGCCATCGAGCTGGTCGGTATCAGCGATGAGTCGGCGCGCGTCAATGCACTGTTCTCCGGTGATGTCCAAATGATCAACAACGTCAGCGGCAGCGCCGCTGATCGAGTCAGCAAGACAGCAGGACGGGCGGTCAAGGCTACCAATTCCGGGAACTACACGGACCTTGTGATACGCGTCGATCAACAGCCGGGCAGCCGCCCCGAATTCGTCGAGGCGATGAAATATCTGTTCAATCGTGAGCAGATCCTGAAGGTGGCTCTGCGTGGCTATGGCGAAATTGCCAACGATCAGCCTATCGCGCCCGGAACTCCCTATTACTTCGACGGCCTGCCGCAGCGTCCATACGACCCCGAACGGGCCGCGTCGCTTCTGAAAAAGGCCGGCGTGGCCGGTGCCCGCGTACCGCTGGTGGTATCGCCGGCGGCCAACTATTCTGAGGAAATGGGCCAGTTGCTGCAGCAGTCCGCAGCCCAGGCGGGACTGACGCTCAACCTAAACCGCGTACCGGGAGATGGCTACTGGTCCAACCACTGGATGAAGCACCCGCTGGGCTTTGGCAACATCAACCCGCGCCCCACCGCCAATATCTTGCTCTCTCAGTTCTTTGCTTCCAATGCACCCTGGAACGAGTCCGGTTGGAAGAATGATAAGTTCGATCAACTGCTAGTGGCATCACGCAGCGAACCTGACCAGAGCAAACGCAAGCAGATGTACGCCGACATGCAAACCATGATCCATGAGCAGAGCGGTATCGGCATCCCGGTTTTTCTCAGCGATATCGACGGCTATGACACCCGAGTCGGCGGCATGGACCGCACGGTGCCGCTGGGCAGCTTCATGGCCTACATGTTCCCCGAATACGTCTGGTGGAACGCCTAGGCTTAGACGTATTTTCTGTCATTGCGGGTCACTGATGCAGGGGCAGCGGGCGCTACGCCATGGCGGTCATTCCCCTGTGTCGGTGGCTCCCTCGCTGGAGTCGGAAGATGCGCAACGCCATTCCCGTACTGGTATTGGGACGTCTATCCTCAAGTCTGGTGACCCTGTTTCTAGTGTCACTGGTAATTTTTGCCATCACTTCAATGCTGCCGGGTGACACGGCACAACTGATTCTTGGTCAGTTCGCTACGCCTGACCAGGTGGCGGCGCTGCGAACCGAACTGGGGCTCGACCAGCCTGCACTGCTGCGTTACTGGCATTGGCTGAGTGGCTTCATGACTGGCAATTTAGGCATGTCGGCCAGCAATGGCGTATCGGTCACGCAGCTGATGAGTGATCGCCTGCCCAATTCGCTGCTGTTGGCGGCCATTACTACGGCCATTTCGGTACCGCTAGCCCTGATCATGGGCATCACAGCGGCCATGCGTCGGGGCGGTGCTGTGGATCGGGTACTGAATCTAGTGACCCTTTCAATGGTGGCGGTACCGGAGTTCTTGGTGGCGACCCTCGCAGTTTTGCTCTTCGCCGTGAAGCTTGACTGGTTACCGGCGCTCTCCTATGTCTCCACTGTTGAAAGCTTCGGCGACTTCATGAAGATCTACGCCATGCCGGTGCTGACGCTGTGCTGCGTGCTGATTGCGCAGATGGCGCGCATGACCCGTGCGGCACTGATTGATCAGCTCGATAGTGCTTACGTCGAGATGGCGCGGCTCAAGGGCGTACCGCCCATGCGCCGAGTGCTGCGCCATGCGTTGCCCAATGCAGTGGGGCCTATCGCCAATGCTGTGGCATTAAGCCTCTCCTATCTGCTGGGCGGCGTCATCATCGTTGAAACAATCTTCAACTATCCGGGCATCGCCAGTCTGATGGTCGATGCGGTCTCCAACCGGGATCTCGCCCTCGTACAGGCCTGTGCCATGTTGTTCTGCAGTGCCTATCTGGTGCTGGTGATGATGGCCGATCTCTGTGCGATCCTCTCCAACCCGAGGCTGCGTAACCGATGAATGAGTTCAGAGCCATGACGCATCCACGCACTAACAGCCGCCGCCGTGTTACGACCGGCAGCCGATTGCCGGTCGCCTCTCCGGCAAGACGCAATCGCCCGCGACTGCATCTGATCCGCTGGGTCGGCCTGGGGCTGTTCGGCTTCTGGGTACTGGTGGCAATTTTTGGACCGATGCTCGCCCCGCATCCGATGAGTGCCTTTGTGTCCGACGAGATTTATGGAGGTGCCAGTACGGCCAACCTGCTCGGCACCGATTATATGGGACGCGACATGCTGAGCCGTATTCTCACTGGAGCACGTTATACCGTTGGTTTGGCTATAATAGCCGCACTGCTATCAAGCCTGATCGGAGCCGGGTTCGGCATGTTGACCGTACTGCTGCCACGCTGGATTGAAGAGTGCATCAGGCGCGTCTTTGACACATTGATCTCGATTCCCAGCAAGATGATGGCGCTGGTAATGGTGTCAGCCTTTGGCACCTCGATTCCGCTTTTGATTCTTGCCGCCGTGCTCAGCTATGCCCCCGGCGCGTTTCGCATCGCACACAGCATGGCGACCAATCTGGCCACGCTGGAGTATGTGCAAGTAGCACGCACCCGAGGGGAGGGAAAGTTGTATATCGCAGCCTTCGAGATCATGCCCAACATGATTCAATCAGTGTTAACCGACATGGGCATGCGCTTTGTCTTCATTGTGCTGCTGCTCAGTGGCATGAGCTTTCTAGGTTTGGGCGTTCAGCCACCGGCAGCCGATCTGGGCTCGCTAGTACGTGAAAATATCGGTGGGCTCAGCCAAGGGGCGCTGGCCGTGATTGCACCGGCACTGGCCATCGGCACGCTGACCATTGGTGCCAATCTGTTGATTGACAGTCTGTCGACCAGCCGTGGCTCACAAAAGGAGTGACAATATGCAGGGAGAATCACTCACCGTTCGCAATCTCGAAATCTGCGCAACACCTCTCGGCGGGGAAGAACACAGCATCGTCAACAACATCGGGTTCACGCTCGCTCCCGGCGAAGTGATGGCATTGATCGGTGAGTCCGGCTCGGGCAAAACGACCATCGCGTTGGCCATGCTAGGTTATGCCCGTCGTGGCTGTCGTATTGCCGGAGGCAGCGTGCGCCTGGGCGAGACTGAAATCTTGGAATTGAATGCGGTCCAGACGCGCAGGCTTCGTGGCCATCGGGTCGCTTATATTGCCCAGAGCGCTGCGGCAGCCTTTAATCCCTCTCGTTCGTTAATGGATCAGGTCATCGAAGGCGCACTGATTCACGGCGTCATGGATCGCCATAGTGCCCAACAGAAGGCCGTTCAACTGTTTCGTGAACTTGCATTGCCTGAGCCGGAACGAATCGGCATGCGTTATCCGCATCAGGTGTCCGGAGGCCAACTGCAGCGCATCATGGCGGCGATGGCGCTAATCACTGATCCTGCGCTGGTAATTCTGGATGAACCCACCACGGCGCTGGATGTCACCACGCAAATAGATGTCTTGCGAGCCTTCAAGAAAGTGATGCGCGAGCGGGGCACCACGGCTATTTATGTCTCTCATGATCTGGCCGTGGTCGCTCAGATGGCCGACCAGGTGCTGGTACTTAAGGGCGGCCAGGAGCAGGAGCAGGGACGTATTGCTCAAATTCTCGAACAGCCAGCCCACGAATATACTCGTAGCTTATTGGCTGCAGCTCGGCCGGATGCGCATCTCTCACCGCCCGAGACGGCCCGGGGCGATGAGCTTTTACGTATCGACGACTTACAGGTGGGCTACGGTCAGCGCGACCGCAATGGGCATCCGGATAAGGTGGTGCTGGATCATATCCAGCTAAGGATTGACCGCGGCCAGGCGCTTGGCGTGATCGGTGAGTCGGGCTCCGGCAAGTCGACGCTGGCACGGACAGTCGCCGGGCTGGTCGCGCCTTCTCGCGGAGCAGTTCAGTTTAATCGTCGCGAGTTGTCGCCAACACTGCGGGGGCGCACATCGGAGCAGTTTCGACGCATTCAGATGGTTTTTCAGAGCGCCGACAATGCCCTTAATCCAGCACACAGTGTTCGACGTTTGCTCAATCGACCGCTGGAAACTTATTTCAGTCTGGATCGCAACGTTCGTCGGTGTCGAGTCGAGGAATTGATGGATCTGGTAAAGCTGCCGCACACGCTACTCGATCGCAAGCCCGGGGAGCTCTCTGGTGGCCAGAAACAACGGGTCAACCTGGCGCGTGCGCTGGCCGCCGAACCTGATCTGATTCTCTGCGATGAAGTGACTTCAGCACTCGATACCGTGGTTGGCGCCGCCATTCTTGAATTGCTTGTTGAGCTACGTCGTGAGCTCGGCGTGGCATACCTGTTCATCAGTCACGACATCTCCACGGTGCGTTCGCTTTGTGATGATGTGATGGTGCTCTACCAGGGCGAGTGCGTGGAATCCGGCCGCTGTGAAGAGGTGCTAACTCGGCCGCAGCATAACTATACGCGCAAGCTGATCGGTTCGGTGCCGGAGCTGCGCCAGGGGTGGCTGGAAACTTGTCAGTGGTCAACACAGACAGAAGCGTCCGCTCCGTTGGTTTGAGACAAAGTGATCCCAGAAACGCATCGATAAGCGATGTTCATCACTATTACAGGAGATAGGCATGGCTGGTCTGTCACTTATAGACAGTGCCTTGCTACATGAGCAAGCATTCATTAACGGTCAATGGTGCGATGCTGATGATGAGAGGACGCTCGTTGTTACTGATCCTGCTACCGGAGAGCGCTTGGCTTCGGTCCCCAGCATGGGAGTCGGTGAAACCCGGCGGGCCATTGAAGCGGCCGAAGCAGCTTGGCCAGAATGGCGTGCTCGACCAGCGGCCGAACGGGCCACACTGCTTGAGCGTTGGCATGCCTTGATGCTGGAAAATATCGACGATCTGGCCGTATTGATGACCCGCGAGCAAGGCAAACCGTTGGCCGAGGCCAAAGGTGAAATTCGTTATGGGGCCAGCTTTGTGAAGTGGTTCGCCGAGGAGGCCCGACGTGCCTACGGTGAAACCGTTCCCGCCCCGAGTAAAGACCGACGTATTTTGGTGCTCAAGCAGCCGGTAGGGGTCTGCGGTGCGATTACCCCTTGGAACTTCCCCAACGCCATGATTACGCGCAAATGCGCACCGGCGCTGGCTGCAGGTTGTCCGATCGTGATCAAACCTTCGGAACTGACGCCACTATCAGCGCTGGCGCTCGCGGAATTGGCTGAGCGCGCGGGTTTCCCGCCGGGAGTGATTAACATCATCACCGGACTGCCTGAAGGGATCGGTGGCGAGCTGACGTCCAACCCGGCAGTACGCAAGCTCTCCTTCACCGGTTCGACCCGGGTCGGAAGCCTGCTAATGCGCCAAAGCGCTGGCGATATCAAGCGTTTAAGCCTGGAGTTAGGTGGTAACGCTCCGCTGATCGTATTTGATGACGCCGATCTCGAATTGGCGGTAGCCGGTACCATGGTCAGTAAATTCCGCAATGCTGGACAAACCTGTGTATGTGCCAATCGCATCTTGGTGCAGTCCGGCATTCATGACCGTTTTGTCGAACGTTTGATGTCTGAAATCGAGACGCTGCGCTGTGGTAACGGCATGGAAGACGATATCACGGTCGGGCCGTTGATAAACGATCAGGCGGTCCACAAGGTAGCGCGTCATCTCGATGATGCCTTGTCACAAGGCGCCAGTCTTATCATTGGGCAGATACCGAATGAGCAGGATCGTCTGGTGTTACCGACACTCTTGACCGGTGTAACCGACAAGATGCTGGTAACCCAGGAAGAAACGTTCGGCCCGGTGGCCCCCATTATGCGCTTCGAGACAGAGGAGGAGGCCGTACGAATTGCCAATGCCACACCCTTTGGCTTGGCGGCGTACTTCTTTACTGAAAGCATGCGGCGTGCGTGGCGAGTTGGCGAGGCATTGGAGTTTGGCATGGTGGGGCTCAATACGGGCTCGGTCTCGATGGAGGTTGCTCCCTTTGGCGGAATAAAACAGTCAGGACTGGGACGTGAAGGGGCACGCCAAGGGCTCGATGAGTATTTAGAAGAGAAGGCCTTTCACATAGGCGGTCTGGAATGACACTAAAGGTGGAAAGAGCGCTCGCTGTTTCAAACGGCGAGCGTTATGAAAGTCCGCTTGATTTCAATAGCCGCGCTGCCGATCAACCTGGCCAATCATTGGCTCACCGCGTTGATGACGGCGCAGATTATCAAGTAATACCGGAAAGGCCGTTTCCGGCTGGGTCATGGCTGCTATATGCGGCGTCATTAGAATGCGTTCGTCTCGCCAGAAAGGATGATCCCGCGGCGGTGGCTCATTACGTAGGACATCTAGTACCGCCCCGGAGAGCCGGCCTTCATCGAGCGCTCGGGTCAGATCGGCCTCGATAAGATGTTCACCGCGGCCAATGTTGATTAGCCCGGCCCCTTCGGGTAGGCGTTCAAAAAGCGCCGTATTGAGTATGCCTCGGGTATCTCCGGTCAGTGGGAGGACACAGATCAGCATGTCGCTTGAGGCAAGGAAGTCATCCAACGCCTCCTGACCGGCATGACAAGTGATACCGGGCACGTCGCGCATTGTTCGTGCCCAGCCACTGACAGGAAAGCCATAACTTACCAGATGGGTAGCAATAGCGGTGCCGAGCTGGCCTAGCCCCAGGACACCAATACGCTTCTCGGAGGCGGGACGAAGCATATGAGCCTGCCAATGCCCTTCGCGTTGCTGGCGGGCATAGTCACCTATGCGTCGATGCAGCCAGAGAGTGGCGAAGGTGGCGTACTCGATCATGCCGTGTTCAATAGCAGGATCAAGCATTCGTACCACCGAGAGAGTATCTGGCAACTCGGAAAAATCGAACTGATCGACCCCGGCGGAAGTAGCAAAAAGGACGTCTAAGGCTGGCAGACATCCAGTGAGATTCTCGGGAGGTTGCCAGGCGAGCAGATAGCGGATCTCGGCCGGATTACCCATATCGGGCCATTGGCGGAATTCGATATCCGGCGCATGACGGGCAAAGAGTGCTTGCCAGTGGCGCCCACGCTCTGGGTCGGCCTTGTAGAGCAATGCCATTTGAATTGTTCCTGTAGCCAAAAGGTCATCCTAAGCTGCCGCCCGGCGCACGGGATGTTGTTTTGAATGCTCAACGGCGGAAGATTGCTTCGAATTATAGGTTTCGAGCGCAGATTACGCTGTGACCGCACCGCCAGTGAATCATGCTGTTATGGCCGCTCAATTCGATGAAAAAAAGTGGTTAACGGAGCGAGGACGACAGCGCCTGACCCAGTAACAGGCGTAACCTTTGAGAGATGCCGGCATGCATTTTTCACTGTCGGAAGAAGATACCGACACGACAGCAATAATTGAGTGATCATGGGAGCCTAGAAATGAACAACAATGCCAATCCTGCCCAGACCCTACTGCGTCAACGTGAACATGCTATTCCACGTGGTGTAGTCAATGCGCATCCACTGGTCATCTCGCATGCGTGTGGCAGTGAAGTCTTCGATGTGAATGGACAGTGTTATTTGGATTTTGTCGGCGGTATCGGTGTGCTCAATGTAGGGCACAACCACCCGCGGGTCGTGGCCGCAGTACAGTCCCAGGTTGAGCGCATCTCACACATGAGTTTCCAAGTTGCTGCATATCCGGGCTATATCGAGTTGGCCAGTCGGCTGGCCAAGCTAGTCGGTGGTGAAGAGGCATATCAGAGTGTGTTATTTACCTCGGGCGCCGAGGCAGTGGAAAACGCCATCAAGATTGCACGTGCCTATACCAAGCGGCCAGGCGTAATCGCGTTCCGTGGCGGTTTTCACGGACGCACTCTGCTCGGTACTACGCTGACGGGCATGAGTCAGCCTTACCGGCAGAATTTTGGGCCCTTTGCGCCAGCTATCCATCACATCAGTTATCCCGACGCGCTGCGTGGAATCAGCGGAGATGATGTTCTTGAGGAGTTGGAAACTCTGTTTGCTACTGAAATCTTGCCGAATCAGGTCGCGGCTATTCTGATCGAGCCCGTACAAGGTGATGGTGGTTTCTTGCCAGCGCCTCGTGAGTTTATGCAGGCGTTGCAGGCACTGTCCAAGCGCCATGGCATCGTAATGATCGCCGATGAAATACAAGCAGGCTTCGGACGCACAGGGAAGATGTTTGGCTTCGAACACACGGGTATTCGCCCCGACCTGGTCACAGTTGCCAAGAGCCTGGCGGGTGGCCTGCCCATTTCCGGAGTAGTCGGGCGGACTGAAATCATGCAGGCACCTGAGCCCGGTGGACTGGGAGGCACCTACGGTGGCAATGCACTGGCTTGTGCAGCAGCGCTGGCAGTGCTGGATATTTTCGAAGAAGAAGGATTGCTTGAGCGCGGCCAGGCGATGGGGGAGCATTTAAAAACTGGACTACAGCAGCTTCAGGCTCAATATCCCTTCATCGCAGAAGTACGAGGGCAGGGGCCGATGCTGGCGATCGAGCTGATTCAAGGCGAGCGCGCGAGGCCAGAGGATGCGGAGCTAGTCCAACACGTCATTGATCGGTGCCGCGAGGGCGGACTGTTGGTGATCAAGTGTGGTATTCACCGTAATGTAATTCGCTTTCTCGCGCCGCTTACAACCAGCAATGAGCAAATCGATGAGGCTCTGTCAATTCTTGGAAAAGCGTTGAGCACCACTCTTCCTACTAAAATGCCGGCTATTGCCTGACAGGAGGACAGGGCATGTCACTTACCGACTATACGACTCTTTGTATTGATGCTCATGGCGTTCTGATCGATCGAGACAGTGCCATCCTGGAAGGGTTGGCACCGTTACTGTCACAATTGCCTGAACCGCCTACCCCAGATCGTATCATGGCGGATTATGTGCAGGCCCTGCATGCCTTGGTAGATGAGGAAACGGGTACTGTATCCGCGCACTGTCTCGTCTACCGGGAAATGGCTGAAACATGGGGACTCGAGCCGGACTGGCAAGCGGGTATCGAGTTTGCCAGCACGCTCGGTGTGGGCTCGCTCTATGAAGATGCGCCAGGAGCTATTCACTATTTGCGCAAGTTCTATCAGCTACGCATCGTGACCTCCCTGGATGAGCGAGAGTTTGCTCCCTTTGATCAGAAAATCGGGCTGACGCCGTCAGAGCGCCTGACAACGGGTAGCTTTGTGGCAGCCCGAACAACCTTGAAGCAAATAGCTGCTGACGCAAGCACTTTATTGTTGACTGCTGGCCCGCCTCCGCCAACGTGCCGGGCCGGTCATTACCGAATCACACGTGCAACTTCTCAGGGCTCCGGGGATAACCCACAATCCTTTATCACGCTTAGTGCTTTTATCGGTGCTCATCAGCTTGCGCTGCGCAACGAATTCCTTTAGACAATAGTAGTATTGAATTCGCCCCTCCGGGCGGGTTCGTCACTACAACAAAAAGGAAGAAGGGCTACGTATGGTAGGCAGTGTCCGGCTCGACCGCATCGATATCAACATTTTAGTACAGCTTCAGGCCGACGGTCGAATGACCAACGTCAACCTGGCTGACGCTGTGGGGCTATCGCCAAGCCCTTGCTTGCAGCGCGTCAAGCGGCTGGAAGCTGCAGGCTATATCACATCGTTCCAGGCACGACTCAATTTGGCTCGAATGACGGATAGCGTTACTGTCTTTACCGAAGTTACTTTGACTGACCACCGTCGGGAAGACTTCTTGCGTTTCGAGCAAAATATCCGCCAGCTTGATGAACTCATGGAGTGTCATTTGATCAGTGGTGGCTATGACTATCTGCTGCGTTTCATTACACGTAGCATTGCTCACTACCAAGAAGTAATGGAATCATTAATCGAGCGGGAAATAGGCATTGAGAAGTACTTCAGTTACATCGTGATCAAATCCCCGATAATCAAGGATCAGCTACCGTTACGTACGCTATTGGCGCAGGCGAAGATGTAGTCGGGTCGGTATCCGGTCGAAGGTGGCAACGTCACGCCACTGTTGAAAGCGCTGGTAGCCAGTTTTCCAAGGTCCGTAGCGCTCCGGGAAATCCCGCCATTTGTCGCCAGAGCATTGGGTTCAGAAGATGCCATTGGGTATGGACATTCCGTGTCTTGGGACGGGGGAATGATAACCTCGATCATGTACTCGTGATTGTCGGAAAGCTTGTAACGTCCTAGCAAACACGCCTCCCATAACATGACGGGACATAGCGTAGCATCAGAATTTTTCAGCCAAGCCGTAGGTATCATATGCTCGATACTGAAGCGGTCAAATTAAGTGACTGATGCGACATTTCCTACCAGGCTTGATATTTTAGCTTGGTATCCTTGCATTTCCTTGTCATACCGGTGGAACGATGGGCAGGTAAGGAGAACTATTAGCAACACGGTGCTTAGATGGTTTCACAGTGGAAATACCAAAATGGTGATGATCTACTAGTCTTCGACTATTCTTTACGCCCCGTCGATCATCATGGGGAAGGATGGAGCGGCGACTGAAGACAATGGCAATGCTATATGTTTTGTCATCTTTCATTCTGCGGGACGATGGCGGGGGACTTTTTACTAAGACGGCCAAGGTTCACCGCAACACTTTACGCGCGAGAGGGTGTGTTTAATGCAAGACATTTTCTAAACATGAGTGTGAAATATCTACTGCCAGACTGATGAGATTAGCTTGAGAGAAAAGATAAGCGTTATGGGTCAGGCGACTGTATCTAGTTATCGGTAAATGAGAGTCCTCGTCCTTAAAGGACGAGGAATAGTCGGCATCTGCTGGTGAGAATTAGGCAAGGCCTCTCTGTTTACTCATCCTTGCCTGCGCGGCCAAACGGATTGCGGCATTGGCCGCTCCAAACTGTGAGTAATGGAGGCGCCTTTCAACTATCTCAAAATAGAAGTGGCCGGCAAATAAGGGGGTATAAGCATGGAAAAATTCCCCTTCATCAGTACGATCATAGAGAATATGACGTTGACGTATTGCTTCCAGCAGGGGCTCGTCGAGATCGATACGTGCTGCCAGGTCATCATAGTAATTGTCAGGGATGGGCAGTAGCTCAACGCCATTTGCAACGATTTTATCGATGGTGTCAAAGATGTTGTCCGTCGCAAGCGCGATCTGTTGCACACCGCCTTGATGCTCGGATAGGAAACGCCCCGGCAGCGTCTCTCTTGCTGGCGAGACATTAAGTGGCAATCGGATGCTCTGGTCATGGCTGATGACTGCTTGACTCATCACCAAACCACGCGGATCAGCAAGTTCATGTTCGCTGCCGGCAGCGAAATCGAATACGGTCTTGTAGAACAGTTGCCAGCTCTGCATTTGGGTAGGTTGGAGAACGTAGGAGATATGATCGACGCACCGCAGTCCGGCCTGCTGTCCCTCGCTCTCCCCGAATAGTTCAAAATCAGTATGCCACTGTTTGTGTTTGGCCGTCTCGGGGTCGACCAGGTAGATCAGGCTGCCCTCAGGGCCGCGCAACGCGGGGATGCGCATTTCTCCCTCACCGACTGGGCCTGAATAGAATTGAGCTTTGAAGGCGCGTGCACGTGCCAGGGCAAGATCGGGATCATTGACCCGAAAGCCAACAGCACAGACCGATATCCCGTGCAACAGGCGGAATGTGTGCGCAAAACTGTCGGTTTCGAAATTGAGTACAAAATGAATGTCGCCCTGACGCCACAGATCAATGTTCTTGGAGCGATGGCGTCCTATACGCTTGAAGCCAAGGGCACTGATCAACTTACCGAGCGGTTTAGCGCTTTCTTCATCAAGAGTGAATTCTATAAAGTGTATTCCATCGTATGCTGGTGCCGACGGCAGTGGGGTGAACATCTGGCTATTGGTTGCCATATTCTCGAGCAAAATCAGTGAACGTATACCATCCAGTGCCGTGGCTTGAGTCGGGGCGGCACGAAAGGCGTCATTGAAAATCTCGTGAGAGAGAGGTCCGCAGTAGCCAGTCTTGGCTAGCGCCTTCATGAAATCCTTGATTGGTAGGCGTCCCTGCCCAGGAAAGCAGCGGTGATGGCGACTCCAACTCAGCACATCCATATCAAGCAGTGGTGCGTCGGCAACTTGCACCAGGAAAATACGCTCGCCAGGAATATCAGCGACCGGGGCTGGATCAAGCCCCAGTGCAAGCATATGAAAGCTGTCGAGAACCAAGCCGAGATTAGGATGATTGCCGCGTTGGACAATATCCCAGGCATCACGGTAGTCCGATGTGTAACGTCCCCAGGCAAGTGCTTCGAAGCCAATACGCAACCCGTGTGCCGCCGCTCGTTCGGCGAGTTCATACAGATCGGCGGCGGCGCGTTCCTTGTCGTCAATGCACAGCGGGGAGGTATTGCTGCACACCAGCATGAAGTCTGTCCCCAACGCTTTCATCAGTTTGAATTTGCGTTCGGCTCGCTCGAAATTACGTTCGCGTTGCGGGGAGGGCATCGCCTCAAAATCCCGGAAAGGCTGAAGCGCGATGATCTTAAGCCCTAGCGATTCAGCTAGCGCACGCACTTCTTCGGGAGAGCCGCCATAAGAGAGCAGGTCATTTTCAAAGATCTCGACGCCTGTATAGCCGGCACGCGCTATCGCCTCCAGCTTGTCAGGCAATTCACCGCTCAGGGAAACAGTAGCAATCGCTCGCATGAGTGAACCTCTTTAGCTGTGAATCATGTTTGGCATGCAGGACGTCCGAAGAGAAAGCCCCTGACTCCCGGCGTTACTTGTTAACGTGCGATCCATAAACGAGGCTATAGCAGAGAAAACTCTGCAAATAGTTTTTAATCTGCATGTTCGTTTGGCGATATAAAGTTCGTAAGGCGAAAAAAGCCTATCGCATAATTTGCTTTCTTTCTAGAGGCTATGGCATGCGCACCGTTACGCAAGTGCATAGAAAAGAATTTACCTTACACACTACAAAATTTTTTATTCATACCTTTTAATCTTTGTGAAGTACCTACCGCTTGTGTATGCGCTCACATTCGACTTTTGTTGAGGTTGCGTTGATGCAATCAAACGACAAGAATCGGAAGTGTTCGTTATAAAAATACTTATTCGGTATACGAATTAATTTTGCGCAATGATAAGTATTTTACCCTTGTGAATCGACCATAGTATTAATCAAGCCCAACACACTGCTGCCAGATAAAAGGATAATTCCCATGCCAGATGCTTTTGTCGCAACAGAGGCACGTGCTGCCGCAGGCTCAGCTGTGCGACCGTCTCGAGCACGCTATGGTGTACTGGCATTGATTGCTGGCGCTACCATGATCAACTACCTCGACCGCACTATTTTGGGCATTGCTGCACCGTCTTTGAGTAAGGATCTAGGTATCGATGCCGCAATGATGGGGCTGGTTTTCTCTATTTTCTCGTGGAGCTATGTACTGGCTCAGGTACCCGGTGGTTTGCTGCTTGACCGTCTTGGTTCACGATTGACCTATTTTCTATCTCTGGTGCTTTGGTCTGCTTTTACGCTGATTCAAGGTTTCGCTACTGGCCTGTGGAGTTTATTAATTATGCGCTTGGGGCTGGGCTTCAGCGAAGCTCCAGCTTTCCCGACGAATAATAGGGTGGTGGCTTCCTGGTTTCCTGCTAACGAGCGGGCACTGGCGACCGGTACCTATACCGTTGGCGAATACATTGGTTTAGCTTGCTTCAGTCCAATGCTGTTCGCCTTGATGGCTGCGTTCACCTGGCGTTCGCTGTTTTGGGTCGTTGGCGCCGTCGGTATCTTGTATGGCGTGCTGTGGTGGTGGCGATATCGTGATCCCCAACGTCATCCTCGTGTTAATCGCGCTGAGCTTGACTATATCGAGGCGGGCGGTGGTTTGACCACCTATATTCCGAAGCAGGAGCGTGCCCGATTCCAGTGGCGTGATATCGGCCAGCTACTGAAGTATCGCCAGTTCAGTGGTATCTGTGTTGGTCAGTTTGCTGGCAACTCAATGTTGGTATTCTTTCTGACGTGGTTCCCCAGTTATCTGTCTGAGCAGCGTCACATGGAATGGCTACATATCGGCTTTTTTGCTATCGCGCCTTTTTTGGCTGCGGCAGTTGGGGTGCTGTTTGGTGGCTGGTTCTCAGATTACATGCTCCGCCGGGGCGTGTCGGTCAACATCGCACGCAAGCTTCCAATTATTACCGGCTTGCTGCTGGCATCGGTGATCGTTGCTGCCAACTATATCGAAAGTAACACGTTGGTCATAGTTGTGATGTCGGTTGCCTTCTTCGCGCAGGGTATGGCTGCACTGGGCTGGACGCTGGTGGCCGATATTGCCCCAGCCAAGCATCTTGGCCTGGCAGGAGGGATATTCAATCTCGCAGCCAACTTGGCAGGGATCATCACTCCTTTGGTCGTCGGCTTCATTGTCAGTGCCAGTGGCTCCTTTGCTGGCGCGTTGCTGTACATCAGTGCGATGGCATTGCTGGGGGCGTTGGCTTACATCTTTATGGTTGGCGATATCAAACGCATCGAAATGGAATAATGGCTGACGTGCATAACTAATGCAGGCGCTTCATAACGTCATCATCCGAACCACAACGGTTTCTTGCCTCTACGGGTACCTTCGGGGCCCGTCTTTTCTTTATAAGGAATGAACGCATGCGTCTTGGACTGATTGGTAAGAGCATTCTCCGCTCCAGCTCACCGGATCTGCATATCCGTCTAGGTCAATTAACGGGAATACCAGCTACCTATGAGCTAATCGATGCATTAGAGACGCCAATCGATTCGCTGGGAAGTAAAGTCAATGAACTCGTCCAGCAGGGTTACCGTGGCGTCAACGTTACCTATCCTTTCAAGGAAGAAGCAGTGCGGGTTGCATCCAGCATATCCGAAGGTGCGCGGATGGTCGGCTCGGCGAATACCTTAATTTTCAAACCAGAGGGCATTCACGCTGAAAACACTGATTTCACTGGTTTTATCAGTGGCTTCAAGGCAACGTTAGGCGAACGTAAACCCGGGCGAGTCCTCTTGATTGGTACCGGTGGTGTTGGCAAGGCGGTAGCCTTTGGGCTCGGAAAGTTGGGGACCGAAGAAATCATACTGCTGGATTTGGACGAGAGTAAGTCGCGTCATCTTGCTGAAGAACTGTGCAATAACGGGTTCAACGCTTCGACTATTACACAGGATGCCCTGGCAACTACCGTGTCTGAATGCGATGGTTTGGTGAATTGCACACCAATTGGCCATGAAAAGAGTCCCGGCTGTCCATTACCTAAGGCGCTGATCGAAAGCCGACACTGGATTTTCGATGCCGTTTACGTACCGGCCGTCACCGAGTTTATCACTGCCGCAAAAGCCGCCGGTGCTCAAGTCATGAGTGGCGTCAGCTTGTTTGTTTTTCAGGGTGTCGACGCTTTTAAACTATTTTGCGAGGATGCCGACAAGCGTGTCTTGGCCGATGCACAGGCAGATGAGCTGTTCAAACACTACAAACAATTGCTATTAAAAGGAGCCATATAATGAGTGTACGCAAGGTACTGGTGCTCAACGGGCCTAACCTTAATCTACTGGGTACCCGTCAACCGGAAATCTATGGGTATGAGACGCTTGATGATATTCATCAGGCTGTACGACATAAGGCTGAGCAGAAAGGCTGGACGCTGAGGTTCTTCCAAAGTAACAGCGAGGGTGAACTGATTGATGCCATCCAAGCGGCGCGCCTTGATGGCACCGATGCGATTATTATCAATCCAGCCGCCTACAGCCATACTTCAGTGGCGATTCTGGATGCATTGAATGCATACGAGGGAAAGGTCATTGAAGTGCATCTTTCCAATATTCACAAGCGTGAAACCTTCCGCCATCACTCCTATGTCTCACTGCGTGCCGATGGTGTAATAGCCGGGCTAGGCAGCCGTGGCTACCTGCTAGCGCTTGACGGGCTAGGGCATGTTGACGTTTCGAAGCAGAAGACTTAATGGATAAGGATAAACTCGCAGAATTGTGGTTTCCACGCCGACAACAAAGCGAGTTTGTATAGCTCGATTGGCAATCAATGATTAGCTAGGGCCGAAGCTGGAAAAAAGGCGATAACCATAAAGAGGCTTCCATAGCGTAATCGGCTAGGCTTTCAGCCTGCTCGGAAGGATCGGTGTAAGATAAAGATCTTTGAGGTTGTTAAGTTGATGGTAGTGCAGATGTCTCGATACTACTGTCTTGCTGACACAGGCCATCATGTACACAGCCAGAAATTCCACCTTCTATTAACAGATAAGTAATATCCATTTCCACATGTAATCGCTCATGTTAAGGATTCAGCCTGAAGTGAGAGATTTCTGTATCAATAGGCTAATAGACTTTCATTCGGCTAAGGAACGCGGGCTTCTTGCATATCTTAGATGCTTTCACTACTGACGACCGGCGATTCCAGCTTGACGTCAAAATTTCTCTCGCTGTCGGACATTACCGGCACATCCGCCGCTGACCAAAGCGATTACAATACCGATACCTGTTTTGCGATACATCATAATGTGCCTGTCCGTTCGTGCCTGCCATCCTTTCGATTCGTTCTGATCGCAATATAGTCGACTCGTCAACGCTTACGCTGCGATATTAGGAACAGATAATTTTAAACGAAAAAAGCCAAATAAATGAAAGAAGACACGCCATGCGTGCCTTCTTTCATTAACGGATAGAATAAAACGTACGTTACTGAGAGGAGGAAGGAATTCCAGATTGACCGCTAGGCCCTGACATTGAACTACCGGATGACAGGCCGCTCTGCGATGCCCTTTCGGTAGGAGAAGACAAGGTGCTACCTGGTTTTGTGTCGCTCGGTGAAGTCACGGAACCTTCGGACTGGGTGCTCACTCGGTCTTGGCCTACGGAAGAATCAGACTGAATGCCGTTTTCGGTAGGTCTTCCAGTCGATGTCGAAGACATTCCACTTGATGCGCTGCCAGAGGAAGACATACCACTGGTGCTATTGTCTGGTTCCCCCTGGTTAGCACAGCCAGCGGTAATACCCCCAATCGCTAACAGCGCAAGACAACATAATCCTTTTTTCATCCGGTTCTCCTTGTCTGACATTAAGTAGGAATTCTCAAACATATAAATGATGAGGCTGTCTCGACAGCACGCGGCGCTAAGCCAACGATTAACGTGGACATTAATTAGCGTAGGCCATTCTCTCTGTGTCAGCTTTTATTGAAGTAGTCCAATTGGGGCGGATATCCCGATAAGCCTCGTAATGGAGGCAATGAAGGTGTTCATGATCAAACAGATTCAACGTCGGTTTTCCGATGAACTCAAGGCGGATGAGGTGAGCCTGGTAGCCGATCAGGGATACTCGTACTTGAGGCCGCCCGGCATCTGGGAGTTGAGCGCAGCGTGTTGGATCGGTGATGCCACAAGCTCCGTCAGCAAACATAAGGCACCTCGAACTTGCTTTTTCGTAAGCGTCTGGCTTGGCGGACTACCCGCCAAGCCAGAAGAGCATTACAGAATCGACAGCGGATAGTTGAAGATGATGCGGTTCTCATCCAGGTCTCGGGTGTTAACCCCTGAGCGAAAGCTGGAATTGCGCCACCGGACGGCGAGGTTCTTCAGCGAACCGGTCTGGATGACGTAGGCGAATTCGGTTTCACGACCCCATTCCTTGCCGTCGCTGCCACTGGCCGTATCGATATGATCGCCGCTGATGTAGCGGTTCATCATCGTCAGCCCGGGCAAACCCAGCGGTTTGAAGTTGAAGTCATGACGCAGCTGCCAGGAACGCTCGCCAGCATTGTCATAACTGTTGTTGAAACTATCGTTGGCGAGGGTGCCACCGCTAGTCCCGTTGACACGCATCCACGTATCGCCGCTGACTTTCTGCAGGCCGAGATAGATGGTATTACTGCCGAACTTCAGACCGAATAGTCCGGAGTAGGTCTTGTTGTCTAGATCACCGGCACGGGCGCTCCCCTCGTCACCGCCATGGAAGTAGCCGACATTAGCGGTCAGCGCCATGCCCTCGGTCAGCGGTTGGGTATGTACCACCTGTGCATATTGCTGCTCGTAGACATCCTTTAGCTCTGCGCCCCACAGACCGATGACGGTGCGCTTTTCGTTGAACGTATACTCACCGCCGATAAAATTGAAACGGTCGGAGAGACCACCGCCATAGCTCATGTCATCCATGCTGTCAGTATCTCGGGGACTGTTCTGACGGAACTGACCGGCCGTGAGCATCAGCCCATCGATATCATGGGAGGTGATCATGCCACCTTCGAAAGTCTGTGGCAGCGAGCGCCCGTCATCGGAGCGCAAAATGGGCAGCACCGGCATCATTTCACCGATCTTCAATACGCTTTCACCGACTTTGGCTTTGGCGGAGACGCCAAAGCGGCCGTAGCCATCGGCCGAATGCGGATCCGAGTCGGCATCCTCTACCGGCAGAAGGCCGGTGCCGTAAGTGTCGCCACCTCCGTCCAGCTTGACTGCGAAGCCGGAGAGTACGTCAACGCCGAAGCCAATCGGGCCGGGCGTGTAACCTGACTCAACATTGAGAATGAAGCTCTGAGTCCACTCCTGAGCCTTGTCGCGCTCGACACTCGAATCGCGAAAATCACGGCCGATGAAGTAGTTGCGGGCGGTCACGCCAATCTTGGTGTCTTCGATGAAGCCTTGCGCGTGGGCGTTGATGGATGCGCCGAGGCAGAGCCCGAGGCTAGCCAGCGAGATGGCGCTAGTGAGTGTCTTGCGTTTAATCATTGATTTTTTTTTCCCTTGTATCGCCGACCGTTGCGGTCTTTGCCGCGATGCGCTTGGCAACTGATCCGACTGCAGACGCAGCTGGAAATTTTTATTAGCAGTTGTTAATGACACAGTGCGATTATGCCGCCCGGGTCTTGGCAGTCAATTGCTGGACATAACGACCTTAGGAGTAGATATGATGCGCGGCTATTCGCCACAATCGACGAGCGTCCTGTCGACTAAAACATTTTGATATCATTAATTGGTCTGTTATCCGTATTCGAGATAACCTTTTAATATCAATTAAATCAATTATTTATGGAGCGGTGACCGGTAGTTCTTGTGTTCGGAGAGGAGGCTGGAATTTGGACGAAGCGCAAGGGCGCAGCTCCAGTCGATGTCGGTGGTCGATCGCAGGTCTACGACCAATTTGACGTAAACGGATGAATCTATTTTATAAGTATTCAGGAGCGATCCCAGTTCAAGCAAAAAGGTCTGTTCGGCTTCTCCCTTCTTCTTGGCTTGGCTTTCCATCCATCTTTTTTGTACATATATCGAGTCTAGATATCCTCTCTCCTAACCGGCTACAAACCAGTCAATAAGTGATTTGCAGCCGGTATTCGGTTTACGTCTTGAGCTCACCATAGGCGATACGATCAAGTTTTCTCATCGTGGTTGTCGCACATACGACTCTAGCCGTGTCATGCACGAGCCACAACCTATTGGGCAGCACCTCCCAAAGATACCCAAACGCAGAACAAACGTGTGCCTCTTTGGAGAGTAAAGCCATTCCCATATGGCTTGAGCCTCGGTTTTAAAACAAGAATTCGATAAGGAATAAAATCCGACGGATACTCCCCTCGCCGGTAGCCGCGTCGCGAAACGGCACTATTGTGATAAAGTCCGCCTATCCGAATTGGTAATTGCATTTCACTGATGATCGGAGTTGTGTTTGTCTGTAAATGGAGATTGATATGAAGCAAACTGGCAACAACACGATATCGGCACCGATAAAGGTGCTGCTGATCGCTGTTGGGCTGATCTTCGCTATTGCCGGACTGGGCTTGGCGATCGGCGGCGCCATGCTGATCGCGCGCGGCGGCAGCTGGTACTATCTGTTTATGGGCTTGGCTCTCTTGGCCTCAGGCGTTCAGATTGTACGCAGCAGCCCTTCGGGTACTGTAATCTACACCCTGGCTTTTTTAGTTACAGTGATATGGGCCTTCTGGGAAGCGGGTCTCGACTTCTGGGCATTACACGCACGGATATTCACGTTCCTTTGCGTCTTCTTTGTGCTGATGCTGCTGCATCCACTGATTCTCAAGCGGGCTGGTCGCAAACCGGCAACTGTACTTAATCTCAGTGTCGCTGGTGTGACCTTGCTTGTCATTGTCGGGATGGTCTGGGGGATGTTCCAGCCTCATGGACGCCTGGTTGCCGAGGCACCAACCGGCCAGACACCGGTTGCCGATGAAGCGCCATCGAACTGGGAGCACTACGCGGGTGACACCGACGCCACGCGCTTTGCGGCACTGGATCAGATCACGCGTGACAACGTGCAGGATCTCGAAGTCGCCTGGACCTTCCGCACTGGCGATACCCCTCTAAGCCCCGGCGGCGGCGGCTCCGAGGATCAGGGCACGCCCCTGATGGCAAATGGCACGCTCTATTTCTGTACGCCTCACAATACTGTCATTGCACTGGATAATGCCACGGGCGAAGAAAAGTGGCGTAAGGAGTTCCCCACCGAGACGCGTACCTGGGTGCGTTGCCGTGGCTTGGCGTATTTCGATGCCACCAGGTCTCTTGAACAGCCAACTGCTCCAGACAGCACTCCAGTACCTTCGGTGACGTTGGCTGAAGGTGCTGCCTGCCAGCGCCGCATTTACATGAACACGATTGATGCCGTGCTGGTCGCCATCAATGCTGATACTGGCGAGTTCTGCACTGACTTCGGCAACGAAGGGCAGATCGACCTGAAATCCGGTCTTGGCAATGCCGAGTCTCCGCTTTACTCGCTGACGTCACCCCCGACCATGGCAGGTTCTACGGTCGTTGTGGGTGGACGCGTAGCGGACAACGTCGCGCTTGATATGCCCGGCGGGGTCATTCGAGGCTTCGATGCCATTACAGGCGAGATGCGTTGGGCCTTTGACCCTGGCAATCCTCAGGATCGTCAGGCTCCTGGTGACGGTGAGACCTACGCTCGCTCGACACCCAATGTCTGGGCGCCGATGACCTACGATGCAATGTCAAACACCGTCTACATGGGCGTCGGTAACTCCGCGATTGATCTTTGGGGCGTGGAACGCTCTGAGCTTGATGAGACCTATGGCGGTACAATTCTTGCCCTTGATGCTACGACGGGTGATGAAAAGTGGCACTATCAGACGGTACGCCACGATCTCTGGGACTATGACGTCCCCATGCAGCCCACGCTGATTGACTTCCCTAACGGCGATGGTAGCACCGTACCGGCGCTGGTCTTTGGCACCAAGGTAGGCCAGCTCTTTGTACTCGATCGACTTACCGGGGAGCCGCTGACGGAAGTCGAAGATCGCGAAGTCCAGACCGCCAATATCCCGAATGAGCGCTATGCAACTCATCAGCCGGTATCGGTTGGCATGCCTCAGATTGGCGCCCAACGTCTGACAGAGAAGGACATGTGGGGCGGCACTCCCTTCGACCAGCTGATGTGTCGCTATATCTTCCTTGGCTACCGTTATGATGGTCTGTTTACCGCCCCGGACACCGACTACTCGCTGAGCTTTCCCGGATCGCTGGGTGGCTTGAACTGGGGAGGTGTCTCCTATGACCCAACGTCGCAGACCATGTTCGTCAATGATATGCGTCTCGGGCTGTGGGTTCACATGGAGCAGCAGGAAGCCGATGATACGGGGACCGATGGTGCTGAAACAGTTAACGCTGGGATGGGTGCCGTACCGCTAAGAGGCACGCCTTATTCAGTGCTGAAGGACCGCTTCCTGTCTCCGCTTGGCATTCCCTGCCAAGAGCCTCCTTTCGGCACACTGACTGCCTTCAATATGCAGACTCGCAGTGTTGACTGGCAGGTGCCGCTCGGGACCGTTCAGGACACGGTACTGTTCGGTATGAAGACGCATCTGCCCATGCCGATCGGCATGCCTACCATTGGCGGCTCGCTCGCTACTCAGGGCGGATTGGTGTTCTTTGCTGCAACGCAGGATTATTGGCTGCGTGCCTTTGATAGTGCCACTGGTGACGAGGTCTGGAAGGCGCGTTTGCCCGTGGGCTCGCAGGGTACTCCGATCTCCTATATTTCATCCGAAACCGGAAAACAGTATGTGGTGATTTCAGCGGGTGGCGCTCGCCAGTCGCCTGATCGTGGTGACTATTTGATTGCCTACGCATTACCTGATAGTTAATTGAGTGTGCGATAACCCTCAGAGGTAAAAGGCAAACTACAGGCTGTGCTAAATGCAGCCTCGGTGCAAACACTGCCCATCAGGTTTCTGATGGGCAGTTTTCATTTCATTATGGCACGCCACATTGGGCTATCGCTGTGGTCAAGCTGATCCTGACTAATGCCTTCATTAATCCGGTGCAGAAAGGAGCTGACCTAGTGATAAATATACATCGGTTCACTGGGGATTCGAGTCTGGTGGCGTGGGGGGCTGGTCTGGTAGCACTCTGTGATCGCCGCCTTGCCGGGTTATCTGTGACCCAAGCACCGGGTTTAGCTCAGTCTATGATGATTGGAAACAGGTTCGTTAAACATTAGTCAACCATACTAATGGCAGAGTTTTGCCGAGGTATGTGCTGGGCTTTTTTGCAATGGGGCCGGGGATAATTAGGCGCTGTGACTAGCCAAGCGTGTGCCTCGCATATGTCAACGACGCAGCGCTATAACTGGGAGCGCACAGGATGTATTCGATTTCTCCCGCCACGCTTGGCCAAGTACAACGCATCATCCGCCGCTTTTACCAGCGCATCAGTAGTCATCTCAGTATGCAAGGGCATATAGACGTGTAAACCAATACTGATGGTCACATACCCTGTTTCGCTTCCTTCGTGAAGGATACGAAGCTCACGAACCGTGTTGGAAATCTGTTCAGCGACCCGATGTGCACCGCTTTCATCGGTACTTGGAAGAAGAACGGTTATTTCTTCTCCGCCATACCGAACAGCCAGGTCGCCGGCGCGTCTGATGGACGCTTTGACTGCCTCACCTACAGCTTTGATGCATTCATCTCCAGCGGGATGGCCATAGAGGTCGTTGTATCGCTTGAAGTGATCAATGTCGATCATGATCAGGCCAAGCGGCGCATTAGTACGCTTGGCCCTGCTCATCTCGACAGGTAATACAGCATCCAAATGTCGTCGATTGGCAAGCCCGGTCAATCCATCTTGTAATGCAAGCTTTTCAAGCGCCAAGTGAGCTTGGCTCAGCTCTTTCTCGATGGTTATTCCCGACCTAATCTGACGTAGCAGAACAATACCAAAAGCCAACACGCCCAAGGTGGCTACCGACATAAAGAGCGCTGATTTATATAAGCCTCGATACCAGGAAGCCAGCATGGCTTGTTTAGATAGGCCAGCTTGCACAACCACCGGATAGCGATCCAGCTGCTTATAGCTATTTATTCTCTCTATCCCGTCGACTACGGAGGTAATATGGGCGGTGCCTGAAGGAGCATAGGGAAGGTACTGGGTGTAAATCTCTCCTTTTGCCAGACTTGTGCCGATTACGCCTGCATCAAAAGGACGGCGGGCCAGAACTGTGCCATCATTCAGGGCGATAACGAAATTGCCCTGCTCGTCCATTTGGAAGCCTGTATAGAAGGTTGTGAAGTAGTCTACACGTAGCGTCGCCAGGAATACGCCGGCAAAGCTGCCGTCAGAGTTATTGATTCGCCTGGATATAGGGATAACCAAGTCGCCTGTCGAGCGGCTAATAATGACAGGGCCGATATGCATCTGGCGATCATGAGCATTCAGCTTATGATAAATGAAGTACTCACGATCTGAATTGTTCGCGTTAGCAGGGATATTCTCCTTGTCAGTGACTATCCAGTTTCCATCTTTGTCGTAAACAAACACACCATATAGCTGAAAGAGCATTGCGGCCTGATTCTTAAAAAGTTGCCGCATTCTCTTCTTATCGACCTGGTTAATTCCGTACCACTCCACCCGCTCAACCATCCCAGAAGAGAATGAATCCAATTCCTTAATTGCATCCTCGGCATGCTGCGCTGCTGAGCGAACCAAGTTGGCGGAAGTGATTTCTGCCTCTTCTATTTTTTGGTTATAGCTCGTCCAGTTCTGCCATATTCCTATGGCAATAATTGCGGCAATGACAATGATAATAAAAGCCAAGGCCAAACGTTGAACGAACCGATGCCGGAATTCACTACGAAGGTTAGAGCGTGTAGTCATTATTTCTCACTGAACGACCTTGATTGACGGCCTTGAGATGTCAATCGGCTCTTTAGCTTATTTCTTGAAATAGCAGTAAAAATATAAAAATGTGGTTAAAGCAGCATTAAGCAAGCAGCCTAGCTCCTAACAAGGACGTTGAATGTTCCATAGACGGAGAGTAGAAGACCATGCCTGCTAGGGTAAAACGAGCTAGCTGGTGAGCCCTAGCTTGGAAGATGGTTTCACCGAGACAGCGAGAGATAATCTCAAATGTTGAATGACCCCATGGAACAGTACATAAGTCTAAATCACGCTGAGGGTATCCGATCTGGTGCGAGCATGCTGGTTGTATGAAATGGGTCTGGCTGGGTTGGCAGGTGGGTAGGTGAGGGAGGAAGAGCGGGCCCGTGCCAGCAATCGATCAGAGTAAAAAGAGGCAGGAGCCATAATCTGTGACCGGGACTAGGGAAAAAATAACCGAAGTTGGAGCGTAAGGTGCGCAGGATGAATCGTCATGGGTGCTAACAGAAAAATTATTTCACACCAAGCATAAAGTTTGTCGTATGAGGACCGATAGAGAGTCCGTTACCTTTCTTAACATTAATAATTTAGAAACGGACACGAACATGCAAGCTTTCGCCGTTGTGATACTTGTCACGGTCTCAAGTACTTTTGGCTGGTGGGCACTTTCAAAAATGTCTAAAGAAATTTCTGCGCAAATTTTGGCAGGCACATTAATAGCAATGCTATTGGGTGCAGGATTGTTTCCTGTTTAAAACGATCATGAGTTATTATTTTGAATAACTCATAGTGCTTATTTTTTTGCAAAAATATATTCATATAAAAAGCTTTCTCCTTAAGTAGTTTTTTTGAAAAAGAAGTTGCGTTATCCAAAGTTTAGTCTCGATTACAAGCACATTCCCTCAGTTATTTATTACCCTCCCTGATTAGTAGGAACTATCAGTGACCTGATTCTGGAGCTTGAAAGTGTTCCTATCATCTATTTTAATTTTTATACCGTTATCTTTTTTATTTACATAACCTAAAATTTATCTATTAATTAATTTGATAAACACTAGTATTAGAATCCCAGTGTAAGTCAGGAACGCGCTTTCTTTCTCAGCATACTGAAGCCAATTATTTATCTGGCTTTAATCAATGACTGGTTATCAGCACTACACGTATCAACACAATCGTGGAAACGCTGCTGGCCGTAGGTAAACAACGGATAGAGCAATAAGTGGTAAGAATTGACCTGAGGTAACCATACTCAGTGTGTCAAGTGCGGGAAAAGATTGGATTTATCGTCCTCTGCAAGAGACCCATCTAGAACGGATCGAAGTGTTTTTTCGTAGTCATGACTACGATCCGCATCGTCATGATACTTATATTTTAGGAATGTTGAACCGCGACTAGCCTAGGTTAGAGAGACTCTGCCTAAGCTAGCTACTGACCTCTGGCTACTGACCCATTCGGATCTTCGTAGCGTTACGCGAATACGCGCCCTAACGGAGTTCATTACTCAAGCAGCAAGGAACAGCTCGCTTCAAGGTAAAGCGCATGGGTGAGCGATCGTCAGCGGGCACTTCGCCGCACTGGCAGCCAAGCGTTACTGGACTGGTTAAGCGAGCTGTTGTGCAATGAGGCTAATTAGCCATTCATCTACTCATTCTGTGAATTGTGGTTGCCCCTCGTTGCGACGAGTGGACGAGCAAAATTGATGATTATCCAGCGGTTCGGACGCCATTCGACCTCGAGGAGGGCGATTTTTTAGCGTGCTATCCCCAGAAAGACGGTCAGGGCCCGGTCTACAGATAGTATAATTTCTGTATCTAATGTTCCGATCCTGCCACCGATTCGCTCGCGAGGAACCGTCAGAGTTTTGTCGATCATGATCTGAGACGTTTTTTGCAGCCCATTCCCGGGCGTTGGGTACACTGTAATGCGAAACAATGGCGTGTCACGCAGGTGACTAGTAAGGGGCAGCAGTGTAATAGAAGGGTGCTGATCGAAATGGTCGGACTGGATGATCAGTGCCGGTCGTGGCTTGCCGTAATCACCGGAGGCCGTCACCGTGACGAGGTCGCCTCTACTGAGAGGACCTTCGCTCACTGCCAATCCTCAGTATCAGTGACATCGTCAATCCAGTCGAGGACCTCTTTTTCGGTCGGATCATTATGGAGGGAGCGTGACTGGCGTCGTGCTTCTTCGATGAAGTCAGGCCTACGCGTGTCCGGCACCCAGATCTGGATCGGACGCAGGCCTGCACGACGCAGCGCATTGCGGTGCTCCTGGACGCGTTCGGAGACGGATTTAGCCATGATATAGCCCTCCTATTCTAGATAGCTATTATATTGTTACATGTAACATGTTCTGTCGTCCAGATTTAGATGTTGAGAAGGGCAGCAGAGGTACCCAGAAGTACGCTTGTTTTCAAATGGTGGGATAGCAATTAACCGCCAGGTTCCGCTGTATTCTGCATCGCTGCGGTGTCGATAGCCTGCGAGGAGCGGGTAGACTGATGGATGTATTCTCTGTTCAGTCACCTGTTCGCTCGACACCAGCTACGCTATCCGAATGGATTACTAAGAAACCTAGTCGCCCTCACATCCCGCATGTAAGCCACATTGATACGCATCCAGGGTGAGCTATTTGCATCTGGCAGAAATACGTGTCCTGGTGACAGACTAATGCCGGCTCGCTGAGCATTCCTGACTAGCTGGGTTGAGCATTCGATCTTAGGATGGCGTACCCAGATGAACATGCCCCCGGCGGGTTCCGTAAAAATATCCCATCCTGCGTTTTTGACCAGATTGAGCGTAGAAGCCATCTGTCCGGAAAGTTTGGTTCTTAACCGTTCGGTTAGCTTCCGGTAGGTACCATTCTGAAGCATGGTCATCAGCACCTGCTCGGCGAAGCGCGAGGCGGCAATACTGGTGAGCATCTTGACGTCGACTAGCTGCTTTATCATTCCCGATTCGGCGACGATGAAGCCCACGCGCAAGGCGCTAGACAGACTCTTGGAAAAACTGCCCAGGTAGATGACCCGGCGCAGACCATCGAGCGCGGCCAGGCGAATAGTCGGGTCCTGCTGGAAATCAGCGTAGATATCGTCTTCGACAATCTGAAAGACGCTATTGGTGAAAAACAGCTTAGGTTTGTGCGTCTTCAGCAAAGACGCCATCCGCTCTGTATCTGGCCCGTCGACGAGACGGGGGACGCCGACTACGTTCACTTGCTGCAGGCGCAACAGGCCAAAAAGATTGTAATAGCCCGGCGACTCCACAAAGACGGTATCTCCCGGTTTGAGCATCAGCCGAACGATAAGATCGAGCGCATGACTGCCGCCGCCCGTCAGCAGAATCTGTTGGGTATCGGTATCGATATTGAGCAATCGCAAACGCTCCTGGATCAACATCCGTAGTTCCGGGGTACCCATCGGCGTGCTGTAATCGAAAAGCCCCGCTCTGCTCTGACGAGTGACGTGACGAATGGCATAGGCCAGGTCATCGCCCTCACGCCATGTGTTGGGCAGCCAGCCACAGCCCAGTTTCAGGCTGGCATCGTCAGCTTGGAAAAGGTTCCATATCTCATCTGTCACATCCTTTAGCCCAGCCGCTGCTATACCGCCTTTGGACAGGACGCTGGCGGCGCTCTCGGCGATGTAGAATCCGGAGCCGGGCCTGGAGCGGACGAGTCCTTGGGCGAGCAGGTGCTCATAGGCCTCGATCGCCACGTTACGACTAACACCAAGCTCCGCCGACAGACGCCGGATCGAGGGTAGGCGGCTTCCACCCCCTGCAGCATGCCGCGCAATCCACTCGCGCATGCCGTTCACCACTTGTTGCACCATGGGTATCTGCGAGTTGTGATCTAGATCGAACTTCACCGCCTGAATACTCCTTGGGGCTGGCACCGTTCATAAAAATCGGAGAACAGTTCATGAGTTATTAACGGCAAGTGTACCTTATCGGCAGGGATTCCCGGTGCGAGGGTAGAGGCGTCTTGTCATTCGCCTCAGGTGCTACATGAACTCATTGAATGTTCTCCGCCTTTCCTTCGCGCTCTGTATGATCACCAGTGCAGTGAACCTGCAGGCACCGCTATACGACGCACTGGCCGTGAAAGAGGGGCTAGGTGTCGGGGCGACCACGGTGGCGTTTGCCTGCTATGTCGCGGGCATCCTGCCGGTGCTGTTGGGCTTAAGCGGGCTTGCCGATCGGATTGGACGGCGTCCGCTGATAATGGCGGCGTTGTGCCTATGTCTGGTGGCCACATCGCTGACCCTTGTGGCACCCGGGCTTATTACCCTGGGCATCGCTCGTTTTCTGATGGGCATCGGGACCGCGCTGACCTCAGCCGTTGCGCCAACGTATATGCTCGAGCTGTACAAGGGAAAGGATCACTGGGTACCGACGAATTGGGTGACAGCAAGTACTTCACTGGGCTTTGGCCTTGGGGCCGCGGCCACCAGCCTATTTGTTTTACAGGCCCCTAGCCTGACCCCGCCCAGCCACGGGTTATACCTCGGTGCAGGAAGCCTGGCACTGCTACTACTGCTCGGTTTGCAAGATAATGCTTCACGTCACAAGGACACTGCCATGCTACGTCTACCGGCGTACCCAGCCGGTAGCATGCCGTTCGCAATGCCGATACTGCTGGCCTGGGCAACGGTGGGATTAGTCATAGCGATTTTGCCGTCAGCGCTGGCCCCGCATGGCTTGGCGGCATGGTCCGGTTTTGCCACGTTCGGTATCTGTAGCTGTGGGGTGTTGTTTCAGCCGCTGGCGCGCAAGCTTTCTCCCTCCACATCAACTCAGTTGGGACTGGTCATTCTTCCACTTGCCTACGCTTTGATCACGTGGGGAGCCCTTAAGGGCGTGCTTACCGCCGTGCTTCTGGGAACTATGGCGGCAAGCAGTGCCTGCTACGGCTTCGTTTATCTAGGTGGGCTCAGTGGTGTTCTCGACGTGGCCGGGCCGAGCAAGACGCGGGCGAGTGCAGGTTTCTTTCTGATGGCCTACATCGGCTTCAGTTTGCCGGTTATCGTGACAGGGGAGTTTGTCGATCTTCTTGGTCATACCGTCGCGCTGACCAGCTTCGGCGGTGCCTTGGTAATCGGCTGTATTGGGGTAAGCATGAGCTTCAGGCTTCAAAAAAAGTGCTGTAAAGTCAGCGTGGCTTATGTTCGTCTGACGGTATCGCACGTTTGCATCATCATTGCTTACTGTTTCCGCTTCGGGTAAATACTGCCACTCCTATGTCTTAACCATGCATCATCCCTTACCCCGGCAGTCGTCGGGGCGGCACGCATGATCGGTAAAACCGTCACGGCAATGAGCGCCAAGGCCGAAACGTTGCAGGAGTGAGCCCCACTTAATATCCGCTAAAGGACTCCTCCGCGGAACTCACTCTTTTTGGCGTTGCGTTATGTCGCTTTGCTCCGGTCCCTGAGATGAAAAAGGACGGTGCCGAGGACGATTAGTATTGCAGCCGGACCAAGATGGTTCGGCACATCCTCACCCAGGCCCAAGATAGCGATGAACGTCCCGATCAAGGCGGCGATGGTACCGATCTGGCTGAAATAGACCGGCCCGGCCAACTTCTGGAGCAAGAAGTAGAAGAGGTAAAGCACAGTAAATATGCCGATTTCCAAGATGAGCAATCGGAGCATCGCCATAGAGTGGAGCAGCTCAATGGCTTGCCCTGGCTCGAAGACAAGCACGAACGGCAGCAATGACGCGGCGCCGCCGAACATCATCAAGGCGGCGAGATAGCCCGGAGAAGTATCAGGGGGCCAACGCAGGGTCCGATAAAGGTTGCCTGTTGCTATGATGATCGGCATTGCCAACACTATGGCTGCCCACCCCCAACTGTTCTCCGTTCCACTGGTTTTGTCCAGAGCAACCAGTATCCCACCGCTCAGCCCCAGCAGAACCCCGAAAAGACGGGCTAGACGTAATGGTTCCAGCTTCAGCATGACAGCCAGAAACCAGGTCACAAGAATCGGGAAGGCAAAACTCAACGAGACGAAACCAGCACCAACATGACGGACTGCCAAGAACCCTATGGCATTGGGCAACGCAAAAAGCATGCCTGAGACGGCCGCATACTCAAGCGTGCGCTGGGTCAGCGATATGGATTGACGCTGCCACCATGCGACGCCCATCAACAAGCTGCCGGTGCCCAACATGGCTACAACTAAAAAAGAAAGGCGTGGTGCCCCGGCTGCATCCGCCAGCTTTGCCACCACGAAGGACAGCGCCAAAAGAATACCGACGAGCAGCAAGCAACCCAAGGCCTGCCACTTGCCTCGACCTGCCGCCTTGCGTTGCAACACGGTTATCGCCATCATCGTCTCCATTATGTATTCATGTATCGTGAATCTTTATATAAAGTATCTTAGTGCAAAGATATCTGGAGAAGCAATGAGTACTGTAGAACGAGCCATTGAGCAGTGGGAGCGAGAGATACCTGAGCTGAATCTGCTGGCGATGGCTGTGGTAGGCCGCCTCAAGGTGGTGACCCGTCTGGTGCAGCGTGACTTCTTGGAGCCTTTTTTCAAGGAATACGGGTTACAGGGAGGAGAGTTTGATGTACTCGCTACCCTGCGCCGTGCGGGGGCACCTTATGCTTTGGGCCCAACACAGCTCTATGAGGCACTCATGATCACCTCAGGAGGAATGACCAATCGGCTTGATCGACTCGAAAAGGCAGGACTGATTGCACGAACGCCTAACCCCGAAGACAGACGAGGAACTCTCGTTTCGCTCACTGAGGAGGGACTCACTCTCATTAACCGGATCGTTTTCCTACATGTGGAGAACGAAACACAGGCGCTTGCGGGGCTTTCTCGAGAAGAACAAGAAACTTTGAACCGATTGCTGGGTAAGCTGATTGCTGGGTTTGAAGCGTCTTAACCGCAACGCTACTTCAGCCATTCACCAAAGGGGGAAAGCCACAACCATGTCTATCTTGTGCACGCGGATATCATGCTGGATGGGATTTTCCCGATAGGCATCGGCCCGAGATCACAAGGGCCTCATCGTGGAGTGCTCGCCAACCCGCCATTGCCAGAGCCATCAATGCTTTGAAGGAAATAAGCAGTTCGAACCTCCGATGCCCAATTCGAACCGAGCCATTGATCTGATACAACCGCCGCTTTCACAGCGGCAATAGAGATGCATCAATCACTATAATCTATCTTGCTCTCCACCAGAGGCGGTATCATCGTCGGTCAAAAGTTACTGTAATCCCTATAGAAAAGGAGTGCGCGCGGTGTTCATTGCCATGAATCGTTTCCGGGTCAATCCCGAGAGAGTGGAGGAATTCGAAAAACTCTGGCTTGAGCGGGAAACTCAACTACAGGGCCTGCCCGGCTTTGTCGAGTTTCACATGCTACGTGGCCCTGCCGAGGAAGATCACGTGCTCTACGCTTCCCATACTATCTGGCGCTCGCGTGAAGATTTTGACGCCTGGACGCACTCCGAGGCGTTTCGTACCGCGCACAGCAACGCCGGGCAAAGCCGACGCGAGGGGCTCTATCTGGGACCGCCAAAGTTCGAGGGCTTCGAAGTCATCCAGACGATCAGCGACGTACGCGATAACTGAAGATATTAATGCCCATCCGCCACGAGTACAGAGGGCGCTCGGCGACGCCCGTGACGTCTTCCGTCACGGGCGTATTAGCAAATGCGAAGGGGAATTACAGGACGGTAACGGTCACCGCGTTGTTGTCGTAGCTCACTTGTACATTGGTGTTTCCTGAATCCACGCTGCTGAACTGCCCCTGCACGACGTTACCGCGAATGAGCGTGAAGGTCGTGCCGGAGGCCGGCGTCACATCGGTAAAGTCGAGCTGCAATGTGCCGCCTTCAAGATAAACCGTTTCCGCAACATTGATCGTGCCGGCGGCGCCGGCGGCCATATCGAGTGCGAGGATGCCGGTTTCCATTGTGAAGTTGCCGCCAATCTCGAGTGCTTCGCCATCACTGGGGGCAACGAGGACTGTTCCATCCTCGACGTAAAGATCGCCGCTGCCGAATGCAGTCGTAGAAGCTGCTTCCAGAGTACCGCCCTGCAACAAAGTACCGCCGGCATAGTCGTTCTCACCGGTCAGGGTCAAATGGCCGCTACCCGCTTTTGTCAGCATACCAGCGCCGGAAATATCGTTGCGCCACCAGTCATGCGCATTGAAGCCGCCTTGGCTGGCATCCATCGTCACGCTGACGTCACCTTCGAACGCACCGTACCCATCAGAGGCAGTTACTAGGTCCAGTCGGCCCCATCCGTTGGATTGGTCCAGCAGCGGATATCCGGAATCAATTTCCGTGGTATAGAGGACCGCGCGACGCTGTGCATCGCTCAGGTAGGGCTGACGTGACTTCAGCAGTGCCTCGGCCCCTTCCGGCACGATGGGATCCTGACCCGCCTGGCTTGAATCCTGAGAGAGCCCATAGGTCAGACGTTCGCGATAGCGTTGCTTGTTGGCTTCGTGATCGTCGTAGTCATCGTTGTCATAGACTTCGATGTTGACGTTACTACCGTTAATCAGGCCGGCTTCGTTTTCCACGTCGCGATGGGCATACTCGTACAGCGTCATGGCCTCGACATCCGCCATCTCACCGAAGTATTCCTGAGCCTGCTCATAAGCCTCCTGGGCCTCGGCGGCGATATCCGCCTGATTCAGCGCATAACTGGCGATGCTGAGCGCGTGCATGCGTCCGCCGATGACGTCGACGGGAGAGTGCATGCCCGCAAGAATACGATCCTCGCCCAGCTGTGACCCGCGCGTCAGCATTTCCGAGTAGCGCTGCGGTAATGCATAAGCGTATGCCATCGCTGCCAGATAACCGGCATTGGTGTGACCACTGGGATAGCCACCATCCTTGCGACGGTTTTCTGTTTCGCTGGTATAGAGCCCCTCAGCTTCGTTATCGGCATCGTGGGCACGGCGGGCACACACCAGCCCGGGTACCACCGAGACACTGCTTGTGTAGGTATCGTAGGTCTGCAACTCCTCGGTACCGTCGTTGTAGCGGCAGAGATAATTCTTCTCTGTGCCCAGAAAGTCGATTTCACCTTCGGTGTTCATGCGCCACGGCCGCGGTGTTGAATAGATGTACTTCGAGGCGCTGGTAGAAGCGGGAGAGCGCTGGCGGAAAGCGTCGACTAGCGAGACGACTTTACCCAGGTCGGTGTCCGTGCTCCCGGCAAACTGGATATTGTCGTTGTTCTCGCCTTTGTAGTGACTGTCTTCCAGGATCTGACTCACTGTGGGAACCGGGATGTCGGTATAGGCACCGGAGGCGTCCACGTAGGCTTCGGTCAGTGGGCCGAGACCGTCGATGACGCTGTAGTTCTTACTGCGCTGATCGTCCAGAAAGGCAAGAATGGCCTGCTCGTCCGACCGGTTCTGTGTCACGTCGATGACGTACTGGATATTTTCTTTCCAGACATCGGCATCGATGATGGGATCGGTCAGATAGCTGTCGGGTCCGTCACCATTGGCATTGCTCTGCCAAAGATCAGAAGTTCCCTTCCAGATATCGTTGATGCCGCGAAGGATGTAAGCGATCGGGTTCTGGCTAAGGGTGTAGCGGAGTTCGCCATCGGCATTATTCTCGGCGTAGGCCACGGTCGGCAGAGGATAGACATCAGGCGGCGTTTCCACGACCAGTTCTGAGCCCACCCCAGTGGGCTTGGCCGGGCGTGTAACCTTCGTAGTGTCATCACTGTCGTCACTAGCACTACAACCTGCCAGAGTCAGTACCGTCGCCATCGCGATGGCGTGGTAGAGATTATTCTTTTTAAAGGAAGGGGAAGGGGACATGTTTTTCACTATTTTGGTCAATAGAAAAATTGCGACAATCTAAAGATAAGGTTGCCGTAGCTTTTTGAAGCGTCTGTTAGCGTACGCATGCATTGTTATGGCGACGTGACAGAATGATTGCTCCAGAAGGATGGCCAAGGCTGGAAGGGAAAGTCTGATAGGAATTTTTTTAAGAAGGCAGTGGCGGTTTTATATCAGTGCATTTTTATGTCTAAACGTGGGCAGTATTGACTGCGCGAATCGATACGAGATTAACGCTAGACAATGCCAATGAACGGCTGGCCGAACGTAACGATTAAATTACCAGCCGAACTCATGATGAAACGTGTCATCAGTGGCGTTCGGTTCCAGAAGACGTCGCCAGGTTGCCAGAGGATGGTCTTGGGCCAAGCGGCCATTAAGTTCGCCATGGGCGCCTCCGCTGGCGGCCATGGTGAGCGTGCTGTTCAGCTCGAGCCCCGCCGGGTCGTTCATAATGAGCTGCCAGCGGTAGCCACCGTTGCTGCCACATTTCAAGGTCAGGCGAGCCTGCCCTAGCGGAATGGGCTCCGGGGTCAGCAGTGTCAGGTCATTACTGGTCAGGGCGCCCTGTGAACGGATACACCGCTGGCCACGGGTAGTCACCGTGAGCTTGCCCAGCCACTCACCGGTTGGGGTGAGCGGCAACTGCGAGGCGTCGATAGCATCCAGTGAGCCACCTTCGAGTTGCCAGTCGATGGCCATGCCGTTGAGCTGCGCCGTCAGTGTCCAGGGCTGCGCAGTCTCGCCCAGCGTGAGATTGAGGTGCCCCGGCCATGCCATTTGCCACATCACCGGCCCTACTGCGAGAGGAAGGGCGCCTTGCCGGGCGAGTGATAATGTGTCGATCCGGCCATCCAGCAGGCGTCCTTCGACGCCCTGCCAGCTAATCCCAGCCCCCAGCTCATCTTTCATCCAGTTTGCCAATACGGGTAGTGGCCAGTAGAGGGTCAACGTGGCGAGAAATACCAGCGCGACGGAGACTGCCGTGAGGCTATGCAATAGCCAACGTATCATGGTGTCGCCCTCTCGACGGTAGCCGCCGGTTCGCGTTCTAGCTGGGCAACGTAACGGGCCTCGATCATCAAACTGGCCTCATCGTCTCGTGATATCGACCAGTCGAGCGCCCACCAGCCCTGTCGTGCCGACCATGCGCTGAACTGCTCGAAAGCGGCGAGAGTGTCTGTACGCCCCGTCAGTCGCCATCCGTCAGCGTCCGACTCGATCGTTTCGAGAACCAGGGAATGGCGAAGTGCACCCTGACGCCAGGCATCGGCATCCATCGTCATGACCGGTGGCAAGGCTTCGAGCACGTGCGTGTCGATCAGGCGGGGTGGCTCGGCTCCCTGCCACGTCGGAAGGTCAATATGTTGAATCAGCAGATAGCCGGCCAGCGCCAGACTGATACCACCTCCGATACCCAGACGCAGCCGCTCTGTGGCAGGGCGGCTTTGCCAGGCTTGACGCAGTGTCGTGAACAGGGCGTGGTTGAGCATCATGGTGTTGCCTCTGCGTTCATCAGATTTTTCGCGCTGGATACCCCGTACTTTTAGTGCGGGGAGGAAAGCGCGCCTCCTTAAGTTACTGTTATCACAAATTTTTAGATACTATGTACGGCATGATTAAACGCGCCTACAAATACCGTTTCTACCCGACGCCTGAACAAGCTCAGTTGCTTGCGCAGACGTTTGGTTGCGTGCGTTTCGTCTACAACGCGGTGCTTCGATTCAGGACGGATGCCTTCTACCAGTGGCAGGAAAAAATCGGCTACGTTGCGGCCAATGCCTACCTGACGAAGATGAAAAAGGAACTCGATACGGCATTTCTGAATGACGTGTCCAGTGTTCCGTTGCAGCAGTGTCTTCGCCATCAACAGTCGGCGTTCAGGAACTTCTTTGAAGGGCGCGCAAAGTACCCGACCTTCAAGAAGAAGCGTGCTCGCCAGTCGGCAGAATTTACCCGCTCCGCCTTCAAATACCGCGACGGCCAGTTGTTCCTGGCCAAGAGCAAAACGCCGCTGGATATCCGCTGGAGCCGTGAACTGCCCAGCGAACCCAGTACGATTACCGTTTCCAGAGACTCGGCGGGCCGCTACTTCGTGTGCTGCCTGTGCGAGTTTGACGCCGAGACGCTGCCCGTTACCCCTAAGATGGTGGGCATTGATCTCGGCCTGAAAGACCTGTTCGTTACCGACCAGGGAGAACGCATCGGCAATCCTCGCCATACGGCCAAATACGCGGCCCGGTTGGTTCTTGCACAACGCAGGATGAGCAAGAAGAAGCTCGGATCTGCTAACCGTGCAAGGGCCAGGCAAAAGGTTGCGCATATTCACGCCAAAATCTCCGATTGCCGAATGGACAGCCTCCACAAGCTGTCCCGCAGATTGATTAACGAGAACCAAGTTATCTGCGTCGAATCCCTGAAAGTGAAGAACATGATCCGCAATCCACGCCTTAGCAAAGCCATTGCTGATGCGAGCTGGGGCGAGTTCGTGCGCCAGCTTGAATACAAGGCGCAATGGGCAGGGCGCCAGATGGTGGCCATCGACCAGTGGTATCCCAGTTCCAAGCGCTGTTCGGAATGCGGACACATCAAGGGTGCGCTGCCGTTGAATATTCGCGCATGGGACTGCCCCGAATGTGGCGTTACCCATGACCGTGACATAAACGCAGCGCGCAATATAAAAGCGGCCGGGCTGGCCGTGTTAGCCCCTGGAGAGAATGTAAGCGGCATGGGTCAGGTATCCGTGTCCGGTTCTCGTTGAATTGGGAATCCCCGTCCCTCAGGGCGGGGAGCAGTCAATACCACATGCAGCGACACGCGCTGCGTCTCGGGTTGCCACTCGGCCTCGCCCAGACCGGCGAGATACTCGGTGAGTTTGTAGCCGTCGCTGGTAGCGTCTTCGTCGAGTTGCCAGCGCATGACCAACTGCGTACCGGTAACGCTCATCTGGGTCAGCGTCAACGGCAGGGGGCGGACCTGCTTATCTATGTGTCCGAGCGTTGCCGTTAGCCACTGATTGCGTTGCTGAAGAGATTGCAGCGCGGCGTGGCGGTCCTGTACCCGTTGCAGGGAGGGAGCGCCGGTTGCATTGGGTAGCAGGCCCTTGAGGCGAGCCTGAGTGGCGTCGGTCAGGGCGTGTTGGTCGAGATAGCCCTGCCAGCCGACGGCCCCGAGATGCAGCAGCGCCAAACCCACGATAGCTGCGGTCATGCGCCGTATCGTACGCGAGAAGACCAAAGGAGCACGGCGCAGGGAACGGGAAGCCGGTTTTATGCCTGGCATGGCGGGTAGCGTGGCTGGCAGATGCCGAGCATAGCGCTGTAAAAGCTCGCTGGAATCCATGTCAGGTGTGTTGCCGGCAGCGTCATGCCACGGCCAATGCCAGGTTTTCTCGCGTATCGCCGCGGGTAGGCGTTCCTGCCATTCTCGGGGCCAGGCCAACCAGCGTTCCGCGGGGGGAGCATGCAGGACTGGCGGGGCCGCCAGGGTCTTGATCATCAGGTGGTGCGTGTCGGCGATCACGCTGACCTCGTCGGCCGATACCGGTGGTGGTTGAGCCATGAAGACCGAGGCCCAGTGTGTCGTGCGGATACCACGTTCTCTCAGCCAGCGTTGCCATGCCAGGATCCGTTCGCGGCCGGTCACGAGCAGTTCGAGATGATCACGCCCCTGCTGCAGTGCTGCTAGTTCCAGCGCCTCGCCATCAGTGCATAGTTGATCCTCGATCAACAACGGCCACTCGCGCTGACGCAGCCCCTTGGGTGCCGCCAGATGAAAATGGCTGGTGGCGGTGGCTCCCAGCAGCAGCACGCTATCGTGTTGCTGACTGAGCTGCGTCAGTCGAGTGAGCGCAGCGACATCGCTGTCGGCGATCCGTCCAGTCTCGTCGTGACCAGACAGGCCCATCGCAATCCAATGGACGGCGACATGTTCGGTATCCGTTGCCGGAGGCTCGGGCGATTCGCAGAGTAACAGCAATCTAGGGCGCGACGAACCGGCGTCACCGCGCCGGCTGGCAGGCCATCGTAGCTGGCCGAAAGGCAAAGAACGAAGCAAGGCAGTCATGGGGCAACACCTTGGGGTGAAGAGGTAGGCGACATCATCCAGGCGCTCAGGTCGTCGCTACGGGAAAGGATGCGCACGCGCGATGCTGGCGCGTAGGGGGACCAGCCACTGACGCCCTCCGCCTTGAGCAGGCGACGGACATGGAAGCGATAACTGCCAACCTCGACGGTCACGCGTAGCTCGAGATAATCGGGGGTTAGCGTCAGGCGATCGCCGTAGCGCTCGAGCCAGTCGTTGTCGCTGCCCAGTTGCGCACGTACAGCGTCGATTCCCGAATAGCCGATGGCGGGGCGGGCATTGATCAGACGGATCAGATCGCCGCGTGCCACCTGGCCTTCGAACAGGGCTTCGAGCAAAGGCAGTTGTGCCAATTGCACGCTGTTGAGATTAAGACGCCAGGCCCCCGTGTCGGGCAGTACACACAGGTCTTGCAGGGCCTGGAAGCGAGTACGGTCGAGCGGCTCAAGCCAATTGAGCTCGCTGAGATCCACCAACGCCGTGTCGGCACTGACCCGAGGCGGCAAGCCACGGGCGTAATCGACGCCATCTACGCTGCTTTCGCGTGGCTGGGTGTCGGCATCGATCCAGTCCGTGAGTCGGGCGACGAAGGCCGCCGGCGTCAGCCCGCCCAACGCAGAGGCGGGACGATCCGCCAGCAGTCGAGTCAACTGCTCTGCAGCCAGCGTCGCGTCGCTACCGGCCAGGGCGTTGAGATTGAAGCACGTGCGCAGATCGCGTACCACCAGGCGAATACGGCCTTCGTCGGTGGGGTACTCCAGGGGCTTGCCAGCCAGGCTCTGCCACCACAGGCTGGCCTGGCGCACGGCGGCATCGGTCAGGGCGCGCTGGGCAATGATCTCAGCCCCCTGGATGTGGAAACGAGCCTGGGTCTCGGCCTGCAGCAAGCCCAGACGATGAATGTCATTGCGGCTGTCTTCGGCCAGCGAGGCCAGGACCATACCGACCAGCGCCAGGCACAGCAGCACCATGAGCAGGGCGACGCCACGCTGTCGCGCCATCATGACGCCTCCCAATATGGCAATAGCGCACTCATCTGAAAGTGGACGCCGTTTCGCCACCACTGCAGGCGGATGCCTGTCGGTAGAGTATTATCGGGAGGGGACGCCACCCAGCGGGCCCCGTTGTAGAATTCGAACTGCACCCGCTCGACGTCATCGAGGCTGGCCGAGGTCTGCCATTGTGGCATTCCGGTGTCATCGAGCAGCCCCGTCGATCCCAGCCACAGGCGATGGTCATCGCTATCCCACACCAGCCGCTGGCGGCGCAAGCGAGTGTAGTGATCACCCATCGGCAAAGGCCAGTCTCCCTTGGCCACCCATTCCAGCATGTGAAGGTCGGGCAGGTAGTCGAGCGGGGCGTTGAGCAACGGCTGTCCCTTAACATGCAAGGGGCGCACGGTCAGCGCCTCAAGACGCCGTTCGAGAAGCTGGGAAAGACGTGCATCCTGACGTAGATCCGGTGGCTCCTTGAGGCGCTCGCGGGTCGTCACCATGCTATTGACCAGTGCAGCAACGGTGACGCCGATCAGCGCGGTCAAGGCGATAGCGACGATCACTTCAAGTAATGTGAACCCCCGTTGCGAAGAGTGGCAGTGACGGGTCATGGCAAAAAGAGCCCAGTCATGGTGAAAAGAACAGTGTGAAGCGAAGTTCAGCGTGCTCGCGGGCAGCCTCACTGAACAGACTCAGCGTGCCACGCCGCATGTTGCGCACCTGGGTCGAGTCGACCTCCAGGCGCCAGAAGCAGGCCTGGCCGGCCTGATCTAACTCGCCTTCGTGCCGCCCGGTGCTAGGCCAGTAGCGGGTCACCGTGAATTCGGCGCCCAGCGCACGGGCACATAGGATCAGCGGCACGCGTTGCGCTTCGGCAAGACTTGTGCGGGTGCGCTGATGTACGCCCTGACTGACCGCCACGGCCAAGATGGCCAGGATGAATAGCGCGACCATGACCTCGAGCAATGTGAAGCCGTCGTCTGGACGTTTTCCGATCATGCGTATCATGGGCGGCTCGTCGCCTTGGCCTGATAAACGCCCAGTGCGTCGACTTCCAGGGTACGCTGCGTACCGTCATAACCCAGGACCAGTCGCCCGCCGATCACTTCTCCATTGGGCCACCACACCAGCCGGGGCGTGTCGGTATCGGGCACTGGCTGCACGCTGGTGGATGAGCTCTCTACCGAAAGAGGGATCGGCCAGGCCTGCGGCGCCAAGCGTTGGCTGCCGAGCGGCACCCAACCCCACTCATCGGCATTCTGTCTATGGCGCCAAGTGACGAAGCGGTAACCTTGATCATCCGCCTGCCAGCCGATGATCTGCTGGTCGAGAAAAGCCACATCGCGCGCCAGACTCAGGTCGCTGTACAGCTGCTCGGTGGCAGCATCCAGGCGCCGATGGTCGTCGCCGCCCAGCCAGGCGACGCTCAGTGTCGTGGCCAACGAGACGATCACGACGACAACCAGCAGCTCGAGAAGCGTGAAGCCGCGGACGTCTCTAGAGGTCATAGCATCCAGTTGCCGATGTCAGCATCGAGGCCTTCGCCGCCGGAGGCTCCGTCGGCCCCCAGAGTGTAAACATCTACCTTGCCGTTCTCGCCCGGGCTGCGGTACTGATACTCGTTGCCCCACGGGTCGCTGGGCAAGCGACGGATGTAGCCGTCTTCGCGGTAGTTCTTGGGCAGCGGCTCCTGGCTCGGGGCTTCGACCAGCGCCTGCAGACCCTGGCGGGTGGAGGGGTAGCGATAGTTGTCCATACGGTACATGTCCAGCGCTTGCTCTAGCGTCGACAGGTCGGCGCGGGCCTTTTGCTGCATCGCGTCATCCTGGTTGCTGAGCACGTTGGGCGCAACGATAGCGACCAGCAGCCCGATGATGAAGATCACCACCATGATCTCCAGCAGGGTGAAACCGCGTTGGCGGCGGGAGGAGCGGGAAGGGCGAGCGTATGTCATGGACTTTCCTCGGCAGTTCAATATTGCATGGCGCCGTTGAGGCGCATAATCGGGAGCAGGATGGCCAGGACGATGGTCAGCACGACGCCGCCCATGGTCAGGATCATCACGGGTTCGAACAGCGCCAGCGCCATGTCGACGCGGCGATTGAACGTGGTTTCCTGGGTGTTGGCCACGCGTTCCAGCATGCGATCCAGCGTGCCGCTGGACTCACCGCTGGCGATCATGTGCAGCATGGTCGGTGGAAAACGTCCGCTTTCGTTCATGGCGCGGTTGAGGCTGACCCCAGCGGCGATACGTTCGACCAGCAGGTCGACGGCGTCACGCATAAGTAGATTACCAAGGGTGTCGCGGCTGACCTTGAGGGCGTCGAGCAGCGGGATGCCGCTGCGGGTGAGGATGGCCAACGTTCGTGTCAGGCGGGCGGTATCAAGTAGCACAATCAGCTCACCCAGGCGCGGCAGACGCAGGAGCAAGGCGTGCCAGCGATGGCGCACGACGCGCCGCCGCAATAGCCGCTTCAGGACCAGGACGCCGAGTACGCCAGCGATCAGTATTCCGGGGCCGGTGAGCTGAATGAATTCGGAGAAGGCGATCAACGTCCGCGTCAACCAGGGCAATGCCATGTCAGAGCGCTCGAACTGTTCGGCCAGGCGAGGCACAACGTAAATCATCAGGCCTATGACGACGGCAATCGACACGGCGACCAGTACTAGCGGATAGACCAGCGCGGTACGCGCCTTCTGGCGCTGCTGCTGGACCCGTTCCAGATGGTCGGCCAGCTGCTCCAGGACCTGGGCGAGACGTCCGGCCCGCTCACCGGCGGCGACCAGTGAGCGATAGAGGGTATCGAAGGTGGCCGGGTGGGTGCCCAGGCTATCCGCCAGGCTATAGCCCTCGCGAACCCGCGCTACGATGTCCAGCAGCATGGCGCGAGGCCGCTCCTTCTGGGCCTGTCGCGACAGCGCATCAAGGGCATCACCGATCGGAATGCCAGCATCAACCAGCGTTGCCAGTTGGCGAGTCAGCAGGGCTAACGTTTCGTTGTCTATCCGGCCGCGTCGAGACACTTTCTTGGTCTTGTCGCGCACCGGCACCAGCTGGCGCGGGAACAGTCCCTGGTCCCGCAACAACTGGCGTGCCTGGCGCTCGCTATCGGCCTGTAAGACATCGCGTCGGCGAGTGCCCTCGGCGGTCAGGGCAAGATAACGATAGGTTGGCATGTGGTATCTCGAGCTCGGTTTTCTCTTTCACGCGTTAGCGTGCCAGAAGTGTGTTGCAGTTTTTGGTCGCTTACTGATGGATCGCCCGTAGCACCTCATCGACACTGGTTTCGCCCACCTGCAGGCGATTCACGGCGCACTGGACCAGGGTCATGTGCGTGGCGAAGGCATGCCGGGCCATCTCCGATTCAGCGGCGCCGTCGTGGATCATGGTCGCCAGGGTGTCGTCGATGGCGATGAACTCGTAGATGCCCAGGCGACCACGAAATCCGGTGTGGTCACACGCCTCACAGCCGACCGGTTCGGCGATGCGCTCGAGCGTATCCAGGCCACTGAGCCGTCCCGTGTCGGTCGCGGTGGTTTCTCGCCAGCTCCGACAGGCCGGGCAGAGCCGCCGGACCAGCCGCTGCGCCATCACGCCCTTGAGGCTGGTGGCGAGCAGGAACGGTTCGATGCCCATGTCACGCAAGCGCGTCACGGCTCCCAAGGCACTGTTGGTATGCAAGGTGGATAGCACCAGATGGCCGGTGAGACTGGCCTGGACGGCAATTGCTGCGGTTTCCATGTCGCGTATCTCTCCGATCATGATCACGTCGGGGTCCTGGCGCAGGATGGCGCGCAGCCCACGCGCGAAGGTCAGCCCGGCGTGCGGGTTGACCGGGGTCTGGCCGATGCCAGGGATGGCATACTCCACGGGATCCTCGACGGTGAGAATATTGCGCTGGCTGTCGTTGAGGTGCGCCAGGCTGGCATAGAGCGTGGTGGTTTTGCCCGAGCCGGTGGGACCGGTGTTGAGCAGAATGCCGTTGGGCCGGGCCAGCGTCGCTCGGTAGGCCTCAAGCATGCTGTCAGGCATGCCGATGGCGTCCAGGTTGAGCATCGAGGCCTGCTTGTCGAGCAGACGCATGACGACGCGTTCGCCATGGATGCCGGGCAGCGTCGAGACCCGAATATCGACATGACGCCCGGCGGTGCGCACGGTGATGCGCCCATCCTGAGGCTGGCGTTTTTCGGCGATATCGAGCTTGGCCATGACCTTGATGCGCGAGATCAGCATCGGCGCCAGCACGCGTGGCGGGCGCAGGGCAACGCGCAGCGCCCCGTCTACACGTAGCCGCACCGACAGTTCGTGTTCGAAGGGCTCGACGTGAATGTCTGACGCTTCCAGGCGCAGCGCCTCGGAGAAGATACCGTTGATCAGACGAATAACCGGGGCTTCGTTCTCGGCATCGAGCAGGTCCTCGGTGCGTGGTAGCTCCTGCAGCAGATGATCAAGATCGACGTGCTCAGCTAGCCCTTCCATTAGCGCTTCGGTGCTGGCGCGGCTGGCATCGTAGAGCCGACCCAAACGGTCGTCGAAGACGCTCTCACCGAGCCATTCGCAACTCAACGGATCGCCGTAGGCACGTTGAATCTCCTGCAGGGTGACGATATCGACATCCTCGCGACAGAGCAGGTGATAGCCCGCATTACGCCATTCGATGGCCGCCCCGGCACGCCGCGCCAAACGGTAGGGCAGTAACTTCTCGCCGGTTGGGTGGTCTCTCGGTTCCGGTGTACTTGCCGCCGCCTGAAGGCTTTCTAACGGTGCGTTCACGGTGCCAGTGCTCCCAGTCGATCGCGCGCCGACGGATAAAGGCGGCTCAGTGACAGGTGGGTGGCCTGGGCGTCCAGTTCCGGCAGCGTCTGGTCGGCATCGAAATCGTTGAGCAACTGCTGGGCACGCATGAAGCGGTACTTTTCCGCGGTGACAGCGTTGAGAGTCTGGGCATCGCGTAGCACGCGAGCGCGGATGAAGACCATCAAGTTCTGCTTCTCATTGGAGCGGCTCGAATAACGGAACAGATTGCCGATCACGGGGATGTCACCCAGCAGCGGCACGTGCTGCTGGGTGTTGCTGCTTTGATTGCTGATCAGGCCGCCGAGCACGATGATGCCGCCGTCTTGGGCAAGCACGGTGGTTTCGATCTCGCGCTTGTTGGTGACCACGTCGCTGGCATCGACGTTGTCAGCGATCGACGAGACTTCCTGGGTGATCTCCATGCGGATGGTGTTGTCGGCGCTGATCGAGGGGCGAATATGCAGGCTGATACCGACATCCTCGCGCTCAATGGTCTGGTAGGGGTTGGCATTGTCGACCGTAGTCGAGCCCGTGACGAACGGCACTTCCTGGCCGACCAGAATGTAAGCCTCGGCATTGTCGAGGGTGGTCAGCGACGGCGTGGAGAGCAGGTTGGTGTCGGTGTCACTGCGCAGCGCGTTGAGTAGCGCCGCGAAACTGATGCCGCTATCGCTGAGGCGACCAACGCCTACGGTGGCGCCGTTAAGGCTGCTGAGCAGTGAGCCCAATGTACTGGTGTCATCGGCGGCCACGGCGGCGGCAAGCTGATTGATCCCAGCCGACGACGAGGTGGAATAGTTGACGCTGCCGACAGGGAAAGTACCGCTGCCGCTGGTATCGGCGAATAGCCACTGCACGCCGAGCTCACGCGCCCGGGACTCGGTGATCTCGGCGATAATCGCCTCGACGGCCACCTGGGCACGGCGGATATCGAGGCGCTCGATGATGCTCTGGTAAGCGTCCAACTGGGAGGGCGGACCCGTCAGCACCAGCGCATTGGTCGATGGATGCACGGCGAAGGCTACGCTATCACTGCTGGGCACACTCAAGGCACGTGTGGTGATGCTGCCGCTGTCGAGTGCCGAGGCAGCATTACCTGACGAGGCTTCCTCGTCACCGGCCGATATCCCCAGCGCGCTGCGGACAACGGTATCGGTATCGGTTGTTTTGGTGCTGGAGACGTAGCTGCCGCCGCCGCCGTCGCGCAGGTTGCGCAGCACATCGACCACGGTTTCGGCACTGGCGTGGTTGAGGTAGATGACGCGGGTATTGGTGCTCTGATGCTCGCTGGGCTTGTCGAGGGCGGCGATCAGGCGCTGGGCGCGTTGACGATCACGCTGGTTGCCGAACACGACCAGGGCATTGGCGCTCGGTGCGGCGATCACTCGAGTGTTGCCGCCCGCCCCCTTAAGCGCGCTATCAATGGTCTCGGCCAGCTCCTCGGCATCCGCGGACTTAAGCGATACCACCTCGGCACTGGTATCCCGATTACCGTCGAGCAGCGTCGCCAGTCGGGTCAGACGCTGCAGGTTGTCGCGCCAGTCGGTGACCACCACCATGTTGCTGTCCGGGTACGGAGTGATCGTGCCGACGCGGGCATCGACCAGCGGCTGAAGAATATTCGCTAGCGTCGCGGCGTCGAGGTGCTGGGATTCGATGACCTGGGTGGCCATGACATTGCCGCTGTCGCTTTCACTGCCCAGCGGCAGCGGTTGGGTGCGGGCCACTTGGTCGGGAACGATGCGTACCTGGTCATCGCCGAGTTCGACCGTGGCGTAGCCGTTGATCTGCAATTGGTTCTGAAATACACGATAGAGTTCGTCGGCGTTCAGGCTGCGCTGGCTTTCCAGGCTGATATTGCCGCGCACCCGGGGATCGACAATGAAATGTTTGCCGGTGATGCGTCCGACACTATCAATGAATTCCTGCAGGCTGACGTCGTTGTAATCGATCTCGTAGCGCGGTGCGTCGCTCTCGTTGGCCGTAGAGTCGATCGTCTGGGCGAGCGCCGACGAAACGGTCGCCGTAAGCAGGAAGGCGACGAACGTGTGCCGGAACTTCATGAGGAAAACTCCACTTTCAACGTGATCGGGTGTCCGTTGCGTTGCAACTGGACGTGTAGCGGACGGGCCTGGCTAAGGTGTTGCTGAAGCAGGATAAGGGCGTCGCTTTCACGAATGGCGTGTCCCTCGATAGCCGTGAGTACATCGCCACTTTCCAGCGGCAGCGCCTCGAACAGCGAGGCATCAGTGCCGGGACGCAAGCGGTAGCCCTTGAGTTGTTGGTGTTCAAGTACCGGGGCCGCCTGGAAATAGCGCAGCAGGGGCGTGGGATCGTTGAACAGCGACTGAGGATAATCCTCGCCGAAGCGGGCACTGAATGCCTTTTCAGGCCAGACGACCGGCTGAGCGGCGGCGTTGGCTGGGTTGCCTTGGGGCGAAGACGCCGCAGCGTCTGTTGGCTGCGATGCGATAGTGACGATCTGAGCACTATTGACAGGCTGGGCCTGTGGCCATGGAAGACGCTCCTGCCGTCCTCGGTTATCAAGAATCAAACCCTCGGACGTGATGTCGACGAGGCGCACCTGATCATTGATGCGCTCGCCCAGCGTCACGACCTGCTGCCCTTTTGATGTATCCAGGATGAGCACCGAACGGCCCAGAGGCATACCGCGCGCCACGCCGACAATTGTTAGCGGCAGGCGGGTCAGCGGGATTGCCGGCCCCTGAGAGGGAAGATCGCTTTGCCATAGCGTGTTGCCCGCGACCGGTAGCGCTGCCGCGGGCGGCGTATAGACTATTGGTATTGCTGACGAGGGATTGGTGAGGCGCCAGGCCAGGTTCGCGCCGTCGGCGATCACCCGGGCACTCAGCCAAGCCAGCAGGCACCAGGCGAGCCAGTATCCTATCGGGTTCAGCCGCGTGGTGGTCGTGAGCAGGGAGCGTAGCGTGTTCATGAGCCGAGGCGGGTTTCGGGATGCCAGCCAGGGTGGCCTTCGACATAGGTGAACTTGCCCGCAGGACGGGGCGGCAACGTCCAGTCCTGCGGTTGCGCGGTCAAAAAGCGCTCCACGACCTGCCACAGAGGCTCACCCTCGGGAGCGCCGGGGCGAATGCTCCAGGTCACCAACTGCGGAATGTCACCCGCCGGCAATGTGATCCGGCGGCCGGTCTCGGCACCGTAACGGCACTGCCAGTCGATGGCGTCGAGGCGCGGCAGGTCCTCGGCATTGTCGAGCAAAAGGGGATAACCGAAGCTCTGGTCGCAGGCGCGCTCGAAGAGGGCATGAACCGACTCGTGATCGGCATCGATCGTGAATACCGGAGCGTTGTGTCCACCGCTAAGCACGATCAGGTGCTCACGGGTGATCGCTTCACCGGGCGCGACAACTACGTCATAGCGCAAGCCGGGCGACAGCGTGTGGCTATCTGCCACTTCCCGGCGCAGCGCGGCGCTGATCAGCGCGTCCCAACTGCCACTGACCACGTCACGCCGCCACAACCATTGCGGCGCCTGCGCCAGAGGTCGGTCGAGCCATGCTGCATAGGGGGCGCGTTCCGCCTCTAGTTGCGCCTGGAGGGCATTCGCCTCGTGGGTTTCCTCAGCACTCCGCGTTGCTTCGCAGACCGCATGGAATTGGGCAGCGACCTGCCAGCGGCCATTCTGGAAACGGCAGTCGAGATGGTACACGCCGCTACCTCTGGTGCCAGCCAGGTACACCGGAATATGGCTGCCGTTGCGGCGAGTCACGTCAATCGTTTCCGGCCAAAAATCCTGACCACGCGCGCACAGTATCAGGTCGGCATCATCCAGGCGCTCGGCCAGCCATATGCCCGGGCCGGTGCCGACATCGGCGAGAACCACGACCAGGTCGGCCTGTTCACGGGCTTGCTGCACCTGACGGCGGCCATTGTCGTACCAGACATCCAGGGGGCGAGTCTCGTCGTGGGCGTAGGGGTCACTAATGCCCACTACCGCGATGCTCACGCCGCCACGTTCGAAAACGGTGAAAGGCATGACCAGTCCGTCGGGGTTCTGCTCGGGCGTGAGTGTGCCAAGCACCGGGGCGGCGAACTCACGGTAGCGGGCGGCAACGCTATCTGCCCAGATCAAGCGTTCGTTACTGCTGACCCGAACGTCAGCGCCGAGCAGGCGGCTCCCGGTAACGCCGGAACGGCCCTGGGTGAAGTGGCTCAGGCCACTGCCATTCCAGCACTGGCCGTTTTCCAGCGTCAATGTCTGTGGTCCCAGATGATGGCGCAAATGTCCCAGCTTCGCCGCCAGCCCGGCGTATCCGCCGAAACGCTGTTGTGTCGCCAGCGTTGGCTCGGTGAGTTGACGCATGGTCGTATCTAGAGGACCAGTCAATGCGGCCACGCTGGCGGCGGTAGCCCAGGGGGCCTGCCCCAGTCGCTCGCTGGGCCCCAGCCGCGTTGCGGGCACGATGGGATACTCGGGTTGGCGAGTATCCAGCGTGTCGGCGTAATAAAGCAGGTTCACCTGGGCCGCGCCATCCGGCGTGCTCATCTGTCGTCGAGCACTGCCGCTCGTGGCGCAACCGGCGAACCAAGGCATCAGCAGAGCGGCACCGGTGCCTTGCAGGATGCGACGGCGCGAGAAAAGAGAGGCTTTGCGCTCGTGAAGAGATTCGGGATTAAGTGTCTTACGTCGATCGTGAGGCAAAACCATACTGGATGAATCCTTGGTGCCCGGAGTGCGAGTCGTTGAGCATGTGCGTGAGAAAGCGCAGGTAAAAGGGCACTCTCTTGCGACGATGTTATGTTAATGACTTATCCATGACATTTTTGTGACGGTGTCAAAACGCCTTTCACAATAATTTTTTTGGAAAGGCTTTTCTCATTAACCGGCTTGTCACATTCGATCACTAATGTCTTACCCCGCGTCAGACTGATGCTAAGAAAAAATTATGTCTACCGTACCTACGGAGTGAGGGGATCATGAGCAAGGAAATCGAAGACCATCGCATTCTGAACCGCAGCAGCAATGAGCCGTTTTCCTCAATTCTGCAAAAGCACGTCTCGCGGCGCGGTATCATGCAGGGTGGCTTGGGCATTGCTGCAATGTCAGTACTGGGCGGTTTCGGCTTGGCAGGATGCAGTGATATCGAGGACGACGACGATGCCCAGACCGGAGGGCTTCCGGAGAAGACCGCGCTGGCGCTGGCCTTTGAAGCTATTGCGGGCTCCAAGACCGATGCAGTTGTCGTTCCCGAAGGCTATACCGCTCAGATCCTGGTTCCCTGGGGTACGCCGCTGAACAACATGGCGCCGGAATGGGACCCGAATCAGAAAATGACATCGACGGCGCAAGCCAACAGCGTCGGTATGCAGCATGACGGCATGTATCATTTCCCATTGGACGAAGCCAACGCCTCCAGTGACTTCCTGCTCGCCATGAATAACGAGTACATTGATGAGAGCGCGTTATGGTTTCTGCAGGGCGGCCAGACCAACCTGATCAGTGGTGCACGTCCGGCCGAGGAAGTGCGCACCGAAATCAATGCTCACGGCGTGACCATCGTTCGTGTGCAAAAAAAGGCTGACGGTACCTGGGCGCATGTTCCAAACTCGCCTTACAACCGTCGTATCACCACGGCCACGACGACAGAGCTTGCTGGCCCGGTTGCTGGTACCGAATATGCTGTTACCGCTTATTCCCCGAATGGCACGCTGACGCGCGGCACTAACAACAACTGCGCCAGCGGTTATACCCCTTGGGGAACTTATCTCACCTGCGAAGAAAATTGGCCGGAAGTTTTCGTCAAGCATAGCGATCGCTATAGCGATGACGATCGTCTTGGCATTCCTTACCTTGATAGCGAGGATAACCCTGCCCGTAGCCGTTACGCTTGGGAAACTGCTGCCGGTGCATCTGACGAGAACCAAGGCGAGTTCGCGCGCTTCAATGCCACGCCTAGCGCGGCTGACGCGAGCGGGGATTATCGTAATGAACCGCGTACCTTCGGCTATATCGTCGAGATCGACCCTTACACCAATGCGCGTGCCATCAAGCGCACCGCACTGGGGCGCTTCCGTCACGAAGGCTGCTGGCCGGGCAAGCTGGTCGAAGGCGAGCCGGTGGTGTTCTATTCCGGTCACGACTCGCGTAACGAGTACATCTACAAGTTCGTGTCCGATGCTGTCTGGGACTCAGCCGATGCTAACCAGGCCGGCGGCAACTACGACCGCTTGGCGATCGGTCACAAATACATGGATCAAGGCACGCTCTACGTAGCCAAGTTCAATGCCGACGGCACCGGTGAGTGGCTACCGCTGACGCCGAATACCCAGACGCCTAACGGTCAGACCTTGGCCAGCGCGCTGGGCCTTGCTGCAGATGATCTGGCTGGGATCATCATCCATACCTGTGACGCCGCCGACCTGATGGGCGCTACGCCGATGGATCGCCCTGAGTGGGGCGCCGTGGATCCGGTATCCGGTGAAGTCTACATGACGCTGACCAACAACACCGATCGTACGGCAGAGGGCACTGATCCGACCTTCAACAACGGCGATAGTATCGATGATCTGGGTGCCGGCTATGCCAGTGCCCCGGTCAACAGTCCGAACCCGCGTGCCGATAACGAAGCGGGCCAAATCATCCGTTGGCGCGAGCCGTCATCGGACGAGACCACCTTCGAGTGGGAAGTGTTCGTCTTCGGTGCGGCGGCAGGCGACACAGACAATCTGTCTGGCCTGACGGAGCTCAACCAGTTCGCCAGCCCCGATGGCCTGTGGTACGACGACCGCGGTGACGGCGAAGGGATCCTGTGGATCGAGACCGATAACGGCTACGACGAGGTAACCGACTACACCAATGATCAGGTATTGGCGGTGGTGCCGTCATCGGTCAGCCTGGGCGAAGGTGATGCCGCGGTGATCGACCCCAGCGACCAGGCGCAGCTCAAACGTTTCGCGGTAGGCCCGAACGGTTGTGAAGTGACGGGCATCTTCGCCACGCCAGACAAGACGGCGCTGTTTATCAACATCCAACATCCGGGTAACTGGCCGGCCGACCCCAGCGCCCTCGTGCAGGATGCCACTCAGGCGACCAGCGGTACGGTGCGCCCGCGGGCCTCTACGGTAGTGATTCAGAAGGCTGATGGTGGTCAGATCGGCGTCTAACGCGTCTCTTTAAACGACACCCAAGCCCCCACTCGCAGGGGGCTTTTCTTTTAGCGGTATCTATTAGGCGAAGCGGATGGCATAGGCCTTGGGTAGGCATAGAGCAGCGGTTAATGAGGGCTGATCAAGGCGGCCAACAATGGCCGTGTCTGCAGTCTATCTCAGTGCCGGGATGAACCTCTTGATAAAATAACAGCGTGAAACCAATAGCTCGTGAGGATGCACCGTGTCTATAACCAACGAAAAACATGATGCGGCCAATGGCCGATGTTATAGCTGCTACTCGCACCACAGATAGCCATTCTTGGCTTAAGCCTTTGGTAGCCACATTTAATACCGATGGAAATATGAGTCTTCCAGTTCAGATATACGCTGTTAACTGGTAGCAATACGATATCGCGTGCTCCGTCCACCGCCTGGCAGTTTCTCGATGCAGCCTTTCTCCAGCAGGTCAGCTAGATGTCGCGTAGCGGTGGCCTTGCTCACCTTGGCGACCTTCTGATATTGCGCAGCGCTGATGCCATTCTCGAAGCCCCGCTCGCCGCCATCAAGCAGGCGGTTAAGTACTTTGATCTGCGCTATCGCCAGCCCCTGGTTATTGTAGCGCTGCCAGAAGCGCGCCTTGACGAGTGTGCGGTCAATGCCGGCTAGCGCTTCCTGCAGCGTGGAGATCAAAGTATCGAGGAACCATGCCAGCCAATCACTCAGGTCAAGCGTACCGCGTTGGCTTGCCTCAAGAGTGAGGTAATAGTCCTGACGACGCGCCAGGATAGCTGCTGACATGGCATAGAGCCGGATACTCTGATGGTCAGCTTGAGCCAGTGCCCGGTCAGCAATGGCACGGGCCAGACGACCATTGCCATCCTCAAATGGATGTACCGTGACAAAACGGAAATGAGCAATACCGGCACGCAGGATAGGATCTAATGCGGGATCGTGCCGACTCGCATCGAACCATTCTAGAAATGCTGACATTTCAGCATCGAGCACGTCGCGAGGTGGCGCTTCGAAATGTATCCGAGGGTTGTCGATGCGCCCCGAAACCACTTGCATTGGCTCATTGCCCCGCCACTGTCCCACGCGCAACGGGCCCAGCATGGTCCCGGCCCCCGTATCGGGAAACAACCAATGGTACCATTGAAAGAGCTGTTCACGGTTCAATGCATAATCCGGTTGGCCAATGGCATCAAGTAGCATTTCGGCAAGGCCTTCGGAGCGAGCTGAAATCGCTCCTGCATCGTTGTCGACGCCAAGCCGCCGTGCCAGTGATGAGCGTACCGAGGCCACATTGAGTCGCTCACCCTCGATGGCTGAGGAGGTAACGATATTCTGTAGCAGAGTATCGAGCGTCAATGCCGGATCGTTGCGGTCATGTAAGCTCCCGACCCGACCCAGCAGGATGCCTAGGCTACGCCAGGTTTCATGCAACCTCGGCTGGATCACTTCATCTTGCCAATAGAAATTGGGCCAGCCGGGCTGTTGCCAGATCCATGCGTTGTTTTGCAGTGTCATAGCACCCTCGAGAAGAGGCAACTTGAGCCGAATAAACTAACTATTCAACTCATATTTTGAGCCGAATAATGGCATTTTTTGGCTCAGGGTGCCATGGATAAGATGGAGTTCAAAAGATGCGTGTTGTGGATCTCCCAATGTCGCTTGATTAAATCTACAAACGCTTTGTCGAAGCCGATGAGGTGTTTGAAATGCTTCTTGAGATGCGGCCAAACTGACATTCTCGTCAATGTCGTCAGCCCGTTCGATCTGGTGCCTAATGGACTCTCTGTTTCTGGGTAATGCTCTATCATGTCAAAGCCTGCTGGGGATAGCCGCTATCCTGGCGGGTCTGGCACCGGTATTCCGGTAGATGTCGATACTTCAGAAGTAATGAAGAATATCCGCTGGCCTACTATATCGTATGCATTCTACCGATGCTGTTGGGCTTGAGCGGAACTGTCGATCAGATCGGACGGCATCCGCTGATGATGGCGGCGTTGTGTCTATGTCTGGTGGCCACATCGGTGACCCTCTTGGCACCTGGGCTTATTACCCTGGGCATCGCCCGTTTCTTGATAGGCATCGGTACCGCGCTGACCTCAGCCGTTGCGCCAACGTATATGCTCGAACTGTACAAGAGAAAGGATACTCGGGTCCGGCGAATTGGGTGGCGACGAGCACCTCGCTGGGCTTTGGCCTTGACGCCGCAGTCACCAGCCTGTTTGTTTTACAGGTGCCCAGCCTGACCTCACCCAGTCTCTAGTTATACCTCGGTGCAGGAAGCCTGGCACTGTTACTGGTACTCGGTTTGTAAGGTACTAATGAACGTCGGCAAATGGTGATGCTACGTTTACCAGCGTATCCGGCCGGTACCATTCTCGGTTTTGGTCACTTGCAACATTCTTTGGTCTGGGCACTGTTGGGTATACCTGCCTTCTTGCCTTGTTTTACCTCCCTCCACATTCATCAATTTAAACAAACTCATCTTCGCTAGGCTCCAGTGTGCTGAGATCAACGCTAACGTGCGCTGCGACGACTTTCCATTGTTCGCTGAAGCGCACCCATGTCTGCATTTGTCGGCCAGTGCGAGAGGTCTCGCCATCTCTAAACTCAGTACTTACCGTTGCGTAATCGTGACCGAAAGTAGTGATGACTGTATTGCGCAGTTTGCGTTTTGGGCCTACTGGCTGGCAAATGCGCCGGTAGGCGGCGATCGCTCTAGCGCCATAGAGATTCTCAGCAACGCCGTAGCGTACAGTGTGCATCGAGTCCCAGAAGTAGCTATCTAGCGTGGCTAACTCGTTAGCCACCAATGCGCGCTCATAGTCCTCGAAGGCGGCTTTTACAGCGGCCACGACTTGGGGAATGTTAACGGTTAGGAATGCTGTCATGACTCATATCCTTGCGCAGGGCGGCCTGTAAGGCGGCAAGTGGGGCCGTGCACCCGACTATGCCGCCCTGGGCCACGATCATGTCTAATGTGGCCTGCTTGAAAGCGGGGAAGTAGCTCTCGGTCGCTTCTTCGATTAATAGGCAGGAATAACCGCGATCATTGGCTTCCCGCATGCTGGACTGCACACAGACTTCGGTGGTAACACCTGCAAAGACAAGATGGGTGATCTGCCGAGACGCTAACTTTTCGGCCAGGCCAGTAGCGTAGAACATGCCCTTGCCCGGTTTATCGATCACCCACTCATCAGCTATCGGCATCAGTTGTGGAATGATCTGATTGCCAGGCTCGCCACGTATCAAAATACGTCCCATGGGCCCCATATCGCCGATACGAAGGCCCGGTTGGCCGTTCGCGTGCTTGGTCGCCGGACAGTCCGAAAGATCGGGCAGATGGGACTCACGCGTATGAACGATCAGCATGCCATGATCACGGGCCAAGCCCAGCAGGCTTTCCACGTTGGGCACAATCGCCTGCAGGGGAGATGCATCATTGCCCAGCGCCGCGCCGAAGCCTCCCGGCTCAAGGAAATCGCGCTGCATATCAATAACGACCAAGGCGGTGCTGGCAGGACCGAAAGAGAAGATATGCGGTTTGGCGTCGACGTGGATCATAAGCCGTCTCGCTGCTTAGAGGCCGAGCGATTACCCGCATACGTATAGGTACGCTCTGGTGGCGCAAATCCACACGGCGTGCCATCGGTTACCTCTACAAGCTCTTCCCAAGGCAGGCGGTAACGGCCCGCTACCAGATCTTGCATGTAGGTGTAAGGGCAATCTTGAGCGCCGCCTTCAACAGCTACATAGCCGCGATGGCCAAACTGATAGATATTGTTTTCTACTCCCCAGCCATGACGTGCCTCATCAATCAGGTCTGGGCGGATTTCAGCGGTAATAATCTCATCCACCAATCCGTTGCCCTCGGCCAAAGGCACGCCATCGAAGTTAATGATCGAACCTTCACCCATTGAGTTGAACGTCCCATCAGAGCCGGCTAGGCAAACATTGGCAGTAGCCATGAGATTACAGAAGGCATTGGCTTGGTTAGTAATGCGCCAGGCATGTCGAATTGGCGAGGTATAACCAGCGGTGCGCAGGGCTACATGGGCGCCCTTATAGGCACATTCGCGTGCCATTTCGGGAAACATCCCATCGTGACAGATAATCAGTGCCAGCTTGGAGCCATTAGGGCCATCGCAGATGGGGATGCCCAGATTGCCAGGCTCCCACGGTTCAACCGGTACCCAAGGGTGAAGCTTGCGGTAGTTGAGACGAATTTCACCTTGATCATCGATGATTAATCCGGTGTTGTAAGGGTTACCTTCAGGGTTGTACTCCATGATCGAGAAGCAGCCCCAGATAGCGTGCTGCCGACAGGCGGCACGAAACTGCTCGACTTCAGGCCCATCTACCCGGCACATCAGCTCATCCCGCGTATCCATGGACAATCCGTGCAGCGAATACTCAGGAAACACGACTAGATCCATGCCAGCATTCTGCCGACGTGCCTTGCCCACCATGTCGCAGACTCTGCGTGTCTGGAACGCTAGGTCGTCCGGCGTTTCAACGAGAGGTAGCTTTAGTTGAACCATGCCAATGACAACGCCGTGCCGTGACTTGTTGAGGCCACCCAGTCCGCTCATACCAAAACTCCTGTCTGTTTTTCTGAAGCATTGCAAAGAGACGGCCATTTCGCGGCCCAGGGAGCCGCCTGCTCGTATGCCGCGGCAGCGGCGAGCACACTGGTATCGTCAAGATGTTGTCCTACCAGCTGCAAACCGACCGGAAGACCATTGGGAGTCCAACCGGCAGGAACTGAGGCTGCGGGCTGACCGGTCATATTGAAGGGGAAAGTGAACGACAGCCATTGGGTAGGCGGTACCATACGGCCTTCGACCCTCTCCGGTCCCTGCATATGAATCGGGAAGGGCGGCACCGTCAACGTCGGCGTGATGAGTAGATCGAATCCCTGCATCATGCGCCACATGCGGTTGCAAAGTGCCTTGCGCTCACGATTGGCCGCGGTAATGTCTTCAGCCCGCCAGGGACGTTTGAGGAAGTCGACCAGATGCGGTGACATTTCAGACCCGTACTCCGCCAGCATCGTACGCATCCCCTCTAAATCGCTGTCTCCGGCGACAATGCCCCAGAAGGCATCAAAGGGGTCTTTCCAGTCCGGCATCACCACTTCAATATGGCAGCCAAGCTCACGCTCAAAGACTTCAAGCGCACTAAGTACCAACTGTCGGACTTCGGAATCAACGGCGACATAACCAAAGTCCTCACTGAAGGCGATGCGCTTGCCGTGAAAGTGCTGCTTGATTGCGCCCAACCAGTCGATGTCATTGGGAATTGAATGGCGATCGCGTGGATCGGGGCCGGCCATGACCGACAGCATTAGGGCGCTGTCACGTACGCTGCGGGTCATGGGACCGATATGCTCGAGCGTCTCCCAGCTCGACAGGCCGGGATAGCGTTCGTCCCGACAACCTGGATAAAGCGGCACCCGCCCCATCGAAGCTTTCATGCCGAACAGGCCACAGTGGGCGGCAGGAATGCGCACCGAACCGCCGCCATCGCTGCCCACGGCCAGAGGCGTCATCCCTGTGGCTACGCTTGCGCCGGAACCCGCACTAGAGCCGCCTGGTGTTAGGTCAGGATTCCAGGGGTTGCGGGTGGTCTCGAAGATAGGGTTGTGACCCACCCCGCTATAGCCGAACTCCGGGACGTTGGTTTTGCCGACCACGATGGCCCCGGCGGCCTTAAGACGCTCAACAACAACGTCATCTTCATCAGGTACGAAGTCACGATAGGCGGCTGAGCCCCCGGTGGTACGCACGCCACGAGTTGCAACCAGATCTTTTATGGCAACCGGAACGCCGGCCAGTGGGCCGACGTCTTCGCCGCGAGCAAGACGGCTATCGATGCGCTCGGCATCGGCCAGCGCCTGTTCATTGGTCAGAGTGCAGAAAGCATGTAGCGTACTGTCTAAGGTTTCAATGCGCTCTAGACTCGCCTGCGTCATTTCGCGGGCGGAGACTTGTCGGCTACGTATAAGCTCAAGACGTGCAACAGCATCCAGCTTCCATAGCTCTTCCATGGTGTTACCTCCTCAACGAATCGACAGGTCGTAGTTCTTGAACAATGAGGATGCAATTCATTAGTCGGTGCCCAGCCGTGTGCTTGCCGTACGGGGGGCGCTTGCAGCATCCAGCAGCCAATGCGCTGCAAAACCGACCAACATGGCAACCACAGCGACTGAAAGCTGAGCAGCCCAGATATTAACAATGGCAGCCACCACAATAGCGAGCACCCAGCCACTGAGAGCAGCACGCGGGTTTGGCTCGAGCGTTAGGCCGTTACGCCAGAAGTGAGCAATGATCACACCACCAATCCCGGGTACCACGATACCCAGCAGGCTCAGCCACTCGATCAGTAGATCCCAGACGCCCGCGGCGGCAGCAACCGTGCCGATGGTCCCGAAGATGATAGTCATCACCTTGAAGCGACGGCCGGCGATTTCACTCCAGCCGGTTGCGGCGTTATATAGACAATGCATGGTGACCGAGGCGCAGTTCACAACGAAGAATGCGGCGGCAATCGGCACCAACCAACTTGCTTGTCCTGCGACTACGGCAGCAAAGTTTCCGTCACTGGCAGTCCCTGCCGCAGTGACAATGGCGCCCAATAGCATCGAGATGCCGTTAGCGAGTGGGAAGGCGCTAGCTGTTGCAATCAGCGCGTGACGTGGACTTTTGGCCCAGCGGGTAAAGTCAGCTGTTAGCGTGCCGGAGTCGATGAAAAGTGAAATCACCATGGTGATGCCGACACCGATGCTCAGCGCGCTGGCATCCGGGCTCCCTGCAAAACTGGTAATGCTCGCCCAATCATGTTGGTTAAGGGTAATGACCACCGCGGCAATACCCATGAGGATGAAGAAGGGCACGGAGATAGCACCAACCACGCTAAGCGCACGTACGCCCATCATGGTCAATGCCGTGAACAGCGCTCCGGTCACTAGACTCGACAATGTTGCGGACCATCCCAACATATCGTGGAGTCCCTGGCCCGCTAATCCTGTTTGTACGGCGAACCAGCCCACCACTAGCGTCGATAGGAAACCAGAAACCAAACGGGCAGCACGGTGTCCAAATACCCCACGAGAGAGCAGTGAGAACGACCTCCCGGTCCGTGCAGCCACGGCGCTTTGTGCACCAACATAAGCAAACAGGATCAGGTTTCCGATTACGATTGTCATTAATGCTGTGGAGAAGCCCATAGCATTAGCCAACTGACTGCCTAAAAAACCACCAGTCACCACGAGCGGAAAGCCGATCCATACCAGTGTCACTGAAAGCAGCGAATGACGACGATGAGTAGGGACCGGTTCGTGTTCGAACTCATTGCCAGAAGCCGGGGGGTTATGGGTATGCGTGGACGGATTCATGGGATTATCCTCTGTTGTATTTGTCGTGGTATGCGCTGGTCACTGCTCAATCAATCTTCGCCCAGTGCCGCTAACAGTTTTGATGACGGTGCGGTGGCGCCGAAGATACCCCCTTGCATATTGATCATGCTGATCGCCGCCTCCTTGTGACGCTCATCGGTGGCGCCGGTACAGTCGGTCAGCATTAGACACTCAAAGCCCCGATCGTTGGCTTCGCGCATGGTGGTATGGACGCACACATCGGTGGTGATGCCCGCAATGATCAGATGGGTACGACCACAAGTGTGCAGCACATGCTCGAGATCGGTGGAGTAAAACGAGCCCTTGCCAGGCTTGTCGATAACGATTTCACCATCGGCTGGAGCCAGTTCAGGAATGATCTCCCAGCCGGGTTCGCCACGGGTTAATACGCGGCCACACGGGCCAGGCTGGCCGATGGCGGCGCCGATCTGTTCGCTGCGCCAGAGCTTGTTTGCAGGAAGATCCACCAGCTCAGGGCGATGGCCTTCCCGGGTATGAATGATCATGGCCTCAGGGTGTTTACGTAGGGCAGCAAGCACGCGTTGTAACGGCTCGACCGGGGCACGGGTCAGTGACAGGTCATAGCCCATACGGTCGACGTAGCCGCCCGGGCCACAGAAATCGGTCTGCATGTCGATGACGATCAGGGCTACGTGCTCCAGCGACACTTGGCCATCAAAGGGCCAGTGGTAGGGGCTGGCCTCCATAGAAATCTGTCGGGTCATGGCAACACTCCTATTGCAGGGTTAAAGGGAAAGCGCCGAGTCGGTGGCCGTCATGGGGGATGCGCTAGCCTTGGCCTGTAGCCACTGCCGCCAGCCACCGTGTTGCGTAATGTCTTGGGTGCCGTCGAGTTCTGCCAAGGCATCAGCAGCAGCGATAAAGCCGCATATCCACCGACCATCGGCCAGCTCGACCTTGCCGAGCCCCAGCGGTGAAGCAATGCCAGATAGCAGACTGCCTATGGATTCAATGGGGAGACGCCAGATTTCGACATCGATAGCGTGGCCATTAACATCGTCGCGCACCATGGCCGGGCGTGCCGGCTCGCCAGGTAGCGCGAGCAGGCGATAGCTGGCAGCACTCTTGGTCTGCGAGAGTAAATAGCCGCGTCGATCGGCCAGCTGATGGTTGAGCGGCAGCCCCTCGAGATGCGCACCGCAGACGACAAGCTCTAACGTGCCATCACTTGCCGGTGGTAAGAGCGCAGGGTGGCTGCGCGGGATATCGGTCGCGCCCAGCGGCAGCGCGAGTGATGATTCGAGAACCCGGCTCACGCTTAGCAGAAACAGATCTTTGAAGGCCGTGCCAAACAGCGTGACGCCCTGGGGCAGGCCGTCAGCCAGGCGTATGGGGACCGCCAGGGCACTGTAGTCCAGCAGATTCATGAAGTTAGTCCAGCGGCCCAGCTGAGAGTTGAGTCCAATAGGGTCGTTGGCCACCTCCGTCTTGGTGGGGTGGGTAACCACCGTCGGCGTTAACATCACATCGACCCGGGCAAGCTGTGCATCAGACAGACGCTTGAACTCAGCCAGTTTATAGCGGGCATCAAACGCATCGACGGCCAGCGGTGTGCGGCCACTTTCGATAATTTGTCGAGTGACGGGATGCAGCGCCTCAGGTGTGCTATCGATCAGCTCGCGCACGGCGTGATAGCGCTCGGCGACCCAAGGTCCTTCATAGAGCAGGCGAGCCGCTGCCAGCATGGCGGAGCAGTCAATCTCTACGCGCTCGCCACCGAGCGCTTCCAACTCACGTATCGCGATGCTCATCGCCTCGGCATGGGCTACGTCGGTTTGCCATTGCGCCTCGAACGGGACACCAAAGCGGAACGAGGCGGTCGGTTGACCATAGCGCTTGCCGGCAACGGCGAAGTCATAGGGCCGGGACCAGGCGCATTGGGGATCGAAGCGGGCGGCGACGTTAAAGACCGCATAGGCGTCATCAGCGGTCAGGGTAAAGAGACTGATGGTATCCAACGTGGCACAGGCGGGCACTACACCCCGGTTGCTGAGCAGGCCGAGCGTCGGCTTCAGGCCAAACAGGTTATTGAAACTGGCCGGTACGCGTCCGGAGCCCGCCGTGTCAGTCCCCAGGGCAAAGCTGACCTGGCCACTTGCCGTGGTGACGGCCGAGCCACTGCTGGAGCCACCCGGAATATAGTCGGGGTCAAAGGCATTGCCAGGTGTGCCATATTCCTCGGGGCTGCGTTCACCCACGAGGCCAGTGGCAAATTGATCGAGGTTGGTCTTGCCCATCGGAATGGCGCCGGCCTGGATCAGCTGCTGCACTACGAAGGCGCTTTCCGCGGGGGTATAGGCATAGGCGGGACAGGCTGCAGTCGTCGGGATGCCCGCCAGATCAATATTGTCTTTGATGGCGAAGGGAATGCCGTAAAGGGGCAAGGTCTCGGTGGATTCACCCTGCAGCCGCTGCAGGTAGGGCTCAAGCTGCGGGCGCGTGAGGCGGGTAATCCAGGTGGAATCGGTCCCGACGTTCTTCGCATTGCGCAGCAATTGATCGATGAGTGTCGCTGGGGTCAATTCACCGGCGCGGTAAGCCTTGTGCAGCGCAGTGATAGTAAGATCCATCATGAGTTGGAGTTCCTGTTGGCATCCGGACGCGCATGCGACTCGACAAAGGTTTGAGAGACGGTGCCTACCGAGAGGACATGACGACGTGCGGCTTCGGCAGCGCCAACGGCATCGCCCGCCACGATGGCGTCGACGATCGCCTCGTGTTCGATGAAAGAGCGCTCCGGACGATGGCTGACCTGGAACTGGGTATGGCGGAAGGGCTGCAACCGGGCCCGTGTCGCCCGGGTCAGCTCGATCAGATAAGCGCTGCGCGATCCTTCGTAGAGCCGCGAGTGAAAATCGTCATTGAAATCGGTATAGGCCTGGGGCGAGTGGCTATGGCTCAAGGTACGTGAAGATTCATGGAGGACACTAAGCGCGCGACGTTCCTCCAAGGTCATGCGCTGCGCGCACAGCCCTGCACATGACGCTTCGAGTTCGGCCATCGCCTCGAACATGCTGAGCAGCCGTGACTCTGAAATGCATGCAGTTACGACGCCCCGGTTAGGTCGGCGCTCTACCAAGCCCATCGCAAATAGGTGGCCAAAGGCCTCACGGACTGGGGTACGGGATACACCAAAGCGGTCGGCAATCGACTTTGCACTAAGACGTGTCTCAGGTGGCCATTGTCCGGAGACGATCTCTTCAGACAAGATTCTGACCATATCGTCCACCGTGGTGCCTTCTCGCACCAACGTGCGGGCAGTTGCTCTTGAGGCGCTTTCCTGTTGGCTCATGATGGTGTCTCTTTCCGCTGTGCCTGGCTCACCACGCTCTAGAAGCAATGGCAGCCGTCATCGTTCGAAATGTATGCACTACAGATGCCAAGAGAAGGGAAAACCCTTTTCCAACAAGGACAAGGTGATGTTAGGCAGGTGGAATAGAGGTAAATGATAAAAGTGCATGCACTTTTAGAATGCATTAAAAGCAGGACGCGCACTTGAATTGCGCTACTAGCTAATAGGTAAATGCAGCTAATAACGGCTATCGTCATGCTGATTTGGCGACAACACAAAGAATAATGACCAGCAGCATCGATTACATACCATGTAGCTCTCGGTGATCGAGCTGCCCCGCCATGGCAGCGCCTGGCTGGCTGTCAGCTCGCATTGGTGGTAATGGCTATCATCGGTGTGGGTGTAGGCGTGATCGCATTCACCCACTATGCTGACGAAAGTGCTAGGGCGCTCAGCAACCAGACGGAGCTGGCCAATACGTCAATCGAATAACTCCAGCGGCTGGCGTATATGTTGAACATGGTAGGCGTTGAGCAGGACAGGCTCTCGAAAATCCTAAAGGACACGAACGATCGCGTTGGTGACTCCCTTAATACCGGTTACATCGAGATGACCGACTTCTTCGCGAAGATCGCGCCGCAAAGTGACGTGGTTTTCGAAAATTACTCTGAGTTTTCGGGCGGCGAGGCAATGGCATAAGGCTGAATAACAAAACCCTTAGATTCAGATTCCTTGGTTAAGGAAATCAGCAAGCCAGGAAAATTTTTGTTGTAGATCGTCGTCAGCATAGTCTTGTTTTTCATCGCTGTGCCCAGCCAGATAGAGATCCATTATCCAGCCCTTGCAATCTTCATCTGTCAGAGTGGCTCTTTGAATTTCTAGCATGGGCGTAAATGCCTGGTGAGACATGAGAGGGCTTTCGAGCATGGCGTTCAGTAGGTTACCGGCAAGCATCATGCAATTGGATTGATGAGCAAAAAGTGCACGATCCTGAAAGTAAAAGCCTAGGGCGCAGCAGGATAAATACCCTTGTTCATCATCCTGCCAAGTGAGAATACGTGCAGACTCGAACGCATTCCCTTGCTGATTGATTTTTAATAAAGCCTCCTGCATTCGAGGAAAGGCGCTGACTTCCGGTATCTGCTTGACCTGCTCCGGAAAGTCTACAAGGCGGCGGTACGGGAATGCCTCTCCGTTCTCACTGGTGTCAGTGCCGTAGGGGATATTGATCTCACCATCATCAAGACTGATACGCAATTCAGTTCTCTTTTCCATTCTTCGTCCCCTATTCAGTGCCGTCATCTAACAAGGATGTCGTTTTCTACAGCGTGCGCCCTGACGCGTTTGATCAGTATTGGTTGAAAATCCCGTAATGCTTTGGCCGGGCCGCTTCCTGTTCGATGACAGGAAGTTACGTGGCATTGAAAAACTTTGATATTAATACGTCAGCCCTTTTTTACCTTCCTATCTTCATCGGTACACGTGTCAACATGGCATCGACGCCTCGTTCCGGCCCGAATTTTGCTGCTTCTATAGTTATCTAGGAGTAGGCGACGGTTCAGGTGCTTGCCGAGCATACCGAGACGTTCTATCCAAAGCTTGAGCACCTTATTTAAATAACCGTGATCGTCAAAGCAGTGAGCATTTACCGAAGCTACAAAGCTCACTGGCTTTTCATCTCCTGTAGGATTCTCGAAGTATCTCGGGCGGGAGGAAGCCCGAATACCCGCGTGTAATCACGGCTGAACTGTGTCGCGCTTTCATAGCCGACCTCAAAGGCCGCGCCGGTGACGCTTTTAGCACTGGCCACCATGAGCGTCCGAGCCTGAAGCAATCGAACCCGTTTTTGATACTGGATTGGACTCAGCGTAGTCACAGCTTTGAAGTGACGATGAAAGGCGGATACGCTCATCGCCGCTTTCTGCGCTAGAGCCTCCACTCTGATTGGCTCGGCGAAGTCCCGGCGGATCCACTGAATGGCCTGGCTTACTCGCGCCATGGCGGTATCCGGTGCCGCGATTTCCCGTAGCATCCAACCATGGGGGCCTTGCAGGACGCGGTAGAGAATTTCCCGCTCGTACACGGGCGCGAGGGCCGTTATCTCTTCAGGCCTGCCCATCAATCGCAGCATGCGCAGCCATGCGTCCATCAATTCCGGCGTGACCGCAGCCACCGAAAATCCTGCATTGTTGTCGTTCTCGCTCTCGTTATGCCGGGCGGGCGAGGGCAGGTCGGTCAGCAACGTCGAGAGTACCGCGGGATCAAGCGTCAGGCTCAGTGCGAGATAGGGCTCCCCCGAAGCCGCAGGATGTACCGTGCCTACCGCCGGCAATTCGATGGACATGACGAAATACGTGGCCGGGTCGTAGCGCAGCGTGCGGTCGCCAACGGTCATCGTCTTACTGCCCTGCAGGATCAGGTTGATCATCGGGTCGTAGACGGCGGCCAGCATGTGTTCCGGGATCTCGCCCTGTACCATGGCCACACGCGGGATGCCCGTTTCCGTACGGCGATTCTCGGCCCTGGACGCCAGGGAGCGAAGCTCGAGCAATTGATCGTTCATGGCGGGCAGTTGGTCGTTTATGGCGAGTGGTTGGTCGTTTATGGAGAGGTATGCTGATCCTCGGTGCGCGCCTGCGCAAGTGAAAAGCAGAAACGGGCAGGTTTCGAGCAGGAACGGCTGAGCCCACGATGACGGTAAGGGTTACGGTGAACACCTATCTCATCTACACCGGAGTACCTTATGGGCGTTATCGTCATCACCGGAGGCAGCCGTGGCATTGGGGCCAGTGCTGCCGAGCACTGTGCCCAGCGGGGCATGGGGGTCATCCTCACCTACAACAGCAACGCAGACGCCGCGCAATCGATCGTTCAGCGTATCGAGTCCGCCGGCGGCAAGGCCGTCGCACTGAAGCTCGATGTCGCTGACATCAGCAGTTTCGAGGCGTTTCGCGAAACGGTGAAGCTGACGCTACAGACAAACTGGGGCATCAACACCTTGAGCGGTCTGGTCAATAACGCCGGCTATGGTTTGTTCAACCCGCTCGAGTCGATTACCGAGTCCCAATTCGATGGCCTGCTGAATGTCCACCTCAAAGGCCCATTCTTTCTCACCCAAGCCTTGCTCTCGTTGATGGAGGAAGGTGCCAGCATCGTCAATCTGACCAGTGCCACTACGCGTGTAGCGACGGCAGGCGTAGCGCCTTACGCCGCTTTCAAGGGTGGGCTGGAAGTACTTACCCGTTACATGGCCAAGGAATTTGGTGATCGACAAATACGTGCCAATGCCGTCTCGCCGGGGGCGATTCGCACCGAGTTGGGCGGCGGCCTGAACGACGAGTTTGAGGCTTTGCTGGTCTCTCAGACGGCGCTTGGCCGCGTCGGCGAGCCGCAGGACGTTGCCCGCATTATCGCGATGCTGTTGTCCGAAGAAAGCGGCTGGATCAACGGACAGGCCATCGAAGTCGCTGGCGGCTACTGCATCTAACTCTGCATCTGAGTCCAGGAGGACACCGCATGCTTGACCATCTATTTCTTTCCGTCAGCGACATCGAACGCTCGATTCGTTTCTACGAGGCCGTGCTCGCCCCGCTAGGGATCACGGCGCGGCTCGATTACGACGGGAAAGACGGCCCGCCGGGCCACCCGGATCTCAAGGGTTTCGGCGCCAATGGCCGGATGTTCTTCTGGCTACGTGAGGGGGTGGTCGAAGGGCAGGCCGTTCACGTCGGTTTCGTGGCAAGCAACAAGGCAGAAGTCGAAGCGGCCTACGCCGTGGCCATCGAGAACGGCGCCAGCGACAATGGCGCGCCTGGGACACGACTGCATTACGATCCCAACTACTACGCCGCCAACGTTCTGGATCCCGATGGCTACAGTCTCGAATTCGTGTACAAGAACTGGCAGCACGCCCAATGAAAAAACTACTGATCTACGGCGCGACCGGCTATACCGGCCGCATGGCAGCAGAGCGTGCCAAAACGTTGGGGCTCGAATTCGAGATAGCCGGGCGCAACCAGCAAAGGCTGGCGCTCCTCGCTGAACAGTTGGATGTTCCGTTGCGAGTATTTACTGCCGATGTGGAGGCAGCGCAAGCCTTGGCCGGTATCGATGTGCTGCTGAACTTCGCAGGCCCGTTCGCGCAAACGGCGGCGCCATTGATGCGGGCATGCATCAGCGCCGGTGTCGATTACCTGGATATCACCGCCGAGATCAACGTCTATCGGCTGGCGGAACAGTTGGGCGCCGAAGCGGCGAAAGCCGGCGTCATGCTGCTGCCCGGTGTCGGCTGGGACGTGGTGCCGACCGATTGTCTGGCAGTGCACGTCGCGCAGCGTGTGCACGACCCGTTGTCACTGAGCGTGGCGCTTCAGGTTCCCGGCATCATGTCGCGGGGCTCCGCCATGAGTGTCAGCGAGATCATCGGCGCGGGCCTGATGGCGAGGGTCGACGGCCATCTCGTTCCGACCCCCGATGCGCAGCCGCGATACTTCGATTTCGGTGAGGGCCTGGTGCAGTGCGCGCCGCTGTCGTTCGGTGATTTGGTAACCGGCTGGCACTCTTCCGGCATTCCCAATATCGCCATGTTCGTGCATGTCAGTGGCGATGCTTTCCCCGAAGGCGACCTATCGCAACTACCTGCTGGCCCGACCGCGGAGCAACGCGATACCCACCGAGCCCGCGCGGTGGTCGAGGTGACGGGGATTGATGGCACGGTGGCTCGATCGTTGATCGAAACCGTCAACGGCTATTCCTACACGCCGCTGGCGGCCGTAGAGGCCGCGAGCCGGGTACTCGAAGGGGAACGTCGACCCGGTTTCGAAACCCCGGCGCAGATATTTGGTGGTGGATTCGCCGAGACGATCGAAGGGACGATCATCAAGGATCTATGAAGATAGACGCAACTAATCTCGCGACGGCTTCACTGCTCAGGAAGCCGCGGTGGACTCGCTGGCCTCCAGTTCTCGAGCGATAAATCGGCCAGCGGCCTGTGCGACTTCCATGAGGCGTTTGGACGACATGCCGTTGCAAGCCGAGGCCGACAGCCCGCGCAAGGTGACTGCAATATAGTCGGCCAGTGCCTGGGCATCCTGCGGGTGAACCTCGTCGAGGTAAGCACGAATGGCCTGGATCCCGCCATGGGCAAGATTCTCGGCCATCTGGCGTGCGGCCTGATCATTCGCTCGCATGCCCTCTGTAATCATGCAGCCACGCAATATGCTGTCTCGACCGTATTGTTTGGCAGCTGCGAGTAGCAATGCCGAAATCGCTTCGGCGGGAGGTCGGTCAGGCGCCAGAAGTTCGTCCAGCGGTAGCGAATTTTCGTGTGCATAACGCAGCATCGCCCGCTCGAACAACGCTGCCTTGCTGCCGTAGGCGGCATAGAAACTTGGGGGGTTGATGTCCATGGCTGCGGTCAGATCAGCAAGACTGACCGCATCATAGCCACGTTCATGAAAAAGCGCCTGAGCTATAGCGACACCCGCTTCTCGATCAAAGGCAGAACGGCGTTGTCGAGTCTTTTCGTTCATGGAGACCTCGCTAGGTAAGAAACTCAGTGTAGCGACCGCTACATCCAGGATCAAACGTATGGTCAGATAGCGATTTATATAGTGGTCACTAAATAAACTGCGTGACACGCACCGGCTATGTAGTGTTCACTACATATGCATTTCTCATCTACATTCCTTCGCTCAGGTATATCTCCATGCAATTCAAAGACAAGGTTGTGCTGGTTACCGGTGGGTCATCAGGTTTGGGGCTCGCGATTGCGCAGGAGTTCGCCGAGCAGGGCGCTCGAGTGGTCATTACCGGGCGCCGGCAGGAGCAGTTGAATGAAGTCGTAACCAGCCTGGGCGATGATGCGGTCGCCATTGCAGCCGATGTTTCGAACGCCTCCGATTTGGCAGGTCTCTTTAGCCGTATCGAGTCGCTCCATGGCCGTATCGATATCCTGGTCGCCAATGCCGGGATGGGAGAAATCACGCCGCTGGGTACGATCACCGAAGCGACCTTCGATCGAGTTTTCAATACCAACGTAAAAGGGGTGACGTTTACCGTCCAAGGCGCGCTGCCCCTTATGCCCAAAGGGTCCAGCATTGTCATCATCGGTTCCACTGCCTCGATGAATCCCGGCCCTGGCTTGAGCGTCTATGGCGCGACCAAGGCTGCCCTGCGAGCCATGGTCAGAAGCTGGATTCTGGACATCAAGGGTTCCGGCATCCGGATCAATCTCCTCAGTCCCGGCCCTGTCGATACGCAATCTCTGCGAAGCATGCTGGCCGATGACGCGGAGCAGATCATTCAAACGTTCAGCGAAAAAAGCACGCTGGGACGGATAGGCGAGGCGCACGAAATCGGCAAAGCCGTGGCGTTCCTAGCGAGTGATGCCTCGAGCTATATCAACGGCGTCGAGTTGTTCGCCGATGGTGGGGCGTCTCAGGTGTGATCAGCTTTCGAGACGTTTATCCATACCACTGGAACCACAGCGTACAACAACCATGACCATTCTCGACCACATCGAATTTGCCGTGCGCGACGCCGAAGTATCGCGGCGCTTTTACGAACTTGCCCTCGCGCCTCTGGATATCGTCCGGGTCATCACCGTCGGGCCCGAGCGTACCCGCACAGGGGGCTCGCGCCACGGTTTCGGCAAGGATGGCTATCCGAGTCTCTGGATTCATGACAACGAGCCCCCAGGAGCCGGCACACATATTGCCTTCGCAACTCGGGATCGCGCCATCGTCGATGCTTTCTACCAGGCCGCACTGAAGGCTGGCGGAGTCGACAACGGACCGCCCGGCGTCCGAACACACTACCACAAGCATTACTATGCGGCGTACGTATTGGACCCCGACGGCATCAATGTGGAAGCGGTATGCCAGGACTCTACTATCCCATGACGGTAGGAGAGCTTCGATGATCGAATGAAAGAGCGCTTTTTCATTCGTGCCGAATTTCGTCCCGAGAAAAATGATTTCAGTGTTGAGGCCTCTCAGGAGACCTTCACCGCGCGCCGCTGAATACGATATGCGTAGCCCTACCGGCTCCGGAGTCACGGCGCGAATGGTGGATACCCTTTCCCTGGGTACTCAAGACGCTGTACGCGTTCAGGTCTCGGGCAAGGCCTTCTACTCTGGCCGTGCCACTTTCATCTTCGATGAAGGTGATGAATTGGGACAAGGTTTCTTATGCCGCTAGGGCTGCCTTTCCCTAAATGCTACAGCCGTGTTTTCGCACGGCTGCACCTGCGAGAAGATGACCGCATGGATGGTCGATTCCACCTCGATACAGGCGCACGCGCTACTATTGAGGGTGAAAAGAGCAGCGAAAAGCTGCTTGGCAGTGGCTTGAGGAGGTAGTGGCCCAGTTGGAGCCAGTCAAAGAGGCTTTGGCGGTTAGCATGGGCGGCTTTAAGTCTGCGGAATATGGGGGCATTCGGCTGACCCGGTCGGTAAAGAAGGATGCCGTATGGCCCTAACAGGGCAAGGCATGCCAAAAGATATACTCGATCCTGACGCGCGGCGCATGGTTAGGTGAGAACGTTGATAATCTTGGCAATATTATCTATCCCACACCGCCGCATAACGGGTATTTCTGACCAAACTCAACGCTGGTCTTGGCCAGCGTTTTTTCTTTCTGCTCACAGTTATTGATATTCCCAATATTTGGCTCAGCGCTCTAAAACATGGTCATAAAGCATTCTACGTAGGCGCTGGTAATGGTACCGGATTGGTTGTGGTAGATAAGCCCCAGGAATCAGGGGGCGATTTAGGAGTATGTAGATATTCAGCAGTATAAGGCTGTACTGACCAATAGAGTCTAAACCGTCCCTGTTACTTTCGCTTTTCATCTGGAAGAAGAACAGCTCTCGGGCGTTGGTCTTCTGAACACTCCCGGGTCGTAACGAACAACCCGAGATGCGCTCGGCGCGCCGCGAGGGGATGCGAAAGCGGTCGTAGACGCTCCATGGTCAGCATAGTCCTCCGGTAACGATGCTGAGGGCAAGAGGCCCAGACGTACTGTTAAGCAGTTAATTTTTGAAGGCTGTTATCCACTCAGCTGACCTGCCCAGAGTAGTTTTCCCTGCTGTCGAGTTGTCCGATAGCGATTAATCCACCCTTCAAGCCGAGAGGCGTCCGGTATAATCAGTGACTACATCCATGCGGACATATCGGTGAATACACAACAGGGCTTCGTGCTCACCCGGCATTGGCGGGATACTGCGGCAGGTACGGAGGTAGAGTTCTGGCTCGCTACGGACACGGGGCCCGTTCAGGTATCCTTGCCCTATCAATCATCTGTTGCTTTTATCCCGGCAGAGCAGTGCGATCAGGCGGCGGCACTTATCAGGCGTGAGACTGATGCAGAGCTGCGTATCCTTGCTCTATGCGACTTCAGGCACCGTCCGGTACTTGGCTTATACTGCTCGACCTATCGCCAGCTCACCGGGCTAGTCGACCGGCTCAAGGGCGCTGGGGTCGATGTCTACGAGGCGGATATCCGCCCCCACGAGCGCTATCTGATGGAGCGCTTTATCACTGCGCCAGTCTTGTTCAGTGGGGAGCCAGATCACAGTGGTAGGTTTCGCCATGCCCTGCTTAAACCAGACCCCGATTACCGGCCGCAGCTGAGACTGGCCTCGCTGGACATCGAAACCAGTGAGCGTGGAGAGCTCTACTGCATCGGCATCGAAGGCTGTGGCGTTCGTCAGGTCTATATGCTGGGGCCTGCCAATGGCAGTAGTGAGACTCCGGAATTTGATCTGGAATACTGCGATAGCCACGCCGCTTTACTTGAGCGGCTCAATGAGTGGTTTGCCCGATATGATCCGGACGCCATTATTGGCTGGAACGTTATTAACTTTGATCTACGTGTGCTTCAGGAGCATGCCAACAAATTAAAGATTCCGCTGCGTCTGGGGCGTGAAGGAGGCGAGATCGAGTGGCGTGACGGGCGCTTTGCCTCTGCCCCAGGCAGGCTATTGATCGATGGCGTCGAAGCACTGCGCTCGGCCTTCTGGAGCTTTCCTTCATTCAGCTTGGAGAATGTCGCTCAGACCCTCCTGGGAGAAGGCAAGGAGATCGATAACCCCTATTCGCGCATGGCATCCATCAACCGCATGTTTGCTCAGGACAAGCCAGCGCTGGCGCAGTACAACATCAAGGATTGTACGCTGGTCCTACGTATCTTTGAGAAGACGGATATTCTGGCGTTTCTGCTGGAGCGCGCCAGTGTCACAGGGCTGCCCGCTGACCGGCATGCAGGCTCTATTGCCGCATTTAACCACCTTTATCTGCCGCTCATGCATCGGCAGGGTTTTGTGGCGCCCAATGTTGGGGAAAAACCGTCCGAGTCGAGTCCTGGCGGTTTCGTAATGGATTCTAAACCGGGCCTCTACGAGTCGGTGGTGGTGCTCGACTATAAGAGCTTGTACCCCTCGATCATTCGCACCTTTCTGATTGACCCCGTGGGACTGGTTGAAGGCCTGCGCCAGCCAGACGATGCTTCTTCTGTACCAGGCTTTCGTGGTGCCCGCTTCTCACGTACCCGTCACTGCTTGCCGGCAATGGTCGAGCGCGTATGGAACGGACGGGAAGCCGCCAAGCGCGAGGGTAACAAGCCGCTTTCTCAAGCCCTGAAAATCATCATGAATGCTTTCTACGGCGTGTTGGGCGCAAACGGCTGCCGGTTCTTTGATCCACGTCTGGCTTCTTCAATTACGATGCGTGGCCACGAGATCATGCACCAAACCCGAGAGTTGATCGAAGCACAAGGATATAAGGTTATCTACGGAGATACGGATTCCACCTTTGTCTGGCTGGGAAAGGCTCATGCTGAAGCAGAGGCGGCACAGATTGGCCACTCTCTGGTGGAAATGATCAATCGGTGGTGGCGCACTACCTTGGCCCGGGAACTGGGCCTTATCAGTGCGCTTGAGCTGCAATTCGAGTCGCACTTTTGCCGGTTCCTGATGCCCACCATCCGCGGAGCCGAGGAGGGGAGCAAGAAGCGCTACGCCGGCCTGATCTGTAAGCAGGACGGTACAGAAGAAATGATGTTCAAGGGACTTGAAACGGTACGCACCGATTGGTCGCCGCTGGCGCAGCGGTTCCAGCGCGAGCTATACCTGCGCATCTTCAAGGGCGAGCCCTATGAAGCCTACGTGCAAGAATATGTGCAGCGGACATTGGCAGGCGAACTGGATGAGTTGCTGATTTTTCGTAAGAAACTGCGCCGACGACTGAATGACTACCAGCGCAATGTTCCCCCGCACGTACGCGCCGCCCGCATTGCCGACGCCTACAATGAACAGCTGGGTCGGCCTCGGCAGTACCAGCGCGGTGGTTCAATCCAATACGTAATGACAGTAGCGGGCCCTGAGCCGCTTGAGGTCAGGACTGCACCGCTCGACTACGACCATTACATCACAAGGCAGCTGGCACCGATCGCAGACGCCATCCTACCGTTTGTGGGAGACCGCTTTGCTAGACTCATCGATGCTCAGCTGGATCTCTTTTAATAGGTATTACATTATTCTGTAGGCCTAGATTCTAACCATAATAAGGTGATGTATACCTATTGCAGAGTCGATACCTGCTTTGTATCCATGCTTTGCTCTTACTATCAGCGATCCCACTGTGTAACACGATGGCATATTGCACTGAAAAGAGGCGCAGTTTGATGGTTTTAGCGCCGGCAAGATGGCATTGGAATTATAGTTATTGAGTATCAAATGAGGTTAATACGCAGTTGAAGTGTCCCTTTCGAACCTACGAATAATTAATCCTTATATATACAATTAGGTGGTAATATTTCCGGCTTGGTGGGTGAGGAAATCCAATTAGCTATAAACCAATCGTGGTGAAGATTGCCATTCTTATCGAAGATATCCCTTCCTTGAGATAAATCTATGCTATAGGTTATTAACTCCCTTTTTATTCCTGTAAATAAAACCGCATTAATAGCAGCACCAGCGCCATAGTTTTTTTCGAAAAATTCATTTACGTTATCTACAAAGTAATTTTCAGCGATTGTGATTGGGCTGTCAGGGGGAAGTACATGTATGTCATCAAGTACCCGGCCATTTAGCCATTCTGCTATACCATCGAGTGCTATCCCTTGAGACAATGTCACCCAAACAGCCTCTCCTGGTTTCACAATGATAGGCGTATTTGAGTTTGGTTCAGAACTTAAAGTGCATCTACCAAAAGTACCTGCTCTGCCTATATGTGCTTTTAAACTATTAATTATATTCATCTCAGCTGAGGTTAGTATTATATTTGATTCATTGAAATTTCTGACTAAGATTTGAAGGAACACTTCATTTCTCTCGGCCGGAATTGTTGATGTCGGCAGGAAAGGCTTAAGGCGTGCCTCAATCAATACCAAATCATCCCCGTTGTCTTTAGTGATATCTGATATAGAAGTAATTATGCCAAGTCCATTATTAGCAAGTCCTACCAAGCCAACAATAAATGCGACTAATACGGTAAATGCTTTATTGGACCGAATAAATTTATACATAGTACGAATTGTTAGTTTTAGTTTTCTCAATGAGTCAATCCCTTATTAATTCCATAAAAATTGTATCCTGAGTAGTCGTATCTTGACGCTCAAAATTACATTTGTAATTTCCAAATAGCCGGTATCCTGTGGCCTGCGGCGCTTTAGTCCCCGAAATAAAAAGGCTCTGATTTTTGGCCCAGACCTTATCGTAACTTGGACGTTCCCAAGGCAAGTGCCGTTAGGACGTAGTGACCAGCTATCTGGTGAGGCTGAAAGACCGGTAGAAGATCGAAATTCTCTGGATGAATATGTGGAATCCATATCGGGCGGCGGTGAACAGGGGCGCAACTGGGTGGTGCTGACTCACCCTTTTCTAAGCCGCCTGCTCGGCGGAGAACGAACAACTTACTGAACAGCAGATGGTTCAAAATTTCTAAGCCGCCTACATGGCGGTGAACTGTCGTTCTCCACGCTTCAAGCTTACGTTATTTTTCTAAGCTGCCTAGACGGCGTTGAACCACTTCTCCGCCTTACGCGTTGGATGACGCTGTTTCTAAGCCGCCTACACGGCGGTGAACCAAACATAACAGGCAAAGGTAAACGCCTGCACTTTCTAAGCCGCCTATACGGCGGTGAACGGTTCAGGCTCTACGGGTGGCACGATCGGTGATTTCTAAGCCGCCTACACGGCGGTGAACGAGAAATGGAATTCTGAATTCATGCCGCTACTTTTCTAAGCCGCCTACACGGCGGTGAACTAGGGAAGCCCTGAGGGCTTCCCTAAAAATATTAATTGGTTACGTTGTAAAAGAACAAAAGACCCTTTTTTCAAGCGTGAGGCCAAGTGATTGATTTTACAGGCTTGGCCAATATCTCCGAAAAAAGGGTCATCAGAAATCCTACTTGAGATCTGGTAACGGCACCGGATTGGTTGTGGTAGATAAGTCCAAGGAATCAGGGTGAGACTCATGAGTAGATGGATTTTCAGCAGTATAAGGCTGCACCGACCAATAAAGCCTGAACCGTCCCCCGTTACTTTCGCTTTTCATCTGGAAGAAGGGGAGTACTCGGGCGTTGGCTTCCTGGACTCGCTTGAGTCGTACTGAACGCCCCGGGATGCGCTCGGCACGCCGCGAGGGGATGCGGAAGCGTTCGTAAACGCTCCATGAGCCGGCATAGTCCTCCGGTACTGAGCGTGGATATTGGATCATACCCTGCTCAACCAGCGTTGTTGCCTCTCTGATGCTCTCGATGAGTGTATCTAGCTCGTCCCGGCTTGAGGCAAACACCCGCAGCACCGAATGGGCTAACCGGTCATGGCTGGGCATGGCCAGCGCGTAGCGCCCGGGAGCCTTGCGAAAGACACCGTGCATGACGCGTACAATAGCCGAAGCCGCCGTAGGCCGAGGCAGTGGAGCGGGGCGTACGTCGATATCGCAATACCATCTGGGCTGCATGGTTTACTCCTTGGAGCTTGTATAGACCCCGCCACGCAGCAGCGCGGCAATCATGAACATACCGTCGGCACTGTTCGGGTCGAGCTCATCCAGCTGCAGGACTGGCGAGTGCTACCCGATGAGAGCGGTGCGGCGGTCTGGGAGCAACGGATCATGGCCGGTTTCACATTCACCTATCAGGACAAACCGGCACCGGAAACGGACATGCCAGCAACCAACTGGCTGTCATGGGATATCGAGGCGTTGTGGGGAGAATGCGAAAAGGCCGAGATCTGTCCGGAAGAGGGGATGAAGATCAAAATTCGAGGCGCCACGGGAATACGTTGAATGCTGGCGCCTTCCTGTGTCTTTCGTCTTTCAAATTCCCTGGAAGGCTCATGGGCTGTTGACGGCTCGAGTGCTGTCGACCAAGCAGACCTCATTCATTCGGTTCAGGCAGTGGTCTGTTTGATGAAGCGAAATATGCGGACGTTTTCACGTGCTCGTTCTGGGTGTGAATTCATGGCCTGCGCTGAAGTGTGGTGGCAACGCACTATGCGAGTTGCCGTGATACTCGACAGGCGGATATGCGCCTTGCTTGCCTCTGCGCTGACCAGAATGATGCACTGCAGATTGGGCATGTACGCGATCAGCGAATCCAGATGACGCAAGGCTCGCTGAATTTCGTCAGTGGAGCTGCGGCGTATGCGCGAACAATCGGCGTTTCCGAGATACCAGGGCACCATGTTTCAGATGGCTATCTTGTCGCGAGTGATACCGGCTTCCTGAAGCTGATCTCGCATGTTACGTGCTGAAGGATCGGGGTTGTCAAAGGATACCATGCCGGACTCGATGGCCTTGGGTCCTGGAGCCTCCATTAGGAAAAGGTATGCTGCTGACTCGTTGCCAGTTGAAGGATCAAAGCCGGGTACTATCTCACGCTCTGACAGCTGTTTCGTATATCTTGAAGCAGGCAGGCAAAAGCGACAGTTCGATTTTCGTTCGACATGTAGAAAGAGCCTGTTACCTTCTTGAGCTGCTTATGCAGCAGCCAACGGCGTTAAACACGAACCAACTAAGCTGCTGTGGCAATCAATCAGCTTGCCAATTCCTGCAAATCCTTTTTTCTGCTTTACCTCTTCGATATGCCATTAGTTCACGTAGAAAGCACAATAGGGTAAAGATAAGGCTTCCAATAACGGTACCCTCGAAGCTTTGCTCGGGGCCTATCCCATAATGGGAAAACGTTGTCATAAAGAAGAAAAAACCTGTGAAATAGCCTAACGTCCCCCAAATGGTTGGACATTTAGAGGGGGGGCGCCTCCAGCGTTCAGGAGATTTATTCATAACCAGAAAATCCTTTGCTACTGAAAGATTAGGCATAGACGATCTGTCATCCAATTTATCGTGTCCATGGCGTGCTTTAGGCCGTTATAACAATCAGCTGGCTGATCCCGGCTTTGTTGTGAGCGAGAGGTGATCACATGGCAGCAAGGGCAGGTTGTTAAAGAACAGGCTTGGTCTGAAAGGCTGGCCAATAGGATTAAAACACGCTGATCAGGTTAGAATGTTGAATTAACTTTGCGATGTAACCGATGAGGGGTAGGGACGAGGGAATGAAAAAACAGCGAAGATTATCACCACAATTGTTGCCGCAGCCGTTATTGTTGGATGCTCATCAGATGCAGAAGTAGCGTCTCGTAACCTTTCGAAAGCTGCCAACCAGTTCGAGGTTGAGCGTCGCATTGTGTTCTATAACGGCATCACTGATAGCTACATGCTGACCATTGAAGGTCGCTGCTCTATCACTGCCGATACAGCTGACTCAAAACTCGACGTTACCTGCAAGACGGGTGAGAACGAATACAAGAAGCACTTCCTGAGACTTAGCGATAACGTGACCTACTTCGCAGAGCAACTGGATGGATCGGACATGAGTGTTTATCACTATCGCGTCATCTTTAAGCCGCAGTCTATTGTGCCAAGCATCGACCTCGAAACCAGCCTGGATGATAAACCATAATCAATGAGGAAGACTGCCAAGGGGATGGTTTAGAAGCCTCGGCAGTCTCATCGTAATAGTACATGTTGCCGCCAGCAGTCGCAGAGCAGCTAAGTTGGCATTAGAAACCAGATGAGTTTATTTACCCACTGATAAAGAAATTCATCAAACCATGACGTGTGCCCCATCGGATTGAATTCTCGTGGGTCGAGGGCAAGTATGGTTCCTATGCAGCTCGCGTCACTCTGGACGCTGCGTCGCACTGGCGCCAGTACCCCCCATTGGGTATCGAGTTGATGATCCAGCGTGGCCTGTCGCTACGAAAGGACACCAGTATTACTCTCGAGACAATCGATGCGCTCGAGGTGGACATGGCCCAGGCGGATGTTGCAGACCGGCTTGCCTGGCTCCTGCACTGGCTGCGTGGCGTGCTCTGCTACCGTGCCGAAGATTGTACGTCTGCTGCCATTCACTACCAGCAAGCTTTCGACGCCGCAAAATACACGGCAGGAAGTTACCAGTACAAACTGGTGAACCAGTACACGAAGTCATGGCAAAGACCCGGCGATGGCTGCCATTCAAGAAAGGCGTTCTGTGGGCCTGTTATCTGGGGCTGTCGGTTCGCTGGCTTCGCAAGGACGAGCCCACTAAGAAAAATCTGGAATGGGTCTATGGGATTATGGGTTTGGAAAATATGAGCTACCCGATCCTGTAAGGAGAACGCCCCGGCACACGACCGGGGCAGGTGGGAAAGCCCTTTCAACCGTAGCTAAAGCAGATCAAAACATGCCAATATGCTGGAAGGTACAACCCCGCCGAAGACGGTGGTCCGTGCACAGTACAGCGTTTGGTTGTTTGATCGTTACTTCACCCATCTCATTTCTTCCAGCGCCTGGACCAGTTCAGGTCGCATTACGAACCCATAATAGCCATCGGGGTTGGTGACCACCTCGTTACCGGTCGATAAAGTCCAGAACCACATCGGCTCACCATTGCTTCGCTTGGGCGGCTCGTACCCCAGCTTTTTAGCCACTTTGCGGCCAGCGTTCCGTAATGCAGGTTGGCGGCATTGTAATTCTCATACCTGACTGCCCGTGCCAGTTCGGTTGCCGTAATGGTATGTGCTGGCGCTGCATACTGAGCCCGTAACAGGGCCAGGAACTGAGTGTTGAGGAATCTCTTCTCGTCACGAAGCCTAAGAAGCGCTTTCTGGTAGGCATCCTTAGTTGAAACCATTCTCTTTCCCTTATTTTTGAGACTCTCGTGAAGCCACCCTCGCAGGCCAAATCGCTGAAAATGGCAAACGCAATCCCGACGACTCTGCTGCGCTATAGCCGCGTACCGCTATCCAAGTCACATGCAACACCGGAGGGAGGGAGAGCCGTATGACGAATCAAGACTGCGTACCACAAGGTCGGGATACACAGTAAGACGGCGAGCTAGCCTGAAACGATGGGTACTGGACGGAGAGACTGGATTGCTGTGCCACGGTGCGTTTGAAACGGTGCTGGATGACTTCATGCCGCCCGAGGCCGGGCTGCACGCCATTATGGTCAAGAATCACTTTCGCCCGCGCCGCTTCGGGGCTTTGATCGATTATCTGCGTGCCGGTCTGGCGGCTCAATGATGTCGGCGCCCGGTGGCATCACTGATTCACAAGATCGGCATGCGCCCGGTCAGCCCCGGGCGACATGCGCTGGCAGCGGATAGCGCCGACTCGAGCGTCCAGCCTTGACTACCTGTCCCGGTACCTCGTGTCCCACCAAAGCCGGTAATGTTTCAGCCACTGCCAGCAGGGCATCGAGATCCACCCCGGTGTCGAGGCCCATCGTCTCGAACATGTGCACCAGATCCTCGCTGCAGACATTGCCGCTAGCGCCAGGGGCAAAGGGGCATCCGCCCAGCCCGCCCAGCGCGGCATCAAAGCGGATAATGCCAGCCTGCCAAGCCGCGAGCGCATTGGCCAGTCCCATGCCGCGGGTGTCATGGACATGCAGGGTGAGCAGAAGCTCGGGATGGCGCTTAATGACGTCCTTGCACAGCGCGCTGACTTGTTGTGGATTGGCCATGCCGGTGGTATCGCAGAGCGTGATACCATCGACCCCGAGCGCGGCTAGCGCCCTGACTATCTCTAGAATCCTTGAGGCCGGTACGTCCCCTTCAAAGGGGCAGCCAAAGGTGGTTGAAATGGAGGCGTTGATACTCACATTACTGCCGCGTGCCAGCGCAATCATGTGTTCAAAGCGCGCCAGTGACTGCCAAGGCGTCATGCGCAGGTTAGCAAGGCCGTGGCTGTCGCTTGCCGAGAGCACTAGGTTGAGCTCATCCACCCCCGCTGCCAACGCCCGCTCGGCCCCGCGCTCGTTGGGCACCAGCGCCACGTAGTCCACGTCCTCGTGGCGGGTGATACCGGCCATCACGTCACCGGCATCGGCCAGATTGGGAATCGCTTTGGGTGAGGTAAATGAGGTCGCCTCGATTTTGGCCACACCGGTGCGGGAGAGGGCATCAATCAGCGCGATCTTGTCAGGTGTCGGCACAAAACGCGCCTCGATCTGCAGGCCATCACGCGGGGCCACCTCGTTAATAAAGATGCGTTGTGCCATGTCAGTGTGTCTCCCCGGCATCTTTTGTTCTGTCGTCAGGGGTAGACTGTTCAAACAGTACCCCACGCTCAAAGAGCGCCTGCTGTGTATCGGCATCGATGCCCAGCTCATCGAGCACCGCTCGGGTATGCTGGCCCAGTCGCGGGCCACCGCCCTCGATGCGCCCCGGAGTGCGACTTAATTTTGGCATGACCCCGGGGACCTTCAGACGGCGACCGGTCTCGGTGGTGATGGTTTCGACCATGCGTCGGGCCTGGTAGTGCGGGTCCTCGACGATATCGCGTGCCGTATAGGGAAAGCCCACCGGCACGCCGGCGGCGTCCAGTACGCTCAGCACGTGTTCGCGGCTGTGGCGTGATGTCCAGTTGGCAATCGCGGCATCAATGCGCTCGGCGTGACGTGAGCGACCATCGTTGTGGGCAAGCTCGGGTTCATCAGCCAGTTCCGGGCGACCGATCGCCTGCATCAGGCGTCTATAGATGCTGTCGCCATTGCCAGCAATCAGGACATGCTCATCGCCCCGGCAGGGATAGGCATTCGAGGGGGTGATACCGGGCAGAGCGCTGCCGCTGGGCTCGCGAATCACATCAGCGCCGTCATATTCGGGCACTAGGCTCTCCATCATGGCAAATACCGACTCATAAAGCGCCACGTCGATGTATTGCCCACGGCCGCTGCGGTGACGCTCCTGCAGCGCGAGCAGCGCGCCGATTACCCCGTAAAGTGCTGACAGTGAATCCCCAAGGCTTACACCCACGCGCACCGAGCGCTCGCCGGGATGGCCCGATAGATAGCGCAGTCCGCCCATTGCTTCACCGATCACGCCAAAGCCCGGCCGGTCGCGGTAGGGGCCGGTCTGGCCGTAGCCTGAGATGCGCACCATGATCAGCTCTGGATTGCGCGCACTCAGCGCCTCCCAGCCCAGCCCCCACTTCTCAAGCGTACCGGGGCGAAAGTTCTCCACCACGATATCAGCCTCGTCCACGAGGCGGCGCACGATCTCCTGACCCTCCTCGCTTCTCAGATCCAGCGACAGCGAACGCTTGTTGCGGGTCTGGACATGCCACCACAGTGACGTGCCTTGTTCGAGAATGCGCCAGCGACGCAGCGGGTCGCCGGTGTTGGGCGGTTCGATCTTGATCACATCGGCACCGAACTCGCCGAGCAGTTTGGTGGCAAACGGTCCGGCAATCAGCTGACCCATTTCCAGTACCTTCAAACCGGCCAGAGCCGGTGTCTGTTCATCTATGGCAGATGGGTTGTCATGGGTTGTCATGGCTGTCCGCTCCCGGGTAAGGGTACAAAAGCGAGCATGGCCGAGCCCCGGGCAGCATCACAATTGGAATTTGACCAAGGCAGCATTCGCGACTGACGAAGACACTGCTAGGCTGGACGACCTGCTGAGTGGAGGGCGCCATGAAGCGTCTTGATTTTGTCACCCTAAAGCTTTTTGTTGCGATTGCCGACGAGCACAGCCTGACCCGCGCCGCCGAGCGCGAGCATCTGGCGTTGGCCGCCGTCAGCAAGCGCATCAGTGACCTGGAAATGCAGCTGGGCATATCGCTTTTGTACCGCCGCCCGCGGGGTATCGAGCTGAGTGCTGCAGGGCACGCCTTTTTACACCACGCTCGTTTGATGCTTGAAAATCTCTCTCAGCTGGATGCCGACATGAGCGAGTATCGCATCGGTATCAAGGGGCATGTTCGCCTGCATGCCAATACCTCCTCCGTGATCGAGTTTCTCCCGGACGATCTGGGCGGATTCATGGATCGCTTCCCGCAGATCCGCATCGACATGAAGGAGCGACTGAGCCATGAAATCGTGACAGCCGTGCGCGATGGTCTGGCCGATATCGGTTTGTATACCGGCCACGTGCCGGCGGAGGGCCTGGATGCGCGCCTGTGGCGACGTGACCGGCTGGTGCTGGTTGTGCCCGGCCATCACCGGCTGGCTGACAATACGCAGGTGGCGCTGGAAGAGGCGCTGGATAACGATTTCATCGGCCTTGAACAGGATGCCTCGCTGCATGGGCTTTTGCAGCGCGGTGCGCACCAGTTTGAGCAGCCGCTGCGCATGCGTATCCAGGTACGCAGCTTTGAGGGAATCTGTCGCATGATTGATCGTGGCATGGGGGTCGGCGTACTGCCGTATCGTGCCGTCAGTGCCGAGCGTCATGGGCTATCGTTGGCCACCATTCCATTGACCGATGAGTGGGCTCTTCGCGAGCTGCATCTGGTCATGCGTGATTACAACGCTCTGCCGGTGATTGCCCGGCAGCTGGTGGATCATCTGCTGCGCTGTGGTGAGGAAGACAGCGCCACGCCGTAAGCGCTGCCGGGCCACAGCCGACCATAAGCGAAGGCTTCAGGGAGCTCTGCGACCAAGGTCCAAGCGCTGCTACCTTGGTCTTGATGCTTCGTCAATGACGAAGTGCTGCTTGTTCATTGATCAATATTCAGCGCTCTACTCGGCTGGCTAGAGTCTAGGGGTTATCCCCTATTGCCGCCCCGGTGGCGGCGGTTCATGGCCAGGAGAGAGACTCATGACACCCAGGATATCTGAGCCGATTCGCAAAAAGCCTGTCTGGATCGGTTTTATCGTGCTCTTCGCGCTGATCAACCCCTGGTATTTTCCAGCCGGCATATCTTCCTATCTGATCATGGGCGTACCGCTGTGGGCGCTGATAACCCTGCTGGCCTCACTGGCGCTGTCGGTATTCATCACCTGGGTGGTGCTGACCCAGTGGCATACCGACAGCGACGAGATTTATGGCGATCACAACAAGCGCAATGGCAGCCGGGAGGAGTAAGGCATGGAGATCGAACTTGCATTCAGCGGCTGGTCGGGTGTGTTTGTACTGGCGCTTTACGGCTTTTTGATGCTGGCCGTCGGGGTATATGCCTTTTTGCGCAATCGCGGCATGCGTGAAAGCCTTGATGAGTACTATCTCGGCGGGCGTGGCCTGGGCGTGATGGTGCTCTTTTTTACCTTCTTTGCCACCCAGTACAGCGGCAATACGGTGATCGGCTACCCGCCCACCACTTACCGGATGGGCTATCAGTATCTGGTGTCGGTGCCATTTTTCATCATGATCATCATGGTGTATCTGTTCTTTGCGCCACGCCTGTATGCGCTGGGGCGCCGCTTCAGTCTGCTGACGCCGGTGGACTGGATCGAGATGCGCTTTCGCTCCAAAAGGATCAGCATTCTGGCCGCGATCCTGATGCTCTATGGGCTTGGCAACTACATGCTTGAACAGTTCGTGGCCATCGGTCAGGGCGTTTCCGGTCTGACGGGCGGTACCATTCCCTACCAGGTCGGCGTGGTCTTTTTCATCATCATCATGGTGGCCTACAGCTGGCTGGGCGGCATGCGCTCGGTGGCCTGGACGGACACCATTCAGGGGCTGGCGCTGCTGTTTGGGGTGTTCACGCTCTTGATTGGCTCGCTGTACTACTTCGGTGGCTTCTCGGCTGCGGCCGAGCAGATGCAGCTCTCGTCGCCTGAAAAGCTCAACCCGCCGGATGGCCAGGGGCTGACCCGCTGGTTCAGTCTGCTGTTGCTGGTCGGCATCGGGGCGGCGATCTATCCCCATGCGGTACAGCGCATCTTCTCGGCCAAAAGCGAGCACGCGCTCAAGCGCTCGTTCATTCGCATGGCCTACATGCCGTTTCTCACCGCCGGTGTGGTGTTCATGGTGGGGATTATCGGCATCTCGGCTTTTCCGGGGCTCTCCACGGCCGAGTCCGAGCAGCTGGTCGGGATGATGGCCAACGCACTCGCCAATCAGAACACGTTCTTCTACTGGGCCATGGTGCTGCTTTTTGGCGGCGTGATCGCCGCGATCGTCTCCACCGCTGACTCGGTGCTGCTTACCTTCTCCTCCATTGTCTCCAACGACCTTTACGGGCGCTATATTCGTCCCGATGCCAGCGAGCATCAGAAGGTGCTGGCCGGCAAGCTCGTGGGACTGGTGGCCGTGGCAGTGCTGATTGTGATCGCCTGGTATCCGCCCGCCACGCTCTATCAGATTTTTGTGCTCAAGTTCGAGCTGCTGATTCAGACCGCGCCGGCCCTGGTGCTGGGCCTCTACTGGACGCGGCTCAATAGCCAGTCGGTGTTTGCCGGCATGCTGGCAGGTGCCGTGTTCGCCGGAGTGCTGACCTTTATGGGCTATCGCCCGCTGGGCATCTACAGCGGCCTGTGGGGCCTGCTGCTCAACGTGGGGATCTGTGTCGGCGGCACGCTGCTCTCGAGTGCCGATGCCAGCGCTCAGCGCCATGCGCGCAGCGTGATTGCCCTGTCGAACTAGCCATCTGGGCGAGGAGAAAAACATGGCACAGACACTGACCCACAAGCTGATCGCTGCGCATCTGGTCTCCGGACAAATGATACCGGGAGAGGAGGTGGCGCTGCGCATCGATCAGGCGCTTTTGCAGGACGTGCTCGGCACGCTGGTGATGCTGGAGCTAGAGGCGATGGGGGTGGAGCGGGTGGTGACCTCGCCCAGCGTGCAGTATGTCGATCACGCGCTGGTGCAGCAGGATGGTCTTAACGCCGAGGCGCACCTCTTTCTGGAGCGGGCCTGCCAGCGGCTGGGAGTGATTTACAGCGGTCCGGGCAACGGCATCAGCCACCCGGTGCACATGGAGTATTTCGGCCGTCCCGGCGAGAGTCTGGCCGGCTGCGACAGCCATACCCCGGCCGCCGGGGCGCTCGGTATGCTCGCCCTCGGCGCCGGCGGTATCGAGATCGCCCAGGCCATGGCCGGCGAGCCACTCTATATCACCATGCCTCGCGTCATGGGCATATATCTCGAGGGCGCGCTGCCCGACTGGGTCAGCGCCCGCGATGTGGTGCTGGAGCTGCTGCGCCGCCACGGCGTGGCCGGGGCGACCAACTGCATTCTCGAGTATCACGGCCCGGGGCTGGCGGCCCTCTCGGTCATGGATCGTCACGTGATCGCCAACATGGGAACCGAAATGGGTGCCACCAGCAGCGTGTTTCCCGCCGATGAGGCCGTGCGTACCTTCTTGAAGGCCCGCGGTCGCGAAGCCGACTTCCGCGCCCTGAGCAGCGATGCCGGCTGCCGGTACGACCTGACGGATCACATCGATCTGGCCGCGCTTGAACCCATGATTGCCCGCCCCTCGAGCCCGGACAATGTGGTGACGGTACGCGAAGCCGCCGGCGAGCCGCTCTATCAGGCCTACATTGGCTCCTCGGGTTCGCCCGGTTTTCGTGACTTTGCCATCGCCGCCGACATCGTGCGCGGGCAGATGGTTCATCCGGGCGTATCGCTGGATATCAACCCATCAAGCCGTCAGGTGCTGGCAACGCTGGCGCGCGAGGGGTATCTGGAAGCGCTGGTCAGTGCCGGCGCTCGCCTGCATCAGGCCGGCTGTAACGGCTGCATCGGCATGGGGCAGGCGCCGGCGGCAGGGCGCAACAGCCTGCGCACCGTGCCGCGAAACTTCCCGGGCCGCTCCGGCACTTTGGAGGACAGCGTCTTTTTGTGCAGCGCCGAAACCGCCGCGGCCTCAGCGCTTGCAGGCGTGATCACCGATCCGCGCATGCTGGGCCGTCCGGCGCCGCGAATTGATGAGCCCAGCGAGATGGTGGTCGACCCCCGCATGTTTGTCGCGCCACCCGAGCCTGACACACAGCGCCCGGTAATGCTGGCCACCACCCACACGCCGGCACTGCCCATGCTGGCGCCGCTGTCAGCGCGCATCGAGGCGCCGGTGCTGCTGGTGGTGGGCGATAATATTTCCACCGATGACATCATGCCTGCCGGCAGTCGCGTGCTGCCGCTGTGGAGCGATGTGTCGGCTTCTGCTGCCTTCACCTTTGAGGCAGTGGATAAAGGCTATGCCCAGCGTGCGCAAAAGAGCCAACTGGGACACATCATTGTGGCCGGTAAAAACTACGGTCAGGGCTCGAGCCGTGAGAACGCCGCGCTGGTGCCGCGCTATCTGGGTCTGGAGGCAGTGATCGCCAAAAGTTTTGCCCGAATTCACTGGCAGAATCTGGTTAGCTTCGGCGTGCTGCCGCTGACGCTGTGTGATAAAAATGATCATCAGCGCCTGGTCGAAAGCGCCAGCGTTACGATAGAGGCTCCCGGCGAGCAGCTTGAGCAGGGGGAGAACATCAAGGCGCGACTGGCTGATGGCACCGCCGTGATGCTTCAACATCAGCTGAGTGCACGCCAGCGCGCCATTTTAAAGGCGGGTGGGGTCATCAACTGGCTTAAGATGAAAAGGGAAGAGGGGGCGCACTAATATAGAGAAAGAGCGGGTGTTTCAAGTGAAACACCCGAATATTCAGGCCAGAGTTTTTTCTAGCACCGCGAAGCGCAGGTCATCATGGCGCGGCTCACCAAAGCGCGCATTATCATTGTTACTATCCAGATTTTCCCGGCGCTGTTTGATGCCCTCGACAAGTGTCCACAGTTGGCTAATGGCTGCTATGCGGTGATTGCTGATGAGGCTCACTCCTCGCAGGCTGGTTCGTCGGCTAGTAAGCTCAAAGCTTTGCTGGGCGCTAGCCAAGGTGAAACGAGAATAGCGAGGATAACGGCGACTTTGACGAAATCAGCGCTGAAGAACTACTCGATGCTGCCGTATCGGCCCGCCAGCCCAGCGCCAGCATCAGCTACTACGCCCTCACTGCCATGCCTAAAGCCAAGACGTCGGAGCTGTTCGGGCGTCCACCTGACCCTGAGCAGCCGATAAGCAGCGACAATAGCCTGAGCCGTCGATGCGCCAGGCCATCGAGGAGGATTTTATCCTTGACGTGCTCAAGAACTACACCACTTATAGCACTGCATGGAAGCTTGCCCATCCTGACGGAGAAGATCAGGAGGTCGAGTCGAAGAAGGCTTCGCGCACGCTAGCACGCTGAGTGCGGCTGCATCTGTACAATATCTCGCAGCGTGTCGAGGTAATCGTTGAGCACTACCGCGAGTACTTTCTGTTTCGTTTTAATGCAAGATATCATCGCGACTGGCATATAGTCTCCATCCTAAAATGGTTTTGTCGTCCTCATGCTTGCTGTGGGATGGGTACTTTTCTTCTTCATGCTTCATCAATACCCGTCAGATCTATTTCCAGACGATGAAATCAATCCTTTTCAACGGTATGCATTTTCGGGTAGCTCTATTTTTGGGATTTATAATATGGGAATAGACTGGAGTAGCTGTACAGGCCTATATATGTTGATAAAGGGGTTGCTGAAACACAGCAAAATGCTTTGATGATGTGCGCCCGAAGAACATCCGTTATGGCTTGGGTGATAAAAACGTATTGCCATTCCCGATTCAATGGCGGGTAACGAAGGCAGCGCTATTCGGATTCTCAAGGCAACCAGGAGAAGATGCATTACAAACCTAGCAGAGGTGAGCTGCCACCTCGTCATTGGCTCTGGGGCTGCCAGAGCAGGTACATCCACTATGCCGCCAGATGCGATCCCCGTATTAGTCAACATCCTGACAGATCCACACAACTCCATGAGACAACGCGGTATCGTGATCATCGAACAACTGGACTTCAACTTCTGTATTGTTTCCAAACAGGCGCAATTTTCAACCTGCGTTGTCTTGGTTTGTCGTTACCACCCATAGTGTTCCGAGGTTCTAAACTTTCGATGAACGTATCCATATATGCGTAAACACCATCGAATATACTCATGAAAAAACTATTGATGGCGTTCTGCTGGGATCAAGTACGCCGATAACTGTGGCGCCCATGTAGGCGATAGCAGAACTACACAAACTTGGCATCCCTGCCTTCATTACAAGAAAGCGGCGCGGGAACATGCGTTAAACCATGGGTTGAATAGCTTCGAATATTGGGAAATCTTAGATACTGCGGACAGAAAGGAGATACGAAAAGTTCAGCGGCAGTTGCACAAATAAATGTCAGGCATCATGCACTCAGCCTGTGTGCAGAATAAGCCCGGCAGAACCGGGCGACAATGGTGCGAAAAGGAGCATGGCCTGCCCAGAATATATAGCCAAGATAGTTTACTATCCGATCAAGAGGCACTTTAAGCGTTCAAGCCGCTTCTGTTCTTCTCGACGCGCCTGCAGCGCTTCTTCCATCGAGACACGTGTAAAGTGCACTTGGTGATGGGGCTGCATCTGACCCACGCGGTTCATATCGGCGCTAATGACGGTTGCAATGGTGGCATAGCCGCCACCGGAGACAGCATCACGGTGAAGAATGATAGGCTCAGAGCCGCTAGGCACCTGAATTGAACCAACCGGATAACAAGCATCGACTATATTGGATGGATCGCTACCGGCGCCAAAGGGAGGTTCCCGTTCCTTGAAGGTCAGAGCCGATCCACCTTTAAGCCGGTAACCTATACGATCGGCTTCGGATGCTACCGACCACGTCTCGCTGTAGAACTGCTCGATAGATTCGGGCATGACCCGGTGCTCGTAGAGCCCCGTTACTACGCGCAACTCATGTGATTTTCCGAAAAAACGACAGTCGTTGTGCGGCAGCGTTCTGCCCTCTGGTACGTTGCGCTGTGGCTGGGCCAGCGGCAGTCGATCTTCGGCCTTAAGCGGTCGACCCTCTACGCCTCCCAACCGGCCGAGCGTGTAAGTGCTGCGACTGCCGAGTTGGTGAGGAACATCAATACCCCCGGCAACGGCCAAATAAAGGCGGGCCCCGTCACGAACGAAGCCAAAGCTCAGTTCACTGCCTTCGGGGACGCAAAAGGCTGTATTGATGGCACGAGGTTGTCCATCGACGAGAGGCGCCATATCGGCGCCACAGGCCGCGACCAGGCAGCCAGTAGCGAAGCGCAGCGTTGGACCCATCAGGGAGCATTCGAGCACAGCAGCATCTTCATCGTTACCGACTAGCCAGTTGGCCGTTTTGACCGAGGCGAGATCCATGCCACCTGAAGGCGGGATGCCAAGATGATAATTACCCTGACGGCCCAAATCCTGTACGGTCGTGGCTAGCCCAGGCTTGAGAATTTCAATGTGCATCGAGGGCCTCCATGATCCGCTGTTGGATTGTGGCGTTATAGGCGTCATGATCGGCCATGAAGGCCTCCAGCTCGAAGGTAAACGGCGTGGTCACGATGGAAAATTCTCCGGCCTGCGCCTGGGCATCGAGTTGGTCGTAAGTATCACGGTCTATGGAGCGAAACATCACGATATCGCCGGGCCGGAAGAAGACCATCGAATCATCAATATGGGAAAACTTCCGCTCAGGATCATAGATGGGCGCCGGCGTAATGCCGAACATCTGATAGCCACCTGCGCCACGGACCGAATAGACGGCCGTGAAGCAGCCACCGTAGCCAACGGTCTGCTTGGGCGTGTCGGTACGCGGGCGTAGGTATTTCGGAACCTGAATCTGCCGCTCGCGTGCGATCATCTGATACATGAACGGTAGCCCGGCCACGAAGCCGATCATCGAGACGAACCAGGGCGCGCCGGCATGGGCCCGGATGAATGCATCGATGCTATCGAAGCCGTTGATACGGGCCGCATATTCGAGATCGGTCGTATCGGGAGTCTGATGACGCTCGCGAAAACGCATCAGTACCTCATGCGTCCAGGGATCGTTGTAAAGAACCGGAATATCGATGATTCTCGTCTCGAGCGTAGGCGCCTCCTCGGCCGCCACCTCCCGGTGCAGACGTTCGAGTATTCCGGTTAGCGTCTCGAGGGGCAACTGATCCGGGTCGAAGCATACCTGAAAGGAAGCATTGGCCGGACAGATCTCCACGACGCCGGGCAGCGCCATTTCCCGCAGCCGCGAGGTGATGGACAGCCCCATGAAAAAGGCGTCCAGAGACATTTCCTCATCGAGCTCGACAAACAGGAATTCATCCCCTGCGGGGCTGTAGCGCGGGGTCAGCGTTTTCATGCGGAGACCTCCTGCTGATAGTGTTCTAGCCATTGTTCGAGAAACTGATTATGGACATTACCGTCCCGGACATGGGGGTCGGCGAGTAGCCGTACATGCAAGCTGGCGGTAGTGGTGACGCCTTCCAGGATCAGCTCATCCAATGCCCGTCTCGCACGGGCAAGCGCGGCTGGACGGTCTTGATCCCATATCACCAGCTTGGCCAGCATGGCATCGTAGAACGGTGGGATCCGGTAGCCCGGATAAAGACCGCTCTCGATTCGAATACCAGGACCACTCGGCCAGCGTAGCGTCTCGATTGTGCCGAGACTAGGACGAAAGTCTTGATCCGGATCCTCCGCATTGAGGCGAAGCTCTATCGCCGCACCAGAGCGGTGAATATGCGACTGTTGCAGCGATAGTGGCTTGCCGTCCGCTATCAGCAGCATTTCACGGATCAGATCGATGCCAGTGATCTGCTCTGTGACCGGATGCTCTACCTGAATGCGGGTGTTCATCTCGATGAAAAAGAATTCCCGGCGATGCTCATCGAACAGATATTCAAGCGTGCCGGCGCCGCTGTAGCCGATATGGCGGGCCAGCGTCACCGCCGATTCGCATAGTTCGGCGCGGGTGGCTTCATCGAGGGCGGGCGAGGGGCTCTCCTCGATCAGTTTCTGGCGTCTGCGCTGCAATGAACATTCCCGTTCGAAGAGATGCACGACATGCTCGCCATCCCCCAAGATCTGTACTTCGATGTGGCGGGCCTGAGGGATGAAGCGCTCCAGATAAACGCCGCCGTGGCCGAAGGCCGCGCGTGCTTCCGTCTGGGCGGTCGGCATCTGCTTCATCAGCGCCTCACGGTTACCGGCAATGCGAATGCCGCGTCCGCCGCCGCCAGCGGAGGCCTTGATCATGATCGGATAGCCAATCTCTTCGGCTAGGCGGCAGGCTTGCTCAACGCTGGGGACTTCGCCTTCGGAACCGGGTACGACCGGAACGCCCGCTGCCTTAGCCGTGCGTCGAGCGGCGGCCTTGTCGCCCATGCGCCGAATGATGTCTCCGGACGGACCGACGAAGATAATCCCTGCTCGGTGCACGGCATCTGCAAAATCTGCATTTTCCGACAGGAAGCCATAGCCCGGGTGGATGGCATCGACTTGATACTGACGTGCCGCGTCGATCAGGGCCTCGGCATTAAGGTAACTCTTGCTGGCCTGAGGCGGACCAATCTCTATGGCGTCATCAGCAAGCTGAACGGCTAACGTCTCCGCATCTGCACTAGAGTGAGCGACGATACTGCGAATGCCGAGCTCACGAGCCGCCCGCACGATTCTGAGGGCTATTTCACCCCGGTTAGCGATTAAAAGCGTCTTGATCATGGCAGGCGGTCTCACTCATCGGAGGCAACGATCAATAAGGTCTGGCCTGCTTCGACAACGGCTTCATCCTCGACGACAAAGCGCACGACTGTCCCGCTGACCTCTGCCGGTATTTCACTGAACTGCTTCATGACCTCAAGCAGACCGATAGTGTCCCCCGCCGTGATAGCCTGGCCTTCTTCAAGAAAGGGCGCGTCATCAGGGGAGGGGCTACGGTAGAACACGCCTGGGAAAGGGGCCTTGAGCGCTGTTTCAGTCATGGATCAATATCCTTGTTGTTATCACTTAATGATCAGATCAGGTCGAAATCACTGATCCGGCGATGGCTCGGCCGCAGCGGGCGGAGCGACAGCAATACCCGCACGGTGAAGAGATTCGACGATGGCGGCTATAAGTTGGTCGGCGCCTGGCGTGTCGCTATGTATGCAGATGGAATCGAAGTCAACGGCGCTCCACTCATCATCGATGGCTCTGACGCGTCCTTCCCGACAGGCGATCATTACACGCTCCGCGACTGTTTGGGGATCGAGCGCCTGGGTGCGGCGGACGAAGACCAGCTGCCCCTCGGCGTTGTAGTCCCGATCGGCGAAGAACTCCCGCACTACCGGCTGCCCCGCCTCGGTCGCCGCCTGGTACAGCGCCGTCGATTGCATGCAGTAGACGGGCAGGGTAGGTGCAGACTGCTGCAGTGCCTTGATTAAGGCGGCGCTGAAATCCCTATCACGGGCGGCATGCATATAAAGCGCACCGTGCAACTTGATGTGGTGCAGCATTTGCCCTTCGGCCGCTGCCATTTCGCGCAGTGCACCAAGCTGATAGAGCACATCGTTGGTGAGTTCTTCGGGAGACGCCGCAATGTGCCGCCGTCCAAAGCCGACGAGATCGCGGAAGCCGGGGTGGGCGCCGATCTGTACGCCGGCTGCTGCGGCGGCGCGGATGGTCTGGCGCATGGTCTGGGGATCTCCGGCATGAAAGCCGGTTGCGATGTTGGCCGAACTGATATGGGGCATGATGCGCTGATCGATGCCGCCGCCTATGACCCAGGGGCCAAAGCCTTCCCCCATGTCGGCATTCAGATCGATTTGCTGTGTTGTCGTAGTTGGCATGGCGCTGTCCGTTCTGAAAAATCGACGAATCCAGTTAACGCCAGAAGCCTGTCATTGGGAAATACGAATTTCTGCTGCCCATTCCCAAAAAAACCGATACCTCGTAAGCTCTCTTACTCAGCGGAATTCTTTCACAAGATTAAGAAGAAGAGGCCCGTCATGGATATTTCTCTGAAAAAGTTGCGCTATTTCATCGCAGTGGCGGAAACCGGCAAGGTGTCTCAGGCGGCAGTCGACCTCAACATTTCGCAATCGTCGGTGACCACCGGCATTCGTGAGCTCGAAGCCAATCTTGGTATGCCGCTCTTCTTGCGCCGGGCACAAGGAATGACGCTCACTTACGAGGGCCGGCGCTTTCTTCAGCGGGCGCGTCATGCCTTAACCGCAGTAGAAGATGCCTTTAACATCCCCCGGCGACCTGAGCGATTGGTCGGCCATGTCCGTGTCGCAACATCCTATACGGTCGTTGGTTATTTCCTGCCGGCCCATCTGGCGCGCTTCCAACGACGCTATCCAGATATACAGTTAGAGCTAGTTGAAGCCTCTAGGAACGATATTGAAGCCGGTTTGGAAGAGGGGCGTTACGAGATGGCGGTGATGCTGACCTCTAATCTGGAGGATGTTGAGCATTTACACCATCGAACGCTGATTCATTCGCCCCGCCGGTTGTGGGTGGCAAGTGGTCATCCCCTCTTGTCACGCGAGTCGGTGGCTTTTGCCGATCTGGTGGCTGAGCCCTATATCATGCTGACGGTAGATGAATGCAAGCTGAGCTCCTTGCGCTATTGGAGTGCGGCCGGACAAAGCCCTTCCATCCTGTTTGAGACATCCTCGGTGGAATCGGTACGAAGCATGGTAGCCAATGGCTTGGGAATCACCGTGCTGTCGGATATGGTCTACCGCCCCTGGTCGTTGGAAGGGCGCAAGGTGGAGACCATCACGCTGTCCAATCCGGTGGCTAGCATGGACGTAGGGCTAGCGTGGACAGCGCTCACCATGGGTAACCCGGCGGCAAGGATACTCCATGATTTTCTGCTCATGTCCGTAGCTGGAGAAGCACCTAGGCAGGCTGTCTAATCCCAGCGCCAACGTTGCACGCCGCCGACTGATAGCGGCGGGTTACTGGTTATGGCGCTACTGTCACTGTTCAAGCAGATTGCTGATGAGACGAACCTTCATTAAGAAGCTGAGTCCAGTGCCGTACCAGGTAGTTGTGTTCGTCCATGACCGAGTTCCAGACGGCGATGTGTGCCATGCGCGAGCGGTAACAGCCACCATCACGTCGCTCTCCCGTTTGAATGAGAGGATAGCCATCGGCGCCCAGCAGTACCGTTCGGGCGGGTTTTCCCTCGTACCAATACTGCCATTCATCATCGCTTAAGTAGCGACGTGCACGCTGCGGCAGTGAGATGTAATAGCCTTGGCGCGCCATGATGGCGCCGGGCCATCCCGATAGCCACCAGTTCAGATACTCATAGGCCGCATCAAGCGCCTTACCCTGCAGACAGCGCGACAGGCATAGGCCACCAAACCAGGCACGATACCCCTCCTTGGGCCTGGCGAGGCAATAAGCACTATCGGGCTTATGCAGGCGCATCAGTGCCGGTGACCACAGGCTTTGCACGCTGATGCTTTCATTCTCCATTAGACGCATCGCTTCTGCCTCGTTGGCCCAGAAGTCAGCAAAATGGCCGCGTCTATGTTTGGCCGCGAGTATACCCGTGAGCCGATCGATCTCGTCGAGGGTCAGATTGCCGATATCACCGAAGCGTTCCCCCTGGGCCGCGGCAGCAAGTGCGGCATCGATCGCGCCGATTGTGGCATCACGCTGTAGGGCTACCTTGCCGGCAAAGCGATCGTCGAGCAGCCATCCCCAGCTTTCTTCTTCGGCGCTCACTCCGGGCGGTAAACCATCCGCACGATAGACAAAGCTGTCGACGTTATGGGTCAGCGGCAACATCGTGATCGCTTCTGTAGGCCGAGCACCGAGTCTGCCGTCATGCTGCACATACAGGCGATGAGTCGGTACGCTACTGCTCTTCATCTCGCCATTCTCGGCGAGGCTGCCGGACTTGGCGAGCATATTGATCTCGTCCCAATCCCGAATGCGACAGATATCGATCGGCTGGATGGCGCGCGCTGGCCATACAAAATCGATATTGTGGAACCATTGATCGTAGAGGTCATAGCTGTGCGGTTCCATGACGGCGATTCGCTGCGCTTCCTGTGCGTTGCAGACGCGATAAACCAACCTGATTCCCAAATCCTGTTCGGCACGTTCGCGCAGTATTTCAAGTAATGTGACCGAGGTGCCTAGCACACGCAGCGTAATATGTGATGCTGAAGGACGTGATGAAAGCGAGACGAGGTTTGCCATATGGGCTCTCCGCTCAGGTCGCCAGAGTAGCGAGAAACGTCGTCAGCGAGCGTTCTATCTGAGTAGGTTCGAGTCCACGGGTGATGAACACCAGCTGAGAGCGATGATCATTGTCCGGCCAGCGATGCAAGTGTAGCGGGGGGTGCAGAACATGTTGCACGCCATGGAGCGCGACCGGAGGTTGATCCTTGCCAATATTAAGAATTCCCTTCATGCGCAGCACCTTGTCGCCATGCGCACGCAGCAACATCGACAGCCAGATGCCGAAATGGGTCCAGTCAAGCGGGTCGTCCAAGGTGATACTGAGCGTACGCGTCGTGCCGTGAAGAGCATCCGAGGCCAAGGTTCTATCGCTGTTCGCTACCCGGCGCAGCGTATACTGCCATGCGGTTGCATGATGCAGGTCTTCTTCCATGCGCGCGCCGGTCGCGAAAAGGCGATCGTCACCGGCAATGACCTGGTGGGCTTCGAGCTGCTCGGCGGTCGGGTTGAGTCCGGCAAGGCGCTGTTTCGTAGCGGCGAGCGCCGCCTGGTCGGTTAGATCCGTCTTGCTGATGATCAGTCTGTCAGCTGCCGTGACCTGGGCCAGCCATTCCGGATGCAGCGATTGCTGTAGTTCGGCATTGACGGCGTCGACAAGCGTGATGATCTGGCCTAGCTTGAGATGATGGCGTAGCTGAGAATCGTGGGAAAGAGTCGCTAGGATCGGTGCCGGGTCGGCCAGCCCCGTGGTCTCGAGCAGAATGCGCTTGAACGGTGGCAGCTCACCTTGCTGGCGCAGGGTGAACAGTTCCAGGAGCGCATCCTTGAGCTCGCCGCGAATCGAACAGCAAACGCAGCCACTGGGCAGCAGCCGCACCTCAGGCGCCACCTCGCTGACTAAGCGGTGGTCGATGCCAACATCGCCCACCTCATTGATCAACAGCGCCGTCTCGGCGGCGGGCTGTCCGGCAAGCAACCGCTGTAGCAGCGTTGTCTTGCCGCTGCCGAGAAAGCCGGTCAGCACGCTGACCGGCAGGGTAGAATAATCAACCTTCTCACGCGCTTGCACAGTGATTCTCCAAGGTCGCGAGCAGCTCGGGATCGAGAGGATCAATTGTGCGGCCACTTAATGTTTCAGCCGTACGCCAGAGCTGGTCGATGTTACTGACCATTTCCTGGCGGCCGGTCAGGGACGACAGCACATAGCCCGAGCCCTGAAAGTCTGTCAGCTTCAACCGATAAGGCGTCAGCACCTTGTTCAGCGCCTTGAGACGAGCATAGCGCAACTGGCGGGCAGGAAGTGTGCTCGCCAGCGGGTCGCTCCAGTGGCTACCGTCATTGAGTAGGCCGCAGAGTCCACACATGGTTATCTCCTTTCGATATTCGATAGTCTCATGGCATGACATCACCCGAGTTGGGCCCCAGTGTCTGGCCACAGTAGAGATTGCCGCCTGGCTCCGAAGCCAGCAGTACCGCGGTAGGCGCCACTTCGTCGGCATAGCCGAAGCGCTTCAATGGCAGTTCAGCCGCCTTGGCCTGTTTCCATTGAGCACTGATGCCATCGACTAGAGGAGTCTCGATCGGTCCCGGTGCGATAGTATTGACCAATACGTTGTGATCACTGACTTCCAGCGCTAGGGACTTGGTGAACCCAATCACGCCAGCCTTGGCCGCGGCATAGTGACAAAGTTCGGCGCCGCCTTTAATGCCGAGCTGTGAAGCGACATTGATGATACGCCCCCAGCGTTGTTCAAGCATGGACGGGAGGGCGCACTGCGAGGCGATGAATACCGAGCGCAGATCGACGTTGAGCATGGTATCCCACATCTCGACGGTCATCTCGGTACAGGGCGCTTGGGTCAGCATGCCCGCATTATTAACCAGGATGTCGATGCCGCCGAAGTGGGCGAGACAAGCCTCGACACCGGCCCGCGCACCCTCGACCGTACCGACGTCGGCGGTGATTTCGATTACGTCGCCGCCTTGCGCCCGGCAGGCAGCGCGTGTCTTGACCAGCCCTTCGCCATCGCGATCCAGTAGCACGAGCCGGGCGCCGGCTTCAGCATAGGCCAACGCGATCGCCTTGCCGATGCCGCTGGCAGCACCGCTGACCACGGTACGACGATTCTCGAGCATTCCTTTCATGGCAATCTCCTAGTCGGGCCAGCGTACGGTCAGGCCGCCATCGATGACAATGCTCTGTCCGGTCAGGTAGCCTGCTTCATCACTGGTCAGAAAGCGTACCAGGGCGGCCACATCGGTGGGGTGCCCGACACGGCCCAGCGGGATCTTCTTCGCTGCCTGGGCAAGCCCCTCCGGCCCGAGCGAGTTTTGAGCATCGAGCGACTGTGGGGTTTCGATCAGGCCGGGAATGACGGCGTTACAGCGAATCCCGCGTGGCGCAAGCTCGACGGCGAGTGAGCGGCATAATCCTGGTACGCCGGATTTCGCCGCGGCATAGTGCGCATGGTCCTGCCAGCCGTAGACGCCGCCGGCGATTGAGGAGATCGCGACCATGGCCCCCCCCTCGCTCATGTGGCGAGCGGCGGCACGAAAGGTGCGCATCACGCCGGTGAGATCGACGTTGAGCATTTCGTGCCAGCGCTCGTCGCTCATTTCCAGAATTGACGCGCGCCGCAGCAAACCGGCGTTGGCCACGGCGATATCGATACGACCGAAGCGGGTTATCGCCTCGGAGGCAAAGGCGTCGACCGAGGCGCTATTGGCCACATCTAGTGCGACCATGGTACTGGCGCTATCGTGCTGGCGCAGTGCGCTTTCGGTCTCGCCCGGGTCATGGGGATCGCCGGGGAAATAGCCACCGACAACGTGGATGCCTGACTTGGCGTAAGTGATGGCCAGCGCCTGACCGATACCGCTGGCGGCGCCGGTAATCAACGCGACGCGTTGACTTTCAGCGTGTGAGTTCATTGTCGTCCCCTCTCTGTACCGTTCAGCGGACGCTAGCCGGATCAACGTGGCGGGCGGCGAATATGAGGATACCGGACAGAAGACAGGGTAGCGCACCGAACAGCAGGGCCGCCCACTGCCAATCGCCGCCAAGGCTCAGGATGGTCGTCGCACCGGCACCGGATAGCAAGGCGCCAATTGGCCCCATCGCGTTGATCAACGCACCCGCTGAGGCACGCACGCTGGTTGGGAAGCTTTCGCTGATGAAGAACAGCGCCGCCGCGTACGGGCCGATCAGGAAGAACAGGCCAATGCTGTACAGTGTAACCACCGGCACGAAGGCGCTGGGAGCAAAGAGCATCGCGGCAAAGGCGATACCGCCGCAGATCCAGCCAAGCCCGATGGTGTTGCGTCGTCCAATCTTGTCGCCGAGCCAGCCATGGGCCAGATAACCGCAGAAGCCAACTAGGTTGGACAGAATCAGGATGACCAGCGAGTTCTCGAACGAAACGTGATGCACGCTGACGATCACCGACGTGCCCAGCACGCTGAACACCTGAATGGCGAACCAGTTGAGCAGAATGGCACCGCCAAGAATCAACAGCGCTCGCCGTGATGGGCCCTGCAAGGCCCCCTTCAGGCCGGCATTGCTATGCGATTCGAAATCGATGTTATGGGCCTGGGCCAGGGTACGTGCACCTTTGGTGTCACCCTGCTGCTTGAGACGGGCAATTTCGCGATGAAGCTCGAATTGCGGCGTCTCCTTCAGCTTGCGTGCCATGAAGGCGATGACCAGGGAGGGGATCGCAGCGAAGACGAAGCAGCCCTGCCAACCGATCAATGGCATCAGGATCGCCGTCAATGCCGCAGCGATTAGCGCCCCCACCGGCCAGCCGCTCTGGACCAGGCTATAGACGAAACCGCGACGTTTTTGCAATTTGGGATCGTCGCTGGCCGCGTACAGCTCACTTAAATAAGTGGCATTCACGGTCTGTTCGGCGTAGCCGAGCCCGGCGACCGAGCGGATTAGCACCAACGGCCCCTTGCCCCAGGCGCCACCGACGGCGGTCAATGCCGAGCAAACAGCGGCACCACCGACCGTGAAGATGATACCTGCACGGCGACCGAGGCGGTCAACGAACGGCCCCATACCGATCGCGACCACGGCGGTGCCGAGCGCTATCCAGGTTGCCAGTCCGGCTTGAGTGGCTTCGTTCCAGCCGAAGTGCCGCCCGATCTCGGGCAGCAAGGTTCCGAATAGAATGAAGTCGTAGACAGCAAATACCCATGCAAAGAAGGCGATCCAGGTGGCATAGCGGACACTGGCCGCCGATGGTGTCTCGGGACGGAACGTGGCATTCAGTGGAGGAGCAGCATTGTTGTTGTTCATGGCTTCGGCCTCTAGGTGGTGCGTGGACGCAAATCAGCCGTTACGCGGCTGACGCTTGAGGAAGTCATCGGCAATTTCATTCATGGTGACGAAGCGAACGCCCTCATGACTCTGCATGTGCTCGATCAGACGTTCAAGCATCAAAAGGACCTGGGGGCGACCGGAAACGTCAGGATGAATGGTGATCGGGAAGACAGCGTAATCCATCTCGCGGTAGACCCAGTCGAACTGGTCCCGCCACATCTGTTCAATGTCGCGCGGATTGACGAATCCATGGCTATTGGGTGACTTCTTGATGAACATCATCGGCGGCAGGTCGTCGAGGTACCAATTGGCGGGAATCTCGACCAGATCGGTCTCCTCGCCGCGCTCCAACGGTTTCATCCAAGTGTCGGGATGCTGGCTGTAGTCGATCTTGGTCCACTTGTCGCCGACGCGCACATAGTAGGGATGGAAATCGTTGTGCATCAGGCTATGGTCGTACTTGATGCCTTTCTTGAGCAGCAACTCGTTGGTGATCGGACTGAATTCCCACCACGGCGCGACATAGCCAGTCGGCGGTTTGCCGGCGAGTTGGGTGATCAGCTCGATGCCCCGGTCCAGAATGGCCTCTTCCTGCTCTGGCGTCATCGCGATCGGATTTTCATGACTGTAGCCGTGCACGCCAAGCTCATGGCCCGCATCGGCCACGGCTTTCATCTGTTCGGGGAAGGTTTCCGCCGAATGGCCGGGTACGAACCAGGTCGTCTTTAGGCCGTAGCGTTCGAACAGCTTTAGCAGCCGCGGTGCACCCACTTCGCCAGCAAACAGGCCGCGCGAGATGTCGTCCGGCGAATCCTCGCCGCCGTAAGAACCGAGCCAGCCGGCAACTGCATCGACATCGACACCGATAGAGACGAAAATTTCTTTATTGGCCATTGTTCATACTCCTTGTCGTGGTGGGGCGTTTGTTCAGCTTGTTGATTTTCTGCCTTACTGACGTCTAGTGCTGAAGCGCGCGCTCGCATGCCAACGCGGTGCGCAATAAACATTCGTCTTCGCCGCTGGGTGCCGCTATCAGTACACTGGTGGGCAACCCTTGCGTATCGTAACCGCTGGGCATGGCGATGCCGGGCATGTCGAGCAAACTGCCGGGCATCGTCAGGCGCAGCGTGGCGCTGTTGGTGGCGAAGAAACGTTCGGTATCCTGTTCAAGGGGGGCGAGCGGCGGGGCGACATGACCGACGGTGGGCGTGATGAGAAAGGCACCGTCCAGCATGGTTCGCATCGCGTCTTTCAGGCGTATGCGCGCCTCCTGAAGATGAAGAAGCGTCGAGGCGCGCAGCTCCCGGGCGCTCTCCAGCCGTGTCCTGACACGCGGGTCGAGCTCTTCGGCGGCGCTTGTATTGAGCAGCGCCTCGTGAAGCGCGAAGGCTTCGGCGCCGCCGAGCCAGCCGTGCTGGGCAATCAGGTCCAGAATATCCTGAAAGACCGTGGCTTCGCGCCGTTCGATGATGCCCCCCGCCGCGACGAGCGCTTTGATCGTGCTCTCGAAATTGACGCGCACCGCCGGTTCGATACGCGAGTCGGCTAATATACCCTCATCGACCAAGAAGCGCCGGCCGGACAGCGATACGGTGCCGAGTTCATGGCCGATCTGGCCACGTAGTAGCGCGTCAAAGGCGATGACGTCGCGTACGCTGCGAGCGAAGGGACCCATGGTGTCAAGGGAGCGTGCAAGCGGAAAGACCCTATCATGACAGTAGCGATGGGCGCTGGCGCGATAGCCGACCAGACCGTTGAAAGCTGCGGGCACTCGGATCGAACCGGCGGTATCGGTCCCCATCGCCAAAGGTGCAAGGCCGGTAGCGACTGCAACGGCGGAACCGGACGAGGAGCCGCCGGGTATCCGCGGCTCATGCGTGTCGAATGGGTTGGTCGGCGTGCCGAAGTGTGGATTGAGGCCGAGCCCTGAGTAGGCAAATTCGCTCAAGTTGGTCTTGCCGAGACAGATCATTCCGGCACGCGACGCCTGGGTCACGAGCGGCGCGTCACGTTCAGCGGGAGCGCTGTCGCGGCGCAGGGCGGCGCCCGCGGTCGTGACATGCCCGGCAACATCGTAGAGATCCTTCCAGGCGACAGGCACCCCATCTAGGACGCTCAGCGGTTGGCCGGCCCGCCAGCGTGCCGAGGAGGCAGCAGCTTCACGCAGAGCGCGATCGGCGGTCAGAGATATGAAGACATGCGGAGCCGCACCGGCGCGTTCGAGCGCATCCTGTACGACTTCTGCAGGGGTACAGTGCTGCAGGCGATAGGCATCGGCGAGCGCAGAAGCGTCGCGGAATGGAAACGAATCCGTCATCGTCATAGTCCGGCCTTGTGATTGTTGTGCCGCATCAAAAGACTTTCAGAGCCTAGTACTGTCTACGCTATCAAGAATGGCTTTTTTATAAAATAGTCATTTGAAAAAAGATTAATATTCTCTCGAATTACTGAGAAGACGCTCGTTCTCTCGTTAAGAATAAGCTAAATCACAAAATTTAAGGTTTGCTGGGCTTTTATATAGGTTAATAGGCTGAAAGGTATAGAAGCGGAACAGTTATAAGTCGTATATTGTGTAAAAAAATACAATTACATGACTTTACAAAACTCGTTTGGGTTATCATCACAATTCTTATTTTTCAGACCTGCCGTGGAGTTAGCGTCACCATGAAGGCTCGTCCTTTAAAACCAGGCGAGGAGCCTCGTAATGCTCGTTATGCAGTCATCTTTCATGTCATCAAAGAAGCGATCGCTTGTGGCTCGATTGAAGCTGGGCTCGTGCTACTGGAGCAGCCTTTGGCTATATTGTTTGGAACCAGTCGTGCCCCTGTAAGAAAGGCGCTCGACATGCTGTTCGAAGAGGGGCTGATTGTTCGCTTCGAGGGGCGTGGTTATCTAGTCTCTGGTGCAGTACAGGATAATGTGCCGCAGCGTCGCGCCATCACCCGGGCCATGCTGGGCCTTGAGAAGGCTGAGCCGTTGATAGATATGCGTTCCGCAGGTGAACGCATTTATAGTGAAATTGCCAATGTCCTCTCGACCTGTATGGTATTTGGGCATTATCAGGTCAATGAGCAGCGAGCCTGCGAATTCTACGAGGTCAGCCGTCATTCTGTACGTGAAGCCCTGATGCGTCTACATGATCGTGGCCTAGTCGAAAAGGTGCCATATTCGCAGTGGACTACCGGGCCGCTTACAGCGAAGGAAGTCAAAGAAGACTATGAAATGAGATGTTTGCTTGAGCCGCAAGCTTTACGTCAGGCGGCACCTTTTCTGTCGCAAAACATGTTATGGCGAATGTTAAAGGACATTGAGCAGCTACGTCAGACGGAGCACTTTGATCTTGCCATGCTCGATCAGATTGAAGATAGCTTGCATCAACAGTGTCTGGCTGCCTCCCCCAATCGCCGCATGCTAGCCTCGATTCGTCAGGTACAAATGCCCCTTACAATTAATCGGCTATTTTATGGCACACTGGGAATATGGCCAGACGATGCGTCGTTGCGTGAACATCGTTTGGTACTCGAATTATTATTGGATGGCCAAGTTGATGCAGCAGTCGTTAGTTTACAGACTCATCTTGAGCGAGCTAGTGAGAGGACTCTGGCAAGGATAAAAGCAATGTCGGTTTTTCCTGAGCCAGAAGTGCCGGATTATATGCTCAAACTGAGTTAAAATTGACTGCTCCCGCCCTGAAGAGAGGGTCGCGAAAGGGGCCTGAGTCGTAAGATGAGCTCTCGCTCGCCTAAGCGCTTACAGTGTCGCTAGTATATATGGTCACGCCTGACAATAGGCAATTTATGAATCTTGCCCAGCAACAGTGGATACCCCGTTAAGGCAGTACACTGAGACGAGGTGGCCCATGGCAGGGAGGCAACTTTGATGTGCTGACCTGGCACAACCTCAAGTGCAGCATGGGCGCCAAGGTCATGTGCTACGATAATGCCTGTGCCGAGAGCTTGCTCACAGCTTCAAGAACGAGGCAATCCATGGCGAACGGTTTGAGTTCCGGGAATCCATACAGCGCAGCGCTGGTACAGTCCCATCGGATGACTAGCTCAGATTTTTAGCACTCCGGAGCCTCTCCGGAGTGCTAGCCGCTCGCGTTATCGCCAGTGCCGATCAACGTACCACCGTATCGGAGGGTAGGTGGCCGGCGCCACCAGTAGGATGCTTAGTGGTGCGATAGTCAGCGCCGCCAATTGCACCGCTAGAAACATTACTATACAGGCCAACAATTGCCCCGGAGTTCCTCGCGGTATCGGTTATACGCGATCAATATCCCCGTCGTTAATACTCTAATGTAGTAAATGTTTCGCGGCAATTGGTAAAAAAACCTTAAAAATCATGCGCATAAATAAAAACAGTAGCAGCGTGTATATAATAAGCGCCAGGGATGATTTTAGAATTAATTGAGTGTTAATATTTTTTATGATTACCTCCAGTGGGAGGTCAAAATTTAAACTAGGCAAACTAAGAAATCACGGTATTTATAATAAATGTTTATTAATAATTTCAACTACTCGTATTTAAAATTTCATTTATAATAAATAACAATCAATTTACATATAATAAAATTATTACTTATCCCCTCTACATATATCGCCGATCCTGCCGGTAAACGGTTAACTACAGTGTTTGCGGACCAGTCAGTATTAAACGAGTGAAGCCACGGGTTCTTCAAACATATATTGTATATGAATATATTTATTAAAATGCCCACGCGAGAATTAAGTTCCATGAAGAATTCGTGCGCAAGATCAACCTCGTTAGATCCTACAGTGATGCTCATCAACGAATTGTGAATGCTGGTAGCTCCTCCCATCGCGTCGTCCAAAGTGGCAATCTTGCTCTGCCAGGCAGCATTGTCGCGATGTGGCTGGCCCAGGCTGATGTCACCTCTCCTGCAAAATAAAATCGTTGGCGCCCCATATGTTCTTGACTTATAAATTCCTACGCATGTTATCTGTCCTATGTCCTATGTCCTATGTCCTATGTCCTATGTCCTATGTCCTATGTCCTATGTCCTATGTCCTATGTCCTAGGACACAGGACTAGGGGGCACATGAAAAGTCAAGATATTGGTGTGCTGCTGCAGCTGGTGGTATCACTCAAGAACAGAGAAGCCAATGACCATTACTGGCTCTCCAGTAGGGCTTTGGCTACGATGCCGAATGATTGGCGGGACTGGATAAAAGATGACGAGGATAATCTCTCACACCAAGGGGTACCCAGCTCTTCCTTGAATGACCAATGGCGTGCCCGTTACAGTGTGAGGTCTCTAGCCTTAGAGACTGGCATTAGCAAAAGCCAAGTCAGCCTTTCTTTGAATCGTTGTATGGAAATCGGATTGATCCGGAAGGATCGTAAAACCGGTTTACCTCGCACGAATACCCAAGCGCTCTATAATTTTATCGTCCATGGTCTGCGCTATGTCTACCCCACCCGGCCTAGCGAGATCACCCGCGGCATTGCTACTGCTTTCGCTGCACCTGTGTTAGACAATCGCTTGTTCAGTGCAGGCGAATGGCCGCTTGTGTGGCCAGATGCTCGTGGCAACACTAAAGGGCAAGCTATCGAACCTCTGTTCAATAGCGCGCCCCATGCAGTACGCCGCGATCCTGACATGTACGCCATGCTAGCCTTGCTAGATGCTATCCGTATTGGCCAGCCCCGCGAAAGCCAACTCGCTGCTAAACTGCTGGCCGGCCACTTGGGAATAACACCATGAGTCTATTCGACGATCAATGCGCCATGCTGCGCACTGTAGCTGATCCTTAGGGCCCGAGATTCGCGCACATTACGCCACCGAGCCTTGAGAAGCCATGGATCGAATATCCCGGTTACTACGGCGGCAACGATTGGGGTAGCGCTTCGGTGGATACTCAACGCAATATCCTGGTCGCTAACTATAGCGATACGGTCAACTATTCACAATTGCTGACACGCGAGCAGGCCGAAGAACACGGCCTGGCTCCGCTAGGGGCACCGGGCGGCTCCTCCGACTCGCATGGTGCCGCGCCTCAGGCGGGCACGCCTTATGGCGTGGATATTAATGCTGGCTGGCGCAACCCAACTGATGTGTTATGCAACCAGCCACCTTATGGCGGCATTATGGCTATCGACATGAATACCCGGGAAGGGCTATGGGACGTTCCTCTGGGTACCGCCCGCAAGAATGGCTCCTTTGGCATTCCGACCTATCTGCCGCTGAAGATTGGCACACCCAACAACGGCGGTTCGGTGGTCACCGCAGGCGGATTGATCTTTATTGCTGCGGCAACCGATGATCTGATCCGCGCCATTGATATCGATACCGGCGAGACGGCATGGCAGCACGAGCTGCCTGCTGGCGGACACAGGTCTCTAATGGGCAAGATTGAGAAAAAGATGATGGCAGAAGCATTCGTAACCGAAGTCGATAGGGGGCTGAGCTATTGAAGCTCTGCCAGCAGCTGCAGTCCAAAAAGGATGAGGTGGGTCGTCCAGCACCGTTTTCCATCGGCAAGAGCAAAACGCTTGACCAGTTCGCGGAGCTGGGACTAGAAGGTTCTGTGTGGTCAGCAAGGAGCGCCGGTCGTAAAACAACGATTTGATCTATGAAGGCAACCATTTGGTGAGAGATGCTCCGAAAGGGACCCTGTAGCATCGGCTGTCAACGTTGCCTGTATGATCACAAACCACAGCCACAAAAATCTAAGGAAAGTTTACCTATCTTCGCAGATGTGCCGCTTATTCAATGGCTAGATAAGCCTGTTGGATGAGAGCAATTCTAATGTCGGTACCTGCCCCACACGTAAACGTGCTAACCATGCCCTATCTAAACACGAAGGGGATATTGTTGGCGGACTTGCAGTGTCTGTAGCTGTGAAGTTTTCGTCAAGCGCGCGTCGATTGCGATTTTCGATGAATACGGTTGCAAGATCGGTGAGCACACGGGTGAATTCGTATGTCGTCAGCTCGTCGATCCTCTCGGGCAGAGCCAAGGCTTCGAGCGGATTCTTGATGGCAGCATCCCAGCAAGAAGCCTGGTGACAAATATGTCACCCGCGGTGCCAACACGGCGGGGTTCACGCCGATCGGCTTCGATGTCCGCGATATACTGGCCTTCAGCAGCGATCTCGTTATGTGTGCCGGCCTTGCTGACGATTACCGAATCCGGCAGGAGTAATGGTTTTTGACACAGCTCTGTTCCTCGAACGATAAAGTATATTGCGTTTCCTGTTGCCCGCTGACAGAAATCTTTTGGGGTCGCGTGTATTAATGAAATAGGGGATATAGTGCTTAATATCTGCAATTCATAATTGTAAAGCCGTCAGGACGCCTTTGTTATCTTTATACTAGTATTTTGTTTGACAGTGTCGGGAAAAGCATGACATGATGACTTCAGTTGGTTAGCAAGTCGCATATCGTCAGTTGTACTCGAGTCCTTCGGTAGCCTGGTTATATCCCCCTTGTTTTTCCCACTATATCTGGGGTAGTACCCGGCAACTTTTATATAGCGCTTCGTGCGCAAGGATATCAAATATGACAACTGGCACAGTTAAGTGGTTTAACGACGCTAAAGGTTTCGGCTTCATTTCTCCTGCTGACGGCGGCGACGACTTGTTTGCCCATTTCTCCGAAATTAAGGCTGAAGGCTTCAAATCCCTGCAGGAAGGTCAGCAGGTTTCTTTTGACGTAACCCAGGGCAAGAAAGGCCTTCAGGCCGCTAATATCCAACCCGCCTAACTTACAGTTAGTCTGCGTTTTCGAGCCGTAAGGCTTCGAGCACCAAGGCCCGTTTATGCGGGCCTTGGTGCTTTTGCGTGTTTGATTCTCAAGCTGGCAAGTACCTCGCTATGGGCAGCGTGGTCAGGATCGGTGCGATGAAGGCGACATCAGAGCCAAGCACTTTTGCTTCGATGACGTTACCCTTGCTGCGGGATTGGTCACTCTAGCGGTCGGGAATGAGGCTATGGCAGGACTATCGATATATCACACGTTGGCATTTGCACCGTAATCAAACTATACGCGCTGATCGTACCGTTACCCTAAACAGTGGATTTTGGGCCTCGATAGGTATCTCGCATGTAGCGTCGGCTTAGGTATCACTGTTCGTGCTTGAGGCTCGCCTCACTGGGGAAGTGCCGTACGTTGGACGAGCAAGCTGGCGATAAACCCTCAAGTGGATCGCTTATGAATTCAATCAACTTTGCTATCCTTCACCTGCATGGGTACTAGGCAAAGTTTTCCACTCCATTTAAACGGTAATGTTGATCTTTGGGCTCACTGAAACCGAGACGGCAGCAGATGCTCCTGATGCAGTGGAAAGTAGGCTCCCCAGCGCCGTATAAAGGGAATCCTCAGCGTTTCGTGATAAATTGCCATGCAGTTTATCCAGGTTCTTTTCGACATCGGCCAACGCCCCCTTGGCTTCCTTATCACCCTCAGCTAGTTTCGCCTTCAATGCGTTAATGACTTCTTTCATAAGTTTCTGCGCTTCTTCCAACAAGTATCGTAATGTAGCGTCATCATCAGTGGGTGCTGATATTGAATGCGTTTCAATAGGCTCGCTGGCAAGGAGGGGAGTACTGTCATTGCTAGCAGGCGCTGCTGCTCCGTTAAAGGTTGTTGGAGTCGAGGTATCGTCTTTGATAACCGCGGATCGCGTCGTTGAATCTATTTGCATGTCCGATACAGAGGCTACTGAGCCAGATTCCTGGGTTTTCAGCGCTGCAATTCCTATCTCAACCGTGCCCGATTGAACTTCAGTGTCCTTCTGGCCTTCAATCTTTGCCACACTAGCTACGTCTATTTCAAGGTCGGCGGTGCTTGGTAGGCTGTTACCGCTGCTACCCCCAAGGCTTTTGCTGGCAGTGACCAGATCCTTGGCAATACTCTTCAGCTCTTTAGCAATGGCGTTTGCCTGCTTGGGGGACGCAAAGAGAAGTAGCATCTTCAGCATCTCAAGCCGCTGGCGTTGAAGACCCACCTTATTCTCTTTCGTCTGCTTCGGCATGTCCTGGAGGCGTTGTAGGCCTTCTAATGCCTCATTCAAGCGCTTGGTCCGTAAGTCTTCCGAGCGGGAGGCTTCCTTATTCGATGCAAGTTCTTGGGCAAGCTCTGAGATCACCTGTTGGCTGCTAGCCAACATGTTAGAGGAGTCGTCTTTAGCAGCCGCATGTCCGCTTGAGGAGAAAGTCCTGGCGGCTTGTGAGGTGCTGCTGATTACTTGAAAGGCGGTGTAGGACGACAAACTGGTTATCATTGAAATTCCATCGTGTCGATGAGAGGAAGCCTCTTGCAGGGGCCATTTAGAAGTTATCGGCTAACATTTTCCATTGTTTAAGGGAGTCAATACCATTAGCGTAAATATAAAAATACAGTAGTAATTTACCATGTAAAACATAAAATATTAATTCTGTAATAAATGGCAGTACCGAGACACAACCTTAAAATCTGGCCACCAACGTTAAATTGAGATGCATAAATAATAGGCATCTAGCAACCGAGATTTGATCGAGATATGCGAAAAATCCTCTAAGTTTATGCGGAGAGAGATAGCACGAACTGTGTATGTTTATGATAGCAAATTACAATATGCCGCTGCCTGACAAGCGAGCCATATAAATTATTTCTTGAGGCTATACACCTTAGCTTTTTTCGGTAATATCAAGTTATTTTAGGAGGCCGATCATTCAAGAAAAGCAAGTATCACTCCTATAGTATTTATGAGATTGTGGAGGATAATGGGGAGTAGCAAACTTCCCGTATATAAGCGCAACCAGACAAGTATAAGGGCGATGCCGGTTATTATCGCCATAGTAGTAATATCAAAGAAAACCTTCCCTTCGGAGAAAGATAGGGCATGTACTAACCCAAACATCAGCGAGGACAGAGTTGCTCCCCATCCCCAAGCTACACCTAAAAATTGACGTCTAGCACAAAATGCACGACCAAGCATAACCAGCAATATCCCCCGATAGACAGGTTCTTCATCTATGCCGGGCATAAGGAGCTGGAAGGCTAAAGTTTCTGCATCAGCGCCCTCGAAACTGACTGGAGTTATTAAGTTAAAAATGAGGATAGCAAGCGTACTCGCTAAGATGACGAAAATGGCTGGCTTTAAGCTCCCCGGCTTCTGCTGAAGAGTCAAACCTACATGCTTCCATCCAAAGCGGGGCAAAGCGGCTACGATAAGCGTGAGTATTAAATTCAGCACCTTACCTTGCCAGTTCCATTGAGCACTAGGAATTAGAGTAGGAATGACGCCAAAGAACCCAGAAAGCATCGAGTCCGACGCTGTTAATAGCAGGACTGCTAGTACCAGCCAACGGAAAGAGAATAGGTCGCGCTGAAAGACGCCTATCAAAATTCCTATGGCTAGCAAGATTATTTGATTCGCAAACAATGAAACCACAAAGACCATCGAACTCATAAGGTTTCTCGCCAGATTAATTATTTTTATTCATCTCAGCTGATACGTTAAACGAGTTAATATAACGAAACAACTGGGTTTGTTTTTTGCTGGTTTGAGATACCTCCATTCTTTAGATTGAACACTTAAAAATAGTAGATACTGGATTAGAGACCAGCTCTTCTGGTTAGTTGTAAGCCTTATTTCAAGCAGCTGGTGACGCGTTTTGTCAGCAGCTTCAATGTGCCTTTTTCAAGTGTAATGTATGGGTCACATCACTCTAGCTCACGCTCTACTGGAGTGGAGCCACGAACCATTTTATGGAGGTTTCAATTGAGGATGGCTGAGCCCTGTAATGGACTTTGTTGCCGCACTAGCTTATAGCTAAGTAGCTATGATTGACCCAGCTTCACTAATCCGCTTATTTGTTTAAAACATCGCAAACTGATCGGTCGCCTGGCGCATGGCATCATCACCACGCTTGTCATATTGCTTCGTCGTTTCGACTGAAGCATGGCCCATCATCCGCTGTAGCGTCAGGATATCCACGCCGGCGTCCATCATCGTCGTAGCAAAAGTACGGCGTAGATCGTGTGGTGCTACTTCTTCGATACCTGCCGCCAAGCAACGTTCAGCAAGTACAAAATAAACCGCCTGATTGGAGAGTTTCGCTAGAGTTAGGGTGTCATGGCGACGAATTCGAGTGAAGAGGGGGCCTGGCTGTTCACCGCGCACCTCCATAACCCAGCGTCGTAGCGCTTTTACGGTGCCTTTAGGCATGTAAGCGCGACGTTCCTTGTTACCTTTGCCTCGAATGCGCAGTGAATCATTGCGCCAGTCAACATGATCGGGATAGTCGATTCTTACTACTTCATCGCGGCGTAGCCCGCAACCTAGAAGTACCTTAAGCATCGCTTCGTCGCGGATCGCCTTGCTGCCTGAGTCGGCGCGGCAAGCGGCAATCAAGCGGTCAATCTCATGGCGCTCAAGTGCTCGGCCTTTAGGTAGCCGGTAGCCCCGAACCCGTTTGACAGCTTTTATATCAAGGAAGTTATCGGTATCCATGAGCCGGAGACTGCGTGCTTCGAGTGCGACGCCTTTAACTCCAGCCAGATAGGTATTGATGGTATTAGGCGCAAGTCCATCCATCTGCAGTGCTTCAACCAAGGCCATCACATGCTGACGCGTTAGATCCTGCCAGGGGCAATCTTCGAGTCGGTCATAGCCCAGTTTCTTGGCCAGAATCGATAAATAAGACTTCATCGTGACCCGGCTCTGCGCCGAGCGTAGGCTCATCAGGTAAGCAAGCGCTGGATTACGTGCGCGATCCTGTGCTTGTTGAATAGTAGTGTTCGGAACCATCTGATTGCTGTCGACCAATCGATTGGCTGGCACCGCTAAATCATCATCGTTGCGGGGAATGTACGTTTCACTCATATCAAGCTTCCTTTAGCCAACCGACATGGCAAAAGCATGCCATACCCTTCTCTACTTATCAAAACGGCACTGAGGTATCCGAGTAAATTGATATTTATACCGTTATATTAATATAAATCAACATGTCTCATAGATTCCCTCTTAACTAGGGGAACTTTAAAAAGTCAAAGGAGAAAGATGTAAGTTATTGTATAACTAACTACATATGGGTAAAGCCGCAAGTCATACCTTTATGACAGCGCGAGTGACACCTTGATGCTAAAATGCAAATTAGGCCTCAATACAAGTTATTTATGAGGTCTATCTGTTGCAACCGATTAAATGATTAATGCATTAACATAAAGTAATGTGAGGTACGAGGCGATTTATTTTGTAGTTTCTCTCTAGCTAAGCACTTTTCATCATCAGATCAGTTGGAGAGGAGCCTCTTGGCTTAAAGGAATTTCCCCGAACGGGGGGCTATGTTTTTTTGCGAAACGTAATGACGTTACTGGCTGAAAAATTCTAAAAGCGCACCAGCCAGCATTTCCTGCGCTTCCTCAGCCATACCATATGATGCCCACAGTCGATACCATGGCCTACCAGGGTCGATGACCAGGAACGCCGTACCACACTCGCAATGTGACTTCAGATAGCTCAATCATCTCCAGTTGGAATCCTTCGAACATCGCGTTCTCCATTTAATAGCTGTTGGTATGCTAAAAGGCCATGATCTGTTCGGAAGAGGGGATAAAGATCAAGATACGAGAAGCCCCGGGAATGCGTTGCATGCTGGCGCCTTCCTGTGTCGCTCATATCTCCTGGAATGCTTGTAGGTAGTAGACGGCTCGAGTGCTATCGACATGAAGCGAACCTCATTCATTCGGGATGCAGGAGATTGATGACAGTAATATTCTCGAGCCCGCCTAGTACCGCACAGCTGGGTACCAGCAGTATCAGATTTGTTTATGCACTGCAGCCACGCACTTCCCATGACGATAATGTGTACTCTAGAAATGATTCCTTTGATGGCTTACACGCCAGTGAGTTATCTGATGGGCGCTGGCAGTAATCATGATCTTCAGGCGGTGCTGAAAAAGTCGCCACGCTTTAAAAGATGGGTGACTAGGTTTGAGCATCATGCACTGCCCGAACGGTGTGTTGGAATCAGGCTGGCGCGTACGGTGTACGTTCTGTCGGAATAGCATCGCTCGAAGGCCTTCCGGCCCTACACGATGAAAAAAGGGGCGAGAATCCCGGCTTGCTGCAGGCGGCTGGAAGCCTCTTGTCTGGTAAGGGAAATGTAGAATGCTGCCCGGCGTATGCATAATGCCGATGCCAGTCATCGAGATCGCTGACATTCGTTTCGTCATGAGTCGTTAAAAACAATTTGCGACATCCTCTCAAGATGTAGAGCGCGCTGGCCGAAAATACCTGAAGTCTAACGGTATGCGCTAGGTGGCAACTAAAACCATTACTTCTGTGTGCACCTCGGTCATTACTGTCATAACCCGCCATCGTTTATTCGTCTTCGAGTGATAGCCAAACGTGAGCACACAAGTATTGCCCCACATACAACTAACTGGGTCACCTTGGGAGTATTCCTTGGACAGCTTTCATATTTCTCTCGTAACCACGTTAGTCGAACGTATCGGTCTCGGTCTTATCATTTTCGACCAAAATTTACGAGTTCAGTACTGGAATGGTTTCATTACCCAATGTAGCGGTATGTTATTAGAACAGGCGCAAGGCCAGCCTCTTAACAGCATTTTTCCCGATGCTGATACAGCACATTTCCAACAAATGATTGAGCAGACTCGCAGCCAGAGTGGGCATATCTACATGCCTTGGAGTAATGCCCGACGTCTAATTCAACTACCCTTCGGCCTTCCTCCAGAGCAAGCCTCCTTGTTTCAAAGCTGGCTGCTGTTTCCTTTCTTCAATGAAGAAAACACGCCAAATTTTGCGTTGGTACTCTATAGCACTTCCGATAGAGTCAAATCCAACACGCTGCAATCACTAAAGGCTAGCGTTCAGGACAACAGTCGCACCGAACAAGAGGAGTTGATCGAGAAGCTGAAAAAGGCGAACGATCAGTTGCTTCAATCGGAGAAACTGGCTGCTATCGGACAGCTTGCCGCTGGAGTCGCTCATGAAATCAACAACCCCATCGGTTATGTCTCCTCTAACCTGAAGAGCCTGGTCAGTTATGTACAAGACCTGCTACACATTATCGATGCCGTGGACGATGCGGCGAATATCGAGGAGTTGCGCCAACTCAAGCGCAGCGTTGAGTACGAATATATCCGTAGCGATATAATGGCGTTGATCAATGAATCTGAAGATGGCCTCGACCGCGTTAAGAAGATCATCACCTCTCTCAAGGATTTCTCGCATATAGAAGAAGATGAGTTCCGCCTGGCTGACCTTCACCATGGCATCGATACCACGCTTAGTGTGGTTAAGAGTGAACTCAAATATAAGGCCGAGGTAACGAAGGAATACGGCGAGCTACCCGAAGTGGAGTGCATTCCCTCTCAGATCAATCAAGTAGTAATGAATCTGTTAGTGAACGCTGCTCACGCGATCGAACAGTTCGGTCGTATCACTCTGCGCACGGGACACGGCGATGGATGGGTATGGTTTGAGGTGGAGGACACAGGCACGGGAATAGCGCCGAATCTGCTTAACCGCATTTTCGAGCCTTTCTTTACGACCAAACCGGTAGGCAAAGGGACCGGCCTAGGCTTATCACTTTCGTACAGCATAATTCAGAAACATCACGGTCGTATTAAGGCTTTCAGCGAGATTGGCCAGGGAACACGCTTTCGAGTCTGGTTACCGATCAGGCAATCAGTAATGCCGGATAACATTCAAGATAATGAGATGCAGCCATGAGCGAGCAGTCCCCGATGGCATTAACCATGACGTTGTTATTGGTGGATGATGAGGAGAATATCCTTAATAGTCTGCGACGGGTGCTCAGGAATGAACCTTATACGGTGCTGACAGCGAGCAGTGGCGATCAGGCGCTAAGCCTGATGGAAGCGCAACATATCGACTTGGTAATATCTGATGCCCGTATGCCTAGCATGGATGGTGCTACGTTACTCGCCAAGATACAGCAGCGCTGGCCGGAGTGCCTGCGCATTTTGCTTACTGGTTATGCGGATATCAGCACGACCATTCGCGCAATCAATGATGGGCAAATCTACCGTTATCTCAGCAAACCTTGGGATGACGATGATCTTCGTCTAATTATTCGTCAGGCACTCGCTTACCAGTTCTCTGAGCAGGAGCGTCAGCGGCTGGAACGGCTCACGCTATCGCAGAATCTACAACTGCAGGAGCTGAATGCCGATCTTGAAAATCGTGTAAAGGCAAGGACGGCAGAGCTGCAGCAAGTTGCCGATATGCTTGATCTTGCCTATTCCGAGCTGAGGCGCAGCTATGCTACGGCCACTGAAGTATTCTCATCGCTGCTCAATCAACGTCTTCCTCCCGAACGCCAGACAAATAGTAGAGTCGTGGCGCTAGTCAAGGCTTTTGCCCAACGTCATCAGCTGAACGAAGCGCTAGGCCGAGACCTAGCCATGGCCGCTGCGCTTTATAATCTCGGCAAGCTGACTTGGAAAGACCATTTATTCAATAGTCCCGCAGATTTTCTTTATAAAGAAGAGCGTGAGCTATACCGGCGTTACCCGGAAGTCGGCGAAGGTTTATTGATGACACTTGAGCCTCTCCAGGAGGCAGCTACGCTGATACGCCATCATCAGGAGCGTTGGAACGGAAGCGGTTTTCCAGACCAGCTGAAAGAAAACGATATCCCTTATGGTGCGCGCCTGTTAAGGCTGGCCGTAGATTTCGTCGAGCTGCAACAGGGCATGGTGTTGGAGCGAAAGCTTGGTCACGATGAAGCACTGCAACTGATTCAGAAATATGCAGGAAAGCTCTACGATCCACAGCTGTGCGAGCAGTTTGTCAACTTATGCACCGAGTTGGCTCTCGATACTACGCTAACCGACGACACGGTCTTCATGCTGGACACCTCACACTTAAAGTCTGGCATGATTCTAGTGCGAGATTTACATGCCAAGAATGGCACGCTGCTTCTTAGTGTGGGCAAAGAATTGGATGCGCGGTTGATCGAAAAACTGATTAATTTCGAAGAAGCAGAGGGCGCCAAATACACTCTTTATGTACGTAAACCTCAGGCTAAATAAACCGAGTAATAAGAGGTTTGTACAATGAAGAAATTGGTTAAACAGCGAGAAAATATCCTTCTATTTGCAATTAGCATGGATAGGAAGGAAGGCGAAACGTTGGTAACTTTAGGGTCAGAAGAGCCCAAAAGACATGGCTAACTATTACGCAATTGAGAACAAGCTTGTCCTTAAAATCGTCTATTACGGGCCTGCATTGAGTGGTAAAACCACGAACTTGATGCAATTGCATACACTGCTCATGCCGCAACGCAAAGGCGAGCTTATGGTGCTGGAGACGCGAGATGACCGCACCTTGTTCTTCGACATGTTGCCCATTGGCCTGCGAAGCGAGAAGGGATTGGATTTACGTCTGAAATTATACACCGTACCTGGTCAAGTACAGCATGACAGCACCCGAAAAGCGGTACTGTCGCGTGCCGATGGAGTAATCTTTATCGCCGACTCCCAGCTCAGCCAACAGGATAACAACGCTATCGCTTTCGACAACTTGGCAAGCAATCTACAAAAGGTGGGATTAGATATTGAGAACTTGCCTTTAGTCGTCCAGTTCAACAAGCGTGATCTGCCGAGTGCGGTTGACGAAACCATATTGCAGACGCGATGGGCTACTACTCCGTGGGCTCCGATAACCTTGGCGAGCGCACTCAAGGGGCACGGTGTCGTGAAAAGCTTCCAGCAGCTGCTTAGCCGCCTCTATCCAGCCGTGGATAGTGAATTCTCTCTGGCAGCTAACCATGCCATTGGATTTCAGACGTTTGTCGATCGACTAAGTGCCGTTAACGAGGCGTCCGATGAGTAATTTAGAAGATGATTTCAAACTGGATGCTCTCCTGTCGCAGCAGCAGCAGACACGGCTATTGGAGCTACTAGGCACCCTAGGCGGGGCTAGCGTTGAACTGGCTGATAATGCCGAGGAGGCATCTAATCAGTTGGAATTTAATCTGGATACTCTCGGCTGGCTGCGTACGGAACTGCCGGCGATACAAAGTGAAGCTGCAGCGCGGCTGTTTGAGTTAATCCTATTCTATGCAGGAAAATATCGCCTAGCGGCCAATCTGCACCATGATGTTACTGAGGCCAGTTATATCGAACTGCAACAAAAACATGCTGCTCTGCTGGCATCAGAGGCGCGTTATAAAACGCTATCCGAGCAATTACAGCAACAGGTCGAAAAACAGGTCAAAGTCATTGAACAGACTCAGCATCAGCTCTACGAAAGTGCTCGACTACGAGCAGTCGGGCAACTTGCGGCAGGAGTTGCACATGAGATTAATACGCCGATAGGCTTTATCGGCAGTAACTTGCGCGTAGCTGATGACTATCTTGATGAGATCGAGGCCAGCCTATCTGATAATGTCGATCCAGCCTTACTGCTTGATGATTTTCGTGCGCTGCTTGGAGAATCAAAAAGTGGTGTGAAAAGAATCGCTAGCATTGTGGCGGACCTTAGGACATTCGCAAATATCGATCAGGCCGATTTCGCTACCTGTGATTTGAATGCTCTGCTGATGACTACTTGTCATCTTCTTCAAGCGGAACATAACCATACACTACCCATCGAGCTTCGCCTCGGTGAACTACCCAAGCTAGCTGGCTACCCGGCTAAACTATCCCAGGCGTTTTATAACATTCTCGATAATGCCGCCAAGGCCCTCAATGAGGGGGGGCGCATTCAAGTGGAAAGTCGACTGCATGATGGTGCATTGGAAGTTTATATCGAAGATAACGGATGTGGCATGTCCGAAGATATCCTGTTGCGTGTCTTCGAGCCGTTTTTCACCACGCGTAGCGTCGGTGCTGGTAGTGGTTTAGGACTGAGCGTAACGAGGGACATTCTGGTGGCCCACCAAGGTGAAGTCCGTTTGTATAGCCGCCTGGGGCAGGGTACTCGTGTGACTCTGCGTTTTCAGACAGGCTGAGGAATTACCTTGGATAAGCGCTATGCTTCTTTGTTTGTCGACACCGCCGCAGTTGAAGATAATTCAATTCTTGCAGCACCGACAATGCCCTATCGGCTGCTACTGGTGGACGATGATCCGGGCATCTTGGCTGCGCTGCGGCGAGTATTTCAGCGTGAGAACTACCAGCTGTTGTTCGCTCATAGTGCTGAAGAGGCATTGACATTACTGGAAAACGCACCGGTTGAGTTGGTTGTTAGCGACTTCATGATGTCTGGCATGAATGGCAGTGAGTTCCTGCGTCGTGTGCGGGAGCAATGGCCCGAAACGCTACGTATTATGCTTACCGGCTACGCCAGTACCGAAGCGGTAATGGGCTCGATGAAGGACGGTGCAGTCTATCGCTTCAATCTCAAACCATGGGATGACGATGATTTACGCTTGACCGTTGCCCTGGCGCTGGAACAGTACGAGTTGAGGCGGCGCAATCGTATCCTGACACAGGAGAGCAGCGAACGCACTATTGACCTGACACCTCTGCACGATTTGGATGTCGGCAAACGAAGCCAGTTGGCTATGCTGCTATACAGAAAGGGTCTACTTAACGCACGACAGATTCAGCAGCTTTACAAAGAAATGCGGGCCCATAAGATGCCGGTCATGCATCATTTGCTCCAGCATGATTGGGTCGATCTACAATCGGTATATGCACTGCTTCGCGATGAACGTATGTGCGAAGAGATTGATTTGCGTGAAGTTCAGATCGACCCAGTATTGTTAACGATCATTCCCCAGGCAGTGTGTGTGCGACAATGGGTAATACCACTACGCGTAGTGGGGCAGCGCCTTGATCTAGCTATGACCGACCCTCTGGATATAGGTCTGATAGAAGTGCTGGGCGTTATGTCCGGTTATGATATCCGTCCTCTGCTGTGTGACGTTGGTCAGATGCAGACCAAGCTGGCTGAAACTCTTGGTCAGCCAAGCCATCAGTTCGAAGAACTTACTGCAACAACTGGCAATAACGACCCCTACGAAAGCATCGAGATCATCCTCGATGAAAATAATCATGCAGAAAGCCTGGAGCAGTTGCTCAGCAACTCGGCAGCTCCTCCAGCTATCCGCTTGGTCAATGCCATTATTCTTGAGGCTCTACGCCTCGGCGCCAGCGCTATCCATATTCATCCACGCACAAAGAAAGTGACGGTGCGTTATCGTCTCGATGGTGTGTTACAGGACAAGATCCAGATTCCTACAAGCCTGCTGGGGTCAGTTGTATCACGAATCAAAGTGATGGCTGAGCTCGATATTGTTGAACAACGTCAGCCGCAAGAAGGACAAATTACAGTAAAGACGCCGATGCGCATTGTCGATCTGCGTATCACTACGCTGCCCACCGTCCATGGTGAGAAGATCGTCATTCATGTGCTAGATCGCCAAGCCACCATGCGCTCGTTAGAGGAGTTGAGCCTGTCGTTACATAACGTACAACGTCTACTTCATGCAAATAAACAACCTCAGGGAATCATCCTCGCTGCGGGACCCGCCGATAGTGGCAAGATCACCATGCTCTACACTCTGATGCAACATGAGGCATCAATAGAAAAGGACTATGTAGTTATCGATGATCAGGTAAGTTTCCATGCCGATCTTGCCGGTCAGGTGCCGGTGCAAGAACGAAATGGACCGGGACTTGCCAGTATTTTTCAAGCTACTCTGCGTCAGGATCCGGATGTGATCCTTCTCAGAGAAATCCGGGACGCAAAGGTAGCCGAAGCAGCGTTTCATGCTGCTTCTTCTGGTCGGATGGTGCTCTCTACTTTGCCTGCTCAATCAATGGCTGCGGCCTTTGCTCGCCTGATTGACTTAGGAATTAAGCCCTATGGGTTGGCCTCTACTCTACAAGCAATTATTGTCCTACGTTTGGCTAGGCGGCTTTGTCTGCATTGCCGTGAGGAAGTTACCCCTTCCATTGAACAGGTGAAGCTTCTCGGACCGAATTTTCTCGATCCAAAGATAAGCATCTATCGTGGGCGAGGCTGTCATCATTGTCATCAGGGATACAAGGGACGAATAGGGCTTCAGGAAGTACTGCTCATGGATGACATGCTGCGGAATGCTATTACTCAGAACTCTAGTCCTTGGCAACTAGAAGAACTGGCTAGGAAAAGAGGTATGATCACAATGCTTGATGATGCGCGAGACAAGCTGCATCAGGGAATGACCTCTATCGAGGAGATTCTACGTTTGCTTGGCCCGCAGGTTCTGGGAGATTAAGCAAGAACACCTGTCATATTATCTATAAGCCATATTTTAATATTCTAGTTATTGTCCTGCTGGGGATGGGGAATAGCGCTAGGATATCAACACGCCATTGATCGATGGTCCCGAGGCTTTGATGGGAATCAAAGCTGATGGACATCCTCCTGCAAGAACGAAATTCCCCAAAATTATAACCCTTGGGGTAAATTCCTTCATTACCAAGCCAGTTAGTTTTAATGATCTTCTTAAAGTTATTAAGACGCTGGGGCGATATTGGTTGGAAATCGTTGAACTGTCCACAGTGGCGCCAAGAAGATGACTATTTCCGATTGTTTCCTGAACATCCTGCTGATCGAGGATGATGAAGATGATTTCATCATCATCCGAGATCTGCTTCGTCAAGCTGAAAACTTGTCCTGCGAGCTGGCTTGGGTCAACACTTATGAGCGAGGTCTGGCAGCTGTCGTCAGCCAAAACTATGATCTGATATTGATCGATTATCGACTCGGCGCGGAGTCGGGGCTTGACCTTATACATCATGCCATATGTATGAATATTCGTACTCCCATGATCCTGCTCGCCGGCCAGGACGAGGACAAGCTAGATGTCAAGGCTCTCGAACTAGGCGCTTCAGACTACTTGGTTAAAGGAAAATTCGATAGCTCTTTGCTGGCTCGTAGTATTCGATACGCGAATGGCCGTACCCAATCAATCAATGCTTTGGCTGAAAGCGAGCAACGCTATCGCCTGCTATTCAAAGCCAATCCCGAGCCGATGTATATTCATCACAAGGAGACGCTGGCTATTCTGGCGGTTAATCAGGCGGCATTAAGACTGCTTGGTTATTCTTTGTGTGAGTTCATGCAAATGACCATTCCAGATGTTATTTCTCCTAGTGAGATGCAGCATTTTCATGCGCATTATGAAACGGTAGATCAGCCTATTGCGACATCAAAGCTTGGAATATGGGCCTTGAGGCATAAGGATGGACGAGACATAAACGTGGAACTCACTGCCCATGATTATCACTTTAATGATCAGCCATCACGTCTAGTTTTGGCGAGCGACGTAACCGAGATATACCAATCCCGTGTTGACTTATTACGTAAGGAGAAAGCCTTTCATCAGCTTCTGGAGGATAATCGGGATGCACTGCTGGTATTAGATGCAGAAGGCCGGGTTCGTTATGCCAATCCAGCAGCCACGCTGTTGTTTCGCTCTTCTCTCGAGATGTTGATGCAGAGACGCTTCGAGATGCCTTGCTTGGATGAGAACCTTTTCGAGTGGGTTATCTCTACTGAAGAAGGTGAGATCGCTGTTGAAATACAGTGTTCAGTAACCGAGTGGGGCGAAGAAGCCATGCAGCTTCTGTCCTTGCGTGATATTCGTGAGCGCAAGGCAGCTGAGAAACAGTTACGCCTGTTACAGCGTAGTATTGAGGCAAGTTATAACGGCGTAGCGATTGCCGATGCGCTGGCTCCCGAGATGCCTCTCATTTATGTCAATCCCGCTTTTGAGCGGATTACTGGCTATGGAGCAGAAGAAGCACTCGGAAAAAATAGTCGCTTTCTTCAGAATGGTGACTGTCAGCAGCCCGGGGTCGAGGAAATCCGATCAAGTTTGCAGGAGCAGCGTGAGGTCCATACTGTTCTGCGCAATTTCCGTAAGGATGGCTCGCCGTTCTGGAATGAACTTTATATTACGCCAGTTCGCAATGAGAGTGGCATAGTCTCCCATTATATTAGCGTGCAAAATGATATTTCCGAACAAAAGCGCTTCGAATCAGAGCTGGCTTACAATGCCAGCCATGATGTTCTGACAGGGCTTCCGAATCGCTCCTTGCTTGAAGACCGCCTGGAACAGAGTTGTCAATTAATAAGACGCCATAACTGCAACCTGGCGGTCGTGCTTTTCGATATTGATGGTTTTAAACCAATCAATGATTCCATGGGTCATGCCGCGGGAGATCAGGTTCTTATTGAAGTCGCCTGGCGCTTAAGCCAGCAGATTCATCCCGGCGATACCGTTGCCCGCATGGGCAGTGATGAGTTCGTCGTACTGTTGCCTGATCTGGCGCGCGAAGAAGATGTCTTATTTATAGTCGAGCGGCTGATGGCGGATATCGCGCGCCCTTATAATGTGGACGGGATAGAATTACGTATTACTGCTAGTGCTGGCATCACCGTGAGCGATGGTAAGGATCAAGACCCCATGCATTTGATCCAGCAAGCCGACCTGGCGATGTACAAAGCCAAGAAGCAAGGACGTAATAATTACCAGTGGTATACTAAGGAATTAAATCAGAAGGTTAGTGGAAGCTTCACCTTACGCAACGAGCTACAAAAGGCCATTGAAGCTGAGGACTTCGAGCTTTATTATCAACCTCAGGTCGATACGCGTGGGCAGCGTTTAGTTGGCATGGAAGCTCTGTTGCGCTGGAATCATGTTGAAAGAGGCGTCATCTCACCCGCGGATTTTATTCCACTGGCAGAAGCTACTGGGCAGATATTTTCTCTCAGTTACTGGATGCTGGAAACGGCCTGCAAGCACATCAAGGCTATTAATAGTCAAAGGGTGATCTGCAGCTCAGTCGGCGTCAAAATTTCTGCGCTGCAATTTCAACGGACTAACTTCGTTGAGAGCGTGAAGAGTATTCTCGATAAAACTCAGCTTGATGCTAATTTTCTGGAGCTGGAACTCACGGAAACTATCCTGTTAGATAATGCTGAGCGTGCTATTCAGACGCTGCACAAGTTGAAAGACCTCGGTGTGCATATCACTATTGACGACTTCGGCACCGGGTTTTCCAGTTTAAATTATCTTAAACGTCTACCTATCGACAGGATCAAGATTGATCGTTCCTTTGTTAAAGAGATTATTAGTGATCAGCACGATGCGGCTATCACTTTGGGTATCATTTCCATGGCGCACCATTTAAATCTTCAAGTGATCGCTGAGGGAGTTGAGACGGAACCACAGTTTGCTTTTCTCCAGAAGAATCATTGCGATATATTCCAGGGCTACTACTTTAGTGAACCCATGCCGTTCGAGGAGCTCAAGGTTTTTCTGCACGAACGCCAGAAAACCCCGGCTTTCAAGACATTGCGCCACGATACAGAAGAGCCCAGCCAAACTATCCTCTTGCTCGACGATGAAGAAAATATCCTTCGTGCTCTGGCACGCGTGCTACGCCGCGAAGGCTACCGGATTCTTACCGCTAGCAGCGCTCAGGAAGCCTTCGAACTACTAGCCAAGAATGATGTACAGGTAATCCTTTCTGACCAGCGCATGCCAGAGATGAATGGCACGGTCTTCTTCAGTCGGGTCAAGGATCTCTATCCCAATACCATCCGGATTATACTCTCCGGATATACAGATCTGAAATCGGTGACTGATGCCATTAACCAAGGGTCGATTTACAAATTCCTCACCAAACCTTGGGATGACGAGCAACTTCGCGCCAATATTAGACAGGCCTTTCAGCATTTCAACATGGCCAAGGAAAAAGGAGAGCTGCCACAGATGATGGGCCAATCATGAATGAGCGTAGTGCATCGGCAGCCTTTCGGTCTTATGCTAAGCAAACCCCATCCATCGGAGTGAGCTCGGTAAAGAGTTCACTCCGATCGCCAGCTGCGCTAGAAGCCTGATAGGCTATCATAGCGTTCCATGTCCATACATACTGCCTCTCTGCGTGAATAACAGGGCAACCGTTGCGCTCTCCTTCGAACCGGTCAATTACAGTAGCTTCAGCTTCGAGCGTGTCACGCCCACTCAGTTGCCTGGTTTCCGATTGCCAGAGGGTGAATACGGTCTGGTCTATTCATCGAATAGCAAATCACCGGACAGTCACTACTTCATTGAGACCAATCTTGATCTCTCCTCGGTAAACCGACTGATGGGCTCGGACTACATACAGCTGACTACACCAGTGATGGTGTTTCCAAGCTGCTGAGCGACGGCCGCTACAAGTCACGATTGATATGTGATGCAGTGCAGGCGCAGACCGGCAGCCACTTCCTCGACAACGTTACCTTATGAACAACGCCGTCGCGGCTCAGAACGAGCTGAATATCACTGTCAGCGTGGCGCTTACTCCCTCACAGACGGCCGCCCTAACGCACGATATCGTCTGGCTGGAAAAGCAAGAAATCGATGAAATACGGCACTGAGTAGAATACCTCGTATAAATTCATTGTGCGTGGGCACGCCAGCGGTCGGATATGTTCGAACTGCTCGCGACTGATGTCGCTGGGACAGGTCTTCCTTTTCATCCGCCCAAGATCATTTAAATAGGAAATTTTGAACAGGCTTTTAGAGGTTATATCAACTCTTAGTTTAACCAATCATGCTACTGAACGAACATGGCCGTATAACCGGCTATGTGTGGTCGCCATTTTCGTCGGCGCATTGATATCTAATTTTAAATTTTTGTGAAGGAATACGTTACTTGAGCAGGAAAATTAAAAACTAGAGCAGCGAGTATATGGTTGAATTCTACCCATCTCATTGATAAAAAAAGCTTTTCACCTAAAATAATTAAAAATGAGTGGCGTTTCTTCGTGTGGTTTTCTCTCGGTCTTAGCCTTATAAAAGCTTTATCTGCGTTAGGCTTGTAGATGTTCTTATCATTTTACTCTCTACTTTTCAAAAGAAACATTTTAATAAGTAGAGAAAGCGGGAGGGGGGGGCGTCACCTCTTTTTTGGAATGACCTATAGCCAACGTCGATTCAGTGGAACCCACTATGTAGTAGCGCACTTAATTTTGCTTTTCCTAGCAAAATCCTTTTTGTTTACAAATACTTATACTCATTTTACCGATTTACTAAGCGTCCCAATTTTAAAAAAATGCTGGTCTGCTGGGTATGGGGTATGGCCTCATAAAATTTTAAAAATCAGTCTAGCTTCTGAAGCACCCAGCCCCAGTGTCTACTGTCGTATCCCGCAGCACTGGTAGGATGCGAATATCACGACAGATGCTTGAGTCATTTTCCCGTTCCTCATAAAGACCTGTGCTGGCAGGTGTGCTTCGGTGATATCGAGACCGGACCGCATGGTCGGCAATACATTTCACTTCGAAGATTGTGACGTACCTCTATGAGGTGACGGAACAGACACTGCGGTAAGAGATGCGAAGAAGACGGATATATTGAGAGTCAGCGCTCAGGCCCGGCAGGATGCAAAAAATATTTCTGAGATTCTAAACATAGCATTATCAGGCCGGCGCCCATCGAGATCATTAGAAACGCTTTCGTCCCATGGAAGTGATACTTTCTCCTTTTGCTCTGGCCTTGAAAACCGGTAAGGGGCTATAGAGCTGCCAAGGTTCGAGTCTTATTCCTCCGCCACTTCTACATCAAAAATCCTCTATGTATGGAGCTTTTATTTTTTGTACCTTTCCTAATCTATAACTTTATGCCGAGTTAATTTTTCTATTTTTTGATTGATCTAGACTCAAAATAGTTCTTAAAACGAAAATTAATATTTGTTTTATTAATACTGTAGCTTAAGGATTTATTTTCCATGAATGAAATTTGATAATTATCAACTTCGCTAATATTACCTTAGAGAAGGGCAAGCTATTTCTGTACATTTCATGACCTTTAACTTTGAATAAATCAAATCTAAAACTCTCCATCACTCACTCGAGTTTGGTTTCCAAGTTGTGTAATGTGATTAATTTGAATGCTTTTATCAGGCTTGTCTGTTTTTTTTCTAAACTCAGCGAAACTCTTCAGTCGGCTTAGAATAGTACCGCCGGGCAAAGCTAGCTTACCCTCATCATAGTAATCAAACCAAGGGAGGCCTGCCTGTTGATACTGTTCTGGCTTAATAGGCTTTCTTGGTAATGGCTCGCCTGTGACAGTCTTCCAGTCTTGGCTATTGATAAGATGAATAAAACAACGGGCATAGTGGCTATCATCCCAGGCTTCGATCCCTCGCTTATCCTTATAAAGAGATTGATGGATCTTGCCGCCCAATCCTAATCCCATAGGTTCTGGACTAGAGCGGCGTGCAAATGCAGGAATGTCTAAATAGTCGAAATCATCTCTTTTCCGTAATCGGGTCTGCTTTGCCCGCTGCGCCTGTTCGATTTCATAAAGCTCTGCTTTTAAAGGATAAACAATAAGCTGTAAGCCGCCAAACTCACTTTCTCCAGTTACTTGCTCTTCAGCACTTTGGCCATCACCCAACCGTGAGGCTACGAATTGTCTTACCTGTTCTTCAGCAGTACTAAACCCATCAATCCACGGTTGGCTTGGTATTACCACATAGTCCTGTTGAGTATCGCTAAGTTCGTTTTGCCAAAACGTACCTGTGACAGCATTAATCTTGCCAGCGGCAATCTTAATTGCCATTGGATATTCACTATTAAAGTTGATCCACATTGCCTCTGCCTGATACATCGGCAAAAGCACGCCGCCACGGCGCGCCCAAGAATCAGGAATGCGGTCTGTATAATCTTCTATATGACGTAGGTCGAAGCGGTCCATGCCGGCCGGTAAAGGATACTCTCGGTTATCATCGGGAATGCGTAGTGTTCTCTGGAAACTGATAGTGGCATTGGCACTTGGGTGAACATGAGGGAAGCGGACCTTAAGAAAATTGTGTTCTAGCGTGAACATACGGTTTCCTTATTTAGAGTAAGAGTTACCAATCACCATCAGTGATTTCGCGGACCACTCTGAGCAGAGCGTGATCGGGAGCATCCTTGAGTTGTCTTAATAGCTGAGCAAATAGCTGCGGACGCTTGCAGATAATTGCTTGTAGATCGGTAGATATTTTGCCGGCCATCGCCAGCAGTAGATCCGCGTCGAGTTCTAAATCTCTAGCTAATTTCTTGAGAGTCTGCTCGCCTGGTGGTGGCATTTCTTCACGCTCAATTTTACTTAAATAAGCAGGCTCAATACCGACTCGAGCAGCTACTTGACGCAATGAATAACGTCTGTCCTGCTGCTTGAGGGTTTCACGGTGTGTACGTAGATAAGGGCCAATTCCATTCATTTGTGTAGTATATAGTACACATAAAACACTAAGCTAGTAATTGTTGAAGTTTAGTGGAAATGCATTTCTGAATAAGCTCAAACCCGCAGAATTTATATCCCTACACAGCCACTCTGTTAGTCCGTAATATCCTGATTAATGCTCAATGATGAGCTTTGGTCGAGGCTAAAAAAATTCAGCTTTAACAAGCCACCTCTACAGGCCTGATCTGTGAATGATGGCAGAAGGTCATCCTCTACCGGATGCGCATAGGCTACTCTTGGCGAGACATGCCGCGCATCGTCGGCATTAGAACTCAGTTTATAAACGCTTCAATAACTGGTCGGCAGCAGGCAAGCTACTTAGGATATTCAACGTCCTGAGCGAAGGATCTGTTGTTGAATGGACGTTCATTAACGGGACATATGTTAATGACATTAGTACAGTGCCTGTGCCGCCAGCCATCAAACTGAAGCCATTGAAAGGAATTGGGCCGGCTATACGAGCAAGACTCATTTAGCTCCACAACCTGCTCGATGATGTCGAGCACGAGTATTGACGGTGCTGGATGCCCTAGTCATCTGTTATGAGCCAGTTATTCAGGAGCTCACTCTTCCTGCCTCCGATGTCCCCACGAACTAGTCATCTCTATTGCTTTCGAAGCTAGCTCAGCCTGATGCGACACCATATCCGTAATTAATGCCCGACGTAACTCTTCGTCCAGCAGACTAACCGCTGCACTATTGAAAGCATCGAAATTGATAGCTTTCTCGCTATCGCCGTTAGCAGGATTGTAATAATAACAGACCAGCCAATCTGCATGACTATCAGCCGCAGCATTTCCTCTCCCGATTTCCTTTCGGAACAATTCCCTCAAGTCAGGAGAAGGGATAATAGCGCCTGACTCGTTTTCTACTCTAAGACCGTAGTGAACAGCGTTGTACAAATTGACATATAGACAAACATTCTTGTCTCCTAGCCTACAAATCGGCATTTTAATCCCGACATGCTTATTGTTTTTATTTTTGGAATAGTAGTCCCTGGAGATTGAAGCGATGCTCTTACCCCCGTAGACGCTCGGCATGGTCCCAAGCTTGCTCTCAAGCGCTTCACTTAACTCTTTCCAAAATAGCTCTTGTATAGAGGCCTTGGCCTTGGGGAGTGACTCTTCCACCAGCAGAGCATCCTTGAATTTCTCTATATCAGTGTTCAGCCCGCCTGCAATCAAATCGCTCACACCCCCTCCTTCCCCTGTTAAGTTATTAATAGTTTGCTGGTATTGCTGGATGGCGTGCGCCAGAATAGGCTTATGTTGGCTCGCCTCGATACAATCCTGTAGCCAGCCTGATACGTGATAGGCAAACGACAGACAGACCACTTTGTCCTTACTTAGTCCATTTAGGCTTATGGATGAGGGGCTTTTCCCATCTAAGGTAAGATACGCCAAAGTAACGCTCTTCCTACCATCAGCTCGCCGCAGCAACTCTTGATAATAATCATAGAGTTGGGCGTTTTGGTCGGTCGCATCAATCTTCAGTTCGATCCCGACAATATCGTGCGCTGACTCGATGACTATGTCGACTCGCCTTTTTTCTTCCGTCGGAAGCTCGCGTTTAATCCTATAATGGCCTTTTATTTCTTGCTGTATATCAAGCACGCCGTCAAGAAAAAGGTCAAGGAATGCAGTGCCCTCACCATGGCGCCCTTGGGGATTCAATAGTTCATGTAAAAACCGAGAGTGCGTTCCTGCTTCGTTTCTATGCACTTTGAGGATAGAGAAGATATTGAAAATTTCTCCGTTGAGGTTTGCCTTCTCTCGAGCTTGGCTAACCAACTTCATGAGTTTATTGTTCATGACCAACGTATCAAGCATCAAGCGCTCTCTTAGCCTAGGCTCGCTGAAAAGATAGTGTGAATAGAGGGATCCACCTCTCTTATCGGCATCTACCAGCGACTTTTTACCTATGCTTTCTCGATAACACTCAGCCGTAGGCGCTTACGGCTACTGCAAAAGACATCGATATTGCCTGCCCAAAGCAGGCCGGTTTGCTACAAGGAAGTCTTGTACTATTGGAGCCCTTTGCTACCTCTCGGCAGCCAAAACGCGAGGAGGCTGTGATTCGTTAGCCTGGTGTGCCAGCACTTCCATGCCAAGCGGTAACTGGAAGCCATCTATAAGGGCATCAGCAGCTGCCGCGCAAGGAGATATGAATGGCAAAGACGCACTTTTTTTTACTGGCAGGACCCGGCCACTGTGCCCTGCCTCAGCTGCAATGGCAGCGGTGAATAGCAACGCACGTTCTCTTATGGTTTTGTGCTCCCTGGTGATGGCACGGGGCTAGTCGTGAAGCCGGCGAGCTGCTCGATATGATGATACACCGCCACGCGATCAGCAAAGAGAGCGATTACAGCGCTTATAGAATACGCCCGGAGTGCATGCAAGAAGCGGTGGCTGAGCATCAAACTCGACAGGCAGAAAAGAGCGGGATGGTTAAGCTGAGCAGCTGTAATTTAACGAAGAGTTGGGGATGTATTCGAGGTCAGCCAATAGATCACGGAAAATCTAGAGATCGACAGGCTATATTACTACGGACAAGATCACCTAATTCACTTGAACTTCAGAGTTCTCCAGCCAAATAAATGACAGTAATGAAGCGTGGTGTACCGGCCAAAAATCTGTCCAAAGTTATTACTCTTCTAGTAATTTCATAGAGTTAAAAATTCATCCATCTGATCACCACAATCTCTTAGCGTTGACATGGAAGTTTATTATATGTAAATTAACTTCCATGTAGTTTTTAACTTCCAACTCCGGAAATTTGATGGCCGAGTTCTCCCACACCTTCCCGGCGGCTCGGGGCTTTCAGTCCGGACGCCCGTGTTATGTCGCCATGTGCCCTCTGCGGTTGGTACCCAAAATTTTTATTTTTGACGGCCAAGAAGTTCCTCCTGAGCTCAGAGCCCAGCGGGTTTTGAACCGTACCCGAATTCCCGAAATTGTGAGTTATCTTGTAGATAATCCGTCTGATTATACACTTTCTGGCATTACCGCGTCTGTAGACGGACAAGTCTCATTTGAGCCCAGTACTGACACTGGTCTTGGGCAAAACCTCGGACTGCTGTCTATTCCGATGGACGCCAAGATTTTGATTAACGATGGTCAACACCGCCGCGAAGCGATTGTTCAGGCGATCGAACAAAACCCAGAACTTGGGTATGACAATATCCCCGTGCTTTTTTTCATCGATGACGGTCTTAAGCGAAGCCAACAAATGTTCGCCGATCTGAACAAGCACGCCGTACGACCAAGCGACTCCATTAGTACCCTCTACGACCATCGAGATCATTTATCTGAACTCGCCAGATATGTAGCTCGAGAAGTAAGGGTATTTTCAAGACTTACTGAAATGGAGAGATCAAGTATCTCCAATCGGAGCAGCAAATTCTTCACCCTGTCAGCAATAAAGAACGCATCTAAGGCTTTGCTGATGAAGGGGAAAAATGAGCCCATCACAGAAGATGAGCAGAAGCTGGCAGTACAGTTCTGGAACGAAGTAGCTGAAAACATGATGGACTGGCAGCTAGCGCTGGAAAAGAAAGTAGCAACCTGTGACCTACGAGAGCAATACATTCATGCTCACGGCGTTATGCTACAGGCCATGGGGCAAATAGGTGCAGATCTTCTTTGCAAGCCAAAACAGCAATGGAGCGAAATCCTAAAAGGCCTGCAGAAAATCGATTGGGCGCGTGCGAACAGTGATTGGGAAGGACGCGCCATGCATCATGGCCGCATCAGCAAAGCACGAAGCAGCGTAATCCTCAGCGGTAACTACATCAAACAACAGCTCGGTGTTCCACTCACCCCTACTGAACAGGAATACGAGGAGTCGTTCAAATGATGGAAACAGAAGAGAGATTCATTTTTTCAGATCATTTATCCATGATCCGGGATTATACGATTGCTGGGCGCCCACTCGTGGATTTAATCCGAGAAATTCAGACAATCTACTGTGCAGACGATCGCCCTTGGATTATTGGTTTTAGTGGTGGAAAAGACTCAACATGCATTTTGTCGCTTATTTATATGGCGTTACTTCAGCTTCCGACAGAGAAGCGCAAAAAACATGTTTATGTTGTTTCATCTGACACCTTGGTAGAAACCCCTGTCGTCGTTGACATGATTCAGCGTGTAATAAGCACTATCAATGAGTCAGCACCACAAGAAGGCTTACCCATCAGTGCTCACAGCGTTATCCCAAAGACTGATCAAACATTCTGGGTAAATTTATTGGGCCGTGGTTATCCGGCGCCAAACCAAAGTTTTCGCTGGTGCACCGAACGAATGAAAATTCACCCTGTGAGTGAATTCATTCTCGACAAGGTCGCTGAGTTCGGTGAAGCCGTTGTCGTATTGGGCTCTCGCAGCCAAGAGAGTGCTTCTCGAGCCCAGGTGATCTCCAAACATAAAATCGACGGCTCTGCACTCAGTCGTCATAGCTCACTGCCTAATGCATATACTTACATGCCAATCGAAAGCTGGTCGGCTGATGAGGTATGGATGTATCTAATGAGCGCGCCCTGCCCCTGGGGCGGCTCCAATAGAGAGTTACTGGAGCTGTACAAAGGGTCAAATCAGGGCGAGTGCCCAATTGTCATCGATAAGAGTACGCCTTCCTGTGGCAACAGTCGCTTTGGCTGCTGGACATGCACTGTTGTGACTGATGACAAGGCCCTCCATGGACTGATTGAGTCAGGCGCCAGCTGGATGAAGCCATTATTGGCTTTCAGAAACAAACTCTATCAGTCCCGGCAGCCTGAAAACTCCGAAGAGTATCGCAACTTCCGTCGGCGGACCGGCCGAGTTACTTATAATTCAGGCGATATAAGTGATGACAGCGTGCGCGAGGTACGCCACATACCTGGTCCCTACTGGCTATCCAAGCGTCAGGAATTTTTACGTGAATTGCTGACGATTGAAAAGGAAATCAACGAAAACGGCGAATCCATCGAGCTGATCACGCGGCCAGAGCTGCATATGATCAGAAGAGAATGGTTGCGAGACCCCAATGAGCCAGACTGGGAGGATTCTCTACCCAGTATCTATCGAGCAATCTATAACGAAGATCTCGACTGGATAGATGACGATGCCGGCGCTTTCACACGAGCAGATTCGGAAACCCTGGAAAACCTCTCCGAAAAATACGGCGTACCTTCTGCGCTTATTCGAAAGATGCTTGAAGCAGAGCTTCAAGTGTCAGGACTTGGCAATCGACGAGGCATATTAAATAGCCTGGAAAGCATCCTTCAGCGAGATTGGGAGGACCTTGAAGCCATCAATGAACGTAACCAATCCTTTCGCAAGCGGGGCAAGACCTACGCTGAGGAAGTGAAAGACGAATTTTCAGAGTTTCTGCATTAATGCTTATTAAAGAGCTTACGCTAACCGACTTCCGAGTTTACGAGGGTGTCAATTATTTTAATCTCTCCCCAGAAAAGCATGCTGGTGAAACGCGACCCATCATTCTCTTCGGTGGGCTCAATGGTGCAGGAAAGACCAGTATTCTTTTAGGGATAAGGCTTGCCCTCTATGGGAAGCTGTGCCTGGGGTCAGCCGTGTCACAGAGACGTTACGATGAGTTTCTACTGGAAGCCCTGCACCACTCCCGAGCAACCGGTCGCTCTGCCAACACGGCAGCCGTTGAGCTCACATTTACTTATGCCAAGCTTGGAACGGAAAATCAGTATCATGTGAAGCGTGAATGGGAGCGACGAAACAACGGTGTAAAGGAAGCTCTGACTATCCATGAAAATGGTACGCCCATAAAAGGTCTGAACTATGACCAGGCTCAAAACTTCCTGAACGAACTCATCCCTGCTGGCGTGTCGGATCTGTTCTTCTTCGATGGTGAAAAAATAGCGCAGCTGGCGGATGATACAGGCGGTGTCGCTTTAGAGCAGTCGATTAAAAAACTGCTGGGGCTCGATATTGTCGAACGGCTTGCCGGCGACCTGACTGTTTTAAACAGAAATCTCACCAAGCGCTCTTCAGCGCAGGAGATTCAATCGAGCATCGATTCCGAGCAATCCAGCCTTGAACGTTGTAGAACACAGATTGAGTCTGTTCGACAGAAGATGAACACCCTCTATGCGCAGCGCGCAGAGACGCAGGAACAAGCCAACAGGCTTCAAAAGGATATTGATGACCGCGGCGGACACTTCTCTGCGCCCCGGAAGCAGCTCGAAGCCAGACTCACAGAATTGCAGAGTGAGCGGGATAACCTGGTTTCCAAGATCAATGCCCTGATGTCTGACGCAGCACCTCTCGCATTGGCAGAAGCATTCTGCGCTAGAACCGAACGTCAGATTGAGCACGATCTCAGTCTCCAGAGCCTTCTTCGTGAGCGTAGGCTTCACGACGAATACCGGACCCGACTGATTAGCTCACTCGACTCAAAGTTAACAGCAGACGCTTTAGCCGTTGTTCTCGGTGAACTGGATACACTGAGTCCATCTACAAAAAATCAGGGCGCTGAGCAGCCAGTTCATGACTTGACACCATCGCAGGCCAGTCATCTCTTCTCTACGTTTAACGAAGCTCGAAAGCAGAAAGAAGAAGTAGTTGAGTTGTTTAATGCTCTGGAACAGGTTGAAGCGGCTCTCGACGAGATAGGGGCATCACTCGCGCGTGCGCCGGACGACTTATTGATAGCATCCGACTTCGAAAATCTCCAACAGCTGCAACAAAAGCTTGGCCGGTTGGATGCTGAAATCGATTCTCTTCGCAGGCTGGGTAAAGAGACTGCAAACGAAGCTGTCGATATCGCTCGAAGGCTTGACCGACTTTACGAGAGCGCTGCGAAATCAAGTGATCAAAAACGAGTGTTCGACTACATCAATAATGCCAATGGCCTTCTAACAGACTACGTAGGCCAGACAGCAACCGCGAAAATTCGCGACCTTGAAGAGCAATTCACAGAGTGTTTTGCAAAGCTTTCTCGTAAGGAAGATCTAGATTTACAAATCCACATCGATTCGAGCACTTTTCATATAGCCCTTCTCTCAAATAGCGGGAAAACAATTGGAAAGGACGAGCTCTCTGCCGGTGAAAAACAGATCTTTGCGATCGCCATGCTTGAGGCGCTGGCAAAGACTTCCGGACGCCAGCTACCGATGATTGTTGATACTCCTTTGGGGCGGCTGGATTCAGAGCACAGAACCAGACTCGTAGAGGGTTACTTCCCGGTGGCAAGCCACCAGATGATCATTCTCTCGACCGATACAGAAGTTGATGAGTCGTTCTATACAGCGCTTTCCCCAGATATTTCCAGAGCCTACAAACTCGAGTATGACTCAAAAGCAGGGGCGACTCGGGCTCGTGAAGGCTATTTCTGGCAAGAGCAGGAGGCTCTCTAAATGTTTCCCTCTCGAATCCATTTGAGCAAGAAGACCTGGGATCGTCTGCAGTACATGCAAACGAAAACACGCCTGACCCCTAACGTGCTTGCACGTACGGCTATTGCGCTGGCACTACGCGATACGCACACAGCTACGATTAATGAAAACAAGCCCGAGCAGACGCATGTTATTAATCGAGATGTGTTGTTTGGTGATCAGGCAAATGTGTATGAAGCTTTGATCTATCAATTCTGTGCCGAGCAAAAAATCGATGCTGACATTCAGGATATTGTTCGATCATTGATTGATGTCGGTTTACATAAGATGGGGCATATAAAAAGCATATTGAACATGAACAATTTTTTCGATTTAAAATATTAAAAACAAGTCAAAATCGAACTCCAACAAGAGAAGAATCAAAACGTAAAAATGAGCTTTATACTTTATCATTCAACAATGAAACAAATGCTTAAACAAGAGCTCACTTTAGTGAGCTCGACAAACCTATCTAAAAAAGCAGCAAACAAATTACCGTATATAAATGCGTTATCTATTTTTCATTATATAAAAATATAAAAGATAAGCACTATAGCGCTTCTCCCAAGTAAAACACTTCCTTTATTTGATCGTGAAGCTTATCCTTTCTTTCTAAATACTCTCTTTCAGTAAAAGAAGAAAACTCACTAAGCTCTCTAGTCATCTTTATTCTAGATGACCTATAAGCTGGAATCTTATCTTCAAACGGCAGATCTGCAACACTATTATTTTCTGAATTATATAAAACAGTCAGGTTTCCAATATTATTTTTAAATTCTTCCATCATGTCATCTTTGTGTTTAGCTTTTGAGCTCTTTGGGTATATATGCTCTATGGTCAAATGCCGAGACTCAGGAAATTCTGCGAAAGATTTTTTAAACATTAAGACAGGGTTTCTTTTTCCACTCTTTAAATATTCGACATTTTCTTCTATGCTGACCAGCATATATTTCAAGTTTTTATTATCTTCATCTGAAACATAATTGACCTTATTTAAAAAATTCTCGAAATCAGGATCAGATACTTTTTCTGCTAGTATTTTTTTCACTCCCCTCAAAAACCATACTGGCTGGTAGTTGTTCGGAGATTTATTTATTTCCAATATCGTCGAATAATACAGTTTTGTAACTGGGGTCATCCTCTTCTCTAAAGCCACCTTAAATATAAAAAAGAACTTCTCCAAATAAAATATAATTTCGTAAAACTTTTTCTCTTTAAGCTGAGAAGCTGACATCAGCAAAGGAATCGAGTGAGTGTGCTTAAAATTTACAACTATATTTTTTAATTTAGACTTTTGACACTCAGAAAGATTGGATTTTTCATAGGGCCAGCGACCCTTTAATATATTTTTATACAAACAAATACCCAGATAAAGATTTTCTATTTCATCTTTAATAGTTTTTCTTTCATTAAAAAAATTTTCTGAGAAATTTTCAAATATCTCTGCTTTCCTACAGGATTTGCCCAACCTATAAGTATAGTATGACATCAGCCTGTTATTGACTTCGGTATGTCCACCGTCTGAGATCTCATCCCATTTTTCTTCGAGAGCGATCAAATCTTGTTCGGATCGATCCCTCTTCCCATCGAATATGCCAAGAGAAGCAGCTCTTAATAAGTCTCCAGCAGTAAGCGATCTTCCACGATCATTAATAACTTGAAATAGCCTATACGCGTCTTTAACATCTGACATTTTTATCATCAATATTTTACAGGAACTAGACAACACCTTAAATAAAACATCGCTTTCACTTAGCCTTTGCTCTTGCGTTAAACCATCCAGGAAGCAAGACAACCAATTATCAACAACTCTAGCTGCATCTTTTATTAACTTCTGAGAAGAAGTTATTGCCAGTGTTTCTTCTTTTCCATCTATGACAAATGATTTGTAAAAGTCTTTATCTCTTCTTGATAGAGTTATCCTGGGGAAAGATACATCTTTTTCATTCTCCTCCGAATTAAAATTGATATACTTTGACTTATACTTCCTTATTCTCTTCCTTCTTAGTTCCGACTGGCTTTCGCTTAAACTCAACCTCTCAATTTCTACTGTTAACCTAGATATAAACAAAACAATCGTAGATAGGCGCTGCTGCCCATCAACAAGCTCATATACAACTTTTTCATCAAGAATAGATTCGTTTTTTTTCTTCACACAAACAATGCCCCCCAAGAAATGTTGGTCTTCAGAATTATTCTCTTTCACCTTCTTATACAAAGACTCTATATCTTGAGTAAATTGTTCAACATTTTCACTAGTCCAAGAATAAGCTCTTTGAAACAATGGCACCTTGTAAATAGTGTTCTCTGAAAAAACGCTGTCTAGCGAGCAGTAGTTTGGTTTTACATCCATTTTATACCCTCACAATTCCCAAAAAGCTAAATCTTTAATTTTCGCTACTTTCTTTTTCCCATCCACATACAAGCTGTAGTGCTTATCAAGCTTGCGAATTTCACTCATGTAAAACTCTTCGCTTTGCTTACTAGGAGTATTGAAGATGGCCTTAATTTCTTGCGATTTAATATTGGCGACCTGATGGATCACCCAAGACAGAATCAGAGTTGAGTAATCGTTGTCACCGGTTTTAAAATGCGTCAGTTCCTGAGTAGAAAGGATGGTGCCCACGCCAAACTCTCGGCCTTCTTTCAGAATCTTCTTCAGGCTCTCGAAATCCTGTGACATAAAGTTGTCGGCTTCATCGACCAGAATCATTTTGGAAATTTGGCGAAAGCTACCATCCAGCCTTGAGCTACCCTGTTGATGCATCTGGGTGTAAAACAGGTCCAGCGTCAAAGCGACCACAAGGTTTTGAATACTGGGGTCGTAACCAGACAGATTAATCACAGTGACGCCGTCTACTAAATCATAGAGTGACTGCGTTTTACTGTTGTCCGGCTCAAAGATCTCAAAGCCAATCAGGTCGTCCAGGGCAGCATAAAGGGAGTCCTGTTCAACCTTTTCCTGCGCCTGAAACTCTGCCCAGATATCTGCGAGTGTTGGTGCTGATTTGGCCCAGGTTGAAGGGTCTTGCGGATATATCCCAGCTGCTTCATACGCATCCATTACCAGCGTACGTACCTTGTTCTGCTGCTTAGGGCCAAGCCCAAACGCTTTGGCTACGGTGGTACGGAACAGATTGGCCGTATGCATCGGCTGCATCGGGCGGTTGCCAAATACCGCGAACGGATTGAATGGCAAATGGAACAGGTCGTATACCTTGGCATTGGTCGCTTCTACAAAGTCATCCTTAACGTAGTCGGCCTTGTAATCGAAGATCAGGATGCCAATATCAGTACCGCCAACATTATTGTGCTGATTACGTACCAGCTGGGTAATCAGCGACTTGGTAAATTGCGTTTTACCGGTCCCCATGGTGCCGATGATGCCGGTGTTGGTATTAAACAACTTCTCAGTGTTGGTAGGTTCCCAGTAAATAATTTCACCTGTCTGTACATCTGAACCAAACTGGATTTTGAGAGGGGCTGCTACAGACGCTAGAGTCTCTTGGCTGGTGATTCCTTTTGAAGAGTCTTCATCTGGATTAGAAGAACTTTCAGATTGGGGTTTTATGGTAGGCGAAAGCCCCTCATCAGTGTGGCCACTGCTTGGTGGCCTATTTTTAGTGCTTTCCGAAGTTTCATGTTCTTGTTGGGTAAAAGGCTGCAAAAAATACTGTTCTGGAATGTGTAGAAGTAGCGAACTGTTGATCTTGGCTTTCAACTCCTGGTAAGGCGTTCTGACAAGTTCTGGCAGAAGCCCCATGGGTATTTCTGCCTGCAAAATACCATCCTCTACCTCATACTTTTCTTCAAAGCAGGATTCGTTGTTGATGTGAGCAATGACCATTGCATTGGGATAGTTTGGAAGCTCACCGATACTGTAACGCCCTTCAAGCCACTCTTCACGATGATTGAGCAGGCCAGTAAAGTGCCCATCTTCAAAAACCCTATACAGCTCGTACTTCTCAATCTGGAGTAGTACCTGGCGAATGAAGAGCCCCCGGTAGAGTCTGGCTTCAAGCGTATCCGGTCCCAAAAGGTCTTCCTGCATGTACCGCTTCAGCTCAACTGCTTGTTCTTTCGCCTTGGAAAAGTCTGGGCGCCCTCCAGCTTTTACCTCAACGGGTAAAAGGTAGAGTTGGCCTTCCTTGAAGCCCGCAAACAGTATGTCGTCGGAAATTGCACCTTTTCGGATATTACGATTATGTCGAGAGAAATCGCTGTCAGACATTGCGAGACCAATGTTACCTGCTACGCGAACCATCTCAGCAACTGATAGAGGAACCCAAGTGATATCTGACTTCGCCAGAAGTGTACTGACTATTTTATAGGCACCGATAATCCCCTCTTTGGCAATCTTTTCCTTCGACTGATCAGTAATCAGTTTGAGTAACCATTCGCCATTAAAGGCGTTGAACTCTCGGATCAGTTCATTGCCGGCATTACCCAGAACGTTTTTATAAAGATCAATTTGCTTGGTAACGGTAATCGCATCGTAGCCAGACGAGCTAGTGTATTGATCTGAATAGTGAATCAGAATGACGCCTTTCGTAGCTTCAAAGAACTTCAGGGTAACCTTGGGGTCAATGATGGTCGTCCATACGGAGCTATCGTATGAGCGCTCCAGCAAGGACATAAATTCCTGACTTACGGCGAGGCTTATAGCCGAATGATCATGATAGACGTCGTTTTTCGACTGGGATGGGCGCCACAGGGTTCCTATTAGCTTGGCGAGTTTCAGGTGGGGCGACGCGCTATAATCCACTCCTTTTAACCCGAAGGCTGTAAAGTATCGATCACCTTCGCTACGTGAAGATTCACCCGACAATAGTCCACCGCATGCAACACCAGATAGGTGTTCATCGATATTGTTATCAACGGCCTCGACTTTCTGATCATTCTTGAAAAACGTTAGATGAGCGTAGGCTTGCTGATCTACTTGCTGATGCCGGAATTTGCTGAATGTGAGCCTAGTTCTCAGCAAATCAATCACTGCATCCGCGTTTCGACGCGCTGCTCCCTTGTCTAATCCATATCTTTCCTTGATTGAATCATACAGCCCCATCTCAGCGAAAACATCGAACTCGGTCTCGACGAGGTCCTGATCGTATAAATTTACATGTATGTGAAAACCTTCCAACAGATGGGCCTGATAGTATGAGACCAGCCCGCTGAACAGTTCAGCGTTCTCTGCATTGTTGACGGAATTAATCAGCAGCGGAGCATCATCAACTTGAAGAAATAGCTGTTCAAACGTAGAGGTGAATTCCTCGATCTTGTGTTTTACAAGATTTATGATGAAATCGAAGCTTGTGTCCTGATGCGGCACGACTTCCAGCCAGAGGGGGTTTTCTGGCACCGCCTGTGTGTAACTGTATTGGTTATTTTTCTCGTACAGATGGGGTAGCAGCCCCCTTGCGTTTAACCGGCCTTTAGTGACCTCAGGAAGCTCGAGAAAACTTCTGGCTTCTCCGTCTTCAATAATTTCTTCAATCAAATTCAGATAATACGACATGATCAGCGGATGGAATGGGGTAAAAAATTTCCGCGTCTCAACTGTCGCTAAGCCTAGGCGAATCACCAAACGGTCAGAGCTACTGAGTGGTTTACCTGTTGGGATTTTTTCCAAGTATTCAATGCAGGCGAGGACATATTCTTTCCCTAAGGCAACAAGCTGCGGCCCCCAGCTCGCCAATGAAGGCAGCGTTTTATGTTCTTGGAAATAGAATATGAGGGCACTGTATGCCTTATAGACTCTACCATCTGCGAGAGACAAATCAGCAAGCGGTATTCCTTGGCGTAAATCGTTATCCCACTCCACACATTCATCGTTTACGAATGCTGATTCAGCTTGCAACAACAATTTTCGCAGGAATACGGGGGTGGACTCTTGGTTGTCGAAGACGACGGTTTCTTTTCCAGGACGATATACACCGTTAAACTGATCATCTTTGAAAAGCCGGGCGAACCGGCTAGTGTCAAAGAGCACGGGCAGACGTAATATCTCTTTGCTCGGCTCGCCTTCAACCAGTATCAGAAGCGATTGTTCGCCATTCGTCAGTGTGAAACTAACCTCATCAGACTCTTCAAAGAGCTGTTCGAAATCCACTTTCCCTACTGCATCGATATCTATGGTTTCTCCACTGTCAGTCAACACAGTTTCTGTTGTGACGTCTGGATTCACCTCGAGGAAATGTTGAACTGCCTGAAGAACAAGAGCTTTTCGTTTCCTATCTATGAGAAAACGATTGTCAAAGGCCGGTAGATGGAAGGCATCCTCTTGAACGACCATACAATGGAAGCTATATTTTTCGCTTGACGAGTCCCGGTTCAACCTGAGGCTAAAGAACCTGGGCTCAACACTACAATCACCTGATATAGAAAATGTTGACTTGTCTCCCCTTGAGGAGAAGTCAATGTTAATGATATTCGACATAGCCTTGGGCTGTATCGATAATTCACGTTTTACTATACCCTGGCCGATGAATTTGATTTTGAAGTTAAACAATTCCCCATTGCTGGGAACCTTAATAATGAGATGTTTATCTCTCCTCCCTGTCGGGGTATCTTTTTTATCTCGAATTTCAACCTTACAGCCATCAACCTCAATACCTTCATAGTCAAGAGTGAGCTTTTTCTGGCGCTCCTCCTCGTCTCTAAAGTCTTGATAGTTGAGTTCTGTCCAAGGGACTTCCGCTCCATCCGCAAAATGTTTCTGTATAAACTTTGACCCGAACTTTGTTAGTTTGTCTTCCAGATCGTTAGAGAAATGCTCGACCGCGAACTCTATCTCTTCTCTTAGCTGTCGATTAGATTCTAAGCGGCGTTCTACCTGTTTTCCGTTGACGTTGCTTAGTACCTGGGGGTCGTTGAAAAGGCCAAGCTCATGAAAACGGAGATCACCATCCAGCAAAGCATCATGAAGATGCCGAAAACCGAACACACTCGAACCTTCCTCTGTGATAATTCGAGCTTGGTGTTCAAGAAGGCAACGGGAAGCGACTTGGTTGCGTAGTCCTTCTGAGATCAACTCGTTTAATTTATTTTTTGTCTGACGGGGCGACCAAACCGCATCTCCTTGAGCGAGATCGAAGGCGCTATTTATGAGAGTATCTAGCAAGCTGTTATGGATTATCAGAAGAGCACAGCTCTCAAAAGGATCCCGCTGAGCCGCCACTTTATCCCTGAGGCTTGAAATATAGTTCTCGGTGTAGCATTCATTTTTGACATCAGGCTGATCTAAGTGTCCAGTTACCAAAAGACGGATACCATTGATCGTAAGATATGACAATTCATGGTCACCGGCACACAGCTGACCATCACAGTCTGCTAATAATTCAGAGACAAGGCCAATCGTATTTTCTGGATCTGGTGATTTGAACTGATATCGAACACCCGCCTCAATCCGAGTATGAAGCCAATTGCGCAGATTGCTTACCAAGAACGCTTCAAAGTGTTTTTCGGACATATACAGCATCCCCGCTGTCGCTCATTCGCTCAATATTCCCAATCCGTTCAAAAAACCTGATAATCGCCTGTTCGGATTGCCTATCGAACCATACACCACGTTTCTTGAATTTATGTAGGAGCTCTTGAAACCTAACCTGTTCCTTGCTACCTATTGATATATTGGTAAGCAGTAAAAAGTAATCTTGTGAAATAGTCAGCACTCTCCCAGAACGTCCCCGGACTTGGATAAAGTGAGAGGCTATTTCATTCTCAAATGCGTTTACAAACTTACTGTTAACCGTATATTGGTTCGGTCGGCTCTTGCCAAATATTTCTTTTGCTGTTCGACTTAGTAGCTCCAACAGCTCTTTCGATGTCTCGGGGTATACATCAATAGCTTCAAGGTCTCGTTTCTCACGGTATCTTTCGCAAAAGTTCACCAGTGAGCTTCTTACTTGACTCGCTTGTGAAGCATTCATGCTTTCGATATCCGAGAAAACTTTCCACAGCGGGAACTTCTTGGCTTTCCTATCCTGAGGCTGGTTCAGGTATTCGAGCATCGACAGAACTGGAAATAAATCAAAGGCCTTCACCTTCAAATGACGGAACGCTTCTCTGACCTGCTTTCGCTCAAGACTGGCCTTCTCAGTGTCTAGAATAAAGAAAAGAGGCTTACTGGCGGGTTCTTCTGTCCAGCCGTTTATGTTTAATGCTAGTTGGGAGCTGTACAAAAACGTGTAAAGGTTAAAGAATGATCTGAGATTTTCTAGAAAATACTCAGGATATTTCAAAAGGAAGCTGAGATCTTCAGAAAAATGCTGAGTAATAAAAGGTAGATAAGAGTACTCTGCAGAAGCCTCATCGGAGTCGACTAGGCGCTCCTGAAATTCATGAACGAGTTCTCGCTCAAGAAAATTGACATCACTGCTGAGTCTCTGGAATTTAGCGTCTGAATTCCTAACAAAGCTTATAAGCACTTGAGAGACGTGTTTGTTCGTAGACATCTCTGCTTGATTTGCTTTAAATATTAGAAACTCTGGTGAAACCTTGAACAACCCAGCAGCATCATTGTCGAAATACATCTTCTCAATGAACGGTTGTATAGACTGATCAGTCAACTTATAGCTTAGGCGTTTCATAAATGCTGCTTTGAAACTATCTAAAGTAGACTCTTTTTCAAGCCGTTTTTTAAATGCAGCCGCCAGAACACTACCAGCTATCGCCTCAAAATCGAGGCCAGTAGTTTGAGATCGAAACGGCAAAAAACTATTTATAAAATTCTTATTCTGAATTTCCTGACTATTGAGCGTTAAGAGATTATCGGAAACCGTCATTCCCCACCTCCGACAACAAATTCTTCATCTTCAGTTTCGTTCGTAAGGGAAAACCGGTCCTGCCCATCAGAAAACATCAAGTTATCTGACTGAACGATAGCTTTCGTTACGTCATCAATGATCTCTTCCAATATAACGATCGTGTTCTTGTCATGCTTATTTGGCCTATAGCCATCGTTAATTTTCGACACCAGCTCGAGGAAGCTGACATTGACGTTAAAGGTGCGAAGCGGCTTACCCCCAACTTTGAGACAAACTGGGAATTCATAAATATTCTCCATAGTCTCATTTATAATCCTTTTTAAATCGGGCTTTATATCTCCATTCGCTGAAATGAAGACCCCGTTCCTGGAGCAAAGGGAAAGATGATTCCTTTTGGTTAATGAGGGCTCTAGCCTATTTCCAAACCTCATTAACGCAGATATAAGCTCTTCATTGTAGAAACTTCGAAGCTGCTGACGCTCCTCAGTATTCCCGTTATATTTTTTATGTAATCGCCAAATCTCTATGTACCGCTCATAAAGTGGCTGCTGAAAATCATTCCTAAACGTTTGGTGGAAGTTGTTTCCAATATTGACGTCTCGAAAGAGATAAAAAAATCGGAGCCAGCTAGCAGCACTAACGCCGACAATCCCAAAATCTTTTGAAACTGTCTCTTGGAATTCATTAAAAGCATCTTCCTTTATACCTAGAGGATGCTGTATTAGAAACTGATCAATGCGACGTGATCTGATTGTGCATGGATCAAAGTGGCTGATGATATCGCTTAAATCATTATTGCCAGTAACGAATAGATTATCAAAGAGTAAACCAGGGCCGCTGATTAGGTGATGTACAAAGTCAAGCAGCGCTCGCGCGGACAAAAATTGATCGAACCGTAACCTTGCAGAAAGAAGTAGCTGTATAATTCGCTCGCGGACTTGCTCTTGATAAAGTATCTCGTAATTGATCGCTAGCTTATCTCGGTTTGTTTGTATCCCATCCAAATATGCTCGATAAAGCGGATTAGCATCGGACCGAGCAACTACTCGCGCAATCAGTCCGCTTATAAAATCTGACCCCGTACTCTCATCTTCAATACTGAATTTCGGATACTTCTCAAAGTCCAGAAATTTATAGGAAGGAGATTTACTTTCACCTGACTGAAGATAGGATTCAATTGCGTCTTTGATTTCCTCATGTCGCGAATGCCCCTGCGACGCAAAGTTAAATAGCATTCCCACATTAACACCGACCACCAGCGGTTTGTCTGATTCGCGATGCTCATCGAAAAGCTGATCTAGGGCGTCGATCGCGTTTTGATCTGGCTTAAAAGCATGCGTCGCATCTAGGTGAAACCTGAAATTCTCTGAATAGCGTTCATAGTAGCGTTTCAGAATTTCCGATTTGCCGTCACCAGATGAACCGCATAAGAAGATTACGGTATCTTCTGCCGGACCGGACTCCAACAGTTTCCTGAAATCTTTCTCGATATCAGTTTCAACGTAGAGGTAATCTTTTAACTCGTTTTGTTCTTTTTGTCCGTGACCCAACGTGGTTACCGCTTGGGCCGAGGACCTGGCCAGGGTGTCTAGCAACCGTTTGAACTGCACGCCATGTCCTTAACCGTTCGGTAGTATTACAAGTGGTTATGTTTTCGCAAAAAGAGACCAAAAGTCATCGAAGCTACCATAGCGAGGTTTTCGGCGGGAGGCTAGAAGCACGCCTCCTTTACCAAGAACAGATCAAGGCGAGAAAAGGCTCTTATATCAACGGTTAAAAGTATTGCTTACTAGAGTACAGAGGTTCTGAGCACGAAAAGCACTTGTGGGCTGATAACCAACGCACGAATACCCAAGTTGCAACATGTTCGTCTGCGGATTCCCAGTTTTCCACGGCGGGACAAAGTTCGGCTCTGAACTCATTGACCTCATCTCCGAACCACGCGGAGTAATCCGTAAACTGACGGCAGACATCCTTCAGGTAATCCGCGCCATAGACATCAAGCACGACCTTAGAAACGAGAGTGGCCGCTCGCTCGATAACTGATGCCGCTAGGATGCTGTGGCGCATGGGTTCTTTGACGTCTCTTCCATACACTTTCAGAGCCTGAAGCGAATCGGTGAAGTTTTTGATCAGGGGCGGGCACCTCGCATCCAGTTAATGGCATTGTCGAGGTTGTTTTGCCGAGGATAGTACTCAGTTACTGCGCTATTCCCAGGGTAATGAAACTAGGTCTATGGTAAGGCACAGATTCGATAGGCCCAGCGCATGACTTTTTCCAATGACATCTTCACTTTGCCGTCATCTTGAAAAGAAGGCAGATGCCAAAAAGGGCAGAGACTGATAGACACTGCCAGTATTTAGCAGCAGCGACGCGTTACAGGACGCCTATCATAATAGCCTAGAGTCGAAGAAGCCTCCATTTCACAATGGTCGGAAGCTACATAGCAGCTGCCCCGTTGTATCGCCTAAGAACCTGATAGTTCTCTTGACCGATGATTTAAGAAAACGGGTAATACTATTTCTGGCATCAACTATGGATCTTATACGCAGCTTGAGTGGCCTATTATCCAATGTTATGAGTAAATCGACCCGCTTACTATTGATGCTGCGAAAAGCATCTTTATTGTTAGTGCTTAGTATTTCACCCAAACTGACTTGTGAAAAAACGCTGTGTCCCTGGCGAACAATAGTGACTGCTTCCCTAGCGGCTATAAACGCTTGGTACTCGCCCTTGTTCATGAGCATCTTGGTTGAAAATGAAACGGAGGCAATGCGTTCAAGCTGAGATTCTTAGAGTTCCTTTTTTCTCTTGGCCTTTGAAGGCGCTTGATACTTGTTATTGTATGGCTGCTGAACGAGCCCGTTTGAGTGTTTCTGAGGTTTTTTCTTAAAACTGTGGCGATGAAAACAACCACTGCGATTATTTCAAAACCGCTCATACCCGACTGATACCTGCATTTGATATTTTCGTAATCAAGCAAGTCTCTCTCTTTTTAACCCCAGCGGCAATCTGTTCGAACCCCTATTAGCTGTGATGCGCTAACACTCAACATACGAGACAATTTGATGAACAACAAGAAAATCGGCATACCGGGGCTTTACTCTATCAACGATACATACAGTAAATATCATCTAAATTGCACTTTCTAACACCGCTGGGCGAGAATCAAAAACGCTAAGCGTTTCGTGGGCTTACACCACCTCAATCGAGCCTACCCTTGTCGACTACTGTATATAAAACAGTAGTCGAGCTGGGAGGTCCTCATCAGGGATAGTGACCGCGGTCCTAAGTCAGGCAAGCTGAGCTGATCGCAGCAGTGCACCCAGTCGTCGTGACGCATGTACTGATAACGGGAATAGAGTGAACCGCTTATATGCCTGGGCAAATGGTCACGGCTGAACGGGTACGCACTGTAGTCTAGAACACCTCGGGGCCGTCCGAGCCGGTCACGAATGCGTCATAGCCATTGTCACGCGTGAGCGGATGCGGGCCAGGCGCTGTACCTTCGGACCACGAGATGAGATCGAGAAACGAGCACACGTTCACGCCACCGACATCGTTGGGTGAGATATGAAGCATAAGGAGTTACTGAGAGAAGGAATCGCCCTGACCCGGGGTACAAAGGGGAATCAACAAGGCAGGGATGGCGAAACGGACTAAGCAGAACAGCTTACATATCGACACCATAAATGCATCGCTATGTATAAGTATTTGGCGTAGGGTGAACTCATAAGACCGCCGCTACTGAACATATGGCGCTGACCAAGGATTGGTCAGCTTACCTCAAGGACAGAGGCACATTCAGCAAGCTGTCTGACTGTAAGACTTTCAAGGCTCAGCGTGGACGCTGGGTCTTTTTTGTTTGTGTCATATGAAGATGTCCTGTCACCTAATTGGCGGAGGCGCAAGAATCACAAGCTTAGCTGAACAGTATAGTCTCCGGACAAAACTACAATATGTTGTATTCAGCTAGCATCAGAGATGTAGAGTCTCGCCCATCTCGTCGCTATCGCAATCTCCAAAGGATTCCTTCAAGCGCTTTGCATCTGCCTCATCGTGACTACGCTCACTAGCCATTTTGATGGCGTGCGCAGTAACTCCGTACACAGCCGCTGCAAGCGTCGGGAAGACATCACATACCTCGCGCAAGGAGATGACAATAGCAGGGCTAGAGACGATAGAGGATGCCCTGAAGGACATGGGGCAAACGATCAAGGAGCCACGCGTTGCACAAGCGGCACGCGACGCCTTGGTCGCATTAACAATTTGGTTCCAATGCGCTCCGTAGGGTCACCACGAGGGGGCATAGTTGGATGACCGGATCGGGGTCTGTACCGATCAAAATTAGCGGGGCCACCAGCGCTATCTGGTAGCGATCTGAAAGGGTTTTGCCCGCACTAAGATTGCCTCAACTGTAAAAACAGCCGCCATAGTGTGAGCGTTTTACGTTACTCCCTCTATAGCTCGTCGCGCATTCAGGAAAGAAATATTGTTCTCCACTATCATTAAGCGCATTAGCAAGGAGGCATAGTGAGGGAATTCTTACTGGCATTATTAGTCATGACGCCTATCGCGGGGATCGTCCTTTTCTTTCTATTCAAAAAACGGCTTTCTATCGGGCATGTATGGATTAGTAAAATCAAATGGACTCCCGTATCTACAGCGGTACCACCAGAGGGAGTCACAGTATTGGTATATGACGGCATAGAATGCAGCGTCTTAACAATAGACTCCGCAAACCAGCAGATACATAGGAACGGAGCGCAATTTGCGTTCACTCACTGGATGCCTTTGCCCTCTCCTCCAGACATAGCAATACCGATTTAATCGTTTACTGCCCCAAACAGAACCCTTTCAGATCATCGCGATGACTCATCCCAAAGCCCTGCCCGCCTCGTGCGGGCTTTTTTGTGGAGAAGGTTATGAATCAGATCGCAATCGCTTATGGAATACGCCTGGCGTGAAAGAAGCCGTGGCTGGGCAACAAGCTCGAAGGTAGAAAAAATCGGGGATTGGAAAACAGAGGACATGGTACCGGCGGCGCCAGGTATTACGGAGGCTGAGCCATGCGCCATGGTGAGAATCAAATCATTCGGATTGGGGAAGACTCTCGCATCATCGGCATAAGCCCCAAAACGCTTTACAACTGGTGGGCAAAATACACGTTCCGCCGCCGACCGAGTACTCTCCGGGCGTGCGGGGATGAAGAAAGGCAACGTTCGAGAAAGCAATTGAGAAGTTGGAACCAGTACATTAAGAATTGTACTAACAGCTCCCTGTACAACCCTCTAGCGGGAAATGCTACTCCAGGCCATGCTTACTAAGTGATTGTTTTGGCTGGTGGGTCCAGTAGGACTCGAGCCTACGACCAAGGGATTATGAGTGCAATTCGTTAACATTGAGGGCCGCGCCTGCAATGCGGCTTCCTAGATAAAACAATGGGTTATTCTTATCCACCTCTCACACCCGTTACTTTTGTTACGCGCAATCAGCAACCAATCCGCAACCATGCATCGATGTTTGAAGCAGATCGCTTACGGTCTGAGTCCCCAAGAAATTAGGCCACTGGTTGGAAGTGGTGCGGTGCGAGAGTTGGGCTAACGCCCTATCGCTAACGGCAGGTTTTGAAATCGTTGTCTAGGTAATTTACGGCCGCGCTTGCTACGGGATTGTCTACTCAGACACATACCCCCTTCGAGGACCTACGCGACGTTAGCGATAAAAAGGCAAGCAGAGACGACAATGGTTCGTAAGATAGACCATTACTCTTCGAGACCACACCCGTAAGCCGCCTCAGCTTGTGGTACATCGCACAGGCTTGGTGGCCTTCTACTGAATCAGGCAAGTCTACAAGAAAAGACGAATAGCCGGTTTGCATTTTCGCCTATTTGTCATCGTCACGAGTCAACCTCTGATATACACCAAGACCGACTACCACCAAAATAGCTGAAATCAACAAGAAAGTGGGGTAGATCAGCGTAGTAATATCCTCTGTCCCGGCTTTAAACACGAAGACCAGGGATTCCAGACTTATGGCAATGGCAATTATGACAAAAAATTTTAATAAAGCCTCTCTCTGTTTTGCGGGCGACTTTGTAGCGCTGCTGCTAAAAACTTCTTCCTCTAAAAAGAACTTGGACACATCAAAGACAGCCATTCCAATCACGATCAAGCCGATGGCATTAAGAAGGGCTGCGATAAGCAAGGTTCTTTCGTGTATCGAGATCCATATATCCCATAGGGCAACGCCCATCATTGTGAGGCTGATAATTACCAAACCCAAGCTGATTAGCCCATAAATAGCACGCCCTATCAAATTAGAAATATTTCTCGCCTTATTCATTTTTCTCCGACCATCCAGTTAGTTTTTGGAATATATTAATGCTAATAGGAATGCGACAGCACGCTTTGATATTGGATGAACACGCTCACGCGTTCAATACCGTTATGTCGCATGCCGTCTCCTACCTAATTCGCGAAAAGCATAGCCCAGACGCAGAACGCCTGTTCTCCCTACCGCGACATCTACCGTGGCAGTAATGGCCTCTTCTGCCCGTAGAAGGATTGCACGCGCCTAATCAAAGAATTTCTGTCCAGCGGGGTTAGCCTCAGTACGCGATTACCGCGCTCGATCACAGGGCCATGGTGACACTGGCCTGCACCGAGCGCTGCATGCGAGCTGAATTTTCAGACAAAGCCCACTATTTAAGTAAATACTAATGGATATAACGTTCTTGACCAAAATCCATGGCATTTGTTTTAAACAACAGTGACGAGCATATTTAACTCATTGATTTATATGAATGACAAAAACAACTGCCATAAATCCATACACATTTATACATAATAACTGTCTTTCTGCATGGCAGATTAATATAAGCTATTGTTTTTTTATGAACATTCAGTGAGCCAACGCGCCAAATCAATCCATTTCATTGTGTTGCTGGAGAAGGCTGATTGCCGGACCGTCTGGGTCACCCTCCGCCCAAGCGCAGTCGATATGTCACGGCTGGGAGGGATTATGGTAGCGATACGTCACGACGCTATTGTGCTCGTCACGGTATGCGCCCGATTATTCCCCGACGCTGCATACATCGACGTCCACGCCCGAAGCCTCCACATCAGTTCGACCGGCCGAAATATCGCCAGCGTAATGGAGCGGCGGTTTGGCTGGCTGAAGAAAAAGTGTCGGTTAAAGACCCGTTATGACAGGCTGGCCAGCAGTTTCAGGGCCATGGTGGCGCTGGCAGCATCGACCGCTTCATGCGGGCTGGACTTTCAGACAGAACCTAGGAGAGGTGAATACGAAATACGAAGAAAACGGTGTGATAAGCACTGTCTTTGAGGCAGATTACAGCGTGCATACGTGAGAAGGCCCTGGCGATGATATTGCACACCAATACTGTGAGCTAATTCAGCCCAGCACGGCGGGCATCAACGTTCCGATGCGGATGACATTTCATAGCTTTGATAGTTGAAAGCATTCTCTGTTTGGTCTGTTTATATGCAAGACACTGATAGCTTACGTTTATCCTGGTGAAGACCATCACCCAGCGGTATCCGTAAGAGAATTAACAGCTCACTATGCCGACTCATTGATCCATGAAGTCGGAGCTCGATCAGTGTTTAAACATTTTAGGTGCGATGGAGTGGGACCGCTGCGATGGTACCCGCAGCAGTCTCAGGATATGAGGTTTTACCAATCAGGATATGCACCGGACGCATACGCATGGCTGCAAGTATCAGCTGTCCCGGAGTAAAAACCTAGCGGACAATGTCATGTTTAAAGATGGCATTGGCGGTGCCTAATGACATGCGGCTGTCCTTCTTTTCTTCGTATTTCGGCATTTCACCAAGCCTTAGGGCGCAAGACACATGTCAAACAACGTGCACTTCTACGAACCAGATCTAGGCCACGGCTTATCGCATGACCCGTTCAATGTACCGCTTTGTATGGACTAACTTTGACATCGGGTCCAGGGTGCCAAACATGGAACGGGGTGAAGAATATGTACCTTCCACACATACACCGAGTGTAGTCAGAAAGCATGGTTTCGTTATTATGTACCTCTTTTTACTGTGGTCCTTATGTACCGTTTCACATTGATCCTGCTTTCACTCATTGCCTTACCCGTTCTTGCTGAGCCTCCGAGTTCATTCAGTGCCGCAAAAAAAGATTGCGACACAAATCTATGCCGATCACCAGAACACGTTTTATTGCGGCTGCACTTATGGCCCCGATCTGGCGGACTGTGACTATCAGGTACGCAAGCAGGAAGCACGGGCCAGCCGGATCGAATGGGAGCACATCATGCCGGCTTATGATTTCGGACGTGCACTGCAGTGCTGGCAAGATGGCGGGCGTTCTAACTGCGAGGCAACCAGCCCGGAGTTCAATCGCGCCGAGGGAGACCTCGTCAACCTGGTGCCGAGCATCGGTGAGGTGAATGGTGACCGCTCTAACCTCGGTAACGGTATGGCAAATTGGACAATCTGCTGATGAATTTTGCTGGCCTTCGCCCATCCTAAATGTGATGTTGGCGCGCTCATTGTTAACTACATAAGAGTGTAGTGGTCAACTGATCCCGGGCAGTAATTTAAGATTCGCTTCGGCCAACACAGGCGGGACTCCCTGATTGAACATATGAGACCACTGCCGGTTGTAGTAGCCTACCAAGTACTCACCGATGTCCTTTCTGGCATCGTGAATGCTCGGATAGCCCAAGGGAGGAACCCATTCGATCTTCAGGCTTCGAAACAGGCGCTCCATGGGCGCATTATCCCAACAGTTGCTACGCCGGCTCATGCTCCTCCGCCTCATTCGATAGCGCCATAATCGCTGGCGGAACAAACGGCTGGCGTATTGACTGCCCTGGTCAGAGTGAAACAACAGCCCAGTAGGCCTTCCTCGCTGCTCTTAGAATGATCCAGCGCACTAATCACCAACTCGGCATTGGGCCGTGTCGATAATGCCCAATCGATTACCCGACGAGCGCAAAGATCCAGAACCACCGCCAAGTAACTCCAGCATTGCCCGGCCCGAACGTAGGTAATGTCGCCGCACCAGACCTGGTTGGGCCCGTTGATTGTGAACTCACGACCCAGGCAGTTCGGAATATCCGGGCGCTCAATGGTGGTCTGCCTGTAAGCGTGGGGCCTGGTTGCTTACATACCAGCCTCAGTTTCTGCATGAGACGGCGAACCTTAAAGCGACCGATTGTAATGCCCTCGTCATTGAGCATTGCAGTGATCATGCGGCTACCTGCCGAACTGCGGCTCTGTGTAAATAGCCGGTTCACGGCAGCCCTGAGCGTTAACCGCTCAACGTTGATGCATGAACGTTTGAGGCGGTATTCATAGTCACAGGAACAAAATACGCCAAACGCCTCACAGACCATTTCTACCGGCTCCTGCTCGCTTAACTGTTCTATCAGCGCGTACGATTCAGTTCTTCCGACATCAAGAGAGCAGTAGCCTTTTTTAATATCATCTTTTCCCTCTCCAGGCGATGAATCCGGGCTTCCAGTTCCTGTATCCGCTGTTGCTCCGGCGTCAGTGCCTTGGATGTGGGCGAGATACCGTCACACTCCTCGGCAAGCTGCTTTAGCCAGCGTCACAGGACGCTTTCCACTACGCCGAGCGAGCGGCTAGTTTCAGTGATGGAATAGCCTTGGTCCAGCACCAGGCAGGTTGCTTCCTGCTTGAACTCCGGTGTGAAAGAACGTCGCTTTCTGGTCATCAGATACCTCGTTAAGGGTGGCAAGGGTACCATCTATATGAGTGTCCGGTTTTATTAAACAACTACACCACTCTTAGAAAGCTAAGCGAGGTCGTAGAAAGCTAAGCGAGGTCGGCTCAGCGAATTTTCCATGCTGTCTATCCTAAGAATGAGACGACCAGCTCAACGCCCCGCTGCCAGTTCCCGAGTCTGAGATGTTGAGAGACCTAGCTGTACCCTCAAATAGCTTAAGATTCGCGTCATTACCGGCTGGAGCATGTCTGGTTCATGGCTTGACGAGAAAGTCATAAATTAAGGGTTAAAATAGCTTGCAATTAAATCGCGCACTACCTAGTATTGTCTGCATGAACACTACAGACCAGCATACCCAGAACACTACTGATTCACCGCCTGCCGTAGAGGCTCAGCTCTGCTTCGCGCTGTACTCCACGGGCCTGGCGATGAATAAGCTCTACCGCAAGTTGTTGCGTGAGCTGAATCTTACCTATCCGCAGTATCTGGTGATGCTGGTACTGTGGCAGCGTGACCGCCAAACGGTATCGGAGATCGGCGAGCAGCTGTTTCTCGACTCGGCGACTCTGACACCGCTGCTCAAGCGTTTGGAAACAGCGGGACTTCTGACCCGCCAACGTGCCCGGCAGGACGAGCGTCAGGTCGAGGTTGCTCTGACGGACGCGGGGCGCGAGCTGCGCCGGCGTGCAGCAGCCTTACCTGAGGCAGTGACCTGTGCCAGCCAGTGTACGCCACAGGAACTTCAGTCGCTGCATGACGAGTTGCTGAGGCTACGCAATCGGTTGAACAGCGCTGTCGATTAGTCGGCGCCGCTCAGCGAAGAAGGAAGAATACGGCAGCAACATAAGCCGTAGCCGATGAGGCGCTAAATTTTTTAACCAATTAAGTAGTGCGCTATTTAATCGCCAGCTACTTAACAAAGAATCACCCACCACACAGCAAGGAGTTACATCATGACCATCGAAAACGTTCTCTACCGCGCCCACGCTCAGGCCACCGGCGGTCGTGACGGCCGTGCCGTCTCCTCCGACGATCAGCTCGACGTGCGCCTCACCACGCCACGTGAACTCGGCGGTGCTGGCGGTACAGGCACCAACCCCGAGCAGTTATTCGCGGCCGGCTACTCGGCATGCTTCCTCGGCGCGCTGAAATTCGTCGCGGCTCAGGAGAGGGTCAAGCTGCCGCCCAACGTCCGCGTCGAAGGCAGCGTCGGCATCGGCCAGGTCCCGACCGGCTTCGCCATCGAGGTGGCACTGAGCATCTTCCTGCCCGGCCTGGCCCGCGAGCAGGCCCAGGCGCTGGTCGACAAGGCCCATGTGGTCTGCCCCTACTCCAACGCCACCCGCGGCAACATCGACGTCACTCTGGAAGTACATGTCTGAACCGAGTCTGCACTGAGGCCGACCGCGGCGCATGACGCGACGGCGACCTCTCACCCCTGAGAAAGCCTGAGAACGAAGGAGTTTCACAATGAAAACGATCCATAAGCCTCTTGCCGGTATCGCCCTCGCCATCGCCGCCAGCGGCGCGTTTGCCGCCGACAACGGCTATATCGAACGCAATACCCAAACGTTTCTCGATCAGCTCGCCGCCAGCGGTGGCAAACCGATTGAGCAACTTTCGCCCAAAGAAGCCCGCGCCGTGTTGGCCGGTGCGCAGTCTTCGGTCAAGGTCGATCTTTCCGGCGTCACGGTGGAATCAAAGGCAATCACGGTCGATGGCGAGAGGATCAATCTCAAGATCGTCCGCCCCGAACACGCCGAGGGCCATCTGCCGGCCTTCATGTTCTTCCACGGCGGCGGCTGGGTGCTGGGCGACTTCCCTACCCACGAGCGGCTGATTCATGACCTGGTGGTCAACTCCGGTGCGGTAGCGGTCTATGTCGACTACACGCCTTCTCCTGAAGCGCACTATCCGGTGGCGATTACCCAGGCCTACCGCGCCACCCGCTGGGTCGCCGAGCACGGCAATGAGATCAATGTCGACGGCTCACGGCTGGCAGTGGCCGGCAACAGCGTCGGCGGCAACATGGCTGCCGTCGTCAGTCTGATGGCGAAGGAGAATGGTACTCCGCAGTTGCGCTACCAGGCGCTGCTGTGGCCGGTGACGGATGCCAGCTTCGATACCGCTTCTTATAATCAGTTTGCGCAGGGCTACTTCCTGACCAAGCCGATGATGGAGTGGTTCTGGGACAGCTACACCACCGACCCCGAGCAGCGCGCCAACATTCACGCCTCGCCGCTGCGCGCCAGCCTTGATCAGCTCAAGGGCTTACCCCCGGCGCTGGTCCAGACTGCCGGCAACGATGTGCTTCGTGACGAAGGTGAGGCTTACGCGGCCAGGCTCAACGCTGCCGGCGTGCCGGTTACCGCAGTGCGCTACGAGGGCATGATTCATGACTACGGCCTGCTCAACCCCTTAAGTGACATTCCCGAAGTGCAGGCGGCGATGCGCCAGGCCGGTGAAGAGCTTAAGGTGCACCTACAGTAAATACCCATCACGGCCAAGGGCCAAACGGTGAAGGGCTGGGAGCGATCCCGGTCCTTTGATTTTCTGCGGTCAAGAGCTAGCAACCGCCTGATATTCCCAGCGCATGGCCAGGTAGAAACACTGGTGCTCAAGTGGAAATTTCTCCAACGTCATTTTCTTCATATCCGTTGGACCCATAGAAGGGACAAGTCTGAAAACGATCTGGAAATCATATGTAATCAAAAACCGATCCTCTGCATCCCCGCCTCCTCTCTCGATGTCCGAAATCGCCGTGAATATGTCATTTCTCGGCACGGCCGCGCCGCATAAAGTCATGAAACCGACATTGACCGCGCTGCGGGAGACAAAAAGATGACCACTTCGATTGGACAGGGAACCGCACTCATCACGGGAGCATCGTCAGTTATCGGCGCCGTCTACGCCAAGCGGCTGGCAGAGAGAGGCTATGACCTGATCCTCGTGGCAAGAAACCGGCAGCGCCTCGTCGATCTCGCCAATGCCATCTCCAACGAGAACGGTCGCGCCGTCGAGACCATGGCGGCTGACCTCAATAATCGTGAACCGAAGTATCAGTTTCGGTGGCGGGGAAGAATTCTGGGTCATGTCTGCTCCAGGGAACGTGGCCTGAATGGAGCGAGTAGGACGACGCTGCCAGTGCTTTATTCCCGCCCGTCGAATTCCACCGCCGAAAGATTGCGATTCCCTTGCAGACAGAAGGGAATAGAATTTCAGCCGGTTCGTCTTACAGCGACGTCCTTCGATACGCTGGACCACCCATGAACCCACCTGATGACGATCAACTGCGCGAAGTTCTGCCGCGTCTACGGCGCTTCGCCCTGTCGCTGACTCAGAACCCCAACGATGCCGATGACCTGGTGCAGTCGACGATGGAAAAAGCGATCGGCCACTGGCAGCGTCGCCGTCCCGATGGCGATCTACGCGCCTGGCTGTTTTCGATCCTGTATCGACAGTTCATCGATGGTCGACGTCGCGCCGGACGCTACGCGCGGCTCATGCAGCTATTCACCAGCGATCCTCAGACCAGCGCCTCGACGGAAGATATCGTCGTGGCCAATGCCACCTGGGAGGCGTTCGATCGACTTCCTCCCGAACATCGCGCCCTGCTCATGCTCGTCTCGGTGGAGGGGCTGAGCTACCGCGAAGTGAGCGAAACACTGAATATTCCGATAGGTACGGTGATGTCGCGATTGTCCCGAGCACGCCGATCTCTGCGCGATCTGGACGAAGGCACATCGCACGAAAAGCACTCGTCACCGTCACTCAGGAGACTCAAATGAATCCACGTCATCCCTCCGAGCAGGATCTGCACGCCTATCTCGATGATCACTTGGATGCCGAACGCCGGCAGTGGGTCGAAACCTGGCTCCAGGCCAATCCGGAGCAGGCGGCGGAGCTCGAAAAATGGCGCAAGGATGCACAGCACCTGCGTGCACGTTATGCCAACCCGGAACAGTGGCCGGCCAACTCATCGCTCGACCCGGCCGCGATCCGTCGCCGCCGGCGAACCACTCACCAGCGCTGGCTGGCGACGGCAGCCATGCTGGTCATGGCCCTGGGCATCGGTCTGACCGGCGGTTGGAAGGTCCACGACATGATGAGCCCGACTTCGCCCCCGCCGATGGCGGACGCCGTTCAGGCCTACCGCCTGTTCACCGACAGCATCTCGTTCGACGGGAACACGGCTATCGACGGGAAAAATATCGTCGCTGCGAGTGATACCACGCCCCCTGAGCCGACCAGCGACGATCAGGAACGAATCGCCAGGTTATTTCAGACCCATTTCAGCGATGGGGTCATGCCGCCCGATCTCAGCGCCGCCGGCCTGGAGATGACCGATGCCCGGCTGCTCGCCACGGAGCAAGGACCTGCCGCGATGGTGGTCTACCGCGATCAGACCGGACGCCAGATGATGATGTACATCCGCCCGCCGGGCGCCGGCAACCACATGCTGGAGCCGGGCAAGCGAATCGACGGCAAGCTCATGGCTCAGTACTGGTCGAAGGGCAACTACAACTATGCCATCGTCAGTCGGCCGGACGATCCCAATGCCGCGATGCTCGAACAGATGCTGCGCGAAAGTTGAGATTCGGCGACATCCTGTGGATGTCGCCGATGCCGAACCCGGTGCCGGAGTTCGCGGGAATGCGCTGGGCCATCAGCCGTCGGTCGAGCGCGTGAGCGTTTCCCATGTCTGGATCTCTTCGGCCATCGCTGACAGCTTTTCACGTACCAGCGTCAGCGCGTCGCTTCCCAGCAGCAGATGTGCCGGCGGCGTCTCGCTGTCGATGACGGTCAGCATCGCGCGGGCGGCCTTGGCCGGATCGCCAAGTTGCTGACCGCTTTTCTCCTCGCGGGCACGGCGAATCGGATCGAACAGCGCGTCGTAGTCGGAAATCGAGCGCGGTGTGCGGGACATCGAACGGCCGGCCCAGTCGGTGCGAAACGAGCCGGGCGCCACGGCAGTGACGTGGATATTGAACGGCTTCACTTCCTTGCCGAGCACCTCGGAGATTCCTTCCAGCGCAAACTTGCTGCCGCAGTAATAGCCAATGCCCGGCATGGTGATGAAGCCCCCCATCGACGTGATATTGAGGATGTGTCCGCGCCGGCGTGCGCGCATGTAGGGCAACACGGCCTTCGTCACGGCAACCGCGCCGAATACGTTCACGTCGAACTGCCGACGCATCTCGACCAACGGGGATTCCTCCATAATCCCTTCGTGGCCGTAGCCGGCGTTGTTGACGAGAACATCGATCGCGCCGACGTTCGCTTCGGTGTCAGATACGACGTCGTCGATGGCATCGAAGTCGGTCACATCGAGCACCCGGCCCACCGCTTTCGCTGGATCGAGCCTTTCGAACGCTTGTCTGGCCTGTTCGCTGCGTACCGTGCCAACCACGTGATGGCCGGCAGCAAGCGCTTCCTGTGCCAGCGCCCGGCCAAAGCCGCTGCTGACGCCTGTGATGAGTAAGAGTTTGCCGGCAGACATGCAAGTCGCTCCTGAGTATCAGTGGAAGATGCACATTACGCTTTTGCATTGTCTTCTTTCAGGCACGAAACTCTCCTATTATTGCCTATTCTTATAAATTCATCGGTACACATGAAGAAACCCATCCACGCCTCACAGTCGACCGAACAACGACAGATGGTGGCGTTGCTTCAGACGCTGGCGCCGAACGAGGGGTACAACCTGACCGCACTGCCCGACGTGCGTATCCTGCGTTCGGATCGTCCTCTGTCGCGGACCCCGGTCCTGTACGACCCAGGCATCGTTATCGTGTGCCAGGGGCGAAAACGGGGCTTTTTCGGTGACCAGGTTTATCTGTACGACGAACAGCACTATCTGGCGGTCGCGGTGCCAGTACCATTCACGATGGAAACCGAGGCGACGCCGGAACATCCGCTGCTGGCCATTTACATGCATCTGGATTTTCAGCTCGCCGCCGAACTGATGATCCAGATCGACCGCAATCAAACGCCGGCAAAGGAAGATGCGCCACAAAGTTTGATGTCCAGCCCCATGGATACTGCGCTGCGGGGATCCGTGGTGCGCTTTCTCGAAGCGATGAATCAGCCGCTCGACGCGGCGATTCTCGGCCCGGCTTTGGTAAGGGAGCTGTATTTTCGCGTGCTCACCGGCGCCCAGGGCAATGCGATGCGTGCGGCGCTGGCGATGCAGGGGCAGTTCGGAAAGATCGGCAAGGCGCTACGCCGCATCCACGCGACCTATGCACAGCCGCTCGATCTGTCACAGCTGGCCAGTGAAGCCGGCATGAGCGTTCCCACGTTCCACAACCACTTCAAAACCGTTACGCACACCTCGCCCATGCAGTACGTGAAATCCACCCGTCTGCATCAGGCACGTCTGTTGATGGTGCGTCAGGACATGACGGCGGAGGCTGCCTGCCATGCCGTGGGTTACATGAGCCCTTCGCAGTTCAATCGGGAATTCAAACGTCTTTTCGGATTGACGCCGGCCGCCGAGGCGAAGCGGATGCGGGAGAGTTTCGCGATACCGCCTGCGTTCGCCAGATCGGATTTCGTCTCGTCGCATTGAGGTCGTTCAAGAAGCCGGGTGTCGCAGATCGTTCACGGACATCCATATTGCCGATATCAGGAAATAGATCGCGCCCAGCGCCGCATAGCCGGCCACATTGGTAATCAAAGGTGGCTCCGGTGATCGGGCCAACCAGATGAAGAAGGCGCCGACCCACGCAGACTGGACGCCGCTCAATATCATGACCATTGCCCACGGTGCCTCAAAACGCTTCCAGCGTCCGACGGCGCTACCCAGCTGCAGCAGGCCCGAGAGTATCGCCCAGGCGCCGAATACCGCGAGCACCGAGTTGTTGCTCATCTGCAGCGCCACGACCACGGCGAGTGTCGCGAGACCACTGATGAAGACATTGATGGCCTGCATCCGATTATTGCCCAAGCCGCCGCTGCGTTCCGCATCGATAACATTGGCTACGGCATCCCAAGCGGGATACACGATGAGCAAGGTCATCGCGAATAGCGAAGATGGGCAGCCCAGCGTGAAGGCAGCTTCTGCCCATGCGGCTGCAAAGCCCGCGCGGAAGAAGTAATAACACTTGAGCCATTCCTCCTGACTGGCGAAGGTGAAGCCTGTGTAACCATTCATCATCGGCATCCGGCTAGTAAGTAGCCTTGAGGAACAAACGGAATAAGGCGCATATTGTCATGCCCACTTGGGGTCGAGTATCGAGGTCGACTACACCGCTTAGATCCCGGCGTACCACTCGTATCCCCGGTCTTCCCAGAAGCCACCCTTGCCGCCCCATAACGCCGCGAAACTGTCGACGATCTCGATGTGCATGATGTACTTGGCCTGCTTGTAACCCAGCTGTCGTTCGACTCTGAGACGCAGCGGTGCGCCGTGACCCACCGATAGATCCCGGTCATTCATCCGGTACGCGAGGATCGTCTGCGGGTGGAAAGCGTCGATGAGGTCGATACTTTCATAGTATCGACCACTGCCGTCGAGCGTCTTTTCGAGCTCGTCAGCGCAATGGAAGACCGCGAATCGCGCCGAGGGCTTGAGTCCGGTCGCAGCCAGGAGACTTCCGAGCGGAACACCGGTCCATTTGGCGATGGCACTCCACCCTTCGACGCAGTCATGACAAGTAATCTGGGTGCGTGCAGGAAGCTTCTTGAGGTCTGCCAGCGAGAGCTCCAGCGGGCGGTCGACGAGCCCGTCGATCTTCAACCGCCAGTTGGCGAAGTTGCCCTCGACTAGCTGCGCATACGCCTCGCCGTCCGGGGCGCTGGTTCCGTTCACGCGGAACGCTGGCGAGATGTCCGTTTCGGCAAATTCGCGGGCGAGCGCGTCACGGCCCAGAAGCAGTCTCTGGGCTCTCATGGTCAGCTTCTCGGCGGAGCGAATCACGCCTCCCACTTCAGGATTCTGTTCCAGCCTGTCGCAGCCGGACAGCGCGAGCGCGCTCACGCCCAGAGCGCTGCCGATCAGAAAGCGACGGCGCGTAAGATCTGTCATGCGTCAGGCTCCTTCCTGCGGATCGCATAGCGCCCCGTGACCATCGAACGCAGGTTGTTCCAGGGCCCCGAGAGGATGACCATGGCGACGTGAACGATCACGAACACGACCAGCAGCGAAGCGGTGATGAAGTGAAGCGATCGGGCGGACTGGCGTCCGCCAAAGATATCGAGAAGACTCGGAAACGCCGCATCCATGCCCGGCGACAGGGTTAACCCCGTCAATATCATCAACGGTAGTAGCCCTGCAATGACACCGATGTAGGTTAATTTCTGGAGCACGTTATAGTGCCGGGCAGCTTCGCCGGCGGGAAAGCGCAAGCGGGCATGATCCAGGATCTCCCGCCAGATATGACGCGGTGCGAGTTCGTGCCGCCTCACTGCCAAATCACGCCGAAAATGCCCGCTCAAGACGCCGTGCCCCAGGTAGATGAGACCGTTGATGACGAACACCCAGGCGAAAAAGAAATGCCAGTTCCGGCCAGCGGCAAGGTCCTGATAGGACGGAAACGTGAGCCACGTCGGAAACGCACGCGACGCCCACTCGCCTTCCACCTTCGACAGGCCCAGCACACCGGTTGTAGGAATAGTGCCAGAGCCGGTTTTCACGAAACCCTGCGGCATTCCATGATTTTCACTCGCCCCTATCGTGAGAAAGGCAGGATCGGAATCCATGCCGTATTGGCCCCAGTGGAGTCGAGGGTAAGCGTTGAATATCTGAAGACCACTCAATATCAGAAAGCTCAGGCACACCACATTCAGCCAGTGCGACAAGCGGGTAACCACGGTATGGCGTCGGATGAAGATGGTTCTCCGACGCGGTGTCGATTGGAGAGGTGTCGATCGGAGCGGTCGCGTCTCCTGATTCATGGGTCGGTCCTGATGGTTTAGCTGCATGGGTCGAAACAGCGCAACGTTTGCGAGATCGAACGCGCCACCGGCCTGGCAGAATCCTGAATCCAGGCCGGTGGCGACCTCCAGTCACATCGGCGGGACGACACCATTGGTGCCAACGACGACCTGCTTCGCGGTCAAGCTGTTATCCGTGCTTTTCTCGACGGGGACGAAGACGACTGCTCCCGATTTCAGATCAGCCTTGGTGGCCGGTGCAAGGGTAACGACAGGCGTTCCTTCGGGGATGGTGATTTTCTTCTCTTTTCCGTGATAAGTGACGGTAACGGTTCGGCCATCCACACCTTTGACAGCGTCTGCGACCGTGGCGTTAGTCATGGTGCTTTGGGGCTTCAGATCCCAGCCGAAGCTACCTTCACCGGCCCCCTTCAAGGCTGGCGGAAATATCAGTACCTCGAGAGCACCACTACCGCCGTCCTTCATGGGAAGCGAAGCGATACCGACGTAATTGCCAGGCTTGATATCGGTAATCGCTGCACGGCTAACCCCCGAAAACATTGCCCCCTCTGCTAGCGCAATATCGGCGGTCTCGCCTTCGCGCGTTTTTACCTTCAATGACCGATCGCTGAAACTGGCGATAGTACCGCGTACGTTCATGGGCTCAGCCATTGCGCTCTGAGCCAACGTCGTAGAGCCAATAGCCGCGGCAGTGACAAATCCCACCACAAGTTGACGTAACATTTTGACTCCAGGTTATCTACTAGTAGATAGGTTGATGTGGACGGGTTTAGCCGCCTTCCGATCCAAGGCTAACAGGGATCAAACCTATTGTCTACCTACTAGATGGTAGGTTCTAGTGTTATGAAAGACTCCTCCCCTGCCAGCTCGGTTTTACGAGCGATTAGACACGAGCTTTTCAATCAGGGAATCAGTGACGACCTTGAACACCTTATCGTCGCCGTAGGCCCTAGCCGACAACATCGCACCGTGTACGCCAGCCACGAATCCCTCCGCCTCGGATCGAGCGGTGCCGGCAAGGACGAACCCTCCTTGCGTTGCGCCCTTGTCCAGGACAGAGGTCAGCCATGCCGATAGCATGCGGAAATGCGCCCGGACCTCGAGCACGATCTCTGGCGGCAGCACGGGTATCTGGCTTGCGAGCAATGCGCATACACAAAAGGCGCTTGTGGGATCACCAATACATTCCGCCCAGTAACTTGTATAGGCACGAAGCTGATCCACAGGGTCAGCATGATAGCGTTCCAATGCAGCGATCCCCGTCTTCGCTTCTTCGCGATATTGCTCCAAAAGTGTCCGAACCAGATCGACCTTGCTTGGGAAATGATGGTGGATGCTTGCCTTGCGAATGCCGACGACCTCGGCGATATCAGCATAGCTGAAGCCGTTGTAGCCCCCAGCGATGACCAGGGAGCGCGCGCATTGAAGGATCTTGTCGGAGGTACTTGTAAGGTTACTCATACTTACCATATCTACCTTCTAGTAGAATACTTGTCAAGAATGGTCCATAGGCTGGACGACTGAACCGGCTTGTCCCAAAAGCCGCATAGGGCCTCCGGAACGTCGCTCCCTTACATGAAAGATATTAAAGTTAAAAACAAGGGACGCGACGTAGCCTACTTTTCTTTCACAGCCGTAGTTGTTCGACTCATTGTGATCGTTCTAGAAAAATAGAGACTCCATAATGTTAACAGGTCTCAGTGCCTTCCCCCTGACCACCAGTTAATAACTCGGTCTCACTTTTCTTCCAAATCATAACCGCTTGAACTCGGGCGCAAAGAACATTTTCTTCTTAGTTGTGCGATAGACGCACCGAGATGAGCAGCATGGCACGCTCAGCAGCATCCGGGTCGCCCCTCTGCAGCGCTTCGACGATGTGTACATGCTTGCGATAGCTACGTTTGATTGCGCCGGGCTCCTTGTCGGTCAGATCAGATGGATCTTAGTGGTCAAGCCGACTCGGCTGCGGCCCAACGATTGGCCTACCAGTTCGCCTGACTCCTTTTTTGCCGCCTTCCGAGGAGGAACGGATAACGCGAACGGCCATGGGGTCGATCATCCACGTGCCTAGGTCCATCACGCCGTCATCGCGCAGCTTGAGCTGGAGACCGTCGAAAGTGCCATCATCACGCCACTGAAGGAATCGCGCATATACCGTGGAACAGGGACCGTAGCATTCCGGCAAGCCGCACCATTTGGCTCTCGAGCATAGCACCCAAAAGATGCCATTCAGTACCAGGCGGTCATCACACCTTGGCTGGCCCATCGCCTGAGTGGGTGAGACGATGTCCTTGATCAGCGACCAGCTATGCTGGGAAAGCTCATAACGTCCTGCCATAAGTCACCTATGCTGCGGCCATATCTGCCGGGGTCGCCAAGGCGTTGGGATGCACGTGGGTGAGCCGCTCAAGAGCGCGCTTCAGCCGCCCGCAGACAAAGGCACATGAGCTGGGTATCAATAGTAGGTATTTTCGTGTTGATTCATCGCATTTAGCGACCAGATGCACTAAGCAGTGAAAATCGACACTAAATTCATGCAAGGTAGTAGTTGACTGCCTACCTATTAGTAGGTAGCCTTGTGGTTGATGACCATTGAGACGTGACCGCGCTGGCTACCAAAGGAAGCCTGAGATTTAACGGTGCGCCAGTCTCTAATCAAAGGATTTTTTATGACCAGCGTTCGTACCTTGCCGTCAGTACCTCATGTTTTGCCGAATGCCGTACGGGCCAGCAATAGCCCGCTGCCGATGGGCGCTACACCGGATTTTCCAAGCCTGTTGAAGGTACAGGCTGAGCCCACCTTGTCGCCACCCGGTCCTGCAAACACTTGGGCACAACCGGAGCAGGCCGTGAACATGCCGCGCCGTCAGGACGTCGACGCGATGCTTCTACAGTTGCTCGCTAGCCAAAAGATGCTGTTGCCTACCGTAGGTAGAGCTGGTCGATCGATGCCTGGCATTTCAGATAGCGGCGTGACTATCCCGGACTGCGATTTTCTGGGCGATACTCCAGCTGAAAGTACTGATGCTATCGATCTCGCCTTCGCAAGAGAGCACAGTGCAGTCCAGTGTATAGAGCACATGCACATCAAAGACCCGACTACGTTACGTGCCGAACACTGTACAAATGACCGCTTATATGATGTTCCCGTCGAATGTGCGCCACAGTTATCGTCGGCGGACGTGGCACTGCTCCAGTACATCGTCATTTGGATACCGGCCGAAATTGTTAGATTTCCAATGCAGTCGGTACGCGGTCGACCTCGGCGTCGAATCAAGCCTCGCTTGCACCCTTCGCTCAAGATCACTTAACAGGATTCCAGCATCCAGCGTCATTTTCTCTCTCCAGCAATGAAAATAGTGGTATCAGAGGCTAACTGTCGGCCGGAATGGAGGCGATATCCCAAAAAGGACAATGTCAGGTTTTTTCCTCTCGGGGGGCGAGAGTAATCACATGATTGAGAAAGAGCCGGAATAGCTCACCGGTTGAGCCAATGCCAAAACGCGCATAAATGTGTTTGCGATGGTTTCGGGCAATGCCAACGGTAATGCCAAGGCACTCTGCAACCTCATCAGGTGCCAGGCCCTGGACCATTAACGCGACGACCTGCTGCTCGCGTGGCGTCAGCAGCTCAGCTCTGAAAGTAGTGAAAACCCAGTTTAGTTGCCTGCTCATATTCCCGGGCACGCCGTCATGGCTTTGCGGCATGGACGCCAGATGGAACGGGGCGCGCTCCCAGTGCTGAAGGCAGAGTACCCTCAAAAGATCAAAATATTTGATCAGACATCGAAAATCCTCGCGGGTGAAGTGGCGCTCGTCGTCGATGACGCCCAAATAGAGGACCACCCAGCGTTTGTCATCCAAGCGAATGGAAAGACATAACTCACCCCGCCAGCCAGTGTGATGATAAAAGCTATCTACGTATTCCCGCGATGCCGAAGCCTGTACATCCGCGAAACGAAAGACCCCTTCCTGCCCTTCGCTGTCGAGGGACAACAGAAAGGGATCCCGCTGCCAGGCCTGCATTAAATAGTACTGAAACAGCAGCTCGCGTTGGCGAACAATAGAGTCAAACAGGTAGATCGGATGCCGCCCCGGACGATGACCGATGATGACCACACAATCAGACTCAAGGAGAGCACGCATCAGGGTAACCAATCGGCGTGTAAAGCATGTTGAGCGCAGCGCTTCGATGGTCTGTGTCAACGATGGGATCAGATTAAAAGGTACTTCCGTTTTCATAAGGGAGCCGTGACAGTATCAGCGCTGCACGCCTTGTGATGATTTTTAAGCGCTGGTGCTTACTGGAGTTCGGTGGCTTTGCCACTCACCAGAAAGAGGCTGGAAAAGGAAGACTAATTTTTCTTTGACTAATGAATGTTAGTATCGCTGCAGCATCTTCTCTACAGTGTCCATACAAACATTAATATATTAATAAGAATGGAACCGTCAAGGAGGTCTCATGCTATCCGCGGATACCCCGATCCTTTCATTTGATGATTGGCTTGGCGCCCTACGCAAGGTTTGTGGCAGCTTCGACTCCACGCCTCTGCATCGTCAAAGTTTTAACGGAAGTGTTTCGAAGCGCTTCGAGGGCGGAATAGAAATTGCAGGGATCAAAACCAACGTCGAGCGCATTGTGCGTCGTTGGTCCCATCGACATAGCGATGATAGCAGTCATTGCTTTTTGATCGTTCAAAAACAGGGAAGAGCTACCCTCGTACAGAACGGCACAAAGCTTGATATGCGGCCAGGCGAGATGGCGCTGCTGGATTCCGCCGAGGAAAGCGAAATTTTTCCTCATGGCTTGATTGAGCACGATTCCTTTCATCTCCCTCGTGAAGAGGTAATTCGCCGCTTTGGTCACCGGTCGGTGCCTTTCATGAAAGTCAATGCTGACTGTGCCAGCGGCCAGATCCTCCAACTTGTGGTAAGCCGCATGGTGGCGGGTCAGTTGCCCCATAGCGAAATAAACAGCGGTATCTCTGACTCGCTGATTGCTCTGCTGCCCTCCATTCATCAGCACCAACTATCGTCAGCGCCCTTGTTGGAGCAGGGTGGAGACATGCTCTATCTGTGCATACAGCAATTCATTGATCAGCATCTGCAGGAAGATGAACTGGGCCCGGGTCTGCTGGCAGCGCAGTTTAATCTTTCCATTCGCCAACTTTACCGGCTTTTCGAAAAGCACAACGAGACCATCTGCCGCTATGTACAGCGTCGGCGGCTTGAGCGCTGTGCTGAAGAACTCGCCAGCCCGGCGCAGACCAACTGGTCAATTACCCAGATCGCCTACAAGTGGGGATTCAGTGATTCGGCTCACTTCAGCCGCTCATTCAAACGCGAATTCGACAGCTCACCACGAGAATATCGTCGCTCACGGCTTGCCTGCGTCGCCTGATCCAGTCAGGTCATCATGCATTGATTTACCCGCTCCCCTAAGGGGCGGGTAAGCTAATGCAGATCAGTAAGCGATGCAGACCGACTTGAGCTCGGTATAAGCGTTCACCGCTTCGGGACCGAACTCCTTGCCCAGGCCGGACATTTTAAAGCCACCAAAGGGAAGACTCGCGTCCAGAGTAACGTGAGTATTAACCCAGACGGTGCCTGCCTCAATCCGCGGCGTCAAATGCATCGCTTGAGCAAGACTATCCGTCCATAGACTGGCCGCCAGTCCCAGCTCACTGTCGTTAACCATGGCAAGCGCTTCTTCTACATCGTCAAAGGGGATGACGGTCAATACGGGCCCGAACACCTCCTCCCGAGCGATCTCCATGGTGTGTGCAGCATTGCTGATCACTACAGGTGATACGTAGTAGCCTTGTGATGGCACCTCGGCACCGACATGTACTTCAGCTCCCTGATCACGTGCTCGCTCGACATAGGCCAGCACGCTCTGCTGCTGGCGCTGCGATACCAGCGGTGTAACCTGTGCTTGTGGATCCATACCGGGGCCTGCCTGCATGCCGTCGACTGCTCCAGCAAGGCGTTGGCAGAATTCATCATGCAGGCTGCGGTGTACATAAAAGCGTGATGCCGCCGCGCACACCTGGCCCTGGTTGAGCAAGCCCCCCATCAGGGCACCGTTGACAGCCTTTTCCAGATCAGCATCTTCCAACACCAGCATCGGGTTCTTGCCACCCAGTTCCAGTGAGAAATGCGCCATGTGTTCGACAGCAGCATGACCAATCTGCTTGCCGATCGCTGTGCTGCCGGTGAAGGTAACCTTCTGCACGTCAGGGTGCTCGGCCAGCCGTGTACCCACTACCGAACCCGAGCCCAGCACTACGTTGAATACCCCCTTGGGCAATCCCGCTTCGACTGCAATCTCTGCCAGTCTCAGCACACTCAACGGTGTTTCCGAAGCGGGTTTGAGTACCACAGAACAGCCAGCAGCCAGTGCCGGTACAACTTTCCATAATGCAATCATCATGGGAAAATTCCACGGCACAATAGCCGCCACTACACCCAACGGCTGACGCAGCGTATAAGCATTGAAACGAGTGCCCTCAGGCATACCGATCGACACTTCTCGAGTACTACCTTCAAGCTTGGTCGTCCACCCTGCCATATAACGAATGAAATCAACCGAAAAACCAACATCGACTGCACGAGCAATATGGATGGATTTACCCTGATTAAGGGTTTCAATCTGTGCTAGCTCTTCGCCGTGCTGCTCGACCAGATCGGCAAAGCGCAACAGCGTGCGCTCCCGCGCCGCTGGCGACAGGTCACGCCAACGACGGTCGTCGAAGCTTGCCTTGGTCAATGCAACGGCTTCATCCGTTAACTCTTTATTGCCCTCTGCTATCGTTGCCAGCGGCTCACCGCTTGAGGGGTCTATAATGTCACGCGAATTACCCTCTGCTCGGAAGTCACCATTAATAAACGAGCCGGTAGCGCGTTTGAAAAATGCCTGGACCGCCTCGGATGCAGCCGCCTGATTGTCACTCATCACAAAATCCTCTGGTTCAAAGTGGGAAAGCGGTGCCGCGAGGCAAGAAGCATGACTGGCCTTTCAGTACCACCAATTGTCGTCAGGCTAGTGCCATCGAGTTGTCACCGCTTGAACCTTTCTGCCAGTGACATGACGCTGACTGCCGCGCATATTAAATTTGAACTACCATCGTAGTTGGTACAGCCATATCCCGTCTGGTAGCGCTATTGTCGGGGAATATTATACTCGTAGGATTTTATCGGTAGCATTTTTTACCAGTGTTCGAACTGGTGAAAAAAAAGTATAAGGGTTAGCATGATATTCCTTGTTCCGCCGGCGTGCGTCGTCAGAATCTAGAAATCATAGGGCCATACTCAGAATAATATGCTTTATCAATGTTAAGGAGTTTAAGTTACTAATCAGAGGAATGGTGTTGGAAGTACCTTTTATTTTTTGTAACTTGATAAGATTAAATGCTTATTTCTATCAAAAGCAAAACATACTGCTTAAAAAGCAATTAAAATCATAACAGAATAGAAAGATCAGACCGTATCGACGAAAGTCCATTATGATTTCAGATACCAAGTATTTTTGAGTAATTAGCATCATTTACCTGTTACGTGTGTTAACTATGCAGATAATATTTAAAGCTGGTGCTGGAGTAAGTACGCAAGCTTTTAATGCGTAAATTCCGGTCTGGATAGAGAGAAAAATAGCTATCTTGAAATTGAGTACATCTATATAAGCTGCTCTCGGCATGCCTGTAGAAATTGTAAGGATGTCAATGCCTGTTCTACGGTTCTTGCAAGACAACATATACCCGATTCAATACCTGTCCGTGTCAGTTCCCCCAGCCTAGCCTTACTCTCGCCATGACAGAACATTGTGCAAAACCAGTCGACTGGTTTTGCTCCTCCGCCTCGATGGAGAAGCATTCCAATCAGGATATCGAAGCGTTAGATGCCACTCTGGGTCTTAGAGCGAGGCGTGCAAGTAAAGAAAGCTCAAATATTCGAGAAGTCAAAAACGGTATGATTCCAGGTTTTGACTATGTATTTCAAGCGGCGCCAGAAACAATTCAACATGGGGATACGCTAATAGTAATGCGTACCATATTCTTTTTATGCCCCCCTACCTACTTGTGTACTTCGCGGCCCAAAGGCTCATCAACAGTTAATACTATACCAAAGTCGTGAAGATATAAGTGATTGTATTTTATACGGAAAACCTCCACGTCACTCTCGCTCAATTATATGTCCGGCATCGTCAATAAATAATATATCGGGCAATATAATTTGTAATCAACTTTTTGCATTAATATATACAGACCGGCTAATAATTTAAATATCTATTCGCAAATATAATTAATTAATAAAAATATCTTGAAACTATTTGTAAGCCACTTGGATAATATGCGAAAAGAAATCTAAAAAATTAAGGAGAATTTATGAAAATAAATAGAACATATCTTGTGAGCATTCCATTCACAGCATTGGTATATCTTTCAGAATACTCGTACGCAGCAGGTACGATAGATGCAAGAGATTTTATCGCAGCTCCACCGGGCACCGCTGTTTCGGTACTTTATTATGGTCACCAGAGTGCACATGACTTTGCTGGAGCTCCACCTAGAGGGAAAGAAAACCTTGAAGTTAATTCGTTACTCTACCGACAAGTTTGGTATTCAGATGTTTGTGGAAACCTTTGTACACCTCAATTTATTCTACCGTATGCCGATATCAATTTAAGAATGCCGGGTTCCGTTGATGAGAATCATGCATCAGGAATAGGAGACCCTCTTTTCGGCGGAGCGTTTTTCTTATTTAATAATCCACATGAAAAATATTATAGCGGGATTATGGCGTTAGTGTCTTTGCCGCTTGGTGAGTATGACTCCAACAGTCCTGGTACCTCTCCCGGGGCAAATAGATGGGAGGTCTTGCTGACATACAACAATACAATTGGTGTTGGAGAGAACTGGTATCTGGAAAGCAATCTGGAAGCTGAGGTATATGGTAACAACAATGATTATCTAGGTGAAACGCTAGAACAGTCGCCTATACTCAGCGCCCAGTTCACGGCATCGTATGATTTTACAAGCTCAATTTATGGCGCACTTTCTTTAATGTATAAAAACGGAGGAGAAATAAAGCTTAACGGTACAAAGGTCCCAGACACAAGGCTACAGGAAACGCGGGGAAGTATTGCGTTTGGATTCGACCTTGATAGGAATAATAAGTTGATGATTTCTTATTCATCTCCTACTAATAGTAAAAATACTTTTAGAAATGATGAGATGCGTGTTCGTTTTAGCCATACGTGGTAGGTAGGTCAAATGCTTAGGGATTTGGGGCTAACTGCATACCAGTAATAGATTAAGCAGAACTTAGTCTCGGTGAACAAGAAAGCAACGCATGATTACTAAGCGCACCGATGTTTCAGGCATTGCATCAGAGGCTTTGCCTGAAACATCAAATACGTAAAAGTATAAAAGCGTTGGGAAAGAAGTCTGTAAGGAAAATAGCCGCACCTGGTCTTTAGCGTGCTAGGTATCCACCATCGACCGGATAGTAAGACCCAGTGACGAAAGACGCTTTGTCACTACTGAGCCAGAGTACCAGCTCTGCAACCTCGTCGGGTTGGCCTAGTCGATTTATCGGATGCAACGCAGCAAGTGCCGAACGATCAGACTCTGGCAGATCTTTCAATAGCGGCGTATCTATGAATGCAGGACCTACCGCATTTACACGAATGTTCCGCGTTGCATATTCCAGACCAGCACTTCTGGTCAATCCAACCACCCCATGCTTGGCCGCAGTATAAGCAGAGTGCCCAGCAAACCCAGCCATTCCCATCACAGATGCAACATTAACGATAGCTCCCCCGCCTCCTGCAACAAGCGCGGGAAGCTGTCGCCGCATGCCTAGAAAGACCCCGACAAGATTGACGTCAATAATTCTCTGCCATACCTCAGGCGAACATTCTTCAACATCAACAGGCTTCCCACCGATGCCTGCGTTGTTGCAAGCCACATGCAAACCTCCATAATGCTTGAGAGTTGAAGATACCAGCGCCAGATGACTATTATCATCGGTCACATCCACTCGAACAAATATTGCATCCCCTCCGTCTGAGAGAATTAGGTCACGAGTTTCCTCTCCACTGTTTTCATTCAGATCCGCAATGACTACTTTGGCCCCCTCTCGGGCGTAGGAAAGAGCAATAGAACGTCCAATTCCCGATCCTGCGCCGCTTACCAGTGCTACCTTTCCATCGAATAACATCCTTCCACCTCGCCGTGAGAAAGATCTAATGGATTACAAAACCTGGATAACCTGAGTTAGCAACTTGGTCACAGATCTTGCGATAATTATTTACGCCGCCTATGTATGCGAGGAATACACGCGGCTTACCCGGCACATTGGCCCCCATATACCAAGAGTTGGTTTTAGGAAAAAGCGTATTACTCACCACCTCGTTAGCATGTGCGACCCAATCGGCCTCGCCTTCTTTGCTGCTTGCGATATGTGTATTTCCATGTTCTCCAAGATATTTTATACAGTTGGCAATCCAATCCACATGGTTCTCGATGGATACGAACATATTACTTAACACGGAAGGGCTTCCTGGCCCAGTAATAGTAAACATGTTCGGGAAATCAGCTACCATTATTCCCATGTTGGAGCGTGGGCCATCTTCCCATTTTTCAGCCAATGAAAGTCCTTCTTTTCCTCGTATGTCGACCCGTAACAACGCCCCCGTTACTGCGTCATAACCTGTAGCAAATACAATACAGTCAAACTCATGCAGTTGATCCAAAGTTTGAATACCTTCCGGAACGATACGTTCAATTGGAGTATGCTTTAAACTGGTAAGAGTGACATTGTCGCGGTTAAAGGTTTCGTAATATCCCGTATCCATACACAGACGACGTGTGGCCACATACTGACCATGTGGAATTAACATTTCCGCAACGTCTGGATCATTTACTTTGCGCCGAATTTTATCAGCAATGAAATCTGCTGCGGTATGGTTTGCATCTTCGCTTGTAAGCAGGTCATTGAAAGCTGACTGAAAAGCAAAAGGAGCACCACGTTGATATAATTCATTATAAACACGCCAACGCTCAGCCGGACTGACATCGAAAGCTGACTTGTCATAGCTTACAAAGGGAATTCCACCAATACTATCTTCCCGAGCAAATCGTCTGTGCTCGGTGTAGTTATCCTTGAGCACCTGAGCATAATCTGGATCAATTGGTCCGTTGTATGCCGGTAGACTGAAGCTAGGGGTTCGCTGAAATACCATTAAATGCTGCGCCTGTTCTGCCAAAATAGGAATAACTTGTATTCCGGACGAACCGTTACCGATAACGGCAACACGCTTCCCAGAGAAATCTACCGGTTCTTTCGGCCAGTCTGTTGTGTAGTAGATGTTTCCCTTGAAGTCGTCAATTCCATTAATGTTAGGCTCCTTCGGTACTGAGAGGCAACCGGTCGCCATGACGTAATAAAGTGAAGTGACAGTTTCACCATTCTCTTTCTTAATTCTCCATAATCCATTTTCATCGTTGTAGTGTGCCGAAACTATGCGGGTATTGAAGTTAATGTCACGTCGAAGATCAAACTTTTCTGCTACATATTTAAGATATCGTAAAATTTCACCTTGAGTAGAGAAACGCTCACTCCATTTCCATTCTTGCTGAAGCTCTTCAGAAAAAGAATAAGAATAATCCATACTCTCAACATCGCAGCGCAAGCCAGGATATCGATTCCGATACCAGGTACCACCTACCTCGTCTCCCTGTTCATATACTTGCGCCTTCAAGCCCAATTCCCGGGCGCGGTAAAGCATGTACATACCCGCTATGCCAGCCCCGATAATAGCGATATCAATATCGCCTTCGTGTTCAAAAGATTTATGCGCTTTCGACATGCTCGTTCACCTTATTAGGTCAGGAAAGATCAAGCAGAAGTGGAAGAGTGTTCGCGTAGAAAGGTACCAGCTAGGTTCAAGGACTTACGTGAAGCACCAAGAGCTGAGGCAAACATCTGCCAAACATGAAACATTTCCGGCCAGATGTGCAGTTGGACATCAACATCATCCATACCTGCTTTTTCTGCGAGTCTGGTAGCATCACTCAAGAGAATCTCGTGGGAGCCAACCTGAATAAGCATTGGCGGTAAACCCGTGAGGTTTGCATATATTGGAGATATCAAGGGATCTTGGGGATTTCGTTCGCCGATGTAACACTTCGCCATTTTGGCCAATCCTTCACGTGTCAGCAGATAATCGACTTCTGCAAGGTGTTGCATGCTGCAACCTGATAATGAGAGATCACACCATGGAGAAAAGACGGCTATTGCAGCCGGCATTGGCAGGCCGGCGTTTCTTGCCGCTGTGAGCATAGCTACACTTGCCCCGCCCCCAGCCGAGTCACCGGCCACAACTATTTGCCTGGGTGTATAGCCCTGCTCCAAAAGCCCTCTATAAGCTGAAAGAATATCTTCCAAAGCTGCCGGATATGAATGCTCTGGCGCCAAGCGATAATCGACTGTAAAAAATCGCGCGCCGCAGTCTTGCGCAAGATTAGAGGCAAGCGACAAGTAGTCTCGAGCGCTACCGAATCCGTAGGCACCGCCATGGATATAAAGCAGGACATGATCCGATTCGCTCCAAGGGCCTTCCCCCCAAATGCCTCTCACGCCGCCGATATCACGTTCCCGATAAACCAGATCATCAAGCAACGGTAGCCCGCTCATCATTTCGGAGAAACCCTTTCGTACCGTCGACACCTCACCGGATAGATCTAGAGCAGAAGACTTGAGCTGAACAATTAGATTGCTGAAATCTATCGGATGCATATCAAACACCTTCTCTATCGTAATGTCGGAAATAGTTGGATAAATGAAGTCATCTCTACTGAGGTTACACCTCTTACAAATAACATATATATAAACAGATATAGATGGTGAATTTATTGAATCCTGGTGCCTTAATTTTGCTCAATCCTGCCAACTACTTACAAAGCTTCTTAATATTCTTTAGCATGATTAATGTCATGGCTAGAACTGAGAAGGCCTATTGATAAGGACGCATATGTAAGCACCACCTGGTTTGTTTTGTTTAAAATCTATGCCTACATGTCGTGTAAATATTCCTTAGCTTCTTTGTGCATACAAAGAAGATGTCTTACGTTCATAACCAAATTAACGAAAGGTACGGTACAAAAACAACAATACCGATACGTACTATGTCTGCCCCAATAAATGGCAGGATGCCCCAGCTAACTGTGGCAAGCGTTGTGCCTCTACTGAACCTTTGTACGATAAAAAGATTCATGCCCATGGGCGGAGTAATCAGGCCGATTTCCACGGCCATTAGCGCCACAATGCCGAACCAGATCGACTTGTCTGTGGCATCAAGTCCGAATAGATCAAGTTGCAAAATGATCGGATAGAAGATCGGAATAGTAAGTAGAATCATCGACAGCGAATCCATCACGCATCCCAGCAACAGATAGATGAGCAGAATAATCAGCAGTACCATTAGCGGCGCAAGGCCACTGTTCAGAACCCATTCCGCCAGCGCTATCGGCAGCTGTCCCAGTGCCAGGCCACTATTGAGCAGGTCCGCACCGACCACGACCAGATAAATCATGGCAGTTGCCTCCGCCGTGCCCACCAGGCTTTTATAAAGCCCTTGCCAGCCCAGGCCGCCACGCAGCACAGCATAGAGCCCACAAGCGGCAGCACCGATCGAAGCGGCCTCGGTCAGATTAGCCCAACCGCCATAGAGGCCAACGATTACAACGGCAAAGATCACCATAATCGGTGCAACATCACGGAGACTCGCCAGACGCTCGGCCATGGAGTGGCGAGGTGCGCGCTCGACGTCGCGCATGGTCTTCATTGCCACGATGCGAATGACTACAAAAGAACCAGAAGATTAGAGACGAGCGGCGCAGTGCAAAACCAGATCCATTCATGAGCTTTTCTCCGCATTGTTGTTATTACAGTACCGGCATTCTATATTTTTATTAATAAATTAATGATTAGACATTGGACAGAGAAAACAGACTCATGAAATAGCGATACATTATTTATAGAAATAACAGTAGGCATACTGTAATTATCAGACAGTTTGTACTTTTCGTACTCATATCGCGGAAAGAGCGGTGACCAGCTTTTTGACTGGCCCCGCCTCTTCTCGTTGCAGAATGCGCTACCTATTCATGATGGGCCCAAAGAAATCCGCCAGCTTTTCGGTTGCCGATAGCGGCAGAATGTTCGCGACATACTGATCGGGACGAACCACTACGACGGCCCCGTCGCGATTAATGCCCCGCGTTTCGAAAATATCCTCATCAGGCAAGATGCCGAACGCATTGCCATAATCGGTAAGCTCGAACGGGCCAACCTGCGGCATGAACACCCCGGGCACGCTTGCTATATCGACCTCATCATGGGTCTGCTGGTAGATCACCTTCACATCGAACCAAGCGTTGGGATCAATATCTTTAGGGCTGGCTTGCAACGGCGAATCCGGCGCCGTCTTAAGCCAATTGGCGAGTTCATCCACGGCCGATGGCTCGTTAGCCTTGGCCGAGTCGGCAAAGACATAGAGCCGCCAGCGTCCGTCGGCGCTTGCCAGATGACCAAGATGTAGCGGATTACCATCGCAAACGCGCGACACCATGGCTGACTTGAAGCGTTTGCCAATCGGGAACTCGGTAGCGAGCGCCTGATGCCGTGTCTCGGCGGTGATGAGCGACGGTGCATACTCGGTCATGAACCCGGCCGGAAACTCGATAGTACGCATATAAAATTCTTCGAGTTCAGAGGGGTCTTCGAACTCCTCAGGACGCTTGGCCATCATGGTTGACCACTCTTTGTCGAAGTCGATTAGGTTCTTGGCAACGACCTGCCGTTCGGCCGAGTAGGTGGAAAGGAGCCTTGCGGGACTGCGCCCCGATAGCACATGCCCCAACTTCCAACCGAGATTAAAGCCGTCTTGCATCGACACGTTCATGCCTTGCCCCGCCTTGGCACTGTGCGTGTGGCAGGCGTCACCGGTTATGAACACTCGTGGCAGGCGCCCCGAGGCGGGATCTTCAACATCATCGAAGCGATCGCTGAGCCGGTGGCCGACTTCGTAAACGCTATGCCAAGCGACATTACGCACATCCAACGTATAGGGATGCATGATTTCATTAGCTTTGGCGATAATCTGCTCTATAGACGTCTCACGAATGGCGCTGCTGCCATCTGCGGGCACCTCACCAAGATCCACGTACATACGAAACAGATATCCTCCCTCGCGGGGAATAAGCAGGATACTGCCGCCCGAACGTGACTGAATCGCACATTTAGTACGAATATCGGGGAAATCGGTCACGGCCAGCACGTCCATGACGCCCCAGGCGTGGTTGGCTTGATCGCCAGCGAGTGTACACCCGATCGAGCAGCGCACCTTGCTGCGTGCACCGTCACTACCAACGACGTACTTGGCGCGTATGGTTCGCGTCTGCCCTTCCTGACTCCCCGATGTGCTCCTAAGGGTGACAGTAACTGGATACTCGCCTTCGTCGCCGATCGCGATATCCTCGAACTCAAAGCCATAATCAGGGCGAATGCGTGCGGGGCCATTCACAGCGGATTCGGCAAGATAGTCGAGCACTCTGGCCTGGTTCACGATCAAGTGAGGAAACTCACTGATACCGGCGGGATCATCAGGCGTGCGCGCCGTGCGTACGATATGTTCTGGATTCTCTGGGTCCGGCTTCCAGAACGCCATCTCGGTAATACGGTACGCTTCAGCGATGATGCGATCAGCGAACCCGAACGCCTGAAAGGTCTCGACACTGCGAGCCTGAATGCCATCGGCCTGACCGACCTCGAGCCGACCAGCACGCCGCTCGACAATGCGGGTGCTGACGCCGGGGAACTGAGAGAGCTGCGCCGCCGTGATCATACCGGCAGGCCCAGAGCCGACAATGAGCACATCCACTTCATCAGGCAGCGTCTCGGAGCGGTTGAGGCCTACACCGGCCGCGGGCTGAATTCGAGGATCCCTGGATACATAGCCGTAATGATGAAACTGCATGATCTTTACCTCGTTACTGTTCGGACGGTCCGGATACCTCGGCCGCGTCGTCAATAGTCGGCCTGAAGGATGCCGCTGAGATTCCCACTTGAGCCGCCGCCCGTGTGCAGCATTCTCTGGTCATGAGCGGGTTAACATTTTTCTATTTTCTATGCTGATAAAACCCAGCGCTCTTGGGGATGTGTTTTACAAAGCCTTCATTGTACTTTTCATAATTAACCTACCTACCTTAGTCGACCCCATCTCCCAACCGAGAAAAAATAGTTAATATATGAACCTGATATTCATCAAGGAAACGCAACATGCCCTTAAAGTCGCATGAAATCGCCGCCTAGTGCTCCTTATATGATATCTAGCAAGTAACTTTTGCAAGATTAATGCGGAACGCAAAAAACTTACTTGACAGACAGACAAGATTTTATTGTTAATATGTTAATAATATCGACACAGTACTTTTCATGGATTTAGGCTCCCGAGCGGGAAGCCACTGTGCGGTCAAGCCGCCCAGGCCATAAGTGCCACCTAAAGGAGAATGATGTGCCACATTTGCATATCGAGTATTCGCCGAACATCGAAAGGCACGTCGACATGCGCGACGTCTGCCAGGCCGCCTGGGAAGCAATGAAGGAGAATGACCTCTTTCCCCTCGCTGGCATACGCGTGCGCGCTTTCGCTGCCGACCACTGCATCGTCGCCGATGACCACCCCGATAACGACTTCGTCGCGATGACGCTTTCCGTCGGGGCAGGACGTGAGACATCTGCTCTCAAGGCAGCCGGGAATCGCATCTTTTCGGCGGTACAAGCAGCTCTCACAACACCGCTTTCCACATCTCACTTCGCGCTCTCGCTGGAGATTCGCGAGATCAACGCCGAGCTGAGCTGGAAAGACACTCCGATACATGCCCGCCTGTCGAAACGGTGAGCTTTCGAAACCCTGAGCCTGTCGACATACCAGGAGATTTTTGATGAGTACCTTGAACGAGAATATTGCCCGCGCGCAGGCACACATGCAGCGCTTCCGCGAGCAAGGGGTGATGAACCATATCAACGGTGAATCGGTCGCTGCCGTTTCGGGCGAAACCTTCGAGACCCTGTCGCCGGTCGACCTCCAGCCACTGGCAAAGGTCGCACGGGGCGGAGCCAGCGATATCGATCACGCTGTCATGGTAGCCCAGAAGACCTTCAAGACCTGGAGCAAGACCTCTGGCAAGGAACGTCGCGCCATTCTGATCAAGGTCGCGGAAGCGATCGAAGCGCGCGCCGAGGAAATCGCCTTTACCGAGTGCATGGATACCGGTCAGGCACTGCGCTTCATGTCCAAGGCAGCGATCCGTGGCGCGGCCAATTTCCGCTTCTTTGCTGACAAGGCGCCGGAAGCCGAGGACGGTCTGGCGCTGCGCAACGATACCCAGATGAACGTCACCTCCAAGCGCCCATTGGGCCCGGTTGGGGTCATAACGCCGTGGAACACGCCGTTCATGCTGTCGACTTGGAAGATCGCTCCGGCGCTGGCCTCCGGCTGCACCGTGGTACACAAGCCGGCTGAATTCTCGCCCATGACAGCAAAACTACTGGTCGAGATCGCGGAGGAAGCCGGTCTACCCAAGGGCGTGCTGAACCTGGTCAACGGTTTTGGCGAGGACGCCGGCAAGGCTTTGACCCAACACCCGGGGATCAAGGCGATCGCCTTCGTCGGTGAGAGCCGCACGGGCCAGCTGATCATGGCTCAGGCAGCACCAACTCTGAAGCGTTTCCATTTTGAGCTGGGCGGTAAGAATCCGTTCATCGTCTTCGACGACGCCGATATTGATCGCGCCGTCAATGCGGCCAGCTTCATGATTTACTCGCTAAATGGCGAGCGCTGCACCTCCTCATCTCGCTTGCTGGTGCAGGAGAGCATCTATGATGAGTTCACCCGCCGTGTCGCCGAGATCGCCAGCAATGTCAAGATAGGGCATCCGCTTGACCCAGAGACCGTAGTCGGTCCGCTAATTCACCCGGAACACGAGAAAAAAGTGCTCTCCTACTTCGACAAGGCCCGTGAGCAGGGAGCGACCATCGCCGCCGGCGGTGAAAAAGTCGGTGAGGAAGGCTGCTTCGTTCGCCCGACCCTGTTTACTAACGCCACCAATGACATGGTGATCGCCCAAGAGGAAATCTTCGGTCCGGTGCTGACTGCCATTCCGTTCAAGGATGAAGAAGACGCCTTGCGCATCGCCAACGACACGGAATACGGGCTGGCCGCTTATCTGTGGACCAACGATCTTAACCGCGCCATGCGTCTGACCGACGAACTAGAGGCCGGCATGATGTGGATCAATTCCGAGAATATCCGCCACCTGCCAGCGCCCTTCGGCGGCGTCAAGGCTTCCGGTATTGGCCGCGATGGTGGCGACTGGTCATTTGACTTCTACATGGAGACGGTCAACGTCTCCTTCCCGCGTAAAGTCCATCAGGTACCGAAACTAGGTTAATAACATTACCTCGCGAGGTGGCCAGCCGCCGCCTCGCCCGGTGGCTCACGGAGACATTCCATGCCCATTTCTGCTCCTAATCTCTATCCCGCTTTCAACGTCCTTCGGCTGAGTCACGTCGTTTTCGGCGTCACAGACCTAGCCAAGAGCCGCCATTTCTATGTCGACACTCTCGGCCTGCAGGTCACGGACGAGGATGATAAGCGCATCTACTTGCGCGCGATGGAAGAGCGCGGTCACCACTGCATCGTGCTCGAGAAAAGCGCTACCGCGGCGGCTCAGGCGCTATCGTTTAAGGTCTTCGATGAAGAAGAATTGGATAAGGCATATGCCTGGTTCGAAACGCAGGGACATCCGGTCGAGTGGGTCGAGCGCCCCTACCAAGGCCGCACGTTGCGCACGCTTGACTGCTTCGATACGCCCATTGAGTTCTATTTCAAGATGGACCGTCTGGCGCCCATCCATCAGCAGTACGCGCTCTATCACGGCGTCAAGCCTCTGCGTATCGACCACTTCAACCTGTTCTCTCCCAGCGTCGACAAAGCGGTCGAGTTCTACAACAGCATCGGTTTCCGCGTCACCGAATACACCGAAGATGAAGAGAGCGGCAAACTGTGGGCGGCCTGGATGCATCGCAAAGGCGGCGTTCACGACATCGCCTTCACCAACGGCGAAGGGCCGCGCCTACACCATACTGCCTTTTGGGTGCCGACCCCGCTCAACATCATCGATCTATGCGATCTGATGGCCACCACCGGCTATGTCAGCAATATCGAACGCGGTCCGGGGCGACACGGCATCTCTAACGCCTTCTTCCTCTACATCCTCGACCCGGACGGCCACCGCATCGAGATCTATTGTTCCGACTACCAGACCGTCGATCCAGATCTTGAACCGATCAAGTGGGATCTGAAGGATCCGCAGCGCCAGACCTTGTGGGGAGCACCAGCGCCGCGCTCCTGGTTCGAGCACGGTTCGTTGTTCGAGGGTGTCGAACCCCAAGTGTCGCAGTTGAAGGCCACTCCCATCGTCGCCCCTTGAGAAAAGCAGGTTTTCTGGAATTATTTCGGTAACGACGGCCCGGCAGTAGCCGGGCCTTTCAGGAGAATATTCATGAGCACTGCCCTTCCCGCCCGCCTGGCGTCCTTTCATGCCAACGGTGCCGACCGCTACGGTGCCGTCACCGACGATGGCATCGTCGATCTGACGCCAGAATTCGGTGCTCGCTTCAAGGGGCTCAAGGAAGTGATCGAGGCTGGCGCCATCGACGAGGTGCTGCACGCCGCTGAGGGACGCCGCCCGAGCTACCGCGAAGAGGACGTCACTTTTCTGATTCCCATCGCCAATCCCGAGAAGCTGATCTGCGTCGGTGTCAACTTCCCGTCGCGCAATGAAGAATACAAAGACGGTCAGGCTGCACCGAGCAAGCCGTCATTGTTCATTCGCTTCCCTCGCAGCTTCGTGGGGCATCAGGAAAATTTAGTGCGTCCGCCGGAGAGCGAGCAGCTCGACTACGAAGGCGAAGTCACCATCGTGATCGGCAAGGGTGGACGTCGCATTCCCAAGGAAAAGGCCTATGAACACATCGCGGCGCTGACGCTGTGCAACGAAGGCACTATCCGCGACTGGGTCCGCCACGCCAAGTTCAACGTCACCCAGGGCAAGAACTTCGATGCCACCGGCGCCATCGGCCCCTGGCTGGTGCCGTTTCGCACCGCCTCCCAGCTCGACGATATCGAGCTGACCACCCGCGTCAACGGCGAAGTACGTCAGAACGACCGCACGTCGCGCATGATGTTCGATTTCCGCTACATCGTGAACTATGTCTCGACCTTCACCACGCTCGTCCCGGGTGACATCATCGTCTGCGGTACTCCGACCGGCGCAGGCGCCCGCTTCGATCCGCCGATCTGGCTCAAGCCCGGCGACGTAATTGAAGTCGAAGCCGAAGGCATCGGCAAACTGGTCAACGGCGTGGAGGACGAGAGATGCCGCTGACGGCCACGCAAATCTCCGAAGCTGCGGACGCCCTGCTCGCCGCAGAGGAAAACCGCGAGCAGATTGGCCTGCTGTCGCTCAAGCATCCGGATATGACGCTTGATGACGCCTATGCAATCCAGGCTGCACAGCTCGAAAAGAAAAAGCGCCAGCATACTATCATCGGCTGGAAGATTGGTCTGACCTCTAAGGTCATGCAGGAGGCGCTCGGCATCGACACCCCTGACAGCGGTGTGCTCTATGACTACATGCGATTTGACACCGACGCTGTCATACCCAAGGGCCATTTCATTCAGCCGCGTATTGAAGCCGAGATCGCTTTCGTTTTGAAGGCGCCGCTGGGGGGAGAAGTCACGCGTGACGACGTTCTCGCCGCCACCGACTACGTGGTGCCCGCACTCGAGATACTTGACACCCGCATTGTGCGCAAGGACGCCCGTACCGGCCAGCCGCGGATCATCGTCGATACCGTTTCCGACAATGCGGCCAATGCCGGCATCGTACTGGGGAAGGAGAAACACGCACCGGACGCGTTCGATCTGCGCTGGGTTGGCTCGATCGTCAAGAAAAATGGTGTTGTCACCGCCACCGGCCTGGGCGCTGGGGTACTCGATGATCCGGTCACAGGCCTGGTGTGGTTAGCGCGGCGCATGGCGACCTATGGCCAACGGATCGAGGCCGGCCAAGTAGTGCTGTCCGGCTCGTTTATTGGCCCGATTGAATGCCCTTCCGGCAGCGAGATCGAGGCCGACTACGGTCCCTTTGGCAAAGTAACCCTGCGATTCGATTAAGCATCGTCCAGAAACCGGCAGCGTTCGCCAATTTTTCGGACAAAACCCGAACTGGGCAAAAACGGCCTATGCCTGGCCGGTCTGGTGATGACGATAACGCGATGGCGTGGTGTTCGCATGACGAGCAAAGAAGCGATAAAAATATCCCGGGTCCTGAAAGCCGAGTTGATAGCCGATCTCGTTGATCGACATGCGAGTAAAGGTCAGCATACGGCGCGCTTCCTGAATCAGCCGGTCATGCACTACTCGTTTGCTGGGCACCCCGGCAATACGGCGGCAGACGCTGTTGAGGCGCGCCTCGGTGACGTTGAGCGCTGCAGCGTATTCCGCCAGCGTCCAGTGGCTCCGATAGTGCGCTTCGATCTCCTGGTTGAAACGATGAAACAGCGTCAGCTCCTCATGACGAACATGCTGGGCCTTGAGCGAATTGGTAGACAGGCGAAACAGTCCGATAAAAACCAGCCGGGTCAGCGTTGTAAGCGCCGCCTCGCGTCCTGGCCGTTCGCTGTCAAACTCCAGCCTCAGCTCATCGAACAGCCGTTCGAGGCGCGCAACCTCGGTACGCGCATCTTCACTGACGTGACCGGTCGCCACGCAGACCGGCGCGATGCGCTGAATACCGCCCAGATCGGGACTCTCCTCAAGCAAGGACCACACCAGTTGCTGGCGTACGGTCAGCACGTGTCCCTCGCTGCCCTCCTCCGTCGTGAAAGAGTGAGGTACGGTCGGCGGGGTCAGGAAAAACATCGGTCCCTGTTGATGAAACTGCCGGTCATCCAAATAGACTCGCACCATGCCACTCTTGACGTAGTGCACCTGAAAGAACCGGTCATGATAATGCACCGGCATATTGCGCCCGTAGAAATCAGCCATACGTCCCAGCGCGTCGTAGTGCACCGTCGCGTCAGCGTAACGCTGATCGTACTCCTGGCCGATCGTAATGTTGGGAATGGCCTCCAACGCCATACTGCGTCTCCTGTGTGCCTACCCTTTTCTGTCGCTGCTCGTTTACATATTAACAATACCGTGCCCCAGCACTCCACCGTCGGCTCGCGACTATCGTTCGGTCTCATCCGGCCTTCCACAACCCTACTTCAATAAAGGAGACATTAATGGGTGAGATTGTTCTGGCAAACAAGGTCAAGTATGTATGGCAACAGTCATGCTGAGGGGACTGTTGGGCACAGGCTACAACAAGCCCGCCGAGATCCTGGCCGAACCCTTCGGTAGCTCCGGCACGGGACAGATCAATGCGGTATTCCCACTGTAAGCCACCGAGAGAAACGCCGCCTCGGGCGAACGCGCTCCGCGCCTCAGGCGTACAGGCACCATAAAGATATTTCAGGAGAACATTCATGGACATGCCACGCAATGCCTTCAAGCAGGCTCTCGCCAACAACGAGGTTCAGATTGGCTTGTGGCTGGGCCTCGCCAACGGCTACTGCGCTGAACTGGCCGCCAATGCCGACTTCGACTGGCTGTTGATCGACGGCGAGCACGCTCCCAACGACTTGCGCACCATTCTCGAACAAGTACAGGCGATCGCACCCTATCAGGCGCAGCCCGTGGTACGCCCGCCCATTGGAGAGACAGAGCTGATCAAACAATACCTCGACATCGGCGTGCAGACCTTGCTGGTACCGATGGTAGACAACGCCGAGCAGGCGCGTGCCACAGTGCGTGCGACGCGCTATCCGCCGGAGGGCGTGCGCGGCGTCGGCAGCGCACTGGCGCGAGCGTCGCGCTGGAACAGTATCCCCGGCTACCTGGACAAGGCTGACGGAGAGATCTGTCTGTTGGTACAGATCGAAACCCGGGAAGGACTCAAGAACCTCGACGAGATTGCCGCCGTTGAAGGCGTCGATGGCGTCTTCATCGGCCCCGCCGATCTGAGTGCGTCGCTGGGCCATCGCGGCAATCCGGGGCATAAAGAGGTCCAGAACGCCATCGAGGATGGCATCCGACGCATTCGTCAAGCTGGCAAGGCGGCCGGCATCCTCTCGGCCGATCGCACGCTTGCCAAACGTTATCTTGAGCTGGGCTGCACCTTCGTCGCCGTCGGCGTCGATACCAGCCTGCTCATGGGCGCGCTGAAAGAACTGGCAACCACCTTCAAGGGGGGAGAAACACCGGCGAATTCCGCCCCTTCAGTGTATTGAACACCCCTCACGGCTGCCTATCCGGGGCCTGAAATTCCAGCTTATCATTTCAGGAAAAAACGCATGAAACTGACTGATTCACGCCTGCTGCGTCAGCACGTCTACATCAACGGCCAGTGGGTCAACGCCGACAGTGGCGAGACTTTCCCTGTGACTAACCCAGCCGACACCACGCCGATCACCGAAGTCGCGCGCGTTGGCGCCGCCGAGACCCGCCGCGCCATCGACGCAGCAGTCACAGCCTTGCCCGCCTGGCGCGACAAGACTGCAAAGGAACGCGCCACAATTCTTCGCCGCTGGTTCACCCTGATGCAGGATAACAAGGAGGACCTGGCGCGTATCTTGAGCTGGGAACAAGGCAAGCCGCTGGCTGAAAGCCGAGGTGAGATCGATTACGGTGCCAGCTTCATCGAATGGTTCGCCGAGGAGGGTAAGCGCATCTACGGTGACGTCATTCCCAACGATAAGCCCAATCGTCGATTGATAGTGATCAAGCAGCCGGTGGGCGTCGTCGCCGCTATAACGCCGTGGAACTTCCCGGTCGCGATGATCACACGCAAGGCGGGACCCGCCTTGGCCGCTGGCTGTACCATGGTGCTCAAGCCCGCGTCGGAAACGCCACTCTCGGCGCTGGCCCTGGCCGAGCTAGCCGAGCGCGCAGGCATACCGGCCGGAGTGTTCAATGTCGTCACCGGCCGCGCCGGAGAAATCGGTAGTGAGCTCACGCGTAACGAAAACGTGCGCAAGCTGTCGTTCACCGGATCGACCGAGATCGGCCGCCAACTGATGGAAGAGTGCGCAAGTACCATCAAGAAGGTGAGTATGGAGCTCGGCGGCAATGCACCTTTCATCGTCTTCGATGACGCTGATCTGGACGCGGCCGTCGAAGGTGCGCTGGCGTCGAAATTCCGTAACAGCGGCCAAACCTGCGTATGCACCAATCGCATTCTGGTACAGGATACCGTGTACGACGCCTTCAGCGAGAAGCTCGTGGCAGCCGTGAAACAGCTCAAGGTCGCTCCGGCCGAGGAGGAAGGATCACAGCAAGGACCGCTGATCAACCCAAAAGCGGTCGATAAGATCAAAGCCCATATCGACGATGCCGTCAGTCAAGGAGCGAAAGTGCTGTGCGGTGGCCAAACGCACGCGCTGGGAGGCAACTTCTTCGAACCGACCGTCATCGGCGATGTCACTGCGGCTATGGATGTCGCCAGTGAAGAGACCTTTGGCCCCTTGGCGCCGCTGTTTCGCTTTCACAGTGAGGAGGAGGCGATCCGGATGGCGAATGACACGCCATTCGGTCTGGCCGCATACGTTTATACCCAAAGCGTAGGCCGCTGCTGGCGTGTGGGGGAAGCGCTCGAATATGGTATGGTAGGCATCAACGAAGGTCTCATCTCTACGGAAGTCGCCCCTTTTGGTGGCATCAAGGCCTCAGGCGTCGGCCGAGAAGGCTCCCGCTACGGCATCGAAGATTATCTCGAAATCAAATACCTGTGCATGGGCATTCGCTAACCTCTTGGCTAAGATCAAGGGGACGATCGATCCCCTTGGTTGCTTTTTTTAACAAGGTAGAACATGGCGCGCCCGACCCCCTCTCTGACCCTGGCACTGCTTCAGGCACGTGAATCTGCAATGGATTTTTTCAGGCCACATCTTAATCGCAATCACATCACCGAACAGCAGTGGCGGGTCATCCGCATTCTTTGGCAGTCTGATGATCAGACACTCGAGAGTCATCAACTGGCCGAGCTAGCATGCATACTGCGTCCCAGTCTGACCGGTGTGCTACTGCGTCTTGAACAGAGCGGTCTAGTCCGTCGCTGGAAACCTGAAAACGATCAGCGTCGTCTTTGCGTGACCCTGACATCGGAGGGGAATGCCCTCTTCGATGACATGAAGGACGAGATGATACGCCAGTATCAGAAGATCCAGCAGGCCTTAGGCGCGGAGAAATATCGCACTCTGATGAGTCTTCTGAACGAAGTGCAGCGGCTACACCCAGACGATTGACGAAGCACGTGGGCAGCGCGACTTTCCCTTCGGCCGCCCAGCCTCATACTAAAGAACAAGCTCTCAAGCCATTGATTATAAAAATCAATTTTCGCTTGGCTGAGGCAGTCAAGTAGTTGGCACGCCCAGTCAATTTGATAGCCGCTATTGTTTTTTAACCTGCACCCTCTGTCGGCGCGTAGCGCCCTATCGCGGCTTGGGAATACAGTAATGCAGGAACATTATGACTACATCATCATCGGTGCCGGTTCGGCCGGTTGTGTGATTGCCCATCGCCTGATTGAGCATAACGAAGGCTCCATTTTGCTGGTCGAGGCCGGCGGCCAGGATTCTAGCCTGCTTGTCCGCATGCCAGCCGCGCTGGGCAAGGTCATTCCGACCCGTACCTGGCCCTACATGACGGCTCCGCATCCGGCGACCCACCACCGCTCCATGAGCGTAGCTCAGGGCAAGCTGATTGGCGGCAGCAGTTCGGTCAACGGCATGATCTACATTCGCGGTCACCGCGAAGATTATGATAGCTGGGCCCGTGAAGAAGGCTGTACGGGCTGGGGCTTTGATGATCTGCTGCCCTACTTCATTCGCAGTGAAGGCAACGAGTCGCTAGCAAACGAACTGCATGGCACCAACGGACCACTCAAGGTCAGCGAGAACCGCTATCGCCATCCGTTGACGCAGGCCTTTGTCCGCGCTGGCCAAGAGATCGGCCTGCCCTATGTCAATGACTTTAACGATAACGGTCGTCACGGAGTCGGTTACTACCAGACAACCACCTTTGAAGGTGAACGTTACAGCGCCGCCAAGGCTTATTTGAGCGGCCTACGCGACCATAGCCGTCTTACCATTCTTCCGGATACCGAGGTGGAGCGCGTCATCATCGACGGAGATCGGGCAACCGGCATTGTTGCCCGGCACGCCAGAAAAGGCCCAATCACATTCCATGCCCGTCAGCAGGTGATCGTTAGCGCAGGCGCCATCGGCAGCCCCAAGATTCTGTTGCAATCGGGCATCGGACCCGCCGAGCACCTGTCCCAGCAGGGAATCAAGTGCCTCAAGAATTTACCGGTCGGCGACAACCTGCAGGATCACCTGCACATGTCCATCAATGCTACCCTCAAGGCACCGACGTCACTCTACGGTGAAGATGCCGGCGTCAAGGCGCTGCGCCATGGTGCAGAGTGGCTCCTGTATCGCCATGGCCTAATGACCTCGAACGTGTTGGAAGGCGGCGCCTTTCTGGATACCGCCGACGAAGGGCGACCTGATACGCAAATTCATTTCATGCCGGTGCTCGACACTTGGGACGATCCGAACGGCATCGGCAAGGGTCGCACACATGGGCTTACGCTCAAGGTGGGCCATCTGCAACCCGTCTCGCGCGGCAATGTACGCCTGACCGGGACGCGCGCCGATCAGCCGGTCCAGATCAATGCTAATTTTCTTGATGCACCGGAAGATGTCGAGCATCAAATACGCGCCCTGCGAGCGGGGCTTGCTCTGCTCGATACTCGATCGCTATCTGCGCTGGTCGACGATATCTTCTCTCCTCCAGAGGCGCGCCAACTGATGGCCCAGTGCGCGGCCGACAATCGCGAGGCGCTGGAAAGCTTTGTTCGACAATATTGCAAGACGACTTATCATCCAGTGGGCACCTGCCAGATGGGTCCCGACCCCGACTGCTCAGTGGTGGACCTTGACCTAAACGTACACGGTATCAGCGGCCTCAAGATCATCGACTGTTCGGTCTTTCCACGTCTGCCTCGCGGCAATACCAATGCCCCGACCATCGCTGTCGCGGAGAAGGCCGCCGACCTGCTGGTCAAGTCAACCTAACTATCTCATCGTCATCCAGCCTTACGCTGTCACTTGCGCATAAAAAAACCGCCACATCAGGTGGCGGTTGCTTTTCCGGTGTAAATCGTTCTTCAACACTCAGTCAGTCATGTCCGGTTCGAAGAGCCCTTTTTTCATCTTGCACTTGACCCAGAAGATAGCGATCAAGCTGACAAGGCCCAGCACTACACCCAGTAGCGTATACACCATTGCTGTCATCTCAGGCGACGGTGACGCATTGGCGGCTACACATACCATACCGACGATGCCGACGAGCTGCGGAATCGGAACAGTGGCGTCCTGTAGGGCCGCGCGTGGTTCGGCTTCCTGATGCGCAGCACAATGACGTTGATGTGGGCGACGATATAGGCTAGTAGCCAGCTGGTAGAAGCGCCGATCAGCAGGACGATGATGTGATCCGGATCGACCAGCAGGAAGGGAATCGCCACGATGGTCGCCAGAAAAAGAATGCCGATCCAGGGGGTATTGAAGCGCGGATGCTGCTTGCACATGATCATGAACGCCTGGCCGTTCTCGGCCATCCCGCACAACATGCGCGGTACCGACGCCAGAACGGTGTTGAGCGTACTGCAGGTCATGATCGTGTTTCCCGAGGACTCCCCTTTTCCCAACATGCCCAAGCCGACAGCCGACAGCCGCATGATGGCAATGCCCGCTTATCTGGGCGGCAGTTTCTGTACGGCGAGCGTCAAGTGGTACGGCTCCAACATTGCGAACAGAGAGAAAGGTCTCCCCCGATCCATTCTCATGTTTACCCTCAGCGATGCCGATACCGGCGCACCGCTGGCGTACATGTCGGCCAATTTGCTGTCGGCGTATCGCACCGGTACCATACCCGGCGTAGGCGCACGCCATCTGGCCCGCAAGGACGCCAGAACGATCGGCCTTCTCGGCCCGGGGTAATGGGAAAAACGTCCGTCTCGGCCTTCATGGCGACCCATCCTCATATCGATACAATTAAGGTGAAAGGGCGTGGGCAGAAGAGCATCGATAACTTCGTTGCCTGGGTAAAGGACACTTATCCGCAGATTTCCAACCTCTACTGAGAGGCGTTTCATTATTGGGCATCAATAGCGTTACTCGTCCGTCGACAGAGCGTAACGAAGCTTGGCACCGGCTGGCTGAAGAAGTTGATACCAGCATGCTTGAGAAGACGACGTAAGAGGTGGGCCTGACAGGAGTTATTAGTGCTGCGGAAGACCTTCTTGAGGGCAGAACTCGTGGTCGAGTCGTAGTCAATGTTAATCGTTAAATGGCCTTAGTTTGCTCTTCGGTTTGCCAAGCAACCTATATTTCCGGTAAATGATTTTAGAGAGGAGAATGCAATGAAACCAGAAAGCGTCGATGTCAGCGAAGATCCATGGGAAACATGGGAAGATCCCGAATTTGCAGCTAAAACAAAGGTTCGTTGGAAACTTATATTTTCTGCTGAAAGGACTTCAACGGGCGTGATGAGTATGGGGCTGGCTGACATTGCTCCTGAAGGCATACTCCCGTTGCATCAGCATGATCCTGCTGAGATATACCATATCCTCAGTGGCGAAGGGCAAATGGAAATCGAGGGTGTCACTTTTCCATTGTATGCTGGTCAGTCGGTTTTCATTCCCCCAAGGGCATGGCATAAAACTATCAATGTTGGTGCTGTGCCGCTTCGCTTCGTATTTACATTTCCGACCGACAGCTTTGAGCAGGTTGTTTATAATTTTGCATAGTAAAATCTTTATTTATGCACATGCAATCGAACCCGACGTTGAGCTGGACAATGCTGTTACTCAAGCTGGCGGAGATGCCAAGTACCGTACCCAGCACCGCGGCGGTATTCACTGTCAGGAAATAGTACCAGCCGAAGATGTCCAAGGCTCTTGGTGAACATAATAACAGTTAAATCCATCTTGGCAGCCTGAGGAACCCAGCCGTGGCCGGGTTCCCCAAAGGCGTCACTTACTCTCCGCGAGGGAAGGGCTGGGCCTCTTCGAGTATGTTGAGATCCATGTGGTTACGCATGTAGCGCTCCGAGGCCACTTTTAACGGCTGATGATCCCACGGATAATAGGCACCGTTGCGCAGCGCTTCGTAAACGATGAGTCGGCGTGCCTGGCTCTCACGCACTCGGCATCGAAACGTTCCATGTCCCAGCGCTCGCGACATCGAAACGTTCCATGTCCCAGCGCTCGCGACATCGAAACGTTCCATGTCCCAGCGCTCGCGACACCAACGCTGGAATTCGCCGAGCAGTTCGTCATGCGCCGGTTCCTCGGGCAGATTGTTCAGCTCGTCCGGGTCTGCTTCAAAGTCGAACAGATGTGGCGGATCAAGCTCGCAGTGATCGAACTTGTAACGTCCCTGACGGATGGCGCACTAACGGCGCATAACTGCCCTTGGCGGCGTATTCCAGGTATACCGGCGTCTCACGACTAGCCACGTGCATGAGCGGCAGCAGCGATTCCCCGTCGGTCCACGGCTCGATCGCGCTGCGATCGATACCGACTAGATCCGCCAGGGTGGCATTGACATCCAGCGCCGATACCGGATCGTCGACCCGCCTCGGCTCAATTTTCGGCGCGCTGATCATCAGTGGTACCCGCGACGAGCCTTCGTATGGGCTCATCTTGAACCACAACCCACGCTCCCCAAGCATGTCGCCATGATCGGAGACAAACAGGATGATAGTGTCACCGAGCATGCGGGTGCACTTGAACACCTTGGTAGGAGGCGCTAGGGGCTGTTGAAATTTCGCGAGAAGAGCATTGCTGAATAAGAGCAGACCCGCAGAATGGAGGTTCCCACACCAATACTCTGCGAGTCTGCCATGTCCCGATTGATGCTCAGTGACTAACTCTGGTCGAAGCTGGAGAAAATTCTGGTTCAACAGGCTATCTACCGCAAGCCTGATCTGCGAATGACTATAGAGGGCATCCTCTACCGGATGCGCGTGGGCTGCCCATGGCGGGGCCTGCCCCGTATACCTTCGGGTATTGGAACTCGATCTACAAGCGTTTCAATGCCTGGTCAGCGGCAGGCAAGCTACTCAGGGTATTCAACGCCCTGATTGAAGAGCCTTGTTCGTCGATGGGACCTATATCGAGGCGCACCAGCACAGTGCCGGCGCTTCCAACAGACAGCCTGAGGCCATCGGCAAGAGCCGGGCGGGCCATACGAGCAAGATCCATCTGGCGGTTGATGCCTATGGATTACCTGTCGCTTTCAGGCTGACGGGAGGCAACATTAACGACAGTACCGAAGCCCCCGGTCTGATAGCCTAACTGCCTTCTGGCGAGGCGATTGTGGCTGACAAGGGTTATGACAGTGAACGCATCGGTGCGCAGATCGAGGACCAGGGAGCCCGTCCGGTGATCCCGAGAAAACGTAACCCGCTCAAGGGCAATGCCGACCTGGACAAGGGGCTGTATCGCTATCGGCACCTGGTCGAGAATGCCTTTGCGCGGCTAAAGCACTACCGCGCAGTGGAGTTACGCTATGACAAGCTGGAGCGGAATTACGAGAGTATGGTGGCCATGGCGTGTGGATTCCTCTGGCTGCACATGTGAAACGTCAACAGCTCCTCGTGGACAATGTCATGTTTGAAGATGTCATTGGCAGCGGCGCGCGACATGCGGCTACCCTTCTCTTCTTTGCATTCCGACACTTCCCTAACCCTCAGGACGCAGACACATGCCAGACAACGTACATTTCTACGAACCGGAGCTAGGCCACGGCTTACCGCATGATCCGTTCAACGCCATCATTGGTCCCCGCCCTATTGGCTGGATATCTTCCAGGGCAAGCAACGGTGACCTGAATCTGGCACCCTACAGTTTTTTTAACGGATTCAACTACACCCCGCCCATCATCGGTTTCGCCAGCGTCGGCTACAAGGATAGCGTGCGCAATATCGAAGCGACTGGGGAATTTTGCTGGCAACTGGCCACCCGCGCCTTGGCGGAGCCGATGAATACCAGCTGTGCGGCGGTAGCGCCAGAGATCGATGAGTTCGAACTTTCCGGGCTTACGCCAGCTGAGTCCCGGGTGGTGAGTGTGCCTCATGTCAGAGAGGCTCAGGTGGTATTTGAATGCAAGCTGACACAATCGATCCAGTTACAGTCCGCCGCCGGTGACAAGCTGGACACCTGGATGGTGCTGGGAGAAGTGGTCGGTGTACATATCGATCAGAGTTTACTCATTGATGGAATCTACCAGACCGCTGCAGCGCGCCCCATCCTGCGCGGCGGCGGGCCTGCGGACTATTTCGAAATCAGCCAGAATCAAAATTTTAAGATGTTTCGACCACGCTAGTAGCTACGATGCCACCCGCATTTTTGACTCATTCACCTTTAGATAAAGTACCGCCTTCGGATAAGCGCTAGGCGGTGCACTCGCTAAACATCCGTTTTTGCCGCTGAGAAAGCCCCTCACTCATCGATGCAAGATTGCATCCAGATTCGCCAAAATATGCTGTGCAAGTTCTGCCTGATCGGCACTTAGCAACTAAGGGTGGAGGTCAGCGAAATCGGAGCTATCCGAGACTTTGGCTGCGTATCGATGTGATAAATGCCAATAGCTCATGTTAGTTTCACATTCGTGGGTTGATCTCCAACATACATAGTAGCGTGACATATCTTTGGACGCAGAAGTATGCGGTGCAGGCACATTATTTACATAAACTTTATGTATATGGAGAGTGAATTTATTTATGAAGTAGGAAGGATGTTTGTTTTTAGTACATTCATTTAGATAACGGTATAAAATTTTACTTAATGAACCCCTAGACTGGAAGCATTGGCTTATTAGGGAATCATAACGGCCCATCTATAGACAGTCGTACTCATCAAAACCGTTCAACACCAGAGCACCATATTCCAACTTAGCATTGAAACAGACGTGTAATTAAGCCTAGGGCATTCTCAATCGAGAATCTAAATGAAAATAACTATCACTATTATTGACTATTGCATGGCAACTTTTCAGAATCCCTTGTCTTCATACCAATAAAGCGGCTTCCTCATGAAGCTTCTACAAGGGCACTCTAATGACAATCAAACCAATAGAATTAGCAGGGGCGGGTAAAAAATGTTCCATAAGAATATTCCGAAAGAGAGATCAGACGTTGGCTTTCTCCTTTCTCTCCACCTCAGCTTGCTTATTGGCACTCCCAGCTAACGCTCAGGAGGTCGTACAACAAGACACCATTACCGTGGAGTCAACGGCACTCAAAGACAGCGCAATAGGCCCGGACAGTTCTATCGTGGCAGAACAAACCACAACGGGCAGCAAGACAAATACGTCCTTGGTGAGTCTTTCAAGATCGGTATCAACCGTCACCGAAGAAGAGATGGAAAAGCGTAAGGTCCAGGACCTAGAGCAGGCGCTGTCCTATACCTCTGGGGTCGGCGTGAGTCAGTACGGCTCGGATGCGCGCTATGATTTCCTGCTCATAAGAGGGTTTGAAGAAACCTCGCTGGGCACCTATCGCGACGGCCTGCGCTATCAAACCGACGATTTTACCGGTAGCCGTCTTGAGCCCTACGGACTCCAGCGTATTGATGTGCTCAAGGGGTCAACCTCTACCCTGTTCGGTCTGAACGCTCCCGGCGGCATCGCCAACGCCATCACCAAGCGCCCACTGGATTACGATTTTGGCGAGGTGTACACCACACTGGGCGATGGTCACACAGAAACCGGAGCGGACTTTGGCGGGCCCATCGACCAGGCCGGCGAGTGGACGTATCGCATCACAACCAATTGGCAAGATGCCGATCGCGGTGCTGAACACACCCGGGATGATCGCTTCTATTTCGCCCCGGCGCTGACCTGGAAGCCCAGCGACGCCACGACACTTACGCTTTTGGCGGATTTCAATGACCGTAAAAGCAACGCCTCTCAGTCCATTCCCTACGGTTCGGGGATCGATCCCAAAACCTTTCTGGGTGAGCCCGATTACGACGCCATGGATACCATCGCGCGTAATATCGGCTATCAGTTCAGCCATGACTTCGGCAACGGCTTCGGTTTTGACCAGAACGCGCGCTACACCCATATCGATATGACCTACAACACCGTGTATGGCGGCACTGCCGATCCCGCCGATAGCCGAAGTGCCTTCGGTGTGTACGGTGAGAGCGACCAGTACGCGATAGACAACCAATTGCACTATGACACTGACGTGATGGGTGCCGGCTCACGCACGCTGGTCGGGTTTGACTACTTCAAGTCCGATACCCTTGAGCGTCAGTACTACGGCACCGCCCCTGGGCTGAACATTAATAACCCTGACTACTGCGGCACCGCTTGTATCAGTCTCGACAGACTGGCCGATTTCGATCAGAAAATGACCTCACAGGGCTACTATCTGCAGGAAGAGCTCACGTTTAATGATCAATGGATACTGACACTGGGCGGGCGTTATGACGCCGTTAACACCGAGTCGGGCTCGGACGATGAAGTTAATGACTACGACTTCACCAAGCGAATCGGCCTGACGTACAAGATACAGGACGATCTTTCGCTGTACGCCAACTACGCGGAGTCCTTTCAGCCGCCAGCTAGCAGGTCTCTGATATCCGGTAGGGCGAAACCCCAGGAAGGCGAGCAGTATGAAGTGGGCATGAAATATCGCCCAGCCAATACCAATGCACTGTTCACTGTGGCGCTGTTTGATCTGACCCAAACCAACGTGACCCAGCAGGTATCCACAACTCAGTATCGCCAGATCGGCGAGGTCAACGTCAAAGGCCTGGAGCTTGAGGGCAAGGTAGCGCTCAGCAACCGGCTTAATTTGACGGCTGCCTACTCTTACTGGGATGCAGAAATAGAAGAAGACGGTATCGGCGGCAACAAGGGCAACCGTCCGGCAGTTGTGCCGGAGCACCTGGCGTCCGTCTGGGCTGATTATACCATTCCGGGAGATGCCAACCGAGGAGACATTACTGTTGGTCTAGGCACCCGCTTTGTCGGTTCCACCTATTCCGATGATGCCAACACCGGCAAAGTGGCCTCCTATACCCTGGTTGATGCCATGGCAAGCTACCAGTTTTCGCCAAAGGTTGATCTCACCGTCAACGCGACCAACCTGTTTGATCGCGAATACATCTCTTATATTGATACTTATAGCAACAGTGCCTATTACGGCAATGATCGTTCAGTGCTGACCACGCTGCGATACCACTGGTGAGGTAAACGTCGATTGAAGCGGCCCCTGACGGGGCCGCTTTTTTCATTGGTGAAAGCCCTGCTCCATACGTTTTTTTATTAGCCTGACATAGCCAAAAGCGCTGCAAGACACGCAACCATTCAGAATGTTTACCGCTTCGTTTTAGGCCGGGTAGCGCCGCATACTGCAGGCTTTCCTGCTTTGGGCCGGCCCTTGCCCGCGGGCTTGCCACCCTGCTTGCCCTGGGGGGTGGGTTTACCTCCAGCCGTGGCCTTTGATTGGGGATGCGTTTTACCTGATGCCGCGAGTGGTTTCCCCTTACCTTTTGAGCGCGCTTTGCCGGTAGCCGCCTTACCGGCCCCTGTAGGCTTTGCGCCCGTACCCGGCTTGCCTTTGCGTGCATTCTGACCGGCCTGGGCGCGAGGTTTCGCTTTCGATTTGGCGCGTTTAGGCGCCGCTTCGGAGCCTTCAGTCAGCGCGAGGATCGTATCGATTTCTTTCGGCGTTAGGTCACGCCAGTCACCCAATGCCAGGCCTTTAAGCGAGACGTTCATGATCCGGGTGCGGATCAGTTGCGTCACCTCATAACCAAAATATTCACTCATGCGACGTATTTGCCGGTTTAACCCCTGCACCAGGGTGATCGTAAATACAAACGTGGACGCTTTCTCCACTTTGCACTTCCTGGTCACTTGGCCAAGAATCGGCACGCCCTTTTGCATGCCTTCAATAAATTCATCGGTAATCGGTTTATTGACCGTCACCTGATATTCTTTTTCGTGATTGTTGTCAGCGCGCAGAATCCTGTTCACTAGGTCGCCGTTATTGGTGAGAAGAATCAGCCCTTGAGAGTCTTTATCCAGCCGACCAATCGGGAAAATACGCGCGCCATGTTTTACAAACTTAACGATATTGTCTTTTTCACTCGACTCAGTGGTACTGACAATACCCACAGGCTTGTTGAGTGCAATCAGTATCAGGTCTTCCTCTTCCTGGGGCTCAATCTCTTGGCCGTTAACCTTTACCCGATCCCCGGCAACCACCTGATCGCCCGTGGTGGCACGACGACCATTAATCCAGACGTTGCCCTGTTCCACATAGCGGTCCGCTTCGCGGCGCGAGCATAGGCCGCTCTCGCTGATATATTTATTGATTCGGGTAGATTTTCGTAATGACATAACACGCCGCAAGGCTAAAAGTGGTTAGAAAGTACCGCTAAAAAGAGGCGCTTGGCTATTGCAGGAAGGCGACTGCTTCCTCGGTCGACTTCTAGCTTTAATTCTCAAGAATACTGATTTTATGCCCAGCATACGGACAGACAGTTGTTCCTGAAAGAAAGTAGAGGCCTCTGGACACGGCAGCCAAAAATACGCACCAATCGATCAACATGACAGCATCACAGCTTTTTCCGCAATCCTTCCCAGATAGGTTTGGCGTATTAGTAAGGCGATGCCTGCCATGTTTTCTCCGTCAGCACACATGGCCTATCCGGATATTCTACTATTCCTGTGTCATCCACCCGTGTCGTTCATACAGCGCCTGACCGTTTGCGGTAATCAGATACAGCCTTTCCTCCCCTAGCGCCCGGGCAGCTTGTTCCGCCGTTTCGATCAGCCGATCTGCAATACCTTGCCCACGATAGTCGGGATGCACAAATAATCACGGCGAGCCAGGGGCGCAGATCTGCGCGTTGTGAACAGTCGCTCTCGACAACACTTGCCATGCCCACCGGTCAGTCGTCGTGATGAGCAACACAGGTGAGCGGTGAGCCATTGTCATGAGCGGCACTGGCAAACAGCAGGCGCGTTTCTTCCAGTGTTCGTTTCGAGTGCACGCCCTACTGCCCATCGCTGCTGCCCCTTATGACGCTCTCCTGGTCTGAGATGCACTCAAGTGGTTAGACTCAAATTACATAATCGCCTGCTGTACTAGCGGGAGCTTGTTGGCGTTGTACTCATAAGAAAAATCGTCACTACCTCACCTCACTTAATGAGGTTCGCATCGTGTTCTTTAGTCCATACAGTTGATTTTTTAAAAGATACTGTCTGGACTTGCCCCTCCTAAACAGGCCCACTGCTACAACAGTATCTTCTCTTGATTTAAGTGAGTAGCAAAAGCCAGGCTGGAGCTAACACAGGCCTGACATGTTCTATATCGGATATCCACTACATTGGTCGAAGGTCGACATAAGGTGAATTGACTCTGCACTACCCCCTCTCTAGTTTTGTTCGCCATAAGGACGATCATTCGCTAAACGAACATTATTCACATCCGAAGCTTCACTTTTATTCCATACATAATAATCACAGCACCTCGGAGGATACCGCCATGATCAAGAAAGCCCTGGCAACCCTGGCCCTTTCGGCTGGCGCACTAACTGCGCTCTCCCCGGCCTTGGCCGACTACCCGGAACGAAACATCGAAGGCATTATCCAATGGGGCGCCGGTGGTGCAACTGACAACGTTGCCCGCAGCCTGACGCCCCATGTCGAAGACGCCTTGGACACTACTATTGTACTGACCAACCGCCCCGGCGGGACCGGTGTTATTGGCATGAATAGCGTGCTCACCAAGCCAGCCAATGGCTACACCCTGCTCTACGGGGCCGAAAACCCGCAGCTCTACCCGGTTATGGGCTTAGCCGACTTCACCTATGCCGATATGACACCTATCAATGTGATCGGACAAGGCTTGGTCGTCATTGCAGCACCAGCCGACAAGGATTGGGAGAATTTGGGCGATCTGCTGAAGGACGCCCAGGCTAATCCAGGGACACTACGCATGGGCGGCACCGGAGCAGGTGGCCTACCTAATACCGTGCTGGCGATGATCAATTCCGTAGATGAGCTAGACGTCCGCAACGTGACCTTCGGTGGCGATGGTCCGGGTATTACCGCCATGCTCGGGGGTCATATCGACTTTATGCCGCTGAGCCTGGCCGCCGCCCAAGAGCATATCGCTTCCGGCCGCCTAAAGGGCTTGGCCGTGCTGACCAAAGAGCCGATCAAGCAGTTACCAGAGGTTGCGCCAATCACAGAGGCATTGCCCGAGATCGAGTCCTACCTGCCCTGGGGTCCATTCTGGACTGTTGCGGTCCGCAAGGAGACACCGGATGACATCGTGGCTACGCTTGCCGATGCCTATGAACAAGGCGTTGCTAACGAGCAGTTCCAGCAGTTCCTGACCAAGAACGGCGCTCAATCGCTCAACCTCCGTGGCGAAGAAGCCAAACAGTTTCTAGACCGCTGGCAGTCCGTAACTGCATGGGCTCTGGAAAAGGCGGGGTCCGCCAAGGTTTCTCCCGAGGAATTCGGCATAGCCAAGCCGTAACCTAGCGCGTTGAAACGGCGCGAAAACCTAAGCTTTTCCGCCGTTTCCCCATGGAGGAACCCATGTCTAAGCAATCCAAACTCCAGCCAGGCGAGCCCGCATTCAATTTAATGCTGCTGCTGTTCAGCCTAGGCATCTTCTACGAAGCCTATCGGATTTCAGGTCCCGGCTTCGAATCGATCAGCTCACCTGGTGCCTTTCCCCTCGGCCTGGGCATCGTTCTGATCCTGTCGATGGTGGTCATCATAGCCGGCCAGTTCCGCAAGCAGAAGCCGGATACTCAGGGCGCCTTGGATGAAGCCCGACAATTCATGAGTGCCCATTTTCCTTTGCCGATCGTCATCTTTTCGACCATGGCCATCGGTTATCTATTGCTACTTGAACCGCTGGGCTTCGTCATCAGTACCCTGCTATTCCTGTTCGTCTCGATGGTCTATCTGCGTCATGGCCGCTTCGTATCTTCTGCGATCATTGCAGCCGTTTCCATTGCCATCATCTACTCCCTGTTCAAATTGTTGTTCCAGGTTTACCTACCCTGACGAGGTTCTCCCATGGCTGACTCGTTCACCTATTTCCTGATGTCATGGACCGATCTGTCGCTGCTATTATTGACGGCAATCGGTACCTTCGCCGGCATTTATATCGGCGCCATTCCTGGCCTCTCGGTAACAATGGCCGTGTCGATCCTGATTTCATTCACCTTTGCTTGGGACGTTAATGATGCCCTTGCGTTGATGGTGGGGGTTTTCTGTGGTGGCGTGTACGGCGGCTCTCGTACGGCCATTTTGCTCAACATCCCTGGGGCGCCCTCTGCGGTTGCCACTTCCTTTGACGGTTATCCCCTAGCCCAGCAGGGCGAGGCAGGACAAGCCATTGGGCTAAGTACAGTCATGTCCGTGATCGGCGGTCTGATCGGGGTACTGATCCTGGCCAGTACCGCGCCTGTACTATCCGAATTCGCGCTGCAGTTCGCACCGCGCGACTATTTCCTGATTGCCGTGCTCGGCCTGTTGCTTGTCGGTAGCCTTGCAGCGGAGTCGCTGTCACGGGGTATCTTCGCCGCGTCTCTGGGCGCAGTCATTGGCCTAGTCGGCATGGACCCGGTCACAGCTGAAGGACGCTTCACCTTAGGCAGTATGCAGCTACTGGGCGGCATTCATTACGTCGTGGTCATGATCGGCCTGTTCGGTGTTGCCGAAGCGCTCTTCCAGTTGCATCAGCTTAACGTCAAACCGGTGCGCCAGAATGTCGAGAAGATTATTCCTTCACTCAATTTGGTGCTGAAATTTCTGCCGCTGTCGATTCGTACTTCGATCATCGGGGTCATCGTGGGTGCCCTACCCGGCACTGGCGGCGACATCGCTTCGCTGTTCGCCTACGATCACGCCAAGCGTTCGGTCAAGAACCCCTCCAAGCCCTTCGGTCAGGGCGCCTACGAGGGGCTGGTGGCACCCGAAAGTGCCAACAACGCAGCCGTGGGCGGTGCCTTCGTACCCATGCTGACACTAGGTATGCCCGGCGATGCCGTCACTGCGGTCATGCTTGGAGCATTGGTCATCCATGGGCTCAACCCCGGTCCGATGCTAATGGTAACAACACCGTACATCTTCTGGTTCATGGTAGGCGCGCTGGTGTTGGCCAATTTTTTTCTGCTAATCTTTGGTCTGATGGGCATCAAGTTGTTCTCCAAAGTCGTCGAGTTACCCAAGGCAATCCTGGTTCCGTTGATCTTGGTGTTGTGCGTGGTGGGTAGCTACTCACTGAACAACAGCATGAATGAGGTCTACTGGATGCTCGGCTTTGGCATTGCTGGCTATTTCCTTAAAATCTTTGGCTTCCAGATGGGACCGATCATTCTCGGTGTTATCCTCGGTCCGCTGATGGATAACTCCTATCGCCAGGCCATGTCCTCGGTAGGTGACAGTATGCCGGCCTTTCTGATTGAGCTGATGACCAATCCTTTATCCATCGTGCTGACCCTGGCTATCATTTTGTTGCTCTTGAGCAACCTTCCCTTGAAGCGAATGATACGAAGCAGCAAGAATCCCTCATGATCGACTGTCCGGGGCATTGCCCCGGGCCTTGTTTATCTGTTTGAGGAGTTCTGAGTGACGCCTTCTTGGGACAGGTTCTAACCAACGCCTACACCGGTGAGCCCGGCCCCTTCAGTAGTGCGATTCTGGCCTATATGGTCCGAGGCGTTACTCAACCGCGTTCAACCCCGTAACATTGAACCCCACCATATCGCCGCACACTTGCGCGCCCTGCCGATGCCTTTGCTGAACATGTCGAAGTAAGAGTAGCCACTAAGGCTATGGCACGCGGCTGAGGATGCCACTGGCTAGCGATGAGGAGGAAGCTTCACTCTCCCACAACTTAATGATCCGCGAGCGAGAAAGTATCTTTGCCCTCTCCAACGAGAAATAGCAGGCGCTCCAGGACTTGCCCATGTATGCGAGCCTATCCCTGCTTCGGACCTACCAAAGTCCGAACTCGACGGCAAGGCTCTGGCCCCTTAGGCGCTCATACGTTAAAGAAACACACTGCCCAATCCTTAACCAAGAACTATATAAGGAACCAACGCTCCGGCTACGGGCATGAGCAAACGCTTAGCATTCATTGGGCCTGGATAACAACTTTACTCCCAACGCCGCGCCCCGACGGGTGGCTAACTGAGGTCACAAACCGCGCTTCGCGGCCAATCTTTTCGCAACAACTAGTCTGGTGGCGCAGCTTTTGCCAACAGTGGAGTCATTGCCAGCCTCATCAACTCACCTGCCGTGGGCCACGCGACAAAGGTCATCGCGGGGGCATAGGCAATCTCGTGGAGCAGCGCACCCAGAGTTTCTGGATCGTCGGCGATGCCGGGAAACTGCTGCAATAGGCATTCACCGAGCTGGCGCCAATGCCCGCTCAGTATCTCTTCCTGCCGCTTGAGGGATGCGGCGCCCTTCGGGGCGACGCGCGCGTGTTCCATAATGGTGAGTGACCAGCTGCCGCTGCCTGAACGATCATTCGCCCAATCAACGAGCAGCTCGACAACGTCAGCAGCACAATTAGCACGCTCAATCTTCCCGCAAAGCTCGCCCAGACACTGCTGACCCTGGCTGTCCAAGACCTCCAGGAGAATGGCGTCCTTGCCTTCGAAGTTGGAATACACCGCACCCTTGCTATAACCGGCGGCGTCCGCGATCCGCTCTACGGAAGTCGTGGCATAACCTTCCTTGAAAAACAGCTCTCGCGCCGCAGTAAGCAGCCGCTCGCGCGTTAATGCCTGACTCTCTTCCCGGCTCAATCTCGCCATCAATCATCTTTCCTGTTTATTTTCACAACTAATACCAATTGGTATCAGGATTATAACTAGCATGTGAGTTATATTCGTTTCTGTGCATTGATTAGTGGCTTAAATGCAAGTCGCTACTCTTCGCAGTGCACTCCAGCGACGAAGCCACATTCCGCCAGCCGATAGGCCATCACGGAGGTTGCTTATGATTACGTTTCACTATGCCATCAAGATCGCAGTACCACGCGCCAAAGACTGACCACGAGACTGACCCGGTGCTTTGCCATCTCAAGGAACACTTCGTGCGCGCGCATTTCAAGGAGGTTAACCCGAGCCTGTGGGTTCCGTCGCTGTTCGACAAAAAGAAGCAATGATCACAACAACCATACGGGCGTGCAGACAATTCGATCCATTTATTTTGGATAAATTAACTGACTCCCAACCCGTAGAGAAGAGCCTCTATATGAAGACATGGATTAGTACCCTGGGCGGTGTCGCGGTACTCGCCCTCACCCTGGTGGGGCAGGAAGCCCATGCGCGGCAAGAATCCCATGCGTGGCAGGAATCCCATGTACGACAGGAATCCCATGGGCAAGCCACTCCAGAAACACTGAACGTGGTGAACCCCACCGCCAGTTGCGCGTCGCTCGCCGACGTCGATCTCACCCAAATCGGAGGCGAAGGCAGCGCTGTCACCTCAGCAACCGAGACTACCAGCGACGGCATCTCGGTCTGCTCGGTAGAAGGTACGCTCGCCCCCGAAATCAATTTTCAGGTGCTGTTACCGACCGAAAGCTGGACCCAGCGTTATCTACAGGTTGGCTGCGGCGGCCTGTGTGGCCAGATCACGCTGACCTCCGGCGCCTCCGATGGCTGCAAGGTGCTCAATGACGGCGGTTTTGTCATGGCGGCGACCGACATGGGCCATTCCGGCGAGATGATGAGCGACGGCAGCTGGGGGCTGGACGACCAAAAGCGTGCCGACTTCGCCTACCGCGCCCAGCACCTGACCTCTGAAGCGGCCAAAACGCTGATCAAGACGTTCTACGGCCAGCCGCAACAGTATGCTTACTTCAATGGTTGCTCTGATGGCGGCCGCGAGGCGTTGATGGAGGCGATGCGCTTCCCCGATGACTTCGATGGCATCATCGCCGGCGCGCCCGCCATGCTGTTCCAGGTACAGAATACGCTCTATCACGCCTGGCAGGCAGAGTCGAACACCGATGAGAATGGCAACGTGATCCTGCTCACCGACCGCCTGCCGATCCTGCACAATGCTGTAGTCGAAGCCTGCGATGCGAAGGATGGCGCAAAAGACGGCCTGATCGCCAACCCTGCGGCCTGTCACTTCGATGTCGCCAGGATCACCTGCACACAGGATGCTACCGACACCTCGGCCTGCCTCACACCCGCAGAAGCGGAAGTGGCCCGGAAGTTCTATGCAGGGCCGCGGGACCCCGAGACGGGCGCTTATCTCACGGCCGGTCAGCCTTTATATGGCTCAGAACTCGAGTGGGATGGCGTGTATGTCACCGATGCGGCGGACGGCTCGTTGATGAGCACCAACGCCTCGCTGGCGGTGATACGCTACCTCGCGTTCGAAGAAGCACGGCCGGACGCCACGCTGGACTCATTCTCGTTCACCACGTCGACCCTCGATGCGCTTCGCCCGCGTCATAAGCTATTCGATGCAACGAACCCGGACCTGTCGGCCTTCAAACAATCCGGCGGTAAGTTGATCATGTGGCATGGTCTCTCCGACCCCCACATCTCACCGGCGAATACCGTCGCGCTGCATAAAGCGATGTACGCACAGATGGGCAAGAAAAACGTACAACAGTTTGAGCGCCTGTACCTGCTGCCTGGCGTAGGTCACTGCGGCCAAGGTGAGGGACCGAGCAATATCGACCTGCTGACACCAATGATGTCCTGGGTCGAAAGAGGCAACGCACCGTACGCCGTGATGACAAGCGCCACGAGCGCGGAAAGCGATTCTGACACAGCGAGCTCTGGCAGCGATGTGGCGGGAGATGCTTCGCAGAAGGGCGGCAAGCACAAAGGCGAGAAGCATAGAAAGCCGCCGATGACGCAGCAATCCACATTAGCAGAGGCGTCGCGTCCTGTTTACCCCTATCCGGCAACCGCTCATTACACCGGCAGAGGTAGTGTCTACGACGCAGCCAACTGGGAAAAGGGTCACCCGGCCGAAACAGTGCATCTGCGCGACTGGCCTGGAAGCGATCTCTTCACCCCTTATAATTTTTCAGAGCAATAACCACTGGCCCCCGCGTTTCGACGCGGGGGCATGATCGTCTCCGGGACAGGTCCTGACCGGCGCCTATACCGGTGAGCCCCGGCCCCTTCCGCAGTGCAATTCTGGCCTATATGTCCCAAAGCGGTACTCAACCCCGCAATATTGAATTCCACCATATCGCAGCAAACTTGCGCGCCTTGCCGATGTCTTTGCTGAGAATGTCGAAGTAAAGAGAGTCTTCTCCATATAGGCGAGCCTATCCCCGTCTCGGGTCGACTAGGGTCCGAACCTGACTACAAGGCTTTGGCTCCCGCGCCATTGATAGCCTTTCCTCTGTATTTCCATAATTTAATCCCGATTGGTATCGGGATTATAGATAGCATGTGAACTACCTACGTTGATATGCGCGGAATATCGGCTGCATGACAAAACGCTACTCTTCGCAGTGCACTCCAGCGCCAAACCATATTCCGCCGACCAGCAGGTCATCCAGGGAGGATGCTCATGATTATGCTCCAGCACGCCTTCAGGATCGCGGCACCACGCGGCAAAATCCATCTCGCGCTGACGGACCTAGAAGGCGAGCGGGTCAGTGCTCTACTCAGTGCCCCCGCTCGTGAGTTCGGCATCCAGATGATCGATCTACCTGGATGTTACGCCTGAATCTAACCCCAATGAAAAAGAAGCTCTAACATGAAAAGATGGATCAGCGTCGTCGCGGCACTCGCCCTCGCTCTGGTGACCCAGCAAGCCAACGCACAGCCCACCCCGGACACCCTGAACGTGGTGAAGCCCGTCGCCAGCTGCGCCTCTCTCAGCGACGTGGATCTCAACGAAATCGGCGGTGACGGCAGCACCGTCACCGCTGCCGTCGAGACCACAAGCGACGGGGTCAAGGTCTGCTCGGTCAAGGGCTCTCTCGCCCCGGCAATCAATTTTCAGGTGCTGTTGCCTATCGACAGCTGGACGCAGCGCTATCTTCAGGTCGGCTGCGGAGGACTGTGCGGCCAGATTACGCTGAGGTCCGGCGCCTCCGATAGCTGCAAGGTGCTCAATGACGGCGGTTTCGTCATGGCAGCGACTGACATGGGCCATTCCGGCGGGATGATGAACGACGGAAGCTGGGGATTGGACGACCAGAAGCGGGTCGACTTTGCCTATCGTGCCCAGCATCTGACTTCCGAAGCGGCCAAAACGCTGATCAAGATATTCTACGGCCAGCCGCAACAGTATGCTTACTTCAATGGCTGCTCTGATGGCGGCCGCGAGGCGTTGATGGAAGCGATGCGCTTCCCTAATGACTTCGACGGCATCATCGCCGGCGCGCCCGCCATGCTGTTCCAGGTGCAGAACACGCTCTATCACGCCTGGCAGGCAAACGCGAATACCGACGCGAACGGCAAGGTGATTCTACTCGCCGACCGCCTGCCACTCCTTCACAAAGCTGCCATCAAGGCATGCGACACGCTTGACGGCGCGAAGGACGGCCTGATCGCCAACCCTGCCGCCTGTCACTTCGACCTCGCGACGATTACCTGCGCGGCCAACGCCACCGACACCTCAGCCTGCCTGATACCTGCGGAAGCGGATGTGGCCCGGAAGTTCTACACAGGGCCGCAGGACCCCAAGACGGGAGCTTATCTCACAGCGGGCCAACCACAATACGGCTCGGAACTCGAGTGGGCCGGCGTCTATGTCGCAGACAAGGCGGACGGCTCGTTGATGAGCACCAATGCCGCCCTGCCGGTCATCCGCTATTTGGCTTTCAAACAGCCGCAACCGGACGCCACGCTGGCTTCCTTTTCGTTCAGCGAGGCAACCCTCGATGCGCTTCGCACGCGCCATTCGCTGTTCGATGCAACCAACCCCGACCTGTCGGCTTTCGAGCAATCCGGCGGCAAGTTGATCATGTGGCATGGCCTCGCTGATCCGCATATCTCCCCGGCAAATACCGTCGCGCTGCACAAAGCGATGATCGCGCAGATGGGAAGAAAAGCCGTGCAAGGATTTGAACGTCTTTACCTGCTGCCTGGTGTCGCCCATTGTGGCAACGGTCAGGGGCCGAGCAATCTCGACCTGCTGACGCCGATGATGTCCTGGGTCGAAGGCCACAACGCGCCGGATGCAGTGATGACGCACTCGGCAAGCCAGTCTAGCGATTTCGGCACACCGCGCTTTGGCAGCAATGTGGCGGGAGACACACCGCCTAAAGATGCGATGAGAGGCGATAACACCAAGGGCGAGAAGCAGCGCAGGAAGCCGCCGATGGCGCAGCAATCTTCACTGCCAACGATGTCACGCCCCGTTTACCCCTACCCGGCAATCACTCATTACACCGGTATTGGTGACGTCAATGACGCAGCCAACTGGGTAAAGGGAGACGCGGCCGAGATAGTGCATCTTCGCGCCTGGCCGGGAAGCAACCTCTTCACTCCCTATACTTTTTCAAATCAATAACCGCTGGCCCCCGCGCTTTAACGCGGGGGCATAATTTTGCTGCAACGGCGCAGGCGACCACCCGACCACCCGACCACCCGACCACCCGACCACCCGACCACCCGACCACCCGACCACCCGACCACCCAGAAAGTGTATGTGCTAAGTATGACAAGGCAAAGAGCCAACGTGCCTGATGATGTGGATCCACAGGTGTAGACGAAGGGCGCATTGACTAGACTAAGGTCTAATAATCGGTCATAATAAAAACACAACTAATGAATGAATCGACAGGGTCACTCATATGTCTACTCAGAACACCTCCACCGCACGTACTAACGATGTTCAGGTATCCTTGCTCAAGCGCGCCAACCGCATGCTGATGCGTATGTCTGAAAACGCCTATCAGGGCTATCAGGCTCAGCTGGTTAAACAGTACGGTACTCTCTGAATCGGAATCGTCTGATCACGCAGTACAATTATTCGTGATGCCAGGACGCGGTACCTCAGGTATTTATGCAATGCCTCCGTGTACCGCCTGGTCATATTTGGCGATTAGCGAAGCGGTCTTTTAACTTCAGGTCTCTCCTCCTTCATACGGCCCTCTCTGTGCCGCAGGTTACTTCTTCACGACGCTTAAGCATGAAAGGTCTCGCCCTGTCCGGTGATCACCGGGACGCAACCAAACATGCCATTATTCCAGCCTCTACCGCCCTAATCTGAGCAGCGAACGTATTAAGCTGATGTCGCTGCAACAGGTACACTCCGAACTACAGAACGGGCACTTTGTCGTCTTCCTCTCAATTTAAAGAACACATGCAGCTCCATCCTGTCCACTTGCCCAAGCTGACATACCCACCCAAGCCCTGCGTATACTTCTCCAGTCGCCACGCTAAATCAGTTGGGTTTTGACGGTCATTACGACTACCGCTGATTACTATCTGATAAGAAATGACTTATCGCTGAAATCACCGGTTGCATTAATTGCCGCTGAAAGCCGCCGCTCGCGTACGATGTTCCCGTAATGACTTATCCCCGTGCGTTCGAAGGAGCCGATTCATGCGCATCCTTGTAGTTGAAGACGACCGAGTACTCGGTAATGCCATCAGTCAGCGGATGCGCAAGGCCGGCCATGGCGTCGATCTGGCAATCAATGGTCTCCAAGCTCAAGAGATGCTCAATGCTCAGTCCTACGATCTGATCATTCTCGATCTCAACCTACCCGGCCTGCCTGGCGATCAGCTCTTGCAGAGTCTGCGGCAGCGTCACTTAACGACTCCTGTATTAATTCTGACGGCACGCAATCAGATACAGGACCGTATCCAATTGCTTGACCTCGGCGCAGATGATTACATGAGCAAGCCCTTCGACGGTGGTGAGCTTGAGGCGCGCTGCCGCGCCCTGCTCAGGCGTAGCCAAGGGCAGGCGCAGGACGAGATACATTATGGCAATCTCACGCTCGATCGCCGCACCTGTAGCGTTCAGATAGCGGGACAACCGGTGGAGCTCAAGCAGCGGGAATACCGTTTGCTGGAGGTGTTTCTGGCTTACAGCGGCCAGTTGCTCAGCAAGGAGGCGCTGCTGGAACACCTTTACAGTTTCAATGAAGATCGGAGTCCCAACGCGATCGAGACCTACGTGGCGCGACTGCGCAAGGCGCTGATCAGCAGCGACCTGTCGATTCGCACCCTGCGTGGCCTCGGTTACATGCTGGAAAAACGGGATGACTAGCCCACTCATATCTATCCGGCGCCAGCTGCTTTATTTATCACTGCTGTTGTTGCTCGGCAGCGGGCTGGCAGCTTACTGGGGCGCCAAGGCCTACGGTGAACGTGCAGCACGCATCTCATTCGATCAATTGATGCTCGGCTCGGTGCTGCAAATGGCGGAGAGCATCAGTCTGGCTGACGGCGACATTGTCATCGACCTGCCCCGATCTGCCTTTGAGATACTGGCAATGGCACGCAATGACCGCGCGTTTTACGGCATCTTCGGCCCCGACCACCAACGCCTGACCGGCTATGACGATATCCCACAACCTCCGCTGGATGCCGTGCGCACCTCAGCCAACCCGGATACGCCAGTACAGTATTACTACTACGCTACCTACCGTGGCGAACGGGTGCGGTTTCTGGCCATTCACAAACAGCTGATTGAGGATGATCGTGCTACCGAAGTAACGATTATTGTTGGCCAGACCCTTGCAGCGCGCCAAGCATTGGCTGACGAGATCAGCCTGCTGGTACTCCAGTATGTGATCGCATTTTTCTGCGTCGCCCTGCTGCTGCTGGTATTCGGCATTCGCAAGATTCTCAAGCCGCTGCACACCTTGGAACTGGCGATCGCTGCACGCTCGCCGGTCGATGTTCAGCCGTTGGCAGTAGCCGTGCCGAAGGAAATCAAGCCACTGGTGGATACTATCAACCACTACATGGCGCAGCTGGATAGTACCCTCAGCCGACTGGACAAGTTCACCGCCGAAGCTGCCCATCAAATGCGCACGCCGCTCGCCGGCCTGAAATTGCAGGCGGAAAATGCCTTGGAGGAAACCGAACCCGGTATACGCCAGCAGCAGTTACAACAGATACTGGAAAGTGCCAACCTGCTCGCCAATACCGTCAACCAGCTACTGAACCAGGCCACACTTGCCCACCGCTTCCAGAGCGAGACCCCACAATGGCTGTCTCTCGATCGACTGGTCCAGGAGAGCTGCCGTGAGCTGGTGGTCTGGGCCTTGAATCAGGAAGTTGAGATCGCCTACCTGAGCGAGCTGCAGGTGCGTCTGAAAGGCGATGACTTTGCGCTCAAGCAGATGCTGCGCAACCTGATCGAGAATGCTGTCAAATACAGCCCGCCCGGCGGAACCGTGGAGGTTGATATCCATCTTGATGAGCAGGCATTCCCCGCTCGAGTCGTGCTGCAGATCCGTGACCAGGGCACGGGCATTCCCGATGAGGAGAAGGAGCAGGTATTCGAACGCTTCTACCGAGCTCAGGACAACCTCCATCCCGGTGTCGGTATCGGTCTGGCCATGGCCCGGGAGGTAGCGGAACATCATCATGCCCACCTGCGCCTAAAAGACAATGAGCCGCAGGGGCTGATCGTCGAGGTAGTCTTTCCGTACCCACGGGAGACGACGATATGAAGCATCTGATCTTCGTGCTGACATTCGCCTGGCTACTCGTTACTCATGGCGCTCGGGCTGCCGAGCACTACCACTATCCGGCACGAAACGGTGCAGCTATGACAGCGCGCACGCTGATTATTCACGGCGCTGCCGACCATCCTGCCATGGTGCCGTTGTTCGAGGCCTTCCAAAAGCGCCACCCTGAGATCGAGATCCGCTACGCCGAGTTCAGCACGCGTGCTCTGTACCGTCACTTTCTCGACAGCTATCCTCAATCTGCAGACCTGATCATGAGCCCGGCGATGGACCTGCAGATTAAGCTAGTCAACGACGGCTACGCCCTGTCCTACGTGTCGGACCAGACCGAGGCACTGCCGGACTGGGCGAAATGGCGCAACGAGGTGTTCGGCTTTACCTATGAGCCGATCACGATTGCGCTTAATACCCAGGTGCTGCAGGGTGAGCCTCTACCGCAGAGCCGCAGCCAGCTGCTCGACCTGATCCGTACCTTTGATCAGCGTTTCACCGGCAAGATCGGTATGCTCGATATCGAAACCGTTGGTATGGGGTATCTGACCTGGACTCACGACAGCCAGCAGTCGCGTACCTACGGTCGCCTGCTTGAAGTGTTCGGCTCGCAGCAGGCACGGCTCTATCCCAACAGCACGTCACTGCTCCAGGCGCTGGACAGCGGTGAGGTGATGGTGGCGTATAACGTGCTCGGCTCCTATGCCAGCGCCTGGGCACTGCGCAATCCGGATCTCGCTGTCATTCTGCCGACCGATTACACCTCGGTGATCATGCGCAGCGCTTTCATTCCCAAGGAGGCGCCGCACAAGAAAGAGGCCCAGCTGTTTCTGGACTTTCTGCTATCGACACGGGGACAGCAGATCCTGGCCAACGAGTCCAGCCTCAACCCGGTCGATGAGCGGGTGACTGGCCCGCACTCAATCTCACATCTTCGCCGCTCGACTCAGAGCCCGCTACGACCGATTCCGTTTGGGCTGGAGTTGCTGCTGCAGACCGATGATGCCAAACGCCAACTACTGCTTCACGAATGGTTCGAATCCATCGAGTCCTCTCTCGCCGACTGACCTCGGCTGATATCTTCCTACGCCTAAAGTTGCAGCCATCAGTATGCCCTGTGACAGGTGCCTGCAAGGTTCGCCCCGTAGATTAGCTCCCGAGCCTGTCTCACCGGCTCCCTTGCTTCAGTACAGAGTCTCTACGAGGAAATTCAGATGAAAAAAATAATAGTGGGAATCGCCGCCTCACTGACGCTGGGCTTCGGTCTGGGCACGTCCCAAAGTACCTTGGCGGCCGACTTCAGCGGCGAGCGTATCGAGTGGATTGTGCCGTTCAAGGAAGGTGGCGGCACGGATACTTGGGCCCGCTTCTTTTCACCTTTGATCTCCGAGACCCTGCCCGGCCAACCGACGATCGTGATAAAAAATGTCCCCGGCGGTGGTTCGATCAACGGCGCCAACCAGTTCGATGCCCGTGGGGATAACAACGGCCTGGATGTGTTCGGCTCGACAGCTTCCACGCTGTTCTACTCGATGCTGGGGGATAAGCGCGCCCGCTATCAGCCCAGAGACTGGATTCCGGTTTTCGCCACTCCCACCGGCGGTGTGCTCTACCTCTCACCCGACCTAGGCGTCAACTCTGCAGCTGAACTGGTTAAGCTGCAGGATCAGGAACTGACCTTCCCAAGCCTGGGACCAACCTCGCTCGATTTGGTGCCATTGCTTGCCATGGAAATGCTGGGCCTGAAGATCAAACCGGTATTCGGCATGGATCGCTCTGCTGGACGGCTGGCGTTCGAGCGCGGCGAAGTGAACGTGGATTACCAGACCTCCGCCCCTTATATCAAGAAGGTGACGCCGCTGGTCGAGGAAGGCAAGGCAGTCCCCATCATGTCCTGGGGGATACTGGGCGAAGACGGCACCATGCAACGCGACCCGTCCTTCCCGGACCTGCCCCACTTCGCCGAAGTCTATGAAATGATCCACGGCGAGAAGCCGGACAGCCAAGCGTATAACATCTGGAAAACGTTCTTCGTGGCCGGATTCGCCGCGCAGAAAATCATGTTCCTTCAAGAGGGTACACCGCAGGAGATCGTGGACACCTACCGCCAGGCTGCGATCGAGGTTGCCAAGCAACCCGGTTTCAAGGAGAAGGCCAGCATCGCAATTGGCGACTATGACCAGATCCTCGGCAAGAACGTCGATACCGCGTTCAAGATGATCTTTAGCCTGTCGGATGAAGATACCCAGTGGATTCAACATTGGCTGAACGAGAGATACGGCGTCAGGTTCTAACCCGCCTGCTCTGACCCCGAAATGATAGCGGCGCCGCCTCTCAGGGCGCCGCTGCCCTCCCTCGTCCACTTAGGTATTGTCGATGCTCGACGTCATGTTCGCTGCTCTGGGCTCGCTGGTCTCGGGGCCTCATCTTTTGTATCTCGGCCTCGGTGTGCTGCTGGGGCTGTGTATCGGCATTTTCCCCGGCCTCGGCGGGATTGCCGGCCTCTCGCTGCTGTTGCCATTCATCTACGGCATGGACACCATTTCGGGCCTGGCGATGCTGATAGGCTTGGTCGCGGTCATTCCCACCTCCGATACGTTCACTTCCGTGCTGATGGGCATTCCCGGCTCGAGCGGTTCCCAGGCCACGGTATTAGATGGTTTTCCGCTGGCGAAGAAGGGCCAGGCGGCACGGGCCCTGTCGGCGGCATTTTCTGCGTCACTGTTCGGTGGTCTGTTCGGCGCCGCGGTGCTGACGTTATTCGTACTGATCGCACGTCCGATCATCCTTGCCTTCGGTTCGGCGGAACTGTTCATGCTGACGCTGCTCGGCCTCAGCATGGTCGGCGGACTGGCGGGTAACAGTCTGATCAAGGGACTCTGTGCCTGCGGCTTGGGGCTGCTGTTCGGCACCATGGGCGGCGCGCCAGCAACGGGGGAATTCCGGCTGTCGTTCGGTATCGATTACTTGATGGACGGCATACCGCTTGTAGTAATGGGCCTGGGCATCTTCGCGATCCCCGAAATTATTGACCTGTTACGCCGTAACACGGCCATCGCCGAGGCCTCGACACTGGGCGGCGGCTGGGTCGCCGGGGTGCGTGACTTATTTCAACATAAATGGCTGGCGCTACGCTGCGCGGTCATTGGTTGCATCGTCGGGGCCTTACCGGGTCTCGGAGGTAGCGTGGTGGACTGGATCGCTTACGGGCACGCGATGCAGACGACCAAGTCTAAGGAAAATTTCGGTAAGGGCGAGATTCGCGGGGTGATCGCACCAGAGGCCTCCAACAACGCCAAGGAAGGCGGCGCGCTGATCCCGACTCTGCTGTTCGGCATTCCCGGCTCGGGCAGTATGGCGGTATTTCTTGGCGGCATGATCCTGATCGGTCTCGAACCCGGCCCGAACATGGTCGGCAGCAACCTGGATGTGACCTATACCATCATCTGGTCACTGGCGTTGGCCAACGTACTCGGCGCTGGCGCCTGCCTGCTGCTGTCACGCTGGGTCGCTCGCCTGACGACCATCCCCTATACGCTGATGGCACCGTTCATGATCATGGTGATCTGCTTTGCTGCCTTCCAAGCCACGCGCAACCTGGGTGACCTAGTAGCACTCCTCGGCGTGGGCGTGCTGGGGATTCTTCTCAAGCGGTTCGGCTGGCCGCGACCTGCATTTCTGATCGGCTTCGTGCTCGCCTCAGGCATGGAGAATTACCTTTACCAGGCCGTACAGTTTGATGGCTGGTCGTTCCTGACCAAACCGGGCGTGCTGATCATTGCGGCGTTACTCGTTGTGTCGGTCTTTTTTGCCGGGCGTCATGTTGCCCGCATGTCGCGCCAGATCGGGCCGCAAGCAGAAGATGTCGTTGCGAAGCCGAGCCTGTCTGACATGCTGCCGCAAATCCTCTTCACCTGTGTGATGGGGGCAGTGTTTGCGTACGGCCTGTATGACGCCTTTCAGGTCATGTACCTGTCTCGTGTGTTCCCGGCCAGTATCAGCATCGTCATGCTGACGCTTATCGGTATCATGCTGTACCGCCAGCTGCGCTGCCGTGCCGGTGATCCGATCAATCAAGATGCCGAGCGCAACGGGGAGAATGCCGCCCTGCCAGTGGGTTTTTACCACTATATCCTGTGGTTCGCGGGACTGATCCTCGGCTGTTATTTAGTAGGCTATGTGATTGCCATGACGCTGTTCTTCGTCGTCTTTCTGCTGTTGAAAGCGCGGGCATCACTGCTCCGGACCTCCGTGCTTACCGCCTGTGGCATGGGCTTCATGATCATATTGTCCCATGTAATGGTGCTGGATCTGCCCACAGGGCTATTACAGCAGGCCGTCAGCCTGCCCTGGCCGCTGGATAACGGATAACCCGGTAGGGGCCCCCAGCAGCACAGGGGCCAGCCCCGCACGGCGCAATCTGGACACACTCGTTCTGCTTTCACCGAGGTAGACATGCCTGAATACTTATTTAACGGGCTCTCACCCTTTATCTTCCTGCTGCTGGTCGGGATGGCTTGCCTGACATCCCTGCTGACGGCCAGCCTTGGCGCCGGCGGCGGTATCATGTTGCTGGGCGTCATGGCTCAGATTGTTCCTCCCCAGATGATCATCCCCCTGCACGGCGTGGTTCAATTGGGTTCCAATGCTGGCCGTGCTGGCATGCTGTTCAAGCATGTCGACTGGACGCTGATCCTATCGTTCCTGCCGGGCGCCATCGTGGGCTCCATTCTGGGTAGTTTCGTCCTCGTATCCTTGCCCCCGGCGGTCATGTACCTGAGCATCGCCGCGTTTATTCTTTATCTGTGCTGGGGCCCCCCTCTGCCCAGTATGGTGCTTGGACGCTGGGGACCGACACTAGTTGGCGTCGTCACCACCTTTCTTACCCTGTTTGTGGGCGCAACCGGCCCGCTGATTGGTGCGTTCCTGAAGCAGATCTACCATGACCGCTTCCGCACCGTGGCTACTTTCGCCTCAGTCATGAGTATGCAGCATGTCTGCAAGATCGTCGTATTCAACCACGCCGGATTCGACCTGTGGCCATGGATTCCCTTGATAGTAGCGATGATTGTCAGCGGCGCCATCGGCACCTGGATTGGCTTGCGAGTACTCAAGCGTGTGCCTGACAGGCACTTTGGCAAGATATTCAACTGGATTCTGACGCTGCTCGCTCTGCGCCTGATCTGGCAGGCAATCGGAACGCTGTGAAGGTCATGACTCTCTCCTTCTTATAAGAACTCAATGCTGTACCATTCTGGAGAGAGTCACTTTACCCATGCTAATCAAGCTAGCTACGCCCTGCGCCCCCGGAATCGTTGCCGTCACAGACACCGCTGAAGACGATCGCACCAATACCTGACCCTCAGCAATGATGAGAGCCCCCCCGGCGGAGGCGTCTTGCCGATGGCTTACCCCATCTACAGCTCAAGGATCAACAGTGTGGACGATTCGTAAGCCTCCTCTCCTCGGAACCAACCTCCAGGAGGAATCACATCAGTCTTTGCTATTAAAGTTGGCTGGCATGGTTAATCTTGGAGAGCTTTTACGGCCGAGGCTAGCGAGTCCGGTCCAATCTCAGCAATATAGTGTTTGCCGGTTAGTGTCATCGCCACACGCATCTCTTTCTCGATTAGTTCCAGCAGATGGGTAACGCCGGCTTCTCCTGCGGCTGCCAATGCAAATACCCAAGCGCGACCGAGCAGAACGGCGTCGGCACCCAGTGCAATCATGCGCACCACGTCTAGGCCGTTTCGTACACCAGAATCTGCTAGTATCGTCAGGTCCCTACCTACCGCATCGGCGATAACAGGCAAGGCACGTGCTGTAGACAGCACGCCATCGAGTTGGCGACCTCCGTGGTTGGAGACGACGATGCCATCGGCTCCGAAGCGTACGGCATCGCGGGCGTCATCGGGGTCGAGAATGCCCTTGATAACTATCGTGCCGTCCCAGAATTCGCGAATCCACTCCAGATCCCGCCATGCGACAGCGGGGTCGAAGTTCTTGGCCAGCCAGCCGATGTAGTCCTCAAGTCCTGTTGCTTGGCCTCTATAGTCTGAAATGTTACCCAGGTCGTGAGGGCGTCCATGAATCCCTACATCCCAGCTCCAGAAGGGATGGGTGATCGCCTGCAACATCCGCCGCTCAGCAGCGTATCGGCCACTCATGCCGGAATGCGCATCACGATAGCGTGCACCGGGTGTCGGCATATCTACCGTAAAAACTAGCGTTTTGACGCCTGCCGCCTTGGCCCGCTCCAACACATGCTGCATGAATCCTCGATCCTTCAGCACGTAGAGCTGAAACCACATAGGCCGGTCGATCGCCGAGGTGACTTCTGCGATGGGGCATACGGATACGGTCGAAAGCGTAAAGGGAATACCCTTTCTGGTTGCAGCTCTGGCAGCCTGTACCTCGCCTCTCCGGGCGTACATGCCGGCCAGCCCCACCGGGGCCAGGGCCACCGGCATCGACAAACGTTCGCCAAACAGCTCGGTGTCCAGAGACAGATTGGACGCATCTGTCAGCACGCGCTGACGCAGGGCTATATCGGCTAGATCATCAACGTTGCGCCTCAAAGTGTGCTCGGCATAGGAACCACCATCGGCGTAGTGAAAGAGAAAGGGGGGTAGTCGTCGCTTGGCGGCTAAACGATAGTCAGTAGACGCAGAAATAATCATGGTAATTCCTGTAAATACACAGCTTTAGACAGTACCGCTGCTTAATCTCATTGCGACCTCAAAGGTCAACACTCCCACAGTCTGGATAGCGTACCGATATCAACTTAAAGACGGTTTTTAGTTCACCTTCTTACGTACTGACTAAGAATTTTGAAACAGTGCCGTGGTATAGGCTGGCATCGTTGTTAGCGGCCGACGGCCATACTTTTGCCGTCGGCATATCAGAGATCATGTCATTTATAAGGTATTCTCTGAAGTGATTTTCTCAGATCAGATTTCCATATATACCACGTGACTACGAGTATATTCATATAGGCCATGCTTTCCGTCAGCCCCACCGATGCCTGATTTACGAGCCCCAGCATGGAACCCCTGCATCGCCTCGAAATTCTCGCGATTGACATAGGTTTCGCCGTAATCGAGTTCGCGGCAGGCCTGCATGGCACTAGCTAAGCTGCGGGTGTAGATCGACGAGGTTAGACCATAGTCAGAGTCGTTGGCGAGCGCGAGTGCTTCATCTAAATCGTCTACAACCTGGATGGGTAACACGGGACCGAAGATTTCTCTGCGCATGATTTCCATGTCGCTGCGACAACCGCTCAAGACGGTGGGCTGGTAGTGAAACCCCTGCCCCAGGTCAGCAATACTGCCACCGGTGACCGCCTCCGCACCGCTGCGGGTGGCGTTCTCGACCATGGCGGCAACCTTGTCGAGACCACCTCGGTTAATCAACGGGCCCATTTCGACATCCGGCTGTGCCAGCGGATCGCCATAGGTGGTGTCGGCCATGGCGCGGGCGACTTTGTCTGTAAACTCTTCAGCGATGCCGCGCTGCACGTAGACACGCTCAGCGCAATTACACACCTGACCGGTGTTGATGATGCGGGAACTACGGATGGCCTTCACAGCAAGATCGACGTTGGCGTCATCGAGGACGATAGAAGGTGCTTTACCCCCCAACTCCAGATTGACCTTAACGATGTGTTCGGCGGCGTTGCGCATGATCGCCGAGCCAGTCTCGACACTACCAGTAAAGCTGATCATGTCCACCAACGGGCTGGCCGTCATCGCATTGCCGGTACTGGCACCACCGCCACTAATGACATTGAAAACACCAGCTGGGAGGCCTACTCCGTCGAGTAGCCTAGCGAATTCAAAGCAGTTATTGGGCGTTTCCTCGCTGGGTTTGATGACGATAGTATTACCAGTAACCAATGCCGGTGCCATCTTGCGGGCAATCAGAAAGAAAGGGAAATTCCACGGTAGAATGCCCGCTACGACGCCGATCGGCTTGCGATACAGGAAAATATTCTCATTGGCGCGGTCGCTCTCGATAATTTCACCCTCGATGCGACGGGCCCACTCGGCCATGTAATCCAGATAATCCGCAGTAAAGTTGACCTCGATTTCGGCAAGCCCGGAAATTTTTCCCTGCTCTTCGGTGATGACACGTGCCAGTGTTTTCGCCTCACCGCGAATGGCGTCCGCCAGCTTGTGCAAAAACGCCGCCCGCTCCACGGCGGGCAGGCGCGCCCAGGGCTTCTGCCCGCTACGGGCGGCGCCAAGGGCACGTTCGACATCAGCCGGGGCGGATTCAGGAACCCGCGATAGCAGTTGTCCATTGGCAGGATTGTAGACGTCAAAATATTCTTGAGCGGCAACGAACTCACCGTTGATATAATTCTGGTAGATCCTTTCGCTGGCCATGATATTTCTCCTTTTATTCAGCATTAATCGGTGCCGGAATTTAGTAGGTACTCGACGATGACGCCTGAGACGCGTCGCTTCTGTAGCGGGCAACAGTTTCGAGTGCGGCACGGCGCAACAGGCTGATGTCGATGCCCACGGCGATGAAATCGAATCCCCATTCAGCGTAGCGGTCGGCATCGGCTTTGACCGGCGCCAGAATCCCTGCCGCCTTGCCAGCTTTCTTGGTGGCGGTGAGCGCACGCCGGATCATGGCCTGCACCTCGTCGTGATTCGGATTGCCGATATGGCCTGCACTGGTCGAGAGATCAGCGGGGCCGACAAAGACGGCATCGACACCTTCGACTGCGGCAATCGCCTCGACATTTTCGATCCCAGCGGGGGACTCTACTTGCACGATCAGGCACAGCTCCTCATGGGCAATGTTCAAGTAATCATCGACAGCGTCCCAGCGTGTGGCACGTGTAAGTCCACCTCCCACGCCACGAATGCCGTGCGGTGGATAGCGGGTCGCACGTACCAGCGCTTCGGCCTGCTCGGCGGTATCCACCATCGGTACCATCAGTGTCTGGGCACCAACATCAAGGAGCTGCTTGATCAGTGCCGGGTCGTGACTGACAGCCCGCACCACCGGGGCACAAGGATAAGGCGCCACCGCCTGCAGCTGGTTGAGGATTACCGGCACCGTATTGGGTGCATGCTCTCCATCGATCAACAGCCAGTCAAAGCCGGTAGTGGCCAGTATTTCGGCGGCATAGGCATTGGCGAAGCCGGCCCAGCAGCCGTAGCGAGGGGCGTGATTGAGATGCGCCTTGAACGGATTCTTAGGCAAGTGCATGGTCTGCTCCTAAAGCATAAGCGTTACGTTACTGAAGGTTGACGTAGCAACCACCGTCCACCAGCAGTGAGGCACCGGTAACGAACCCGGCCATTTCTGAAGCCAGAAAGACGATGGGGCCCGCCAGATCGTCCGGCTTGCCCAGCCGTCCAAGCGGGGTGCGGCTGATCATGGCATCACGCTTTTTGGTATCAGACAGATCATCTTTGTTGATATCGGTTTCGATAGTGCCCGGAAGCACAGCGTTGCAGCGGATATTGTAAGGACCAAGCGCAATGGCACAGGACTGCATGAGAGACAGCAGCCCCGCCTTGGTCGGGGTATAGTGAGTTTGCATGCCACCGCCGACTAACGCACTGATGGAACTGACAGCGATGATGGCGCCGCCGCGACCCTGCCGCTTCATCTGGTTGGCTGCAGCCTGCACGGCAAAGTAGGCGCCATTGAGGTTGGTATTGACGGTCTCCAGATAAGTCTCACGCGGCATATCGAGGAAACTATGAAACGGACAGATACCAGCGTTGTTAACGAATACATCGACACTGCCGAATTGGCTGACCGCTGCTTCGACCAGCTTGCCGCCGGTGTCTGGATCCCCGGCAGGCGCGCCGACTGCCGTGGCATCTCGTCCAAGCGAGCGGATATCCTGGATCAGTGCCTCAACCAGCGGCGTGCTGGAGGCGCTACCACTGTAGCCAATGACCACATTGGCTCCTTGACGTGCACATTCCAGGGCGGCGGCACGACCAATGCCTCGTGAGGCACCGGTGATAATGACGTTCTTACCTTCAAGTAGCATGTTCTTCTCTCCTTCATGCGTTTGGCTGGCAAATGCTCAGCGCAAATAGTTGCCGAACCCGACCATACAGACGGCTGCCAGAATAATGACGATGCCGCTGATGAGTACTCGCCGGTTGTGGCGGCTGGTGCCTTTCCACTCCCGAAACACCAATCCCCATACATTTGAAACGATAATGATGAATGACATGTGCAATACCCAGGAGCTGGCGTCGTTGTTGAGCCGGCTCTCGCCCATGCCATAGAAAAAGAATTGCAGGAACCAGATCGTGCCAGCCGCCGCCGCGAGCAGATAGTTTTTAACCAACGGCGTGCGGGTGTCGGTGTAGTTGGAGAAACTGCGGTTTTTAGCGTTGAGCGCAAAGCACCAGAGCGCATTGGTAGTCAGCCCGCCCCACATGATCAGCATGAAGGTGACGTTATTCTGAAACAGCGAGTTGGCGCCCGCCGCCACAGTAGCCGCTGCAAGCGGCTTGCCCGCAGCAATGCCATAGCTGAAACAGGCACTGAGCACCCCGGAAATGATCGCAACGGTCAGCCCTTTGGAGAGCGAGAACTCGGCAACGCTTTCAAATTTGGTCTTATCGGGCACCTGGCGCTCTTTCATCATGCCGGCCCGCCCGCAGGTGGCGATGCCGACCAGCGACATCGCTACGCCACCGAGTACCCACAACCCGCCACTGGAGTGCAACATGGCCGTGAATGTAGCCTCGGTGGCATCAGTGAAGAGGTCACGGTAGATTGGTGGCATCAGGGCACCGAAGGCCGACGTCAATCCCATGATGACCGACATGCCGAGCGACAGGCCCAGATAGCGCATGGTCAGACCAAACGTTAGCCCACCGATACCCCACAGGACACCGAACAGATACGTCCAGCCCAGCGTCGAGCCATCCGCCTCGGCGATGATGGCCCAGAAGTGCGGTACCGTCAGCCAGGCGGCGATCAACGGGACGATCAGCCAGGAAAAGAAGCCCCCAACGATCCAGTAGCTTTCCCAGGACCAGTCGCGAACTTTCTTGAAGGGGATATAAAAACTTCCCGAGGCGAAACCGCCGACAAAATGCAGAAATACTCCGAGCAATATGGTCATGAAATGGCGTCCTCGTCGTGATTATTATTAAAAGTGTTGTTTTGTGACTGGGCAGGAACATGGCCCTCCCCCAGCCTGATCAGAGCGACCTCGTTTATTCCATACGGTAGAATCGGCTCGCATTGGCATGAAACAGCGCGGCCTTCTCGGTGCTGGAGCCTGCGCTGACGATGTTGTCGTAGGCCTGCCATACTTGCTCGTAGCGGGCATAGAGCATGTCGACCGGAAAGTTCGAGGCGAACATACAGCGCTCGATGCCAAAGGCATCAATGGTTTCTAACACCAGCGGACGCAGGCTGTCCGGCGTCCAGCGGTGGTCCAGCATGCCGAAGCCACTAAGCTTGGTGACGACATTGTCGCGCTCGGCAAGCTGCCGCAGTCCGTCACGCCACTGGCGCCAGCCTTCAACGCTGTGGCGGTCGACGTACATTCCGGCATGATTGAGGATGAATAGTGTGTGAGGGTGAGCATCGGCCAACCGGGCAGCATCAGCCATCTGCGCAGGATAGAGCTGCAGATCGAAGGAAAGTCCACGCTTGCCCAGTTCATTGAACCCTGATTGCCACGCCGCCTCGCGCATGTAGTGGCGTCCCACGTAATCGAAGTGTGGGTCCGGATGCACGTTCAGAATCTGACGCACGCCGCGGATGCGATCCGTCATAGATATATGAGTATCTAGACGCTCTGCGCAGTCAGGCGCAGCAAGATCCACCCCGGCGACCATGACGAACGGTAGCCCTTGCGGTGCAGTGGTCGGCAGTGTCGCAAGCCACTCGGTTTCCTTGAGGCCATCGGCAGCATCGGCCTCGATATGAACCGCGCCCAACAGTTCGACCGTGCCGCGCTGGGCCAGCAGCTCGCCGGGCCCGGTGTCTCGTGCCATCGAGCGGTAGTCTCCCAGCATGTTCGGCGCGGGATGGCTCAGCCAGGGCTGTATATCGAGGGACAAACTCCAGAAATGAACATGGGCGTCGATCACTTGCACGGTCACTCTCCTTGACGGGCTGCGCTGGATGACGCGGTCAGAGTGAACATCGATTCGAGAGGTACTTCTTCTGGTGCATTGTCAGGGCGCGTCGCCATGATGTCGGCCATGTGATCCCACCAGCGTTTCATCACAGCGTGCTCTGCAAGCCGGTCCACCTGGTGGTCATCGTCGAGTTGCATCATTGCGTAGAGATGATGGCTTTCGGGGTCTAGGAATATCCGGTAATCAAGTACGCCGGCGTCCAGCAGTAAAGTCTCAAGTTCCGGCCAGAGCGCCTCATGGCGGCGCCGGTACTCCTCGGCCTGACCATCATTGAGCATCATACGAAAGGCGCGAATAATCATAGAGCGTTCTCCCGAGTATTAGGGCGTATAAGGACGTGCCCGATTATTTTCAGGGGTTAAGCGGACACAGAAGCCGAGTGGGTCGAGTTTGAGAGCGTGCATAAGCCTATTCTCCGCTGTGGGTTTATCCATCAGCAGCGGGTTGAACATTGGCACTGCGTTTTAGGCTCGGGGGACCCCATCCTGTTAGGCATTGTCCTGAGGTTTCCTTGCATTAATTTATTGATTGAAGACAGCAATACCGATGTCAGATGACGGTGGCCAATACGCAACACGGCGAGTGTGATACCTCTTGGTTATCGAGGTAAAAAATCCATTACCGACAAGCATTTAAATTTCCTTTGTAAAGTCATTACCTTATCCGCCTAGACCAATGTCTGAGACCAAAATGTGGTATAGCAAAGCGTTATTACCTGCCGTCACTCATGGGGTATGCAGGAGTGATCATGTCGGACTTCAGGAGACAGAACGCGTTGCTGCATCGGCTGCGCAATAAACTTGCGGCTTATTACGCTTATGCCCTGTGTCGTTAAAGCCAACGCTTTCATGCAAAAGATTCTGGCGACATAAGTCATGGCCACAGAGTCGCCCCCGCCAGGGTGATAACAAGAATGGTCAGTGACACCATCAGTTCAGCCAAGGTGTATGTCTTGAAGCCGCCGCGGACGCTGAAACCTGAGAGCTGCGTGGTGATCCAGAAACCGCTGTCATTGACATGACCGATACTGATGCCGCCTGAAAGCGCAGCGAGAGCGATCCATAGAGGATTCACGATGCCTGTCGAAGCAGCGCCCGCCATAATAGTCATCGCCGTAATACCCGCGACAGTGCCCGAACCCTGTGCAACGCGGAACACCAGCGCCAGACAGTAGGTCAGTAGTACCATGGCAAACGGCGAACCGGTTTCCTGAAACAGAGAATCGACCAGCATTCGACCAATGCCCGTTTCCTGAATGACACTGCCCAGCGAACCGCCTGCGCCGGTCACCAACAACACAAGTCCTGCTGTCTGCAGACCGCGAGAAGCCGACTTGTCACATTCGTCGCGGCTCATTGTGCGGCCTGCAATCACATAGGCGGCAATAGCGCCGGCCAGTAGCGCAACGATACGGTCGCTAAGAAAAGCCACAGTAGACGGCAGCGATTCACCGCCGATCAGGCCGGACTGTTGGGCGTAGTCATAGACAGTGCCGCTCAGAATCAGAAGAATGGGTAGCGCGATCGGCAGCAGCGCCTGCCAGAGAGGTATGTCCGGTAAGGTGATCTCTGCAGATTCGCTGTTCACCAATGTTTGGACATGCAGCTCGTCCTTGGAGGGATTCCATAGCCCCATATCCAGAATCAAGAAGTAAAGCTTCATGACCACCAGCGCTGTAATCAGGCCTACAACAAGACCGGCCAGCGTCATCAGGCCGATATCAAAGCCAAGGATAGAGGCCGCTGCCAGCGGGTTGGGCGTAGGGGGCACGATGGTATGCGAGGTGGCAGCGCCGATTACGAGCGCACCAATAGCGTACGGCAATGGCTTCTGTAGCGTTTTGGCCAGCGCTACACCCAGCGGAATCAGAATCACGAAGGTGACATCAAAAAATACAGGAATGGATAGCAAAAACCCTGTCAGGCCCAGTGCATATAGCCCCGCGCCGCGAGGCGCGCTTTTGACCATGGTATATGCAATCTTGTGAGCCGAATTGGAGTCACTCATCAGTTGGCCGATAATGACGCCAAAACCGATGGGTAGCCCGATCGCAGCCATAATGTTGCCGAAGCCGGAACCGATGGCGTCTACGGTAGCGGTCATTCCCAGGCCCATGGTCAGCCCCAGATAGATACAGCCAACGACTAAACTAATCGCCGGGTTCAGCTTGAAGTAGAGAATTAGCAGCAGGATCAGAGCTATCGTGATGAACAGATGGAGCGTTTCCACGGCGTACCTCTTCTACAAAAACTTTACAAAACCGGGCTTTTTCTTTTCTTGGCTGCCGCCTGCGGGCCGGGCTACGGCCCGCAAAACGTATCCGCTGAGGCGCCTTAATGGCTGTAAGGTCTTTCCAAGTCAGCGTCCGGGTTCAGACGTACGCCGAAGCCCGGCGCGTCGAGCTTAGACGCGCGCATACGGCCGTTTTCGGGTACTGGTTCATCAAGTAGCAGTGGGGTGAACATCGGGACTACTTCATCGGCCGCCGGTGCCATCATCAAAAATTCGGCAAAGGGGCTGTTGTGGCGAGTAATCACGAAGTGATAGCTATAGACAGAAGAGCCGTGTGGCACGACCAGTTTGTTGTGGGCATCGGCCAGCGCTGAGATCTTGATGAGTTCGGTGACGCCGCCACACCAGCCCACATCAGGTTGGATAATATCGCAGCACTCCTTCTCCAAGAGCATACGAAACCCCCAGCGAGTGGCCTCGTGCTCGCCGGTTGTAACCAGCATGCCGGACGGGACGTTGCGTCTCAGATCGGCGTAGCCCCAGTAGTCATCGGGTGGTAGAGCTTCCTCAATCCACTTCAAGCCGAACTCTTGGGCGCCTTGGGCGAGCCGAGTGGCATAGTTGAGATCGAGGCTCATCCAGCAGTCGTACATCAACCAGAAGTCGTCGCCGACTTTTTCACGCATGTCGGCGAGTTGGTTGAGGTTCATCTTCAATCCTTCGTCGCCTTCAGCCGGGCCGTGCACAAGGGGCATCTTCCCGCCAATAAAGCCCATTTGTTTTGCCAGATCCGGACGAGCGCCGGTAGCGTAAAAGGTCAGCTCGTCGCGCACAGGACCGCCGAGCATGGCATGGACCGGCTCCTGACGAATCTTTCCTAATAGATCCCACAGGGCAAGGTCGACACCCGAGATGGTATTGAGCACCACGCCCTTGCGTCCGTAGTAAAGCGTGGCACTGAACATCTGGTCCCAAATTTTTTCAATGTCAGTGACTCGCTGCCCTTCCAGAAAACGTGCCAGATGTCGCTCGACAATAAAGGCGCCGATATCGCCGGCAGTGGTCACTGCAAATCCGACCGTGCCATCGCTAGCCTCGATCTCGACCACCAGAGTACCAAGCACGTTGAGTCCGAAGCTTTTGCGCGTCATCCGGTACTCTGGATACTTGCTCATTGGTGTAGAGATTTGGCTGTCGATCCAGTGGCCGTCGCCTTGGTCGTGGTAGTCGGCGCCACCACCACGAACGGTGAAGGCGCGAACCTGCTTGATAGTGGGCATCGCCATAATGTCTCCTTGCATTCATGCCATAGGGTAGAGACAGCAATACCGGCGTTAATGAGGGATGACCAATGCGCAATATGGCGAGCGTGATACCCTCTGATTATCGGCGTAAAAAAACCATTTCCGACAAGCAGTTAAAATTTCTTCGGCAAGTCATCATTTTGTATGCATAGACCAATGTCTGAGCCAAAAATGCTGGTATAGCTAGTCGTTATCGATAGTCTGTCTCTTTTACCGCAAGGAAGGATGATCGTGTCAGAGATCATGGAACAGGCAGCACTACTCAATCGGCTGCGCTATAAGCATTTGCGGCTGATTGCGTTATTGGATGAGCAGCGTAATCTGCATAGGGTGGCTGAGCGTCTCAACATGTCGCAGCCAGCAGCGACACGCATGCTGCATGAGATCGAGACGACATTTGGGTGTGCGCTATTTGAACGCTCCCCTCGCGGCGTAAGGCCAACCCGATCAGGAGAGATTCTGGTTGATTTTGCTCGCGGCGCGCTGAGCCGACTGGAGCGCTGCGCGGAATCGCTGCAGCGTCATCGGCTAGGCAATCAAGGTCAGCTAGTAATGGGCGCAATCATGGGAGCGGCTCCCGATCTGGTAGCCGAGGCGGTGATCGAATTAAAGCGCTTGCACCCCTTCCTTCAGGTGCGCCTGCTGGGTGAGACGAGCGATCAGTTGGTGGAGTTGCTAGCACAAAATCGAATTGATATTGCCGTTGCGCGCTACGTTACGGCGATGCAGCACAACATTTTCGACTTTGAGCCATTGGGTAACGAGCGGATGCTGGTAGTAGTTCGCCGCGACCATCCTTTAAGCGAGCGAACCGATCTCTCTCTTTCGGTGATGCTCGATCAGTGGCCCTGGATTCTTCAGCCCGTCGAAAGTCCGGCCCGCCAAGCGCTGGAAAAGGAGTTCGAGCTGGCCGGGCTAATGTCACCGGCGGATATCATTGAGTGCGGCTCAATTTTCGCCGCCCTGCAGCTTATCAGGCGCAGCAACGGCATACTGGTCATGGCGGAGTCTGTGCTGAAGGACTATCTGGAGATGGGCGCAGTCGTGGCACTTCCCCTTTCATTGGGTAGAACCCTGCCCGCCTATGGCATCATGACACGCAGGGGCGAGCCTTTCAGCGAGCCTATGCAGCAATTGTGCACCATACTGCGAGCGATTGCGGCGAGACAGGAGCATCCAACGTTTATGCCAAGCTGAGCGTAGGAGAGCCAGTTGGAGCTTTTACTTGCGTAATAGCAAAACTATAGCGCTGAGCAGTTGTCTAGAGATTAAGAGTGAATACTTAGCGTTTCTGCTCACTAAAATAAGCATATTTGGAGGTGTCGCTCGCGCTTAGTTTCGGCAGATGGGGCAATTATTTATTAAAAAGTTGGAGCTTTTACTCACGTTAATAACGAAAAAAGCTGTTCAAGCCGGTTTCGCCTCGTCGTAGCAAATGCCAATCAGATATATTCCTGTCGTTGTAATTGCTCGGTTAGCGAGACGATCCTGGCAGCGGCTGTCTCCCAGCGCACCAATGACGGCTTGCCCGTTGCTGGCGTCGTTGCCAAAAGCGAGCCGGTCCTGCCAAGGCCTTTAGGGATGGCATCATAGTCGAGATATTGAACGTAAAGACTGCCATGTTCGTTCTGGCTTTTATTCCCCAATTCGTAACTTCTGAGCAGGCCATGGTCCCTCAGTTTATCCTGCTGGGAAGTATCTGCATCTTGTTGAACAGTACGGTTGACCTGATTGCTGTCTTCGCCGCGAGCCGAATCGTTGAGTCTGGGGTTACCAAGGCGGACAGAGAGCGCCTCCTGTCCCGGCGGGGCTATCATGATGACCTTATGAGTGCTAGTGGCGATTGCCAACTTTGAGGCCTGATCGGGAGGCATGTGAGTCTTTCATCCCGGGCCATCGTCTTATCATCATTTACTGAGGAGCGTCGAACTATGTTTTCCGGACTGAGTGCCTTTCCCTTGACCCCCATGAAGCATGGCATAGTTGACGAAGTAGCCTTTATACGACTGATCGAGCGCCTGGCCGATGCTGGCGTCGATTCCATCGGTGCGCTGGGGTCGACGGGGAATTACGCCTATCTCACCCGGCAGGAGCGGGCATGCATTGCGCAGCTCGCGGTGAAACATGCCGGCGATGTCCCAGTCATCATTGGCATCAGCGCCTTGAGTACCCGAGAGGTATTGGCTTTAGCCGAAGATGCGCAGGAGGCGGGGGCGAGCGCTGTGCTACTGGCTCCGATGTCATACCAGAAATTATCCGAGGATGAAGTCTTCGGACTCTACGAAACCGTGACACGCAAACTGTCAGTGCCGCTATGTGTCTACGACAACCCTGGCACCACCCATTTCGAATTCAGTGACGAGCTGCATGGGCGCATCGCCCAACTTTCCAACGTCGGCTCCATCAAGATTCCAGGCGTTCCAACAGAACCTGGTGCCGCCAGGGCGCGTGTCGAGCGTCTACGAACGCTTATTCCGTCTCATGTCACGATCGGGGTAAGCGGTGATCCCATGGCAGCCACAGGCCTAAATGCCGGATGTCAGGCCTGGTATTCGGTGATTGGTGGCCTGTTCCCGCAAACAGCACTGGCCATTACTCGTGCCTCTCAAGCAGGTGATACCCAGGAAGCCTTGCGCCTTTCTGAAAGATTGCACCCGTTATGGGCATCGTTCAGCCAACATGGCGGCAGCCTACGTGTGGCAGCCACAGCAGCGGAGCTGATGGGGTTAGTCACGCCTCCTTGCTTACCATTACCTCTCAACGCGCTTAAAGGAACGGACCGACAAACGCTTTCCAGGCTATTGCATGAGTGGCAATTAGCCTAATAAGGAGTATGCAATTCTATGATCGAAAGCTATAGCACGGTGGCCGGACAGCTTTTTGGTTTGGTGACGCTGATACTCTGCGTCTGGGCTTTTTCCAACAAGCAGGATGATCGGCTGTTGGTGCTGCTGCTCTCCGCCAACGTGGCCTTCGCTTTACAGTTCATGTTTTTTGCGAGCTGGACTGCCGCTGCGTTGTCATTGCTGGTGGTCGCTCGCATTGCACTCGCACGCCGCTATCCAGGCAGTAAAGCGGCAATGGCAATCATGTTGGCGGCAAGTGGCGCGGCTGCCGTTCTCACCTGGCAGAGCTGGGCAGACCTGCCCGCCATCGTGGCGATGGTGCTGGGTACGGTGGGCATGTTTTTGCTCCGAGGTATCCCCATGCGTGTTTTTCTGGGGCTTGGGGCAGTCGCATGGATGGTCAGTCATCTCTTGGTAGGATCAGTGGGTGGGACGCTGGCCGAAGGCTTCGTACTCTTGACCAATACAATTACCATTTATCGCCTCTACCGAGCTAAACAGCGTTATCAGGAAGTCATCAATTAGCACATGTCCGAACGCATTTATCCCATATCCCAGCGGTTGCACTCATGTGGCCTCAGTGCACTGTCGCTCTCAAGCAAATTGGACCAGTAAGTAAGAGAGTTGTGTGGCCACTCTGCCAGACAATATTCTCCATTTGTTGGGTACTTCATCTTGGGCCACAAGGTGAAGGAGCATAATCTCCTCCAAGTCGAAGCACCTGTGCCTATAGCCTGTGAGGAGTGCGGTATTAAGAATAAGTTTGTGCGCTTCGGTAAGCGAGATGTCGCCTACCGAGACCTACCCATCCATGGCAAACGGGTCACCCTCTGGGTGACCCGCCGCCGCTATACGTTCCGGCCTGCGCTCCCAAAAATGGTGATTGATTACCGCATGACAGGGGAGGCTTTACAGCCATGCTGTTGAAAAAGAAGCGTCCAACCATCCTTGCGCCTACATGGTTAACACTACGAGCCTCGACGAGAAGACCGTTCGAGAGATATGCAGGAAGAAGGCCAAATTCCTGGCGGGCTAGTACCGCTTCGAGACGCCACGCTGCCTAGGCATTGACGAACTGTACCTGAACCGCCGTTACCGCTGCATCCTGACCAGCTGGAAGAGCGAACCCTGCTGGACCTACTGCCTGGTCGTCAGCATGATGTCCTCATCAGGCGCCTCATGAACATGACCGACCGCCACAAGGTGGGGATTCCTACCGCCGTGCCATCTAGGCAGTTCTGTCACAGGCCCGCACCGAGATCGATAAGTTCCACGTCGTGCGAAATAGCCAAAGAAGCCTTGGAAAAGACCCGCAAGGGGCTCAGGAAGGATCTGACCGCAAGCCAGCGCTGGGCCCTCAGAGAAGACCAAAAGATCCTGCTGAAGTGGGCTCACGACGTCTCAGACTGCGGACGTCTCATCATGGAGACCTAGGGGGCCTTTCTCATATGGGCACAGGGCCCGATTTTTCCACATCTGGGATTGCAACAATCGCCGCAATGCCGAGAGAGAAATGGTCGCCTGGATTAACGGCATCCCGCAGAACCAGAGGGAGGCGTGGAAGAAACTCGTCAACGCCGTCACCGGCTGGCGTGAGGAGATGCTGGTCTACTTCGAGACCGACATCTTGATCACCAACGCCTTCCTAGAGACGATCAACCGGCTGGCCAGGGATAACAACTGAGATGGCCAGGGCTATTCATTTGAAGTGATGCGAGCCAGGATGCTCTACACCACCAAGCACAAAAAGAAGTCGCCACAGACAGTAGTCCTTGTTCCTGGGAAAGCTATCTGACCTACAGCATAGGCCTTCCCGAGCCGAGAAGACCACGGCGTTGATCTATCAACCTTCTGGGAGGATTAAAGATTCGGAGGGACAGAGAGACTCCATCTACCCTGTAAACCGGATACCCGTTTTTCTGAATGAGCATCATGCTCGGCGAGACGCCCTGCTATTTCAACCACTGCAGATCCCAGATATCCCTATGGCGCACATAATTCTGCGCGTTGGCTAGAGAGCCCAGATTATCTGCCATGATCTCATCGAAGACCCGGCCATGATCAGTAGGTCTCTATAGCCATCGGACAGAAGCGAATAGTTAACGTTAGGCATCGTGCCTCTTGCATGCATGTATGTCGAGAAATTGGCGACCTCCAGCGTGATCTGCTGCTTGAGGGTATCCTTGTGAACAGGCGCAGTTACCACGGCCACCTACCATTTATTGACTTTGATTGCAGCGTAGCTCGGATTTCCGCGCAACTCTGCCGGCGCCTTGATACCTACCACAAACTGATAGCGCCTGCTGATGCAATCCTGAATGCACTGCTTGATGCTGACTAGGTCCTGACAGGCAGAGCCTCGATCATCGGTAAAAGCCAGATTTTTACCTATTGGTTGGCCCCTGTCACAACCGTAGTGGTATGCCCCACAAAAGGGGAGCCCATCTAGGAGCCTTTCCTTGTCCAGCGCAAAGAGAATATCTGCATGAAATAATTCTTTTATGATTACTAGAAGCATGTTTTGGTGAACAGGCTCGGCTATAGCCAGCCTTACCAGCTTTTCAAAGTCGGCTTTCTCAATCATCAAGCGCGGCTTCAAGTTTGACCAGATGGGTATTCCGCCCCACTCGCTTGAGGTCTCCCCAGGCACCTTCTAGGGTGGCAAACCTAAGTGGTCGGCCAATGTCTTTCATGCGCTTGAGCAACGCGGCCAGGGGGCGTTTTGTGTGGGTAAACTCAATTGTACCGTACGGGGTCTTGTAGGTGCCTTTGCGCCCAGTCGTCATGACCGTAAGCCGGTCCATCGGTATCTGTGAGATGGCCCCATACTCGGACAGCGCGGATTCGAGACTTACGTAGCTGTATTCGCCACGGCGCATGGCTACGGCAATATGCTCCAGTACATAGGCATCGCAGCTTCGTGCGCGGGCATACACGTAAATGCCCCGCGTGGGGCGCTCTAGAATGCCCTGCCGTACAAGCCGATTAATCCCTTCCTGCAGAGCCTTAGGGCTGTCATCAAGGAACAGCTTTGCGAGATCGTGATGCGTGAATACGTGTCGCTGTTGAGCATCCCAATCGTCGAAGGTACGTAGAGCTGTATAGAGATTCATTTTTAAGTGTACGGCTAGACTATGTAATCGTAGTTTAGCCGTACACTTACTGTCACGACAGGCTTTTATCCGCATATTAGTAATACCCCTGGGAGCGCCTCCGACCAAAAATTAATCGAGGTGGGACATCAAACTCTAGCGCCACTGACAACTTAATCACCCAAGAAGTATCTTTAAAGTGCTGCCTTACGACTCCCCAGGAGAAGTTGCAATATCATGAATTTCGCTCATGATGCCTAGCAGTGCGGAGTTTTCCTAAAGCACAGTGACCGATCGCTTGTTAAACTTATACCTTCCGATGCTGATTAAATAACTCCACTATACTTATATGGAGAATAGAGATAAGCGCTGGGCTGGTTTGCAATGTAAAATAAGCACTCTATTGATCATCGAGCTAAGGCCTTTATTTATAAATCCTTAGCCTTACTTAGATAACAGGCTTAATCATCGCCCAATAATATTAAACCACCCCTCTTTCTCTTTAGCTAAGCATGCTCTTCTTATATAGGCAGATCAGCGTTAATCTCACCGAAAAGTTGTTCTGCACGATCTTCACTCGGCGCATCATACAAAACGAGATGAAGGTAGCTTTCTCTTTCCAGAAGATGCGCCATATTCACATGGCGAGTTACCGCTAGAATAAGAGCGCGCATTTCCTGATTTATCTCTTGCTCGCGATGCCTTAATTCTTCCTGGATACGCTGTTCAATTATAGCTACTGTGCGCATTTCTATTTCAGCAGCTACGCGGCGTTCAACTTCAGCAGCGATCTCCTTTTCACTAACAGAGCTTTCCTTATTTAAAGATAGTAAGTGAGGCTCTTTATTAGGGGCGTGTACTTAAATTGATAGCATCTCTTTGTTTAACTGCATGCCATCGAGACGTACGCGGCTTACGATCCTCAAAAGGTTTTGCTCGTTCTTCGAAAAATTGATATCCGACCTCAGAAAAAAAGCGCTTTTGAAGATCATGATAAAACTGCCTGCCCTGTGCACAAACAGAAGTAAGAGACCAATTGAATTCCCTTTTCTCGTTAGGTTGTGGAGTGAACCATAGGTGAAAATGGGGATGCTCTTCATCAAAGTGATTCAAACGGAAATGGATTAGCATTTCGTAGGGAGAAAGAAAATCTTTAAACCATTCTGTGGTGCACTCTGAAAAGCTTTTGTACCGTTCCGGATTAAATTCAGACATTGATTCCGGGAGGCTCGCGATAACTGTCCCGATCGCTAGGGCGTCCTTTCGCACTGATCGGAAGTACTCAGTGCCGTCGCTGCGCTTTGATTTATTACGGGCGATCTTCATCTGCTCGTTCAACCAAGCAGGTAACTCCTCAACGACCTCAAGTGGGGAGTCGAGACGCTCAAGCTCATAGTGAGGCTTTCCCGGAATGTGGCTGATATGTCCCGGCTGCCTCAAGCCTTCAGCCAGGATCGATCCTACGGTATGGCGTTTCGATGCCGGCCCACGGGGAAATCCTTGGATTCGAATAAACTGATATCCAGTGGGTTTGCTCATTGGTGTGGTCTCCTGAGTTCTCTTTCTACCCATCAGATAAGGGGCGGGCACGCAGGAATGGGTAGCTCCAGAAGAGGAAAACCCAGACGAAAGGAAGACCCATTGCGAGGAAGACCCTGATACAGAATAGGTCTTCCTCCTAAATTCCTGAGGCTTCCTTTGCGTGGGCCTTTCAAGGCCGGCCTTCTAGCCATAATTTTTGACGGTTCGTACTCAGCTCTAATGCGTGAGTGAAAGCACACACAGCACCAGATACTATGGTCAACACTGATGCACGTTGTTGCCATTGCTGTGAAATGTTGTGATTCATGCCTGCGTGACGGGAAGTGAGCCTTTTTTGCTTAAGCGGGTTAGCTCAGTTGACCTTTGCTTCGTCATGATATCCTGCGGGCTGCCTGTTACTGATGCTGATGGCCCTACCGCACCCTGATATCAACATGATCCTTGTTCAAATGTCGCTTAGGTGCACTCTAATTGCTCGCTATGCACCTTCTGCTCACCTTCTGTGCACCTTCTGTGCACCTTCTGTGTACTGCCGTATACTTTTAAAAAACCTTTTAATGTATTTATATAGGCCAACACTACTACACGAAATTTTATGCTTGAAGGCGATTAAATCTTTTAACCAGAGGGGAATAGCAGGTGACTAAGCAGGATTATCAGGGGCTCGCACACCTTAGGAGTCGAAAAAGTGAATTCGAGGCTATGCAAGGAAAGCTTCGCCCTATGCTAGAGCTTATTCGTAAGGACTTAGCTCCATTAGTCGAAGCTGGGGTTTCGGTACGCTGTCTAAGAGAAGCTCTGGTTTAGGTTGGCATCAGCTGTTCTAAACGCCATGTTCGAATCAATATAAGCAGGATGTTTCTGGAAGCCTATTTAAAGCTATACAAGCGGCCGAATCAGAATCTAACCGAGGAAGCTCGCTCGAATATCAATACGGATCCAGCTAGCGAAGCGCCAATCGAAGATGAAGATGCTGATGGCGAGATCATGCCTAAAAACAAGCATAAAAAGCAATCTGTTAAAATACTTATGGAGAGCATGTTACATGACATGCGCGTATACCGTGGCGAAGAATAGGATAGGCGATGATTTTAGTAGTCAATACTAAAGGTGGTTCATCTAAGTCAACAGTAGCGATGCAGATATTGGCACCTTGGATTTACACGAGGCACAATAGCGATGCCGGTTGAGCTAGATGATCAGAACTATTACAGTGCTGATTATACAGATACAGTTGCTAGTCTCATCAATTTAAGGTTGGCAGAGAATGGTCTTATATTGCGATTTAGACATAGTCTGAGCAATATTATATCGATAATAATATCTTATAATTTGGCGGTAATCGTAGAATAAAATGACCTTGGACGCCTTTGTGTTATCTGGTTACGAAACGTTTATTGAGCTTATTATTATTCCAATTAACTCAACGTAGCAAGGCGTTCAACATTCGTAACATTGCATTTTATCAAAGAAAAGATGCCAGGATATAAATGAAAATTCTTCCTAGCCCTATTAAGGTTAATTGATGATCTTAGCCTAGTTAAGTCTATTATGTTCGATGCATTTTATTTGTAATCGCTAGGGTGGCTATTACATTTGTACAAAATTATTATGCAGTAATTTCATGAAATGAAATGAATATAGAATTTATTCATAATAAATGTGCAAATCTTTATTCCTTGTATAGAACAATGTTATAAGCTGTAAAAAATTATTTTTACGGCCCGAAGAACACGTCCGAGCACGTTTTGCCAGGAGCAGATATCTTACTCTAATTGGGTGTCGGCTCGTCAACTATGGAAGCCAACGCGGATGTGCCGATCTTGGTTATCAGATTGATTACCGGAATGCCAATAAAGTGGCACCGCTTATAAAGGAAGACGAATAATAATGGCCCTATTGTGATGACCATATGGCTGCTGATGTAGCCCCAAAAGTCCTACAGCGTAGTTAATGCTGCCCGCGCCCATACAGAAAGCAAGCGAAAAGACATTACTCGACAAATTTAGAGGCTTGAATGAGATTGCCGCTATATTGGCCGCTCTGCATATTGAATATGGTATGTCGTGAGCATAGCTAAATGATCATTACCCAACCTACCTTCTTTTTAACAAAAAAATGTGCGCCCAAACGATTGCCCATGAGAAACCCAGCATAATGGCTGGGCTTCTCCTTACATTGTAAATGATTAACCTCCGGTTATTGGAATAGTCCCCACAGCCTGACAGAAGTGACCATCACAACTCGCCGCCACCCTGGCACTGCCGTTTCCTTTAACGCCTCATTAAAAGCGTCCGCTGCTTTGCTCCACTCGGTATCCTGCGATAGTAGATAGTCATGTACGGCTGCAGCGTCGAAATATCGATCGACTGAAGGAAATAACCACCAGAACATGCGTGGTACACTCGCGCCATCAGTTATGAATCCCGCCGGCACGTCTACACCCACCAGCGACATGCCATTTTTGAGACGGTACTGGGCAGGCTGGCGCCATGAATCGGGCAGAAGAATGTCGACGGGAATAGGCTCAGATGCCATAGCAACTCCTAGTTAGCAATAATTAGGTTTTTGACAGGCGTAAAAATACCGCCGGGTGGCGGTTACTTGTTACTACGGAACGGTGTAGGAGGTAGGGTTACACTGCAGCAGCAATCCCGCTATTTCCGCATCTACAAACCTCTACTCTGAGTCACCTTGTGAAGTATTTCCCTGCCAGCACGGCTAGCGTTTCTGTGCTGCCTTTGGCAGCGCACTCGCCAAAGAAGCGGTTAACCTTGTGACGCAGCTACTGCCCTGCCCTATCTACGTGCCAAATCGACACCGAAGCGTTAGTGCTCTTCACAGGGGTCATTCACTTCAATCGTTTTGGCGGGAAGACCTAAGGCTCGGTATTAACAAACAGGATTGAGAGGATATCGTCAAAGACTCATATACATGGTAATTCGTACATTCGGCTAACTATTTAGCTGAGGAGCCGAAGTGAAGAGCCCGTTCTTACACTGGAGAAAAATGGTGCCATCTCAGCCTTCTTTTAGAGGCACGATGGATATATGTTTTATCTAATCCTTTGTGCGAAGTACATTAAATCATTACGGACTTATCGGCCTAGCTCCTATGAACTTCGAGCACGTTGCAATTGAAAGTTTTTTATTTGGCATAGGTATGAACTCCTTATTCTGGAACCGCCACCGCAGGCTCGAACGTCACAGCTAATGCCTTGAACGAAGCTCCTAGTTACCCATCATCGGCGGGATATGATAAAAGCACGGACAAAGGCACTCGGCGTTTAGCGTTAAACCTTGAAATGTATCGCCATTAGTGTGGCACAAGTCGATATACGTCTGGGCGCCTCCTACCCAGAACCTAGCCAACTTCCTCGAGGATATTTACATGAGGGGTTTATACCTCTCCCTCCATTAACCAAGAGGCAATGCCACTACTGCAGCAGTTACGCCGCCTTCTTGTTGGGATTATGGCAAGCTGGAAACATCCGATACTAGCTGCACCTGAAGATTAACCAGTTGGATTGCCTGAGGAAGACTCGAAAGGTCTAACACTCGTATTCACCCCATACTAGTGGCCAGTTTCGGGCACGGAGTTATCCATCAGAAACAGACCAGTCCGTTACCCGCAGGCCCGGGACACGCTCAAATTCCCGCATATTATTGGTGACTACGATCAAGCCTAGAGATCTGGCATGGCCTGCAATCATCTGATCATATGGGCCAATCGGCTTTCCAGTCTTGACCAACTCCGCCCTAAGCTGGCCCGTATGTGCTGCAGCATCTGAATCGTATTGCAATACTTCGAGTCTTGCGGCGAATCCTTCGACAGTGTGCAAATTCCGCTCGGGATGGGCAGATTTCTCTGCGCCATAGATCAGTTCCATAAGTGTCACAGTACTGATACATAGCTGGTCTTGATGACGCTTGAATAGTTCACGAACATGCGTGGGTTTATTTTTGATCGTGAAAATACAGATATTGGTATCAAGTAAATACTTGAGCATTACAGAGATTCTCGCTCTTGGTCGTCAGGTTGCCCCCGTGTTGCCATAAAATCTGCTGCGACACCCTCTTCGTCGAACCAACTATCCCAGGACTCACCTGCTGGAGTAATAATCCGTATACGACCTACCGCAATCACTTCTACACGTTTTATACCTTCTGGCAGGGCAACTGCCTTGGGCAGGCGAATTGCCTGGCTACGATTTGACTGGAAGACAGATCCTTGCGCCATAAAAGTTCACCTCAATATATACGTCGTGCATACATATACTATCGGCGCTTCGGGATATGTCAACGGTATATACTTATGTAGGTATGGTTCTGTTAAAACACCAATGGAAGCCAAACAACATAGAAGTAAAAAGCGAATTAAGATAGCGGTTAGCAGTAATTTTCGAATCTGCAACGTCAGTTAATATTCTATTTATTGATAAATAATTGATGCATTTTTATCTTGTAAAACTAAATTTTGATTTACATGGTTTTTAACCATATCCTAATAAAATCTTTATCAAATTAACTGATACCTGCTCAATTGTTTATCCAGGCCATTGAGTGATGTCAGCGGCAAGCCATCTATTGATCGGCACCACACTGCTGCAGCCTGCCTTGCAACTGAACGCGCCATATCGAATGATTAGGCTGCACTAGAGTTCGATGGAATATTCGCGTTGCCGACATCGTCAGATAAGTTGCGAGGCTGAGGAGTTACCGAGATAAGAAGCCACTATTGCCTGGGATACGAGAGGGATCGACTAGGCAAGGACGGCAACAATAAGCTGAATGACTTAAATAATGACACTACAAATGCGTCGCTATGTATAAGTATTAAGCGTAGATTACCTACTCTAAGGCAGCCGCTACTGAATATACGGCGCTGACCACGGATTGGTCGACTTACTTCAAGGATAGAGGCCCATTTAGTAAGCTCTCTGAAGGCAAGACTTTTAAAGGCTCAGCGTGTACGCTGGGCCTTTTTTATTTGCTGCACATGAAAACGCCCCGATCACCGAAGTGGCCGAGGCGCAGGAATCACAAGCTGAGCTGATCCGTACCTCACGAGTATCACTTATACGAGATGGTGTGCTTACTTCTACTGCTCAATTCAACAAGGCTATTAAAAACTATTTCAAAGCTCCCTTAAGCTGCCGTTCCAAGCTGTCTTGAAATTATATATTGGGAGTAAGAGGGCTGGGGCAATGTTTCTGTACTACGAGCCACACTTGAAAGCATGTATGGCTCAGCAGTAGGTGTACCTGCTTGGTTAAACTTAAAGAACCCTACTTGTCGCTGTAGGTGCTCAGCCTGTTCCTCCAACGATTTACTCGCTGCAGCTGCCTCTTCAACCATGCCTGCGTTTTGCTGAGTTACGCTATCCATCTGCACCACGGCAGTATTGACCTGATCAATGCCGGCAAACTGTTCACGGCCAGCTGAAGCAATTTCCGTCACGAGAGCAGCCATTCTTCGAACCCCCTGGACCACCTCTTCAAGCGATTTCCCAGAATGGTTCACCAGCCTTGAGCCATCTTCTACTTTTAAGATGCTGTCTTGGACAAGCAGCTTAATATCTTTCGCCGCAACAGCACTGCGCTGGGCCAAGTTGCGCACTTCTGATGCAACTACCGCAAATCCACGTCCCTGCTCACCGGCACGGGCAGCTTCAACTGCGGCATTTAGTGATAGCAGGTTCGTCTGGAATGCAATCTCATCGATCATGCTGGTAATTTCTGAGATCTTTTGGCTCGAAGCATTAATCTCAGTAATCGCAGCAATGGACTGCTCAACGATTTTACCCCCCTCTTCCGCCTGTCTCTCTACGACACGGACCAGCTGGTCAGCTTGATCAGCATGATTAGCATTCTGTTTAACGGTAGAGGTCATCTCTTCCATGGATGCCGCTGTTTCTTCAAGACTTGCTGCTTGTTGCTGAGTGCGGTTGCTCAACTCATTGTTACCCATGGATAATTCGCGTGCAGCTGCACTTACTTCGTTAGAGCTCATCAGAACGCCACTCATTATTTCACGAAGCTTGATACACATCTGATCTAGCGACGAAAATAGACTGCCCAGTTCATCTTTACTTTTTGCTTTGAGACGGTGATCCAAGTTTCCATTAGAAATAGCGTCAGCCACCCAAGCAGCATGCCTAAGAGGCTGAGCGATGGTGCGGTTAAGCATTACCACTACCGCAACCATGATAGTCAAGCCAAAGCCAATACCTGCAATAACGCTCCATTTCACAGTATGGTAGGTATTTAAAGCTCTTTGATAACGTCGCTCTACTTGTGCAGCGTTCAACTCTATAAGCTGATTAAACATAAGCGAGGATACATGATAGGCAGGCATCATATTATTTGTGAGAATCTGCTGCGCCTCGATAATATTCCCTGCAGCTGCAGCCTCACTAAGTTGATTTAAAGCAGCCGTGCGCGCCGCCGCCTGCTCTATGTATTTGTCAGCGATCTTTTTTTCTTCATCGGTAGATATCCCTTCGGGATAATAGTTTGACCAAGCGTTATCAATCACCTGACGAAGCTGAGACAGATGGCCCAAGGCAGCTTTCAAAGCGGTAATATCGTTGCGATCAATGGCAGATGTGAATTCATTAACTATTTCTTCTTGTCCAAACATCGCCTGTGGCAAGGCAACCAAGGGACCAATGTTGCCTTGATGAATTTGTTTGATATCCGAGTTAGAACGCGACAATGATGCCAACCCTATAACCCCAACTGCTATAAGTAGGAAAGCGCACAGACTCATCACTAAAGCCAGCTTTTTTGCAATAGTCCATTGAATAGACACGTAACGAAACCTCAATAGTTATTAGCTCTTCGTAAAAAGCTGGAAGGAAGGCTCAAAAAGTCCGTAAAGAGACTGTATGGGCACTAACCTTGCAGGCACACTCCAAGCGCTTCGAGTAGGAACACTGATCTATCGGCTCATATTCGATAGATGTTAATTAGTAATGACTATGTGTTCGCAGGGTAAATATTGCTCTGGCTATGCTGGAAGCTGAGACTGCCATCTAAAATAAAAAAACGGCGTTACTGCGAGGATAATGGGAACTTGGCTGGGGCAACCGTAGCAAAACTAGAGCGCCCCGCTACCGAAGCAATTGAGGAACTACTCTTACAAGTTGCTATCGACTTTATCCGCTAAGAGCGGATCCAATCTGTGCGTGTCTCCTATGTGGAACCCTCTGGATAGTATAAGGGCCAAATATAAAGCAACGCGGCAAGACAACGTCTCAAGTTATGAGGGAGGAAGTTTCGCGTTATCTGTTACCAGACAGGGCCCGTCTTAAGAGGCGAACGCCTTGGCGTTCGCCTCTCTCACTATCACACCCGGCTCTAGGCCACGGTTCAGGCTTATCTTTGTGGCAATTCGGATAAACCGTGGCCGCTACTGCCGAGACACAATCAGAACGTCAGCACGGAACGAATGCTTTTCCCCTCATGCATCAACTCCAATGCATGATTGATGTCATCAATTTTCATCGTATGGGTGACAAAGTCGTCAATATTGATCTCTCCGCGCATATAGCTCTCGACATAGCCCATATTGCCAAGTAAATTTCTTCCTATATTTCCACATCCTTCATCCTTCATCCTTCATCCTTCATCCTTCATCCTTATTATAAATAATAACTTGCACAATATATCGTCACCACCCAACTTACATATAAAATGACTTATATCATTCTTGGCCAAAATTAGATTTATTCTGACAATGAAATCACAACAATAAACTTAATAAAAGAGATATTTTGAGGTTATAAATATCTCGCATTATAATCACATGAATGTTCATCCACTAAAAAATAGCTTTATAATTTCTCTTCAGATTGTTCAGTTAAATATTTTCACCTTGATAAGCAAAAATCATTTCTCGCCAAGAAGCACTAATAAAAATATTAACTGCTATTTAATCTAATTACATTTTGGTAACGGCACCAAGCAGCATTTGTCATTTCCTTTCGGGTTGTATTACTATACCAAACTGATTTTTTACGCATTAACCTCTTCTCTCCTACCAAACCAGTTTTATGCCATAATCGTTCTGCTAAAGGCATTTTTTTGCAGCATCGGTGGTTTTATTTGCTACTTTCATAGTCTCCACCCCCTTTTATTGAGCAGCCATAACAAGCCTATCAGGCCACGCCGATAAAGTTCGAGGCAACGGGTCATTACCGTACTCTATAGACACAAGCAGTACGCACGGCAAAGCTTTCTAACAGGACTAAGGTACATATTTATGCCTTGCATTATTGTTCGCTTCGTGCAGCCTATAATTGTATTGATCCTTTTTTGTCCTACGGGCTATCTTCAAGCTAATCCTCCTGAAACACTGGCCAAGGCAGATGATGTAATAATACTGGCATCCACGGGCAGCCCAGCCGCCAGCGATCAGTCTCGCGCTAGTAGCTGCGAACTAGATCAAACCAAAAAGGCGTTATTGGATCGTGTCAACAAAGCTCGTAGCCAAACTCGTCAGTGTGGCGATGAATCATTTGAGGCGGCGGAACCGTTAACATGGAACTGTAAGCTCGAAGCCGCTGCGATGGAACACTCTAAAGACATGGCGAAGACCAATTACTTCGGCCATGCCAGCCCGGAAGGAACCAGAATTGGAGACCGCGTAAGTGCCGTGGGGTACAAATGGCAGGCCGTCGGTGAGAATATTGCGGCCGGGCAGAGATCTGCCACTGCCGTTATCAACGGCTGGCTCGCTAGCCCTGGGCACTGCGCCAACATTATGAATGGCACATTCACCGAGATGGGTTTAGCAAGAGTCGATATGCAAAGCTCTAAATATTCGCGCTACTGGACCCAAGTTTTTGCCCGGCCACGATAGCTTTGATTGCAAACTATCAACATTACGCTTACTTACTCATTACATAATCTGTCATTTAACTAGATATAAATTCAAAAACAACTTGTATCCTGTATATAGGTGAATTTTTCAAATCCCAGGCATATATGAATAATATATTAAAGTGCTCATCAAACAAGATTGTATAAAATCACCGTTAACGTAATGCCGATAACCCCCATGGCTATTAGCGCCATAAGACCATCATCGGCAATAAGTGAAAGTCCAAACATAGAAAGTGCAACGCCAGCACCATTAGCAGAAAACGGGATGAATTCCATTACGGGCATTCCCAGTGCAACTATGATGCAAAAGACGGCAACGATATGCGTACCAAGCCTATGGGTAAGAAAAGTAAAACGTTGCTTTAAAAAACGGTCGATGATGCGTGCTGGAGGACGCATCCAATCCAATGCCTTGTTTAGCTTATTACAGGCAATGGATCGATTGAGTAACCAGTTAGGAAGCCAGAATGTGTCTCGGCGTAATAAAAGCTGCCCCGAGACCAACAACACCAGAACAGCCATAAGCGTGGGCATGCCTGGAATATCACCAATAATGGGCATGAGTGTGATCATGCCGGTCAGGAGCAATATCGGGCCAAATGCCCTGCGCCCTACCGCTGAAATAACAGCATCGATTGTAACGCGATTACTGTCTTGCCCCGCTTTCCCGATTCGTTCTAGCATCTGCTCCAGGTTCACGGGCCCCTGCTGTTCATCCATATATCGCTACGACTCCTTTTATTACGCTCCGAAGTAGATCAGTAATGATCTGCTCAATATAGAACACTCCCCCACATTGCAGATGAACCTCGGTTAGCGTTAAACAGCTCAATAGTGATCATTAAAGTAATCACATGACGTAATCCATCAAAGTACTGATCACTTACCAAGGCCTCTTTGAGGACCACAAGCGTGACCGCTTGTCTTTGTAACGTCTGCTCTTGCGGGTGGCATCAAATGGATAGTCACGTCTGCCTGTCAATAACCGGTACAGTCTCACCCACCATTTTTTATCGAGAGCCTCACGGTGCAGTGCGGCCTGCCGCCGCCGTTCAGCCATTGCTTTACTGCTTGCAGCCTTCCACTTTAGAAAAGCTTCTTGATCCTGACGTTCGCCTTCGTTTTTCGGCAGGATTGCACCACTTTTGTCATACTTCTTTTGCTCCTTTTCACGTCGGACACGTCGCGCTCGCGCCTTGTCTATATTTCCTACCGGAGCATTGCTGCGCTTATGTTTCCCCATGAGATGTGACTCCGGTTTCGAAATTGAAATTTACGAATAAAGCGTTCTTCGATTTTTTGAAATATCTGACGACTACCTTCATGCTTGCTCACCCATTACCTTGATAAGTTGTTCCTTGTTCATGCTGATACGTCTTGTAGTGTCGAAGCTTATTGGTAAGGCTCGCTCTTAGCAGGCTTGCCAAGATCATTTGTAGACAAACGAAGGAAGTGTTTTTTGCTGCTTAGAGATTTTCTCGTTTTGTAGCTATCGTGGCGAGCTCTCTTTAAGTGCTCGTTTATATACTTCCGTTTCAGGATGGTTTGGAAGGCCAACGTCCTCTTAGTGTCCATCTTTTTTCAAGGACCTGCCTGCTTGAGCACCTGTATCAGGCCTACTGTATCGCCACCTTCCACATCCTCTTCTCATATTGCGCGCCAATAAACACTTTTGCCCCGCATTCGACTTCTCACAGATGGGATCTAGTATCAGCTGACTTTGTTACTCTTGAAATCACTTCTTGGAATCTTAACCTAGCAGGTCACGTCATAGTCCTAGAACAAAGAATCCAGCAGTTTCCGTTTAACACCTACCTATCATCACGGTGCTGACGCCCCATCGCCAAATATCTCGTAGCGTCCTGACATGCGTTACCTACGCTGCGGCATAGGGAAAATTAGCACAAGAGACTCTTCGGGCAAACCAAGGCTACCGTGCCCAGTCTAGACTTCACGGCGTCGGCGTCGAATATAGTTAAGAGGTGGAATGCAGATTATTGCCAGTCCCGGTATATGGAGTTTATATAGACCAGATATGAACTTCTCTTATTTTAGCTGCCAGCAATGCCTGACTATTAATCAGACGCGCAAAATTATTTTGAAATTTTCCTATTCAGGATATCTGACAGGCAGAGTGGTGCATCGATACTTTTAACGTGAGCCGTCGTTGTAAATTCGATTCGAACAACATCCCAAGCACAAGTGTTATTATCAATAAATCTTGACTGCCCAATAGATAAAGCGTCTCTCATTTCCCAGTAATTATGATGCCTATTTTCTGCAGCCACATAATGATCAGATCTTGATGTCAGATTTAAATTATTCGCTTGAACCATGTAAATTTCAAAAATGATAACTTTTATAATGTATATGTCTAGGCAATTGTTTCTTGCGATTATTTGTGACTAATATGGCCGCTCATGGCTTACCTGTGCAAAGGATTATTTTCGATGTGCCACCCAGCCCAGATAAATTGCGTATAGAGCCGCTTAAGCGAAGATGGCCCTTTATCAATAAGAATTTCCTTAAGTATATATCTACAACTAATTGATAACTATACATAAACAAATGGCATGGCATTTTCGACATAACGCATTACCCCTTTAGCTGTCACATCATTGACGCTAAGACACCAGCAAATAAAGTGCTCTCATCCCTTTTACAGCATAGTGCTTTACTTTATTTCCATGTGATGAGATCTCGATAATGCATCACTAATTACTGGCTATAGGATGCTACTAAGCGTATCCACAATGTGAAAATGCTTATTCTGCCGTCAAATAACGAACATTAGCCTGAATGAGGAATAACAATGATGTTACCAATACCCCGGCCCTCCTCTATTGCTGCGTCTTTCGCTTTAGCTGTCACTTTTTCTTTAACGGCCCATGCTGATACCACGCTGCGCTTCGCCCACTTCTGGCCGGCCGGATCGCAAATCAACCAGCAGATCGTACAAAACTGGGCCGATACCGTCGCGAAGGAATCCAACGGTGAGCTCAAGGTGCAGGTCTTCCCTTCCGAGACACTGTCCAAGGCAGCCCAGTCCTATCAGGCGACGGTCAACGGCGTAGCTGACATCACCATCACCGCACAGGGCTACACCGCCGGACGCTTTCCGCTCACCCAGATCGTCGAATTGCCTGGCATCTCAAAGAGCGCCCAGCAGGGAGCCTGCATTGCCCAGACGCTGTATGACCAGGGCGGCGCGCTAGCCAATGAGTACCGTGACTCCCACGTACTGTTCATGTTCACCACCGGCCCCGGTTTCATCAACACCCGCGACAAGGCGGTTGAGAAGCCCTCTGATCTCGCCGGCTTGCGTATCCGTCGCCCCACCAATGTTGTAGGCGAATTGTTGACCTCACTCGGTGCTCAACCCGTTGGTATGCCAGCACCGGAGGCCTACACCTCAATGCAGCGCGGCGTGATCGACGGCGTTACCCTGCCGTGGGAAGGGATGAAGACGTTTCGTTTGAACGAGCTGGCGGACTACCACACCGAGATGCCGCTCTACACGCTGATGTTCATCGCCACCATGAACGAGCGCGCCTACCAGCGCCTGCCTGACAACCTGAAAAAAGTCATCGATGACAATAGCGGCATGAAGTGGGCGCTCAAGGCCGGTGAAGTGTTCGATAACGTCGATCTGGCCGGCCGCAAGGAAGCCCAGGCCAAGGGTGAGGATGACCATATCCTCACCATTGCCGACCCGCTCAACGATCCCGCCTGGGGCCCCCCACTCAAGCAGGCCACCGATAAGTACTTGAACGATCTGGAGAAAAAGAGACTGCCGGCGCGTGAGGTCTATCAGCAGGCCCAGGCGGCACGCGAGAAATGTGCCACCGCAGGCGATCAGCCGACGTCGGAGGGTCTGAACGCATCATGAACGCCCTGCTTCGTCTCAGTACCTGGCTGAGCCGCATCGCGCTGACCGTCGCCGGCATTGCCTTGCTGGCAATGATGATGGTGACCGTCGTCGATGTCGTG
>NZ_PVRV01000022.1 GCF_003012345.1 Phytohalomonas tamaricis
GCCATTCCGAAGAATTTTCCAAACAGAATCAATGTCTTGCGCTTCCTCCGCCACCGACCCGAAGGACTCGTCCCCGGCAGCGGATGCGTACTTTACGCCTCCCTCTCTTCGAGCGCAAGCGGTTTTTATTAGCCTCTCAATAAAAAAGTAATACTAAAAAGCCTATAAGCAATGCATCCCATATTTTGGCAGACAATTTGAGAGTCAAGGCATAATACAGCAACATCATTTTCACACTAGCGTACCAGCGTAGTTAGAAGGGCTAGGCGCCTATTTTGTAAGAAGTGCATAACGACCAATTAGCTCGCTGCGCTTACTAGCTAAGAACTATAGGTGGATTCAATCTCGACATATATACGTGTGCGGTTACTTCATCCGACGTGAGCTGATGGCAGGGTACGAGTGAGGACAGTTTTCTGATAAGGCCAAGAATGCTTGTAATTAAATGAATTCACTGCTGCGTCCTCCACCATCGATGACACCCAGTCGTGATAAATGCTATTCGCAACTTTCACTCACGCATCGTTAGGATAGTTTCTTTTAGCCAGCATGACTAGCCCCATCAGCAGCCCAGGCGAGAACACCACATAGGCTTCAAAACCATTGGTTAAGCCCGCTTTATTAATCCAGCCCGTTTTTTGCGGTACTGCATGTGCCACACTGCTCGATCGACGCTGCCTCTTTTTAGGCCTGAGATTCATCACGTAATCGTTATCCGCGAGCAGCGTGTCGAGGGCAATTGGCAATGCTACTACTTCTAGATAAGATTCTGAGGCATGTCTTCGATTAGATAATGACCTCGATGAGTCGTTTCGATCGTCTGCTGCAACTTCTCATTAATACTAGGTACATAGAGATTCGTCTCGGCCAACTTGGTCGAGTCACTCGCTGTGGTTTTGATGCCCTAGGCTTCTTTATCAGTAGGCCCGACGCTAAACGAATCGGCTAACTATTCGCCATCTGCTTCTGATGAACGTGATACTACGTTTTCCACATGTCCGAAGCATCAAGCATATGAGCACGCATCGCCGTTATAACATTATTTTGAGGACTTTCTGTCGTCTCCATACCTAGCAGACTAATACCGAACGAGATGGAATAGGTGCAGCCCTTACGGACAGGCTCGGGCGGTGGCCATTGACGGTACTATTACAGTGGTAACTCAAAATCAGTAATTCCATCAGGTACGAATTATGAATAAGGTAGGCCATCGGTATGCGTACCAGGATTGAGTCCGTTAATTTCATCGAAAGCGCTACATGCGAACTCAGCCAAATACCGGCTAACCTGCGTATGAAGTCGAACTTGCATTCGAATTCTGCAAGCGATAGTAACGTCTTAGTAAATAGCTTGTTACTGCATCAGCGATCCGATGATAGGGTTTAGTATCCGGTGGGTATAATTGTCATCAATCTGCGCTTGCACAGTAAGGAGCATGTCATGTCTTGCGCAAAAATCATGTAAGTTAAAAGCGTCTGGTTTCCGCCCCCTCATCACTCGCTAAAGCGCTGGTTAAAGGAAGTAAGCTAACCGATTGAGCACAGTGGGATAATGGCCAGCTTGGTTAAGAGCTAGGCCGAATAATGAATAGCGATACAGGGCCGTCACCGAGCCAGACATTCCCATGGCCTCGAACCAAACTCAAACTTGCCAGCCGAGAAAGTTGATCCTATCAGGAGCTAGCTCTACACCACTTCAAATAAGGATTGCCGGACAAGACCAGCTGATTCTTTAATCTGAGCCTGCTCTAGCAGGGCTGACGAACAATGGCTTGTCGACCCAAACTCTTAGTGATATGCGGAAAAACGCAAGAATTAAACGCTTTACATTCATCGAGCGCTAGCTGGTCTATCTATCGCTGTTGCTGCTGATCAGCAGCAGTCTAGCAACTTACTAGAGCCAGGGCCTACAGCGACCAAGTAGCAAGCAGCCAATTCAACTGGTAATCGGTAATCTGCTCGATTCAGTGCTGCCAATCGTAAAAATACTAGTCTGATTAATAGTGAAATCTCATCTATTTACTCCGCTCTGCCTTCGAGATACTAGTAATGGCATTATTCTTCAAAGCTCACCAGATGCCATTCGCAATCAGACAATCCGGACACGCCGGTGCAATACTATTACCACGCCATCTGCCGTGGTGAGTAGTTACGGTTTCTAGCTATTCACAAGCAGCTGATAGAAGATGACCGTACCATCGAAATGGGGATCATGATTAACAAGACCTTTACCTTTCATTAAGCATTAGCCGGTAAAATCAGCTTACTAACGCTACAGTTCTTGATCTCACTTCCTGTGTCGACCTGCTCCTCCTGGCATCTGATATCCGCTAGATTGTCAGGCTAATACGGACATTGTTGCAAGTGATCTCCACATGCTCACCAACAGATATTCAGCCACTACACGGCACAGTTGGAAACTATTCTAAGCCGACTAGAAAAACTCACAGCCACAAACTACCCGTCAAATCCGCCCTCCTCTCGAAGACCTCAGCTTACAGGTGGGAAGTGCTTTAGAGGAGCCCGCAGTAGCTACCTTATAGATCGGGGATCGGCTGCTGGAGGACGTCTACCCTGGACTGGTCATGTGGCCCCTGAGTCAGGATATAAAGATTACCTATCTGAGCGAGCTGCAGCGCCCTGATAGGACGGATTAAATTCTCAAGGCTTAGTTTGCGGGGCCTGATGGCTTGTCGCTTGAAAGCGATATAAATTAAGGCAGTGATCTTTTCGGCATTACTGCATCCACTACGACATACATCTGACCACTAAACGAGACAAAATACATAGCCACCCGCGGCTTTTCATGCCTAGCAGTGCGATCAACTAATCATCGTCGGCGTAACGTGGTAGAGCAACTGTTCAACAGACTGAAAGATCATCCATGTGCTTGCCATGATCGTAAGCCGACAATTCTTAGACTATGATGACAATAACTGATGTAAAGCAACTAGAGTTCAGAAAAAATTTCACATGTGAAATTTTTTAGACAGCTTAGGCAATATGCATTGATCAAAGTATGGAATCATATTTGTCTTTACGACTAGCCAATCCAAACCTACGAAAGACTCAAGTGGACAGCTACTGGGATGAGGATAAACTAGACAACAATTAACCTGACTATGCTTGCACAAAGAATGTAAATTCTGATTATCGCAAGCAGAATATCTTAGCTAGTAATAATTGAATGCGCATCCAGCGGGAGTATCTATTATATTTAACCATACCAATTATAACTTAATATTTATCTTCTCTACTTCTGCATAAATCCTGACCGCTATTCATGGTTAGTTTTTTCATTAGCCTCGAAGTTCAGGATTGCCTGGATAGAAAGACGCCAAGTAAACTCAATTTTCTTTACTTTTTTGCCACGCTTAATAGGTGTCCAGTCAATTATAATTGAATCTGACTTCTCTATTTCTTTACAAGAAGACTCCAGCACGCGCCTCTTAATATCAGTGAATCGATACGAAGCTGGAATCTCGAGCGCAAAGCGTAAATCTTCTAAGTCAACGATCATTTTACCAGGGTCATTTGAAGGGTCGCCCATATAAGAATACAGATACTCCATTAGTCGCCAAGCATAAAGCGAACGAAGCGCCGATACACGAGAAAGCTTATAAGAGGTAAATCGGTGAGTAAGCTCATATAAGTGTGGCATGACGCTATCGGAGAAAGTAATTGCAACCCACCCTTCCCCATCATGATAGGTTGATCTATCTATCCATCTAATACGTGTGACTTTTTTTCCATCTCTTACAGAAATATACCGTTCAAAAATATTATCTGCCGCTCTCTTTAGATCCCGATAGGCTATTTTCGGATCAATACCAAAAGTATCAGCGTATTGTTGTGCGCTTACGTGCAGTGTTTTAGCCCCGGCATGCATCCTATTTGGACGGCTATCAATTTGGCTGATCGCAGCAGTAAAGAGTCGTTTTTCGGTAAGAGAAAATCCATGAGCCGCACGCGCAGCATCATTGGACATAGAAACGCGATTAGTTGCCAAGCTAAAAGAATGTTCTATAGCGCTTTCAACAAGCGCCGCAGCCTCATCTAATTCGATATGTTGTTTTTTATCAGCCATAACATGCCCCAACACCAAATAGGTGTTAAGTGTAAACCTAGCTATTAAAAGTGACAAGTTGTCACTTTTAATAAAGCCACTACTAAGTGAAACTCCTTACCTTAAATACTTTTTAAGACTATTACCGTTTTCACAAACCATCATCATGTCACCTTTGCGGGAATCATGGCTGCGAGGCCAGTCACCTCGCCCGACCATCATGATGTCACCTTTGCGGGAATCATGGCTGCGAGGCCAGTCGCCTCGCCCGACCATCATGATGTCACCTTTGCGGGAATCATGGCTGAGGGGCTAGTCACCTCGCCCGACCATCGTCATGTCACCTTTGCAGGGATCACGGCAGCGAGGGCCAGTCACCTCGCCCGACCATCATCATGTCACCTTTACAGAAATAATGGCTGCGGGGCCAGTCACCTCGCGTAACCATCATCATGCCATCTTTGCAGAAATAATGGCTGCGGGGCCAGCCACCTCGCTTGACCATCACTATGTCACCTTTGCGGGAATAATGGCTGCGGGGCCAGTCATCTCGCCCGACCATCATCATGTCACCTTTACAGGAATTACGGCAGCGAGGGCCAGTCCCCTCACCCGACCATCATCATGTCACTTTTGTGGGAATAATGGCGATCAGCGCCTGCCACCGAAGCTGACCATCAGCATGTCACCTTTATAGAAATTACAGCGGCCAAAGCCTGCTGCTCGGACCGATCATCATGTCACCTTTTCAGGAATCATGGCGATCAGCGCCTGCCACCGAAGCTGACCATCATCATGTCACCTTCACAGGAACCCCAGCGATCAGCGCCTGCCACCGGAGCTAGCCATCATCATGTCACCTTTACAGGAATCCCGGCGATCAGCGCCTGCCACCGAAGTTGACCATCATCATGTCACCCTTGGAGGAGCTAGGGTGATCGGCGCCTGCCACCGAAGCTAGCCATCATCATGTCACCTTTGCTGGAATCACGGCAGCGGGGCCAGTCACCTCTTACGACCATCACTATGTCACTTATAAAGGAATCACGGTGATCAGCGCCTGCCACCGAAGCTAACCATCATCATGTCACCTTTGGAGGAACTCGGCGGCGAGGGCCTGCAGCTAGGGCTGACCATCATCATGCAACCTTTGGAGGAACCCGGCGGCGAGGACCTGCAGCTAGGGCTGACCATCATCATGTCACTTTTGGAGAAGCTAGAGTGATCAGAACCTGCCACCGAAGCTGGCCATCATCATGCAACCTTTGGAGGAATCCGGCGACGAGGGCCTGCAGCTAGGGCTGACCATCATCATGTCACTTTTGGAGAAGCTAGAGTGATCAGAACCTGCCACCGAAGCTGGCCATCATCATGCAACCTTTGGAGGAACCCGGCGGCGAGGGCCTGCAGCTAGAACTGACCATCATCATGTCACTTTTGGAGAAGCTAGAGTGATCAGAACCTGCCACCGAAGCTGGCCATCATCATGCAACCTTTGGAAGAACCCAGCGGCGAGGGCCTGCAGCTAGAACTGACCATCATCATGTCACTTTTGGAGAAGCTAGAGTGATCAGAACCTGCCACCGAAGCTGGCCATCATCAT
>NZ_PVRV01000023.1 GCF_003012345.1 Phytohalomonas tamaricis
CCGAACTCAGTAGTGAAACCGCTCAGCGCCGATGGTAGTGTGGGGTCTCCCCATGTGAGAGTAGGTCATCGTCAGGCATCTATACCCAACCCCGCACCTTACGGTGCGGGGTTTTTTATGCTCGCCATCTAGGATCTTGATCCTGCCCGCCCCCCGGCCCCGCCTGACGGCGTTGCCCGCCGCAGCCCGACTCCCGAACACGCCCACATAAAAAAAGCCTGCCACAGCGGCAGGCATGGGTGCAGTTATCCGCATGTAGCCTCAGCGCAGCTGGTAAAACTCGATCGGCGTGCCGTCCGGGTCGGCAAAGAAGGTGAAGCGCTGATGCGTCAGCTCATCGGTACGGATCACCTCGCATGTTACGCCGCGTGCTTCAAGTAGAATAAACACGGTCACGACCCTGTCCTTAACAAAGCTAATCTTCACTGATATCTCATTAATATTTTAATAGTTAAAAGCTGAAGAAAATATAAGCAGTATTTGATTTGTTCTTGGGCTAAGTCCAACTACTTTTACAATAGTTCATTATGAATTAACCCATTCGCAAGAAGGCACCACATGGTGACCATGCAAAACTGTACTAATAAAGTAGAGTCATCAAAGGGGAATGTTATATGAGTGATACTGCCCGGAACGGGCCCAAACTGCCTTCTCTTATTCTTGGTATCGTGTTGCTACTGCTAGGGCTTGCTCTGATAGTCGGGGGAGTGAAGTTGCTTACTGCCGGTGGTAGTTGGTACTACTTGATAGCGGGTATAGGCATTTTGCTGAGCGGGATTTTGCTGATTACTCTGCGTGGCGCGGCACTTTCGCTTTATGCCTTGGTATTATTTGGGACGACACTGTGGGCTCTTTGGGAGGTCGGGCTCGATTGGTGGCAGCTGGTACCGCGTGTCGCAGTGCTCTGCTTGATCGGTATTATCATGTTACTGCCTTGGTGGCGGCGCCCGCTGGATTCAAAGATTGGTAGCCTGGCGCTTAGTGGTGCTGTTGTGGTAGCCATCATCGTGGCGATTGCCAGCCAGTTTACGTCTCCTCACGCTATCCAAGGCCAGCTTGCTGATGAGAGTTCATCTGGTGCTAGCAATCCCGCCCAAGCTGCAGGCGATGATTGGCCCGCGTATGGCGGGACCAACGCAGGAACACACTATTCAACGCTTAAACAGATCACTCCGGGCAATGCTGATCAGTTGCAGGAAGTCTGGCGTTTTCGTACAGGCGATATGCCTGGACCTAATGATCCCCCCGAGTTGACCAATGAAAATACGCCGCTCAAGGTCAATGGCAAACTCTATGTCTGCACCCCGCATAGTCAGGTCATTGCCCTCGACCCGGACAGTGGCAAGGAACTTTGGCGCTTCGATCCCAAGCTAAGCACACAGAACGCCGATAGTTTCGAAGGTTGGGCTCACATGACTTGCCGCGGCGTGGCCTATCATGATGACTCTGCCTACGGTTCCGCATCCACTGCAAACAGCGGCTCGGATATGGCAAATATGTCTGCTGGCGAGATGGCTCCAGACGTCCAAGCACCACCTGTTGGCAATGCCTGTCAGCGTCGCATTTTCGTACCTACCGCTGATACCCGCTTGATCGCACTGAACGCCGATACCGGCGAAATGTGTGACGATTTCGGTGATCATGGCTCGGTCGATCTCAGCAATAATATTGGTTCTTTCGAAGCAGGGGGGTATTACTCCACTTCGCCACCTGCCGTAACTCGTGATTTAGTCATTATCGGTGGTCATGTCACTGATAATAGTTCCATCGATGAACCCTCTGGTGTGGTTCGCGCCTATGACGTCCATGACGGCCATCTAGTCTGGAACTGGGACAGTGGCAATCCTACCGAGACAGCGCCGATCGGCCCCGATGAAACCTATACCCGTAATTCACCGAACGTATGGGCACCAATCAGCGTCGATGAGTCGCTAGGCTTGGTCTACCTACCGATGGGCAATGCCACGCCTGATCAGTTTGGCGGCAACCGCAGCGAAAATGATGAGAAGTATAGTGCCGCACTAGTGGCACTGGATCTGGCTACGGGACAGGTCCGTTGGGATTATCAGTTTGTGCATCATGACTTGTGGGATATGGATACTCCCGCTCAGCCCGTATTGGTCGATCTGCAGACCGAGAACGGTACCGAGCCCGCAGTGATTCAGCCAACCAAGCAAGGCAGCCTCTATGTCCTTAACCGTGAAACTGGTGAGCCGATCGTTCCCATCAATGAAGTGCCGGCGCCTCAAGGCGCAGCTGAGGGAGATTGGGCAGCCGATACTCAGCCGCGCTCAGAACTGAACCTCCTACCGCTGCCGTTAACTGGCCGCGACATGTGGGGGGCAACGCCTGTCGATCAGATGATGTGTCGGATCAAATTCCATTCACTGCGCTATGAAGGACAATATACGCCCCCGTCTCAGCAAGGCTCTATTGTCTATCCCGGTAACGTCGGCGTTTTCAACTGGGGCGGCATTGCGGTCGATCCTGAACGCCAGGCTATCTTCACTGGTGCCAAGTATCTTGCTTTTGTCTCACGGCTAGTGCCGAGAGAAGAAGTACAAGAGGGTGAACAATCAGCGACTGAGCAAGGGTTGCAGCCTAACAAGGGGGCGCCTTACGCAGTGGAGCTTGGGCCATTGATGTCAGTGCTCAATGTGCCTTGTCAAGCACCTCCGTGGGGGGATGTTGCAGGCATCAACCTCAACGGTGCTGAAGTGGCATGGATGCATCGCAATGGCACGACGCGAGACAGCATGCCGCTATCGTTGCCGATTCCGCTAAAGGTTGGCGTACCAGCATTGGGCGGACCGCTGACAACGGGAGGCGGTGTTTCCTTTCTCAGTGGTACTCTGGATCAATATTTACGTGCTTATGATATCACCACGGGAGATGAACTCTGGAAAGGGCGATTACCCGCCGGTGGCCAATCTACACCGATGACCTATACCGGCAATGACGGACGTCAATATGTTCTGATCGTGGCCGGAGGGCACGGTACCTTTGGTGGTAAGATGGGCGATTATGTGATTGCCTACGCGCTGCCAGACTAGTCAGTCAGCAGGGGTTGCGTTTCATGATGAAGGTTACTGACGTTGTATATGTTTATTACCGCGTCAGTAACCTTTAATTGTTGGGCATTCTTTCATGTTTGGTAGTTTTTAGGAGTACAGTTCCAAGCTTGTCCCATGGCATGCATTTAGCTACCTAAATATAACTAGAAATGTTTTTCAAACATGTGTCACTCTTCTAGAATTTTTCCGGAAGGACTTGGGGCGGCAATAACAGAGAAGAAAGTTATTTTGATGATACGGGGCGACTCACCCAAAGCAGCAACTTGATTCTGTAATGTTCAGTTTTTGACTATTCTGTTCGCTTGCCTCGCGTAATATCCCCTCACCGCTACATCTGCATACTTATTGGCTCTCATTATCTCATTCTGATTATCAGTCATAGCGTATGGTGTTATGGGAACTATGTGCTGCTACAGAACATCTTTTTATGATACGAGAAGATGTGGGAAAGAGGTTAGAATATTGACGAACGCAGCGGTCCGAAGCTTTTAAGCTGATCTCGAAATGAACAGAAGCGGGATTTAAATAAAATGTAAGACAGTAGCTGTATGCTCGGTACTCTCCGAAGAGAAAACATATTTAGAGGTTCACATATGTCTTACTTAGAAGAAGTATTCTTGAGCTGGCTATGGAAGTTCTTTGATGAATCTCTAGATGAGGAAGATGAACTTTTACCATAGTGAAATTAGAATGCGCTAACTCCTGGCTGCGGTTAAATGCTTTGATAGTAGAATTCAAAGGCCAAAAATATTTTTAATAGAACTGTCCTCAGAACGGCCTGTACTTCATCTTGAAAAGATAAAGGATATATTACTATTACAATTCATCGGTAAAAAAGCGCTTATAGCCGACTCGATTGTCGTAAAAGGTTTTGACGTGGTTTTGACAAATTAAAAAAGCCGCTTGCGGTTGACCGTAAGCGGCTTTTTTAATTAATACTATCTGGTCGGGGCGACATGGTTCGAACCTGCGACCTCTATGCCCATTGCATTCATACGATATTTTTATAGAAGCTAGCAGGAACAAAAAACCTCATTAAATTCATGCTGTACAATAAGTTATATTCTTAAGGGCGGTGTTTCTTAACTCGATAGATAAAGAATATATAAGCTGTTGCGATTCATACAATAGATTCATATTTTTTAGAGTACCGCTACGCAAATGAAGCTAAGGATTAATTGAGATTAAAAGCCAAGTACCCTAGCGTGCAAAATAATTGCTTCAATGCTCTATAACTCTTTTTATCCTCGCCGAATTTTGGAGCTTGTTGATTAAGAAAGCCATAGCGATTTTATTTATATTTTGCCTATATACTGGCATACCATTTAATGGGTAGGCTTGAAAAGTTAGTAATGGGCAACCATGAATCGAGAAAAATATTATTTTATTGTAGACCTGAAACAGTGCTCAGCCGAGCAGAGAGCATTGTTAGTTGAGCCCGAGCAGCAGCTGCCCGCGTCTCCAAGGCCACAATCGTCGAACCGAAAAACTCTCTAAACAGATAGAAGATTCTCTACAGCTGCAAGCCGATGATCTCCCGCAGTGACACGAGGAGGTCGAAATCGATTGGATAATTCGTTTCGAATGTATGGAGTGCTCTGATAGCGAAGCTTGGATACATTCTGAACACCCGCTTTTCAATATATGCTGACATTTTCTATAGAAGAAGAGGTATGGTAAAAAGCTGGGCAGCCGCCGTGTGGGACTGCGCTGGCTAGTGAGAGATGCAAAAAGTCATGGCTGTATGCGATAACGCGTCGACTTTATTCCATAAGCTATCTTGCATACAGTCAATCAACCCATCTATGCGATAATGCGCCGGCTTCATTTCATGAGTTGTCTTGCATGAAGTGAACTGACCCCTTTACGTTTGATTTTTTGAAGGACTACAAGCTGCATGAAGCCAGCCATTGCTCCAGTCTCCTTTCGCCCAGATATACAAGGATTACGCGCCTGGGCGGTTATCGCCGTTTTACTCTTCCATTTCAACTTGCCTGGTGCCAGTTCTGGCTTCATTGGCGTAGATATATTTTTTGTTGTTTCCGGCTTTTTAATGGCCTCAATTATTGTGAAGGGCTTGGAAAAGAAAAACTTTTCCATTTGGCAATTCTATATATCGCGGATACGACGAATTGTTCCTGCGCTGATGGTGCTGTTGGTTGTATTGCTTGTACTTGGTTGGTTTTTGTTGCCGACGCCTGATTACAAAAGTTTGGGAGCTCAGTCGGCCTCTTCTTTAGGATTTTTATCCAACATCTACTACTGGCGTACGGCAAGTTATTTTGGTGCTACTGCTCATGAGAAGTGGCTTCTGCATACCTGGTCTTTAGGCATTGAATTTCAGTTTTATGTGCTTTTCCCTGTTTTTATGCTGCTGTTGTGGAAAATAAAACCAAAGATAAAAACACTTTTCTGGGGATTGGGTGGAGGCTTCGCTGTTTCCTTAGCGCTAAGTATTGTAGCGAGCAGCTGGCAGCCTACAGCAGCTTTTTATTTGTTACCCACTCGTGGCTGGGAATTGGCTGCTGGCGGATTAGCATTTTTAATTGGTCGCGAAGTACCTAGCTTGCAGCGTTTTGCTAAGCCGATGTTCTGGACTGGATTTACTTTATGGGTTGTCGCTGCTCTGTTTATCGACAACAGTCTTGCGTGGCCATCGGGCTGGGCGCTGTTTCCGGTAATGGGCACAGCTCTGATTATCATCGCGCAGCAAACCAACGTTAAACTCATGGTTAATCCCTTAGCTCAATGGCTGGGCAACCGTTCTTATTCTTTGTACTTATGGCACTGGCCACTGGTGGTCGCGCTGTATTTTACAGGTCTACACACTGATTGGCTGTGGATCACAGCTGCATTTGCATTGAGCTTGCTGTTTGGGGATTTGTCCTACCGCCTGATCGAAACTCCTACTCGAAAATACCTAACCGCTGCAAGTTTTGCCAAGCAGGGAAGTGTTTTCGCCGTAACGAGTTTAGTGATTGTTTTGAGTGCGGTAAGTGTAAATGTTTTTGATCTTAAATTCAGAGGTATGAATCAATCAGAAAAAGATCAATATTTAGTGCATTATTCGCGAGAAAAGTTTGTGCCATTAATTAGAGAAGATTATCTTGAACAGTGTAACTTTTTTGATGATATCTCTGGCACTGCAAAGAAGCATATTAATGCAAACTGCACGAGCAAAGAAGGTGATGGTGGTGTTTTCTTGTGGGGCGATAGCCACGCTCAAGCTCTATCATTTGGATTAAGGAAGTTACTTAAAGAAAACTATCAAAACACTCCATTTTATCAAGTTGCATCATCTGGTTGTCGCGCACATCTAACACCGGACACACAAACATCCGGTGAGTTTAAGATTTCATGTGACAGGTCAAATGCTTACGTCTTAGAAAAAATAAAAATGTTGCAACCGGACCTTGTTATTATTGCTCAACAAAATCGTCACGATAAAAATAATTTTGAAGATATTTCAAATAAACTCTTATCTTTTGGCGTGAAACAGGTCTTTGTAGTTGGACCAGTCCCAGAGTGGGAACCCACCCTACCTAAGATAATTGCCCGTAGGCATTGGCAGGACGATAATAAAATTGAGGATGTAAGTTTCGTAAAGTCATTGCGCGATATGGATCAGCAATTAGTTAAGAAATTTGATGACTCTAGAAATTTTAAATATTTTTCAGTAATGAGTGAGCTTTGTGATGGCTACAAATGCTTAGCTAAGCTCGATGAAGATCGAACCCCTCTGGTATTTGATTATGGACATTTAAGCCCTGCAGGTTCCAGCTATGTTGTTAAAAACGTTCTGGCCTTACCAATTGATCAGGTGCTTACAGATCAGGAGCATAAGCCAATAGCAGCGGCACATCTCGCACCTTAGCAGAAGCTCATGCCGGCAACTAGATGAACTACGTTGCCGGCCCCATCCCAGTATTGGTGGCCTCAAGACCGATATGAATGCTTGATTACCTTGTGTGGCGTCTCCCCTATGCCATATGGTGAACTCGGGATCGTGCTGCTTAAAACCTAATGGATAGAAATATCAGGGCCTACGTGTACAATCCTTTTGTTTGACAGCACAGACTAACCGGAAACAGGTGCTTGCAGCCTGAGGCTTTAGCAACTTCTAGCTCGCTATTTATAGGAAGATAGTTAGTGCCCAGTCACAGATAACATGGTCTCTGTACTTTAGTGTACCTATTACGTTATCGATCCGTTCGCGAGGCACTATTAGCGACTATCGATCATGATCTGTGACGTCTTTTGAAGCCCTTTTTTCAAACGTTGGACATACCGTGATGCGGAACAGTAGTGTGTCCCGCAGATGGATACCTGGTCAGAGGCAGTGGCTTAACGGAAGGAAGCTGATAAAAATGACCTGATTATTCCTATTTCGGTCGGATCATGTTGCAGCGATCGTGACTGACTGCGTGCTTTTTCGATGAAATCCGGTCTAAGTTTAATACGTCCGTTAGGTGATCGCAGATGGTGGGGTTCGCCTCAACGTCTGTATGATGCGAGACGGTAAATGTATTTGGTGCCGCCGTGTGTCATCTATATGTCGCCTGAAGTATAGAAAAACAAAAAACCGCCACTCGGCATGATCCATAAGTGGCGGTTTTTCTTAATCTTTCTGGTCGGAGCGACAGGATTCGAACCTGCGACCTCTGCAACCCCATTGCAGCGCGCTACCAAGCTGCGCCACGCTCCGTTATCAGGCTTGCCCTGAAGACGATGCGTATCCTACACAATTGTTCTTAAAAAAGAAAGCTTGTTCTTCTATTTTGCAGAAGACCATGCCAAGGCAAGGGTGTGTCTGGAACAAACTCACCCATTCGCGTTGAAAAATTCGAGTTCGATATCCTGCATCTCAAGATCCAAGCTGTCTGCTATCTGCTTTTTGAGGAGCGCATGACCACTTTGATCATCTCGGTAAGCAAAAGATATATCGAGATCATCTAATTGATGAGTCAAATCATTGCCGTGATCATCTTCGATGGCATTGATGCGAAAGGCAGTTGCGGTACTGCCCTTATTATTATTATAAGCGGAGGTAACATACTCTTGATAAACAATAAACAGAGGCATTTCACTTTCCTCTACCCGCTTGAATTCATTTGCTTCAATGGCCCACGCAAGACAGAATACTCTGGAGGTGCTAATAAGCTGTGCTGTCTCCGCTCCTCATCGAAACGCTATTGCTCTTGTGATGTTCAATACTTCGCCTTATTCAAGGCATGCTCATACTGGATCATTACTACTAATCGTTGAGAATCGGGTCACTCACCAGTAGTGACCCAAGCTACTAAATGCAAGCCATCAGCCTCATCTATTCTGCAGAGAAATTATGAACACCATGACGGTTGAGGCATTGGTTTACGAATGCTGGTGACGTGTCCAGCTTCTTGGCGATGTCATCGATGCTAAGTCCTTTCTTGACCATATCAGTACTGATCACAGCGCCTATTTCAGCCGCAGTGTCCTGAGAGGGATCTTCATCATGAGACTGTGTAGAAGAGGTCCCTTTATCAAAGACTTGCTGTGCTTTTTTAATCATTTCCGGCGTAATGTTATCGATGCTATCTAAGGACATGATATAGCCTCTCGCTGCTGGTTATACTCAACGTATGCCTTTTACCGTCAAATCACCAATTGATGTAATGAAATACCGCTATAGCGGTATTTAATGCCAAGTGTGAGGTATAGAGCACGATGAAACTATTGATAGGAATAGCCAAGGAACCGCCCTGACATTTTTGGCTGTTACAGAGATGAGGTTAGCAGTTATTCCGGTAGTCGGTAATCGATAGTCACTCAGGGTATTTCATTCGGTCTGGTTTGGAAAACCAACCATGTGCCACGTTATCTTATCGGGGTGCACGCTGGCTTGTGCAACGCAGAGGTTGCTTACTCTGACGGAAACCAATACAAACAAGACACTAACGAACGTCAAAAAAGTTCCAGCAGCGTAACTTGCCAAGCATTGCGATGGTATTCACCCAAAACAGCCAACGCTTGCGCGAACGAGTCTTGGCAAAAGGCTGTACATGACCGCTTGACGCACTGTCGTAGGATTCCCGTTTACAAGCGCTGAGCATCGAGCCGATGCTTGAAAATCTGGACTCGATTGGATTTATTGGCGGTTAAATCATTATTAAGGAGAGAATCGAATGCCATTGCTGGTGGGCATGTGTGTTCTGTTGACCTGTCAGCTCATAGGGGAGCTGATTGCCCGCGGCGCTTCATTGCCGATTCCGGGTCCTGTCATCGGTATGATGGTATTGCTTGTCGGACTGATGCTTCATGGACGCACCCCTGACGGTGTTCGCCTCACCTCAGAAGGCCTGCTGCGATATCTTGCCTTGCTATTTGTGCCTGCTGGGGTAGGCGTTATGACGCATTTCGAGCTGATTCGAGCCAATCTTTGGACTTTGATTATTACGCTTATTGTATCGACGGTCGTCACTCAGGCACTGACGGCATTATTACTGCGTCGGCTCAATCGTCACCGGCTTGAAGATCATGAGGCGGAATCGCAGCCATGACATTGCATGCGTTCGATCAGCTTTGGGTCTACCTTTCCGGTGCGCCATTACTCTATCTGCTGGTAACCCTATTAGCCTTCTGGCTGGCTACGGTGCTCAATAAACGGTTTGGTGGCACACCGTTTCTTCATCCCGTGTTAGTTGCCATCGTACTGATCATCTGCTTTTTGTTGATTACACATACCACATACGCAACCTATTTCGACGGTGCGCAGTTCATCCATTTTCTCTTGGGGCCGGCGACGGTAGCGTTGGCTGTCCCTCTCTACGATCATCTCGCCAGAGTGCGCTCTATGCTGATTCCACTTGGATTGGCGTGTGTCGGCGGTATTATCATTTCAGCGTTTATGACTTTAGGACTTGCCACGGCAATGGGTGCACCACATCAACTATTGGTGACGCTGGCGCCTAAGTCGGTAACGTCACCTATTGCAATGGGAATTGCTGACCAGCTCGGCGGCATACCGTCGCTGGCGGCAGGCTTAGTGCTGATTACTGGAGCCATTGGCGCAGCTACCGGTCCGGTAGTGTTCCGTCTTCTGAAGATCCGCGACCATACGGTGCAAGGCTTTACTATGGGGCTGTCGGCGCATGGCTTTGGTACGGCGCATTGTTTTAGCTCTATCAGTGCATTGGCAGGAGCTTTCGCTGGCCTTGCGATGGGATTGACCGGACTATTGACCGCCATTTTGCTGCCGCTGCTGGTCAAGCTGTTCGGTCTTTGACCGTCTGCCAGCTTGCCACGCTATAGAGAATCAGGCTTGCCCAGATAAAACAGAAGGTAACTAGTTCCACCGGCGTGAGCTTTTCATCAAATACCACGAGGGCAAAGATGAGCTGAAGCGTTGGGTTCAGATACATCAGAAAGCCGACCGTCATCAGCGTCAGGCGCCTGGTCGCGCCGGCAAAGGCTAGCAGCGGTAGAGCTGTAAGAATGCCGCTGGCAATCAACAATATGCTGGTAGGCCATTGCTGTCCGAAGTGTGATGAATCTTGAATGAAAAGCCAGCCAAAGCTGATAAGTGCCAATGGCATGAGCAACAGCGTCTCGACTAGTAACCCGGTCAAGCTATCGAGAGGAATTTGCTTACGAAACAGGCCATAGCAGCCAAAGCTACCTGCAAGGGCAAGTGATATCCAGGGTAACTCACCTAAGCGTATTAACTGAATCAATATGCCTGTAATGGCCAATAAAAGCGCAACACGCTGCAGACGGTTCATGCGCTCTTTAAGCACCAACATGCCCAGCGCCACGTTAACCAATGGCGTCATGAAATAGCCAAGGCTTGCTTGCAGTACTTCATGGTGTCCGACTGCCCAGATATAAAGCCACCAGTTAAACGCAATTAATAGCGCGCAGACGGCGGCCCTTGCCAACTGAGGGGGGCATGCCAGCGCTTTTATGACGGGTTGCCAGCGTCGTACTGCCGTCACAAGCAATAGCAGAAAGATGCAGGACCAGATAATACGGTGGGTCAGAATCTCGAAAGCAGGTGTAGTATCAAATAGCGAGAAGAAAAGGGGAAAACAACCCCACATACCATAGGCAAGCAGGCCAAAGCCTATCCCTTTAGTATGCTCTCGATCGGCAGGCAAACTAGATAATCGAGAGGATGGCATGATCTGATGTCGCTACTCGGTTAGTACAATTATCAATGATCAGCAAAGTGCTGTCCCCGTGCGTAATAGCTACGTTTATCGAGTGCTATAAAAAAGACTTCGACTTCGTTGAGTCCCGAATCTGAAAGCGCTTGTGTAATCGCTGCTGCGCAAGCATCCCGTACTGCATCGCCGCGCTCGAACCAAAGCACCTCAACAAAGGGAAAAGGCGGCGCTTCCTCTCCATCGAAGATGAAGGTCGAGGCGATGCATTCCAAGGTGAAATCATCTCGAGCGGTGGCTGTCACCTCGGCGAGACGATCCAGGAGTTGGCGTGAAACCGGAGCAAGACGGGCAGGGGTGACGCCATGAAAACGAAGCTGGGGCATGGACGGTCTCTTCTTCCAGGGGCGTTGTGATATGACAATGCCGATTACTTTAACATAATCGCTTTTCCAATCGGCATCGCCCATGGTCGATCCTGATGCTGCTGATGGCAGTTCAATTGAGATAATCTAACCAGCAAAGTCATGCCATCATGACAAAATAATATGAGGAACATTATGACAGAGCTCAGGACTACGCTGGTGCAGGCGGATCTGCGCTGGGAAGACCCCAAAGCCAACTGCCAGATGCTGGATGGTTTGCTCCACGAAACGCATGCCACCGATCTAATTGTTCTGCCGGAAATGTTCGCGACTGGATTTACAATGAATTCCCGAGCGATGGCTGAGCCAATGGCCGAAAGTTATACCGTGGAATGGATGCGTGAGCAGGCACAGCGTAGCCAGGCCGTGGTCACCGGTAGTGTAGCCATCCTTGACCAGGGCAGCTGTTTTAATCGTCTGATATGGGCCCAGCCTAATGGCGAACTCATCTGGTATGATAAGCGTCATTTGTTTCGCATGGGTGGCGAACACGAACGTTACGGTATAGGAAGTGAACGACGAATTGTCGAGCTTTGTGGTTTTCGTATTCTGCTTACGGTCTGCTATGACTTGCGCTTCCCGGTATGGCTACGCAACGTGGAGGATGAATACGACGTGATGCTTTGTGTCGCCAACTGGCCAGCAGCACGGCGCCATCCATGGCGAACGTTATTGCAGGCACGCGCAATAGAAAACCTCTGCTATGTCATCGGTGTCAACCGTGTCGGTGAGGACGCCAAGGGCCTCCATTACAGCGGCGATTCAATGTTGATCGATTATAAGGGAGAGGCACTGATCGATGAGCCTCGCGACATGCCCTTCATGAGAACCGGCACGCTCGGTCTTGAGTCTCTACGTGAATTTCGCAGCAAGTTTCCCGCTTGGATGGATGCTGATCGCTTCACGCTTGAGCCGTGAAATTGGGAAACATAGGGTCGATAACTAAAATCCCGCACCTTCGATCCAAGGTGCGGGATTTCTTCATGACGTCATCATTCTTTAAATGACAGCACAATAACAGCGGTCAGGCCGGCTGAGACTGCGCACGAATGACTTTTTCATAAGCTTCAAGCAGTCGGGCGTGGGCTTGGGTCGGCGCCAGCGGGTCGAGCTCATCGAGTCCGGGGAAAAGCAGGCGACCTTCGCTGAGCTCTTCGGCTTCCTCGACAAGGGTCTCGCCATGGTAAGCGTTCAATGCACGCCGATAATTGTCGAGTTCGGCACCGGCAAGCTGCAGTTCGAGCACATCTGAGAGCGCACGCAACTGCGCACGTTCATCATTATCAAGATGACCCGATGACAGCACCATGCCAAGCTGGTCGAAGGCCTCCTCCTGCTCGCCGAGGGCAAGCTGTAACCATAACTTAAGTTCACCAATGCGCAGGCGTGCCCAGGGTGTGCCCTTGTCGCCGACGATGCCTGCCCATTCGAGTACACGAAGTTGTTCGTTAACGGCATGCTGCTCCAACGCCTCGAGCAGAGTGCGCCATGACACTTCATCGGCAATAGCTAACTGGCACAGCAGGCTACGGTAGGGCAGCGCCTGATTGTTGTTCTGCCATTTGAGCTCATCAGCGGGATAGATTTCCGAGAAGCCCGGCACCAGAATGCGGCAGGCATAAGCACCCAATGCCGTATATTCGGCGATATAAACGTCATGGCCTTCTTCGTGCAGCAATTCAATCAAGGCTTCACGTGTCGCAGCGTTGTCACGGGAATCGTCCCAATCAGCGAACGCAATGTCCGCCTCATCACTGAGCAGTGCCCAGCTGACATAGCCACTGGAATCGATGAAGTGCAGCTCAAGATTATGCGGGTCGCTGACCATGTCCATGTCAGTGGTCGGCGCAGGAAAACCCTCAAGTTCATCAAGGGCTCGCCCTTGTAGCAGCTCAGTCAAGGCGCGCTCAAGCGCCACTTCGAAGCGAGGGTGCGCGCCGAACGAGGCGTAAACGCCGTAGTCATTGGGGTTCTGCAAAATGACGCACATGACTGGATAGCGCCCACCAAGCGAGGCATCAAGCGCCCGCAGTGTGAAACCGGCTTTGTTAAGCGCTTCAAGTCCTGCCTCAATCTTGGGGTAACGAGCAATCACTTCAGCGGGAACTTCCGGCAGGGTGATCGCTTCTGAAATAATGCGATTTTTGATGGCCCGTTCGAAGATTTCGGATAATCCCTGAACAATGGCTTCATCACGATTATTGCCAGCTGACATGCCGTTGGAGACAAACAGGTTACCGATCACGTTAATCGGGAAAAGCACCTTTGCCTGATCACGCTGGCGGATATACGGCACGGCGCAAACACCTTTGCCGCTATCACCGCCGTTCATGTCCTTGAGCTCCGCAAGTGTCAGCTGAGCTTCGGGGTCATAGCGTTCACGCGTCTTGTCATCGAGCAGATCAGCAGGCAGTTGTCCGTTTCCTGCGAACCACTGCTCGTCATGCTGATGAACGAAGCCATGCTGATCAAGCACAGGCGTCAGATAGAAATCTGCCCATAGATAGCGTGTTGACAGCCGCTCGATCAGTTCTCCATAAGCGCTGGCCAGAGCGGCTTCGCGGCTGGCACCCTTGCCGTTGGAAAATACTTGCGGGCAGTCGCGGTCACGGATATGAACAGACCAGATATACGGTGCCGGATTGAGCCAACGTGCCTCCTCGATATGGAAGCCGAGATTCGAGACAGCCGCATTCAATCGTTCGATTGAGGCTTCAAGGGCGGCATCCTTGCCGGGGATGTAGGTAAGGCTCATGAAAGCTCCGCATTAAGGCATTTAATCAAGAATAAAGCGCGCACTTTAACATGCGCTCATGTCACTGCATGTCTTTTTCATACGGTAACGGCTTACAGGCGTTTGTCTGTCAAAAATATAGCGATTTTTGTCTTATGCCGTATTGAGCATCGCCTAGCGGCAATGCCAATCCGCGAGCTTATTAGTCATAAAATGATAAACATACGTTATATAGGATAAAGACATTAATCCTCTTCACCTGTCAGGAGGTTCGCATGGCCAGCAAGAAACAAGTGGTCGCAGTGTTAATGAGTCGTCATGGCCGAACGTTTTCCAACGAGCTGGGTATTGATCTTCATAAGAATACACCGTCTCCTCTTTTCCGCTTGCTGTGCTTTGCATTACTAAGCAGTGCGCGAATCGATGCTCAACTGGCCATGAGTGCTTCTAAGTCACTTGCTCAAAAAGGCTGGACCACAGTCAGCAAGATGCATCAGAGCACTTGGGAGGAGCGCGTTCAGGTGCTTCACCAGGCAGGCTATACACGGCTACAGGAAAAAACAGCGACTCAGTTAGGAGAGCTGACCGATAAGTTATTAGATGACTACGATGGGGATTTGCGAAAGCTTCGTGAAGCGGCGCAGGGCAAACCCAAAAAAATCCGTAAGCATTTAAAAACATTCAAGGGAATTGGAGAAACGGGGGCGAACATCTTTCTGCGTGAAGTTCAGCTCGTATGGGAAGAGTGCTATCCCTTTGCAGACAAGCCGGCATTAAAGGCGGCGGAAGCGCTTAAACTAGGTAAGAACGCCGAAAAACTCGCCAGTCGGGTCGAGCAGAATCATTATCCTCGCTTGATTGCATCATTGGTACGTGCGCAACTTTCCAACAGTCTTGATGATGTGCGCGAGGCGGCGAAAAATAGTGAGAGCAAGAAAGTGTCTATAACGTAACATTAAAGCGCCGTTTCATACGGTCGAAATCTTCTTCGGGCACGTTATGCAGCGAGCTGTTGCCGTGGCGATTTTCAACAATGAGGGAAAAAACTCGGTAACTGTATTGTTCCGCTAGACGGTAGTAGGGCTTCATTTCCCGATTTCGTACAAAGGTGTTGGCAACGGCAATGTCCCGGCCTGTTGTCATTGCCTGTTTAACTGCGTTCTGGCACCAGCGATGAGCTGGCCAAAGCTTGTTAACGTCGAAGAGATAGTTGCCTTGCTCATCGTAAAAGAAATCATCGGCAGCAAAAACGCTGCCTTCTGGCACGATGCTGCGAGCAAACGTGGTCTTGCCCGCTCCGGGTAATCCTCTGACAAGATAGAGATTGGGCACGCGTTAACGTCTCCTGGGTGCGCTATGGACTGTTTGAATATTGCCTCTTCATGCTTACGGTAAACCGAAGCAGACAGTATTTTCCAAGCCGTCTGCTGCGGCTTATCCGTTAATCCCTATACCACGGCACGCTTCAAACAAGGTCAATCTTCTTGATACAAGGTCAAGCGCTGGCCGGGCTTCAGCTGTTGATCAGTATGCATGCCATTCCAGCGGGCAAGATCCTTGATAGCAACTTTGTGACGCTTGGCGAGCGTCCACAGGCTATCGCCGCGTTTGACACTTATATGATTCATCTTGCCTGAGGAAACTTCCTGGTTAGCTATCGTCAGCGTCGGTCCAGCAGGAACAAGCAGTGTCTGCCCAATACGAAGCGATGAGTGCTGGAGTGCATTCTTGCGACGAATAACGGTTATCGGTGTCTTCACCCGTGCCGCAATGCCAGAAAGCGTATCGCCACGGCGAACCACGTAGCGTTGCCAGGTACTGCGCTTGCTAGCGGGGAGAGCGGCGAGATTAGCCAGAAAAGTTTGTTTGTTGTCGACTGGAATCAATAATGGCGGATTGTTCTGCGGACGTGTTGCCCACCGATGATAGGCGGGGTTGAGCGCACGAATCTTTTTCTCGCTAGTACCGGCTAACGTTGCCGCAAGCTTGATATCAAGCTGACCGTGCGTACCGACCTGAGCGAACTTTGGGGTGTCAGAGATATGAGGCAACTCGATGCCATAGTGCCCAGGACGCGCAACGATGGCCGATAGGGCCAGCAGCTTTGGCACGTAATCCATCGTTTCTGCAGGCAAATGCAAGTGCCAGTAATCGACAGGCTTGCCCTGATGTGCGGCGACGTCACGGGCCTTGTTAACCGTACCGGCGCCGGCATTATAAGCCGCTAAAGCGAGAGGCCAGTCACCGTCATACCATTGGTCAGCCTGCATCTGGAGATAGGTCAATGCCGCCCTGGTCGCTGAGGGCACATCCTGGCGACCGTCGTACCACCAGGTACGCTCCAAGCCCATGGCATCACCTGTTCGAGGCATGAATTGCCATAAACCAACGGACCCGCCAGGGTTGCGTGCTGAGGGGTCATAAGCACTTTCTACAAAAGGCAGCAGGGCAATTTCAGTAGGTATACCGTTATCTTGAATTTGAAAAACCACAAAACGTAACCATAAACTAGTCTGTTCAGCAGAATGCATAAAAAATTGTGGATGCGCCTGATACCAGGCAATCCAATGTTGTACACGCGGATTATCGGTATCATGAGGAAGACGGAAACCGGCACGCAGGCGTTCCCATACATCCGCAAATGGCTTAACGCGTAGATTAAGCGCATCGTAAAAAGTGCTTGCTTGAGGCTGAGCATGTTGTGCAGTTGCTGCCTGAGCAGGAACTGCAAATGAAGAGACAGTGGTTAATAAGAGCACGCTTGCCAGGCCTGCTGCCTGGCGAAGCGGAGGCTTCAAACTCATTTTATTAATATCCTTACTGCGGGCGGCTCGTTACTTCGCCAATACAATCAAACAGACCGAGCATGTGTATTGCGTGAAGCTCAAAAATTGTCTTTCCAGGCACGAAGAGCCTTAAACGTGGACAAGGCATCTACCGTATCGCCTTGCTCAGCTGCTTGGTTCTGTAACGCAGGCTTATCTGCACGCAGAAAAGGATTAATGGCGCATTCGCGGCCAATCGTCGTAGGCAATGTTGGGCGACCCAGTGCGCGCGCCCGCTCGCACTCCTTCAACAGCGCATCACGTTCAGCATTGTCGGGTTCTGCAGCCTGGGCGAAAGCAAGGTTGGCAAGCGTATATTCGTGAGCGCCAAAGACCAGCGTATCATCGGAGAACTGCTTGAAGCGTTCGAGCGCCCCAAACATCTGTTCGGGAGTGCCTTCGAATAGTCGACCACAGCCGCCACAGAACAGGGTATCGCCACAGAGTAATAACGATGGCGTGCCAGGCAGCAGGAACGAGATATGATCAAGGGTATGTCCCGGAGTCTCCAGCACTTCGACACGACGGCCAAGTAGACGGAAGCTGTCGCCTTCACCGACGTTTTCTGTCAATTCCTTGATCTTGTCATTATGTGGGCCAATGATACGTGGCGAGTAACGCTCGGCCAGTTCTGCCAGGCCGCCAGTGTGATCATTATGATGATGGGTAATCAAGATAGTATCGAGTGCTAGGCCGTGACGTTCGATATAGTCGATAACGGGCGTAGCATCACCGGGATCCACCACAGCTAAATCGGAGGTGGTGTCCTGTTGAAGCAGCCAAATATAGTTGTCTTGAAACGCCGGGAGCGGTTTCACGGTCAACATGGCATCCTCAATATGTTTGGTTAAGTACGAATGGAGCGCTTAGAAAAAATGGCACAACCTTGCGGGGGCTAGCGCCGTATGTCAAATCCCGAGTGGTATGAAGACACGCAAAAGCATCTGGTAGGTGTTTTTGACGCGGGGCAGGATTATTGGAACAGTGCGTATGGGCAAGCACAATGGCACTGTGAGCGTGCTTGCTTGGGGCCGATACTTGAGCGATTGACGGGCCAACATGCCTTGGAACTTGGCATGGCGTCACCCTTGATTGAACTCGCGCCTGTTCGTCATCATATCCGTTGGACACCATCGCTTGGGCAGGCCATGCATCCTTCCACGTTGGTATGTGATCCGGCAGCCATGGCATTGCCCGATGAAAGCATGGATGTGGTGTTGGTTCATCATCTTCTTGAGGCTGCGCCGAAACCGCATCACATTCTGCGTGAGGCTGCACGGGTGACATCAGACCATGGCAGTCTGCTTATCGTAGGTTGGCATCCTTTTGGTCTTGGCATGCTTAACCGGTGCTTGCCGAGCCGCCGCAATGAATGGCCATGTCATGGGCAATGGCATAGCGTTCAACGCATGAAGGATTGGCTGACGTTTGTCGATTTTGAAATCGAGCGGGTAGACTATTGCGGTTTCGGTGTCTCTGGTTATGGTAATTTCGAGTCATGGGGGAGGCGCCATAATTTTCCGCTTGGCAGTGCATTTGTAATTAACGCCTGTCGCAAGATGACCCGTGTACGCCCCATTCGGCTACGTTTTCCAGTACGTGCTTTCGTGCCCGGCGGTATGGTCGGGCACGGCACGTCGCTGGCACATCAAAATGAATGGCATGAAAAAGGCAGAATCAAAGCGGATGAGTAATTCGGGTGTAGAAAGCGGCGATAAGCCGCATGTGACGGTCTATACCGACGGTGGTTGCCGCGGTAATCCTGGGCCCGGTGGCTGGGGCGCCGTGCTTCAGTCAGGCAAGTACAAGAAAACTCTTAAAGGTGGGGAGCCGGACACGACGAACAATCGTATGGAATTGACCGCAGCGATCCGCGCGCTGGAAGCATTGAATCGTCCCTGTCGTGTCGAACTATGGACTGACTCCGAGTATGTGCGCAACGGCATTACCAAGTGGATTCATAATTGGGTCAAGCGCAACTGGAAGACGGCAGCGCGTGAACCGGTAAAGAATGCTGAGCTATGGCGTGAGTTACTTACCCAATGCGAACGCCACGATATTGAGTGGCATTGGGTGAAGGGGCACAGCGGTCATCTAGGCAACGAGCTTGCTGATCAGTTGGCCAACAGCGCCATGGATGAAATGAAGCTACAGACGCGAGAAGCATGATGAGACAGATTGTCCTCGATACCGAAACTACGGGCATTGACCCCAATGAAGGCCACCGGCTGGTCGAGATTGGTGGTGTTGAAGTGATCAATCGCCGCTTAACAGGCCGTCACTATCATCAGTACATCAATCCTGAACGTAATATCGATGCTGAAGTCGTTGAAATACATGGCATTACCAATGAGCGGGTCGCCAACGAGCCCGTCTTTGCCCAGATTGCCGATGAGTTCTGGGAATTCATCAAAGGCGCAGAGCTCGTCATTCATAACGCAGCGTTCGATGTTGGCTTTCTCGATCACGAGTTCAATCGGCTTAACCAGATGCGTGGTGAGCCTCGGCTTGGCCCGGTAGCGTCAGCCTGTAAGATACTGGACACCTTGAAGCTGGCCCGTGACATGCACCCCGGGCAGCGTAATAATCTTGATGCGTTATGTAAGCGTTATGATATCGATAACGGTCATCGGGAATTGCACGGCGCCTTGCTTGACTCAGAGATTCTTGCCGACGTCTATCTAGCGATGACTGGCGGCCAAACGGCGCTTTTGTTAGGGGCTAACGAAACCGATAACGATACTGAAGGTGGTGTTGATGTTGGAACGCGGCGTTTAAGCGCTGATCGTCGGCCGTTACGTGTCATCCGCCCTCAGAATAGTGAACTGGACGCCCACAACGCCAAGCTGGAAACGTTGCGTAAGGCAACGGGCGAATGCGTTTGGGATCGGCTTGGACATTAATGTCCAGCAACAGGAGTCAAGGACATGCTAGAGCGTACATTGAATGGCCTAACCGATTGCCGTAAAGGTCATCTGGTGAGGATGGACCGCTCGGGCATCGCTCCCGGTGAAGATGATGGCATCTTGCAGGAGATGACTCGCTGGCCTCATGAAGCGTTGGCCATTGGCCGCTGGAATGGCACTCCGGTCGCTGTCGTCAGTGAAGAGGGTGCTCATGGTTGGCCTGCGGCGAGAGATTGGCTGGGACTATTGCCGCCCAGCCAGTTTCCATTGTTGTCTACGGCTTTGCAGGTCGTGACCTGGGCACATGACCATCGCTTCTGTAGTCGCTGTGCTACGCCAATGAAGCGTCGTTCTGAAGAGTTTGCGATGGAATGCCCCAACTGCCATTTTCGCAGCTACCCGCGAATATCGCCTTGTATCATCACGCTAGTAACGCATGGCCGACAGCTATTGCTAGCTCGCAGTCCACGTTTTCCTGCGGGGCGATTCAGTACGCTGGCGGGATTTATTGAAGCGGGGGAGTCGGCAGAAGAGGCAATGCGTCGTGAGGTTTTTGAAGAAGTAGGGCTTGAGATCGGTCGGATCAGCTACTTCAAGAGTCAATCATGGCCGTTTCCCCATTCCTTCATGATGGGATTTTACGCCGAAGCCGCCAGCCGTGACATCGTCATCGACGGCGTCGAGATCGAAGCCGCCGACTGGTTCACGGTTGATAATCTGCCGGGATTGCCGCCTCCGTATTCCATCTCACGAGCACTGATTGATAATTTCCTACGGGGCACAGCCAGCACTGATTGATGTTAAAAAGTCTGGCGGCGCTAGACGCAATCAACGTTTGAACAATTTGGAAAGCTGCGTCGCCAACATCACATTTCCAGTTGCCTTGAGTCGTCCTGACATGAACGCTCCCATGCCGCTGATATTGCCCTCCATAACGCCTTTGAGTGTCTGCTTGTCAGCGCTGAGCGTTATGGAGGGCTCGTGATGGTTACCTTCGTGAATTTCCATTGTTCCGTCATTGATAACAAGATAGTAATTATCGCCGTCGGTAATATCGAATTGGTAAATAGCCTGCATGCCTTTCGAGGCTTGAGGATCGAAATGGTCCTTGAGCTTTTCAAGCAGGTCTTCTCTGGAGGTCATCGGGCTTCCTTGCAGTACTTGCGATAGATGGCTGGTAATAAACGTGTGCCGAGCGTATTGAAAATCATACACTTGATGCAAGTTTTACGCTTGGCAGTTCTAGCCAAGCCATTGATCTGGTGGGCCTGATTCTTAAACAAGAGGTGATAATGTGAGCGACTGGTTTTATGAATATGGACTGTTTCTGGCCCAGGCCGTAACGATTGTAGTGGCAATAGCGATTGTCATTGGCCTTCTTGCCAAGCTCAAGAGCAGTGGCGATAGCGGCAACAAGGCAGGAAAACTGAGCATACGTGAGCGTAATACACATTTTCGCAAGCATCGTGAACAACTAGAGGAAGCCCGGCTAGATAAAGGCCAGCAGACCAAGCATGCAAAAGCGCGTCGTAAAGCAGAAAAAGCTGAGCAAAAAACACTGAAGAAGAAAAATGTCGATGAGAATGCTGCAAGACCTGTTGTTTGGGTGCTGGATTTTCATGGCGACATTCGCGCTTCGCGTACGTCACTTTTCAGCGAGGAAATCTCCGCATTACTGCTGACGGCAAAGCAAGGAGATGAAGTTGTTGTGCGCCTGGAGTCGGGTGGTGGGCTAGTTCATGCCTATGGCCTTGCCGCAGCACAGCTTGATCGGCTACGCGAAGCGGATATAAAACTTACCGTGTGTGTCGATAAAGTGGCGGCAAGTGGAGGTTACATGATGGCCTGCTGTGCCGATCGCTTGCTGGCGGCACCCTTTGCGGTAATAGGGTCAATTGGTGTAGTTGCCCAAGTACCCAACATCCATCGTCTTTTGAAGAAAAATGATGTTGATGTCGAAGTATTGACGGCGGGTAAGCATAAACGCACCTTGACAGTTGTCGGTGAGAATACAGAGGAGGGCAAGGCCAAGTTTCTTGAAGACTTGCAGAGCACGCATGATCTGTTCAAGACATTTGTCGCCCAGCGTCGACCGGGACTTGACATCGATGCGGTAGCTGATGGCGATATCTGGTATGGCACTCAAGCCATCGATGAAAAGCTTATTGATGAAGTCAATACCAGTGAATCCTATCTACAATCGAAGCTCGAAGAGGCGCGCGTTCTGGAAGTATCGCTCAAGCCAAAGCGTACTTTCATGGATCGTATGGGAAAACAAGCGGCGCTGACGATTGAATATAGTGCCGAACGCGTTATTGAGCGAATAGTCCGCTCACGTTGGGAAAAACATTGAAATAGCTTCTTATTTGAAATGAATAGATAAAATAAAGCGGTGCCGGCCCTTACGGGGTCGGCACCGCTTTATCTACAGGCAGACATGCTCTAAAGGGTGAGGCGTCATAATCAAGGCCGACCCACCAATCAGGATTGCCCATCTTTAACGATTTAAGTTGATCAAGGTATTGATGACGGCCTGCGCATGCTCGCCTTGCAGTGAGTAATAGATGGTCTGCGAGGCCCGTCTTGTGCTGACAAGTCCCTCACGACGCAGTACAGCAAGGTGTTGTGAGAGCGCCGATTGACTGAGCTCAAGTTTGGCATTGAGTTCAGAAACCGAGAGTTCCTTATTCTGCAGCAGACAGAGAATCCGTAGACGATTTTCGTTTGCCATCGCTTTCAACAGCGGCGCAGCATCACCGATGGTTACTTCGTAACCTAATGATGCGGCAGGAGCATCAACGTACAGGCTCATTTAAAAAATTCCTCTTAGCATGGCCCAAAGTGTTATTTAGCGAATGATCAATAATTTTGTAATGATTGTCTAAGCAAGCGCTTTAACGTTATTTCATCGCAACTTCTTAAACAACTATTAAGTTAAATAGCCTTTTCCTATGATTGCTCTTACTGAGTAAGCGCTTTAGACTGCGCGCCTTCATTTGGCCCTCATTCGTACAGGGGTTCCCTCACCCCCTTGATTAAAAAGGTAATGCCCATGATTTACCTTCCTGAACGGAAGCTTCATAACGCACTTGCTGCGCTGGTGTTCTTCCACATTGCGGTGATCGCCGCTAGTAATTATCTCGTTCAATTGCCTATTACCCTGTTTGGATTCCACACTACTTGGGGCGCTTTTAGTTTCCCTTTTATTTTCCTGGCAACCGATCTCACGGTCCGCCTGTTAGGTAAAGCTCCCGCCAGACAGCTTATTGGCTGGGTTATGTTGCCTGCCTTGCTGATTTCTTATCTGCTCTCAGTCCTTTTTCAGGAAGGAAGCTATCGAGGGCTCACGGCGTTAACCCAGTGGAACCTATTTGTCGGGCGTATTGCGCTAGCCAGTTTCATGGCTTACGTGTTGGGCCAGTTGCTCGATATCCATGTCTTTGACCGCCTGCGTCGGCTTGGAACCTGGTGGATAGCGCCTGCAGCCTCGACTGTATTGGGAAACTTTGTTGACACTTTCGCGTTTTTTTTCGTGGCGTTTTGGAACGGACCCAACCCCTTCATGGCAGAACACTGGATCGAAATTGCCACGGTTGATTACTGTGTAAAACTTGCTATAAGTCTGGTGCTATTTTTGCCGCTTTACGGCGTATTGCTGAGTTGGCTTTTACGTCGCCTGTTGACGTTTTCCGACACCTACACGGTAGACGAGAAGCGCTGACCCAGACGAAAGACAATACGAGCACTGGACTGTGGTTATCGGCGTACTGCAGCCAAAAATAAGCATAAATATCACAGCAACATTGCATCTATTGATCGATAGGGAAATCTTATCGTTCGATGCCCAAGCGATTATACGGTTAGTGAGATAATTCGCTTTGCTAATATGATGCTGCCAAATAATTAAGGAGCAAATATGGACGTTGAGCTGCATTTAGTTGATACGGCCAAGTCAAATGAGAATGGCAGCGATAAAGCACCGCCGTTGGTTATCCTGCATGGATTATTTGGCAGTGCAGATAACTGGCGCTCACATATCAAACACTGGCAAGTCACTCGGCGGGTTATTGCCGTTGATCTGCGTAATCATGGCCGTTCTACCCATGCCAAGGGCATGGGTTACGAGGCAATGGCTGATGATGTACTTGGCGCACTTGATCTGCTAGGCATCGAACGTTTTGACCTGCTTGGGCATTCAATGGGCGGGAAAGTAGCCATGACTATGGCAAGGCGGGTACCACAGCGCATTGAACATCTTATTGTTGCTGATATTGCCCCGATTGCTTACAAGCATGGCCATGAGACCATCTTTCAAGCCATGCGCCGTGTGGAGAGAGAACCACCTAAAAATCGCAAGGAGGCCGACAGTGCTATGGCCGAGTTCATTGAAAGCTCAGCAACACGCATGTTTCTGGCGACCAATCTTGTACGCAACGAGCAGGGTGAATTGAGCTGGCGTGTTGGCCTGGACAATATCGAACAGGATTATGATTCAATTGTGGCGGCGCCTGGTGGTACGGGGGCCTATGAGGGTAAAGCACTGGTACTGAGAGGGGGGCGTTCCGATTATGTCAGCGATGATACCTTGTCAGCGGTTAAGCAGGTTTTGCCGCAAGCCAAGATTGTTACGCTAAAAGAGGCGGGCCATTGGCTTCATGCCGAGCAGCCCGAGCGCTTTCAAGAAGAAGTCGAGGCTTTTCTCGACTGAAAACAGTGCGATTCTTGCCTTAAAGGCGTCAATCCAGGCAAACGATCTCGATGCTAGCATCATCATTTTTTAAAAAGCGCTGCAATATTTTATAAGTGTCTACATCAAAGGTGACGTTATCGCGCTGAGCGGCAATCTCGCCAAGTGATGCAAAGCTGCCTAGATAGCACCAGTGATCCACAAGATGATAGGCCTCGTCTCCTGCGGGGCCTGTCTCCTTGATCGCAACGCGTCCAGGCCACGGCCAGTGCGCGATACGTAATCTTTCCAGCGCCGTGCGGGCGCGCTGAGTATGTTCTTCTAGCGTCTCTACGCCACAACACGCCCCGTTGCATCGCTTGATCTGATAAGCAAAACAGCGTCCCTTGCTACGCTCGATACCAAGCACCTGAGGGCAAAGTTTATGCTCTTCAGCGATTCCCTTGAGCGCCTGGGTAGCTTCTTTGCGTGAGCGGAAGGTGCCGTAAGCTTCACCACCATGCTTGGCATGGCCCAGCATTTTTCCATCAGCTAGCTCTGGATTCATTGCCTGGGCAGGCCAATACCAACTGACCAGAGTACTACGTCTGCGCAGTTGTCGGTTATAAATCGGAGACAACTGCTTGACCAGTTGTGCTTCGAGCAGCTGCGCGCCGAGATCCCCTGCGGTTTCTCTCCACTCAATATGCTGAACCTGCTGGCTGATCTGCATTTCACGGTCATTACTATGATCACTACTGAAGTGGTTGAGTACGCGGGAACGCAGGTTAACGCTTTTACCTACATACAAAGGCAGATGGTTGTGCCCATAGAAAAGATAGACGCCAGGCCTGGCGGGCACTTCCTCGAGTAAATCTGCATCAAGGTTTGCAGGGAGGTTACGGTTGTTCTGCTGCTTGGAAGCATACTGCTCAATAACTTCTACCGGGTAATGTCGTGCCCAACAACGCCACAGATCAAGCAGAGCAGTAGTGTCACCTAGCGCACGATGGCGAGCGTGGGTTTCAATACCGTGTCGCTGCATCAGTGCATCCAGATTATGGTGACGATGCTCGGGAGAAAGACTGCGTGATAGGCGCAGTGTGCAGATGACACGTGTCGAGAATTCCATTCCTAACCGGCGAAATTCGTTACGCAGGAAACTGTAATCAAAGCGGGCGTTGTGGGCGACAAGCGATCCATCGCTGAGCCAAAGATGCAATTGTTCGGCGATATCCGAAAAGTGAGGTTGACCGGCAACCAGTTCATCATCAATGCCCGTCAGTCGGGCTATAGCAGGCGGGATCGCAACGCCGGGATCGATCAATGTCACAAATCGATCAATAATTTCATCATCAATAACCTTGAGAGCCGCTATTTCAGTCACGCGATCACGGGTTGCACGCGTCCCCGTGGTTTCAAGATCAATAAATATTAATGGTGTATCTGCAAATGGGGCATGAAGATTGATGAGCGGTTCTGTCATCGCTGTACAGGGGCTCCTTTGACAGGTTGCGGCGCATACTCACCGAAGCAAGCGCCGAGACAAGATAGGTAAATGATGGGATAGGTCAGATAATCGAGATATTAAATTTAGTTGATTCTAATGATGTGAAGTTCATTATTTGCCAAATACGGGCGTCAAACTTCATTCGAATGGTAGGAGTGTGTACTACAAATCAAACAAGGAACAAACGAGCGGAAATAACTATTTCCGTTCGTTTGCACTTCACGAGGGTGGCAGCGTAGCAGCTATCGCTTCTTTACGGGCATACTGTTGGGCAGACTGGCTAAAAAGCGCCGCATCGCTTCGACGGTATCATCGCTACAGTGATGTTCGATGCCTTCGGAATCAGCGCGTGCAACGGCATCTGGAACGCCAAGGGCTACCAGCGTTTCAAGAACGACTTGATGGCGCTTGGCGACTTTTTGCGCCAGGTCTTCGCCCTGATCGGTCAAAAATATTCCCCGATAAGGACGCGCATTGACTAAGCCATCACGTTTTAGACGTGTAATGACTTTGGATACCGCTGCTGGGCTGACACCAAAGCGCTCCGCCAGATCACTCGCTCTTGCCTCACCAAGATGATGGTGGAGGTGGGCGATTTCTTCCACATAGTCTTCGACAAGTTCTCGCTGATGATCCTGGCGAACCCGTTCAAAGTGCTCGTGGTGTGGCGTTAAGTTCATGAGGCTCTCTTGTCACTCGCCAAGGAGTGTAAAAAATAACACATAAAAGTTGAGCGCAATAATAAGCGCTGCGATCAACGCACCTATCACAGTGATGTAACGCTTGTTAGTGAGATTACCCATCAGGGATCGATTAGCGGTAAACACCAGAAGTGGAACAAGCGCGAAGGGAATACCAAAGCTTAACACGACTTGGCTGGCTACTAGTACCTGTTGCTCCGGAAGCCCCGCCATGATGATGACAAGTGCGGGTAGCATAGTGATCAGACGGCGTAGCCATAGCGGAATCGTAAATTTCATGAATCCTTGCATGACCACTTGACCTGCCATTGTCCCGACAATGGATGATGAAAGCCCGGCAAGCAGTAGAGTAAGACCAAAAATGATGCTTGCCAGTTCCTGATTCATCAGTGGTGTCAGCAATTTAAAGCTCTCACTGATAGTAGCAACTTCGGTATGGCCTTGGCCGAAGAATACGGATGCTGCGAGCGCGAGCATGGCAAGATTGATCAGGCCTGCCAGTGCCATGCCAATAATGACATCCATACGGTAATAACCCATGACCCGCTTACGATCAGCATCGCCGGTAACGCGAATACGATTTTGCGACAGCGCTGAGTGTAAATAGATCACGTGTGGCATTACCGTAGCCCCAAGTATACCTGCGGCGAGATAAAGTGAATATCCATCAGGGAAATGAGGAATCATGAGCCCCTTGATAAGCGGGGCAGCGTCAGGCTTACCGAGAATGATCTCAAGAAAGAAGCCACAAGCAACCGCTACGATCATGGCACCAATAATCATTTCCATCAGCCTGAAACCGAAACGCTGCATATAAAGCACGATAAACGTAATGGCGCCCGTCAGCAGTGCACCTTCTACCATACTTAGCCCAAAAAGCAGATTGAAGGCCAGCGCAGCGCCAAGAAATTCCGCCAGGTCAGTGGCGATGGCGACGAGCTCTGCCTGTATCCAATATAGCCAGACGACAGGGCGTGGAAAACGCTCACCAATGACTTCTGCCAAGTTTTTACCTGTGGCAAGTCCGAGGCGTGCCGAAAGCGTTTGAATCAGCATGGCCATCAGATTTGCCCAGAGTACGACCCAAAGCAGGGTATAACCATAGCGTGACCCTGCTTCGATATTGGTGGCAAAGTTGCCAGGATCGATATAAGCCACTGCAGCAATCATCGCAGGACCTAGAAACGGAAGCCAACGTGTAAGACGTCGTCCACCGCCAGCTAAGGTTTGCGTGGCGCGGGTGCGTAGGGCTTCGTCTGAAGCAGATTTGAACATAGTGGTAACTGATTAACTATAGTTAACTTAGTTTTTATAGGTTAACGTATGTCGGCTGTTTTGGCGATTAATTTCATGCTAATGGGCACCCTTAATTAGATAAGGATGCCCACGCATGGATACAAGTGTTTTGTTATGAGGAAGGGAGGGCGTTGATATCAACCGCCAACTTTTCCAGCGAGGCGCGTTTTTTAACGATACCGCGATCAAAGAGGAACGCCTCGAAATCCAGATAACGACGAGCATCCATGGCTGCCGGGCGTAAGGCAAACCGAGGAATACTGGCGTACCAGGCTTTCTTGTTGACCTCGTTGTCGAGCACAGGATCATAGGATTTGAACGTGTCCCAGCCTTCGTCAGGATGGTTGATAATCCACATCGTGGCATCTTCAATAGCATCAAGAAAACGAGCAATAAGCGCTTTCTTCTCAATCAGCGTTTTATTGTTGGCGACCAAAATCAGTTCATCGTAGTTAGGCACGCCTTCTTCCTCCACGAAGAAGGGGCGTCCCTTGACACCTTCCTGTTCCATTTGTGCCAGCTCGAAGTTGCGAAATGCGCCGGTAACCGCATCGACTTTTCGGCTGATCAATGCCGGGGTCAGCGAGAAATTCACATTGACGAGTTTTACATCATTCAAACTTAGGCCGCTGTGCTTGAGCATCGTGTCGAGAAGTACTTCTTCGACCCCGCCCACCGAATAGCCAACGGTCTTGCCTTTGAGATCCGCTATTGAGTGAATATTGCTGTCGTCCCTGACCATCAGCACATTCAATGGTGTGCCGATCAAAGTGCCAACACGCACCAGGGGAAGCCCTTGATCGACCTGTAGATGCAGCTGTGGTTGGTAACTGATAGCAAGGTCTTCACGGCCTGCCGCCACCAGCTTAGGCGGTGCACTCGGGTCCGCTGGGGTGGAAATTTTGATATTAAGTCCACGTTCACTGAAAAAGCCTTTCTGCTGAGCAACGATCAGTGGGCCATGGGTCGGATTGACGTACCAATCGAGCATAATACTCATCGATTGTAATGGAGGCGGTGCGAGCGGGTCAGGGTCCTGGACTTTATCTGTTGCAACAGTAGTGCCTGAGCCGGTGGCGGCCATGGAAGGCAGGGCAACTATCAAACTCAGCATCAAGAGACAGCTTCCAGCCAGACGGCGTAATAAATAAATCATCTGTTCATTCTCCAGCGGAAACGGATGCACGGATACGATCCGGATTCCAGGGCATCAATCGACGAATCAGCGCGTCGACAGCGAAGTAAAGGGCAATGGAAAACACTATCAATACCAGCAGGGCGGCAAACATCAGATCAGTCTGCATGCGTCCGTTAGCCTGTAGCATCAAATAACCTAGTCCGGCACTGGAGCCGACCCATTCCCCAATCACGGCGCCAATGGGAGCAGCGGTGGCGGCCATGCGAAGCCCTGAAGCAAGCGAGGGCAAGGCCGCAGGTAAGCGAATGTGCAGTAATATCATATATTTCGAGGCGCCCATTGTGTGTGCCAAGTCGAGCCACCCCTGCTGGGTCTGACGCAGGCCGTCATAGCAGGTCGAAGCCACAGGGAAATAAATGATCAAGGTGGCCATCACTACTTTGGAGAGAAGACCGTAGCCGAACCACAGCATTAAAATGGGTGCGAGAGCAAAGATAGGAATGGCTTGAGTGATCAACAGTACAGGCAATAGGGTGCGTCGCAAGGGGGGAAAGCTGGCCAGTGCCAGCGCTGTCAACATGCCCATGCCTATGCCAAATAGAAACCCGAGCATTATTTCCAGGATGGTGACTAAACCATGCTGGATCAGCATATCTCGATACTGATACAGGGCACCTAAAACGGTAAGCGGGCCGGGTAAAATGTAATGCGGCAAACCGGCAAGACTTACCAGCGCCTGCCAGACGAGCAAAAGAGAGCCTATGCCGGCGAGCGCGCTCACGCTCGTTACCATCCGAGGTTTCAGAGTTGTGCTAGAAAACTTCATCGCCAGCCTCCGCAACGGGTTCATGGCGTAGATAGTGTAAAAGCTGGGCTTGCCAGGCATTGAGTCTGGGATCGGCCGGATCGCGAGGACGCTCACCCGGTGGCGGGCCGAGGCGTTCAAGGTGGGCGGGGTGGCCCTGAAAGATCAACATCTGATCGGCAAGACGTAACGCCTCGAAAGGGTCATGCGTTACCAGTAGAACAGTACGCGAAGCCAGTAACCTGGCGGCCAATTCATGAAGCTCTAGCCGAGTGATGGCATCAAGTGCTGAGAAGGGCTCATCCATCATGATGAGAGGAGCAGATTCGAACAATGTGCGGGCAAGCGCAATACGCTGGCGTTGCCCACCTGATAAGGCAGCTGGCCATTGATGACGTTTATCAGCGAGACCAACGGACTCAAGTAGGGCTTCACCGCGTTCGATATCGGAACGACGAATTTTGCCACGCAGAGAAGGGCCTAGCACGACATTGTCGATAACACGCCGCCAAGGTAGCAGAAAATCCTGCTGTGCCATCCAGGCGACACGCCCGGCCAAGGGCTGCCCGTCATCAGTGGTGATAGCGATGTGCGATGTCTCAGGCAGCGGTAGCCCGGCAATCAAGCGTAGCAATGAACTCTTGCCACAGCCACTTCGTCCCAGCAGGCAGGTCCAACTGCCTGCTGGAAGCTCACAGGCAATATCCTTAAATAACCACTGATCGCGAAATTTGAGACGCGCAGCGTCGATACGCACGCCGAGTGCAGACATGAAAACTCCGTGACGAGGCAGGCGAAGGGCGTGCCACGGCACGTTCTGGCATTTCCTCCGCCGGTATTAGCCGGATCAGGTGCAAGGGGTTGTGTCGCCACTCTCAGCGTTCATGACATTCATGAACGCACCCCCATCCAGAAAGCGCTAGTGTATCTTGGGTTGAGCAGAAACGCCTAGGAGAATGCATGAGGCCAAGCAGTGAATTGACTCGACGAATGGAAATGTTTACAGGACTAGCGTTAACGCCATTGCCACTAGCGTGGGAGGACAGCGCCAACTGGCTGTGGAAGAGTGAAGGTGTCTCACCGGAGCTGATCAAGCTGGCGCGTATGCGTCCGGAGCAGGACGCCTTCTGGCATGGGCTCTCATCATTATTTGGTTTCGACCGTTGGCGCATAGCAGAGCGGATTCCTCATTTGGCGGGTGCCTTGCCACCCTTGTTGCCTCTCATGCCGCTACCCATGACCTATCTAGGGCAATTACAGCACTGTCCCGTTTGGAGCCTGCCTTGGCGGACGGCTTCAGTAGCCCATTGGACGACGACATTTGCTGAGCTGTTAGGCGATCATGTTGGGCGCCTTCATCGTGAAGCTGTATCGGGATGGGGGCATCCGCTGGAACGTACGTTTGCCCTTGATCAATGGCCGCTGCGTGTTAAGCGCTATCTGTCATGTTCTACACGGCGTACCGAGCTTGGTAGCCTGGCTGATCGCTTACCTGCCGTGCCGACAAGGGCGGTATGGAGCCTGCCTGATCTTCGAGTCGATCAATTCATGTGGAATGCCACGGGGTGGTTCTGGAACGACTGGGAGGCGCTATTGTGGGCACCGCTTGAATTCGACTGGAGCCTGTTTGAATTACTGCTAGATAATGAGATCCACCGTGCTGCGTTTTATGAGGCCTATCGTCTTCATGCCTCACCGCCAGACGTGCAACAACACCGCTTTCATTGCCGGGCGGTATTATGGTTAATGAATGTTTTTGGCCCTCTGAATTGGGAAACGTTAGCGAGCCGTCCTTGCTGGGTGGATAGCTTGAAAAGACATTAATAAAGCTTCTGTTTGTCGGGGCATCATTATTTTTGATGAGTTGTTTCTGATTTGCGGATTTATGCCATTGTGCAGGTGTGCAACAATGTTCTTATCACTCATCGTTATGAAAAAAGACATGTGAACGGTCCTGAAAGCTTATATCTCGTCGGTGGCTTGTTAGTCACTTTCAGCATCTTGGCGAGCCGTGTCTCGGCTAAGGTCGGTATGCCTTTGCTCCCTTTATTCCTTGGGATAGGCATGCTGGCTGGTGAAGATGGCTTGGGCATCGAGTTTCATAACTACGCATTGGCAAACGTTATCAGTCAGCTTGGCTTAGCCATCATCCTGTTTGATGGCGGCTTGCGCACGCGGATGAAAACCTTTCGTGTCGGTCTACGGCCAGCGTTATCACTGGCAACACTCGGTGTCTTTTTGACCAGTGGACTGACGGGACTGGTGGCCATGTGGATCTTTGGGCTTTCTCCCCTCGAAGGGCTGTTGGTAGGGGCCATCGTGGGCTCCACCGACGCAGCTGCTGTCTTTTCGATGGTGAGCGGTGCCGGTATCAAGTTGAATGAACGCGTTGGCGCGACGCTGGAAATAGAATCCGGTACCAACGACCCGATGGCTATCTTCCTGACGATCATGCTGTCCGAAATGTTGATTGGGTCGCTTGGAAGCCCCATCGCGACAATATTCATGTTTGTTCAGCAATTTGGTATCGGGCTGGCGTTCGGTATCGGTTTTGGCTGGTTGTTTGGCCGACTGCTTAAATGGCTTGAACTGGCTCCTGGCCTGTACTCATTGCTGGCAGTGGCTCTTGGGGTTGTACTCTTTTCGATCACCAATATGCTCGGCGGCAGTGGTTTTCTGGCGATTTATCTAGCGGGACTGCTGATCGGTAACATGCGAGGCCGACATCTTGAATTCATTTTACCTGTCAATGACGGGCTGGCATGGCTTAGTCAGATAGGACTCTTCATCACGCTGGGTCTATTAGTCACCCCAAGCGCCATGTTCGATTACGCCGTGCCTGCAGCGGTGGTTGCCTTGGCGTTGATCTTCGTTGCCAGGCCATTGGCCGTCGTGCTGTGCTTGCGGCCTTTTTTTGGCTTCCGCTGGAAGGAGCTAACATTCATTTCATGGGTGGGACTACGCGGTGCAGTACCTATCGTGTTGGCGATAGTACCTGTCATTACCGGTGTCGAAAATTCAGCGCTTTATTTCAATGTGGCGTTCTTCGTAGTGCTTATCTCGCTGTTACTGCAGGGAACGACATTGGCACCGCTGGCAAGATGGTTGAAAATCGTAGTGCCAGAAGGCGTTACGCCACTACGCAGGCGCTTACTCGATGTACTGCCTGACGATAATTATGAAATGTTCATTTACCGTATCGATAGCAAACGCGTCGAGGACATTCCGCTGCGCATGCTGCGTTTTCCTTCAGGTTCGACTATTGCAGCGCTGTTTCGCGATCGCCAGATGATCCACCCCAAGGGCAGTACACGACTACGGCATGATGATCTGGCATGTGTCATCGGCATCAGTGATGACCTGCCAGCCCTTAATAAATTATTTGATGGCGAGGCACGTCTTAGACAGGAGCGTGAGTTTTATGGTGCCTTTACGCTGGAAGGCGATGCGCCCATGCGCGATGTTGCCGATGCGTATGGTTTAACGCTATCAGAGAGTGAGCGCGATCGTACACTTGGCGAGTTCATTGCGCATCGAGTCGGCGGATATCCCGTGGTTGGGGATGACATCGATTGGCATGGCATTCATTGGGTAGTTAACGAAGTGGATGGAAACCGTGTTATTCGCGTCGGGTTGCGTCTGCATTGAACAGTTTGCTGTGGTTAGCTAGAGGCGGGCAGCGAAACTACCCGCTTATATGTCAGCAGTTACTGCTGAGTTTGCATAAGAATATTGTTGCTGCCTTGAGATACGGTGAGCTCATTATCGGGGTCCTGATAATTGAGTACTTTCATAACGCCATTATCAAGTGCCAACAAGGTCATTACGGGATGGTTAAGCGGCGCTACTAACTGATAGATAGTCTGATTGGGGTAACGCAGGTTGCCCATGGTTTCAAATACCGTGCCCGATTGATCCTTTTCTCCAGGAATACGCAGCAGGTATTCCATCGGATCAGCAACGGTCGACTCGCTCAATGTCAGGCTTATCGGCTTATCCGGACAATGCGCGCATTGAAGTTGACCTTGATAAGTCGTCGTCTGTCGATTCTGATCGAATTGAGGGTAGCGAGTAGAACTAGTGTCCTGCGCAGCACATCCCGTCATGCCGGCAATTAATATGCCACCTAAAATGCTTAGTTTCATGGGAATCCCTTCCATTCAATGAGTGGCAATAGCCATGACCCTTTCAACATGAAAAGCCCCGCAAACTAGGCGGGGCTTTGCTGTATAACATGATGCAACATGGTGTTTGCTTAATTCATCATGCGCCATTTGTAGCCTTTCTCATGCGTTGGCGGCAATGGCTCATCATCATAATCAAGCTGGATACGGTAATCCTCACTCAAAAGCTGGCCATGCTGATCGCACTCTTGGAACTCACCCGCATGACCTGGACGATCTCCCGGTTCAAAAAGCGGGTCGGCATGATTACCGTGACGATCAACACCGCCTTCACGATTCATTTGGCCCTTGGTGAACCCTCGTGTAGAGCCATGGCTCGGAGATTCTCCTCCAATCATCTGACACCTCCTTTTGACATGATGAAGCAGCATGTAAACATGTCTTTCTTTCTCTCAAGACTAGAAAGCATGCCCGCGAGGTGCAAGTTGAAAAGCTAATAATTCCTAGATTGTTTTTTGTGTCAAAACACCTTCGCGTGAAAGCTGGTAGATATCGAAATCATTGGCGAGGAATAAATTGCCCCGATAATGATCTTTAGCCTCTTTGCGGACAGTGTCGATGGATATTGATGCTCCACTTGCGTATTGGTAGCGTGGGCTGAAGTGTGTCAGAACAAGATTTTTTAAATGGTGTTGGCGTGCAAAGCTCGCCACGTCAAAGGCAGTACTATGGTGATTGTTAGTCCCCAGTCGCTCAACAACCTCCCGGGTATAGGTTGCTTCATGAACCAGAACGTCGGCGCTAATACACATATCAGTGAGTAATTGAGGCATATCATTGTCGCCAGCGATAACAATTTTACGTGCGCGCCTTGTCGGCAATAGATAATCCTCGCTTCTTAATATCGAACCATCCTCTAGTCGAACATCATTACCTCTGATGAGTTGTCCCCACACAGGGCCAGGCTCTACGCCAACAACTTGAAGCCGTGCACTATCAATTTTTTGTTCGACGTTATTTTCAGTAAAGGCATACCCATACGAAGGGATACCGTGAGAAAGCTCGGCAGCCTCAATGTTAAAATCCGCGCCCTTGATAGGCGGTGCAACATCGATAATGTCAATGAATTCAATAGGGAAGGTGAGATGCAAGGCTGTTGCGGCCTGGATAGCATCAACAAAGTGCTTGATCGAGGCTGGGCCGATAAGACGTAACGGCGTTTTCCGTCCTGCCATTGAGGCGCTGGATAGAAGACCGGGTAGCCCATAGCAGTGGTCACCATGAAGATGCGTAATCAGGACGGCTTCGAGCCAGATTAAAGATAACTTTGTATGTAATAACTGCTGCTGTGTTGCCTCACCGCAGTCAACTAGGTACCAACGCTTGGAATTTTGTCTCTTGACCGCGACGGCTGACACATTACGTACTTTGGTTGGCACCCCAGCAGAGGTCCCTAGAAAGATGATTTCCATATAACCTGCCTTGCTTATTAGTGTTCCTGCCTATTGCCAGCTAGTTATCAATTCTTCCTTAACTACCTACAACTTTTGTGAAAGTGGCGGAGGGGCAGGGCTTCGAACCCTAAAAGAGCTATAAACCCTCGCCGGTTTTTAAGTTATATCCATCCAACACAAAAATCGTCATAAGTATTCAAGGCCCCTTTGCAATGTCATATTGCTGAGCGGCTTTGGCCTAACCTAACTATATGTACCCTGCACCTTATAAAAATGCATTTACCTAGCATTATGGAGGAGACACAGCATGAACGTATCACCCAGCCTCGAAGTAGGCGACCAGCTATCGATAGCGCGAGACAAGCTCGGCAATCTTGATCCCCAGCCAGGAGACAAGATGTACGTACTTGAGTCAGGGAACCTAGTAGCAGGTGACAGAGCAAACGAGAGCTTTGCTAAATACCAAGTACACATAGACGAATTAAGAAGGGATGTTTGCGTCTGCACTGTGGTGGTACGCATGCGCTAGTAAAACAGCCCGAGGCGGCAGGTGCTGGGTGACGAATAAAAGCGATCTATGACGGATTTAGGTTTCTCCCACTATGACTGCCTGGCCGCTGCTCATGGGCGTTGCTGTCATGATCAGGATCAACGGCATCGATAAGTTCGAACCCGCGTCCATTGCGATAATGAAAAGCAGCAGGCGGGGGCAGCCAAACAGTGCGCTTCCCCGCTGCCTGATAGAGATTGGATCGAGTATCACGCTTGTACTGAGGCCGCTAGTACTCGGGCCTCTGTCGACTTGATGATTACGCTTGGAGTGACTGGGACATACCTGGCTCGCACATCTGTCTGCTCAGTCGCCTACCTGGTCGCGCTACTGTTGCCGCTTGCCATGCTGGGCTGCTCGGCCTTGAATTCCTGCTGCGTAACGATGCCATTGAGCGTTATATGAGCTGATAATATATGGAGTGAGGGGAAATGCGGAGGCGAACGGCGGGCTTATTGATTGTGCTCATGATTGGTGGGTTTATTGGCAGCATATGGCTCTATGCTACATGGGCAGGATGTGAATATGAGGAGAGCGATGCGCTGTATTGTCCTCTGCTAACTGAGAAGTGGACCGACTGACCTAACAGATCGATCGCTTACGATAGAAAGCAACTACAAGCCGCCATGTGCGGCTTTAATTTTGCCTGCTGGTTGGGATGAGGATCCACAAAACACGGCATTATTGAGGGGGCGAGTGATGAGCTTGCCGTATATGGAGGTGCTTTAATTGCTTGTTATGCCACAAACAAGCCAGACATAAGGCGCATTTTTTATAAGAATGACCACAGTTATCTGTGAGGAGGACGATATTCTCCATATAGCGAGGCACGCTCCTTCATGCGTTATAAATACCCGAAGGTGAATGATGATCTACTTACTTTTCCTTATCCTCTCATGGCTTTTTATTTGGGCTTTCATGGTAGGCGCTCGTGAATAAGATCGACTGCTATAATCCTCGTAAGTGCAGCTTAAGAGCGGCTCAAGAAGGTTAATAACTTGAGCAACACCAGTGCACACCGGCGCCGCTACTAATCAGCATAGGCACCGTTGCAGAGAGGCTTGACTGTGACCGTTCAACCGGCAGCCCTTTTAGGTCTCTATTACACTGCCACATGATTGTGCATCTTGACTGGCAATTACCCAATCCGGTTAAGAGCCGAATGCTGCAAGAGCGCAAAGGCCGAGTGCGCTGGATCAAGAAAGCAGAAGCGGTACGATTGAACTAGGGCGCCAGCCAGCCTCAATCAAAATCGAGTCACACTGAAAGACCGGCAGGCAATATTGAATCACTGATAAGGAGGAAAAGAAGGATCAGTTGATAGTAGCTGAGAACGAAAAAAGCCTCGCAGCACATAGGCTTACGAGGCTTTTTAATGTTCGAGTGGCGGAGGGACAGGGATTCGAACCCTGGAAGGGCTATAAACCCTTGCCGGTTTTCAAGTTATATAATCTAAGCGAAAAAACAAAGTAACCTGTTGTTTTAATTATACTAATCGCCGGACGCAACCACGATTATCTAGTTGATATGGGTGCATATTGTGCACGCAGTCACATTTTAAGACAGCATTCACACACAATATAATCACACCATCAAAAGGCCCCTTTGCAATGTCACATTGCTGAGCGGCTTTAGCTTTGCGCGTGCCGGTCGATAGGAAAAGAAAGAGGAGGGAGCGCCATGCAAATCGACCCGGTACAGTTTCGTGAAGTAAACGGCGGCCATGAAATGTATTGCCCCAAGTGCAAGACACGTGAGCTACGGCCTGACGACTCCAAGAAGTGGGAAAATTTCGATGTATGGATGGAGTATAAGGGCTGTAATGAGATTCATACGCTATGCAAAATGTGCGGCAACACGTATGTAGTGCGTACGGTCTCGACTGGATGGTGACCGGCTTACGCGGCTTCATTGCACTTGCCTTACTCATCCCATCTTTGGCGCTTGCCGACTACAGCAGCGCTAGATCATTTAAGGCCACACTTCGTCGCTATCAGTATCATCAAAGAAATTCCACATAAGCTTGAGAACTAGCACTTGTAGCGCTTGGGTAGAGAACATGATGGCTCCTATGGAATGTATGGCTTCCCTGCAGAGGGCTCACCTACACTGGCAGCTTAATGTTACGTTCTCTTGAAAATTTCACGGGCTCGCTACTAATGCGTCGTTTCATCACTTTCTTGCCATTCCTATTGGCATTTCCCGTTTTTGCTGACGCCCCAGCCTCATTTGATGCTGCCAAGCGTGTTGCCTGGGAGATCTTCGCGGATCACAAGACAACGTTCTACTGCGGCTGTAGCTACTCGGGTCCAGATAATACGCCTGATCTCGCTAGCTGCGGGTACCAGGTGCGTAAACAGGAAGCACGTGCAAACAGAATTGAGTGGGAGCACATCATGCCGGCCTACGATTTTGGCCGAGCGTTGCAGTGCTGGCAGGACGGTGGACGCTCAAACTGCGAAGCAACCAACCCAGAGTTCAACAGGGCAGAAGGGGACTTGGTTAATCTCGTGCCGGCGATAGGTGAGGTGAATGGTGATCGCTCGAACCTCGGCTATGGCATGGCAACCAGCGCGGATGCTTACCAATACGGCCAGTGCCAATCCAAGGTAGATTTCACCGTCGATGTTTTCGAACCCCGCCCCGAAGTGCGCGGCGACGTAGCACGGACCTACTGGTATATGCGCGATACGTACGGCATCAATGTCAGTGATCAGCAGCAGCGGCTGTTTGAAGTGTGGGCCCAGCAGGACCCCGTCGACAACTGGGAGAAGCTACGCAACCAGCGCATTGTCGCAATCCAGGGGCATGGCAATCCGTACGTCGAGAAAGATGCCCAGCCGGCACCATTGCCTACTGCAGCGGCTAACGATCCGGTATTCGAGCAGTCCACTACCCAACAGTACGAATGTGGCACGAAGACCACATGCGGAGCGATGAGCAGCTGCGAAGAAGCTACGTACTTCTTACAGCAATGTGGTGTGACGCGACTCGATGCCGACAAAGATGGCGTGCCGTGCGAGTCAATTTGTAAGTAATTGCTAAAACACCTCGAATGCCAGCCGATAGTACAGTGCTATGGAAATTTTTATGCCGGCCCCTCAGCGCCGGCTTTTTTTATGCTCTAATTTTGCTTATGCCTCCTCAATCTAGCCTGGTCCTTGCCGATTACTGTATATATAGACAGTAAATCAAAACAGGGAGGGCCCATCATGGATAATCTCAGCACCACCTCTGCGGCCGAAGAGCCGCAACGCAGCCACATAACCCTACAACACGAGCCTGACGTCGAGACGCTCGACAAGTGGAAAGTCACGATTAGGGCGTGGCAACAGTCGCCTAACGTCAACGTGCACATGCTCAGCCCGCTGAAAGCCGCACTAACGTTTCGGAACTGAGGTGTGCCATGGCCACTGTATCTAACCTTATTCCCGCCCGGATTGACCCTCGCCACCTGGCGCTGCCCTATGCTATCTCGTTTACCCGGGCAGGGCTGTCAGGATTCCCTAGTCCGGCACAAGACTATGACGGTGGATCACTCGACCTTCACGAGCGCTTCATTCGTCACCCCAGCGCGACGTTCTATGTCACGGTCGATGGTGACAGCATGCTAGAAGCAGGTATCCATCCTGGCGACACGCTTATCATTGACCGATCGCTTGAGACACTCCCCGGCCGCATTGTCATTGCTGTGGTCGACGGCGAGATGACCGTCAAGCGTTTTGAGATCCGCCACGGTCGGCCTTACCTTGTCTCCGCCAATCCGAAGTATGCCCCGATCCCGTTTAACGATGACGGGTATCAGATCTGGGGTGTTGTGCGCTGCGTAATTCACGAAACGATTTAAGGGGCGGTGTCATGCGTGGACCGTTTGCCTTGGTCGACTGCAATAACTTCTATGTGAGCTGTGAACGCGTATTCCGACCACACCTTGAGGGCGTGCCTGTGGGCGTGCTTAGTAATAATGACGGCTGCATCATTGCGCGTTCGAATGAGCTCAAGCAGTTGGGCGTCGAGATGGGCACACCGGCGCACATGCTTGATAAACGCTTGTGGCGCTACGGTCTGGTGCTGTGCTCAAGCAATTACGAATTGTTCGGCGATATGAGCGCGAGGGTGCTCAACGTGCTGCGAGAGTGGTCACCGGACGTCGAACCGTACAGTGTCGACGAAAGCTGGTTGGGCTTTGCCGGCTTCGATCCGGCTGCGCTGCCCAATCATTGCCAGCGCATGCGCCAGACCGTGCGGCAATGGACCGGCATACCGGTATCGGTCGGCGTGGCGCCGACGCGTACTCTGGCCAAGCTGGCAAACCGGTACGCGAAGAAGAACCCTGCGACCCAGGGCGTTCATATCTTCGAATCGGCGCATAGCCCAGATGTCCGCGCTCTTCTTGAGCGCACACCAGTCAGTGACCTTTGGGGGGTTGGCGGACGCATAACGGTTCGATTAAAGGATCTCGGCATTCATACGGCATGGGATCTTGCTCAAGCCGAGCCTAAACGGATTCGAAAGCATTTTAGCGTCGTGCTGGAGCGTACCGCGCTTGAGTTGCGGGGCATTCCCGCGATCGACATGAACGATTTCAACGAGCCGAAGAAGAACATCATGACCAGCCGGTCATTTGGCAGACTGACAGGCGACGCAGGCGAGCTACGCGAGGCCGTGCGCCAGCATGCTCAGCGTGGTGCCGAGAAGCTGCGCGATCAGCGCTCACTTGCGCGTGCGGTGATGGTGTTCGTGCAGACCAACCAGCACCGGCTGGATTTGGCGCAGTACAGCAACAGCGTTGTCGTTGCCTTGTCCCGCCCGTCGTCGGACAGCCGAGATATTATTGCTGCGGCACAGTTTGGCTTGGAGAGGATTTATCGTAAGGGGTATCTGTTTATCAAGGCAGGAGTAATGCTGCTGGACCTGATCGACGCTGACCAGCAACAGTTGGGGATATTCGAGACGCCGATAACCGAGGCCAAGCGGGCACGTTCCGAAAAGCTCATGGCTGTTATGGATCAGATCAACAAGCTTCAGGGGCGCGGGACAGTGCGGTGGGGTATGACGGGCGATAGCGCCGCCTGGCATCTGCGCAGCGAGCACCTCTCTCCGCGTTGGACGACACGGTGGGAAGAACTGCCGAGGGTTAAGTTGTGGTAATTACATTATTGAACGGCTTGAGCTCATCTGTAGCTACCAGGCTTATAGGGAAAGTCAGCCGCCAAATTTAATGCAGAAACAACGGAGAAGTGCGAGCAAGGAGGTAGCGGGGCGGGTAGTGCGTGGCATTCCCCTCATTACAGAATAAGCGTATCGGCATAGTCCGATTCTTATGGCATTATGTCGCCTTTTTTTAGCGGATGCTGATACATGCTCGATCGGCTTATAAGAGGTGCGCATGGAAGAATCAAAGCAATTACCTTTACTATCGCTCATCGTTCCGGTGCTGAACGAAGAAGAGTCAATCGGGCCGTTTCTTGATGCAATTCAATTGAAGCTTGCTGGCTTGCCTGCTGATCTCGAAATACTGTTCATCGATGATGGCTCTACTGATGGCACCATCACCGAGATCGAGCGCGCCGCCGCATACGACAACAGCATTCGCTATCTGAAGCTCTCTCGTAACTTCGGCAAGGAGGCCGCAATGACCGCCGGTCTCGATCATGCCAAGGGCGATGCCGTGGTACCGATCGACGTCGACCTACAGGACCCGCCAGAGTTGATCCATGAATTCGTGCGGTTGTGGCAAGAGGGTTACGACACCGTCTATGGCATGCGAGCTAGTCGAGAGGAAGACGGCCGCCGCAAGCGGGCTTCTGCCGGTCTATTCTATCGGGTCTTCAATCACCTCTCGCATACCTACATCCCGCCGAACGCGGGTGACTATCGCCTGATCAGCCGTCGAGTGGTTGATGTGATCAGGCAGATGCCGGAGCGCAACCGATTCATGAAGGGCATGTTCGCGTGGCCAGGTTACCCATCTACAGGCGTCGAGTATGATCGTCCGGCGCGTTTTGCTGGTGAAACGAAGTGGAACTATTGGAAACTTTGGAACTTCGCCCTTGATGGCCTGACGAGTTTTTCGACGTGGCCGCTGCGGATCTGGTCGTATATCGGTGGTGTTATCGCTCTCCTAAGTTTGATCTATATGGTCGGGATTATTATCCATACAGTCATTGCGGGCGTTGAATGGCCTGGCTATGCGTCGATCATGTCAGCAGTGCTGTTCTTCGGATCGATTCAGCTTATCTCAATAGGCGTACTGGGTGAGTACATCGGGCGGCTTTACGTAGAATCCAAGCAAAGGCCTATCTATATGGTTGATAAGGATTAAAGAAGAATGTTTGGTACGCATAATAAAATGCTGGTCGGTTGGAGCTTTTTATTCTTGGCGCTATTCGCTGTGATAGTATCAAGGCGCGCTGATATTATATTTAATGCTCAGCCATGGGCCGAAGATGGAAATATATGGCTTGCTCAAATATATAACAATGGATTCTGGAATAGCGTTATACATCCGCAAAATGGTTATTACCAAACAGTATCAAGACTGGCTTACGGTATTGGTATATTATTTGGAGTGGGTAACGCGCCGCTTGTTGCCAATATTATAGCAATATCTCTGCGATGCGCCTTCGTGATGTTCATCCTCTCAAGCCGGATGAACAATATACCTCTAAAGTACCGGTTAGTAGCCGCATTTTATTTTTTGGTTATGCCTAACCTTGGTGAAGCATACGTTAATATTACCAACGCGCATTGGTATCTGGCCGTATACTTGCTAGCAGTAATACTTTGCGAGGATGCCGCAAACAAATATTGGAAAACTCACGACTTTGCTGTCCTATTTTTAAGTGGAACAAGCGGGCCGTTCGTAATTTTTTTAGCTCCTTGCCTCATAATAAAGAGGATAGCTCAAAGGGGCGGGTTCGTTAATGCTATAAAAAGAATCAATTTGTTTGATCTGGTTATGGCGGCGTTGTGCTTTGTGCAACTTATTGCAGTGTTGAGCATATCTGATAGCGATAGGGTATCAGCACCTTTAGGCGCGTCAGTTGGACTGTTGGTAGAAATATTCTCAGCAAAAATATTCGCAAGTACATTTGCTGAGGCCCATGATGCGGTTGGTATACTCCGAACCCCATTATTTGCATGGCTCCTATTCTTGCTTGTTACAGGAGGCGTTATATATTTCACCTTTAAATCTGAGTGGAGATTTAAAGCTGCCGTTATTTTCCCAATAGTGATGATTGGTTTTGCATTGTCGAAGCCTATGGTTACGCCATCGGAGCCGTTAACATTATGGGAAATAATGTTAATACCTCTTGCTGGTCAGAGATACTTCTTCATCACTAACTTTGCCTTTTTCTGCTTCCTTTTATATGCAGTCCACAAGATAGGTGTGAAAACAAATTTGATGCTTGCTGTCCTTGTTCTTGGATTAATACCAACATTACATAAAGACTTTTTTATTCCTCCTTTACCGTATATTAGCTTTTATGAGGACATCGAAAGGTTTAATAAGGCTGAAACAGGCGAAGTGGTTAGAATTGCAATAACACCTCCAAGATGGTTTATGGTGCTGGAAAAGAAATAATCTGCAAGGCCTCCAGGTAGGAGGCCTTTTTATATCCTATGGCAGTGATACTAATATCCATACGCTACGTAGTTTATACGGTAAGACTCACCTACCGTCAGGCCTGTAACCCTAATTCCGAATGAGTTGGTGTATGCGGTGTTGTCACGAGGAGCTGTTACTCTCGCTGTGTCTGAGGATGGGTTAGACCCGAAACACACTATAGCGGTAGCCACGCCTGTTCTCATTTGTTTATTCAATTCAACTCTACGAGTTTCCGTTGTAGATGCAGCTGTAAATACAGCAGTGCCTACTCGTAGCTGCTGATTTGAAATATCAAAGTCATACCGGCTATCTGTAGAGTTCTCGTATTGAACAGACAAATCCAGATTTTTGAATGACCCTGAATCACGCCGATATTCTCCTGTTCCAGTAACACCTGACACAAAAGTGCGGCAAGCATAAAGGCGAGTTGTTGGAGAAATAACAACACCAGTATCAGTGGCGGCATTGATACCAGTGGTCAAATTCTCCGCTGAAATATCAATAGATACGTGGCGTTGGTTGACTGCGATCTGAACGCCCTCACTAGCGCTTGATGTTGTGTTCTGGTTGACACCAATGATGGTGGTATTCTTGATTTGACTAAGATCATCGCCACCTTGATCTGCATCCGCTCCCAATACGACGCCGCGAGTCTGCTTCCCATCTATATTGGCAACATATAACAGGCATGAGCTCACGATTACCTGAGCAACGTTAATGGCTCGGATACAGATCCCTGTGCTGTTAATGTGAGTGTTATCCACAGACAGGTATGGGTTGCGTTCTCCAGTATAGTTTTCCCAGTTAATACCGTACTCAAGACCAGACCCGGATAGCATTGTGGTATTTGAGACATGAACGCCTTCCCATCCACCATTGACTTGTACGCCACGAGTGCCGTCATGCACACGAAGATTATCAATGATCACATCAGAAGCATCGGTCTTCTGTCCATCTAGGAAGATAGCTGTCCCACCGCCTACAGTGGTCTTACCTTGGTAAAGAATGTCTCGAAAATTAGCAAAGGTACAGGACTCTGCATAAATGCCATTACTCCAATAGAGGTCATTAGTCACACCGGATAAGCGTAAATCTGAGAATGAGGTGTCAAGACTATAGGCATTACCACCATCGGAGTTGATGAGAGAGATTGCGGAGGCCGTGCCCTGGCCTCGGGTTTCCAGACCTAGTTTCTCGAATCGGCAAGTGGCCTTATCACCAGCACTAAAGGACTCTGTGCCTTCAGTAATACGGATACCAGCACCATCTGCGAACACCAAACGAGATGACTCAGGACCTGTCCCTACAAGACCTGTGTCTTGGGTTGGGCTAAGAGTGACCGCAATGGTCGACGCAATGAAATAGTTCCCAGCAGGAACATAAGCGACGCCTTTAGTCATAGCTGCTAGAAAAGCAGCGGTATCATCGGTACTACCGTCTCCTTTCGCGCCAAAGTCTTTGACATTAACAATGTCGGCAAAGCGGTCAGACAAAGCGCGACCTGCCGTGGAACCCGTAGCCAGAATCGGAGTGGATGCAGTAGCTATTTCGGCTACCGGAATTTCAGTTTCGCCGGTAGGTGTGCTGAGAGTGTCGAGACGAAGAATAGCAGGCATTAGTTTTGCTCCTGGCCAGAAAGAATGACCCAGTCGGTGTTTTCAGGGATGGTTACGGTGATGCCATCGGCGATGGTGAGTGGGCCGATTGATGCATAGTTGCTGTTAGGTTCGAATAGCGGCGCCTCAGTCATGATCTTGCTGTGACCGAAGTAGGGCAGACCGAAACTTCCAAGCTCGTTGGGATGCGTTTTGAATACCAACTCGCCGTTCTCAAGGCGATAGCGTGACTGACGGTTCCGGCGCGTTTCATCCATGAACACATGGACGACTTGGCCTTCTGTTAACGTCGCTGCGCTCGCGTCAGCGTAAGTGTCATAGAAGAGGATGTTGCCGCTGGCTTCAGATGCCGTCCGCGAATTTTCCGCCGATTGAGCTGAAGATTGCGCAGAATTGGCAGATGAGGTAGCCGCCGTCTCAGCTTGATCAGCCGCGGTTTCCGCACGCTCACTTGCTGCCAAGGCCTGCTGATAAGAACCATCGAAGTCTTCGATAAGCTGATAGCGGAGATCGCTGAAAAGCTTTGTGAAGCCGGCATATGTGGTGAGGTCTTTACCCAGGCGGCTGGAGGCCGTGTAGGTGTCCGAACTCAGCAAAATGTCGAATAGCTCCGCGTTAAACAAAGCGTCCCGCAATTCGCGGGACGGGACAGGGTTGCTGGTCGGGGTGATAGCGTGCGCTTCGGCCATTAGTAATCCCTAGCGAACATGCGTTCGTCATAGTTTTGGAGGGTAAGTTCGACTAAGCCGTTGTCTTTGGGCTTGCGCCCAGTCACTACATAGTCATGGGCGGCAGGATCGGATGACAGCGCGATGAGGTATCGGCTACCGGCCTGCCTTGAGTTGAAGTCGGAAATAAAGGGCGAGAAGTCACCCATGTAGGCACTAAATGACAAGCTATCGATAGGTGTTACAGGCACGGCATCACTGACGTTGCCTTGCTGATCGGTCATGTAGACAACGTAATCAACGCCAGCTTGCCAATCCACGCGTTCACTCATCGTGTAGCGATAACCGTCGATACTTAAGATCTCGCCTTCTGCTTCGGCGGTATCGTAGATGTCCACGTATTTGACCCGATCACCGAAATCAACGAGATAACCGTCCGACAGCACCTTATCGACGATCTTGCGCCTCTGATAAACCAGGCGTAGCGCCTCCATCCATGCTCTGTCCTGCGCCTGAATCTTGTTCCGGCAACCGGCCAGATCTAACTCATTAGGACGGCTGGCAAGGCCCTCGGTGATATTGCCGTCGCTATCAATAACAAGACGGATCTCGGCAGAACTGTCATCACTGGGATCGGTGTACGCCAGTGTGACGCCGTTGTAGTCGCTCGGTCGCTGTAGACTGTAGGTTTGCTGCTGATTGTCCCCGGAGGCGATATTGCGGCGATTAAACATGGCAACGACTGGCTTATCACCTTCTTCGCGAAAGCAGCGCCACACGCCGCCGTCGCGATAAACACCGACCCGGGCAGCGTTACAGATCGTCTTGACGCGCTCACCTAGACTGATCGCCGAGTCATCCATCGAGAAGTCGAAGTAACTGAGTTCAGGTTGCCGTGCCTGCAATTCATCCTGGATGGCATAGGCACTTTCAAGGTCAACTTCATCCAGATCGCGCCCAGCTGCTTCTACCATCGTGTAGCGGAACGCATCAGCGAAGCCGCGCCGGCCTGTGAATTCACTGTCGCGGTAGCTGTAAAGCTTGCGTGTACACTCAAGGTTGATCTTGCGCTCTGACGAGGACAGCGCGTATTCGGTCGCCTTGGTAGTAACATCTACCGTAGTGACGTTGCCGAATCCCGAGCCGCTATAGGCGCGAATGGCGACGGCGGTTTCCCACTTGACCTGCCGACTATCGCCCGCGTTTTTGCTGGGTGCGCTGGAAATGCCTGCACGAACGCGGTAATAGCCTGGAGCGACTATAACCTTCTCTGTATAGAAGCGCGGGTCTAGCGTGCGATCTTCCTTGTAATACGTGTACTCAACGACTTCGCCGATCACGTTGCCATCAATGTCGGTCTGCTGAATTTGCACCTTCCACTCGACGAACAAGCTGGAGCCATCTTCAGCACGCAAACCTTGAGGAAGCTGGAAGTGATTCCAGACCTGCTCAGCGTAATCTGCCAGCTGGAACCAGCCAATCCATGTAATGTCGCCGGGATCGTCTGCTGTTCCGCTACGGTCAGTCAGCTCCTGACCGTTGATCTCGTTGGATTCACGCGCAATCAAAAGGTTTTCGGGCACGCTGCCCGGGCCATGGATGGTGTAGCTCGCCCCTGGCACGTTATCGAGCGGTGACTGATCGGTCCTGACCTGATGAATCTCGTACTCACCGACACCCAGACAGAACACCTCGCGCACGTACTTGAGGTTGTCTCGGTATTCATAAATCGATGGCTGAATAAGGTCGGGATAAGCCACTACGCGCCCGAATATCTCAGGGATAGCCTGATAAGGCCGGGCAATGTTGGTCTGTCCTTTGAGCGAATTGTTGGGCGACTCGGTATAGGACTGGTCGGCGCTCTGCGGGATCGTTGGACGTGGGATCAACGACTGCAGCGCCACCAGCGCCACTACGGCAATAATCGTGATCGTGATCGGATCCAAGCCGCTCGGATTGTGAACGATGGTCAATACATCTCCATCACAAGCAACGCTGTCCCATGCGGGCAAGTCACTCGTGATATTGACTCCGTTATAGATGACATCTGTCTCGATACCACCGAATCCCGGCGCGTACATCTCTTGGATATACTCGATCAGGCGACGCCCGGCAGGTACCTCGGCCAAGTCACGATTGCGCGAGACCGGATCTCGATGAATAACAATGGTCAGCATCCGGTATATCTCCAAAACTCAAGGCGCGAATACATGCGCCTAATGGCGCGCAGCGGATGGTTAAAAACCTGGCCGCCTTTCTCTTCGTCGCCGTAGGCGTGGACGCAGCGGTCATCGATCACCAAGCCGATATGGCAAGGCACATCATTCTGGAAAGCCATAAAGACAACGCCCTGATCGTCACGCTGCCAGTAACTACCCGCGACCTGCTCGAAGTAGCCGTCTGCGATGCCTAGGGAGCGATCTTCAAAGGCTGGAATGGGCGCCACTTCGACGCCCTCGACCTCGCGGTAATAAGCGATCACCAGCCCCATGCAGTCATAAGCGTCCGGCCCTTGGGCACGATTAACCCAGGGCGCGCCGACGACGCGTCCGATGAAGGTTTGTTTGTCCATGGGAACTCGCTAGATGTTTTTCAGGCCGGGGAAGTCGACGGGGGAATATTCCCGCGATACGTCACGCGTGCTGGGATTGTCGTCTTCTGCCTTGATCGACACAGTGTCGGCTTTAAAAGCGATGTCGCTGATATAGAGCGCAATTACCTTGGTCGGGCCGGTAGTGACGCTCGACAGGTACTGCCGATAGGTCAGCAAGGCAGGCTTGAAGAAGTCGGCTCCGTCGAGCTTGCGCAACTGCATCTTTACCTGACTGCCGACGCGCCCCAGATCGACTGAAATCGAAGCGTCTGGCGTATCGGTCTGGTCCGGTGTCGAAACCGCGAAATTAGCGGCGCGGAAGGTGACTGTCTCGCCGGTTTCTATTAACAGGTCGCGATCATCGAAGCCTTGAATGAAGCGCAGACTGCCGATCTTCTGGTGATAAATCTCGAAGGTCAGGTACTGCATAACCTTGGCCGGCTTGACCGAATGAAACTGGCGCACTTCAAGAGAGGCTTCAGGCATCTGGCCACTCCTTGTTAACGGTACGATCAAGGTATTCGAACTGCAGCGGGTAGGCCGCGCCGTATTGTTCTGACCACTCCAGGATCACGTCATCATCGAACTCGCGCACGAGGCGTTTAGCGAAGCACTCACAGCCATACGTCAGAATGTTGCCAGTTTCGCTCTTGAGCTGCGGATAGCCATCGACGGTAAAGCGAAGCTCATGCTCGACGAGTCCTTCCTCGGTCTTGACCGGCATGATGAAGCTGGAAAGACCTTTGTCGCAGTAGTTGGGTGATTCCAGCCATATCCTGAAGATGTTGGCCTGCTCCCGCGTCATCGTTAGCGAGAACGACCAGAAAACAGGCGTGTTCTCGGTCAGCCGCTCGACATAGCCGGGGCCAACGGCAGGATCGGACATGCGGTAAGTCGCCGCCTGCGACCGCGACTTACCGCTCACCATCATGAGCGGCAGCCCTTTAGGATAATTGACTGCCATTAGCTCGATTTCCCTTTGACGTTGTACCCGGACGTGAGACCGCTAGCGACGGCACCGCTGCGCCGGCTCAACTGACTGGCAACTTCATTGACTGCTAAATTGATGATGCGACGATCATTGGCATCTGTGCCGCCGTCAGAAGCCGTCACCTCAGCGCTCGTGTTGTTTTGAACATTCACGACGATGCCGCCACTGTTCCCGCTGGTCATGTCGTTGTTGCTGGTGACTTTGCCATTGCGTCCCGGCAACAAATAAGACTGTGTGCCCTGTGTGTACAGTTCGGGCTTACCGTCTTCGGTGACCCGGTACGCATTGCCTGCCGAGACACTACCGCCGTACTGTCGGCCACCTGCCATGGCTAGCGTTGATGAAAGGGCGGTCGTACCAATCAGAGCGGCAGCTGCGGGGGCTGCGTTCCCACCAAATGACGCTAGTGAGGCGAGTGCCGCCGCAGGAGCGTAAGCGGACGCCATCGAAGCGCCGGTAGCGGAAGCAGTAGCGGACGCAGCGGTCTGTGCTGCTTGCCCGATCGCGGCGTTGAGCGCCATTTGCACGCCCAGCTTGACGAATGATTGCAGCAAGGAGGCGAGTACGGTCTGCCCGATCGAACGCAACGTATCGTTGAGCGATTCACCCTGGCTTACGGCATTAGCAAAGGCATTGGATATAGTGTCATCGAGCGAAGTGAAGGCATTGCCTAACGACTCGTTGAGGAACGTCAACGGGTCAGCCGAATTCTCTTGGAACTCGACGATCTTGGCTGCGGCCTGCTCAGTGAAACCGGTAAGCTCTTGGATTCGAGCGATGTTGGAATCGCGCTGAGCTTGCAGCATGGCAGCTTGATGCTGCTTTTCCGCCTCTAGTTCAGCCTGATTCATTTCCGCAACTTTTGCGGCATACTCGGCGTTGTTGCGTTCAAGTAGTTGCTGCTGCTGTGCACTACCTTCTTCATAGAGCGTCTGGATCTCAAGGTTACGCTCTTGATATTCGCGATATGCCGCCTCGCTCTCGGTTGCAAGTGCTTCCTCGACCATACGTCGACGGCTTTCCAATTCTTGCTGCAGCCGCTCGGCCTCTTTTGCTGCCTTCTTGGCCACTGAGTCATCAACATCTGTTGTGGCCGGAGGTGTGACCGTATTGCGTGATCGTTCATTTCGGCTGGACTTGAGCGCTTCAAGCTGCTTGATCGCTTCTTTCTGCGCCTCGATCTCGCTGGTTACGCCGGAAAGCTCCTGCTGTGCCTGGGTGTAGCCGGTGATATTGACGCCCGATACACCCAGCACGCCGCTATTCTTGAGGCTGTTATCATTAAGCGCTGCCTGCGCCTGCTGCACTTTCTGGCGCGCCTGATCGGCTTTGGTCGCTAGATCAGCGAGCGTGCCACCGAAGTCAGCGATCTTGTTGTCGATCTGCGCGTCGGTCAGGTTGTCGATGTCTCCGGTCAGCTCCTGGACACGCGCTGAGAGCTTGGCCGCACGACTCTCGGCGCCGAATAGAGAATCACGGAACTGATAGATAGCTGTGGCTGCGAGAATGGCCACGCCAACAGGGCCACCCAGTGTCGCCATGGCCGCAGAGAGACCACGCACCGCAATGGCTGACGTAGCCGCTCTAGCACCCATGGTGCTATAGGCGGTAGTGAGGGAAGCGGCACCCAAAGCGGCCGCAGCTTGCCTTGCCACTGCTGCAGTCAACGCCTGAACAAGACGCACGCCAATTGCTGTGGCGGCTAGGGATGCAACACTCGCTACATCGTCAATGTTCTCTGACAGATAAACCAGTGTATCGCCAGCAGATGTGACGACCGTGCGCACCGCCTGACTGTTGCCGATGAACTCCATCAGGTTGTTGTTAGCCACGGTAGTCTGTTGGCCGAACGTCGCCACAGCTCGAGTAAAATCGTTCTCAACTGTGTCGGCATAGCCTTCAAGCGACTTGACGAGTAGATCCGCCGTAATACCGCCTTCGGCTGCAAATTCACGAAGCTGCCCGATGGTCTTGCCAGTTTGGGCCGCCACGGCGCGAAGGATAACGGGTGCTTGTTCAGCAACTGCGTTGAATTCATCCCCTCGAAGCGCACCAGCAGCCAAGCCTTGCCCGAGCTGGACTATGGCATTAGAGGCCTCTTGGGCTGTTGCGCCCGACGCTGCAAAACTCTTGTTGATCGTTTCCGTCAGGGCAATAACACGATCTTGTGAGACGCCAAGCCCTTGCGTTGATCGTGTCAGGCGTGAATAGAGATCAGCGGTCGCCCCGAAGCTGGAGCGTGAATCATTAGCGACTTGCATCAATCGATCTGTAACGTCCGTCAGCTCTTGCTGGCTGTCCGTCACTTGCCTGATTGAATTCTGCGCACTGGTCCAAGCGTCGGCGTAGGCAATGACCTTTTGCGCAGCCATCGCGGAGCCAACCGCAGCGACCAATGTTTTCAGGTTACCCAGTGGGCCGAGCGCATCACTTACAGACCCATTGAAACTCCGAGTTGCTTTCTCTGCCCGGCCAAGGCTTGATTCCATGCGCCGGGATGACTGATTGACTTGACGCTCGGCGCTAAGCAGTCCGTCAGTTTTCGCGTCTACGGAATAGAACAGAGTGCCGGCATCGAACGCCATATCTTTCTCCAGGCATAAAAAAGCCCGGCGCTATGGCCGGGCTGTCTTCTCTTTTTCAGGTTATATGCCGCATTGCGACAATCCTGAACTTAATGTTTCGTCTAGCGCATACGTGCCATCTGTCGAAGCAGTGGAGTTATTTACACCCAGCCCGATAACTCTCACCATTAAAATCTTGCCACTTTTCATTTCATTAATGATGGTGGCCGACTTTTCTTTTGATGCGGTTGTATATGGGCTGCTCATCTTCATGGCGTTATCTACAGCCTGTTGAACCGCTGGATTATCAGAAGATGCAGGAGCCTTATATGAAGCACCTTGCTTAACTTGCGTTTCGGATTGGCTGATTCGGATAGGCTCATTACTATCAATCTTGATTAATACATCACCAACCGGAAGATTGTAGTTATTACCAATCCCGAATAGATCATTACCATCAGCATCTTTGGCCACGAAAGGGTAATAACGTACCCCGTATGCCAGCGGCATGTTTTGCATTGCGTCGTTAAATTTTACGGTGCATGCGCTAGTTCCGTAAAAAGAATCAGTTGTTTCTTCTGCTACCCATTTGCTTTGTGGTGCGATTGAAGAGCAACCGGCGAGTAGGGCGCATGTGGTCGCCGCTATGATCAATTTATTCATCTCATCCCCGTCCCATTGGCTTATCAGCAGAGCCTACCACGCAGCCAGCGGTCAAAAACTGAGAATTAGGCAGCGCGGGGCGTCTTTATTGGGACATGAAAAAGCCGCCCAAAGACGGCTCTGTGAGTCACACGCTAATCATTATCTACGTCTATATGATCATCGCCATATTGGCTTTTCAGCTCTTCGAGTCTCTTCTTATCATATTCACTGAAATCTCTTACGGAGTAGAGAGGTTCATTATTTGCTCCGTCAAGCTGCTCTACGGTAACAGTGAATACCGCTCCCGAGGGAATATCCATTTTTCCCCAGTCAGAAAACCTGTTTGGTGCAAGAGACCAGGTAGCCTGTTCGCCGGGCTCAAGTCCTCCGGCTATTTGGTAATTGAAAGACTCCTTTAGCCATGGAACGCTACGCTCCGGACTCGCTAGCGTCCCCTCAAAGTAAGCCCTTGCTATCGCATTATCCGTACCATTTTCTACAGTTAGCTCAATGATAGGCTGTCCGTTACCGTAATGCCTTTCTTGCTTATAAAATCTAGACTTTTTTATTTTAAAAAGTGCCAACTTATCTTTGGCAACTTCTGCTTCAGCTTTTTTGTTCTCAAGTTCTTGGATTTCTTTTTTAGCTTGGTCTAACTCTCTCTTTTTCCTTTCGGCTAGGATTTGGTCAGCCTCATCGATAATTTGCTGACCTGTTTTACCATCGACAGAGTTTCTAACGCGCGCCTCAAGTTCGCTTTTCCCTAGCTCGCTATTTAATTTCCCAGAGAATATATCTTCTGTCTTAACATTTTTAAAAGCCAATATCTGAAGAGCTTTATCAAATTCATCGTACTGATCCGCTGGCAGGGAATTCCTTACTTGGCTGATTGAATTTTTCATCGAGTCAGCGGTAGAGGTGTCAACTTTAGGATCTCCACACCCGGATAGGGCCAACATACCAATAGTTCCTGCGACTACTAGGGGATAATACATTGGATTCATCTCGGCTCTTCCTAATATATTGCTTACTTATGATAGAAGAGGCTACCACGCTCAGAAGGGTTGTAACTTACGAATTGGTTACATATAGGCATCTTTATTGGGACATGGACACTAGTCGCGATTACGCAGTGCTATTTCTTATCTGTGGCCAACTTTCTCTTCCTGAATTGCTCGATATACGCGACGGTTGCCTCGGCCTCTTCGCGTGTCGGCGCTTCCACTTCCTTCTTCTCTGCCTCTGAAGGCGGATATTTTGCCTCTATTGCCCGCTGAAACTCGATCATTGTCATTTGCCAGGCATCAGCTGTTGAAAGGCCTAGGTGCGCCTGTGCAGCCGCTACAAACTCGGCAGGATCGAAGCGATTGGACGGCTTGCCGCCGCTCTTTGTCTTGCGTGGCGCACCCACCATGCCATTAACCGCCAGCCGGGCGCCCAGTACGTGAATATCGCGAAAGGGAAGGGAGCCGGCCACATAGCGCAGCCGACCTTTCACTTCACGATAGCAACCGATCAGCCTATCGAGGCCTCGGTCATCCTCGCCAACATGGCAAACATGCAGCAGGCTAAGTGCCAAGTCATAGGCACGATGAGCAGAGTAGGGGAAGGTGGCATAACTGCCTTCGAACTGCACATCACGCAGGATGCCGATTAGCTCTTCAGGCGTCCCCAGTTTTGACATGGCCAGCAGCGAGGGCCGGAACACATAGTCCCGGTCACCTGTTGTTATCCCTAGCTCACCTGCATACACGTTTGCCATTATGCACCTAGATAAATCAGCGCGGCCTTGAGCTCTTGGCCGTTGGTGATCGTGATGTCGCCCTTCATGTAGGCATCAATTGTCGTCAGCCGCATGAGTTTGGTTTTTCCAGCAGGCACCTCGATCGGGTAGCCGGAAGAGAGATCCAGTTCGCCCATGTCGGTCGTAGTCTGGACGCCAGCATCAGAGCCTTTGATGCGTACAGTGCGCTGCGATTCTGTCTCGTTGCTGATGATCAGCAGCGGGGCATAGGCGCTGTCATAGTTGAGCGCATCGTCGCCCTCAAGCGTTTCGAATGACAAGGACAGGGGGCCAGCCCCTGCCTTTTGCGCAGTAAGTGTCGTCATTACGCAGCCGCCGTTTCAGTTGCGATGGTGTAGGCGAAGCTGTTGCCTTCCATTGTCCAGCTGGCCACGTCATCGTGTGGCGCGTTGTTGCGGAAGGATGTCAGCAGCGCCGTGCCTGTGTAGGTGCGCAGGCTGTCAGTACGCGGCGCAGTGATGCGCAGGTAGATGGTTGGGTAGCCAGTCTCGCTGCCGTTGGCTGCAGGTGCATTGACGTACTCTTCGAGTAGGTCAACGTTCTTGGTCGTGTCCTTGGTCGCCAGGCCATCGAAGCTGATGTCAGAGGTCTTGTACGTGACAAGGTTCTCTTGCGTCAGTTCGGGGCTATCATCGGTCGTAGCATCAGTGGTTTGCCATTCAGCGCCCCATTCCTTGCCACGGGCCGCGCCCAGCGTCAGCCATTCACCCGGATTGGTTGCGGCGTTCGGGTCGGTCAGGGCGAATTCGACAACGACTTCGCGGCCAAGGTACTTACGGATTGGTTCAAGTGCCATGTGATCGGCTCCTTAGTAGTTCTCCGCCCAGCAGCGGACATTGAGTTGGAACATTGGTCGCCCGTTATCGAGGGCAGAGGGGCCGATTACATCGGCGAGAATTTCAAAGTTGACGATGCGATCTGCTGTGTTGTGTTCGATCAGGTAGAGCTTGATGGCCTGGGCAAGGTTGCCGGCTTCAACGTCGCCGTATTGGCTGCCGACGATGGCAAACGACACGTCAGGCTGCTGGCCGTATTCATTGGCTGTGCCGCCGCCATCGGTGCGCATCATGACGACTGGTACTGCGTCTGCTGCCGTATCCTCGTCATAGAGGCGGTAATAGACGACCTTCCAGCCATCAAAAAGGCCACCTGCATCGAGGTGGCCTTTCACGGTATCCAGTAGATTTCGCATCAGAGTTTGTAGCTCCTGCGTATGTGCGCTTCCAAGTCGGCCTTGCCGTCCCGCTCAAAGCCTTTTCGCAAGTAACCGGCCTCAGCGCCTGACTTCTGCCAGCTTCGCTCCGGTCCCTCATGCACAGCAGCAGCATAGGCGGAGGTGTAGCCAATCAGGCCGATCGTGCCGGTGGCGCTGTTCGTGACACGGCGATAGCGGCTGTTGATCAAGGCTGACGTATCGACTGGCGTTAGGTTGACGGCATAGCCTTCACCGATGATCAGCAATTCGGTAACGACCTTACTTGTTTTGGCACCGGCAATGTTGCGCACCGTCTGGCGCATATTGCTGCGTATCTTGCTGCCGCCTTGGATAGCCATAGGTCACGTCCAGAGCACGAAGTCGGGTTCTTCATTGAAGAAGCTCATATCCCACATGCCAGTGCGGCGAACGCTCTCGGCGCTGCTTGGCGGTGTAGTGTCAGCTGACTCGACACCGATCAGGATGCGACTGCCCACGGCAATGGTGCGCTGATCCTCGTGATATACGGTATAGCGCGGGCTGAATTGCTGGCCGTTATCGTCAGCCTGTAGATCGCCGCCGGCTTCGAACGTACAGGCGATGGTGAACGGCTCGCCCCATGTAGGCTGACGCGTGACAGGATCGCGCTCACCCTCGGGCCAGATGGTAGCGACATTCTGGTAAGACCAATTTGCCGTCTTCGACATGTCAGCAGCTCCTACGGCGTCCAGGGCCAACGCTCATCACCATCGGTCGTTCCTTGTCATTCTCAAGCAGCGACGTGATACAACCGTACCGATCGAGCGTCTTAAGCATTGAGCCCCAATTGGTGAGTTCAATGCCTTGGCCAGTAGGCGTGGCAAACGAGCGAGATGCACCGGATGGAGCGGACTGACTTCTGATCTGTCCGCCCTGAGCAAGCGTCATCAAATGTGCCACGGCGTTGATCTTGAGCAGGCGCTGTGTCTCGTCCGGCACCTTATTCTTGTCGAGGCAGGTATCGGCCTGAGCAACGAGCGCGATATAGCCGTCGATCATCGCGTCAGCGCCAGTAATGCCATAACCCTGAACGTCAGCGGCGGTAATGGTGACGGCCATATCGGCTCCTTATTTCGCGTCTTCGTACGCTTTGATACCACCGGCAGTCAGCGTGCCGTCCTCGCGCATTTGATTGCGACTGATATCCACGATCACGCCTTTGTAGCGGACTTTAAAATCTTCATCGTCGTCCTGAACGACTTCAGCTTTGTCGCTATCTAGATCGCCCGGCTCTGGCTCGGCAGGCTGGTTGCCAGTCACGTTAGCTTTGGCGCCTGGCGTTGCGACCGTCATTTTCTCGCCCACGATCTCGACCTTGCCGCGATACAGCACGGGAACGTCGCCATCATTGTTCAGCGTGACATTGAACGTCTCACCAATGGCGCAGCGACGGCTATTGCGATACAGATTCGGTGCGGTTACGCGTACCTCAACTGTCTTGCCCATGTCACACCTCGCTCCAGTCTTCGTTCATCCATTCCCGCATCTGTTCGGGCGTCATGTCGGTCTGGTCAGGGAAAGATGCATATTTGCCTTGAGGCGCCACAGTCCGATCAATGGCAGCAATATTTTTCTGATCAGCCTCGCTGAGCTGCACGCATATCGGCACCTCAGAGCTGTCGAACCATTGTTTCCCGATCTTGACTCTCATAGAGCCTCCTAAAGCAAAGGCCCCCGAAGGGGCCTGTGGGTTTACGCAGCGGCAGCGTACAGCCATGCAGAGCGGCCGTTGGCATCGACGCGGATCTCGATACCCATCGCAGACCATACGATGAACTGATGGCGAGCGAACGGCGTCTGACGCGGTAGGGCCACGTTGGACACAGCCTGGCCAACCAGGGGTACGATGTACTCCTGAGAAAGCACACCCATGATCAACTCGTTGCCTTCGAGAGAAGACAGCTCCTTGATCGCGGCAATGCCTTCGAGGCGCAGCAGCTCTTCGCGAATCGTCCGTGACAGGTAGTCATCGGAGTAGAAGCGGTCGAGCTGGCTGTTGATCTCGGGCGAGACGTATACCGTCACCGGCTGACCGACACGGTTGTCGACGCGCAGAATGTTGCGTAGACGTGTGAACTCGCCACGGATCTGCGCGCCAGTAGTGGTGTCGGCAGTCATGTCGATGCCGATAGTGGCCTTTGCCGTATTCGCACCGTTACGGATGCCGTAGGACTGAATGCCTTTGAACTCCAGGCCCGGCAGGCCATCGAGTGCGTAGTCAGCCATGCGCTGACGTACGGTGCGGGTAGAGGCAGCCTGATCGTCGATCAGCCCATCCCAGCCTTCGCTACGCATACCGGCCAGTTCGCGCCATTCGCGGTAATAACCAGACTGGTGAACCGGGACAATCGCGCCATCGTACTTGTACGCGGTCTGATCGTTCGGGATCGGCTCAAGGCCGGAGATAGAGGTAGTGACCGCGCCAGCATCGCCCGCCTGACGGTACTGATGCACGATCTTGCCGATATCCAGAGGACGAGCCAGTGGCAACAGATCGTTGAGCAGCACGTCAGTGTTAGGGTCGAGCATGATCGCCTTGGTCTGCGCGTCCATCTCAGCGTAAACCGGATAGGGCACCGGTGCAGAGGCGTTACCGACCATGCCGGGCATCTGGATGCTGCCAAAGCCCTGTTCGGCATTGGCGTGCATCATGCGATGCGCCTGCACGAAGTCGTACTGCGCCTTCAGGTTGCGCGAGTTGGCAACCGCCTTCTTGTCAAAAATCCAGCTCATCGGGACGCTCCTTATACGAATTTCACAGCGACCAGCTCAGGAGCGTCGCCAGTGGTAATAGTTTCAGCGGCAAAGCCATAGGCTGCGGTGCCATCTGCTGGGTCGGTGGCAGTGATGGTGCCGTCAGTGCCCACGAATACCGGTGCATCTTCGGTGAATGCCGTAGCAGCAGCGGCGCGGACGTTCAGAATCAGCGCTGATTGCGGGTAAAAGGCCGTCGCCACGTCATCGGCTTCGTAAGCGTCGTCAATGAAGCCCTGACCGAGATGATCGCGGTCGAGCACGTAGCTGACAGAGCCAGCGCCAGCAGCAAAGCGACCGTCAGCGTCCAGAGAAACGACGGTGCCAGGCAGCAGGGCAGCAGCTACCGGCGACTCTTTGCGGATTGGCTGGTCAAGCATCTGTGCCGGCGCGCAGAAGATGACGTTCTTGCCGAACTGTGTGTAGTTAGCCATGTTCAATTACTCCGGCAGGGTGTCTTGCGGCTTGCTGGCATCAGCGTTACCGGCGAAATGTGCATTGAGGTGGAAGCCTTGGCCCGGGTTGTCGTTCTTCTCGGCCATCTTCAGCGTCACCTGCTTGGCATTGGCAGTCATTGCCTTCAGGTCGTCTTCGCTGTAGCCCAGCTTGATCAGCTTGGCGTCCACTTCGGCATTGGCAGTGCGCTTCTGCTCATCGACATTGGCTTTCAGTTCGCCGATGGCTTCGCCCTGTTCTTTCTGGTTGGTAGTCAGTGCATCAAGCTTCTCGCCGAAAGGCTTGAGTGCTTCGTTGACTACCTGCTGCAGTTCTTCCTTAGTCATATCGCCCTCCGGGGCATTCGCGTTGTTAACAACGGAGGCTTCTGCTTGCGCGCCCCCGAAAGCGCTCTTGATGGCCGTCACCAACTTGTCGATGCGGCCCTTGTTCCTTTCCCGATCTTCTGCTCGATCAGCCACGCGCAGGATGTGCTCAGCAGCAGCGGTGATCTCGTACTCTTCGTCGTCAGTAAGCTCGACGTTACTGACCAACACATCGGACTTGTCACCAGCAGAGTTGACGAACACACCGACGCCTTCCGCTGGAGTCGCAGCACCCGGCTCGCCCAAAAGAAAGCAGTCGTGATCGAACTTCATGTTTGCAGCGACCCACGTGTACTTCTTGCCCTTGCTCTCACCGTTACCGGTGCGCTGTTGCAGGGTCAGGCCAGTGCTGGTATGAATGGGCTCCTGCTTTTCGATGGCCTGGATCAGTTGCCGACCCTTCTCGGTCTGATTGGCGACGCGGATATTGACCAGCTTGTCGAGACGTACGCGCCCGTTCTCGCGCCGTACGTTTGTATTCCATGCGCCAACGCCGTACTTATTGACGGCGATAGGGTGAGTGGCCGATACGAACTCACCGTTGACCATGGGATGACCCAGCGGGGCCGGCGTGTTTTCGAGGCTCTTGTAGCTGGCCTCGATCTCGTCAGCCGGGTATAGCCCGCCGTTCATCACTACGTTATCGGGGAGAGTCACCGCCGGAATGCGGTAGTGGTCCTCACCCTCGATGGTTTCTTTCTTGATCTGCGACGCGTTAACTCGCGTCACGATATGAGCGTGTGCAGTTCGCATCGCATACTCCAGGCATGAAAAAGCCCGCTCATGGCGGGCCTGGGAACAAAAAGCCCAGCGCGGGGCTGGGCTATTAATAGGCTATTGCTTAAGGCTTAGTTGGCTCTATAGATTCCGGTTCGATGGCTGACAGCCTACTTGCAAGCTTCGAAAATGCGGCAAGTGTTCCCACGTTATCCTTCATAAGAATCACATGTGTTTTCCCACTGGGCGCTTTCCACACTGCTAAGTAATCAAAGTCTTTTAAACCTTGATACGCATCTGCATCATCGTAATGATCCGCATAAGGGTCTGACTCATTTCTGGCAATCAAAGAATAAACGTTTAGGCCATGCACGTTAGCGGAGTGCCGCAAAAAAACAAGCTGAGGTATTGCATCAATAGGATCAGCTCGCGAATCCGTAGATATAACAATGGAATCAATAACTTTCTGATTATCAAGCGATTCGATCGCTTTAAGGTCTGATCCAGCCAACTCGGAGAAAGTAGTCTGAGACCATCTCTGGCGTGCGCTCATCAGGAACTCCTACATTAGAGGGATTCCCAATGTAACGATAAAACCATAGATGGTTCAATTTTATGAGCCGTCGCATTTAATGATCCTATACAGCGCCTGCCCGGACACGACCGATAGAACCTCGTCTGGCTATACAGGCGGCCATAGCCGCTTTGGTGGATGCTCTTTGATCGGCTTAGGCTCGGGAAACGGCTTCTTGCGTTTCAGTTTGTCGATCATGTCGCTGTAGCTGTCTTTAGATGGGCGGTCAGTCATGACTTAGCGCCATCCAGCACGTTTTTCTTGCATGCTTCGCTCACCAAAATGGCGGCGCGGGTTACCACACATCGCGCATGAGCAAACACATTTATGGTTTGCATACACTCCAGCAGCCTTGGGGCCTGTATTGCCCCAAAAGGGATTCTTGCGCTGCTTATCGTAGAACCGATCTTTCATGCGCTGTTCATGATGGCGTCTCAAAGCGCGATTCATTAATCCTCCAGATACTCACTAGCCTGCTTGCGCAGTTTAACTGGGAGATTATCGCTCAATGGCTCGCCTGCGTCATTGGTCAAAACGGATACCTGTGTGCAGCGGCAGTTAATGGCATTGCCGTCGCGTGAATACCATTCCTCGACCTCTTGCCGCGAATAAACCTTGCCGTGACGTGAGGCATGCGATCGGCGCGTCGTGGCGAGCAGGGCAGAGACATGCATCAGGCGCGTCTTGATACCTTCTTCCTGCGTCTGCTGATCCTCATCCCATATTGCCCGGCGATGGCCGTTATTAATTTCTGTGCGAGCTATGCGCAGCGCTCGGGAATGAGCCACGCCGAGGCGGTCACGAATCTGTGTGGCGATCTCACGAGGATTGAGCCCGGAGGCAATACCATCGGCCAGTGCGCGAGCCAGATCGGTGCGCGTCTGATCGCTGAAGCCGCGCATCTCTTCGAACACACGAGCGCGTAGGTAGGCAATACGACGCCGGTAGGGCTCAGACATTAACGTCTGCTCCACATTCCGCGTCTGCACGACCGATTGCGTCATGATGTTCGTCACTGCCGCTGCAGTCGCTGCCTGATACGCGTTCACTGTCTGCGCAAGGATGATCGAGTCACCTCGATCGCCACGCATGACGTGCAGCTCGATAAGCTCAGCGATGTAGTCGTTGATCGAATCAAGCTGCGTCTGATCCAGCGCATAGCGGTAGGCATCAGAGCGATTGCCGACGAAGGCCTCAAGCGTCTGCGTCACGCGATCGATCAGGCCGTCCTGTATCGCTCTTAGCGCCTGCTCAAGCTGCCGTTTGGCCTTAGCGATCTGCCGTGTCGTCTGCGCCGGGCTGTGGCTGCTGCGAGGTACTACCGGCTGTCTGACCTTGTTCGCCATTGTCATCCTCGCCTATGCCATCGTTATCGAGATCAGGATCAGCATCGAAGCCGCCAGCATCACGGATCTCATTAGCCTGGAAGGGTACTTCGATACCGGTGCCCATCGTGTTCTTGTTGATCTCACTCATCGTTTTGGCGTTGGCGAGCTTGTCGCTGACGCTAGGCTCAGTAAGGTCGCCCCATGCGCAGTAGAAATTCTCGATGCTTGGCAGCACGCCAAAGCGCATCAGCTTGCGTACCAGCTGCTCAAGGTTCGGTCCAATGAAGCGCTTGCGGCGTGACATGATCGTCTGCGCCCACTCCTGGCTATTCTCGTCAGAGCTGCGCTGACTGATCTGCTGACCAATAAGGATTGGCATCGGACATGACACGCTGGCGGCAAACGACTGCATAGCCACGTCAAAGAACTCTTTCGGCGTTGGCACGCTGAATGACAGGCTGCTTGCTTTCATGCCGCCAAGTAGGAGCAGTTTGTCCATGCCCGAGGCGAAGTCAGATGCCACCTCGTTCATGCGATCGGCTACTTCATCCTGTTTAACGCCGAACATATCAGCTAGCTTCTGTGCGTCCGTCTCGCCCTCAAGCGCCCATGCGCCGCGTGCAGCCTTCCAGAAGCCCTCACCACCGGCCCCGATGATCTTCTCGATGGTCAGTAGGTCGTTAAAGCCAGGTTCAAGCGCCGACATGCCATAGATGCTGTCATCGTCCGCGCCTTCAGCAATGATATGGATGCGGTCAGGATGAATCTGCAGCGATTCGTGCGCGCCCGGGTTTTCGTTACCCAACGCAGCCTGGTTGAACTGATACATCGCCGGCATGCCGTAGTCAGGCGAGGCCGGATCAGTGATCCATGAGGTAACGGTAAGCTGCGATTCAAAGATCGGCTGAGCCTTGAGTAGGGCACGCCCATTGGAAACCGGCTGATCGGGATGTTGCCCATCGGCAAACACCAGATAGAGCGCTGCATATCGGCCAACACGACCACGCCAGTCGGCAGCGTTCAGCCGATTGAATAGATGCGTCTCACGGAATACTTTCTGTACGGCCTTTTCCCATGGCGTCCAGTCGCTGTGCGGATCATCGCCTTCTTGGCCTTCGACCAACCAAGGGTCTGTCTCCCACGTCTTCTCGACGGCACGCATCACGCCGGCGCGAGCGATACCGTTGCGCTGAAACATCGAATAGAAATTGGTGAAGTCCAGCGTGTCAGGATAGCCATAGTCCTCCCACGCCGTAGCACGCTTGGCGTCATTGCTACCAACTTTGAGAGTGCCCCCAAATAGGGATTGGCGCCCGTTATGCATCATCCCCATGGGGTAATCCTTATCGTCTATGGCGGGACAGTACGAGGCCTTGCCCCTTACGCCTAATCATTGGCGCCAAGGCGTACCTGACGGCATCCCAGCGATGGTTATGCGCATCCTCGATCTTTGGCAGGATGTCGCCGCTGCGCTTGTCGATCTTGTACGAGTAGAGTCGGGCTTCTTCCTGCATCTCTTTGCAACGGGTATGAATCACGATTTGGTCGTAGGTCTTGATATGCTCGATGCCATCCTCGACGCTGCCGGTCCATTTCTCGACGCCTTCGGTGCGAGGCAGGCCGTGACGCTTCAAATAGCTGATTGACTCAGGGCGAGCGTTGTCTGCACGGGAGACGTACTTATCAACGTTGGGTATCTCACGCTTGAGGTAGGGCGCCGTGTCATCCAGCTCTAAACCAACGCGACCGGCGTCGTACTCAATGAAGAGGCTATTATCGTGAATCCAGCAGCGAACGCATGCCGTCGGATCTTGTGAGAAGCCGAAATCTAGCCCCTGATAAGGACCGTCCCAATCGTCACTAGGTTCGAATTCATCAACGCGCCAGCGGCCCGCGAATATCTGTGCCTCTGACTTCGTGTTGTAGCCACCTAGCCAGATATGAACGTACTTCTCGTAATCAGCCTTACGCTGCCAGTTCGCCTGCTTGATCAGGACTTCCGGGCACCATGGATTGTCCGTGTAATTGACATGAACCAGGATGGCGTCAGGATTGTTCTGGAAGTGCTTCTCTACGGCGTCCGTGGGCTGGTCAGGGTTCCAGCTGAACCATATCTCCGATCCATCTTTACGAATGGTCGGGATCAGTAATTCAAGACTTCGTGCGCTGACGCTCTGCGCTTCTTCTACCCAGGCGCGATCGAAGCCTTCGAGAGACTTAATCGAGTCGGCCGTGTGGTCCTGCATGCCTTGGAAGATGATCAGGCCTTGCCCATCTATTCGGCGTATCTCGTTGAGCGTGATGTCAAAGAGATGAGAGACGCCCATGTCCTGAATCTTGCTCTCGACCAGCTTCTTGGCCGAAAACTTGAGCGACTTCTGTATCTCTCGAATACAGACCGATTGCTGATCAGGATTGGCTACGTGCTCTTCAACAAGCAATTCTGCGAAGAAGTGCGACTTACCAGAGCCACGGCCACCCTTGGCACCCTTGTAGCGCTTGGGGGCGATAAGCGGTACAGCCCATTCAGGAGTCGGTAGACACAGGTTTTCCATCGGCGCCCACCACTACGCGAGTAATCGTTTTAGGCGTCATTGAGCCATCAGAACTTGAATGGTCCACTTTGTCAGTGAACAGCTTCAGATGCTTGCCTAGCAGCTCATAGCCCTTGAGAGCATTGGTGGCGTCGTACTTCCATACCGGCGCAATCTCGCCATCTTCGGTCTCGACCATTACTGCTGCGCCTGTCCTGTCGTAGACGCCTTCACCTTGCTCGCAGCGGCGGATGTTCTTTACGATGCCTTGCAGGACGAAGTCAGCATCTATCTTGGTTCGCTCAGAGCGGTCATTCATGCGCGCTTGGACAGCACGCTGAATGCTAACTTTCGCTAACAGGCGAGCACCTTGCTCATTGGCCGTACGCTCGCTGTATCCTGCCCGTATGGCTGCCTGCGTGGCGTTCAGGTCTACGATGTACTCTTCGACAAAACGAGACTGCCGGGCCGTCAGCTCGACAGCCTCCTGGGCAGTCTTTGTCATAAAAACTCCGTTTATAAGATCAAGCTTCCATCAAGCAAGGATAAATACTCCTGCATACACAGGAGATATCCATGCACGTAAATGAGTTATATGTAAGCGAGATCACAGATTTAACTAATGGCACCGGAATAGTTGTCTTCGTCGATGACGATGAAGGTTTTAAGGATGACATGGAAATCCCTGGGATCACTCGCAGAGAAGTGATTTCCCAAATAGGCCCCCTCCCTATAAATCTGGGCAATGTACTGATAGAGGATTGGCAGGAGGTAGTCGGTATATTGATAGATTTATAGCCATCTCTATCGGCTGGCTTTGGCTTTAATCTCATCCGTAAGCGCCCGATGCGGATGCTGGCGGATGAGAGCTAGGGTTATTCTCTTGCCAATAGCGTGATACCGCCTAATCTCTGAATAGATATCCAATGGAGATACCGTCATGCCATTTGAGTTTGAATATCGTAAAGCTGGAACCACACCGCCGCTGGGAGACACAAACCATGCAGACGGATATGTAGTATTCGAAACGACATCCAATAAAGAATATGCAACCTACACTACAGAGGCAGAGGCCCAGCGCACCTGTGAAGAACTAAACCGCAAAGAGCAGGCAGGGGAATTGGAATAGGGCGCCGTATCTCGTCACCGAGAGCTGACGCATGACAGGTTTGCGTAGCCTGTCCCGCAGATAGTGGCTCAAGGCCGATCACCTCCCGCTGCTGGGTGTTCGTCACTTACTGCACAACACATTGAGCATGGCTTGCTGTTCGTAGGCCCAATCAGTCAGCCGGCGCTCTCTGTCTTCAAGCGTCCAGTACGTATCGTCATCGAGTGATGCGAGCTTATCGGCGTTGATAGTGGGTAGGGCAGGCTTGGCTGGCACTGAGCACTCAGGACTTACTGTCACTGTCCGCGTCGTCGTGCATCCCGGCAGGAGTATTGCGAGCATCGCCAAAAGCACGAGGACGGTCATTGTTTGTACGACGTGTGAGGTAGTCGGCTTCCACTTGCTGCGCTTCATCTTGAGCACCTTCGACTGACTGTCGGATCTCGCTTTCTTTGTCACGGGCAGCTTTCTCAGCAGCAAGGTTGTCCTCGGCAGCGCCGGCCTTCTGCTCAGCCGTGTCTTTCTTCGACTTCATCCAGCCGAGAGCGCCAACCATCACGCCGAAGAGAGCGATGACACCGGCAACGATCTCAGGAATTCCCATCGCTATCTCCCTGGCTGTATATGTCAGCCACGTATGCGCGAATTGCTTCTTGAGGAATGAAGCGGGCGATGATGGCCGCAGCGCCGACAACCATGGTCAAAGGCCCCATGATCCACTCCGGCAGATAGTCGCCGAGAGAGGGCAGATACTTTTCGAGGCCTCCCAGCACAAGAGCGAGCAGGCCGAGACGCACTGACCAGAGTTTGTGCCACTTACCCGCTTCAGCAACGAGCTTCATCACTCATCCTCTTTCTTTGGCTTTATCTCAGCCTGTCCGGTCCATCCATCGCCGCTAACCATGTTTGTGGTGCTGCGACATTGCGCGAGCTTCTGTTCAAGCTTGCCGATCTTGTAGCGAAGGCCACCGACATAGCCACGCGCCTTGTCTAACGCTTCCTGCCGGCCATTCTTGTCGGCTTCAAACTCCCCGGCCTTGGCCTGCTCAGCGGATAACGCATAAGACAGGCCGTAGATGGCGATCTGATTGCTCGAACTAACCTGACGGGCCAATTGCACTTGCTGCTTATTCAGCATCTTTTGCTCTTGTAGCCGCTGATAGGTGTTAGCCCATCCAGACGCGAGCATGGCCATAATGAACACCATACAGCCCGCCAAGATGATGTATTTGGGTCTTGAGAATAGGAGACGCATCATTTCTTCCCTTTGATGCGATCCATGAGCACGCCGACTAGATACTTGAAATCAAGCTGATCAATCCTTGCCTGAATCCCATGCACGCCCATGACCGCCATTGTGGCGCCGGCACCAGATGCCCAGTCCTTAGGCATCGGATAAATAGGGTTATTGATGAAGATAGGGATGAAGCAGTAAGCCAACACGCCTACAAGCAAAGTTTCTTTCCAGCGACCGAACAGGATCGAGACGACCATGGCGGCGCAGGCGGCGGCGACACGCGGATTAGTGAGCAATCCAGTGATCAGCGGCCAAAGTGAAGTAAGCGCATCAGACATGAGCGGCCACCTTATTTGTTCTGGGCGCTCAGGCTTCCTATTGCACTTACCAAAACGAAGATGGCGATAATAAATAGCGTCTGCACGCCGATCCCGCCCGCTTGCCGTGTGGCAGGGTCAAGGATTAGGCCGATAGTGGCGAGACGCCAACCGAGAAAGAATACGCAGCAACCAATGACGGCCAAGAGCGCCTTGCTAATCCAGCCAACCACTCGTTTCCTCACGTGTATACAGTGAGCTGCAAGCAGTATGACCATTGGTATCTGCAGATACGCGAAGGTGATCGAAAGGATTTCCATATGGGCATCCGTGTGATTCGGGCCTATCGGTCGTTTGCTCGATCAGCCCTTTGGTTTGCCGTACATCAACTATCTTCCGCAGCGTATTCAAGGTTACCGGCCACCCGGTTAGCCCAGCCGCGCCCAAAGACATTGAAAGATGACAGCTTGGTGTAAAACTTGAGGCGCTCAGAGTTGAACTTGAAAGCGACGGTTGACGCTTCATAGCTATTTACGGCCCTGAGCGTTACCGGACCAACAATACCGTCATCAGCAACTTTGACGGCGCGCTGAAGGAAGCGAATAGCATTGCCAATACCGTGATTGACGGCTGCATCGAATACTTGGAAGGCGACAGCGCCATCTAAGTCATCGCATCGAGCACGATTCCAATAGTCACGACGATAGACCTCTTTGGCGTCATCAAGCGTTAAGGCGCTGATATTGAGAGCAGGGTAGGCAGCAGCAGAAACACCGTACTTGGTGCCACGCAGTTCGCCGTTACCTTTGCTGCCGCCTGTCCAATTACCCGGGTCGTCCGGATTCATCGTCAGGTCGCCTTCATGACCGATAAGGCGTTCGAATGCTGTATCGAAGTCGATCATGAGATTCCTCAAATAAGAAAGCCGCTGGATAGGAAGCGGCAAAGATCCCATGTAGCGGGATAAGGCAGGCCAGAGGCCATCACGGGATAAAGTTGGCTCGAAGCGGACAAGGCGTTAGGTAGTCGCTTAGATGTGGTTCCGCTGAGCCAGACACGAAAAAGCCCCGCCAAGGTGGCAGGGCTTCAAATCAATCAACGCAGTTATTTAGAACTGCTGTTTTCACTAGAGCCTTTCTCTTTGTGACGCTTGTCGTCATTCGTCATTTTTTGGTGCTGTTGATCTGGTGCGGCTTTGCGTTTACCAGCCTCATGCTCATCTAACGCCTTGTCGGCGGACTCGCTCGATTCAATATGGTCCTCTGGCGCGCGTGTACTTTCTTTCTCTTGCTGTGCCCAGGCTGGGGCTATACAGCAGATGGCAAAAGCAATACAGAAAATCCGTTTCAGCATGACCGTCCCCTTACAGGTTTTGATCCTTGATGCTAACACACGATTTTCTTGTGTCACTTGCGCGTCGCTACAACAGGCGTATACGAAAAAGGGCCACCGTATTGGTGACCCCTTCGAATAGTGCGGCTGATCGGTATTGCGTCCAGCCTAGCGAAATAGTACTTCTCAGAGCATTAAACGTCAAGCAGCATGTTTTAATTCTTTGCGCATATCCTGCTTAGCCTTTCGTATAGCATCGTGAATAGGTTCCATTGCGCAATTTTCTAGCTCATCGATGATAAAACCGAGCATTTCCCAAACAGCGACCCAGCCATCCTGATACCAGTTATTCCTGATGATCTTCACACCCAAGTATTCACCAACGAACACACATATCTCTTGAGGAGTCCAGCCCGAGCGCGTGCCGTCAACGTTCAGCCGATCCATCATCATGCGGGCCTGAATAAGGGCCTTTGCACGCTCTTTACGCTTCTCACGCCACTCTGACCAAGCTGGCATTGCCATGATGAGCCGCGTCAGTACCGTGTCATACACATCATCGTGATAGCGGTTGGCCTGCTCGGTATCGTTCAGGCTCAGCCAGTGACCTACGTTTGCCAATGTAGGGTTGCTACGCTCAAGACGGGTGATCGCGGAATAGATGGGCGTGTAGTGGTCGTTATGACTTCCGCCACCTGGATTCTTGCGGCTCGTCTGCACATTCATGCCGGCTTCTTCCATGTCGGCGCAAGCTTGTGTCCGGATGCCGGTTTCAAAGGCCTGAGCCCATGCGATACGTGCATTGCTGTCGATATGGTTCATTGCTCGCTCCCATCTTTCCAGATTCTCTGAATACGTTCTTGCGTAACACCTGGCAGTGATTTCCATCTTTCGAAGATGGCTCGCCGCTCTTCTTTTGGTTTGTCGCGCATCTCTCTGACAACCATCCGGGCTTGGCACTCGAGCAGCCATTCGCTATCCGACATGCCTTCCGGCTTGATTCCGTATGTCATCGCTGCGGCCTTGGTCTGAAATACCGGCTATCGCGGGGCTTTTCGCTGGGTTCGCTCATTCGCCATCCCTCATCTGCTTGCCGTCAATCGTCATACGCGGATACAGGCCCCCATCAGGCGTTCTCAGATACTGCAATCCGGTTTTGTGGTCGGTCAGAATGCTCATTCCGCAACGGCCATTCGGCCCATCGCATGAGTCATGCGGCTTGAATGCATCGTTGATCCAGCTAGCAATTGTGAGAGAGATGCAAATAGCCACCATGGCGCCCAGTGCGAACTCAAATCCGAGCTTGAAATAACCTGTCTTCACGCAGCCACCTCCTGAATCGTCACCACGGCCGCACCTGGCTTACGGATCTCGCCGCGGATGATCTCAATGCGGTCTACCTGTTCGTCATCGTCCCATACGCCAGCCGCGGTAATGGCATCGAGAACGGCCTTGCTGTAGTTATCGATGTCTCGCTTCTGGCGTGTCGGCGCCACAAGGGTGATCTGCACCTGTAGGCGTCCGTCTATCTGGCTACCGCGGTACTGGCCCTGAATCATTTCAACCGCCGCGGCGCGATACTCACGGCCCCGCTTGCTGGTGATCTTTCGGCCACGTACTACCGCGGTGATGTTGTTGACTGCAGGAGGAAAAGGCAGCGTTAGCTCAATCATGCCTTACCCCGCTTAGCCGTCTTCATCGAACTCACCAGCGTCTTGGTGATCGTGAAATCAAACGTTCCGCGCCAGCCGCAATCTGCATCCATGCAGTCGAGCACGCCGACCTTGTAGAGCCCGCGCTCGTCCATTTGCTCTGATTTGCGAATGCGAGCGTAGGCACCGCATTCAGGGCACTTGTTCCGCATCTGCGATTTCATGCGCGCTCTCCCAGCTGGAAAGTCCAGCACCAGTTATGCGCCTCAACTAGCGCTTCGTGCAGTTCGCCATCGGGAAAGCGCTTCATGCCCTTGGATAGCGTATCGAGCAGCCATACCGGTTGAAGCGCCAGCAGCTCAGGACGCGCATGTAATGCGTCATGGCATGGCCTACAAAGTCCAATAGCGAATGAATCGGGGGCTGTAAGCCCAGCCCCTGACAGATGGCCAATGCCTTTAATGTGGTGCGGATCATCAGCCGGAGCTTCACAGCAGCAGCACGGCTGTTGTTTGACCCAGTTCAGGTACTGGCGAGAGCGGAAGCGTTGGTTAGGCATCGTCTTCCTCCACTTCTTCAACCTCATCCCAGTGACTAACGACCTGCCACTTGAACGGATGTGAGTAATAGAGCGATACCATCCAATTATTGTTGGAATGCAGCTGACATTTGCGGGCTAGCAACATATGCCAGCCATAGTTGGCAGCCGTACCAAGGCGTGACCATCCAGCTTTAAGCTGCACATGGCCTTTGCCGAGAAACACCCATGCCGCGATAGTTTTGCTGATGAAATCAATCACGGTGTAGGGAATGACCACGCAAACGACTACCCAGCAAGCCCCAATCATCGCGCCCCAAATGAAGGCACCGGTCCACATAAAAACCGTGTCGCTCATGCTGCTACCTCGCGATAGTCTTGATAAGCCTTCAGCGCTGGCTCTGACCAACGAATGTTCTGTTCAGCGCCGTAGGCATAAATCAACTCGATCAGCTCCGCGAACTCGGCCTTCTTCATGCGGCTAGTGCGAGCACCGAGGAATACCAAGCCGCCATCCAACCCTTTAGCCACGCGCTGATGCTTGCGAAGGGCATTCGTGAAGACCTCTTTCCAATCCTCGGCAGGCGCTTTTACTGACTCGCCATCGACGATCAATGTGCATTGGCGGGCAACGTCCGAAAGCATCGGCCAAAGCTTCTTGTTCTGATCAAGCGTTCGCTTATCGTTCGGCCTTCTGACGATGACCTCAACGGGGCCAGCCTGGATGCCTTTACCGATCAGCACTTCGGCCTGGGTGAGCCGCGGCACGATGTCCACTTGGCGATCGATGCGGAGTGCTATTTCTTTGGTCATGCCGACACCTTCTGCTCGTAGTGCGATAGCGGACGGAAGCGCTCAAGAATCGGCGTCGCAATATCCCAGCGGCGATACTGCAGCTCCGACACAACCCGGAAGCCCGGCCAGTCATTGGGCATAGCGCAGATGACATAGGGCAGGCCGGTAGAGCGAGCGCGTATCGCAGCGGTGCGAATGGCTTCTTCCAAGCTCTCGATCATCTCGACGTGAACGGCGTACATGGCGTCTGTTTGTCTGGTCATGACGCTTTCCTCTGCCGAGCTTCATCGCTGTACAGCTTCACTTGGACGGCTACCGGCTTACGCTTGCCGTAGTCACGGAATAGCGACGTAAGCAGGGGATGGATATAACGCGTTTCGTAGCGCTGACCGGCACCTGACGTAAACGCGGGCTTTCTGCGCACGACTGGCTTCAGCAGCTGCTCTTCGGTCAAGTCGTCCTGGTGGAGCCGGTTACGCAATGCGCCAGGGCTAATGCCGTATTTCTTCGAGGCTTGGTTGATCGTGATCCACTCGCCACGGATGAGGTATTCGGTGTATGCGCCGGCTGGGCGATTTAGGATGCTCATGCGAGGCCTCCTGTACGATTCAGCCGCTCAGCGATAGGTGTTCCTTTCTCGACGATGACGCCAATTACATTGGCTGGAACATCAACTGCTGCAGCAAAAAGGTCGGCAATGTCGTCAAGATGCATTTCGGCAAAACAAAGCGCGGCGAGAATTTTGAAAACAGATTTACCGTCATCAATCGGCCCAAAAATTGAGCCGTTCCAGTAATTGCCGTGGTACATCGCCTGCAGGACAGAGGCCACCGCCAGTGCATCGCGCCACTCATCGGATCGATCACGTGCCATGATCGTAGCTGCGGTCGATGCAATATGGTCGGCATGGTCTCTGGCTTTCTTTGAGGCCTCATCACCAAGCCGGAATTGAACAACGTTGCCCATTACTCGTTCCTCCCCAGGCTTTTGCGAGCAGACTCCCAGCCGAAAACCATCATCTTCGATGACTCGCGAAGGCGATCGACAACACGGTCACCCATCCACTGACCAAGTTCTCCGGGCTGTACGTTGGAAACGACAATCGTCGGTAGGCATTGCTCGTAGCGCTCGTTCATTACGTCAAAGAGGTAGTTCAGTTCGGCATCACTACCGAAAGAGACACCAATCTCATCCAGTACGAGCAGCGCAGGCTTCGTGTAAGCATCAATAGCCTGCGTCTCAGTCTCTTCTCGGCTTCCGTATGTATCCTTGATGCGCCGGAACATTCGCGCAGCAGTCGTGTAAAGACCCTGCGTCTGATGGCGGGTGATCACGTCATTAAGTGTGGCAACTGCAAGATGTGTTTTGCCGGTACCCGGATTCCCCAGCATGAGCAAACCCTCGCCAGTCTTGAGGTGATCAGGGAAATCCGCCGCGTAGGCTTGACACTTGGCAAGGTAATTGCGCTGCTGCTCGCTTTCGGCTCGATAGGTGTCGAATGTCTTGTCAGCAAAGCGGGGTGGTAAACAGGCATAACCAATCATGCGCTCCATGCGAGCCCGGGCAGCTTCGCGCTGGTTCGCTTCGAACTCGGCCATACGGTCACTCGCAACTTTTTCCTCGGCGCAAGTGGGACATCCAGACCAAGAATCAGTAGTTCCGTACACGATATGGCAGGACTTGTACTCACCATGTTTCTCGCACTGACCCACACTAACCTCGGCGTTCATCAGGGCTTTAGCCAAGCTGTTAGAACTCATAGGTGCCGTCTCCTTTGGCCACGAGATTGGAAGTGTCAGGTTCTTGTAGGCCGGAGTGGCGGCCAGGTGTTTGACGGCTAACAGTGCGCTGTTGATGCTGAGCCTTGGCTTGCTTGGCAAGCTGGTCCCATTTCCTGCGCAGTTTTTCAGGACACAAAACCACGCCGGACCAGAACTCATGCTTGGCGGCCCATCCGATCAGATAACGGATTTGTTCAACGGTGCGGTTATCGCGCTGACGCATCAGGCGAAACTCGTTCGCCCAGGTGGTGGGGTTGTGTTTGACTGGCGACTCAAGATCGGCGCTCACGGCGACGACCATTTCGTTTACCAGTTTGTGGTCTATCTCTTCGCCCCATTTCTTCGGTGCAGATTTCTTCGACGTATTTTTAGAACCTTTAGGTTCTAAATTGTCTTTAATGTCTTTAGGTGTATCCCCATCTTGGGGTGGATTAGATACCCCATTTTGGGGTGACTTACCCCAAGTTGATTTGGTGATACTTTTCGGGGTAACTCGTGCCTTTTGGGCGCTGAAATCCCAGTTATCGATGTCTTTGTTGATGCGCACTGGGGAGCGACCACCGCCATCGCGAAGTAATACGCGCTTGCGGATAAGACCATTAAGCGTCTCGGAGCATTTGCCTTCGGACATGCCCGTCATCTGGCTGATAACGGATGCAGCAATCCAATCTGCCGGCTTATTCCATCCGTAGGTCATACGCTCAACAACACGAATCACTCTTGCTTCACGACTAGTCAAAGGGGCACGGGCAAATGCCTCTACAAGAGCATTTGCTGTTCTGGTGTATCCGTCTTCCACTTGGAGACTCCTGGGGCGCTGTTCGCGCTCCGCTGAGCCAGGAAACTGGTATATTGCTGCGGGTGATGTCATAATATTTACCGTTCGTTAGTGAAAGCGCTCGGGGTTGGTTGGTCGCCTCCCGAGCGTTTTTGCGTTTAAGCCTTGGCTAACTTCAGGCTTGGCTTTCCAGACACACGCTCTTCAATGAGCGCCTTCGTTCTCAACAGCGCCGTAATGGCGTCGTCGATGTCCTGCAGTGCTTTAGGGGCTGCGTGCGCATCCTTCTCATCCAGTACGCCGTCCTCCAGCATTCCTGAAAAAGAACCCATCACTTCGCCTGTCTCGCGGCCGATCGCACCAAGCGCAGCAAACGCCGATGCGTGTGACTCACTGGCTAGCGGCCGACGAACACCCATGAAACCGTGACGACGCGCCAGCTCAACGCGGCATTGTTCATCGCTAAGCTCTTCCAATGCGGTGACCCATGGCTCTTCCAGCCAAGCTGGGAACTCAACAGCACCATTTGCCCAGCGCTGCACGCGCTTGTTCCAACTCATGACGGCGGTGTCGTAGTCGTGGTCAGCAACCGTGAAGGAATCGAGCGCTGGCATATCAGCGGTCTTGGTCGGGCACATGGCATGAGCCATGGCATTCAGTACGCGAGCAAACTTGGTGAGCTGCACGCCTTTCTGTTCGCAAAGCTGTCCTAGCGCATCGCGGAGTAGGGCGTCTCTACTGGGGTGTCTGAGTTCGGACATATGCTTCGTCTCGCTTCGCTTGTTAGACTTAAGTTGTGATTAAGCGGCATGAACCAGATCGGCAAACAAATCAGGGCGCAGCATTTGCCTGGAGATTTCGCCTTCGGTAGCCATCTCAATATTTCTGGCCATCAAGGCACCCGGCTTCCGACCACAAGCAAGCACCTGACGCAGATAGGCCGTGGTTGTTTCTGCTTTAGCAGCAACTTCATCCCTCTGTTCAGGGGACATTGACTGCCATATCTGTTTAATGGACTTACGTTGTGATTCAGACATTTTTAGGTACCTCCGAGGTACATTATCCGATGGAACTAATGTACCGTCAAGGTTCTGTACCTAATGAGTACCTATGCGCTCAAATGAGCGCCATGAAAGACATCTCAGAAGTACGACTAGAAAATGCCAGGGCTCTTGCCGAGCAAATCGGTGGGACGGGCGCTTTCGCCGCCAAAATTGATCGCGAGCCTACCCAGGCAAGCCGATTCATGGGGCGAAACCCTAGCAAGCGAATTGGTGATCGCCTTGCTCGGCATATTGAGCAATGCTTTAACAAGCCGCGCGGGTGGCTGGATTTTGATCACGGTTCTAAGAAATTAGAAGTAGATGCTAATGTTCTTCCTACATCTCAGCCTCAAACACTGCATACTTATCCAGTGATTAATTGGGTAAGAGCAGGGGGGTGGACTGAGGCCGTGAATCCGTACGATCAAGGATGTGAGCAACACTTCGAATCAACTGACTATAAGGCCAAAGGTGCTGCTTTCTGGCTTGAGGTCGAGGGCGATTCGATGACAGCGCCGACAGGTATCAGCATTCCACGCGGCATGATGATCTTGATCGATCCTGAGATAAAAGCCGAGAACGGGAGCCTGGTGGTTGCTCAGCTCGACGAAAATAATGAAGCCACCTTCAAGAAGCTGGTCATTGACGGTGGACAGAAGTATCTCAAGCCGCTAAATCCTGCCTATCCAGTCATCCCTATCAATGGCAACTGCCGGATTGTTGGCGTAGCTGTAGAAATGAAGATGAACCTGCGGCAAAGGCTTCATTGATTCGCAAACTGGCCGATAACACTTAGGGCTAGCACCGTACTGGCTATCATCGCCGTGACGCAGATGATCACGAGCAGTGTGTAGGTACCACCCTACACTTCTAGGTAGTAACTACACACAAGAAAAGAGGCCTAGCCTTGAAAAATGCCACTTTTAAACCTATACACATAAGAGCAACTAGAATACAGTTGCATCCCAAGATAAGGTATCAAACGTGGAGTGCTCATGGGCGACAAACGTCTTGATCGCCTAAAACAGCGCCCCAGCGACTTTACATGGGACGAGTTGGCGGCATTGCTCAGAAGTTTGGGATACAGGCTCAAAACAGCTAGTGGCTCACGTCGCAAGTTTATTGACGAAGAGAAGCGCAAGATCCTTCTTCATGAACCCCATCCGGGGAACATCCTGAAGGCGTACCAGATCGAGAACGTTCTGATAGCGCTGGAGGAGCATGGCAAGTTATGAAATCTACTATTTTAGAATATAAAAGTTATCAGGGATCGGTTGAGATTTCGCTCAAAGACGGTGTGATGCACGGTAAAATTCTTCACATTGTAGACCTAGTTACTTATGAAGCTGAAACGATAACTCAGCTTCGGCAGGAGTTTGAAGCTGCGGTCGATGATTATCTAGAAACATGTGAGGAAGAGGGCGTTCAGCCGGATAAGCCTTTTAGCGGCACCTTTAATGTTAGGGTTGGCCCAGAGACTCATCGTAAAGTAGTTAAGGCGGCTGCTCGTGCCGGAATGAATCTTAACGAAACTATCAAACGCGTATTAGAAACGTGGCTAAACGAGTGCCCAGAAGGTTTTGAGGTTGTTCATCGTCATACTCATGAGCACCATCTGGTTCATATGAAAGATGATGATGCTGTATATCGCGGTGCCATGACTCTTACCGCTCGCCAGCAGCATAATAACCCCAAGGTGACGCTGCAATGAGCCAGGCTAACTTTAATCTTTCTCAATTCCGTTTTGAGAAGATCGAAGCCACGGGCATTAGTTTTGAAAATAGTGAACCGAAAGATATAGAGCTTAGATTTGTAATTAGCTTCGATGATGAAACGCCTTGTGGCGGGGTCTTTTCAGTTACTATCAATTTAACCCTTATAAAACTGGATGGCGAAGAGCGCGATGAGATTTTAAAAGTGGCGGCTCGCGGCGTTTATAACTTTGAAGAAGGCATCACACCTTATTCGCCATCGGATCATCTGGAGCGCGCATTTGCAGTTAGTTTGCTGTATGGCTGCATGCGCCCTACGCTTGACATGCTCACGGATAGTATTGGAATGGCTGCACTTAGTCTCCCGTTAACACTTCCTGTCGCTGTAACCCAAGAGACCCCTTCCCCTTCACCAGCTGAGTAATTAATATTTTTTCTTATACCCGCCCATTGAGGCGGGTTTTTTGTGCCTACCTGATTATTCTCCCAAAGCCGCAAAAAATATTTCGCAAGTAAGTATCTGAAAATACTTAGGTTCATTCTTCACGTCTGTATATGTACCTAAAAAGAACATTTTTCGATTGACCTAATGTACCTAGTTGGTACATATTATGAGCCATGGAGACGGGCAACACACTCCATCGCTCTTTAACAAACAGGTAGCCCATCTGTCCGTAGTGGATTGGATCTGCGAGAGATCGATGGGAGTACGCCCAACCGGGGCTGTCGAAATACCGGAAGGATTCAAGGCTCGCCCACTGGCCTGAACAGTGGGCATCAATGAGCGTCTTCGGATCATGAAAGGCTGGTGATCATGAAAAGGCACCGAGGGCGTTCATTGATACATGCAGCAGCCGTGGTCGATCGGCATGTTGCGCTGTTAGCGATGACCCGTATTTACGGCGAGCGCAGCGCAATGAGTAATCGGCAAGCCGGGCGTTAAAGCAGCCTTCATTATCGGTAGTCGCGCCGATGGCGAGAGAGCGGCAAAGCGGTACCGGTATCCGCTGTTTGGTAGGCAGCGGGTATCGGAGTGGAGATTGGTGCCGACATATCGCGACGGCTAGATGTCGGTTAAGCGCTGGGCCAACCAGAAGGCCAGTCTCCACCCCGATACATGCAGCACCATCCATGCCCGCACATGCGGGCTTTTTTTCGTCTGGAGGTAAGCATGAGCGATTCAGAAATGTACATCGTGCTCGGCTGTATCGGGCTGTTCGGCATGGTGCTGATGTTGATCGACGCGAGGGAAACCTACTCATTCGAACGCAAGAAAGGAGAGTGATATGAACCAGTTATGGGCAGCACTACTCATCTTCCTGTTCATCGGCGGTGGGGTAGCGGTACTGACCGGCGGCGATAGTCATCACTCATCCAACGATGTGGAGATGTGCCAGTGAATGACGTCGCCATCCTACTCACGTTTCTAGGGCCAATGATGGGCGCCATCTTGGCCTTTCTTATTATGCGAGGGAGTTCGTTATGACAGCCCACGCAAGAATCACCGCGCCGCTTTCGAGCGGTTTTTTATTGCCTGACGAAAAGCCAGCGGCCTGCATCGAGGTCGTTGGCTACGGCCACATACCGCGCAGCACGACGATGGATAGCGCCGTCGCTGATGTGTATCTGCAAACCGGCAAGCGCATGAGGTGGGTACGTGATGATCGCACCAGCACGCGTCACTGAGCACGATAAAGCACCGACGTTCAACGACATGCGGAACGCTGAGCGCATGGCCGAATACTACGCACGCCGGGCCAAGAAGAAGCCTGCACTGATTCAGATCGAGAAGATGAAGGGGATGCGTCGATGATAAATCAGTATCTCGATTCATGGGTTTATTTCACGGAAGTAGGTTCGGGCCCAATGCCAGGAGTATGGCGTCAAGTTTCGCCGCGTCGTGCGAGAAAACTGCGTAAGCGTGGCGAACGTGTTCAGTGGCATGAAGGCTTTAGCTCATTTGCATGGTTGCCGAGGTGAATCATGAACACACAAGCATGGGGAGAGCAGCTATGAGCATCGATATTGCAGTAGTTCGCGAGTTCGTTGATGCGGGCGTTGCAGTTCCGGCAAGCATCGTTGCTGAACTGCTCGACCGGCTAGAGGCGGCTGAAGAGCTTCGCGAGGCGCTTAAAGAGTGCGCTGAACACATCGAAGCGATGATGGCCCACATTGATCACAAGCCGCAACGCTTTAAAGAGCACTGCTGGAGTAAGGCGGTAATGGCACGGGCAGCCCTAGCCAAAGCCCGAGGTGAATCATGAACGCACAGGCACAGCTTCATAACGACATGGCGTACTGCCGACGCGCTGGCATTTCGTATGAGATCGCAGCAGAGGCGCAACGGCAGCGTAAAGAGGAAGCGCAAGCGGCGTATGAGCAGGCGCTGGATGATGAGGTAGAGCGCATCCTGACGCAGCCTGACGAGATCCAGGAAGCGCTGGGCTACACGCTCGATCAATCAGCGCTAGAGCATGCGGTGGTCATGTCGAACTTTGCATCGCTTGAGCAGCGGGAGCTGTGGCGATCAGTGCTGCGGCAGCATATTCGGGACGCGGTGTGTGAGTTGGCTAAACGGAATTTGGAGGTGGGTAATGGGTAAAGCTGGGCTCTATAACGAAGAAAAGGTTTTGTATTTTGCCAATCAGAAACAGGGGTTGCACGTCTCGATAACTGAGCCAGAACACTCTGATCTTACAGAGATCGTCGAGTCTCTCAAAGAACAGCAAATGATAAAGCGAGTTGAGCATGATGATTCTGGTTTTTATTACCACACAACGACAGCAGGCGAGCGAAGGTTAATCCATCTGCAAATTAAATGGCGTAAGCGGAATGGAAAGTCAGTTAAGGAACACAAAAAACGATTATCCGAGCTTGATGAATAAAAAAGGCCGCTTTGCAGAGCGGCCCGGATCAGTAATTGCGGGATCACTTAATCCACGGAGACATTAGCACATGCAGCCCGAGATAATCGAGCCGGGCTACTATCGCGACATCAGCAATGAGCGATACCACGCTAGCTCGGCGGTCAGTAAATCCCAGCTAGACCTGCTTCACAAATCCCCCGCCTTACTCCAGTGGTCACGCCACGCCCCCGAAGATGAAGAGAAGAAGACCGCGCTGAATATTGGCGATGCTTGCCATGCGCTGATCTTGGAACCTGAGCGGTTCGGGCTGGAGTATGCGATAGGGCCGGATGCACCGAAGAATACCAAGGCGGGCAAGGATGCCTGGGCAGCGTTTGAGGAAACGCTGGACGATCGGACGGCGTTGACGTTTGCCGAGGGCAAGAAGGTAAACCTGATACGCGAGAGCGTCATGGCACACCCGCTCGCCAGACAGCTCATAGAGGCCGAGGGAGACGTTGAAGCAAGCATCTATTGGCGTGAGGTCAGCACAGGACAGGACGCCCGATGTAGGCCGGATAAAACACTCAGCAAGTACGGCTGGATCGTTGACTTGAAGACGACCGCCGACATTCAGAAGTTCAGCAAGTCGGTCTACGAATACCGCTATCACGTCCAAGACGCCTTCTATTCAGATGGTTACACCGAGCACTTTGGAGAGCAGCCGAGAGGCTTTCTATTCATCGCGTTCAGCACGTCGATTGAGTGCGGCAAGTATCCGGTGCGGATCTTCAAGCTGGATGACGAAGCAAAGGAAATGGGCCGCAGCGATTACCTGCAGGACATGGCCGTCTATGCCGAGTGCATGGCGTCAGAGTCATGGCCTGGCATCGAAACATTAAGCCTGCCTTGGTGGGCAAAGGAGCATAGAGCATGAGCGAAGTAGCGACACAAGACACACTCGGTAAAGAGTTGCAGCAGCACAGCGGGCAGCAGAAGAAGCCGATGCCGACCACGATTCAAGGCATGCTGAAAGATCCGCGCTTTACGTCGCAGATTGCCCGGGCCCTGCCAAAACACATCACGCCAGACCGCATCACTCGCATCGCACTGACAGAGGTGAACAAGACGCCAGCCCTTGGCAAGTGCGATCCAGTCACGTTGTTCGGCTCCATTATCCAGTCGGCACAGCTTGGCCTCGAACTAGGCGGGGCACTTGGCCATGCCTACTTGGTGCCCTACGGCAACCAGGCGCAATTCATTATCGGTTATCGCGGCATGATCGACTTGGCACGTCGCTCCGGTCAGATGGTTAGCCTGCAGGCGCACACAGTCCACGACAACGACGAGTTCGATTTCGAGTATGGACTAGATGAAAAGCTGCGCCATGTGCCAGCACGAGGCGACCGGGGGCCGATGGTTGCCGTCTACTCCGTTGCCAAGCTGGTCGGCGGTGGTCACCAGATCGAGGTCATGTGGAAGGAAGATGTCGATGCCATCCGCAGCAAGTCAAAGGCTGGCAACTCAGGACCGTGGCGCGATCACTACGAAGAGATGGCCAAGAAGACGGCGATCCGCCGCCTGTTCAAATATCTGCCGGTCAGCGTTGAGATGCAGAAGGCCGTCGCACTGGATGAGCAGGCAGAGGCGGGCGTCCAAGACAACAACGTCTTCGATGGCGAGTTCAGCTACGGCGAAGCCGAGTAAATCACTCCGCATATCCTAGCCGCCAAGCGCGGCTTTTCTTTTGATGGTCATTTGATGCCCTGCTGATGCGGGGCTTTGTTTTATCTGGAGGGAGCCATGCTCGGCACTGAATACCTTAGCCCCAACCATCCGCTTAGGAGTGATCCCAGCAAGCCATGGCCGTATGCGGTTGTGGTCGGGTATCGCCTGAAAGCCAGAAGGATCGTCAAGCGTCGCACTGTTTTTGTCAGGGCGACCGGGCTAGCGACCGCAGAGATCGAAGCCGTCATGTACTGCCGCGACCAGGCGGTGCCGGTATATGACGACGAGGGCCGCAAGCTATATCCGTCGCGCGCTATGTCGGCTCGCCCGCTCGATAAAAGCGATTGCTTTAACTCTGATGCCAGCTGATCAGTAAATCTTTATACGCCCGACGATGGCAAGCCTACAAAGAAACAATCAACAAATAGCTGCTAAGCGGCTTTTTTACATCCGAAGGAAACGTCATGGTTACCGATTACATGGAAATGCTTGAGAAGCGCAATGAAGAGCTTGAGCGCGAGAAAGCGGCGCTGCTCGATGAGCTGATGGGCCCGCAAGTGCAGATCCTGCTATGCCATCCCAAGGCGCATGTGCCGACACGCAAGCGAACAACAGATGCTGGCTTCGACCTGTACTGCGTCGAGCGGGTAGACATCGAGCCCGGCGACCAAGCCGTGCTGCCGACCGGAGTTCAAATGGCTATTAGCCCGGGTTGGTATGGCCGAGTAGCACCGCGCTCCGGTTTGGCCGTTAACCACGTCATAGACGTGAATGCCGGGGTAATCGATGCCGCCTACCGCGGGGAGATCAAGGTGGCGTTGATCAACCTCGGCAAGCACAAGGTCGAGTTCAAGCCCGGCGAGCGCATCGCTCAGATCATCTTCGAGCGGTACTCAATGAACGAGCTGACCGTTGTCGATTACCTGACCGACACAGATCGCGGTGGATTCGGTTTCGGCTCATCAGGGAGATAGCCATGACATTCCTAGCCTACGTTCTGATCCTTAGCGGCCTCTCATCGGCCGCTTTTTTGTTCACGCTGGTCGCGATGAAGCTGGGCCTGCATCGAGATGATTTGATAATCAAAGATAAGGGTGTTGCGCAGGATATTGCCTCATGAATATGCATCTTAACCTTGGTCACGAGCTCGTGGTCGACAACTTCGCCGGTGGTGGCGGTGCCAGCGAGGGTATTGAGCAAGCGCTGGGCCGCCCAGTAGACCTCGCCATCAATCACGACGCAGCGGCAATCGCCATTCACACCGCTAATCATCCAGACAGCGAGCATGCCGTCGCTGACGTCTGGGACATCGACCCGGAGCAGGCGACCAAGGGCCAGCCAGTCGGCTTGGCGTGGTTCTCGCCCGACTGTCGCCACCACAGCAAGGCCAAAGGCGGCCGCCCGGTGAGCAAGAGCGTGCGCGGCCTGGCATGGGTGGCTACGCGCTGGGCCGCCAAAGTGAAGCCTCGCATTATCATCCTGGAAAACGTCGAAGAGTTTCAGGCCTGGGGCCCACTGATCAAAGACGAGCGTGATCAATTGATACCGGACCCGGCACGCAAGGGCCAGACGTTTCACGCGTTCGTTCGCACGCTCAAGCGTCATGGCTATGACGTTGAGTGGAAGCTGCTGCGTGCTTGTGATTACGGCACGCCAACGATCCGCAAGCGTCTATTTCTAATTGCACGACGCGATGGGCGCCCGATCTGCTGGCCGAAACCAACACATGCCGACCCAAAGGCACCGGCAGTACAGCGAGGCAAGCTCAAGCCTTACCGCACTGCCGCCGAGTGCATCGACTGGTCAATTCCGTGCCCCTCGATCTTCGAGCGCAACCGCCCGCTAGCCGAGAATACGCTCAAAAGGATTGCCAAGGGCGTCATGCGATACGTGATCAATACTGCTGATCCTTTCATAGTCAAGGCAAACCATACCGCCAGTTGGTACTCAGCATTTCGTGGTCAGTCACTCAGCGAGCCCCTGCAGACAATCACCACATCACCGGGCTTCGCCCTGGTCACGCCAACGCTGGTACAAACCGGATATGGTGAGCGTCCCGGACAGGCACCGCGCACGCTTGACCTACATCAGCCACTCGGCACGGTCGTCGCCGGTGGGCAAAAGCACGGGCTGGTCTCGGCTTTCCTCGCCAAGCACTTTACCGGCGTGGTTGGTGATGACTTACGCAACCCACTGCCAACGGTCACGGCGACCGACCACAACGCCCTGGTCGCCGCCAGCCTAGTCAACCTAAAGGGCAGCGAGCGCGGAGGGCGCGACATTCGTGAGCCTATGCCGACGATCTGCGCTGGTGGTACTCATGCTGCAGCGGTGGCTGCTTTCCTCGCTCCTTACTATGGCAGCGGCTCTGGTGAGACCGGCCGTGACTTAAGAGCGCCCATACCCACGGTCACAACCAAGGACCGCTTTCAACTGGTCACAGTAGTGATCAAGGGCGAGCAGTACGTCATTACCGACATTGGCATGCGCATGCTGCAGCCACACGAACTCGCCGCGGCGCAGGGATTTCCGGCGGACTATCAGCTTGCCGAGGTCGAAGGCCGAGCGGTACCGAAGTACACCCAGGTCAGGCTCGTCGGCAACAGCGTTTGCCCGCCACTGGCCAAGGCCATCGTCGAGGCCAACTTCGAACACGAACGGAAATTCATGAACTTGCCGGAGGGCGTTGCAGCATGAGCGAATTAAAACGACAGGAGCGTCACATCGTCATCAAGCGCAAGCTTCGAGCCCATGCGCAAGGTGATCAATCATGATCTACCTAGCCGCGTTACTGTTGATGCTTGCCATGTTGGGCTGCTGGCTCGGCCTTGAATACCTGCTTCGTAACGTCGCCATTGAACGCTATTTGGGACCGGATGACATATGGAGTGAAGACGAATGCGAAGACGAACAGCGGGGCTGCTGATAGCGCTCATGATCGGCGGATTCATCGGCAGCGTGTGGCTCTACGCGGCGTGGGCTGGATGTGAGCTCACAGAGAGCGATGCGCTGTACTGTCCGCTGCTGACTGAGGACTGGGGCGATTGATCGCCTGAGATAGATAGCAACCACAAGCCGCCATGTGCGGCTTTAATTTTGCCCGGAGGTTGGGATGAGGAACCACAAATATAGATTGCACGAACACTGCATCAAGAAGCGCCGCCATCCTGACGAGCCAACAGCGAGAGCGAATGCGATGTGCTCATGCCGGAGGTTCGAGTTGGATGTAATGAGTATTTACCGCTGCCGCGAATGTGGTGGATGGCATATCACTTCACAGGCGGGATTGCTGGCCAACCGAGTCACGGCAACGTTGCCATACATGCAAGCACGGTGACATGAAGATGGTCACAACACACCGGCAGATGCCGGTTTTTTTATGTCTGAATTTTGGGGAATGCGATGGACAAGCTGCTTATCAGCATCGGTACCGCTGCAAAGATGCTTGATTGTGACCGTTCAACCGTCAGCCGGCGCATGGACGACGGCTCGATACCGTGGGTCTGGCTTGGTTCACGGCGGATGGTTCACTTGGCAAAACTGCGCGAACAAATTGACGCGGATGCACCGGCATCGCAATATCGCGGTGCGTCCGGCGTTGTGGATGGGAGAATGCAATGCCTTACAAACGACCAGGATCGCCTTACTGGTGGGTCTTTATCACACCGCCTAACGGCGGGAACCCGATTAGACGATCTACTCGGACGGTAGATAAGCGCGAAGCCGAAGCCTTAGAGGGGAAGTGGCGAGCGCAGCTCTTTAGACAATCTGCATGGGGAGAGGAGCCAGAGCGGCTTTTCGAAGAGGTGGCCAGTGAGTTCATCCTGGCCTCCATGAAGAAAAGATCGATTTCCGACATAAAGCAACGGATCGGCAAGCTCTATGACTTCTTTGCTGGCAAGGATATGAAGACGCTACGTGGGCAAGACGTGCGCGCCTTTATATCTTGGCGCCAAAAGCAAGGAGTTAGTGATTCGACAGTAAATAGAGAGCTTGCCACGCTGCAAGCCGCAATCAATTACGCCATCGTTCAAATGGAATGGCAATTGCCCAACCCAGTCAAGGGCCGAATGCTCGAAGAGCCCGAGGGTAGAGTGCGCTGGCTTACAAAGGCGGAAGCTGCTCGCTTGATTCAATGCGCCAGCCAATTGCGTTATGGAGATCGCCTGGCTGACTTCATTCAATTGGCACTGCATACCGGTTGCCGGATGAATGAGATGCTCAAGCTAGAATGGTCTCGTGTTGATATGTCGAGGCGATTGATGTGGCTGGATGGTGCAGATACTAAATCAAAGCGAAGGCGAGGGGTGCCGCTTAATGACGTTGCGATGGCCGCCATCATGTCTCGGGCAAGTTTTCGCGCCACTTACTGTCCACATTCGCCCTGGGTATTTTGCAATAAGCATGGTGAGCGATTGGTAGCGATACGCGAAGGCTTTAAATCAGCATGTAAAGAAGCAGGCATAAGCGACTTCCGTATTCATGATCTGAGGCATACCGCAGCATCATGGATGGTATCGGAAGGGGTGCCATTGGCTGATGTGAAAGAGGTGTTAGGTCATTCGACAATTACGATGACTGAGAAGTACGCGCACTTGGCGCCACATCGAGCAAGGGAAGCTGTAGAGAAGCTCCAATCACATTCTAAGCACATTGAAAGTCCGGTGCGTCGAATAGAAGATTTGATTGGAAGAAAAAGAAGAGAAAAAGCCTTATAAATCAAGTGAGTGGCGGAGGGACAGGGATTCGAACCCTGGAAGGGCTATAAACCCTTGCCGGTTTTCAAGACCGGTGCATTCAACCGCTCTGCCATCCCTCCGTCTCACGGCGAGCTATATTACCAGCTTTATTTCTCACGTCAAGCATCCCATTAATGATCATAGACTTAACGTTCTTAAGCTAGAGATTTGCTATACCCTTGCGAGTAGCTTGCGTACAGGTCATTCTGAACATAGAAAAAGTAGTTTCTTTTACGGAGGGCTCTTAGATGGCCAATCAAACCTACGAAATGCAGCAGCGTGCAGGTGCTGGTGCAGTTGATACGCATAAAGTGTTGCGCAACACTTATATGCTGCTGTCCATGACATTGCTGTTTTCTGCCGTTACGGCTTGGCTGGCAATGGCTATGAGTGTTGGGCGGATGAATATTTTTGTCTTCTTCATGGGGGCTTACGGTCTGATGTTTTTAGTCCATAAACTGCAGAATTCGGCAGCAGGTATTTTGGCCGCGTTTGCGTTTACCGGATTCATGGGCTTTACCCTCGGCCCTGTGTTGAATATGTATTTGTCCTTGCCGAACGGTGCAGGCATTGTCATGACAGCGTTGGGCATGACGGGGATAACCTTTGCAGGGTTATCGGCTGTTGCGTTGATTACGCGCAAGGACTTCAGCTTTCTAGGCAACTTCATCCTGGCGGGTGCCATTGTATTGGTGCTGGCGATGGTCGCGGCTTTGGTATTCAATATTACTGGCTTGGCGCTGGTGGTCTCCGCCGGTTTTGTTCTGTTTTCTTCTGCGGTCATTTTGTATGAAACGAGCCAACTCGTGCATGGCGGTCAGACCAACTATATTCTTGCGACTATCAGTTTATATGTCGCCATCTATAATCTTTTCATCAGCCTGCTTTCATTGCTTGGTTTCGCTTCGGACGATTGATCGATTCGATTTGGCATAGTAGATGTGACAGGCCCCGCCATGGCGGGGCCGTTTTATTTGAGCGGGAATAGAGGTCAACATGAATTATGCGCTTATTGTTTATGGTGCCCCTTATAGTCAGCAGGCTGCACATTCGGCATTAAGATTTGCTGAGGCATTGCCTCACCGAGGTCATCGAGCGGCAACGGTTTTTTTTTATCATGATGGCATTTACAACGCGACGCGCTTAATGACGCCGCCTCAGGATGAGCCGAATCTTCGCCAACGCTGGTCATTATTGGCAAAGGCACATAACACCTCGCTGCTGGTATGTGTTGCTTCCGCGCTCAAGCGTGGCATTGTCGATAATAAGGAAGCTCGCCGCCACGGCTTGGATGGTGATTCTCTTGCGCCTGAATTTGAACTGACAGGGCTTGGTCAGCTACTGGATGCCGCTCTTACGCATGATTGTGTTGTCACTTTCGGCGCCTGATAGGCGGATATAATATGACGAGTAAACGTATATTGATTGTGCTTCGCCATGCCCCTCATGGCAGCAGTTGGTCACGTGAAGGACTGGAAGCGGCGCTCGTGGGTGCAGCATTAGGGCAGGAGGTTTCGCTGCTGTTTATGGGTGATGGGGTATTTACCCTGTGTTCGGAACAGCAAGTGGGTGCTTTAGGCCAGAAAGGCACAGCGCCGATGATCGATGTATTGCCGATGTATGATATAGAGCGGCTCTGTGTCGATGAGCAAGCGCTGATAGCCCGTGGGCTTGAGACCAAGGATTTGATGGTGGCCATCGAATATGTTGACCCCGCCGAGCTGATCGCCGAGCACGATATCGTATTGACGTTTTGAATATGCAGGCTTGGAGTCGTCAATGGTATTACATATTTTGAACCGGTCTCCTTTTGCGAGTCGTGTACATGAAGATATGCTTCGCGCCATGGTGAATGAAGATCGTGTTCTACTGATCGAAGATGGCGTCAGCGCTGCGCTCAAGGCGGGCATAACGCTGTTGCCCACTATTGATGAGCGCCTTTATGCACTCAAGGAGGACCTTGAAGCGCGGGGCTTGAGTCAGCGGTGTGATCCCTGTGTGAATATCGTTGACGTCGATGGTTTCGTCGCTTTGACTGAACAGGCCGACAAAGTAGTGAGCTGGTTTTGATGGCTAATGCAATTGATCGTTATATCACTGTTGCAGCGCATGAGGTTGCACTCGACCCGGAGGGCTATTTGGTCAATCTAAACGATTGGTCACCGGAGGTTGCACAGGCGCTGGCAGGAGAAGAAGGAAGAGAACTCACTGAGGCGCATTGGGAAATCATATGGTTACTACGTGATTTCTATACACGCTATGAACTGGCCCCGGCCATGCGTCCGCTGATAAAAGCAGTTAAGCAAACATTGGGTGAAGAGAAAGGACGCTCGATCTATTTAATGACGCTGTTTCCCGAAAGTCCGCCCAAAGTTGCTGCGCGTCTTGCGGGGCTTCCCAAACCGACAAACTGTTTATAATCACGCCGAATGAATTTTCTTGGTCATGCTCATCTTGCCCATCATGGCGACGATGACTTCCTGTTTGGAAATCTGATTGCTGATGGTATTAAAGGCGCCGCGCTGGGTGAATTGAGCAACGCAGTCGCAGAAGGGGTGCGCCATCATCGTCAGGTGGATACCTTCATCGATCATCATCCGCTTGTCATGCAGTTGCGCCGTAGCGCACCGTCAGAGCACCGACGGGTAGTCGCTATCGCATTTGATCTGATTTGGGATCATTTTCTGGCGCAACGGTCGCCGGAGGCATTGATTGAACGTAGTTACCAGGTACTGCTCCAAGGCCGGGATGAATGGCCGGCAAGGCTTTCAGGTACGCTGAATGGCATGATCAATGGAGATTGGCTGCGTGGCTACAAGGATTTCGGGTTTACCTGTCAGGCTATTGCCGGGATTGGCCGGCGGTTGAGTGGCCCCAACCGCCTAGCAGCAAGTGTTCCATGGCTTGAACAGGAATACGATACATTCGAGCGAACGTTCCAGCAGCTATGGCCTGAGATGGAAACTCGTTTCTTGTCGTTACGTCCAGGCCCGTACGCATAAGGCGAGTTACTGCAATACAAAGCGTGCATTCAAGGGTTGCAGAGGCCGCACGCTGTCGACATCCAGCCACTGCCTGAACTGATCAATCTGTTGTTGAGAGGCGTGAATGGGCTGTTTCATGACCCACCAGCTGACACCCTCCGTACAGGGCGGTGTCGTCAGTGAGCCATTGTATTGCCAAGCATCGTGAGTGGCAGGCAGTAGCTCATCCGGTGTGAGCTCTCCATTCAATGGCATTGAGCGATCAACAGCGGGAACGTTACTCCAAAGCCGATCGATAACGTTTGACTCATCTCCTGGTTCAATGAACACCGAGATAATGAGCGTATTATCCAGTGTATCGCTGTGAACCAGTTGTATCTCCATCGGTGAGCGCTTGCCGTTAACGGCATGCTCAGCTGGATTATGGAACTCGATCCGGCGTAGTGCGTACTCATGATCATTGAGCGTAACCGTGTTGCCACTTGGACCTTCAGATGTAACGCTATTGGCTGTGCGCCTCATCACCAGTAGCGGGGCGGGATAGTCGATTTCAAGTTTGGGCAGCTGTGCATCAAGGACTTTCTTGCCCAAGTCCACTGGAGATTGATTGACACCGCTTCCGCAACGCTCGTAAATCGGGTTAAGACTGGCCCAGCTATCAGGGCCAGACTCCTCTCCATAGGACCAATCTTCGACACCGGTCGTTTCGGCCAGCGCGGGAAGCGTCATGGCGCCTAATATTGATCCTATTATCCAGGCAGGAACATGTGCTCTAGCCGGCATGGGGACTCCTTGTCAAACCATGAATGGTGGATTCATCCAAAATTTAAAATAACACCTATCAACCCGTTGACCTTGCTCGGAGGCGAGTGGCCTTGTCATGCTAGAAGATGCAGGCAGCGCACGCGATCACCCCGAGATATTTCTGTGTGTGCGGGAATGACGGCTAGAGCATCTGCATAGACGCACGAGCGTAAAACGGATGAATCTTGATCATCGTAGGCTTCGGCACGAATGCCTTCGTTGTCGAAATGCACCTTTACTCGCATATAGTGAGTACGCCCAGCCGTCCGGGTGGAGAAATTGGCTTGGGCGCTAAGTTCCGGCAACGTCTGCATGGCAGGGCACCCCATGAGTCTGCCCAGCAGCGGGCGCAGAAAAAGCCAGCTGCCTACGAAACTCGATACAGGATTGCCTGCCAACCCGATAAAGCGTGCTTTGCCGATACGCCCCATTGCCAACGGCTTGCCGGGACGGATGGCAAGCCGCCATAAATCGATCTGGCCGAGTTCGGCAACAGCGGGGCGAACGTGATCGGCTTCGCCTACCGATACGCCGCCCGAGGTAACGACAATATCAGTCTCTTGTGCGGCCTGTTTCAGTGCATCGCGTGTCGCTTCAAAGGTGTCGATGACATTATCGATGACCATGACCTCGGCACCGAAGTCATGCAGCATTTGGGTCAGCATGAAGCGATTGGAATTATAGATTTGCCCAGGAGCCAATGCCTGACCTGGCATGATGAGTTCGTCGCCAGTGGAAAGCAGTGCAACACGTGGGCGTCTGCTGACGTTTACACTGGCGATGCCCTGGCTGGCGAGAAAGCCAAGCCCTGCAGCATTGATGCGCTCACCGGCTACCATGAGCGGCTCACCAGCGCATATTTCACGCCCGCGATAGCGCACATTATTGCCTACTTCTACCGGTGTGGGGATGAAGGCCTCATTACCCTCTACCTCAACGTTTTCCTGCATGACTACGCTGTCAGCACCTTCAGGCAGCACACCGCCTGTAAAAATGCGTGCACAACTGCCTTGAACCAGGGGTGATGGGGCATGACCCGCAAGGATACGCTGCGATATCGGTAGACGTTTACCCGCGTCAGCGGCACGCAGCGCATAGCCATCCATTGCGCTGTTATTAGCTGGTGGCATGTCATGCTTGGCATATAGCGTTTCGGCAAGAACACGCCCTGCAGCCTGCTCAAGGGGCAGAAGCTCGGTTGCTAGGGGTACGATATCGCTTAAAAGCGTAGCAAGGGCCGTTTCAATGTCATGGAGTTCAGCCATGCTGGCCTCGTCCAGGAATAACAAGATTGGCAAAATTGCAGGGGCGATGACGGCTATCGAGCTGCTCAAGCAAAATGCTATTCCAGGCTGTGCGGCAGGCACCGGTAGACCCGGGCAGGCAGAACACTACGGTGCGGTTGGCAAAACCTGCCACGCAGCGGCTTTGAATGGTGGAGCTGCCAATTTCCTGCCAGGAGACATGACGAAACAGCTCGCCAAATCCTTCGATTTCACTATCAAACAATGGCCGTACAGCTTCCGGCGTTGAGTCGCGTCCAGTAAAGCCGGTGCCGCCCGTGGTAAGCACCACCTGAACATGCTCCTCGGCGATCCATGTCGCTACCTGGGCGCGGATACGATAAAGATCGTCAGGCACAATACGCTTTTCAACTAGCTGATGCCCCGCAGCCAGGAGGCTTTCGACGAGCGCCTGCCCCGAACGGTCTGTCTCTTCGGTGCGCGTATCTGAGATTGTCAACACGGCAATATTCAAGCCTATCTGCTCGTCGCTCATGCTGGACTTCCTTCCTTATCAGCCTGCTTGCGTTGCTGGCGGGCTTCCAGTGCGGCTAATTGCTGCTCTGTAGCGGGTTGCTGATAAAGCTCTTTCCACTGTGCATAGGGCATGCCATATACATGTTCACGAGCCGTTTCATAGTCCAGCTCTAGATCGCGCTGTTTGGCCGCGGCAACTAACCATTTGGACAAGCAGTTACGACAGAAGTCGGCAAGGATCATGAGGTCGATGTTCTGCACATCCTTGTTGGCGTCGAGATGCTCAAGCAATTGCCGAAAAGCAGCGGCTTCAAGCTCGGTACGCGTATCCTGATCAAACTGTTGCATGGTGTGTCTCCGGTAGTTCACAGCAATGGCTCCATTGTAGAGCCTCAAGGCGGATAGGGAAAAATGATGCTGTTAAGTATTTCATGTGCGTCAGGAAAGTAAGTGCGCTAATAACAATAACTTACGCTTGATATTACTGTCTGCTGAATATTATGTTGATTGCCTTGCGCTTATATAGCTTTAAAAGTTGAACGACATCATCTCAGTCACAGCGATAACAACAGTCAATAGCCGCGGAGACCCATCATGTCCACTTCCAGCAATCGTCATGACCTTGTTCGCGTCCTGGCACGTAAAGATGTTCTGGCTCTCGCCTTTGGTGCCATGATCGGGTGGGGCTGGATCGTACTCACAGGCAAATTCATTGTTGAAGCAGGCAGCCTCGGTGCCGTCGTCGCGTTCTTGATCGGTGGCGCGGCCATCGTGCTGGTAGGGTTGACCTATGCCGAGCTCGCTTCTGCAATGCCGCAGGTAGGCGGTGAGCATGTCTACAGCTATCGCGCTTTGGGCCATCTGGCCTCTTTTATCTGTACCTGGGCGATCGTACTGGGCTATATCAGCGTGGTGGCTTTTGAGGCTGTAGCATTGCCTACGGTCGTACAAACCTTGTTTCCTGATTATCCGGTTGGTCATCTGTGGACCATAGCGGGTTGGGATGTAACGCTTTCCTGGGTAGCGGTAGGCAGTATTGGTTCACTCGTGATGATGGCGATCAACTATCTGGGCGTGACCATGGCGGCATTGATTCAGCGTCTGGTAACGATGTTAATTCTAGTTGTTGGTGTTTTGTTCATCAGTGGTGCTCTGTTTCGTGGTCAGGTCACTACACTTGAGCCGCTATTTACTGGCGGCTCGGGCGGTATCATGGCTGTCTTGATCATGGTCCCGTTCCTGTTCGTGGGCTTCGACGTCATTCCGCAGGCCGCTGAGGAAATCAACTTACCTTTTCGCGAGATTGGGCGGGTGCTGACCGTGTCGGTCATTCTTGCCGTGGTGTGGTATGCCTTGATCGTGTTCGGCACCTCATTAATGATGCCAGCAGATGCGCTCGGGGGTGATGTGCTTGCTGTGCCAGCGGCAATGCAGGCTGTTTTTAATGCTCCATGGGCCGCTAACTTGATGATTCTTGCAGGCGTTGCCGGAATCATCACCAGTTGGAACGCTTTTTACATTGGTGGTTCACGCGCGATTTATGCCCTTGCCCATGCGGGGATGCTGCCGGCATTTCTGGCCAAGCTTCATCACAAATACCGTACCCCAACGAATGCCATTCTCTTGATTGGCCTTATCTCATCGCTGGCGCCTTTATTGGGTCGGCCAGCGATGGTCTGGCTCGTCGATGCTGGCGGATTAGGCATTGTCATTGCCTACTTGTTTGTCGCGCTCTCTTTTCTTGTGCTGCGTTACCGGGAGCCTGAAATGCCGCGTCCATTCAAGGTTTCGCAAGGGAAGCTGGTAGGTATACTCGCTGTCGTGCTCTCGGCCGGATTAACGTGTCTTTATCTACCCGGCAGTCCCGCTGCGCTGACGGGTGTTGAGTGGCTTATTTTCGGTGGATGGATGGTAGTGGGGCTGGCGATGTACGCTTGGGCAGTTACGCATTATGGCAAGGCGCATACGGCAAGAATGATGGCTCCGCGCGACTGATAGGTAGAGGACAGTAGCCGATAGCGATAGTAGCCCCGGGCAATGGTTGACGCGACAAGCAGCCGATCATTGCCCGACTTTAATCATCTTCTTCACGTGGCGTGCATACCGACAAGACCACGGCGTCTTCTTCACTGACTGATACCTTGGCATGGCCCATGTCGCTATCAAAGTAAAGGCTATCACCCGCTTCGAGATGGAGGGGCTCATAGCACTCGCTGTAAAGTAAAATGGCGCCTTCCAGTACCATCAGGAATTCCTCACCGCCATGGCGGACCCAATCGGCAAAATCCTCGATGTGTCGTGCGCGTACGATCGTTTTGAATGGAATCATGCGCTTTTGCGCTAACTGCCAGGAAAGGAGCTCATGCTCATAGGTCGGTGTTGGATGCGATCTGCCATCACCTTTGCGGGTAATATCCCTGCGCCCCGAGGGACGCTGCTGCTGACGTGGCTGTCTCAACAGCTGGGGTAGATCAATGTTGAGCCCATTGATGAGTTTCTGGACCACCATGAAGGTTGGCGATATCTGATCGTTTTCGATCTTCGATAAGGTCGAACGGGCAAGCCCCGTGCGTTGGCTGACATCTTCCAGCGTCCAGCGCTGGGCGAGACGCAGCTCCTTTAAACGCTCCCCAAGTCTTAAGGGTTCAACAAAAGGCTTGCGTCCTGAAGCGATACGTAAGGCGGCGTCTTGGTCGGTGGGTGAGGTCATTGTCACGGTTGGGGTAAAAGGTGTGGGCAGATGCTAGCACAACCTGCCCACTTCAGGCGTTTGGATACTCTATCGATATCTTCTTCTGTCATGTGAATGGCTTTGGTTCAATGCAGTCCGATAAGCCCTTTAAGATGAGCCTCGACGCTGCGGCCTAACGCTTCGAGCTGATAACCGCCTTCCAGTACTGACAAAAGGCGTCCCTGGCTGTAAGTACGGGCGATATCAATGGCCAGCTGCGTTGCCCAGAAATAATCGTCTTCGTCCAGATTCAACTCGCCCATGGGATCTTCACGATGTGCATCAAAGCCCGCTGAAATAAAGACGACCTCGGGACGGTGCTGTTGTAATGCCGGCAGCCAGAAGTGCTCTACCGCATGACGGAATTCACGGCTTCCTGCGCCTTGGGCCAAGGGCGTGTTGACGATGTGATCCCAATGCGACTGCAGGTAGCGCCACGGATAAAAATTCGCTTGAAAGCTGGAACACAGCAGTACATCAGGATCATTTTTGAAGATATCGACGGTGCCATTCGCCTGATGTACATCGAAATCAAGGATGGCAACACGCTTCACGCCGTAGACAGCCTTGGCGTGGGCAACCGCAATGGCCACATTATTGTAGAAACAAAATCCCATCGCTTGGGCGCGTTCAGCATGATGACCGGGCGGGCGAACGGCACAGAACACATTATCAGCCTGCTGTCTGAACAGCTGATCAACACCGCGAATGACGGCGCCAGCAGCAACGCGGGCCACCTCCAGACTGGTTTTGTTCATGAAGGTATCATCTCCCACGCAGACAAGATCCTCACTATTAGCTGTGCCTTCTCCGAGCTGGTTATGCAGCATCAGAATATGCGAGTGAGGGTGCACGCGTAGAATCTGTTCTTCACTGGCGATCTGTGCGTCGTACTGCATGGTATGTTGCAGTACGCCGCTCAAGGCCAGTCGGGCCCGGATCGCTTCGAGACGTTGAGGACTCTCTGGATGCCAAGGGCCCATGTAATGTCGCGTGCAGTCAGGATGCGTGATGTAGGAAGTAATCATTGTCTGGAATATCTCGTCACGGTCTGGCTATGCGACCTTATGCCTTGAACATACGCCTTATAGCCACTTGTATAACAGTGGTCTTAGGTCGTAAGACTAGACTCAATGCACGGGATTTGGGCTGTTATCAGTGGGGGAGCTACTGTGGGCACACGTTTTCTGCACCATTTCTTCGAGCCACGCTCGATTGTAGTGATAGGCGGTTCGGAAAAGCCTCATTCGATGGGCGGGATGGTCATCCGCAACCTGATCGACGGTGGTTTTTCAGGCCAGCTTTGGTCAGTCAATCCCAATGACTACGATGCGGTACATGGTTGTCAGAATGTTCAAACCATTGAGGCGCTGCCCGCGAAGCCTGATCTGGCCATCCTCTGCACGCCGCTTGAGGTTATTGCAGAAACAATTTTGCAGTTAGGTCAGTTCGGTGTGCAGGCAGCGATGGTGCTGTCCGGTGGTGCGCAGCTTAATGACGATGACAGTGAGCATTCGCTACGACGCAGGTTGATGCAGGCGGCAATCACTTCCGGTGTACGTGTGCTCGGTCCTGAATGTCTGGGAGTTGCCGTACCTGGGCGTAAGCTAAATGCTACTTATGCCAGCCAGCCCCTCAAGGCAGGCAAGGTCGCTTATCTAGGCCAGTCGGGGATGCTGGGCAATGCCATGATTGATTGGGCCGCCGGCCGCGGTATTGGCTTTTCGCATGTGGTAACGCTGGGAGACAGCATCGATGTCATGCTCCCCGACGTGATTGATTACATTAACCAATACGCACCAAGCCGAGCAATCTTGCTGCATCTTGAACGTATTCACGATGCGATGCATTTCATGACAGCCTTGCGCGAGGCTTCCCGCAACCGTTTGGTACTGGCGATCAAGAGCGGGCGTACGCCGCAATCCGATATCTCCGGGGAACAGCCCACACCGGGGATTGCCAATCGTGACCGAGTCTATGATGCCGCTTTCGCCAGAGCCGGAGTGGTGCGTGTCGATAATTCCGATGAGCTTTATGACGGATTGGAAACGTTGACGCGCATGCGGCCACTGCGTGGCAGCAACCGGTTAGCGATTATCTCCAATGGCCTTGGCCCGGCGTTACTTGCCATCGACAAATTGATCAGCAGCGGCGGGCGGCTTGCCGAATTCAGTGAGGCGACACGCGCCATTCTGGTCGAACACGATTACGACATGAGCCTGCCCGGTCGTAATCCGGTTGACCTGGGTGGGGCAGCTACGCCTGAACGTTTTGTTGAAGCACTACGTATTGTCGCTGCTGATGACAATGTGGATGCCGTGCTGGTCGTCCATGCGCCGACGCGTATGGCGCCTTCAAAAGTGACCGCCGAGGCGATCATTGCGCATCGCAAGGAGATAAAACGCAATCTGTTAACCAGCTGGATGGGGCTTGAAGAGGCACTCTCGGCGCGTCATGAATGCAACCTGGCGGGGATCCCTACTTATCTCACTCCCGAAAAAGCAGTCAAGGCGTTCATGCTGATGGTCGATTATCAGCGGGTCCAGGCGCTATTGCAGGAAACACCTCCAACGCTCTCTTTCGCGACCAATGCTGATATTCGCAAACGTTGCCATGCCTTGATTGAAGATGCCAAACGACGCCAGCGCGACCGTCTTACGCATGAAGAAACAGGATTCGTGCTCAATGCCTATGGCATTGATACGGCGCAAAGCCGCTATGTCAAAACGCCTGAGGAGGGGGCGGCCGTTGCCGACCAGATACACGGCTCGAAGGCTCTGAAGATAGTGCATGAATCCAATAGTCTGCCTTATCAGTATCGCGCTCAGCCTCATCAGTTAACGGCCGGTGTCCTGCAGGATCTCGATACGCCTGAAGATGTCGCTAATGGTATCAAGCATCTACAGAGTGAAACGCGTCATCAGCATCCTGATAGCCAAATTTATAGTTACTGCATCCAGCCGATGCAGCGTGGCAAGCAGTCCTTGCAACTCTGTGCTGGTATCACTCGCGACGCCGTATTCGGTCCGCTTATTGTCTTTGGCCTCGGCGGCTACAAAGTGGATGTGATGAGGGACCGTCAGGTAGCGCTTCCACCATTGAACATGACACTGGCGCGTAATCTCGTCATGCATAGTCATGCGTATTCTCTCATTGAGGAGCATTCCCGCGAGCCCGAAGACGATATTGCGCGGATTTGTCAGTTGCTGGTCAAGCTGTCACAGATGTCATCAGATTTGCCGGAGTTGAAGGGGATCGAGATCAATCCGCTGGTGCTCAATCGAGACAGCCTGATGGCTGTCGACTTTGCCATGGACTTGGGCACGCCAGCGCGCTTTGCCATCATGCCGTACCCTGAAGAGCTACGAGAGTGGATCACGCTGGAGAATGGCATGCACGTCGAGGTGCGCCCCATTCGTGGAGAAGATGCTCCGTTAATCAGTGATTTCCACACCTATTTATCAGAGCAGAGCATCCGTTTTCGCTACTTTCATCACAAGGCGGAGCTGACGAGAAGCGATCTTGCCCTGCTAACGCAGATAAATTATGACAGGCAGATGGCCTTTATTGCCGAGCATACCGATGCACAAGGTAAACGTGAAATGTTGGGGGTCGTGCGGGTATGGAATGATCCGGACAATATTCGCACTGAATTTTCCGTCATTATCCGTGACGATCTTCAAGGGCAGGGGATAGGCAAGGTGCTGATGGAAAAACTGATCCGTTACTGTCGCGGTATCGGTACGCTGGAAATGATAGGTAAAGTAATGATGGACAATCTATCGATGCGTGCCTTAATCAGCCATTTAGGCTTCAGCAGTCGCAATAACATGGAAGAGCAGGTAGTCGATGTATCTCTTCGCTTGAATGAGCCGACAACCCAATGGCAGCGCCTGCGCCTGGAAAGCCAGTCATAAGAGTACCTAGATAAAGCCTTGAACGGATTAAAAAAGCCCGACGAGGATGGCCGAGCTTCTTTTGCACTAAGCGCTGGGTAAACAGCGCTCAAGGTGCAAGGCGAACCCTCTGCCAATGATGCTCGCGTTCATGCCAATGGTAGCGAATACGATCGTGCAAGCGGCTAGGCTGGCCTTGCCAGAATTCGATCATGTCTGGTATGACACTGTAGCCTCCCCAATGGCCGGGTCGTTCAACCTCTTGATCATTATAGGCACGCTCAAAGCGTGCACGGCGATCATCCAGCCATTGGCGATCCGGTATTTCGACACTTTGCTGCGAAATCCAGGCCCCTAGCTGACTATCACGAGGGCGGCTGTGGAAATACTCTTCGGATTGTTCATTGGAAACCTGCTCGACTTTGCCTTCGATACGTACCTGGCGGTGCAATGTTGGCCACCAGAACACCAGCGCCGCACGAGGCATGGTGGCAAGCTCGCTACCCTTGTGGCTCTGATAGTTGGTGTAGAAGACAAAGCCTGACTCATCAAAGCCCTTGAGCAGTACGATACGTGCATGGGGGACGCCGCTGCTATCGGCTGTTGCCAGTGTCATCACAGTGGCATCATCCGGTTCCGCTTCGATGGCTTCTCTTAACCATTCTGAAAAGAGTGGGAAGGGCGTTTCAGGGGTGGTAGCGGTGTCGAGATTAGTACCGGTATAGTCCCGGCGTATACCTGCGATATCCTGACTCATCTCAGTTCCCTCTTTAAGAAGCACATGATCCATCGTCTTGCTCCTCAATGTCTCTAAAACCAATAGACGTTGAGTAGGGCTGGGTTAGGGTGTGTCGACTAATAGGCATCAAACATAAAGGATGATGTCGTGTTCTGCCTGTATATTCTCAATCTTGCTTAGCATCATGGCGTGTTTTTAGTGCTACCCGCTGTTTTTAACTGCCGACGTCGCCAACGTACAAATATCACTGCACATAGAAATAACGCCACTGATGCAAGCATCTCAAACCAGCCAAGCCAGGCATGCTGAGGTAACGATGTAATCACGATGCCTTGAATGAAATAAAGCACACTGATAAATGCAAGCCAGATATAACCTCTGACACGCTCGGTCATCAAGACGGGCAGGAAAAGTGCCAGGGGCAACAATCTGATCAATACCGGCATCAGCTCAGCACCGCCCTGACGATAAATGGCCATACCACTGCTTAAGGCCACGAGGAAAAGAAGGCCGTAGGTTCCCCACGTATAACGCCTAGCTCTACGGGTAACCTCTGGTAGGCCGTATTTCTTTTCAAGTCGATCTAGATAGCTGAACATGATTATTCTTCGCGCAGTGGCTTGAGTGCTTTTGCCAGCTTTGCCAAACGTCGCCCTTGGAAGCGAGCCAGTGCACGTTCATGTTCATCGACAGTACGATCGTTTTTTGGCCCGGCAAAGTGACTGGCACCATAAGGCGTGCCGCCTGATGTTGTGTCGAACAATGCCTTGGCGCTATAAGGGACGCCGGCATAGACCATGCCATGATGAAGCAAGGGGATAAGCATGGTCATCAAGGTGGCTTCCTGACCGCCATGAATACTCGAAGTGGAAGTGAAGGCTGTGGCTGGCTTATTGATAAGCGCGCCGTTCATCCATAGCGAGGATGTTGAGTCGAGGTAATACTTCAAAGCGGCCGCCATGTTGCCAAAACGGGTCGGGCTTCCAATCGCCAACCCCTCACAATCGCGCAGATCATCCAAGGAAGCATAGACCGCGCCTTCTGGCGGAATCTCTGAAGCCACGGCTTCACAGACCGTTGAGACACTGGGCACGGTACGTAACCGTGCGCTGATCCCTGGTACCTCCTCGATGCCCGCAGCTATTTGCTCGGCAAGTTGGCGCGTGGCACCCTGTTGAGAATAATAAAGCACTAGGATATAGGGATCGCTCATGTGATTCCTCGACTTCTGAGTTAATGGCATTTCAGGATACTAACGAGCACCCATGTTATTGAATGAAGAACAGTAACGCGTTCTGCTGGACGAACTAAGCTGGCGATATTCCTATAATCAAGATAGGACCGTTACATTGCCAGCAATGCCAAGGTCTTATATCACATCGAATATTTGGATTATGATACGGCGAACAGGCAAACCGTATCCCACGCCAAGGAACTCGATAAATCAATCGATTAGGGTCATTCTAGAGCGCTTCATGGACAAGCCACAACTTCTGCAGAACATTCAACTGCCTCGTGCTGTCATCGCCATGCGAGAGCTCGTTAAACGCTTCAATAGTCACGATGGGAAACAGACAGCGTCTGCGCTGACCTACACAACCCTTTTCGCTGTGGTGCCTTTGACGACGGTGCTTTATGCCATGCTGGCGGCTATTCCCAATTTTCAGGGGGTAGGTGATCGGTTGCAGCAGTATGTGTTCAGCCAGTTTGTACCTGCTACAGGCGAAACGGTACTCGGTTATCTCAACAGTTTTACCAGCCAGGCGCGAAATCTTACCGTCGTCGGTGTGTTGTTCCTGTTCGTGACATCCGTTCTGATGATGATTACCGTGGAGCGCGCCTTTAACAATATCTGGCGGGTCCCCAACAGTCGTAAGGGTGTGTCCAGTTTTCTATTGTATTGGGCAATGTTGACGCTCGGGCCTATTTTGATTGGTTCCGGATTAGTCTTGTCATCGTATCTTACGTCGTTAACATTTATTAGCAATGCAGCTTCATGGGTGGGCGGTGGCAAGTACTTCTTGCGCTTGGTTCCACCGTTACTGAGCTTCCTGGCGTTTTTGTTTATCTATTTGGCAGTACCCAATTATCGTGTCCAACTGCGACATGCGGCTGCAGGAGCTGCACTGGTGTCGGTTGCATTGGAAATTGCTAAACTGGGCTTTTCGTTATACGTAAGCAATTTTCCCTCTTATCAAGTCATTTATGGCGCATTCGCAGCCGTACCACTTTTTCTGCTATGGATTTATCTATCGTGGGCCATCATTTTATTTGGTGCTGAATTAGCCTCTTGGTTGGGAGAATCCCAGCAGGCCGATTGGCGGCGTTGGCCATGTTTCTGGCAGGCTATCGGCGTACTGTTTCGCCTGCAGGAAGTCCATCTTCAGGGGGGAACATTAACCAGTAAACAGTTAAGACGATTATTGGGAGGACATTATCACTTATTGCTTGATCCGTTAATGAAGGCTGGGTTTGTTGCTCCTGTTAATGATGGAGGCTGGGTATTATCGAGATCGCTTGATAATCTGACATTATGGGAATTTAGCGAACGACTACCATGGCCAATACCTCTCAATGATAAAGTCCCTGATGCTCGTTTTTCCGATATAGCCCGTGTATTGGCAGATGAGCGAGCGAGCCGTAGACAGATTCTTGATTGCCCGTTGGGCGCGTTAACGGTGCCAGTGAATACAGATGTGAAAAATAAATAATGACAGCCGTGGATAATGGCGCGCTATGGTAATAGATGTAAATTGAAATAAGCAGGACCGAGGGAACAGTTGCCCGCCTGACTGCCGACCGGGAGGAGACGTGCCAATGACCTTTGATGAGCGTGAATATCAAATATTTAGCGAAGCGATGGCAGATGTCAGGCCTTTAAGCAAGGGCACCGACAAAGTACTAGCATCCCAGCCACGCAAAGAACCCACTCAAGCCCAACTGGCACGACGTGCAAGCGCCCAAGGAGGCGAGGAGGAGAGTAACTTCCTATCGGATGAATTCGTGGAGTTGTTATCGTCTGATGATCCCATCGAATTTCGTCGCGATGGTATTCAGACCGGGGTTGTCGATAAATTACGCCAGGGGGGGTATCCCGTCGAGTCTCAGCTCAACTTGTTGCGCCGTCCGCTCTCGGAGTGTCGTCGCGAGTTGTTTAAATTCATTCGTGATGCGCACCAGCATGAATTACGTTCGGTGCTAATTGTGCATGGCAGAGGCAAGCGTGATGATAGTCATGCCAATATTGCACGTTCCTACATAGCCAAATGGCTTGGGCAATTTGAGGAAGTACAAGCCTACGCGAGTGCTTTACCTCGCCACGGTGGTGTTGGTGCCACTTATGTGATGTTGCGTAAATCGTTACGAGCGCGTCAACGTAATAGAGAATTGCATCAGAAACGTAACCCTCATTAATAATCAATATGCGACATAAAAAGAGCGGCCTATATGGCCGCTCTTTTTATTAGTGGAATGTAAACTATTTATAATTTATACCGTTATCTTTTAAATTTAAAAAGAGTAGCAATAATGCTACTCCAATAATAATTAATAAGACAAAACCGGTGACAACCAACGTTCAAGTTCAACAATGTCCATATCTTTACGTGCAGCTAAAACCTCAACTTGATCACGCGTGATTTTACCCGTTGAAAAATAACGTGATTGCGGATGAGCAAAATACCATCCCGAAACAGCTGCTGCCGGCCACATGGCGTAGCTATCGGTCAATGTCATACCTGTATTACGCTCTGCCTGAAGTAACTCAAATAGAGCTGCTTTTTCGGTATGATCAGGACAAGCCGGATAGCCAGGAGCAGGGCGGATACCCTGATATTTCTCACTGATCAACCCATCGTTATCTAACTGTTCATCAGCTGCATATCCCCAGTATTCCTTGCGTACACGCTCATGCATACGCTCAGCAAAAGCTTCAGCCAATCGATCAGCCAAAGCTTTTACCATAATGGCATTGTAATCATCACCAGCCTTTTCATATTGCTTGGCAAGTTCATCGGCGCCATGTCCGGTCGTAACAGCGAATCCACCAATCCAATCCGCTTTATTCACAGAGGCAGGCGCTATGAAATCCGCCAGGCTATAACAAATTCCATCTTTATTTTTAGTGCTCTGCTGACGAATATGATGCAACTGCCGAATGACCTGCTGGCGTGAATCATCTGCATAAACTTCAATTACATCATCATCGACTGTATTGGCTGGCCAAATGCCAATCACACCCCGTGCTTGTAGGTGGTTCTCGGTGATAAGTTTATCCAGCATAGCTTGTGCATCAGCGTATAAGTTACGCGCTGCTTCACCCACCACATCATCCTTAAGGATCTTGGGATACTTGCCAGCAAGTTGCCAGCTCATGAAAAACGGCGTCCAATCGATAAGCCCAGCCAGCTCTTTAAGATCATAATCGTCGAACACCTTGATACCAGTAAACGAAGGCGCTGGAGGAGTGTAGGCATCCCAATTGGTCTTGAATCGCCGCTTACGTGCTTCAGCATACGTAATATCCGCGGCCTTGGGGCGGCGCTTGCTGTTACGTTCACGCACCTTTTCGTATTCAGCACGAATCTCACCTACGTATGCGTCGCGTAACCCGGGTGATAACAATCGGCTTACAACGCCGACCGCCCGAGATGCATCCGTCACGTAAACTACTGGATGGGAGTAGTTCGGCTCTATCTTGACCGCCGTATGTGCCTTGGAGGTAGTGGCGCCCCCAATCAGCAGCGGTAAATTAAAGCCTTGTCGTTCCATTTCTTTAGCGACATGTACCATCTCATCAAGCGATGGTGTAATCAGACCGGAAAGGCCAATGACATCGGCCTTTTCCTCTCGTGCTGTTTGTAAAATCTTCTCGGCGGGCACCATGACGCCAAGGTCAACAACATCATAATTATTGCACTGTAGGACAACCCCAACGATATTCTTGCCTATGTCATGCACGTCGCCCTTGACCGTGGCCATAACAATTTTGCCCTTGCTCTGGGCATCACCGCTTTTTTCAGCCTCGATGTAGGGAATCAAGTAAGCCACGGCTTGTTTCATGACCCGCGCTGACTTGACGACTTGAGGAAGGAACATCTTACCGGCGCCGAATAGATCGCCAACGACATTCATTCCATCCATCAGAGGCCCTTCAATAACCTCAATAGGGCGGGCGGCACGTTGCCTGGCGAGTTCAGTATCATCAAGAATATGCGCAGTAATGCCTTTCACCAAGGCATGTTCGATACGCTTTTCGACTTCCCAACTACGCCATTCAAGATCTTCCTTGCGTGCCGTATTGCTGCCATCACCTTTGTATTGCTCGGCAATATCAAGTAAACGTTCAGTGCCATCTTCGCGTCGATTAAGTACAACGTCTTCAACCGCTTCTCGCAGCTCAGCGGGCAAATCATCATAGACGGCAAGCTGACCCGCATTGACAATACCCATTGTCAAACCGGCTTTGATGGCGTGATACAGAAATACGGAATGGATCGCTTCACGCACACCGTTGTTGCCACGAAACGAGAAGGAGACGTTAGACACCCCCCCTGAAATCATCGCATGGGGCAGGTTGTCATGAATCCACTGGGTCGCTTCAATGAAATCGACAGCGTAATTATTGTGCTCTTCAATACCTGTCGCGATAGCGAAGATATTCGGGTCAAAAATGATATCTTCGGCTGGGAAACCAATTTCATCGACCAACAAACGGTAGGCGCGTTCACAGATTTCTGTCTTGCGCTTGAATGTATCGGCCTGACCCACTTCATCAAATGCCATGACTACAATGGCAGCACCAAAGCGGCGACATATCGTCGCTTGCTCACGGAATTTCTCTTCACCTTCTTTCAGTGAAATTGAATTGACGATTGCCTTGCCTTGAATGCACTTGAGTCCCGCCTCGATGATCTCCCATTTGGAGGAGTCGACCATGATCGGCACACGAGAAATGTCAGGCTCAGAGCCTACCAGATTGAGAAAGCGCACCATCGCTTCCTGAGAATCCAGCATGCCTTCATCCATATTGATGTCGATGACCTGAGCACCACTCTCTACTTGCTCAAGTGCTACCTCTAGCGCCGTGGAGTAATCTTCTTCCAGGATCAAGCGCTTGAACCGGGCGGACCCCGTGATGTTGGTGCGCTCACCGACGTTTACAAATAGCGAGTCGGTCGTGATATTGAATGGCTCTAATCCTGAAAGTCGGCAAGCGGGTTCGATGGTTGGTATCTTGCGTGGCGACAGATCAAGCATTGCATTTTTGATCGCGGCGATATGCTCAGGTGTCGTGCCACAGCAGCCGCCAATGATATTGACCAAGCCGCTCTCACCGAACTCGCGAACAATGGCAGCCATTTCTTCGGCAGACTGATCATATTCGCCAAATTCATTGGGCAAGCCGGCATTAGGGTGTGCACTGACATGCGTATTGGCTTTCTTGGACAGTTCTTCAAGATACGGGCGCAGGTCTTCCGCACCTAGCGCGCAATTCAGACCTATCGAAATCGGCTTGGCATGACGTACAGAATTCCAGAACGCTTCAGTAGTCTGGCCGGAAAGGGTACGCCCGGATGCGTCCGTAATCGTACCTGAGATCATGACCGGAAGGCGTTCACTGCGACGTTCAAACAGCACTTCGAGCGCATAAATCGCAGCTTTGGCATTCAAGGTGTCAAAGATTGTCTCGATCAGGATGAGATCGCTACCGCCTTCAATCAGAGCCTCGGCAGATTCGAGGTAATTCTCAACTAGTTCATCGAACGTAATATTACGCTTGGCGGGGTCATTTACATCAGGCGAAAGAGATGCAGTACGGCTGGTGGGCCCCAATACGCCGGCAACAAAGCGCGGTATTCCTGTTTCCTGAGCCACTTCATCACAGGCTTCACGGGCCAGACGTGCCGATTCGCGATTAAGCTCAGGCACCAGCGCTTCCATACCATAGTCAGACTGGGAAAGCCGCGTGCTGTTGAAGGTATTGGTTTCAACAATATCTGCACCAGCCTCAAGATAATCCCGATGCAATGATTTGATGGTGTCGGCCTGAGTCAGACTGAGCAGGTCATTGTTGCCCGTGATTTCACTCGGCCAGTCACTGAACCGCTCACCGCGGAAGTCGCTTTCTCCGAAACGATAGCCTTGGATCATGGTCCCCATGCCACCGTCAAGAATCAGAATACGGTCAGCAAGGGCACGGTTAATGGCGTCGAATTTAGAGGTAGCCATGAGCGACGGCAAACTCCAGCGGTAATAGGTGGAAGAAATTTGTGGGCAAGGATAGTAGCAGAAGCTTGGATATTACGGCAGTAGTTCTTTCCTGAGCAAAACACTCAGGATTGTCTAAAAAGGCGTGAATGGCGTATCATAACGCCAAATATATTGTAATAGAGACCGTATCATGAGCCAGATCATTGAAATTACGGATAGCGCTCAAGAATATCTTGGCGAGCTGTTATCCAAGCAAAGCGTCGAAGGTATCGGCGTACGTGTATTCATTACCCAGCCGGGCACCCCATATGCTGAAACATGCTTGGCCTATTGCCGACCCGGCGAAGAAGAACCTACTGATGAACAGATCGCCCTAGAGAAGTTTACCGTCTACCTAGACAAGAATAGTCTGACCTTTCTTGAAGATGCCGTGGTCGACTTTAATCCCGATCGCATGGGAGGGCAGCTGACTATAAAGGCACCAAATGCCAAGATGCCCAAGGTCAACGCCGATAGTCCGCTGGAAGATCGCATCAACTATATTCTTTATAGCGAAATCAACCCGGGCCTGGCGTCGCACGGCGGCGAGATCAAGCTTATCCAGTTGACTGATGAGAATATCGCCGTATTGCAATTTGGTGGTGGCTGCCAAGGATGTGCGGCAGTTGATCTAACGTTGAAAGATGGCGTCGAACGGACCTTGATGGAACGTATTCCTGAATTGACTGCGGTTCGCGACGTTACCGATCATACTGATACTACCAACGCCTATTATCGGTAAGTGTATACCTCAATGAGAAACGCCCGGTCATTGACTGACCGGGCGTTTTTTATGCCTGAAGGAAACTAATTCAGTATACAAAAGGGGGCATAGGCGTGCGGGAAATCCTTTCCTGCAAAACGCGAAGTTCCGTACGCACTTTCAGAAGTTCTTGCTCGCGTTCAGCCAACTCACCGCTGGTACGCTCCTCACGTCCGCGACTTTCCTGTAGTAACTGCTCTGTTTGCTGCGCCTGCCATGTCAGGTCGCGGTGACGACGCTCTTCTTCCTGCAATGCGCGACGCTGCTCTTCAAGCTGCGCATTGAGCCGGTCAATACGTTCTTCAAGCTGTTCACTACGACGTCGAAACTGCTTCTCTAGTTCCTGCTTTTCCTGACGAGCCGCATCCAAGAGTTGCATCAGTCGATTTTCCGCAGCTTCATGACGGGACTCTTCTTGTGTCAGACGCCTGCGGTTCATCTGCTCGATTTCCTCCATAGCCTGCTGATGCTCTCGATCCAGACGCTCACGCTCCTCGCTTAGCGTTTCGATCTGAGCATCGCGCGTTTCCAGGCGAGCATCGCGCTCTTCAAGGCCATGACGAAGTTGCACAACTTCGCTTTCCAGGCGTGCTAAAGCCGATGTCTTTTCATCCAGACGTGTCTGGGTCTGATCAAAACGCTCACCTAATGCATGCAAACGCTGCTCGGCATCTTCTGCACGCCGCTGAGTCAGACGTGCCTCTTCAAGCGTTTGCTCGACTTTCTCATCCGCCTGATGCCGATAGAAAGCTAGCGCTTCAAATGCCTCATCCTGAGCTTGTTGCCATAGCCCTGCCAAAGCGTCATGTAAGCGCTCGGGAATGGCTTGGGGCAGGGGCGCATCACGATTTTCATCACGTCGTGTACGCCATTCACGCAAATGATCACTGATGGTAGTGAAACTACCTGTACCCAGCACTTCACGGATGCGTTGCACACTGGGTACATCGCCTCGCTGTAAAAGTGTCTCGATCGCGCGCTGCACATCTTCGTACTGCACACCATTACGAGCCATGATATCTCCTTGGGAATATCCCTTGATCCCTAGCGTTGCTGCTTATCATGAAGTGATCGATTCCGTTCTGCATGACTGATTTAAGCGTTTTATACACTACAAGCATAGCGGTAAATACATAAATAATAAAATTTACGTAATATGTAATACGTAATATATTTTATCAAATACATAATAAATTCAAGATTACGCGTCTTATCTTGAATTTTTGCATTATCATAGCCACATAGTAGCCAGGCATTCATGAATGAGCCCGCTAGCGCCAGAACGCTCCGAACAGAAATATGGTGTCAGGATAATGAATGAAGAGGGAGCTTATTCACTCGTCATGACCGGACAAGACGTGGAGGCAACACGCTGGCCAGTGTCAATTCTTGACGTTGACCATCATGAAATGGGCACACCGCTTATAGAGGCGCAGGATGATGTAACTGCCGTACAGCATTGGTTGGCTGAATACCGCGCCAGCCCGCAAACATTGCGCCAATATCGCAAGGAAGCTGAACGCTTATTACTGTGGCTGCGTGAACAAGGGCTTACGCTTGGCGATATGAACCGCCAGCGCGTGGACATTTACGATGAATTTCTTGCCAATCCTCAGCCCAGTGAGCGCTGGGTAGGGCCTTCAAAGCCGCGCCATTCCCCGTTATGGCGACCCTTTCGCTCACCATTATCCGCCTCCAGTCGCCGGCAAACGCTGATTATCCTTCAAGGCATGTTTGCCTGGCTGGTTGAGGCGGGTTGGTTGAAACATAATCCTTTTCGACTGATGCGTGATAAGCGCCGGCGTCTCGATAACCGTCATGAGAGTATTGAGCGCTATCTGGAGCGTCCGTTGTGGAAGTGGCTTTGGCAGCAAAGGCTGGATATCTCATTAATCTCCGAGGCGACACCCCGCCAGCATTATTGTCAGGCACGCCTACGTTTCATTTTCGGTTTCGCCTATCTCTTGGGGCCGCGTATCAGCGAAATGAGTGCTGCGCGAATGAATGATTTTATCAAGCGCGAGGGGCAGTGGTGGTGGCGTGTCATCGGCAAAGGGGGCAAACGCGCCCAGGTGCCATTAACACCTGACATGCAGACGCTGTTACGAGAATGGCGTGCAACCCTGGGGCTCGAAGGGCTACCGCATGAAGATGAAGCGACGCCGGTTATCCGAGCACTTAATGGCGTAAGCGGTCTCAGCGACAACCAGCTCTATCGACTAATAAAAACGGAATTTAGTGAGGCTGCGGATGCTCTTGAAACCACGAGTGACATGCCGGAATTGACTCGTCAGTTGCGGCATGCCTCTCCACACTGGTTACGTCATACTGCCATTACTCACCAGGCCCAATCTGGTGTAGAGCTACGCTATCTAGCCAAAACCGCCCGACATTCCCGCCTCGATACCACTGCTCGATACCTGCATGCCGAAGCCCAAGAGTGGCAACAGCAGCTCACCCGGCATACGTTGATGTCTCAAGATACGGACGAAGAGGGCGAGTCCTCGTTATAATGGCGCGAGATAAATGAGGAGATGTTATGAGTACTCAGGATGCCCAAGCGGAACTGATCGAAGAATTCGAGATTTTCGACAATTGGATGGATCGTTATCAATACATCATCGATATGGGAAAGCAGCTTCCTGCTTTTCCTGATGAGTGGAAGACTTCGGATACTCGGCTACAAGGTTGTCAATCAAATGTCTGGATTCGCCACGAGCGCCAAGGAGAGCTATTGCATTTTGATGCGATATCCGACGCAGCGATCGTGTCCGGATTAATAGCGGTGGTATTGCGTATCTATAATGATCGTTCTGCACAGGAGATCATGGCGACCCAGCCCGATTTCATGGGCAAGCTGGGATTGGACAATCACTTGTCGCCAACCCGCAGCAATGGGCTCCATGCGATGCTTACGCACATTTACCAAACGGCAGAAAGATACGCCTGATCACTTCTTGTCGTCTTGATGGTGACCAGTGCAGCAGTGCGATGATTTGGCGGGAGGCACGGGGTCGACGCCACCCGCGTGAAAAGGGTGGCATTTACCAAGGCGTTTGAGTGTCAGCCAGCTACCACTTAGGGGACCGTGCGTTCGTAACGCCTCGATTGCATAGTACGAGCAGGTTGGCCAAAACCGACAACGGGGCCCAAGCAACGGACTAATGCCATATTGATAGCCTTTGACCACGGCAACCAGCACAGCGGTTGCCGTTTTGGCAATAAACTGAAGACTCCGAGCGCCTAGAGTTTTAATGAGATGAACCATACAGCGCAGCCGGGTCAATCAAAGGCGATGTCACAATGCTAGCGTCATCATTAGTCAGACGCGTATAGAAACAGCTGCGCCGTCCGGTATGACAAGCAGGTCCCTGCTGATCAACCTTCAAGAGTAATGTATCACCATCACAATCGAGAAAGGCATCCTTCAAGCGCTGTATTTGTCCAGAGGATTCACCCTTGCGCCATAATTTTTCGCGTGAACGTGACCAGTAGCAGACTTGACCGTTACTCAGCGTTTCACTCAGCGCTTCACGATTCATCCACGCCATCATTAATACTTCGCCGCTATCGTACTGCTGTGCGATAGCCGGCACTAATCCATCATTATTCCATGGCATAGCATCGAGTACGTGCTGAAGCGAAGTTGAATGGCCTATTGCTGCAGCCTCCAGCGTTTTAAAGAAAGATCGGGAACTCATGAATATTCCTGGCATAAAGTTAAGCAGTGAAACGACGAATGAGCCGGCGACTTAGCAACGATATGATATAGCCAGTTCCCGCCAGCAAGACAATTGTCGCACCACTAGGCAGGTCGGCCTGCCATGAAAGCGCCAGACCACCGATAGTAAAGACACTACCTGCAATTGCAGCAATCAGCATCATCCCCGCCAACGAACGGGCATGGTGTCCCGCTAATGCAGCAGGCAATGTCAGTAGGGCGATTACCATGATCAATCCCACAGCCTGAAGCAATAGCACGACCGTAACCGCCACGAGACATAGCAGTAATAAATAGAGAAATTTCGTTGGCACGCCACGCAGCCGAGCAAATTCTTCATCGAATATGACCGCTGTCAATGGTCGGTGAATCAGCCAGAGGATAACGGCCAATCCAACCAGAATTGCCAGCAATACCTTGACTAATCCTTCAGAAGACAACAGCAGATTTCCGAATAGATAGCTCATCAAGTTAGCGTTGTAGCCGGGCGTCTGGCTAATAAACAGTACACCTACGGCCATGCCGACCGCCCAAAGGGCACCAATGAGCGTATCTTCCTGATCAACACCGCTTAAACTGATCGAGCCGATCAGCAGTGCCGCCACAATCGCACAAACAAAAGCACCGACAATGGGTGAGCTACCAATAAAATAAGCGATCCCCATGCCGGCTAGAACGGTGTGAGCGATACCGCCAGCAAGATAGCCGATACGGCGAACAACGACATAGGGCCCGACCAGCCCCCCAGCAAGACTGGCCAGCACCCCGACAAGCAGCGCTTGGCGTAGAAATGACTGAGTAAAAAGCGCGTTGATAAAATCCATGGATATCTGCGTCTAAAGAGCAATCAGTGGTGATGATGAATCATCTGGACCTGCTCACCGTAAAGCTGGGAGATGGTATCTGCCGTAACAGATTCGGTTGAATGACTCAGTAACGTTCTGTTCAGGCAAGCGACCTGATCAACATAATCGCTGATAAAGCCAAGATCATGAGAGATCAGTACCAGTGTCATGTCACGCTTGAAACTGGCAAACAGCTCAAATAGGGATCGTTCACCATTACTATCAACGCTTGCAGTAGGCTCATCGAGCAACAGCACATCCGGTTGAGAGGCCAGGGCACGTGCAATCAAAACGCGCTGTAGTTGCCCGCCGGAAAGTGAATCAATATGACGATAACGTAGATGAGTAATCTCTAGTGTTTCAAGTACACCATCGACCTTCTGGCGATCACGTCGGCGCCAAGGCCCCCACATATGCCCCTTGCCAAGCAATCCCATCAGTACAACATCCTCAACCGAAATGGGAAAGGAGCGCGCAAAGCGCGCAAACTGAGGGACATAGCCTATACGGCGAGAGGCCTGAGTGGGCGTTTGTCCAAAGATACGTATCCGCCCCTGTTGGGGCGCCAATAGCCCCAGCATTAGCCGTAGCAGGGTACTTTTGCCTCCCCCGTTGGGGCCAATCAGGCCAACAAATCCACCATGCGGAACGCACAGGGACACATTATCGAGCACTAGCTGCCTCTCGAATGAAAATGATACCCCATCAATTTCTATAGCATGGGTCATGATTTATCACGCTGAGACTTCTCGAAACCTGCAACGAGTGTATCGGTAATACGCTGCAGATTCTCAATGTAATCGGCGGCAAGCGGGTCGATAGTGGTCACCTCAGCATCAAGTGACTGTGCCAGGCGGCGCGCCGCCGCTTGAGAGAATTGTTCCTGCACAAAGATGACATGAATATTATGTTCACGTGCCTGTTCGATAAGCTCGCTTAGCGACCTAGGCGTAGGCTCTCGGCCGTTAAGCTCAATCGGTAGCTGAGTCAGATGGAAGCGGTCGGCATAATACCCCCAAGCGGGATGATACACCATGAAGGATTGACCTTCGTAAGGTTTGAGCTGGCTGGCGATTTCCCGTGTCTTGTCGTTGAGCGTCTTGACTACTTCAGCTTCACGCGCGCGGATGTCTGCGGCACGCTCAGGAAGTTGTTCGACCAGAGCGTCGGCAGCCTTATGAGCCATCTGAACCATCAACTGAGGGTCGAGCCATACATGAGGGTCCGCTGCGCCTTCGTGACCATGTTCATGGTCGTGGTCGTGGTCGTGGTCGCCATCATGATGGTGCGCTTCTATGCTACGCAGCGGTAAATCCTCATGAAGATCCACAATGTTGAGCTGAGGCGCCTGTGATGCCATGCGATCGAGCCAAGCCGCCTCGAAAGGGACCCCAATGGCAAAATAAATCGATGTCTCGGTCAAAGCACTTAGCTGTTTCGGGGTAGGTGAATACTCTTCAGGTTCAAGCCCGGGCTTCACCAACGTCATCACATCAACATCATCGCCGCCCAACTGCGTAATCAGCCATTGCTCCGGCACAATACTTACAGCAACTTTCAGCGGTGCTGCGAATACGCCTGGCGAAGCAGCAAGTAATAAACTGGCCAGAAGCAAACGTGCTCTCATTTCATAACCCTTTTATAAAAACAAAATTATCGGTTGTACGTCAGACGCGAGCCAGGCGCTTGTGCATTAATACGTGAGCCATCCCACACTTTGATGCCATTAACGAATGTCGCAGAAATCTGGGCACGGAAGTTCGTGCCTTCAAACGGGCTCCAGCCACACTTGTAGAGAAGCGAGGATGGCGTAACGGTAGTGGTCTTTTCCAGATCGACAAGCACTAGATCGGCAAAATATCCTTCGCGAATGAAGCCTCGCTCGGCTACTTCAAACCGCTTAGCCACGTTATGGCTGGTTTTCTCAACAATAGTTTCGAGGCTGAAATAACCGGATTTGACCTGATCAAGTAAGGAAAGCAGGGCATGTTGCACTAGGGGCAATCCCGATGGAGCCTTGAAATACGTGTTGTTTTTTTCTTCACGGGTATGCGGTGCATGATCGGTAGCGATAACGTCGATACGGCCATCGTTGATGGCATCACGCAATGCTTGCCGATCAGCCGCCGTCTTGATGGCTGGATTGCATTTGATGTCGGCACCAAGGCGATCATAATCTTCATCACAAAACCACAGATGGTGTACGCAGGCCTCACTGGTGATCAGCTTGCCTTCGACCGGCCCGGGCGTGAAAAGCGACATTTCATCGGCTGTGGTCAGATGCAAAACATGCAGGCGGGTTTCAAAACGCTTGGCGAGTTCCACCGCCATAGTTGAGCTTTTCAAGCAGGCTTCTCGTGACCGGATCTCGCCATGCAGCCGAAAAGGGACGTTTTCGCCATACTGCTCACGTGCTCGGCGCTCATGTTCTTGAATCATCGGCGTATCTTCACAATGCGTGATGATCGGAATTGGCGCATGGTCGAACATTTGTTCAAGAATATGAGGGTCATCTACCAGCATATTGCCCGTCGACGATCCCATGAATATTTTGATGCCACAGGTGGCACGGGGATCCAGTGACTTGATAGCTTCGAGATTGTCGTTACTCGCACCGTGGTAGAACGCGTAATTGGCATATGCACGGCCATGCGCAAGGGCAAACTTGGCTTCGAGCGCCTCACTGTTCAACGTCGGCGGATTAACGTTGGGCATATCCATGAAGCTGGTGATACCACCCGCCACGGCGGCCGCTGACTCGGTGGCCATATCACCTTTAGCGGTTAAACCCGGTTCGCGAAAGTGAACCTGGTCATCAATCATGCCTGGGAGTAAATAGCGACCTGCTGCATCGAGCGTCTCGCGAGCCGGCTGATCGATCTTTGTCGCCAGCGTGGCAATACGCCCACCCTTGATACCCACATCAAGCGTTTGTATGCGGCCTTCATTGACGACTCGCGCGTTGACGATGCATAGATCGAGCATAACTCCTCCTACCTAAATAAAATTAATGTTATAACATACCAAAAAAGAACACAACGTCAGGTAGCACGACACTCAGCACACAATCCCGAGAGCTCAATTGTTTGACGCTCAATCGAAAAACCATGCGATGCGGCAACTTGATCCAGCAGAGTCGTGACATCGTGCTGATGTATCTCTTCGACAAGCCCGCAGTTGCGACAGATCATCAACTGGAAGCCTCGAGAATGATTAGGGCAAGGGCAGGCGACATAGGCATTAAAGGATTCGATGCGGTGAACCAGACCCTGTTCGATCAGAAAATCAAGCGCTCTATAAACAGTAGGTGGACGCGCTGCAGCATGCTCACTCGATAAGCGATCCAGCAACTCATAAGCTTTTAAACCACTGGGCGACTCACTGATCATTTCGAAAACACGACGGCGGATGGGGGTGAAACGCACACCTTGCTGGTGACAGCGATCCTCGGCAAGGCTCAGCATATTGGTCATGTCAGGCATTGGAACTCTCTAAAATAGATACTCTTTAAAATATCGAAACGCAGCCTTTAAGTTAAGTCTCAACAGTAACGGTAGTGCTTTGAGAAAAATATAGGCAAAGCTAATGGCTGAGCAGCACGTAGGCCAGAGGAACAACGCCACATAGCATGACGATTGCGGCTTTCCAGCTCGTTTTGACGATAAACTGTTCCTGGCCAGTGGTATTAAGTAAAGACACTATTTTAGCTGCCAGAAAAAAAGCGTAACCAAAACAGGCAAGCGCAAAAACTACGGTGATGACCAACAACATGACGGCCTCATGCGGAGAAGATGTCGACTATATGTGGGGATATGATCTTAAAAGATAAAACCTGTCTGTACGAGAAGCTAAGGACGCAGGTAAATGAGGTCCAGTATAGAGCCGTGATTATTTTTGCATATCATATTTAACATAATATACATTATGCGAAACCATGGTTCTGCAGAAGGCGCTGCTACTAGCAGCGCCTTACAACCACCAATATCATCATGCTTGCCGAGGTTGCCCATTGGACGCTGACAAACCGCCATCTACAGGTAGATTAACGCCATTGACGAAACGTGCATCATGGCTGGCAAGAAATGCAATCACATCACCGACTTCTTCCGGCTCTGCCGCCCGTCCTATCGGAATACGCTCTTTAAACGCGCTCATGAGCGACTCGTCATCTGCCATATCCTTGGTCAGCTCACTCCAGGTCAACGTTGGGCAAACGGCATTGATGCGAATACCATCGGTGCCATGATCCATGGCCAGCGCACGAGTAAAGTTAGTAACCGCGCCCTTGGCTGCATTATAAAAGCTCATGCCCCAGTCACCGCCCAGACCGGACACTGAAGACACATTGATAATGGAACCCTGTTGCTTGATCAATTGTGGAATTGCCGCACGGCAGCAATAAAAAACACCGTCCAGGTCGATCGACATCACTTTCTGCCAATCTTCAACGCTTGCCTCAGTGACTTTGCCCGAAGCTGCAGTACCTGCATTATTAACCAGAACGTCTAAACGCCCGAATTTTTCGACAACGTCCTTAACTAACGCCTCAACATCTTCTAGATTCGAGACATCCGTAGGCCTCACGAAGGTGCGATCGGATAATTCCCGTGCTACTTCTTCGAGCTTTTCCTGCGTACGTCCGACTAAAACGACATGAGCGCCTTCGCTATCGAAGCGTTTAGCCGTTGCCTTACCGATACCTGAGCCTGACCCGGTTACAATAACGACCTGAGCGGTGAAACGATTCATCCCTGATGTCATGTTGCATTACTCCCAAATAACGACTGCATCGAGTCTCATTGATCACCCAATAAAAGGTAGAGCAAAGTCTACGTCGATGCTTAAGGGTTCACTCTCGCCTGATATTCCACCATTTGGGTAACAGGTACTGAATCTCGGCATGCGTAAACCGGTCGTCAATAAGAAAGACAGCGCCTTTATCCTGTTGAGTACGAATCACCCTCCCCGCTGCTTGAACAACCTTCTGCATACCGGGATAGAGATAAGTGTAGCGATAGCCATCGCCAAACAGTGATTGCATCCGCTTTTTGATCTGTTCATTGACAGCATTCATTTGCGGTAATCCCAGCGTGGCGATAAAAGCACCTACAAGGCGCTTCCCCGGTAAATCTACTCCCTCTCCGAAGGCTCCGCCCAGTACAGCGAAGGCGACGCCACGGCCATCAGATGTGAACTGATCGAGAAAGGCTTGTCGCGCATGCTCATCCATGTGCCGTTCTTGTATCCAGATCGAAATATCTGGATACCGCGCGCTGAACACTTCCACTACTTGCTGGAGATAATCAAAACTGCTGAAAAATGTTAGATAATTGCCCGGCGACTTTTCGTATTGGCGGGCAACCAATGCCGCAATGGGTTCAAGCGATGCCCTACGATGCTGAAAACGCGTCGATATCTGCCGATTGACATGAACCTCAAGCTGCTCATGGCTGAACGGTGTATCGACTTCTATCCACGGCGTGCCATCAGGTAATCCCAGCAAGTTCTTGTAGAAATGACCGGGGCTCAATGTTGCCGAGAACAACACTGTTGCACGTGAGGCTTCGAATTTTAATTTCATGAAGGGCGCGGGAACCACATTTCGTAGACACAGCATGGATGTGCTTTGCCCTTTCCTCTTCTTATCTTCGTTTCCTTCGGATTTCGTGATATCGAATAGAAAATTAGCATCAAAAAGTTCTGCAATTTGTCCAAAGCGCAGCGCATCAAAATAAAAGCGTTGTAATATGCTATCGATGCCGATGGGATGTTCCGTGAGATAATCGGTAATTGCTGAAGCAGTATGCTGTAGCACTAGCAGAAACTTGGCCGGAGCCTCGTCATAAGCGCCGTAACTGGACGCCTGCTCCTTGTTGAGCATATTCCATTGGCGACTAAGGCGGTCCAGCGGCTTCTTGAGGGCTGAAGGCGCTATGCGACGCAGGTAGTTAAATCCCACCTGATCCAACTCGGCGGTATACATCTTTCGCCCACGCTCAATCATGTTATGGGCTTCATCGACCAGTACGCTGACACGCCACTGATTGATTCTGGTCATGGCATAGAGCATCGCGCTGACATCGAAATAATAGTTGTAATCACCGACGATAACGTCGCTCCAGCGTGTCATTTCCTGACTCAAGTAATAGGGGCAAACGTTGTGCTCTAGCGCTACAGTACGCAGTGCATGGTGATCAAGCATACGGCATTCAAGAGCTGCCTCCCGAGCCGCTGGCAAACGATCATAGAACCCCTGTGCCAGCGGGCAGGAATCACCATGGCATGCCCTGTCAGGGTGTTCGCACGCTTTGTCGCGTGCGGTGAGTTCAAGTACGCGCAGCGGCAAAGATGGTTCATGCTCCGCGTGGGCATTGGACAATAATTGCTTCAGCGCATCGAGCGCCAAACGTCGCCCAGGTGTTTTCGCGGCAAGAAAGAAAAGTTTATCGAGCTGCTGGGAAGGAAATGCTTTAAGCAGTGGGAATAGTGTTCCCATTGTCTTGCCGATGCCTGTCGGCGCCTGGAGCATAAGGCAACGCCCGGTACTTACGGCTTTATATGCAGCCTCAGCCAATTGACGCTGACCGACACGGAATTCGCCAAATGGAAAGCGCAATTCTCGCAGCGCTTGATTACGTGCCGACTGATGAGCTAGCTCCTGCTCTGCCCAGCCGAGAAAGAAACTGCACTTATGTTCAAAAAACTGTTCAAGCAAGTTTGGTGAAAACACCTCGCTTATTACGGTTTCCTGCTGGGTGACGATATTGAAATACACAAGAGCCAGCCTGACTTCAGGCAATTCAAGCTTGCAACAAAGTAGCCAGCCGTAAATCTTGGCCTGGGCCCAATGAAGTTGCCGATGGTTTTCCGGCATAAGGTTCAGGTCACCGCGATAGGTCTTTACCTCTTCCAGCTGATTCAATACAGGGTCATACCCATCGGCTCGTCCACGCACCACAAGGTGCTGATATGCGCCTTCAAGCGTGATTTCAGTCTGATAATCTGCATGGCGTCTTGAGGCGACCAGTCCGTGCCCTGCTATACCTTCTTGTGCCGACGGAGAAGGCGTGAAACACAGGTCCAAGTCGCCTGCTTTGGCTGTAAATTCACATAGTGCCCGAACCGCAACGCGATACTTCACGCCTCAGACGCCTCGTAAGGTGACGTCGCCCATTGCACATAACACACCGCTACAGGCATGTCGTGCTGTGTACAAAACTCAAGCCAGCGCAGTTGATTATCCTGTAGCCGGTCGCCTGGCCCTTTCACTTCGATCATTTTGTACCGACGCTCATTCGGCCAGAACTGGATTAAATCGGGAAAGCCTGCGCGATTAGCCTTGAGATCAATGAGCATGCGCTCAAACCATTGCTTAAGATGTTTAGCTGGCAGGCATGTCAGCGCCTGATCCAGCAAGGCCTCACTTATGGCTTCCCAGTAAATAAAAGGCGATTGAATCCCCTGCTTGGCAGCGAAGTTGTTCCATATCGTGGTTTGGTACGCTGCCGAGTCGAGTTGAGACAGGCAGGCCTCAAATAATGCTGCCCGTTTATGATAAAAATCGGCTCGTAACAGATCTGCCGGCCCGACGTGAAAAGGATGAAAAAAAGCGCCTGGCACCGCTGCGAAAATCGTATCCCAGCACAACAGACCAAATAGCGCATTGAGCAGCGTGTTCTCGACATAATGCACCGGGCCTTCTTTCTTGCTGAGATGGTCACGCACGGCGGCTTCAACGCTTTCCCCCGCGGGTTTAGGCAATTTAAGCGTCATACGCTCAAACGCAATGCTGCCCTGCTTAGGCAACTGAGGTAGCCCGAGCTTACGTCGTAAGCGCGGCAATATGCGCTGCACATGCTGCTTTTCAGCTTCGCTTTCCGGTGTGGCTTCAGCGTCTTGGGCCACATCGAACGCCTCATCATATTGCCCGCTGCGCTCCAGCACACGCAGCCGCCGGACACGCGCACCGGGATAGGCACATGCCTTATAGAGCGTTACCGCCGTTGCAGGCTCGTTCATTCGCTCATGGTGCTGCGCTAGTTGATAAAGCAGTTTGGCTCGGCGAGATTCAAGCCAGCTATTAGTTGTTATTGGGCCTGGCAAGGCTTCTAAAATGGTGACTGCAGATTCGCCCTGTTCGAATCGCTCACGACAGTCATGGATATGCAAATAGAGGTCAATATCGTCGCGCGTCCGAAAAGCACGTGATGACATGGAAAATTCGACCGTCTCATAACGGTAGACACCTAACTCAGCGAGTACGAATTCCGACCAGTCCTGACGCAAGTTGCCGAAGAGCATTAGTCTGAATCGATCGCACATGCCCATGATGGTCAGCGCGTAGAGGCACTCATCAGCGTCTTCGCACCAGCCCTTGAAGCATCTGACCTCTTCAGAGCTCTCTTCTTGCAATGCCTCACGCACCTTTTCCAGCATCTCCCTCTTGGATATAGTCGCCTTGGGCAAGTATTGCTTGAAATTCGCTGTGATCTCTTTTTTTGTCAGCAATCCAAAGAGTTGTTCAAGTGTCAGTGTCGGTTCAAGGTCGACCCAACCATGCTGCTGCAAAGGCACTATGGCTTGTTCAGCTAGTCCGATCTCTTCATACGTCAGTTTGCTGGCGCGGAACACTATCCCCTTGCGCATGATCATTCTGACCAGCAACGCTTGCGAGGCCTGAGGAAGAGATAAAAAACACTCAATGAAATCCTGTTCCGGAGCGCTCAATAAATCACTGTAACGTGCCCGGACCCAGCGCAGAACATTGCAGAAATTGACAAGGTAATAGAAAGGATCATCGAGCGTGCCGTTTATCACTCAGAAACACCAATGCTGTTTATCCATACAGCATGATAACAGCCGTCTGCTGATGTGAAAAAGCGAATATCAGATTACTTATTCATGGATGACTTGATCATGCTGGCGGGCAGGACGCGATCAGCACTCATCAAGCAATCAGGATCAAACGCGCGTTTAATACTCACCAATAGTTCCCGCTCAGCCTCGGAAGCCCGTTTCAGGTAAGCCTGTTGCTTGATACGGCCGATACCATGCTCCGCGCTAATACTGCCGTTGAAGCGATCAAGCACGTCAAAGATAAGCTCTTCGAGTTCATGCAACACCGTTACGGCCTGTTCCGCGGCCATGCCTGGCGGCGGCAATATATTGAAATGGAGATTGCCATCTCCGACGTGCCCATAGGGAATGACGGTCGATTCAGGGGAATAATGCGTAACCACAGTCGTCGCCTCATCGACAAAATCGGCTAGTGCTGAGATCGGTACGGATACATCGGTGCGGAGATGCTCGCCACGCATACGCTGCCCTTCCAGCATACTCTCGCGGATAAACCATAACTGGAGTGCTTGTGCACTACTCGCGGCAAGAACGCCATCGAGTATCAGCTCAGCCGTCATGCCCTGCTCCACAAAATTCTCCATCATTTGAGCCAGATCAACAGGCCCAGTGGCCGCTGTTTCCATTAAGACATAATACGGATAAGCGACATCCAACGGGTCAGTCAGCTGAGGAGCAGCCTCAAAAGCCAGTTCCATACATTTGCGCGGGATCAATTCAAAGGCCGACAGCAGATCACTACAGCTGCGGCGTGCCAGCGTATAAAGCTGCATAGCCGCTGCCACTGAAGGTATCGCCAGCAATGCTGTCTGTGTCTGCTCCGGCTTGGGAAAAAGCTTTAATACGGCTGCAGTGACGATGCCGAGGGTCCCTTCACTGCCGATGAATAACTGCTTGAGATTATAAGCACGGTTATCCTTGCGCAGCGCTGTCATGCCGTTCCAGATGCGTCCATCAGGTAGCACCACTTCAAGCCCGAGCACGAGTTCACGCATCATTCCGTAGCGCAGCACATTAAGGCCGCCGGCATTGGTGGCAATATTGCCGCCAATCTGACAGCTCCCTTGTGCGCCCAACGAGAGCGGGAAGAAGCATTCCTGTTCTTCAGCAATACGTTTGATTTCTTCCAGCACACAACCGCCGTCAACGACCATGGTAAACCCGACCGGGTCGATACTATGCACACGGTTCATGCGTTCAAGACTAATAACAATCTCATTGTTATCTTTATCAGGAAGTGCGCCGCCCACAAGCCCCGTATGGCCGCCCTGTGGCACCATTCGGACACCATTTTCTCGGCATAAACGAACGACAGCAGCGACCTCTTCAGTCGTTTTGGGCCGCGCTACTGCTAAAGGTTCGCCAAGCCGATGACCTGCCCAATCCTGGGTATAACGGGCAAAGTCCTCTGGAGGTTGGAGAATCGCATTCGCGCCAAGCAGTGCGACCAGAGCATCGATAAAATTCGCCTTGCTTGTATCCATTATTCTTTGCCTTGAATGATAACGCTGTCGGGAATGGTAGATAGCTCTACTTTCAGTCATCTGGTCTTACGCGCATCTATTCCAACAGGCATGTAACAAGTAGACAGAATCGAAAGCAATTATATAAAAGCCTAATGTGCGATTATTGAACTCTCGGCACAAAATATAATCCGGTAAATCCAGGCCGGTACAGTAGCGAACACAATTCCAGTAAAACTCTGATCTCAATAAATGCTATTTTGGAAAAGAAGGATCATTTATGACTGCAAGGAGCGTGTCATCATGAAGAACGTATTTCTGTATTCTAGTGTGCTTGCCTTGGGCTATTTTCCGTTAACGGCAGCAGCCTCATGTGAAGATGTAATGGCGCAGATCGCCCAGAAAATAGAAGCCAATGGTGTCCCTACATCACAGTTTCAACTTGATGCCCTGCCTAATGCAGAAGCGAACGAGGCTGGTGGGCAGATTGTTGGTTCCTGTGAGAACGGCACTCGCAAGATTGTTTACTCTCGTAAAAGCGCTCAAGCAGGGACAAGCAATATCCCTAGTACCGGGTCCCCCGAAGAACGCCAAGCCACTCCGAACAAGCAATCATCTTCTGATACTCAAACAGCACTGACTAAGCAAACCACTACGGAAGAGCTCCAGCCAGAGGCGCAATCTACTTCGAGTGATCAAACCTCCGCAGAAGAATCCCAGCCTGAGGCGCAGTCCTCTTCAAGTGAGCAAACCTCCGCAGAAGAATCCCAGCCTGAGGCGCAGTCCTCTTCAAGTGAGCAAACCTCCGCAGAAGAGTCCCAGCCTGAGGCGCAGCCTTCTTCCAGCAACAAACAGACCTCAACGGAAGGATCTCAACCCAGCGCGCAAAATACATCTGTATCAGGAGACCTGCGCACCGTGGAAGAAAGGTACAAGTTTCTTCTCGAAGGCACTGACTCAGACGTATGAGGTAATTTGCATAAACAAAAAAGGCCGCTCTTTTCGGCGGCCTCTAGGTAAAACCAAAGCTAGACAATTATTCATCTGTGAGTTCGTAAGAACCGTCCTTATGACGCACTTCCAACTCATCTGCCAATTCATAAGAACCATCTTCGCGGTGCACTTCACGGCCACTCAATGCCGGATTGAAGACACACGCTACCGTCATGCCTTTTTCCTTGCCCCGTAACCAATGCTCGTCGTGCTCGTTGAGCAAGTACATATCACCCGCTTTGATAGTGTGTATTTTGCCATCAGCAATGGTTTCTACTTCACCCTCGCCTTCATAGCAAAATACTGCTTCAAAATGATGCTTATAGTGAATATGTGTTTCCGTACCTGGATGAATGCGCGTGATATTGAAGGAAAAGCCAACGTTGTCATTAGAAAGAACTAAACGCGTACTGTCCCAATTACCGTTCTCGGCTTCAACATAGCGCTCTGATTTGCGACATTCTTCAAGGTTACGCACGATCATATTGGGTATCCCTTTTCTTTGTTGATCGGTAAGACTATTAACAATACCGGTCACGTTGGACCGGTATTGTTGAGGAAAAATTAAGCTTATTTATTGATAACGCTTTGGACACTGTCTTCGAGTATATCGAGACCTTTTGCCAGTTCATCGTCTGTAATGGTCAATGAACAGAGGCACTTAACCACTTGACCTGCCTGCCCACTCGTTTCAATCACCAAGCCACGTTCGAATGCACCATGCGTGATCTGGCCTGCAAGCTCACCACTTTTAACATCAATACCACGCATCAGACCACGGCCACGTTCGCTGGCTGGATGACCCGCTTCGGTAAGCATACGAGCAAGTTTTTCGAATCGATCCTTGACCACGTCGCCCTTGCGTTGAACCTCACGCTCGAACGTATCATCGCGCCAGAACTGGCGAAGAGTTTCTGCAGCAGTCACCATCGCCAGGTTATGACCACGGAATGTGCCGTTGTATTGACCCGCAGTCCACTTATCGAGATCGCGGCGCATAAGCACCATGGCAAATGGCAAACCGTAACCGGAAAGCGACTTAGAGTTGGTAACAATGTCTGGCTTGATACCCGCATGTTCAAAGCTGAAAAACTTGCCGGTACGTCCGCAGCCTGCCTGGATATCATCGATGATCAGCAGGATGTCACGTTTTTTACAGATGTCTGCCAGACGTTTGATCCATTCAACTGAGGCTGCATTGATACCGCCCTCGCCTTGTACCATTTCGACAATGGCCGCTGCCGGACGATCAAGACCACTTGATTTATCATCAAGTGCTTTCTCGACATAATCGAGTGTATCGACGCCTTCGCCTAAGTAACCATCGTACGGCATGAACTGTGCACCGATAGCCGGCACGCCCAGAGCCTCACGGAACTTTGCATTCCCGGTCGTTGCCAGTGCGCCCATCGTTACACCGTGAAATCCATTGGTAAACGACATGATGTTGGGACGACCAGTAATCTTACGTGCCAAACGAATAGCAGCTTCGACAGCATTTGTTCCTGTCGGCCCGGGCAATTGAATCTTGTAATCCAATCCACGCGGTTTGAGGATCACATCTTCAAGCGTTTGATAAAAATCCTGTTTGGCACTGGTCCAGAAATCGAGGCCGTGTACGATGCCGTCACGTGATATGTAGTCAACAAGCGCTTCCTTGAGAAGCGGATTATTGTGGCCATAGTTCAGCGTGCCGGCACCCGCAAGAAAGTCGATATACTCCTTGCCGTCTTCCGACCACAACGTTGCACCACGAGCCTGATTGAAGACTATGGGAAAAGAACGTGAATAGGTACGTACATCAGATTCGATGCGTTCAAAAAATTCGTTTGCCATAGTGTTAGTCATCCCTGATTAAATTTGTGTCGGATCGAACGGCCCAATGCGAACAAGATTCTCGGGATCATGTTCACCACCTAGCTGTTCCTCGGAAAAATATTCGCGGCTGTTGAGTGGCGCTTTCCAGCGTTCAGCCAATCGTTTGAAAAGCCCCCAGGACGCTTCATTATCTGGCGTGATCGTTGTTTCCAAATGGCGTACATCAGCTTGATGAGGCCTTTTCAAGACAGCTTCGACCAGTCGACGAGAAAGCCCCGTGCCACGAGCTTTTTTGCCCACTGCCACCTGCCACAAGAAATAAGTATCAGGAGAATTGGCTTTTACATAGCCTGATACGAAACCGACAATTTCACCCTCAATATCAGTCGCTACCGCGCAGCGATCACGAAACTGGGTGGCGAGTAAAAGATAGGCATATGCTGAATTTACATCGAGGGGAGGACATGCTTTGACCAATTCATAAATTCCCCAACCATCATCCGTATTGGGGGGGCGAATAAAAATGGGTGTTTCGCCTTCTATGATGGATTCGGCTGTGGCTGGTGGATATGTCATGTCTGTTGTTGATGTGAAATTCTGGTTTGTCGTGGTCATGATAATTTTCGCTGTAGCGAATTAAGTTGTAACCATAACAACTAGTTATCGAACAATCAAACCAGTTTTTATTACAACTGGCTTTAATCATAATAATTACTTATCTTGAGGCGTTATAAACGTCTATAGAGTTCTTTTTAAGAACTATAGACAACAAAAGCCGCCTTAGCGGCTTTTGTTTTAGTATTTTTTTATTCTAGATAACGGTATAAAGAAAGTTCAAAGAATCAATGCCGCGTGATCTCTCTCATCGTAACGAACTCTTCGGCACTTGTGGGATGAATGCCAATAGTTGCATCAAAATCAGCTTTGGTCAGTTGAGCCCGTATGGCAATCGCTATGCCCTGAATAAGCTCACCGGCATCCTCTCCAACCATATGGGCACCGACGACCCGGTCCGAGGCATCATCTACTATCAATTTCATCATGCTACGCTCCTCTGATCCGGAAAGCGTATGCTTCATGGGCCGAAAGGTAGTGCTATAAACACGTATCCTCTCGAATCGCTTACGCGCCATCTCTTCACTTAGACCCACTGTGCCAATATTAGGATGGCAAAAAACTGCGGTGGCCACTGTCTCATAATCTATGGGCGCCGCCTCTCCTTTACCAAAGTGGCAATCGACCAGCCGCATCGCCTCGGCCAACGCTACAGGCGTTAGTTCAGGGCCATCGATCAGGTCGCCCAACGCTAAGATTGAAGGTGTTGTTGTCTGGTAACGGTCATCAATACGAATCTTGCCGTTGATTTCCTGTTCGACTGAAACGTTCTCAAGCCCCACATTATCAAGATTCGGTCTGCGTCCTGTCGCTGCCATCACGGCATCGACTTCAAGTTGTTCACCGTTAGAGAGATGTACGTGGTAAACCTCACCCTGTTTTTCAATGCGCTCGATAGTCGTCTCGAAATGCAGGTTTACGCCCTTTTTCAGCATTTCATCATGCGTGAACTCTCGTACTTCGCGATCGAATCCCCGCAAAAATAGAGAACCCCGATACACCAGATGAGAATCAGCGCCTAACCCATTGAATATACTGGCAAATTCTACAGCGATATATCCGCCCCCAAGCACCAGGAAGCGTTTTGGGAAGCGCTCAAGATCGAAGATGGCATTGGAGTCAAGAAAATGCTCCTTGCCCGGAATATCCGGTATCCAAGGCCACCCTCCCGTAGCAAGCAGGATTTTAGCGGCGCTGTATCGCTTACCGGCAACTTCAACATGCTGGGCATCGACAATACGTGCACGTCCATTAAATAACGTGACATTCGCGTTCTCGAGCAAACGTCTGTAGATCCCATTGAGCCGTTCAATTTCTGCTTTCTTGTTATCACGCAGCGTTGACCAACTAAAGGTCGGCGCCTGGCCCAACTGCCAACCGAACCCGGCACTCTCTGTAAAGCATTCGTGAAAATGGGCAGCATAGGAATAGAGCTTCTTGGGAACGCAGCCTACATTGACGCAAGTACCGCCTAGATAGCGGTCCTCGGCCATGCCTACACGTGCGCCATGGCTAGCTGCCATACGACCTGCGCGTACCCCACCTGACCCAGCTCCGATGACGAAGAGGTCAAAATCATAATCCGCCACGTGACGCTCCTGTTAAATTCGTGAATGAGACCAAGTGAAAATGCAGGTATCTTATCAGTGAGGCCTTTCTCCTTCACTGTGGTTTCAAGGCAGGAAGGCTGGTATGTAAATAGATACTCACGTAAAAAGATTTGAAAGAAACTCACCGAGACAACCCAAACCATGTGTAATAGCGATAAGGGCAATATCGGAAAGCTGCTGGAGCAGAATCAGAGCTGGTCAGAGGGTGTGCAAGCACGTGACCCTGATTTCTTTGCTCGTTTATCCAATCAGCAAAATCCGGATTATCTCTGGATAGGCTGTTCCGATAGCCGCGTGCCTGCTAACCAAATTATTGATTTACCCCCTGGCGAAGTCTTTGTTCATCGCAACGTTGCCAACATCGTGCAACACAACGACATGAATGCCCTTTCAGTCATTCAGTACGCGGTGGATGTGCTCAAGGTGAAACACATCATGATCGTTGGCCATTATGGATGCGGCGGCATCCGTGCCGCGCTTTCAGGTGGTGATAGCGGCATCGTCGATTATTGGCTGCATAGCGTACGTGATTTGTACAACAGGCATAGGCATTGGTTGCAGGAACTACCGCTTGATGAGCAAGTTGATCGCATGTGCGAACTTAATGTTCGCGCTCAACTAGCCAATCTATGTCGTACCAAGATCGTTCAGCGTGCATGGCTACGTGGCCAGCAACTCTCTGTTCACGGCTGGTGTTACAGTCTTAGCAACGGTTTAATTACTGATTTGGAGTGCACAACGACAGGGCTCGACCAAGTACCTCAGCTATATCGTATTAGTGAGCCTTCAACGGACGAGACATGATCCCGTAATACTTGTGGTCGGGCATTCGCCCGGCCATGGCAGGTTTAACGGATCGATTATCGACTCACTTCTGATAACCATTCATTAGCTCCATGCTTTGCTGCCCGTCTTATCCGGGCACCTTTATCCATCTACGATAAGATATATTTAAGCCATGGAAATACGCTGGTTGGAAGACTTCGTGGCATTGGCACGTATTCGCCATTTCTCGCGTGCGGCTCAGTATCAGAATGTTTCACAGCCGACATTTAGTAGACGTATTCGCCTTATGGAAGAACAAATGGGGCAGCAGCTTATCAAGCGCGACACTTCTCCACTTGCGCTGACGGCAGCGGGAGAAGAATTTCTGATCATGAGCGAACGAATACTCGAGCAGGTTCGGTTAACCAAATCCAGAATTTCAGCGCTATCGGCTGACAACACCAGGCCGGTAACGCTTGCTGCGCCGCAGAGCCTGTTACTGCATTTCGTCCCGCAATGGCTGCAGAACTATCAACTGACTACCTCGATGCTTCCTTACTTACGTTCAACTAACTGGCTAGCAGGAGATTACTTCCAAGCGTTGGATCGCGGCGAATGCGATCTTGCATTGTGTTACTGGCCACGGCGAGCCATTCCTCTGGGCATCAACCTATCAGGCTATCCCTTCATTATTATCGATGATGAATATTTTCTTCCGGTTTCCTCGACAGATGATAAAGGTCAACCTCGTTACCGCTTACCCGGGACGGCTTCAGCGCCCCTGCCCTTTATCGCCTTTCATTCCCGCTCAATCATAGCAGCGGCACTGGAAACGCATCTGACTGAAATGCCTGAACCTGCCCATTTAAAAGCGGTAAATGAGAATTCCCACGCGGCCAACGTCAAGGAGTTAGTCTCACAAGGATATGGCATAGGCTGGCTGCCAGCGCGCGTCGTGCGCCCTGGTCTGGATGACGGAACACTTGCACTCGCGGGAGATGAGCGCTGGGCACTTCCTTTACACCTTCGTCTCTATCGTTCGGAGATGCCCCGGCACCCTCAATTACTCGTCCTTTGGCAGCGCCTACTTGAGAATAGCCATGGAAGAACTCACACCCCTGCATGAAGACCACCTTGATCGGCTGCAACATGTCTATACCGATCTCCTCACCGAACAAAAATACGATGGCGTACTGCTATATAGCGGTCACCCAACGTTTCATTTCGCTGATGATCAGCCTCGTTCGTTCAAGAGTTACGCTCATTTCCTTCACTGGGTACCGTTACCCGGTATAGCCTATAGCTTACTGGCATCTACCGATCAAACTGCCTGAAGCCGCCTGGGTTCAACACTTCGACATTATTTGCATGGGGGATCATCGACTGCCTGAACTTCCTGTTGGGCATTTCGCAATCATGGGGGATCTCTCTGGAGAAGACGCAGTTAATCTCAAGGGCACGCTCAATCCATCCATGTTGCGGGCAGAACTTGATGAACAGCGCATGTTTAAAAGCGACTATGAAGTGGCATGTATTCATCGTGCCAATGCGCTGGCAGCAAAGGGACATCATGCAGCACGTGGCACCTTCAGCGCTGGCGAAGCGGAGCTTGATATTCATTGCCTACCTGAAAGCAAGCCGCCAGAGTGAAACCGATGCGCCTTACCCTGGCATTATCGCCTGTAATGATCATGCCGGTGTTTTACATTACCAGCATTATGACGACGTCCCACCAAAGATACGTTACAGCTTACTGGTTGATGCGGGATGCAGTTTCGCAGGCTATAGCGCCGATATCACCAGAACATGGTGCGGCCCGTCGGCACATCCACTCTTTAGCGAGATGGTGCAAGGCATAGAGCACTATCAGCAACGTCTCGTGAGCGAAGCGCAGGCTGGCATGGACTTCATCCTGCTGCATCGTCGCATGCACGATTTATTGGCGGCGCTACTCATAGAGCTGGGGCTGGTCAAAGCAATGACCATAGAGGCCTGCGTTGCCTCAGGCCTTACCCGTGCCCTGTGTCCACATGGACTAGGGCACTCTCTTGGTCTGCAAACACACGATGTAGCCGGCTTTCAGCAGGACGCCACAGGAACCATCAAGCCCCCGCCGAACGATGCTCCTGCCTTACGATTAACGCGCCATCTTTCGCCTGGCATGGTCATCACTATCGAGCCGGGATGCTATTTTATCGATTCTCTCCTGGCTCCAATGTATGACAGTACAATCAGCCACCATGTTGATTGGCAGGCGATAAGCGCGCTTAAGGCACATGGCGGCATACGTATTGAAGATAATATCGTGATCATGCCGCAAGGGAATGAGAACTTGACCCGCCCCCCCGCTTCGGGGCTATAACAGTAACGCCGACATATGGTGGCGCTAATGCACCTTGACCTGACGGCATCATATGTCGAACTATTTATTCGGCCTTACCGCTATGCCTCGCATACTATTCAATACCGAATACAGACCACCACAGGGCTTGAGCAATCGTCATATACAAACGCTATTGCCGCGTATTCTGCCGAAACCATCCCTGCCCCGTGATACCGAAATACTTAATCTGCCGGACGGCGATTTTGTCGAGCTGAGCTGGGCTCGGCCTGCCCCCAACAATCCCAAAGCGCCGATTTTCATACTTTTTCACGGTCTAGAAGGATCCGCTAACTCCCCTTATGCGCGGATGTTACTCACTATGGCTGCAAAAAAGGGATGGCGCGCCGTTCTGATGCACTTCCGGGGATGCGGGCAAGCTGCCAATCGTTTGCATCGTGCCTATCACAGCGGAGATACAGCAGACGCCTACTGGTTTCTCGGGCAACTCGCGGTTCGCTATCCCTACGCTCTGAAAGTGGCTGCCGGGGTATCCTTAGGTGCCAACATGCTGCTGAAGCTGGTCGCCGAACAGGGCGGAGACGGCCTTGATCTAGCCGGTGCAATCGCCATCAGTGCACCACTGGATCTCGCCGCATCGGCAGATGCATTGAACATCGGGTTTGCAAGCGTTTATCAACGTCATTTACTTCATGCATTGAGACGCAAGCTACATACTAAGCTGGCACAGGAAGGCTTTCCCTTGAAGCTCACCGCCAAGCAAGTGGCCCAGCTTGATACCTTCTGGGCTTATGACAATGAAGTGACTGCACCGCTGCACGGCTTTACGTCGGCAAGTGATTATTACCAGCGAGCATCGGCAGGCAGAATGATTGACCGTATCGAATTACCCACCCTGATCTTGCATGCTCAAGATGATCCGTTCGCCCCACGAGACCTGTTCCAGCGGCTACCATCCCCCTCAGCCTGCGTCAGGGTCGAGTTAACCCGGCATGGTGGTCATGTGGGATTCATTGAACGAAAAGGAGGGATACTGTGCTCTTGGTTGTCGCGTCGCATATCCGCACAGCTCGACGCCTGGTCTAGCCTCTCGATGGTCCAGGTATCGAGCCGTGGATAACCGCCTATAGACAAACGTAACAAGAAATGCCGATGATCAGCAGACAGGACAACTGATACCCGTACCCTTGAGACCGCAATAGCCTGCGGGATTTTTGCTTAGATATTGCTGGTGATATTCTTCGGCATAATAGAAGGTATCGAGCCTATCTACTTCTGTAGTGATGTGTCCAAGCCCCGCTTTCTCAAGCGCTCGGGCATACTCATTAAGGCTCTTATCGACAATGGCACTCTGCGCACTCGTGGTGATATAGATTGCTGAGCGATACTGAGTCCCGAGATCGTTACCCTGTCGCATGCCTTGTGTCGGATCATGAGCCTCCCAGAATACTTGGAGTATCTCCGGCAAGCCGATGATAGTCGGATCAAAGACCACACGGACTACTTCGGCATGGCCGGTCATGCCGGTACAGACCTCTTCATAACTCGGGTTAGGCGTATAACCACCTGCGTATCCTGCCGCCGTGGTATACACACCCGGAAGTTGCCAGAACAACCGTTCCGCTCCCCAGAAGCAACCAAGCCCCAGCACAATATCTTCATACTGATCAGGAAAAGGAGGCACGATAGAACGGCCATTGACATGATGAATCCCGCTGATTTCAGGCGCTGCTTCACGTCCGCGCAACGCCTGTTCAGCAGTAGGTAACTGTGCTTTTTCTCGCGTTAACATGGTCATCAACTCCTTGAACATCAATTGTCTTCCGCATTACTGCGATGCTGTTCTCGAGCAGGTCTAGGTCTGTGACTACGTCCCAAGCTGAACGTATACAGTAGATCGACAGCCTGGTTGGCACCAGAAACAGCCTGCACATAAAGATTCTGTAGAAGGCGATAGCGAAGCGTCAGCTCAGCTATTGAAGAAAATAGCCCTACCCCATAACTGACCTTCAAGTTTTCAAACAGATAGCCACTGACGACTACCTGACTTTCATCGCCCGACCCCGAAGTATCCAGAGATAGGTCCTCAACGCCAAAGCTTTCACCCAACTGGCCTACGGCCCGACCGCTACGCGATAGTGATAACCCAATCAGCGCGGAGGTCAAAGCATTGTCATTGCCCCCTTCGCTTTCCGAATCAGGCGCACGTCCACGCAGCAGGTAGGATAGCGCCCGCGTGTCATTCATCTCTGGATCGGAAAACACCTCAATTTGTGGATTCTGCGCTGAACCGGATACTTGCAGCCCCGCAGTAACATCATCTTCAATCGTATCCGGATTACGGATCGCTCTGAATTGAAGATAAGGCATGGATGGCGGGCCATTGAACGATACTTTACCTTCCTGAATGATGAGGTTCTGTCCGAATGCGCTAAAACGCCCATTGACCAGAGATACATCACCAAACAACTGCAGTGACCCGGCCTGCTGACGTACGTTCATACGCCCCTCGAGTTGAGACTGCAAGCCGTAAGCCTCTAGCTGAACGTCATTGCCCACGATGATATCGACATTAACATTGAGCTCCATGCCGGCATCTTCAAGGGCACGCATATCAGCCCATTGCGGCTGTTTCCCATTACGATAATCTTCCTTCGCCTGCTCGATCTTCTTGTCAAGCTCAGCAGCTTCTTCACGAGTAAGAATAACTTCATCACTTGAAGGCGCTTCAGCGGAGGCCGGAATCTGATCAATCGCCAATCGCGCCCAAGGGATACGCACATTACCCGTAATATTCAGACGTGAAGGCGTCGCGGCCACATCCAGATGAGGGGCAACACGCAGCCTTCCCATGCCAGGCAAAATCACTTCCAGCGGTGATCTACCGCCGTTCAACGCGGCGTGTGCCCGCCAATCACCGGTTGTTGGCCAACCAGCTTCCCCCTTTATCTGCCAGCGTGCCTGGTTTGAAGCCAGATAGCCGTTCAGGGTCCCTTCAGCTCCCTGAAATTCCAGGGCTAGACGGGCATCATCAAGCATGACGGGAAGTTGCTCACCGCTCGCTTTCACCCCATCGATTACTAAAGAACCATTTAACCGTGGCTGTTCGAGATCACCATCAAGGCGAATATCGCCATTCATCTGGCCTTCCAGCTCAGACAAATCACTCACCAGACGCCGATAAGGTGCAAAATTCACATGATCAACACGTAACCGCCCGTTTAAACCGCGCTGACCCATCGGATCGTCAACGCTTGCGTTAAGCTTGATATTACCTGCACCATCAAGATCAAGCGCCAGATCAGCATTAGCCTGAGCAGGTGTAGCGCTGAATGTCAGTCCCAAGGACGTTGCAGGTAGCTGTAGCGTTTGTCCCTGAGCATCGACTGTAGTGACCTCAAGCTGACTATTGACTTGACCGTTAGCCTGCCAATTTGCACCACCTCGTGACCACTGCGCAGTAATATTGCCATCCGTCTGCCCCGTCGTGACATGCCATTGGTCAGGCAAGTAATCGTTAAGAATCGTCATGGGCAGATCAGTAATACTTAACTGAGCGTGACCTTGGTCAGCACTTGCCGCTATGGCCTGCGTGGCACACAAACGTCCGCCCTGACGACGTACCAAACAGAACGGCTCAATAGTCGCCGATGAGTTTGCCAGATTGACGTTAAAACGCATCGGATCATCAAGGACAATAGTGCCTGCCTGAACCGTCTCCACGTTAAGCGGCGATAGTTGTCCACTGTAGCGCTGAGTAGAAAGATTCAATCCTCCATCCAGTGCCAAGTTGGCCTCGGTAACCGGCATATCCTGTGCACTATCAATAGCCAAGGCCAGATGATGGCTGCTCAAGCGTCCCTCAAGAGTAAGCGCCAGCGCACGCAGATTTTGTCCTCCCGCCACCAGATGCTGGGCATTCACCTCAATATCGAACTGAGGATCATTGAGCCCACTTGCGTCAGCACGTAGTGATAAACTGCCCAAGCGGTTTTCTCCATAGCGAATCGCCTCGCCATCCAACACAATATGGCCCTGGGGCTTTTGCATCGTTCCAGCCAGGCGTACCTGCCCTGTCAGGCTTCCGCCTAGATCAGGCAAGATGGTTCCCAAGGCAGGCGCCTGAATGTTGGCATCCAGCGAGAGCTTCTTGGCGACGTCGCCCTGCGCCGTTATCCGGTTACGCCCTTGGCGCAGATCGAGCGTATCGATGTGCCACTGCATCTCGCTATTACCGTTGAGCTTGGCCTGGAGCGATAGCGGACGCTGCTGTAATGTGCCATTGATTGCTACGTTGGGTACTTCAAGGGACCAGGCTTGATCCTGCTGATGAAAGTTGAGCGCCGCCTCGCCGTTGAGCCGCCCGGTGATATCAGGGACAAAGTCCTGCAAACGCAAGTCACTCATGGTTAATAAAACGTGCGCATCAAGTGCAGGTGCCCAACGTACACTGCCCTGACTTTCCAGCCGTCCTTGCGCTGTTTCAAGCCTAAGCGGTTGCCAGGCAAACTGTTGAAAGTCGCCCTGACCCGCCAGGGTGATACGCGTATCAGCAAACTGTGCACCGCTGGCCTGTGTTGCCAGATCAATGCGATACCCCGCCAGGCTCCCTTCAGCGGTCAGGGAAAAATCACGTACCCGATAATCGGGAGTTCCCTGCAAAGGCCAACCCAATAAAGGGGTCTTGAGCGCTGCATTAAACGGCAGCTGGCGATCCAGCGCATCGAGGGAAGCATCAAGGGAAGCATCTACCGGCCCTTGAGCCGTCATTGCTATTGTTAAATCAGCTAGTGAGCCCTCAATGGTCAGCGCCACTTTTTCGCCATCAACTGGCGCGCGATGCATCGTCGCGTTTACGGCCAGCTGCAACGGATACTCATCAGCTAACGTGGCTGCCCCTGATAACGTGGCCGTAGCATCCGGCGTATCAGCAAAGATGCGCGTAATCTCAACCTGATTATCGTGACCATGAAGGCTCAGCTCAAAACGGTTGATCGTATAGGGCGTTGGTCCAGAGAGCTGGAAGTCGTCGATAATGAATGAAGGAATATCGACATTAATCGGCAGGGAGATATCCGGCAGATCTAACCGATCTCCCTGGGCATTCTCACTGAACGCCGCCAGCGGATTGGGGCTGCTCTGATCAGCAACATTTTCAGTCGCATCACCAGTGATATCATTAACTGCCGGCTGCCCTGACACGACTTCATTGGCGACGTCACGGTTGACATCGAAGGTCTGTTCTTCCAGCAGACGTGTGTTTAACTCCTGTAGCACATCAGACGTCTTGTCCGCAGTAGTGGCCGAAGCATCGACACCTGCTACATCAGCTACCAGCGCGACATCTACCGGTGCCTGCAAGTCAGCTGCCGTGACATTTTCCGATGTAACAGGAAGCGCAACCCGAGGCGACTGCCAATGCGTATCGGCCAGTGTCAGCGTATCGCCTTCAAAGCGCAGCCCACTGGTAAAGGAGGTCCAGCCGGCATAAGTGCCATCAGCCAGTGTCAGTGCAAAATCGGAGAATTCAATGGCACGTACTTCAACGGGAATCGGCGTAGCAATATGCGGCAGGCCATTTTCCTGATCCGTGTCCGCGTCAGGAGCACTCTTCTCGGCGCTATCTTTAAGGTTCACTCTTATGCCGTTGCCGCCAAGACGGTCAATGCACAGCCGGCCTTTGAGCAGACAATCATCAGCCCAGGCGAGCTCGAAGCGATCGGCATCAAGTGTCAGTGCCGCAATATCAACATGCAGGTCGGTCAACACCAAGTGATCAAGCGGCGCGCCTTCAACGCTACCTACACTTAATAGCCCACGCGACTCGGCCTGATCAAATAGCCATGCCGTTCCCCACGGCGATAACGCCGCGCCCATCACAATCATGATCAACGCTATCAGCCAGAGCATGACCCAGATGATGAAACGTGGCAGCAGCATCAGAACTCGGGTCCGATGGCGAAATGAAGACGCCATGAGTTCTCCTCATCATCAAAAGGGTGAGCGATATCAAGACTGATAGGGCCTACGGGCGAAATCCAGCGAACACCCAACCCTGCAGAGGTTTTGATATCGTCTGGCCACCAGTCATCAAAGGAGTTGCCGCCATCGGCAAACGTGGCTAACCACCAACCGTCTTTTATGCGACGTTGATACTCCGCTGTAGCGGTAAACAAATGCTTACCACCCAGCAGATCGCCATCTTCGTTTTCAGGAGAGAGGCTTTCGTAATCATATCCGCGAATACTATTATCACCACCGGCAAAAAAGCGTAGTGATGGCGGAACCTTATCGAAAGTATCGGTTGCCGTTGCTCCTACTGTCGTCCTCGTGAAAAAGCGGTTGCTGTCGCCAATGCTGCCAATCAATTGGGATTGCAGGCGAGTACGTACAAAGCGGGCATCAGAACCCCAAGCGGTATCGGAGAATTCAACCAGCAGATCCTCTCGATCGCCGCGCATAGGGAAACGGATATTATCGACATTGACATGAGACCAGCTTGCCCCAGGCACCAACAGGAAAACGATGTCGTCCTGGTCAGCCTGGGTAAAATCTTCTCTTTGGGCGCGCAGATAGACGCTTTGCGTCCAACCGTGCGTGAAGTTCCATTCGCGGGCAAACGTAAGCGAACTCTCGAAGCTATCGGTATCCTCATTATCGATATCCTCCAAGTTATAGCGAATCTGGTAACTGTCACGCAGAGGATTATCCAACGGAATCGTATACTGGCCACTCGCGCGCTTTTCGGGGCCTGAATAAAAAATACTGTTGGTCAGACTATCGCCCCGTTCATTAATCCACGGCATTGTCCAACCAAACTGCACACGTGTGCCTACATCAGTAGCATAACCAATACCCGTCTCAAACCTATGGCGATCAGCAGGTATCAATTCCACCGTGATAGGCACCGTCGTATCAATGGGCTCGGGTGCTGCCGTCTCACTGCTGTTTTCATCCGGTGATGGCGTGATAACTTCATCGCTGCTGGCTATCTGAGGACGCACTGCAGCGCTTCTAAACCATCCTGTAGAGCTCAAGCGCTGGTTATACGTACTAAGCTCGGAGGCCGAATAATAGTCACCGGGTTCGAACGGCAGCATGTTGCGCAACCGTTCCTCCTTGATCTGACTCCCCTCAAATGACACCTCGCCAAAACGATAACGCTTGCCGCTGTCAAAAATTAAAACAACATTGGCTGCATTGGCCCACGGCCTGATTTCAAGTCGATGTGTCAGATAACGTGCATCGAAATATCCTCGTTCCAATGCGATCGTGCTTAGCTGCTGCTTCAACGCATCATAGTCGGCATGGTTCAGGGGCTCGCCTTGCGATTTCATCAAGGCACTTTCATCCAAGGCTTGCTGAAAAAACTTGTCATCGCGTGCAGCGCCACGGATGCGGACGACAAGGTTATTGATTTTAACCTGCTCTCCCGGCTTTACAGTGATATTCACGTGCTCGTGGTCAGGAAAAGAAATGTATATTTCCGGCTCGTAATAGCCATATACCTTGAGGGCATTCTGAGTGCGCTTGAGCGCTTCAGGTTCATAGCTTGCCAGTTCGGCACCTTCCGGGATGGTTAGAGAGGCAAGATAGGCTTCGATGTTGGTCTCGGGTGCCCCATCGATGCCATCCACATTTGCATCAACAGCAAACGCATTTTGCGTTGCTGTACACAGCCCAATTATCGCCGCCAGCGACGTTGCACCAAGCAGAGATTTCCGCATCAATAGCGCCCTTGTGCCTTTAGTGTCTTGCTGCGCATTATTTTAAAGCACCATTGAACCGGCTATTGAGCATCTCCTGCTCGGCCGCCAAGGAAAGCTGCTTATTATGTAATTGCTGTAAGCGAGCCTTTATCTGCTCGTCCTCGCTTTTCAATGACTCGGTCTGCTGCTGCAACCGAGCCAATTGATTGCCTAGCTGCTCCATGTGCTCTTCCGCCAGCATTCCTTTGCGCTGCAGTTCTTGCAGCTCATTGAGAGTATGGTCTTGCGCTTCAATATGCTCAGTAAGCACGGCAAGACGATTGTCCAAATCACCTACCTTCTGTTCAGTCGCGCTGGTCGACTGGTGCAAAGATGTCAGTCCTGCCTCCATCTCGTTACGCGTCTGATCCAGTATGCTGTCTAGCGCATTCAGCGATTGCTGTAGCGCAGCAAGGGTATCCTGCCGCGTTTCGCCCGCCTGCTCAAGCCGCACGATGCTCGCCTCGAGCCGTGCTATCTGCTCCGAGTTGTCCAAACGGATCACTCTTTTATCCTGCTCGGCAACGGCAGTTTTCAGCTGCTGCAGTTCTTTACTAAGCGATGCATTGGTCCCATCAGTGGTATGTTCGATTTCCCCAAGTCGCGCTGTTAGCCGAGCCACCTGGTCCTCCAACACAACGGTATCATGGTGCCAATGCTGACGTTCCAGCCAAAAAAAACTACCGCCAACTATCAATATCACCAGACATGTCAAACAAAGCAGATAAAGTGGCCATATCCGTACGCGTTGCCGACGTTGCGGTACAGAGCTCCGATGCGTTAACGACAGCGCATCCTCATGGGTCGGTACTATACCTACTTTATCGTGTCCACTGTCGTCAGGTCTGTCTGCCATAGGTAACACTCTGTAAATCAAGATATTTCATGACAGACTTTATCGTCATGCCATGATGCATGGTCATGAAAAACACAGATTCTGTGACATTGATATTAAAACGTGACACAACGCCGCGACCAGCGGCTACAGCCCTTTTATCGGTTTAATAAACAGTCCACTCTTCCAGCAGAGTGATATCACGTTTTGACAGGAGAATTCCGTGGCGTTCGAATTGCCTTCGCTCCCCTATGCCCTTGATGCTTTAGAACCATATATTTCAGCGGAAACGATGCACCATCACCATGAGTATCAACACCGCAACTACTTGTTGAGGCTCAATACCATCAATGCAGGTTCCCCTTACGCCAGTGAGTCGCTGGAATCCTTGATCATGAGTGCTACAGGCGAGCGCCTGGCCTGTGCCGTGGAGGCATGGAATCACAGTTTCTTCTGGCACTGTCTTTCCCCATGGAGCAATGGCTACTCCGTCGACGCATTAGGGCGTGCTATCAACGAACGCTGGGGAAGTATTGACGCCTTCAAGGACGCGTTTGAACAGAGCGCTCTGGCACTCTTTTCGTCAGGCTGGACATGGTTGGTAAAAATGCAAGATGGCTCCCTTGCCATTATCAATACAACCGCTAGTGATACGCCTCTGAAGCAAGGGCTCATTCCCTTGTTAGCACTCGATATGTGGGAACACGCTTATTATCTCGACTACCAAGGCAATCGTTACAAATACATCCAGGCTTTCTGGCCACTGGTCAACTGGGAGTTTGCAGCTCAAAATCTCACATCATGAGCTCAGTGATCAGCTCCCATCTATTTCGAAGACAAACAAAAGCCGCCTTTTGGCGGCTTTTGATCGTACTTGCATCATTCGTCATGACGACAGTGCTTATGTCGGGTCGGCACGGCGACCTATTCCGCGATATACAAACCCCTGCTGCGCGACGAATTGGGGATCGAAGATATTGCGCCCATCAATTACCAGTGACGCCTTGAGTAAGGTCGACAAACGGCGCCAGTCCGGGTTCCAGTATCCTTTCCATTCGGTTACCAGCATGAGTGCATCAGCACCGTCGCAGGCCGCATAGGCATCATCGGCCAGAGAGAGCAAAGGATGCTCGCCATAATATTCAGCCAATACGGGCAATGCTACTGGATCATGCACCCGTACATGGACGCCTTGAGCCCACAGCGCTTCAATAAGCGTAAGAACGGGAGCATGATCGATACGAGCCGTACCTGGTTTGAATGCTGCACCCCATATCGCGACGGTCAAACCGTCCAACTGACCCTTATAGTGCTGCCAGAGCTTGCGGAACAGCGACTCCTTGTTTTGCTCATTCGAATCGAGCACCTGTTCAAGAAGAGCTGATTCCTGGCCTTTCTCTGACTGAATGCTGGCCAGTCGCATTAGATCACGCGCGAAATTAGGCCCGCCGAATCCGCAGCCAGGATAAAGATATTCATAACCGATACGACTATCAGCGCCCATCCCCTGACGTACCAATTCGACGTCGACATCCAGACTGTCGGCTAGGCTCGCCAACTCATTCATATAGCTGATACGTGTAGCCAACATGCCGATAATTGCCAGACGGGTCAGTTCGGCTGCCCGGCGTGGCATCAGCTGAAACACGTCCTCGCGCCGATTGAACGCTCGCAATAATTCGCGTACTTGCCGCGTTGCCCATTCGTTTTCACTGCCTAACAGCCAACGCTGCGGACGAGTGAACGAGGAAAGCGCTCGTCCTTCTTCAAGCATGTCAGGCAGCGCAACAGCTATCTGATGCTCTTTCTTCAGCCCGAGTTCGAGCTGCTCAGTTTGTCCTATCGGAAAGGTACTGTTATTGACCAGAACGAAATTGTGGGTTTCCTTGGCCAAAACATTCGCTACCCATTGGGTGGCGTCATCACGTTGATCGGCCGATAGGGCCAGCCAATAGACTTCAGCGCATGGCAATGTTTTATGCGTATCGCATAAAACAAGGGCACCATTCTCGATGCTATAGTCGATTTGCCCACGCAGGCCCGCCTCACGGTTGAGCCATTCACTTTCGCGCAGCACATCCCATGGCTGTTCAGGATGAGGCCACCAATAAACGCGATGGCCCACCATCGATAATGCTGCGGCGGCGGTAGCCGCACTGAGCTCGCTTCCATGCACGACTACCTGCATGCTGTTATGCCTCGCTGTTGTAACGACTTAGTAGCTCACGAAAACCTTCGCCGTACTTAGGATGACGACGAGCAAATGAGAGCGTTGCTTCAAGATAACCTAACTGATGACCACAATCATATGTATCGCCTTGCATACGATAAGCAGAGACGTCCTGCTTGCTACGTAGCGTATCGATAGCATCGGTCAGCTGAATTTCATTGCCGGCCCCTGGTGTCGTCTCAGCCAGTATCGGAAATATTTGACCCGGCAACAGATAACGTCCAATTACAGCCAGTGTAGAAGGTTCTTCACCACTTTTCGGCTTCTCGACCATACCGGTAATCTTGGCACTCTGCCCAGCTGCAGGCGTATCCCCTTCAAGAGCTACGATACCGTACTTGTAAGCAACGTCCTGAGGTACATTTTCAACCATGATCTGTGCGCTGTTAGTCTCATCATAGGCTTTGATCATGCCCGCAAGATCATTTTGCGCAAGGCCTTCACCATCGACCAGTACGTCAGGCAGCAATACAGCAAACGGCTCATTGTCGCCAATGATCGGACGCGCGCAGAGTACCGCGTGGCCAAGACCAAGCGCTTCAGGCTGGCGAATGCTGATGATAGATACATCGTCAGGGATGATATTGCGCAACTCTTCAAGCAACTCAGTCTTGCCTTTGGCTTCAAGCTGCATTTCCAGCTCAAAATGCTTGTCGAAGTGATTTTCGATCGCCGATTTGCTCGAATGCGTGACCAGCACAATTTCTTTGATACCGGCAGCAACAGCTTCTTGAACCACATACTGAATTACCGGCTTGTCGACGATCGTGATCATCTCCTTGGGGATAGCCTTTGATGCCGGCAGGCAACGTGTACCAAAACCAGCAACGGGAAGTACGGCTTTACGGATCATTCCTTTGTCCTTTTTTCAAAGAGTGTGAATCAATCATGCTATGACGAGTATGCCATAACTTAGTGTAAGCCTGATGTTAACAGAGGCTTCAATTCGCTAAGGTATTAAACATCATCGCAATTTTCTTTGCACTTGGGGCTTTTATGACGCCTTTCTCGGTCACGATGGCATCGATTAACGCCGCCGGAGTAACATCGAAAACAGGATTGTATATATCGATGGTTTCAGATGTCACCAGACGCTCTCCCGATTGACGAAGCTCTGTTGCATCGCGAGTTTCAATAGGAATTTCATCGCCGGTAGCAAGTGTCAGATCGAATGTGCTCAAAGGCGCTGCCACCATGACCTTGATGCCATGATAACGCGCTTGAACCGCTAGACTGAAAGTGCCAATTTTATTGGCGACGTCCCCATTGGCGGCAATTCTGTCGGCTCCCACAATTAACCATTGGGTTTTGCCTTGTTTCATTATTAGTGACGCTGCGGAATCAATATTTAAAGATAACGGTATATTCTCCTGCTCAAGCTCCCATGCCGTCAACCTTGCGCCCTGAAGCCAAGGGCGTGTTTCGTTAACATGGACATGGCTGATCAAGCCATCACCCCATGCCGTACGAATCACGCCTAATGCTGTGCCATGGCCACCGGTAGCCAGCGCCCCGGTATTGCAGTGCGTCATGACTTCGCAATTTCCCGTTTCGGCAATGAGCTGGGCACCATGACGCGCCATGGCCTGATTGTCCTGCAGATCCTGACGATGGATACGCAGTGCTTCTTCCAATAGCGCCTCTGTAGGTACAACCGTCGCATAGATATGACGTGTGATTACATTTTTCATGCGCTCCAAGGCCCAGAACAGATTTACCGCTGTGGGTCGTGAAGTCGCCAGCAATTTGACATCCTCGTCCAAGCGGGGCTGCCAGTCTGCGGATGTACCAAGCGACTTAGCTGCCAATACCACGCCATAGGCTGCTGTAATCCCAATGGCCGGTGCCCCCCTTACCACCATCGATCGAATAGCCTCAACGGTATCCGTTACGTCCCTGGCATAAAATGTTTCATATTTTCCTGGCAGGGCTCGCTGATCAAGCAGTTCAATTGCATCATCTTGCCAGCGAATGGGAACGATCATTGATTCGGTCATGACTTTCCTTGTAATACATACAGTTTGTAGCGCCCTGCCCTGACCTGATGTCATGAGCACGCTAGAATAGGTGCAATCTTATAAAAGGAGCCTTGAAATGCCACCCTCTTCCGCCACTCCTGCTGATCTACTCATTGAATGCCGCTGGGTATTGCCGATGATAGACAACGTAACCGAGCTCGAATGGCAGGGTGTTGCCATAGCCGAAGATCGTATCATCGGTATCTGGCCAGTCGAAGAGGCACGCCAGCGAGTCACGCCGCATAAGACACTACGTCTTGAGCATCATGCGCTCCTGCCCGGGTTCGTCAATGCGCATAATCACGCCGGTATGACCCTGTTACGGGGCTATGCCGATGATTTGCCACTAATGACCTGGCTCAAAGAACACATCTGGCCAGCCGAAGCGGCCTTCATGAATACCGACACGGTGACCGATGGTACACGCTTGGCCATCGCTGAAATGCTGCGCACGGGAACAACCACTTTCTCGGATATGTATTTTGCGCCTGAAAAAATTGCTGAGCTTGCCGAGCAGATGGGTATTCGCGCCCAGCTCTGCACTCCGTTGATCGACTTTGAAACGCCTTGGTCCAAGAATTTTGCAGATGGTCTGGAAAAGACTCGCGCTCTGGTCTCGCAACACGGTAATAAAAAGCGCTTGAGCTTCGCTTTTGGCCCCCATGCACCTTATACCGTCGGGGATGATAGCTTGGCTCAGCTGCGCGAGGCACGTGACCAACTGGGTCTACCTATTCAGATGCATGTCCATGAGACCGCAGATGAAATCAACCAAGCCCTTGCCCATAACGGCATTCGCCCACTGCGACGCCTTTACGATGCCGGCTTGTTGGATCCCACCTTTCAAGCCGTACACATGACTCAGCTCAACGATGAGGACTTTGCCATCATCAAGGAAAGCGGTGTCAACATCGTGCACTGCCCACAATCGAACCTTAAACTGGCCAGTGGTTTCTGCCCAGTAGCCAAGCTCCTGGAGGAAAATACCACGGTCGCACTGGGCACCGATGGCGCTTGCAGCAATAATGATCTTGATATGCTTGATGAGATGCGTACCGCCGCGCTGCTGGCCAAGGGGGTAAGCGGCAATGCTGAAGCCTTGCCGGCCATGGCGACACTGGCAATGTCCACGCGCGAAGGCGCCAAGGCATTAGGCCTAGGGGAACGCATCGGTCAGATCAAAGCCGGGTTCGAAGCCGACCTGATTGCTATTGATCTCGACAGCATTGAAAGCTTGCCCGTGCATAACCCTGCCTCAGCCATTGTCTATGCCGTTAACAGCCGGCAGGTAAGTCATGTATGGGTCGGCGGACGTATACTGCTCAATGAGGGCCGCTTCGTGCATGAGGACGAAGATGAGCTAAAGGCGCTCGCAAAATCACGCCAAGCGCAAATGAATCACAAGATGTCTCACAAGGAAGCGGCGCAATGAGTACTCCCATATTCAATAATGTCGATCATGGTGAAATAGCCAAGTTCGAATCACTATCCAGTCGTTGGTGGGACCGCGAAGGCGAATTCAAGCCGCTGCATGACATCAACCCGCTACGGTTAGATTTCATCGATGCCCGCGCAGGGCTTACCGGCAAAAAGGTCATCGATATTGGGTGTGGCGGCGGCATTCTTAGTGAAGCCATGGCCCATCGCGGCGCCAAGGTGACCGGGATTGATCTTGGCGAAGCCCCGCTTGCAGTAGCCCGCCTGCATCAACAGGAAAGCGGCGTTGACGTTGACTATCGCAATATCAGCGCTGAGCAGATGGCGCTTGAGCACGCCGGTGAATTCGATATCGTTACCTGCCTGGAAATGCTTGAGCATGTGCCCGATCCCGAAGCTGTCGTTCATGCCTGCACAAAGCTGGTAAAACCAGGCGGACACGTTTTTTTCTCAACAATCAACCGTCACCCCAAAGCCTATCTCCTCGCCATACTCGGCGCAGAATACGTACTGAAGATGCTGCCGCGAGGCACGCATGACTATCAGCGCTTTATCCGTCCAGCCGAGCTTTCTCGCTGGGCCCGCAAAAGTGACCTGACCATGCGGGAGGTAAGCGGCATGACGTATAACCCGCTGTTGAAACGTTACAAGCTCACGCCACACGATGTAGACGTTAATTATCTGATGCACTGCCAGCGAAACAAATAATGAGCACCTTTCCTAAAGCTGTACTGTTCGATCTGGATGGCACCTTGGTAGATACCGCGCCTGACCTGGCGCGGGCTACCAACGCACTGCGCCGCAAACACGGTCTGGAGCCGCTGTCCTATGAACAGATTCGCGCCGAGGTGTCCCATGGTGGCAATGCATTGGTCAAGCTGGCGCTCGGTTACGACACTGATCATCCCGACCATGCGGTTGCTCGCGAGTATCTGCTGGAAAGCTACGGCAGTGCCGTTGCCGAAGAAAGTACGCTTTTCACAGGATTGGACACTGTGCTCGAAGGCTATGCCCGGCATCAACGTCCTTGGGGCATCATAACCAACAAGCCAAGACGCTACGCAGAACCCTTGATCGCTGCGCTAGGGCTGGCCCCTGACGTGCTGCTATGTGCGGATGACATGCCGGTTAAGAAGCCCGACCCCGCTCCACTTATCGAAGCAGCCAAACGCCTGAACGTTTTGCCGCAGGATTGCTGGTATATAGGCGATCACCTTCGGGATATAGAAGCGGCCCGTGCTGCGGGTATGACTGCAGTTGCAGTGCATTATGGTTATCTTCGCGGGGATGATGACCCACGCCAATGGCCTGCAGAGTTATGGTTTGAAACCCCCGAAGCGCTGGTCGAAGCATTACTCAGCCATCGGTAAAGCGTATTACTCAATAGACATAAAAAGACGGCATGACATCCTGTACGTAAAACAGAATGCCTGCCGTTTTTATGACGCCAGAAGCATAAGAAATTAACCGCTGGTACGCTTGAGAAAGTCCTGCGCCATTGTCGCTGCGCTGCTATCTGGATATTCCTTGATGACACGGTTAAGCAAGGTCTGGCTGGCGCTACCTTGTCCCTGCCGGGCTTTCACCAAGCCAAGCTTATAAAGCGCATCCGCCACTTTACTGCTGCTTGGGTACTTATCGATGACCGTTTGGAAGGCCTGGGCGGAATCGGAAAGTTGCGATTTGGCTGAGTAAAGCTCGCCTAGCCAATAATAGGCGTTAGCATTGAGGCTAGAGTTTGGGTAATCCTGATTGAACTGCTCTAAAGCACTGATAGCTTGATCGAATTGGCGTGCCTGAACCAGCTCAAAAGCAGACTGGTAAGCTTGCTGAGCATCACCGCTACTAGGATTAGAACTTGAATTTGAAGCGCTACCTTCCGCGGCTGCAGTACCACCGCCCATTGCCGCTGCATTAATCGGATCACTGGAAGCATCTGCCGTATCACCCGAGACACTATCAGACGATCTACTGCCACCACCGCTATTACCGGAAATTCGCTCATCTAAATCCAGATAACGTTGCTGAGACAGCTGCTTCTGTTCTTCAAGTTGATGTTGCAGTTCTTCGATCTGACCACGCAGCTGATTGATGGCATCCTGCTGGCTTTGTAGCTGATTGAAAATAGTCAGGCTGCCGCTACCACCGGTTGATGCCTGACTATAGAAAGAATTAGATTGTGCGGAATAATCCTGGTCCGACTGGGCCCATACGGACAGCGGGAGCACTAAGGCTCCCGCTCCGCACAGTCTTTTCAGACTGTGTTTCATACTCGACTCCGATAATTAATAATCGAAGACGACACGACGGTTCTGAGAGTAAGCCTGCTCAGAATGGCCTTCAACCGCCGGACGCTCTTCACCGTAGCTGACGACTTCGATCTGTGACGCAGGAACGCCTTGGATCGTCAGGTACTGTTTGACAGAGTTAGCGCGACGCTCGCCAAGCGCTAGGTTGTACTCACGAGTACCGCGCTCATCAGCATGGCCTTCGAGAACCACGTTGGTGCCCGGATTAGCCTGCAGGTAAGCAGCGTGCTGGTTGAGTACGGATTCGAATTCGGGGCGGATAGTATCCTTGTCGAAGTCAAAGTAAATAGTGCGGACATCAGGAACCTGAGCATTCATGTTCTGACCGCTAGCACCCCGTCCAGAGTTCATGCCCTGTGACGAAGCGCCAGCATTGCCGCTGTTCATGCCACTTGCATCGCTACCATCTTGTGTACCGCCGCCGCTGGAACAACCAGCAACCACCGCCAACGAAAGTGCAGCAGCCATAGTCTTGGCGTAAGTGGTGAATTGCATAATCCTCTCCTTGCTCTTTTATTGCGAATGACAATAAATCATTCTAGTCGTTTAATTCAGAAACGGCGACCAGGAGGGTTCTCGTACATTTCCTTCAGGCGAAGGTAGTACGAAGGATGACCTTCCATCCGCCGAGACAGCACCGAGAACCCCACGGGCTCCCTGCTGAGTGGCATATACCACCATTGTGCCATTCGGCGCAATGGCTGGTGCTTCATCCCAACGAGTATCAGTCAAAACAGTGACTCGTCCCGTATCGAAATCCTGTCGTGCAATCTGGAATCCCTTATCGGTTCTCGTCACCATATAGGCACTCTTTCCATCGGGAGCATAGTGCCCACCGGCATTGTAAGACCCTGTAAACGTTAGGCGTTTTGGCTGATTCCCGCCAATATCCATTTGATAGAGCTGCGGCTGTCCGCTGCGATCTGATGTGAACAGAATAGAACGACCGTCAGGACTGAAATCAGGTTCGGTATTAATTGAAGCGCTATTGGTCAGGCGCTGCAAATTTCGCGAAGCAATATCCATCACATAAATATCCGGCGTACCGTCCTTGGATAGCGCCATAGCCATCTTGCGTCCATCAGGCGACCAGGCAGGAGCACCGTTAATGCCCTTGAACGAGGTCAGCTTGACGCGCTTACCGCTGGAGAGCTGCTGTACATAGATGGCGGGACGCCCTGATTCGAACGACACATAGGCGAGTTTCTGACCATCAGGTGACCATGCCGGTGAGAGAATAGGCTGATTGGAGGTCAGCACTTGCTGCGTGTTGTGACCATCCTGATCGGCAACGTAAAGGGCAAAATGCTGATTGTTTTCGACGCCGCGTGCCGTTACATAGGCAATACGCGTTTGAAAAGCGCCTCGTATACCGGTGATCTTTTCAAAAATCTGATCGGCAATGTAATGAGCCCGCGCACGAAGCTGGTCACGACTGCCTTCGACGTATTCGCCTAGCATGCGCTTTTCGCCGTAGACATCATGCAGCTCATAACTGATACGGTAGCCATTTCCCTCCTGTTGCACGTGGCCAACCACGAGGTAATTGGACTTCACCATTCGCCAGTCCCGGTAGTTGATCTGCTCGCCACTGCCAGGCTGGGCAATCAGATTACTACGGCTTAGCGGGGCAAACTGCCCGCTGTGCTCCAGGTCATCCGAGATTACCTGTGCAACATCTTCGGGTACGCTCGGGTCATCTGTTTTGAACGGCACGACCGCAATCGGCATTGCCTGATCATTTCCTTTGGTTATTTCAATGGTGAGATCGGCATGCGCCAGGCAACTCACCATTAACAGCATCAATGTACCCGCCAGGGCCACTAATCGTTTCATCAGCGCACATCCTCTGGGTTAAAGCGAAGATTAAACTCACGGAACTGACGCTGCGCAGCTGTGGGTAGCTTGCTCAGCTCACGGAACGGCGCGGCTTTTTGCACCGCCTGGATCGCAGAGCGATCAAAGTTGGCATTGCCACTACTATTAATGACTGTTGCGTTGATAAGCTCACCCGTGGGTAACAAGCGTATGCGCACCATTGTCTGCATCCCCGGTTGAGTATCCGATGGCTGCGACCAGTTCTGCTCAACGTAGCGCCTTACCAGATTCATGAAACCATTTGCCGCTTCAGTGGCCTGTTTAGCGTTGGCAATAGCTTCCTCTTCATCACCTAATGCGTCGCTAAAGGCATTTTTGCTCGCTGCGGCCGCAGCTTCAGCCATACGCTTGGCCTCGGCCTTTTTCTTGGCTTCAGCATCCGCTTTTGCCTTAGCTGCAGCGTCAGCCTTCTTCTTGGCCTCAGCGTCCGCTTTGGCCTTGGCTGCAGCGTCAGCCTTCTTCTTGGCCTCAGCGTCCGCTTTGGCCTTGGCTGCAGCGTCAGCCTTCTTCTTGGCCTCAGCGTCCGCTTTGGCCTTGGCTTCAGCTTCAGCTTTCTTCTTGGCCTCGGCATCCGCTTTGGCCTTGGCTGCAGCTTCGGCTTTCTTCTTGGCCTCGGCGTCTGCTTTAGCCTTGGCTTCAGCTTCGGCTTTCTTCTTGGCCTCGGCGTCTGCTTTAGCCTTGGCTTCAGCTTCGGCTTTCTTCTTGGCCTCGGCGTCCGCTTGTGCTTTTTGCTGTTGCTGTACCGCAAGCTGCTTGGCTTCTGCAGCACGGCGTTGAGCCTCAGCTTCTGCTTGCTGGCGCGCAGTTTCACGCGCTTGCTGAGCTTCAGCCTGTTTTTGAGCTTCATGCTCTGCTTCGGCCTGGGCTTGCTCCTGAGCGGCGCGCTGTTGCTCTTCTTCCTGCTGAGCCTTAGCGCTCGCCTGTGCTTCCCGTGCTTGCTGCGGCTTGTTCGTTGCGGTTTCCATCTGTACCAGCGTAGCCTGAACCACAGAGCTGGAGGGTTCGACCACATCCGGCTCCGGTAACCGAAGCACGGTCAAGCCGAGTATGGCCACGTGCACAGCAATCGCGAGAACGGTCGGCAGCGCATAGCCTACACGACGGTCGTGTCTGGCCATGAGGTCTCCTTAGCTCCCGCCCGATGGAGGTTCAGAAATCAACCCCACATTGGGCACACCCGCACCCTGCAAGGTTCCCATCAGCTCAATAACCTGCCCGTAGGGCACATTACGATCACCGCGGACCAGCACCGGTGTTTTGGGATTACTGTTCAAGACTTTCATGACCTGCTCACTGATGTTATCAAGCGATACTGTCTGATCATCATCGCCAAGGCTGATGTAATAATTGCCTTCACGATCAACCGACACGATCAGCGGTTCGTTGTCCTGGCTATCGATTGGCTCTGAACTCACCTGGGGGAGATCAACTTGAACACCCTGCGTCATCATTGGGGCCGTGATCATGAAAATGACCAGCAATACCAGCATGACGTCGATGAACGGTACGACATTCAATTCACTCGACAGTTTCTTCCGGCTTCGCCGACGATAAGGGCTCTGCATGGTAATCGCTCCTTAAGCCGCGTCGTTTTGCGAGCGACTTTGCAGGTTGCGATGCAAGATGGAATGAAACTCCTCGGCAAAGTTTTCCATTCTGACCAGCTGTTTTTCTGCGTTACTGGTCAGCCGGTTATAGGCAATAACCGCAGGAATAGCAGCAAAGAGTCCCATAGCCGTGGCTACCAGCGCTTCAGCAATCGAGGGTGCGATAACCCCCAACGTTACTTGCTGGACATTGCCTAACGTCTGGAACGTGCCCATGATGCCCCATACGGTGCCAAACAGACCGATATAAACGGCAGATGAACTGATGGTGGCCAATATCGGTAAATGTTGATCAAGCTGCTCCTCCTCACGTGATAGTGCGACACGCATGGAACGTTGCACACCTTCCAATACCGCCTGATTATCGCGCGTCTTGGGCAACAGCCGGTTGAACTCACGAAAGCCTGAACGGAAAACATGGGCCGCTCCCTCAGGATTATCTGAAGGCACTTCGCGATAAAGCTCGTTTAAGTCGACCCCGGACCAGAAGCGTTCTTCAAACGCCTCATGAGCTTTACGGGCGCGCTTAAGCGACATCCCCCGCTGAAATATCAATACCCAAGAGAGAATTGAAGCGGCCAGCAAGATCAGCATGATCAGTTGCACTACCAGACTGGCATGAAGAAACAACGAAATGATAGACATCGATTCGTTCACGGGAAATCCTCGTCAAACGTGCTGTGGGTCCGTGGTGTTAGAAAGGGCCTTGCGCAGAGCGTCCGGCCAACGGGTAGGTTTCAGCCGAGAGGCATCGATACAGGCGATATCGACCTCGGCATCACAAAGGCGTTCCCCACGCCTTAATACGTACTGCTGAAAGGTGGCGGCACAGTGCGAACTCGCCTTGATGTCAGCGGTGACACCAAGCGTGTCATCAAGCTTTGCCGGCTTGGCAAAACGACACGTTAGCCGTCGCACCACCAACTGAATATTGTTTTGCAATAGCGACTGTTGCGTAAAACCGTGACTGCGTAGCCACTCGGTGCGCGCCCGCTCCATAAAGTTCAGATAATTGGCGTGATAGACGATACCGCCTGCATCTGTATCTTCGATATAGACCGTCACGGGTAATTCAAACGTCATGGACTATCGCTCTCTGCACTGATATCAGGCGTCGCATCCGTTGGAGAAATTCCAAAATGCAGATAAGCCGAACGGGTCACCATTCGTCCCCGAGCGGTGCGCAGCATGAAACCCTGCTGAATCAGATAAGGTTCAAGCACATCTTCAATGGTATCGCGCTCCTCACTGATCGCTGCGGCGAGGCTTTCGACACCGACCGGGCCGCCATCGAACTTCTCGATCATGGCAAGCAACAAACGCCGGTCCATGTGATCAAGGCCATGGCGATCGACATGCAACATATTAAGTGCCTGATCAGCGATTTGCGCCGTGAGGCGCCCATCGCCTTTAACCTGGGCAAAATCTCTAACCCGCCGCAACAGACGATTGGCAATACGGGGCGTGCCGCGTGCGCGACGTGCGATTTCGGCAGCACCTTCGAACTCAGCCTCAAAGCCGAGCAACTTCGCACTGCGCACCACAATTTCGGTCAGATCATTGACCGCATAGAATTCCAAGCGCTGTACGATCCCGAAGCGATCACGTAGCGGTGCCGTCAACAAGCCTGCCCGAGTCGTCGCGCCTACCAGCGTAAACTTGGGCAGATCAAGCTTGATTGAACGCGCCGCTGGCCCCTCACCGATCATGATATCGAGTTGGTAGTCTTCCATCGCTGGATAAAGTACTTCCTCGATGGCGGCTGAAAGACGATGGATCTCATCGATAAACAATACGTCGCCAGGCTGAAGACTGGTCAACATTGCAGCGAGATCGCCTGCCTTTTCCAGCACGGGGCCAGACGTCGACTTGATGTCGACATCCATCTCCTCGGCAATGATATTGGCAAGTGTGGTCTTGCCTAGCCCGGGCGGGCCAAAGATAAGAGTATGATCGAGGCTGTCACCGCGCTGGCGCGCGGCCGTAATAAAGATATCGAGCTGTTCGCGAACTCTCGGCTGACCAATATAGTCCCCAAGACGCTTGGGCCGTATGGCATGATCAACGCGTTCTTCATTACCTTGCGGAGCCGCCGCAATCAAACGATCAGATTCAATCATTTAGGCTCCCCATTTCTGGCTGTGCCAGAACGTGCCGACTCCTGAACACCGGACAACTTCCGCGATAGCGCCGTCTTGATCAGCGCCTCCGTCGATTGAGACGTATCGAGATCAGAAAGCATCTTGGCGGCTTCAGTCGGCTTGTAGCCTAGCGCAATCAGTGCTGCCTCGGCATCGGCATATGCATCGGGCTCAGCGGTAAGATCAAGGTTGGGCAAACTAGTACCGCTTTGCTGTTTACCGAACTCAGGCCAATGCTTGAAACGGTCGCGCATTTCAATAATAAGGCGGTCGGCTGTCTTCTTGCCGACGCCCGGCAGACGCGTTAGCGCCTTGCTGTCTTCATCCATGACGCAGCGTACAAACTGGTCCTGTTCCATCCCGGACAGAATCGCCAACGCAAGCCGTGGTCCCACGCCGGAAATCTTGATCAATTCACGGAAAAGACGACGCTCCTCCTCACGGGCAAAACCGTAAAGAAGGTGGGCATCTTCACGTACTGTAAGATGGGTATATAGGCGTACCGCCTCACCTGGAGCCGGCAATGCCAGGAGGGTGTTCATCGAGGCTTCTAGTTCATAACCCACGCCATGTACATCGATAACGACCAGAGGAGGTTGTTTTTCTAAAAGCGTGCCGTGAAGGCGTCCAATCATACAGCAGCTGTCTCCAATGAATTCGCAAACAACCCAGGCAATATGGGGAGCCACTATACTGGTCACCCATGCGACTGGCTAGGTAGTAGAAAAAAGGATTAAGTAGGGATACAGGGAGGATCGATGCCGTGCTCACCGGGTCAGGAGGGACGAAACATGCGCCAGCTACTACTGCGCGACACGCTACGCCGATTTGAGGCACCGCCCTGCTGCACCAGACCACGCTGGGTATAGCAATGGGTCAATGCTATCGCTAACGCATCCGCCGCATCGGCCTGAGGGGTTCCAGCCAGTTTAAGCGTTGCAGTCACCATTTGCTGCACCTGCAATTTATCGGCGCCGCCATGACCAGTTACCGTCTGCTTGATCAAGCGGGCCGCGTACTCATGTACCGGCAGGCCATGGTTTGCGGCGCACACGATCGCCGTTCCTCTTGCCTGGCCTAGCTTGAGTGCCGAATCGGCATTTTTAGCCATGAATACTTGCTCGATCGCAAACTCAGCCGGACAGTGCCGAGCGATGATCTCTGCAACACCGGCATACACTTGAGCGAGCTTTTGAGCCAGGTCAGTTGCATTGATGCGAATGCAGCCACTATCAACATAGCGAGGAGCCGCCTGGGATACATCAATCACACCGAAGCCGGTGAAACGTGAGCCCGGATCGATGCCAAGAATAATCATGCAGCTCTCTTTTGGATTACGCCATTTATCGTCATGTCTTACTCAATATCTTTCAGTATGGCGCCATCGAAATCAACCGGGGAATAGATATCCTGACTGTCACCAAGCATCCCAAACATAACGATGACTAACCACCATTACCTACACAGAAACCAGCGAGTGAACATCTTGCCCGCCTTGGCGCCGTGAAATGCTTGATATTAGCTCACTTGCTACGGCCAGCCATCAAGAAGGACCTTTTTTAGGCATTGCGCCGGACAACATTGCCCGGCGCAATAACATAGCAAAATCAGCCCTTTATTTATAAGCGGTATGGCTTACTGCTGTTCGGTGGCCTTCTGACGCAGTCGAATATTCAGTTCTTTCAACTGCTCGGCACTGACTTCTCCAGGAGCATCAGTCATCAGATCCGCCGCGCTCTGCGTCTTGGGGAAGGCAATTACGTCACGGATTGTACGGCCACCGGTCATCAACATGACCAAACGATCTAGGCCGAAGGCCAGACCGCCATGCGGCGGCGCACCGAACTGCAAGGCGTCGAGCAGGAAGCCGAATTTCTCGTTGGCTTCTTCCTCATTGATGCCCAGCACCTCGAAGACGACACGCTGCATCGCCTGATCGTGGATACGGATCGACCCACCCCCAAGCTCAGTACCGTTGAGTACCATGTCATAAGCACGCGATAGCGCCTTGGCCGGGTCGGCCTTGAGCTCTTCCGGCGTGCACGACGGCGCCGTGAACGGATGGTGCAGCGCAGAGAGACGACCGTTGTCTTCACGTTCGAACATCGGGAAGTCAACTACCCACAAGGGTGCCCAAGCCTGAGTGTAAAGATTGAGGTCTTCACCTAGTTTAACGCGCAGTGCACCGAGCGCCTCATTGACGACCTTGGTCTTGTCAGCACCGAAGAAGACGATATCGCCATCCTGAGCGCCAACGCGGTCGAGCAGTTCCTCGATGACACTTTCCATGAACTTGACGATCGGCGACTGCAACCCTTCTAGACCGGCTGAACGGTCATTGACCTTGATCCAGGCCAACCCCTTGGCGCCATAGATCCCGACGAATTTGGTGTAGTCATCGATTTCCTTACGCGACAGCTTGGCACCACCGCTCACCTTCAACGCGGCGACGCGCCCGTCGTCGGCATTAGCCGGCCCGGAGAAGACCTTGAAATCGACGCCTTTCATCAGATCATCGACATCGACCAGCTCAAGCGGAATGCGCAAGTCAGGCTTGTCCGAACCAAAGCGCTGCATTGCTTCGCTGAACGGCATGCGTGGGAACTCAGGCAATGCAACGTCAAGCACCTCGTTAAACAGCTGCCTAACCATCTTCTCGGTGATCGCCATGATATCGTCTTCGTCGACAAACGAAGCCTCAAGGTCGATCTGAGTGAATTCCGGCTGACGATCGGCACGCAGATCCTCGTCACGGAAACACTTGGCAATCTGATAATAGCGGTCGAACCCGGACACCATTAGAAGCTGCTTGAATAACTGCGGCGACTGCGGCAATGCAAAGAAATGCCCAGCATGGGTGCGGCTCGGCACGAGATAATCTCGCGCGCCTTCCGGGGTAGCGCGAGTCAGAATCGGCGTCTCGATGTCGAGGAAGCCTTCACCTTCAAGATAGGCGCGCACACTATGGGTGATACGTGAACGCAACCGTAGGCGCTCGATCATCTCTGGACGGCGTAGGTCGATGTAACGGTACTTGAGGCGCACTTCTTCGCCGACCTTGCCGTGTTCGTCGAGCTGAAACGGCGGCGTTGCGGCCGTGTTCAACACTTCGACATTCTTGGCCAGTACTTCGATCATACCGGTCGACTTATCGGGGTTTTGCGTGCCTTCGGGGCGCAGGCGTACGCGTCCCTTGATGCGCAACACATACTCGCTACGAGCCTTGTCAGCGTTAGCAAACGCCTCGGGAGTGTCAGGGTCGACGACAACCTGAGCGACACCCTCACGGTCGCGCATGTCGAGGAAGATGACCCCGCCGTGATCACGGCGGCGATGAACCCATCCGCAAAGCGTGACCTCCTGGTCTACCAAGGTCTCGTTGAGTTGGCCGCAATAGTGGCTGCGCATGTCTAATCCTGTTTTATAACGCTAAATGAAAAGCCGCGATGTTATGAGTAAACGCCTTCGGCCGCCACAAGGGCGACCGAAGTGCATCATGCATCGCTCGAAGCTGTACTGTCGCCCTTGGCGGGAGCACTGTCGCCCGCCAGGTTCTTCTTGCCTGATGATTTGAAATCAGTTTCGTACCAACCGCCACCTGCTAGGCGAAAACCAGCGGCGGACACCAGGCGCTGGAGCTCCGCTGCATGACACGCTGGACAATCGGTCAAAGGCGCTGCACTCATTTTCTGAAGTTTTTCCAGGTGATGGCCACAAGCCTTACACTGGTATTCATAGATCGGCATGGTTTATTACCTACGTATGAAGACGCCATCGGGCGCCAGCGACACGTTAAAGATACGGCCTTTCAAAAAGAAAAGCCTTTCAGAACGCGAATATATGACCGCTTGAGGGTATTTCCAAGCGTTCGCCTCACGCAAAACGCCCTTACTTGTGCACGAATCGTTTACTGCTTGTGGATCACGCTGATTGAAAGCCCGCTATTATAGCGTGCAGCGGCACGCCGCGGGCAACCCGCCACGCCCTTAGACAACGAAATTAACCAGGAGATAACAATGAAAGCGGTGCTTCTCGACGCAGCCACTCTATCCGATGACGTTGATTTAGGCCCCATTGCCGCGCAAGTGGAGCAGTTTGAGCAGTTTGAACTGACAGATCAGTCTGCTGTCATTGATCGTTTGAAGCATGCTGATATAGCACTCACCAACAAGGTCATCATCAACGCCGAGGCCATGGCAGCCCTACCGGATCTCAAGCTGATCTGCGTACTTGCTACCGGTACCAATAACATCGACATGGATGAGGCCAAGCGCCGCGGCATCGACGTCAGAAACGTGACCGCCTATGGCACAGCCAGTGTGGTACAACACACCATGATGATGCTGCTGGCCTTGGCGACTAGACTACCGCTTTATCAGCACGACGTCGCTGGACATGCCTGGAATCAAAGCCCGATATTTACGCTGCTGGATCACCGCATTTTTCAGCTTCAGGGCAAGCATCTAGTGATTGTCGGTCAGGGCGAGCTGGGAGGTAGCGTGGCAAAGATTGCTGAGGCGTTTGGCATGACCGTCACCTTCACGGCCCGCCCCGGCAATGAGCGTAACGACTCAAGGCCTGCCCTTGCAGAAGTTGCACCGCACGCGGATGTCTTGAGTCTTCACTGTCCGCTAACGCCTGAGACGCATCATCTCGTTGATGAAGCACTTCTCACTTCGATGAAAAATGATGCTTTATTGATCAACTGTGCCCGCGGTGGCGTAATCGATGAAGCAGCAGCTTTGGAGGCGCTACGAACTGGCCGCTTGGGTGGACTTGGCGTTGACTCCCTTCCTCAGGAGCCGCCTCGAGAAGGCCATATATTGATTGATGCGCTCGCTCAGGGAGGCCTCAACTTGATTGTCACCCCCCACAATGCCTGGGCCACATTGGAAGCGCGTCAGAAGGTTGTCGAACTGACGGCGGACAATATCGCGCGCTTCTTGTTATCCAACAGCAAGACCGCAGCTACCGGCGGATGATGCTCATCATCAAGCCAAGAAAAGTGAACAAATAGGGTATGTGCACTCACTATTGACAAAGCACCTCTATCAATCTCTGTGCTGCAGCTATTGCTGAGCGCTAACCTGCTGGCTCAGTATGGCTAGACAACGAATCAGATGATCGAATCGATATCGCGTCCTTAGCTCTTTCTTAGGCAGATCAATGCGTTATCATGACGGATATCGCGGTTTTATGCGCTTTGCTACGATGAGCCGTTCGGGAGGGAACGCTAATGCTCTATAACTATGGCTCCATCAATATTGATCATGTTTATCGGGTGCCGCATCTGGTTCGCCCAGGTGAGACACTATCAAGCCTGTCCTATCGCCAGGTACTGGGTGGAAAAGGCTCAAACCAGACGATTGCTGTCGCTCGGGCTGGCGGTAACGTCATGCATTGGGGACGCCTTGGGCGCAAGGACCGCTGGGTGCTGGAAACGCTGACTTCGTCAGGTGCCAATATCGCGCATATCGAGATCGCCGAGGAAGCCAGCGGGCACACCGTGATCCAGGTCGATGACGAGGGCGAGAACAGCATCGTCCTCTACCCCGGCGCCAATCACGGCTTCAGCCGCGCCCATCTTGAGGCGCTGTTCAGTATTACCCAGCCGGGTGAATGGCTGCTGCTGCAGAATGAATGCAACGCGACTGACGAAGTTCTGGCACTTGCCCATCAGCATGGTATGAAAATCGCTTTCAACCCAGCGCCGATGAATGCCGAGGTACGCAAGCTGCCGCTTGAGCATGTTGACGTCCTGTTTCTCAATCGCGGCGAGGCCGCGATGTTGCTCGATGCGGACGACAATACGCCTACCGAGGCGTTGCTGGATCAACTGGAGCAGCGTTTCCCAGCCACCGAAATTGTACTCACTCTCGGCGCTGAAGGCGTCGCCTATCGCCACGGCGAGTCGCGTCTGCAAATTCCCGCTCAGCGCGTCGAGGCAGTCGACACCACCGGCGCCGGCGATACCTTTATCGGTTATTTCATGGCCGCACGGCTTGCTCAGGCGCCGATCGAGACCTGTCTTCAGCGTGCCACGACCGCGGCGGCACTCTGCGTGCAGCGTGAAGGCGCCGCACCGAGTATTCCCACCACCGCTGAACTCGAACAGGTCTTGGCGCAGCAGCCACCACATGATGTGTTGACGTCCTCAAGCTAAACCTTTTCAACTTCATTCAACAGCAACAAACAGAAGAAGGAACGTTTAATGCCCACTCCCATTATTTTTGACACCGATCCTGGCGTTGACGATGCTCAGGCCATCGCGTTAATCATGCTCGACCCAGAAATTGAAGTGGTCGGTCTGACGACTACCTTCGGCAACGTGCACGTCGATACTGCGACCCGCAATGCCCTGCTGCTAGCAGAGCTGGCGGGACAGGACATTCCGGTTGCCCAAGGCGCCGCCTACCCGCTCGCCAAGACACCCCATGACGTGCCAGCTCATATCCATGGTGCTGATGGCCTGGGCAACCAGGACCTGCCCGAGCCCAAGGGTAAGGCCGTCGAGCAGACTGCCGCACAGTTCATCGTCGAACAAACCCGCCAGCGCCCCGGCGAAATCACCCTCGTCGCTGTCGGTCCTCTTGGCAATCTGGCCACCGCCATCCAGCTCGACCCCGACGTCGTCAACCGGGTCAAACAGGTCGTGATCATGGGTGGCTCAATCATGCGAGGCGGTAATGTCACCCCTGTCGCCGAAGCCAATATGTTCTCCGATCCGCACGCCGCCTCGCGTGTACTGACTGCCAAGTGGCCGTTGACCTTGGTTGGTCTCGACGTTACCCATGAAACGGTAATCGAGCCTGAACGGATGGCGCGTATCCGTGAAGCACAAGGTGCTCTCGGCGAGGTACTGGCCAAGAGCTACGACTTCTATGCCGACTTTTATCGGGAAGCATTAGGTATCGATGGCTGCTGCCCACATGACAGTTGCGCCGTCGCCTGGCTGCGTCGTCCTGACCTGTTCACGACCGTACGCGGCCACCTGAGCGTGGTTACTGAAGGACTGGCTGAAGGGCAGACGCTGTTCGCTCCCGAAGGACGCGGCTTCGTTGGCGATCGCTGGATGCAGTCACCGCTGGTGGATGTTTGTATGGGAGTAGACGGCAAGGCAGCGGTTGACTGGATGGAAAGTGTACTGACCGCCTAAACAGAACGTTTTTCACCTTATCTGCCGGGCTCTCTTGGTTACGGGCAAGAGAGCCCTTATATATTCTGCATTGACGAGTCTTATACTGATTTATTACTACTTATAATAGTATTCTGGGCTTATTTACATCGACATGCGTTCATGGAGGACCGTTCTTCGATGCAAGACAACACCGTTTTTTCTCACTGCCCGCTGCCGAGTGAGCCCTCTGAATGGGCCCTCTTTCTTGATCTTGATGGCACCTTGACCCCGCTGGTCGATCATCCTTCCAATACCCATGTTGAAGAAAGAATGCTGGAGCTGCTTGATGGCCTCTGGCATGCGCTTGATGGTGCGCTAGCCGTCGTCAGTGGGCGTAGTGTCAAGGATCTTGAGCGGTTGTTAGCGCCCTTGCGCTTACCACTCGCGGGTCAGCATGGTGCTGAACGGCAAGATGCCGACAGCAAGTACACTAACATTGAGCCCAATCATGAAGCGCTTGAGCAATCACGCCAAGCGCTTGAGCAGTTTGTCGAGCAGACGCCCGGCCTGTTCCTGGAAGACAAGGGGGCAAGTCTTGCCCTGCATTATCGGAATGCACCAGACGAAGCTGACGCGGTAAAACAGAAGACGCATGCGCTTGAACAGGAATTGAATGGCGCTCTCAAAATTCATGAAGGGAAATTCGTCGTCGAGATTCGTGACACCTCATGCAACAAGGGCCGTGCCGTTCAAGACTTCATGCAATCAGCGCCTTTCAAGGGCAGGTGTCCCGTCTTTGTAGGCGATGATCTGACTGACGAAGACGGTTTTGAAGCCGTAAATGCTCTCAATGGTCATTCCATCAAGATTGGTGATGGGCCAAGTGCCGCATCATGCCGACTGGAGAGCCCTGCTGAAGTACTGCTGTGGTTGGAAGAGTGCCTCAAGCGCGTTACCAGGAGCTGATAGCCCATGCTCCCATCGCTCGATTTAGGCTTGATCGGTAATTGCAGTTTTGCAGGGCTGATTGACAAACGTGCGTCAATTGTCTGGGCATGTATGCCCCACCTTGACGATGATCCCGTGTTTTCGGCCCTTCTGGGGGGTAATGCGCCTGAATATGGCCGTTATGATATCGAGCTAATCGATCAACACGGTGATATCGAGCAGCACTATCTACGCAACACCGCTATCCTGCGTACTGTGTTGACCGACAGAGCCGGCAACAGCGTTGAGATTATCGATTTCGCGCCTCGTTTCGAGCAATTTGGACGCACGTTTTGTCCACAGATGCTTATCCGCTACTTGCGTCCGCTTCAGGGGCATCCGCGGATTCGCATCAAGCTACGACCGCTATTCAATTACGGTGCGCTGCATCCCACTGTTACGCATGGTAGCCATCACATTCGCTATGTTGGGGAAACTCAAGCGTTAAGATTGACGACTAACGCGCCGGTTACCTCCATTCTCAACGAAACGCCCTTTTTCCTGGAGCAGGATACAACGCTGCTGTTAGGTGCCGATGAATCAATTACCCGCTCAATCCCAGAGGTCGGTCGCAGTTTTTTAGAAGATACCAAGGCTTATTGGGAAAACTGGGTACGTAATTTATGGGTGCCCTACGAATGGCAAGATGTGGTGATTCGCGCCGCGATCACGCTAAAGCTCAATGCCTTTGAAGATACGGGAGCGGTAATTGCTGCCGTTACCACTTCACTACCGGAATCTGCTCACAGCGGACGCAATTGGGATTATCGCTACTGTTGGCTACGCGATGCCTGTTTTGTAGTGGCGGCCTTGAATCAAGTGGGTACCACCCAGACAATGGAAGATTTTATTCGCTACATTATTAATATTGCTTCCGACAGTCAGGATGGTTACTTGCAGCCTGTCTACCGTATTAATGGGAGTGACAAGCTTGATGAGCGTATTGTTGACTCTCTACCGGGCTATCGTGGCATGGGACCAGTTCGCATCGGCAATGAAGCCTATCTGCAAGCGCAAAATGATGTTTACGGTTCTGTCATACTCGCTGCTGGTCATATGTTTCTTGATCAGCGCCTACCACGCCAAGGGGATAAGGGCCTTTTCTCACGCCTTGAAGTCCTTGGTGAAAAAGCGGTTCAGGTTTTCGATCAGCCGGACGCTGGCTTATGGGAATACCGAGGCCGTTCAGAGGTGCACACCTTCTCAAGTGTGATGTGCTGGGCGGCGTGTAATACGTTGGCGTTAATTGCTAATCACTTAGGGCTTGAGCAACGGTGTGCCTATTGGCAGCATCATGCTGACCATATCCATCGGATTATTGATAAACGCGCCTGGAATGAAGAGCGTCAGAGTTATGTGGCGGCCTTTGAAGGCGACACGATGGATGCATCCTTGCTGCTGCTTTCACGACTTGGCTTTATAAACGCTGGCGATCCCCGTTTTGCCAGCACTGTTCAAGCCATAGAAGAAGAGTTACGCGATGGCGATTTTCTTTATCGCTATATCGCGCCCGACGACTTCGGCGTTCCCGAGGTCTCGTTTACGGTATGTACCTTTTGGTATATCGATGCACTTGCTGCCTTGGGCCGTCGCGACGAAGCGCGTCGGCTTTATGAAAAACTTGTGGCATCACGCAACCATCTGGGTCTGCTTTCAGAAGACATCGTGACGGATAACGGTGAACTCTGGGGCAACTTTCCGCAGACTTACAGCATGGTAGGACTCATCAATTCAGCACGGCTATTAAGTCGTCCTTGGGAGGAGGTATTTTGAACTCTCTAATTGTGGTCTCCAACCGAGTACCGGCCCCAAAGCAATCAGGAAGCCAAGGGGGGCTCGCAGTAGGTGTCATGAATGCGCTACAGAAAGCCGATGGACTGTGGGTCGGCTGGAACGGTGAAATCGACGAGAGCGATGATGTAGCGCCCTCGCACTATGAATTCGACTCTGTGCGCTTCGCCACGTTTCCTCTGAAACAGCACGATTATGAGACCTACTACACCGGCTTTTCCAATGAGGTGCTGTGGCCACTGTTTCACTATCGGCCGGACAAGGTCGAATATGACCGCCAGAACCTGGCGGGTTATTTACGTGTCAACGAGCTTTTTGCCGACAAGTTGCTGCCTCTGATCGAGGATGATTCGCGCATATGGGTGCATGACTATCAGTTGATTGCGCTGGGGCATTTCCTGCGCGAAAAAGATGTCAATTTGCCGTTGGGCTATTTCCTGCACATTCCATTCCCACCCTGGGACGTATTACGGATCATTCCCGAGTACGAACAGCTGCTGCGTTATCTAAGCGCCTATGATTTGATCGGTCTGCAAACCGACATCGATTTAAAGAACTTCCTCGACTGCATGCAGCAGGGACTTGGTGCTACGTTGCATGATGACAATGTGATCGAACTCAACGGTCATCGCTTCAAGGCAGGCGCTTATCCGATCTCGATTGATGTCGATGAAGCATTACGCATGGCGAAAGAAGGTGAAGATTCCGTCACCGGCCAGCGTTTGAAGAAGTCACTTAGCGGACGTCCATTGGTCATTGGTGTTGACCGGCTTGATTACAGTAAAGGTGTCTACAAACGGTTTCAGGCCTATGAGCGGATGCTGGAAAATGCCGAGAATCTGCGTGGTAAAGTAACATTCATGCAGATATCACCGCCCTCACGTACCGATGTGCACGAGTACGCCGAGCTGCGCACCACGCTTGAGCGTGTTGCCGGCCACGTTAATGGGCGTTTTGCTGAGTATGATTGGATACCGCTGCGGTATCTTAATCGCGGCTATGCTCGGGAATCGGTCATGGGCTTCTTGCGCATGAGCCGCGTCGGCTTCCTGACACCGCTTCGTGATGGCATGAATCTTGTGGCCAAGGAATTTGTTGCCGCGCAGAACCCTGAAGATCCCGGCGTGCTGATTGTTTCTCACCTGGCCGGTGCTTCACGCGAACTGGATGGGGCACTTGTGTGTAATCCATATGACGTGGATGGTGTAGCCGACATGCTCGAAAGGGCATTGACCATGTCATTGGAAGAGCGCAAGGACCGTTGGCAGCGCATGTACGATATCCTGCGCCGTAACGATATCCACAATTGGAGTCGCACCTTCATGGAAACGCTGGTCAGCGTTCCCTACTCCCGCTCATAATCCTCTTAACAGCAACGATAAAGGCCAGTAAATACTGGCCTTTTATCTCACTTATGCATCTCACATCAGCTTGGCAGATCAGAGCACTTTGAATCCGTCGTGCTCATGAGCGGGCACCTCTTCAAGCTCAACATCGGTCACGTCCGCGTTGTCTGGCCCCTTCCACAACCATTCAACGACACGATCAACTGCGCTAGCTTCTCCTACCAATAGCACTTCGACACGGCCATCGTTAAGATTTTTGACATAGCCGTTCAATTTCTCTATCTGTGCCTGCATCTGAGTAGCACGACGATAGTTAACGCCATGTACAGTCCCGCTTACCCACGCCTTTACACCTTTACGATCCGATGAATCATTCGTAAATGATGTGCCTTGATCACTCATGGCTACCTCCTGTTAATTATCAATCGAGGTGATAACAACAAAAGCGTGGCCAACAATAGCGGACTTAGCCAATCCTGATGACGAATATCTACAAAAGTTCGCCTTAGCATCACGCCTCGAGAAAATCATGGGGCAATTTCTGCAGGCGCTTCCAGAGGCGCTCTACCCCTGGCTTATGCACAAGCGAACAGCGATAAAGTCTAATTTCGAGAGGAATGTCCCATTGGGTATCACCAGCACGCACGAGGCGTTTGCTGGATAGCTCCTCTTTCACGCAAAAATCGGGAATCCAGGCGACGCCAACGCCCTGTAGCGCCATCCCTTTCAGTCCTTCTGCCATAGCGGTTTCATACACTGTCTTGAGACGTAAGCGTAGAGGATCATTCTTGAGCAGCATCCGTACACTGCTCCCCAAGAAAGCGCCATGTGTGTAAGACAATAATGGAATCGAGCCTTCCCCTACCAAGGGGAACTGTGGCTGCCCGTGACGATCAGGCGAACACACTGGCAGCATTTTTACCTGCCCAATCGAAAACGAAGGAAACACCTGACTGTCGAGTTGCATCGATGCATAAGGATCATGATAAGCCAGCATCAGATCGCAATTACCTTCACGTAGCACATGAATAGCATCACCGACATTCATGGCAATCAAGCGTGTAGGCAACTCGCCGACGCCTTTTTGCAGTCTCGAAATCCATTTGGGAAAGAACGCCAAGGCTAATGAATGTGCCGCAACAATATCCAGCGCCTCATTGGCCATCTCAAGGCCACGTAAATGGCTCAAGCACTCACTCAGCTGCTCGACGAGATTACGCGCCGTCACTACAAACAGCTGCCCTTCGGGAGTGAGCCCTACCGGTGTCGTTGATCGATCGACCAAGGTAATACCGACCGCTTGCTCAAGCGATCGAATACGCCGGCTGAAAGCGGGCTGTGTCACATGGCGCTGACGCGCCGAGGCGGAAAAACTACGCGTATTGGCAAGCGCTACAAAATCTTCCAACCATTTAGTTTCGAGGTTCACCGTATTCCTCTGCTGCCTTTGCTCGTAAGCCCATACGAGCATGAGGCATCGTGGGTCATATAAGTGGTGAGCACGAGTTTAACCAAGCTCCCCTCGTTCACCAATGGGCAAATGTTCATGTCATGTGAATTCATACCAAGCGAGGCCTAGACTAATACTACTCATTGTATCGGAGAAGCCAGATAAGCTGCGCGAGATACCAGCTTACGCCATAAGGGACGCTTGATAATTTCATCCAGCGTCACCTGACGGCAACGCGAAAGATCGTCCACCAACATCCTTTCAACATCAGCGGCAAAGGTGTCATCAAAAATGTAAGCGGTTACCTCGAAGTTAAGCCTGAATGAACGATTATCGAGGTTAACCGTGCCGACGGCGGCGCTGTGATTGTCAATAAGGCATACCTTCTGATGAAGAAAGCCTGGTTGATAACGGTATATTTTAACACCTGCGCGAATCATTTCCGCCAAGAATGAGAATGCCGAAAGAAACACCAGCAGATGATCCGGCCGCTCAGGCATCACGACGCGCACATCGACGCCTCTGAGCGCGGCAAGGATCAGGGCATCCTGTACGCCTTGGTCAGGCACAAAATAGGGGCTCGTGATCCAGAAGCGCTCATTGGCCGAGTGAATGGCATGTTGCATCAAGAGACTCGCCGTATCCTGAAGATCAGCCGGTCCCGAAGGGATGACGACGGCAAACTGATCGAAATGCTTCGCAGGTAAAGGCTGCCATTCAAGGCCCAATATTTCACCCGTGGCCCAATGCCAATCTTCCCAGAACGCCTCCTGCAGACCAAGAACAGCAGGCCCAGTCAGTTGAAGATGGGTGTCGCGCCAAAGCCCATAACGCGGGTCTTCCCCCATGTATTCATCACCGACGTTGAGTCCTCCGACCCAACCACGCTTACCATCGACCACCACGATCTTTCGATGATTGCGGAAGTTGACCTGAAAACGGTGCCGCCATCCTTTTGAAGAGCCGAACTGATGCACTTCGACACCCGCGTTCTGAAGCTCGTTGATATAATTCTCCGGCAGCTTCCGGCTGCCTATCTCATCGTATAAAAAGCAGACACGAATACCGTTCTCGGCTCGATTGATCAGACGTTGCTTAAGCTCGCGGCCAAGCCTGTCATCTCGTACGATAAAAAACTGAATCAGAATGTACTCTTCGGCAGCTTCAAGCCCCGCGAAAATACTCTTGAATGTTGCCGTGCCATCCACGAGCAGCTCAGCGTGATTGCCACGGGTCATGGGCATCATCGCTAGACGTTCGACCGTACGAATGCGGCCATTGGGATCGTCGGGACGGGCAAAAAATGGCTCAACCTGCTTACGAAAACGCGTCAGTACACGCCGCAGCGTACTGTCGCGCTCTTCGCGTGCCGAAATGTAGCCATAAAAGCGTGGTCGGCCAAATATCCAGAACGCCGGTACAGCCAGATAGGGGAAGGTGAGAAGAGAAATGATCCAGGCAATCGCACCCTGCGAAGTACGACTGGACATAAGTGCCATGATACTGGAAAGCGCGCCCAGAATATGAATGGCGACAATCAAAAGGCCGCCAAGTAAAGCTGTCATTGTGCTCCTTAATCCGTAATGGCCACGTTATCTGCGCCGTTCATGGAGCATACATGAGCCTATCAGCAGGGTCATCTGGGCCTCCCGGCCGGGCTCTAAGCGCAGATTAAGAAAGGCTGCGCGCGAGATACCGGCGTGAAAGGCCCTAGATTATCCTCTGAATCTTATCTCATGACTGTTGAGCAATGATTTCACGCCACTTTGCCGGTCCGAGTTTATGGATAGATTCACCACGGCTATCGACAGCGACCGTCACAGGCATATCTTCCACTTCGAACTCATAGATGGCTTCCATGCCCAGATCTTCAAAAGCAATGACGCGGGAGCTCTTGATTGCCTGAGCTACGAGATAGGCAGCCCCCCCTACCGCCATCAGATAAACAGCCTCGTTGTCGCGAATCGCCTCGATCGCCGTCGGTCCTCGCTCGGCCTTGCCCACCATTCCCAGCAGGCCGGTTTGCTCCAGCATCGTGCGAGTGAATTTATCCATCCGTGTCGCCGTGGTAGGTCCTGCCGGGCCAACCACTTCATCACCGACAGGGTCGACGGGGCCAACGTAGTAGATAAAGCGTCCTTTTAAATCAACCGGTAGCGCCTCGCCCTTGGCCAACATATCGGCCATACGCTTGTGCGCCGCGTCGCGGCCCGTCAGTAACTTGCCGGACAGCAGGACCGTATCTCCCGGCTGCCAGCGCTTGACCTCTTCCGGTGTAATATCATTAAGATTGGCACGCTTGACACCCTCGCCTGCCTCCCAGGCAATTTCCGGCCAATCATCAAGCTTGGGCGCGGGCAAGGATGCAGCACCACTGCCATCAAGCGTGAAATGGACGTGACGAGTTGCCGCGCAGTTGGGAATAATCGCGACCGGCTTGTTGGCCGCGTGGGTCGGGTAGTCTCTGACCTTGATATCGAGCACGGTCGTCAATCCGCCCAGCCCTTGAGCGCCAATCCCCAGCTTGTTGACCTTGTCAAACAGCTCAAGACGCAGTTCTTCGGCCCGATTGGACGCCCCCCTCGCTTGCAATTCGTGAATATCGATCGGGTCGAGTAGCGCTTCCTTGGCGATCTTCATTGCCTGCTCGGCAGTACCACCGATGCCGATGCCAAGCATGCCGGGAGGACACCAACCTGCGCCCATCTTTGGCACCTGTTCAAGCACCCATGCGGCCACGTCATCAGACGGATTGAGCATCGCGAACTTGGTCTTTGCCTCGCTGCCGCCGCCCTTGGCCGCAACGTGAATCTCGATGGTATCGCCCGGCACAATCTTGTGATGAATAATCGCTGGCGTATTGTCCTTGGTATTGCGACGGGCACCGTCGGGATCAGCCAGCATCGAGGCGCGCAGCACATTGTCAGGATGGCTGTAGGCGCGACGTACGCCCTCGTTGATCATGTCCTCAAGGCCCATGTCCGCTTCCCAACGTACGTTCATGCCGACATTGACGAAGACCGTGACGATGCCGGTATCCTGACAGATCGGACGATGGCCGGTGGCGCACATGCGTGAGTTGATCAGGATTTGAGCGATGGCGTCGCGTGCTGCCGGATTTTGCTCACGCAAATAAGCCTGATGCATCGCATCGATAAAATCCTTGGGATGATAATAAGAGATATATTGCAGAGCATCGGCGACGCTTTGAATAACATCGTCCTGACGAATCACGGTCATGAGAAGGCGGTTCCTTCATTGTTATGCATCAAGCATTGATAGCGATACGGACACCATCACAGTGAAGCGGAAGTATACCGCGATCCAACTTAAATCTTTTGTCTCTTACAGAAATATTGATAGCTTTATATTGTTAGCAAAGATAACGGTATAACTATAAGGAGCGACGCTGGCATTGCGGGCAAAGGTAAAGCCGACGCGATGCCACATTATGCCTTTCAATCATTGTCCCGCAGGCAAAACAAGGCTCGCCCGCACGACTAAAGACGGCATGCCGCCAGCGTTGGCGAGATGCTCCCTCCTCCTGCATAAGTTGACGCCACGGCTCGATATTGGTTACCCCGGCCAGCGCATAGGCACGATGTACCGTGCCATGAATCGAGCATGCCAGCCGCTGGCGAGACGCATCATCGAGCTCAGAGGGCCGTACATCAGGCAACAATCCGGCAAAGAACAGGATTTCCGAACGCAGATAGTTGCCAATGCCGGCATAAAAGCCTTGATCAAGCAACAGCACGCCAAGACGCCGATGCTTGAACAACGGATCCAGTAAACGCCTCTCAATATCCCTGATACTGACATCATGGGTCAGCAGATCGGGACCGAGCCGCGCAATGAAAGGATGGGTACCGATCGTATCGATGTGCCACATCGAGATATCGGAGGCACTGTAAAGCCACGCCGCATGTGTAGAAGTCGTCAGTTTTACGCGCAGCGAGCGAGACGTATCGGGAGTGTGAGAACGACGGGCAATCTTCCACACCCCATAAAGCTGATTGTGCGAGTAGAGAACATGGCCATCCTCGAAGCGTGTCAGCAACGCCTTGCCCCAGTTATCAACGCGCATTACCCGCTGCCCAGCGAGCACCGCTTCAAATATTTTCAGCTCATCGAACGCAAACCAGACATCATCCAGCCTATGCCCTGCCAGTATCTTACCGAGCCGATCGGCACTGCGGCGAATTTCCGGACCTTCAGGCATAGCGATTCCTGACACTCATTCATAAAAAAGGCCGCGATGCGGCCTCCTATCATTATTTCAATTCAATGAGACGTTCATTGAGCACATTGATGCGATCACGCAGCGCAGCGGCCGTTTCAAACTCCAGGTTCTGCGCCGCTTCATACATTTCATCTTCAAGCCGAGTAATCTCTTTGGTGACGTCGGCAACACTCATGGTCTTGAGCGTCTTGGCATCATATCGAGCTTCCGGCTCCGCCGCCTGACGATCACCACGCTTACGACCGCGCCGAGAGCCCGGCGCTTGCGCGGCTTCCATGATGTCAGCAACATTTTTCGAAATAGTGCGCGGCGTAATGCCATGCTCTTCGTTGAACGCCACCTGTTTGGCACGGCGCCGTTCGGTCTCGTCAATGGCCTTCTGCATTGAATTGGTAATGCGATCACCGTATAAAATCGCCTTACCGTGCGCATTACGCGCCGCGCGCCCGATTGTCTGAATCAGCGACCGCTCGGCACGCAGGAAGCCTTCTTTATCAGCATCAAGAATCGCTACCAGCGAGACTTCGGGGATATCGAGTCCTTCTCGTAGCAGGTTGATACCTACCAGAACGTCGAACTTGCCCAGCCGCAGGTCACGAATGATCTCGACACGCTCAACGGTATCGATATCCGAATGCAGATAGCGTACGCGGATATCATGTTCATCGAGATACTCGGTCAGGTCTTCGGCCATACGCTTGGTCAGCGTCGTCACCAGCACACGCTCACCGACTTCAAGGCGCAAATGAATTTCGGAAAGCAGATCGTCTACCTGGGTCGTTGCCGGGCGGACTTCAATTTCTGGATCGACCAGCCCCGTCGGGCGCACGACCTGCTCAACCACCTGACCGGCATGCTCGGCTTCGTACGGCCCAGGCGTTGCCGACACAAATACCGTCTGCGGTAGAATACGCTCCCACTCCTCGAACATCATGGGACGGTTATCCAGCGCCGAAGGCAGCCGGAAACCATATTCCACCAACGTTTCCTTACGAGAGCGGTCACCACGATACATACCGCCTACCTGAGGCACACTGACATGCGACTCATCAATGAAGACCAGCGCATCATCAGGCAGGTAATCGAAGAAGGTAGGTGGCGCCTGACCGGGTGCACGGCCCGAGAGATAGCGTGAGTAGTTCTCGATCCCGTTGCAGTAACCCAGTTCCAACATCATCTCGATGTCATAAAGCGTGCGCTGCTCAAGCCGCTGAGCCTCGACCAACTTGTCATGCTTGCGCATCCAATCCAGTCGCTCCTTGAGCTCACCCTTGATACTCTCGATCGCTTCAAGAATGGTGTCACGCGGCGTTACATAGTGGCTCTTGGGGTAAATTGTCATGCGCGGCAGCTTACCGCGCACTTCACCAGTCAGCGGGTCGAAAAGGCTGATCGAGTCGATCTCATCATCGAATAACTCGACACGCACCGCCTCCTCCTCCGAATCAGCAGGAAATACATCGATGACATCACCGCGCACCCGGTAGGTACCGCGCCGAAAATCCATGTCATTGCGTGTATATTGCAGCTCGGCAAGACGACGCAGGAAGGAACGCTGATCGATCTGCTCACCGCGCGTAAAGTGCAAACGCATCTTCAAGTACTGATCGGGATCGCCTAGACCGTAGATAGCTGAAACCGATACCACAATCAGCGCATCGCGACGCTCCAGCAGCGCTTTGGTCGCCGAGAGACGCATCTGTTCGATATGGTCATTGATCGAGGCATCTTTCTCGATAAATGTATCCGAAGACGGCACATAAGCTTCGGGCTGATAGTAGTCGTAATAAGAAACGAAATACTCGATAGCATTATCGGGAAAAAACGATTTGAATTCCCCGTAAAGCTGCGCAGCGAGCGTCTTGTTCGGGGCCATCACGATAGTGGGCCGCTGCAAGCGCTCCACGACATTAGCCATGGTGAACGTCTTGCCCGAGCCGGTTACGCCGAGCAGCGTCTGATGAGCCAGACCCGATTCAAGGCCGTTGACGAGGCTTTCAATCGCCTTGGGCTGATCGCCCGCTGGCTGATACTTGGAATTGATACGAAACTGCTTGGCCATGCATGCCCTCCCCGTCAACGACAAAGACGACGCTAAAAACGCCGTCTCAGTACACTCTGTCCATCGGGTTCAGTAGTCAGAATAGACAATGAAAACGTTATATGAGGGCGAAACGCCACGCTTCAAGACCAGGACGCTAAACCGTAGTCATATGTGCAGACGTGGAAGTTTCGACCGCACTGGTGGTCATCAATTTATGGATAGGGCAATTCTCAGCCACCTCAAGCAGGCGATCACGCGCTTGTGCGCTGAGCTCCCCCGCTAGTTCGATAGTCACCTCAAGGCGATAGTGGCCGTTGCGTTCATCGCTATCATCACGGGAGACGCGAACAGTGACCCCCTCAAGCGGCATTTCCTTTTTTCGGGCATAAAGCATGACCGTTAGCGCCTTGCAGGTACCCAGCGACATATCAAAATAATCATGTGGATCCGGCACGCCACCTTCACCGCCTTTATCTAAAGGCACGTCTGCATACAAGGCATCAATATTAGCGGCAGTGATGCGTTGACGCAGGGCGCCTTGCCGTTCGGTTTCGATCAGGATGCTCATGACTGCTCTCCGATTCGATGGCATCGTTTGAGGAGATAACTACGCAGGCAGATTCTGCCTGCGTATTGACCCACTGCAAGATATTGCCCAGCAGCTAATATTAGCGTTTAACCCGATAACCTAGACGTTCTACGGTCTGGACCAAGGTACTTTCCTTGACCCGTCCTTCAATTTCGGCCCACTCACGTGCCACCTCGACACTATCGACGCCATCGAGCTCCATCAGTGCGGTCGTGACGCGGTTGACGTCATCAACCCCTTTCAAGCCTTCCAACGTTAATGAAACAGCCATCATATTCTCCTGCTACTGCCTCAACACGGCAGATTGATCATGCACCAGCCTAGTTGCAAAAAAGGCTGCTTGCCCACATATCATCACGTTAACAAATCCTTGCGGCCAGCGCAGCCGCCCGCAAACAGCCTTCCCATGCTCGGAGATCGACATGCATGCAAAGACTCCAAATGACAATAGTGCCTGGCATACGCATTTAAGCGCACAAGGGGGTCAATTTGACGCTCATCACCGGATTATCTTCCACCTCCCTGTGAGCGAGACAGATACGGCCCTTATTCCGCTCGTCCATCTGGCAATCATTGAAATCGAGGGTCCGGACAGCGAAAAATTTCTTCAAGGCCAGACGAGCGCGCAGGTCACTCAGGCCAATGGTCATGTAGCGCCACCCACCGCGTTCTGTACTCCGAAAGGCCGCATGATTGCCAATGCGCAGCTGATGCGTGTCGACACCGAGCGCTACTGGTTGTTGCTCGATGCCAGCGTTGCCGAGACGCTGCGCGCGCATCTAGCCAAGTATGCGGTGTTTTATAAAACCGAATTACGCCTGCGTCAGGACCTTGCCATCGTCGGCCTCTCAGGGCAGAACACAACTACCGCGCTAAAGGCCTACAGCGCTGTCCCTTCTCATGACTGGACCATGACGCTGCACGAGGAAATGGTTGTCACACGTCATCCTGGTGAGCCCTCTCGTTTTGTCATGATCGCTGATGTCCAGACCATGATTGCGCGCTGGGATACAGTGACGACAGTAGCCAAGCTCAATAGCAACGACGTATGGAAGCTCCTGGATATTCGTGCTGGGCTTGCATGGGTGAGTGAAGCGCAGCGTGAGGCATTTCTGCCTCAGATGCTCAATTGGGAAGCACTAGGCGGTATCAGTTTCAAGAAAGGCTGCTATACCGGTCAGGAAGTCGTGGCGCGCGCCCATTACCGAGGGCAGGTCAAGAAACGTCTGATGCGATTTGGAAGTAAAGACATCGATGATATGCCCATAGGCAATGAAGCCGCGCTTACTGACGCCACAGGCAAATCACTTGGCGACGTAGTGCTTGCCGCGCCAGTGCAGGAAAGCGGGATTGAGTTCTTGGCTGTTGTGACACAGAAAGATGTCATGCCTGAGTTCAGACTCAATGACATGCCGGTCGAACTGCTACCTCTGCCTTACCCACTCGAACGGCTGGACCCAGAAAGCTTTGCCACTATGCAAGACGGCGTCATATCTTCCTGATGCTGCTGACAGACAGCTTGTCGATTACTGCCAGGCCAGCACGTATCACGATAAATCGAGCGCAAAAACGCGCTCGATGTTTCGCTGCGTATTCGCTATCAAGGTGGCGTAATCCGTGTTACGTAGCCGAGCGACTTCTTCGATGACTTGAATCATGTTGCCTGGCTCATTACGCCCTTCTAAGCCCTGAGGCACCATGTCAGGCGCATCCGACTCAAATACGAAGCCATCATCTGGCAACTTCTCGATCACGCCCTTGAGCTTCTGCGCGCGATCATGGGTGACCGGCCCACCCACACCCAGCACATAACCGAGATCAAGAAAGCGCTCGGCTTGCTGCCAGCTTCCGGCATAAGCGTGCACAACTCCCCTGCGCGGCAAATCAAGTTGTCTCAGCCGCTTGGCTACTTGATCATTGAGATGAACGCAGTGAATCACCACCGGCAGATCGAGACGCTTGGCCAATTTTAGCTGGGCATCAAACAGAGCCCACTGGCGGTCATCTTCAACGCGGGCATCAACACCGCATTCGCCAATGGCGATTACATGCTCGTTGTGCTTCAAGGTATCTTCAAGCGCATCGACATCATCATCACCGTGCTCATCCAGAAAATACGGATGCAGCCCAAGGCACACGCTGACATCAGCCCGTTTCCCCAAGGTCAACACATCCGGCCAGCGCTTACGCGTCGTGGCCGGCACGATGAAGTGTTCCACTCCGTTTTTCTTCGCACGTTCAAACATCGCCTCGCGATCGGGTTCGAACACATCGAAATCGAGATGGCAGTGAGCATCTATCAGCATGGCATTAAATATTCACTAGATTGAAGGTTGTTCAGACGCAGGCTGCTCTGATGTACAGGCAGGACAGCGCGTCGCCTCGATGGGAATCTTGCTGATACAGAACGGGCAGCTCTTGGTTGTCGGCGCGGTCGGCTGTGCTTCCGGCTGGTGATGAAGATTCTTTAGCCTGTTGATGTTCTTGATCAACAAGAACGCAGCGAAGGCAACAATCACGAAGGTAATCATCGAGTTGATGAACATGCCGTAATTGACCGTTACCGCCCCGGCCGCCTGAGCATCCGCAAGCGTAGTGTATGGCCCCGGCGTGGCGCCTTGCTTGAGCACAGCGAAGAGATTGGCAAAGTTCATCCCCCCGGTGACCAACCCGATAAAGGGAGTAAAGATATCCTTAACCAGACTGTTGACGATAGAGGTAAAGGCCGTACCTACAACGATACCCACCGCCATGTCGACGACGTTACCTCTAACCGCAAACTCGCGGAATTCCTTCAAGAAATTGCTCATACAAGACGTCCTTGTCACCAAAATCTGGCCTAGCTTGATTCCATCGACTTCAGCATAGCGTATCTATTGCTCAGTGCTCGCGCGTCGCTCTGAACTCGATATCCGGCCAGCGCTCCTGCGTCAGCTGGAGATTCACACGTGTAGGCGCCAGGTACGTCAGATAGCCTCCGCCATCCAGCGCCAGGTTATCACTGGCCTTGTTGCGGAATTCATCAACCTTTCTGGCATCACCGTAAATCCAGCGCGCGGTTTGTACGTTGACCGGCTCATAGATACAGTCAACCTTGTATTCATCCTTGAGACGGTGCGCGACAACGTCAAACTGCAGCGTTCCCACCGCGCCCACGATCAAGTCATTATTATCAAGCGGCATGAACACCTGCGTAGCGCCCTCCTCGGATAACTGCTGCAAGCCTTTTTGCAGCTGCTTGGCCTTGAGCGGATCACGCAGTCTTACGCGCTTGAAAAGCTCCGGTGCAAAGTGAGGAATACCGGTGAAACGCATATCTTCACCTGCGGTAAACGTATCACCGATCTGAATCGTGCCGTGATTGTGCAGACCAATGATATCGCCCGGCCATGCTTCTTCGACGTGCGCACGGTCAGCCGCCATAAACGTCAAGGCATCGGCAATTTTCACATCCTTGCCCAAGCGTACATGACGCATCTTCATATTCTTGTCGTACTTACCGGAACAGACACGCAGAAAGGCAACACGGTCGCGATGGCGCGGGTCCATATTGGCCTGAATCTTGAACACAAACCCAGTGAAGCGTTCATCATTAGCATCCACTTCACGCGCATCAGTGTCGCGCGCTTGGGGCCCCGGCGCATATTCGACGAAGCCGTCGAGCATTTCACGCACCCCGAAGTTCCCCATCGCCGTGCCGAAAAACACCGGCGTCATTTCGCCGCGACGATAGGCCTCGAGATCGAACTCGTGGGAAGCGCCACGCACCAGTTCGATTTCACCACGCAGTTCTTCAGCAACATATTTACCCAGTACCTCGTCGACCTCAGCACTATCGATACCTTCGATGCGAACATCATCGGGAATACGATTGCCCTGCCCCTGCTTGTAGAGATGGATGGTGTCATTCACCAGATGGTAGACGCCGCGAAACTGCTTACCCATTCCAATCGGCCAGGTGATCGGTGCGCACTGGATGCTCAGTACTGTCTCGATCTCATCCATTACTTCGATAGGATCACGTGTTTCACGATCCATTTTATTGACGAAGGTCAGGATCGGTGTCGTACGCAGGCGGCAGACTTCCATCAACTTGATGGTCCGTTCCTCAACACCTTTGGCGGCATCTACTACCATCAAGGCGGAATCGACCGCAGTCAGCGTTCGGTAGGTATCTTCGGAGAAATCCTCATGCCCTGGTGTATCGAGCAGATTGACGATGCGCTCCTTGTAGGGAAACTGCATCACCGACGTGGTGACGGAGATCCCACGCTCCTGCTCCATTTTCATCCAGTCGGAAGTGGCATGGCGTGCATCACGCTTGCTCTTAACCGCTCCGGCGATCTGAATGGCATTACCAAACAGAAGGAGCTTCTCGGTGATGGTTGTCTTACCCGCATCAGGGTGAGAAATGATGGCAAATGTTCTTCTGATGCTGGCTGCCTGAGCAATAGCAGTATCTGTCATATAGGAATTTCACAATAAGAGTGGCATGCATGTAGACGCGATTATATGCCTGAACATGCGAGCTGAATGTTGGTGCGTATTGTAGGGCAAATGACATACAGGAAGAAGCGGACCTAAAGCAGGCGCAGCGATAAAGCAATCATGTCCTTCAAGTGTTTCTCAAGCTATTCGCAAAAAATGTAGTAAAATTACTTTCACAAGACCTTAGTCTAATCTAGAATAACCTCATCAGACATTGGGATTGACCTGATGACTCGCTAACCACCTGAAGGAGGCGGTTATGAAAGGCGGACATGAAATTATGCTTCAGGAAGATGAACTGATGCGGCAGCGCAGGAATCAGGAGCGCCATCAGGCCATGGCGCCCAAATCGGTTTCCTATCGCCGCTATGATGTGAAAGCGACCGATACCCAGCAGTACGCCGTCGAGTCGTTTGGTCATCTCATCAGTCATCCTGCGTCTCTCTCTCCTACGCTGTAATGCAATAGAGAGCCAAGGTCACCGTGCCATGAACGGTGACTGGCAACACTATCAGTGGCCAACCCATTCGGGTTGGCCATTTTGCATTTAGAGCTAAATATGTAGTTATATTACAAGGACGCATAAAAGCATTCTTCCATAGCACTGTTGCTTTTATCAGCAGGCAAACAAGCGCTATCTCATCTTACCCAGCCATGCATGAAACCTTTCTCCCGTTCTTTTAGCTCAATACAGGATGGAGACTTATCTTCGCGCAAGGATGAGTTAACATAAGGTTGAAATGCTTTCCTCTTACGGGCTCATGAAGCCTTCCGGACGCTATCGATGCATCAACCGCTGCCACTTTCCACGCCCAACCTCAATCTTATTCGCCTGACGATCGCTCGTGGGATCAGTTGGACAGGGTTCCTCGGCGCGATCATCTTCGGCATTGAAGTCATCGGTTTTCAACTTCACGTCTTGCCGATCATCACGACCATCGTGCTGATGGGGTTGATCAATGTGGCTACCTGGTGGCGCTTGGGCCAACCCCGCGCAGTGACGGATACCGAGTATGTCATTCATCTTCTGTTCGACATCATTGGCCTGACGGTGGTGTTCTATTTCACCGGTGGGTCGACCAATCCGGTGGTCATGTACTACTTGGTACCGATTACCATTGCCGCCGCGACCCTCTCTTGGCGTCATACGCTGATCATCGCGATAGCCGCCATATTGGCGTATACCTTTTTAATGCTTTTCTACGAGCCCCTTCCCGAACTTCGCGACACTATTTTCGGTACGGCCGTATCACTGCATGTGCTGGGAATGTGGCTGACCTTTGGCTTGTGTACAGTACTGGTGACGTTTTTTATCTACAAAATGGCCCATGCGCTCCGGCACCGTGACAGCAGTCTTTCCCGTACACGCGAAGCTGTCCTACGCAACGAACAGATTCTTGCTGTTGCAAGTCAGGCAGCAGGAACTGCCCATGAGTTAGGCACACCACTGGCCACCATGGCGGTTTTGCTCTCCGAAATGAGGGAAGACGCCAAGGATAATGCCCTGCTCCAAGAAGATATTGCTTTACTGAAGGGGCAAGTCGAGTCATGCAAGAAGCATCTGCGCGCACTTGTTGCCAACGCTGAAAGACACCATGCCGATAAACCCCAGTATTACGATCTCGTGCAGTGGTTCGAAAAGGTGGTCCAGCATTGGCTCGTCATTCGCCCTGACGTTACCTATCAGCTTAACGTTGCTGGCAAACGGCAGGCACAGATCGCTGTGGACACCACACTTGAGCAGGCGTTGATGAATCTGCTTAACAATGCTGCCGACGCCAACCCTGACGATATCGAGCTTCAGCTCGACTGGAGCGAAGAGGAAGTGGTTATTGATATTCGCGACCACGGCCCCGGCATCCCTCTGGAAATCGCCCATCAGCTTGGTGACACCTTCGTATCGACCAAGTCAAAAGGCATGGGAATCGGCCTGTTTTTGACCCATTCAACGATCAACCGTTTCGGAGGTGGGGTAAGATTGTACAATCATGAAGACGGCGGAACTCTGACGGAAGTACGTCTACCTCGTGCCAGCGAGCGCGCTTAAGGTGAGAAGATGGAAGAAAAGATACCCTTTCTAATCGTTGACGATGACGAACTGTTCTGCCAAGTCATGGCGCGCGCCATGAAGCGTCGCGGATATGACGTGATGGTAGCCAACACACCCGAAAAAGCACTGGAGCTCGCCAAGGGCAATCCGCCGGATTATGCCACCATTGACCTGAAGCTGACCGAAAGCTCAGGGCTTAAGTTGTTGCCTGAACTGCTTGATATCCAGCCGGAATGCCGAGCTGTCATCCTCACCGGTTATTCCAGTATTGCTACCGCCGTCGAGGCTATCAAGCTGGGCGCTGTCAATTATCTCTGCAAGCCCGCCGATGCCGATGAGATTCTAGCCTCACTCGATAGCGAAGCCGGTAATCCAGATACGGAAATCGCAGAGAATCCTCCTTCGGTCAATCGGTTGACTTGGGAACACATCCAACGCGTGCTGCAGGAAAACGATGGCAACATTTCAGCTACAGCCAGAAGCCTTGGCATGCATCGGCGTACCCTGCAACGTAAACTGCAAAAGCGTCCGGTAAAACGTTGAATGGCTCTGGTACCATCTATGCGAAGTTAGCGCTGCGAACTATCCGTGTTATGCCAGAGTGCAGTACCTATCGTCTATCTTGACATAGCGCTTCAAGGATTATGTCAGCCTGGCGCTCAAGCCACACAAACTACTACGGGAGACGGCATGACCCCCGAACGACGACTAGCCATAGCCATCGAGATCGCTCAGGAAGCGGGTGAGCGCATCAAGCAAGCTCGACAGAACGCAGACTTCAAGCAGAGCTACAAGTATGGTAGCGAATTGGTCACTGAAGTGGATGTCGCGATCGATGAGTACATCGCTTCGGCGCTTGAAGAAGCCTTTCCCGGTGAAGCCAGACTGACCGAGGAGCTGTCGCCCGATCGGGACATGCTCAATCAGGAAGGACCGCTATGGATAGTCGACCCGATTGACGGCACGGTCAATTTCGCCCATGGGCAACACCATGTCGCAGTCTCCATTGCCTGGGCAGAAAACGGTAAAACCAGGTTGGGTGTCGTTCATGCTCCTTTTCTTGACGAAACGTTCACTGCACTGCGTGGCGAGGGTGCTAACATGAACGGCCAGCCGATAACCGCGAGCAAAGCCAAGCGTCTTGAAGAAGCACTGGTAGGCACGGGATTCCCTTATGACCGTGACGCCCGCCTCCCACTACTGCGCCGCTTGCAGCTGATACTCGAACACTGCCGCGATATTCGCCGTAATGGCGCCGCTGCCCTGGATTTGTGCGCCGTCGCATGCGGTCGGCTTGATGCCTATTATGAAAGCACATCGCCATGGGATTTTGCCGCAGGTTTGCTGATAGCACGTGAGGCAGGTGCCAAGGCCGGCCATATCTATCGTTGCCCGGACGGTATTCCACCTGAACTCTACGGTGAAAACTTACTCGTCTCTGCCCCCGATCTTCATGCCGAGATCAAGCAGTTGATCGAACGCGCAGATAGCGGGCAGTTGCATTAATCAGCGTCAACGTTCACACATAACGTTTTCAATGCATTGAGTTCAACGTATACATAGCTACATCGGAGAACATTCGTTTTATGCTCGCTGAGATTTTCGGTCGTCCTGGTTGTTCATTTTGTGTCCGCGCCCAAGCACTCGCTGAAAAAATTCAATCACAGCGCGACGATTTTCAGTTTCATTACATTGATATCTATCAACAAGGTATCAGCAAGGCAGATATGGCAAAAAAAGCCGGCAAGCCCGTTGAAACCGTGCCGCAAATATTCCTTGATCAGGTTCACATCGGCGGTTTTACCGAATTCAACGATTACGTCACTACGCACGCGCTTTTGCCTGATTAAAACGATTTTTGCCACTTCTTCATGCTGCGACAAAACAAGTAGCGTAAATACAATCAATCATGACGCTGGTTCTTATCAGGCCAGCGCTTTAGCATGGGCCATCACACATAAGGAAACACCCCATGTCTTTCTTCGTCGAAGCTGCGATCTTGCTCGGCGCCGCTGTCATTGCTGTTCCTCTTTTTCAACGTCTTGGCCTGGGCTCGATACTGGGTTACCTGTGCGCGGGACTTATTCTTGGCCCTTCGATTACAGGCTTTATCGCCGAGCCGGAAGCCGTTCTTCATTTCGCCGAGTTCGGCGTTGTCATGCTTTTGTTCATCATTGGCTTGGAACTGCAGCCCTCTCGGCTATGGGCCATGAAGAAGCGATTATTCGGGCTAGGTAGCGCACAGCTACTGCTATGCGGGGCACTGCTTACGCCGCTGGGACTTTTTCTCGGCCTCAACACGGGGCCTTCCATTCTACTCGGGCTGATTCTGGCGCTATCGTCCACCGCTTTCGCTCTGCAGGTACTGACCGATAACCAGCATCTGGCTACGGCTCATGGCCAATCAGCATTTGCTATTTTGCTTTTTCAGGATCTGGCGGTTATTCCGCTCCTTGCGCTACTGCCCTTGTTTGCCGGGGATATAGGCAAACATTCAGGTGATACCTGGCTGGCCATTGGCCGTGGTGTTGGCATGGTCGTAGCAGTTATTGTCGTCGGGCGCTTTGTGGTCCCACGTGTGCTCCGCCTTGTGGCGCGCAGCGAAGTGCATGAAGTCTTTACTGCTGCTGCGCTTTTCATGGTACTAGGCACAGCGCTGCTGATGGAATGGGTCGGTCTATCCATGGCGCTGGGTGCCTTTCTCGCCGGGGTACTGCTGGCGGACACCGTTTATCGTCATGAACTCGAAGCCAACATTGAACCGTTCAAGGGGCTTCTGCTTGGGCTGTTCTTCATTGGCGTAGGCATGGCTGTCAATTTAAGCCTGGTTTTCAGTAACCTGTTCACCGTCATTATCATTACTCTTGCCCTACTCGTGGCCAAGCTCGTGGTACTGGCACTGATTGGCCTTGTGGCACGATTACCACGTTCAAGCATTCCCTTGTTTGCCACGGTACTTTCCCAAGGCGGTGAATTTGATTTCGTGTTATTGACCACAGCGGTCACTGCCGGAGTGTTCGATCAGCGTATTGCGAGTCTCTGTATTGCCGCAGTAACTCTCTCTATGGCGCTCACGCCATTTCTCTACCAACTAGGCGGAAGACTCGGCAATCGTCTAAAGGATAATCGTCCTTTTGATAATGACTTTGGCGAGGACACGCCTCCCGTGTTGATTGCCGGATTAGGTCGTTTTGGCCAGATGGTGGCCCGTGTCTTGAAAACGCAGAATATCCCCTTTACTGCGCTTGACCCCAACATCAAGCAGGTCGAATTCATTCGACAATTTGGCTCACGCATTTACTACGCTGACGCTACACGGCTGGAGCTCCTGCGTGCTGCAGGTGCCGAACAAGCCCGGATGCTGGTCATTGCAGTCGATGATGAAGAAGCGGCCTTGACCATTGGCCGTCTAGCTCGCCAGCATTTTCCGCATTTAAAAGTATTTGCCCGGGCCCGCAATCGCCACCACGGGTGGAGATTAATGGAGTTAGGCATCACATCCGTTGTGCGCGAAACCTTCGCTTCCAGCATGGAAATGAGTGTCGAGGTACTACGTGAACTCGGCTATCCCGGCACCTACGCCAATGATGCCGTGCGCACCTTCAGAGAGTTCGATAACGAACTCCTGAAGCAAGGTTATCAGCATCGTAACAACAGCGATGAGCTAATACGCAGCGATCAGCAAGCGATGATGGAACTACAGAAGCTGTTTCAGGAAAGCCAGAAAGCCTTTGACAACAGAGACAGAAAGGTCAAACCAGAGCCATCGACGCGAGCATCGAGCGACCCGGTCACATCCTCCTCTGAATGAACAAGAAAACAGGCCTATGACTGCTATCGAACCGTCTGCTGTACTCAAATCTATCGGCCTGACCGCCTATGGCAAGGCGATACCGCTCAGCGGTGGCGATATCGGTCAGGTCTGGCGTGTCGACAGTGATCAGGGGCAAGTAGTGGTCAAGCACGCTGACACCTGCATGATCCAGGCCGAAGCCGATGGACTACGCGCACTGCGTGGCGCCGGTACTGGCTTGATCATTCCAGAAATCATCGGTGTGCTTGATGATGTCTTGGTGACGGAGTATCTCGAGAGCGGTAGGCCTAACCCCACCCAACTGGGCGAAGGCCTACGCCAGTTGCATGGCGTAAAAGGTGAACAGCACGGATGGTCACAAAACAACGCCGCCGGCACGACGCGACAGAACAATACCCTCAGTGACGATGGGCGCATATTTCAGCGCGAACAGCGCCTGCTTCCGCTTGGCCGCGCCTGTCTTGAGCAAGGCAAGCTTGATGAACAAGACATGCGAAACCTTGAGCATGTCGCCAACACCTTAGAAGAATGGCTGCCCGACGTTCCGGCCAGTCTGCTGCATGGTGATCTATGGAGCGGTAACGTTCTCTATAGCGATAGAGGGCCAGCGCTCATCGATCCCGCTGTATACCGGCATTATCCCGACGTCGATATAGCCATGCTTGAGCTGTTCGGCACACCCGGCGCCGCCTTTTATGAGGCTTACTGGAACGGGCAGCGCCCCGAAGACTGGACGCGCCGCCGCGCACTTTTCCAGCTATACCCGCTACTCAACCATCTACTGCTATTTGGCACGACATACCGCCGAGCGGTGCAACAGGCTATTGCTCAGTTGCGCTGATTAACACCCGCAAGACGCCACATGAACATGACATGGCATCAGGCAGCTTCACCAAAATTGATCTCGAGCTGCTGAGGCTCGTAACGGGGATCGAGATCAATATAGTGCGAGGTCGACTCCATAAGCGTTGGCGTCGGCACATAAGGCTCCTGTGCCACCTCGGGACGCCAGCTACGCCGCCCATGCAGACGGGTCATGACGAAAATACCAAGCGCCAATGCCACGGCTCCCAGGAACATCCATAATCCATCAGGACCGAAGGCTTCCATCGCAAGCGATGCACTGTACGGGCCGATGACCGAACCGATGCCATACCAGATCAGCAGCTTGGCATTGGCCTGTATCGTCTCTTCCGGCTCCAGCCAATCATTGGTATGTGCCAGACAAATCGAATAGAGCGTATGCAGCATGGCCGTATGCAGACAGGCCGCCAGCAGCAATATAAGGTAATCAAACCGCGCCACCTGAGAAATCAGCGCGCCTGAAAAAGCCATTACCACACTCATGAACAAAATAACCTTGCGACGATCGAGGTGATCGGAAATGCGCCCCAGCGTCCATTGTGCGAAAAGTGCCACCAACGTCGTAATCGCCATGAATTGTGCCGTCTGGGCGGTAGAAAGTCCGATTTCCTGACCATAATACGGCGTCATTGCAAAGAAAGCCTGGACCATCAAACCTGCCACAAACGCGCCTACCAGCCCGACCGGTGCGCGACTGTAGAGCGTCTTTAGCGGCAATTTATGCGCGGTTTCATGGCTTGATCGGCTCGGCCCATGAATACGGTAAATCGACAGCGGAATTAGCGATAGCGCAAACAGAATGCCACTGATCGTGAAGAGTACCGTAGTAGTGGGATCAGCCAGGTTGAGCATCCACTGACCGCCCGCCAGCGAGGCGGTTGATAGCACCAGATACCACGCCAACACTTTGCCGCGATTATCGTTTGTCGACTCGCCTGACACCCATGATTCCATGACCATCAGAAGACCGGCGGTTGCCGCACCGCCAAAGACGCGCCATACGAGCCACGCCCACGGATTAACCCATAACCCATGCAACATGGCGGTGACCGCGAGTATCGCGGCACAGGCTGCAAATACACGAATGTGGCCTACCGAGCGGATGCGCTTTTCCAGCAGATAGCTTCCTGCCACGAAGCCAAGCGAGAAGCTCGACATCAAGAGACCTGCCATCTGCGAAGGAAAACCTTCGAGTGACATGCGCACCCCTAGCAGAGTCATGATCAAACCATGCCCCAGCAGGAAACAGATTTCACACACAAACAAGATGGGCAGTGTCGCTGGAAGACCCCGCAATGGTTACCTCCTCTGATCCTCTCTGAATCAGCCAAAAAAAATAAGCCGTGCAGCAGCACGGCAACGGTATTTTTCAATGCACCGCAGTATAGGCTATCCCCATGATCGGGTCATGACGGCACTGATAAAATCACTCCCCGCTGAAGCACTGCTGCTCAAAGCTGGGCAGCAGTGTTGCTATCCAGTAGCATGGGCTTCGAAATCATGACGACTTTAGAGTAATGGTCAAAAAGAATCTTGGCACAGAGATAGCTGCAACAGGCAAAGGGCTGGTTAGCCTCATGCTGCTGGTCTTGAACACACTGTTCTGGTGCGTACCTCTGTATATACTTGCCATTATCAAGTTACTCATGCCGACACATCGCCTGCGCCTTGGTGTGCTCAAAGGACTTAACCGTATTGCGCTGGCATGGATAGCCACCAATAACTGGTGGATACGGCACTGGCTAAAACCACGCTTTGATATTCATCTTCCCGATGATCTCTCGCCTGATGCCTGGTGGCTGATCCTGGTCAATCACCGTAGCTGGACCGATATTTTCATATTGCAGTTTGCACTCTACGGGCATACGCCCATGCCACGCTTCTTTCTCAAGCGCCAGCTGATATGGATCCCTGTTATCGGATTTGCTTGGTGGGCGCTTGAATTTCCCTTCATGCGCCGCTATTCACGGGAGCATCTGGCACGTGACCCTGGCCTTGCCCAGCGTGATTTGGAAACAACCCGCAGGATGTGTGAAAGCGCTCAGGAATTACCCATGGCCATTTATAATTTTGCCGAGGGCACGCGATTTACATCCGCCAAACACTCCGCCCAGCAAAGCCCGTATAATCATCTTCTTAAACCCAAAGCCGGTGGCAGTGCCCAGGTCATTCATCTGCTTGGTGCGCGCTTGGCCGGGATCATCGACATTACACTTGATTATCGGCAGTCCTCGACCAGCTTCTGGGCATTTTTATGCGGACGTAGCGACGATATTTCACTTTATGCTCGCCGCCTCGACATACCGGACTGGATGATTGGCGGCGATTATTCCAGCGACATGATGTATAAGGAACGCTTTCAGGCATGGCTCAACGCACTTTGGCACGACAAGGACAGGCTTCTTTCCCGCTGCAGTGGTTGATATTGGCGGCCTTGCTCGTACTCGGTGGCTGTGCTGGCAGTGTGACATCATCATCGGGCGGATGGGTGACCGTGCAGCGCGGCGACACGCTTCACCGACTGGCGCGCCAGGGCAACATACCGCTGTTACGTCTGCAGCGCTTCAATCCTGGTGTCAACGCCACCGATTTGCGTATCGGACAGCGCTTACTGATGCCCACGCCTCAGGAACGTGCCCCCGGTAGTGGCGCATATCGTTATCAGATACGTCCTGGCGATACCTACGGCAACATAGCCGCGCATTTTGGCACTTCGGTCGCCCGTCTTTCGGCGGCCAATTCCGGCCTCGATCCGCGCAATCTGCGTATTGGTCAATTGATATCCATTCCCATGGGAAGCGGCAGTGTCAGTAAACGCCAGCAAATCGCCAAGGCGCGTCAAAGCCCGCCTGCACCGTTACCCAAGGGTGTCGGAAATTGGCCTTGGCCTCTCACCGGTGGTCACGTACGCCGAGAATTCGGTCCAGATGCTCGTGGTAGCTTGCAGCCAATGCTTATCGAAGCAGGCGACGAGAAAGTGGCTCGGGCCGTCGCTTCAGGCACGGTCAAATTCGCCGGTGGGATGCGCCAATTGGGAGAAGTAGTCATTATTCATCATGCCCATAATCTGCAAACCGTTTATGCTCAATGCAACCATCTAGAGATTACAGAAGGCGTCCAGGTAAAACCCGGTACGCCGCTATGTCGTATTGGGCGTAATGCGCGTACTGGTCGCTATGATTTGCTGTTTGATACTCGTAATGCAGGCAAACCTGTCGATCCAAGACGGCTGTTACGTTGAGCATAATGTTTAATTTCATTTTGGCAGTCGCGACAATGTCATGAAGCCTTTGCATAGTCATCAAGCGCATCCACGGAAACACGCCATGTCGCGTATTGCTTTCGTCAGTGAAACATGGGCACCGGAAATTAACGGCGTCGCCCATACCCTGGGGCATCTGGCTGATCACCTCGCTTCACGAGGATTCGAGCTGCAGTTGATACGCCCCAAACCCCGCGATGGTGCGCTCGATAGCAATATGAGCGCGGAACTCCATAGCTTCGCGATTCCCATCCCCGATTATGAGGGTGTCAGCATGGGGATACCCATGCCGCTCAAACTGCGTCGCTTATGGAAAGAACAACGCCCCGATGTCGTTTATATCGCTACCGAAGGTCCATTGGGGTTAAGCGCTCAGCGTGCCGCCAGACATCTCGATATTCCTGTGGTCAGTGGCTTTCATACCAATTTCGATCAGTACAGCACGCATTACATCATGCTGAAACTGCTGCGCCCGTTGGTGCGGCCTTACCTGCGTCGCTTCCACAACCGTACCGCAATCACCTTGGTGCCCACTCAAGCTCAGGCCAATACATTAACAGCCTGGGGGTATTGTAATGTTCAGGTCATGAGCCGTGGATTAGACTGCAGGCATTTCTCACCGGCACGGCGTGACATGACATTGCGAACACAATGGCAAGCCGACGAAAGCCGCCCCGTTGCGTTGTACGTCGGGCGCCTCGCAGCAGAAAAGAACATGGATCTACTGATCAAGACATTCGAGGCGATGCGTCAACGTCATCCAGCGCTCATTGCGGTATTGGTCGGAGACGGCCCCCAGCGCCAGCATCTGGAGCGTCGCCTGCCGTGGGCCATCTTCGCCGGCTTTCAGCGCGGTGAAACGCTTGCTCGTTACTATGCCAGCGCTGATATCTTCGTCTTCCCTTCTCTTTCGGAAACCTTTGGCAACGTGGTTACAGAAGCGATGGCCAGTGGCTTGGCCATAGTAGCCTTTGACTATGCCGCTGCCGGAGAGTTGGTTGAACATGGCATAGAGGGATATCTTGTGCCCACGGATAACGCCAATAGTTTCATCGACGCCGCAGCATCGCTTTGCGATGATGTGGATATGATCAAGCAATTTGGCGCCGCTGCACGCAAGAAAGTTGAGCCATTGGAATGGCATCGAATAGGTGACACTTTTGTCAACTATCTGCATCAAGCACAGGAGGTGGGAGATGGCAGATCGCATATATCCCGTATTTAAACGACTCGACTTGCTGGAATGGAAAGCGTGTAATCGTCTAGCCCGTCTTGGCGCCTATCGTCCCGTATTATTTATTCTGCGCTGGGTTAGCCGCTTGGGCGACGCCCCCGCCTGGATTGCATTATGTCTGAGCATTCCGCTATTCAAGGGCTGGTATGGCTGGGTCATTGCCGTAGAATTTGGCCTAACCGCAGCTGTCGGCGGATTACTCTATCGTGGCCTGAAAAATTGGCTATGCCGTGAGCGTCCTTACATCTCGTTTGAAATTCCCTGCACAATGCCACCATTGGATCGCTACAGCTTCCCCAGCGGCCATACGTTGCATGCCGTTATGTTCACTACTCTCACGGCAACGTTTGTACCGCAATTATTGGTTGTGGTGCTTCCCTTTGCCGTGCTGGTCATGCTGTCACGCGTCATACTGGGATTGCACTATTTGACCGATGTGGCCGCAGGTGCCCTGATCGGTTTCCTGCTCGCTGAATTGAGCATCCTGCTCATCTCGTTCACAGGTACAAGCTAGCGATGTCTTTAGACGAACATCTGCCTAATTGGCTACGTGTTCATCCCGATTATGTCCTCTGGCGGCAGGATAATTTTCTCTCCGCCCGAGAGGCTAACCTTCTCTTTGACACGCTCGAACATGATCTGGAGTGGCAGCGCCCAACGCTGACACTGTACGGTAAGCAGCATCTCATACCACGCAGCCAGGTCTGGATGGGAGATGCTGACGCTCATTATCGCTATTCTGCGACCAGCTTCGAACCTGTGCCATGGCATCATGATGTCACGGCACTTTGCACCGCGATTCAAGCTCACCTCAAAACGTTGCTTGGGCCTTTGCCACGTTTCAATAGCGTACTGATTAATCGCTATGCTAATGGAGATCAGCGGATGGGCTGGCACAGTGATGACGAGCCTGAACTTGGCAGTAATCCCATTATCGCCTCGGTAAGCCTGGGCACAGAACGGCCGATGCGCTTTCGCCCTCGCAAGAATAGAAGCGGCGATGCGTTCAATGTTGCCCTGCCGCATGGCAGCCTATTGATTATGGGCCACGATACTCAACGTCAGCTGCAACATGCGTTGTTACCACGCCGGTTGGAGGGTAGCCGTATCAACCTTACCTTTCGCGCCATTCATGTCTGAGCTTGTTCATCAAGTTTGGACTATTTGAAGCAACTTAATAAGATAACGGTATAAATATAAAAAAACGCAACCCTTCCAGAGTCGCGTTTAAAATTATTTACCTAAGAAACGGAAGTCTTTAAATACCGCTCAACCTCGATAATAGTGGGGCGTGATGAAAGGCATTTTGGAAACGGTGAGGGGTAAGCGTTTTCCGCGTACCTCAGCATGCAATACTGTACCCAGCGAGACATACTCGCGATCAACATACCCCATGGCGACTGGCTGCCCCACACTCGGTCCAAACGTACCCGAGGTCACCACACCAATTTCATGTCCTGACTCACTGTATAGCAGCGCCCCTTCACGAATCGGTGCCCGCCCTTCACCGATCAACCCCACCCGCTGGCGAAGTTGATCCTGATTGGACAGTTGAGTGAGAATTACATCGGCACCAGGAAAGCCACCCTCGCGCTCTTCACCCTGACGCCGCGCCTTGCCGATTGCCCAGCCGAGTCCTGCCTCGACAGGAGTGGTATCTTTTGCAATGTCATGCCCGTATAGACACAGGCCGGCTTCCAGGCGCAAAGAATCGCGCGCACCTAAACCGATAGGCTCTACATCTTTGTCCTCAAGCAGTAAGCGCGCCAAGCGCTCAGCCTGATGCGCCGGAACAGAGATTTCAAAGCCATCCTCACCGGTATAGCCTGAGCGGCTGACCCATAGCTCCATATCTTCCACATTAACTCTGCGATGCTGCATGAACGTCAATTGACTTGCTTCGGGGCATAACGCCTCCATCACCCGATGCGCTTCAGGGCCTTGCAAGGCAAGCAGCGCACGATCATCAAGTACATCAATATCCACTGCCGTACCAATACCACTGCGCAACAGCGCGATATCGGCATCCTTACAGGCGGCGTTGACGACCAGATAGAGATGATCCCCACCATTGACCACCATCAGATCGTCATGGATACCTCCATCGTTGCTGGTGAACAGTGCGTAACGCTGCGCGCCCGGCTTCAACCCGACTATGTCCGCCGTGACCAACTGCTCAAGCATGAGCGCTGGATTTTCACCACGGATAAGAATTTGTCCCATGTGAGACACATCAAACAAGCCACAGCGCTGCCGAGTATGCTCATGCTCACGCTTAACCCCAAGGGGAAACTGAACCGGCATGGCATAGCCCGCGAAAGGAACAAACTTGGCGCCGCACTCCTCATGAAGTGCGTGGAGGGGCGTATGGTACAAGTCTGACATCCTGCTCTCCTTGGATAATGAATCGCCAGTTCAAGAATACCCGAGCCATCTGCAGACCCGGAGGATTACCGATTGCCTTATAAAACCATTAATGCTTTGGACCGCTGTTATGCGTTGTCACATCGCGGCCTGCAAAATAATCGCGAGTCAACTTGAAGACCACCGGAGATAGGAAAATCAGGGCGATCAGGTTAGGAATGGCCATAAGCGCATTGAAGGTATCTGCCACCAGCCAGATAAAGTCCAGATGGGCAACCGCACCGAGCGGAATAGCGAGTACGAACAGGATGCGATACAGCATATTTCCACGCGTACCGAACAGATATTGGAAGCAGCGCTCACCGTAATAGGACCAACCCAGAATAGTAGTAAAGGCAAAGATGGCTAAGGCAAGCGCAACGATATAGTCGCCCGGTCCTGGCAACGCGGTACGAAATGCCAATGAGGTCAGCTGCGCGCCGGTATCACCGTTCAGCCACTGTCCAGAAGTAATGATAGCGAGCGCCGTAATCGAACAAACAATGATGGTGTCAATGAATGTGCCCAACATCGCCACGAGCCCCTGTCGGACAGGATTACGTGTTTGGGCCGCAGCATGCGCGATCGGAGCACTACCCAACCCCGCCTCGTTGGAGAAGACGCCACGAGCCACACCAAAACGGATAGCCGCTGCAACGGCCGCGCCAGCGAAACCACCGGTGGCTGAGATCGGCGTAAATGCATGAGAGAAGATCAGGCCGAACGCTTCACCGAGTTGGCCCGCATTAACAATCAAAATTGCAATGCCAGCAATGAAGTAGGCAATCGCCATAAAAGGCACCAACTTGCCTGCAACCTGTGAGATACGCTGGATTCCGCCCAGTATAACCCCACCGGCCAGCACCATGATGACAAGCCCGGTTACCCAGGCAGGAATGGAGAATGAAGATTGCAGCGCATCGGCAACAGAGTTGGCTTGAACGGTATTACCAATGCCAAAGGCTGCTATGGCGCCAAAGAATGCAAACACTCCACCTAACCAGGCCCATCTTTTGCCTAGCCCATTGCGGATGTAATACATCGGCCCGCCGACATAGTTGCCTTTCTCGTCAATTTCACGAAAACGCACTGCACATACTGCCTCGGCATATTTGGTCGCCATCCCGACTAGCGCCGTCATCCACATCCAGAACACCGCGCCGGGACCGCCCAGGGCAATCGCCGTTGCCACGCCGGCAATGTTGCCGGTACCGATTGTTGCAGAAAGAGACGTCATCAAGGCATTGAAAGGTGAAATCTCACCTTCATCGCCCTTCTCGCCGGTTCTGCCTTGCCAAAGCAGTCTGAACCCTGTGCCTATTTTGCGCACCGGCATCAACTTCAGTCCTAACTGCAAATAAAGCCCGACGCCAAGTAACAACACAAGCATGACAGGGCCCCACACCACGCCGTTGATGACGGTAAACAAGGCATTTAGCGTTTCCAAAATCCATCTCCCATTGTTTTTCTTGAGCAGTATCACACCGCCCCTAAACTCATATCAGCCTTACCATAGCGGAACGTAGGCTTTAATCACTACCCTTGAAGGAGCGATACACAAGGTTTTTATATTAACTCCTGAAAACTGCCCCTTATGGCCTTACGCCTTGTAACGTGATGGACATCAAGCGAGGCCACTATCACAGCTGAGCTGAAAATAAGTTTCCTATTGGAAACATCACGGTTCGAAACATGCCTTGATTTAAGTTCAGGCGCCAATGCTCATTCTTATGGGCTTTATCTATAAACCAACTCCCCCATCGACATGTACGTCACATTATCTGGTTGAATTCAGGAGCGTCATTAAATTCCTGTCTGCACCCCAGCCCGGTATTAGTAAGGGTAAACTCTTCCTTTAACGAAGCGCTAGACGGCTTTCGATTATCCAGCCACCCTAAGGGAGGCGGTCAGGTCAATTTATTGCATGCTGTAGGACAGCTACGGGGTTTAAGGCATAATGCCCTTAAGCATCAACGTTGAACAAAGTTTCTTATAGGAAATTTATAATGAGCAACATTCCAAAAACGCTTCGCTACACCGATAGTCATGAGTGGATACAGGATAACGGCGATGGCACCGTCACCATTGGCATTACCGACCACGCTCAAGAAGCCTTGGGAGATGTGGTTTTCGTTGAACTTCCTGAAGTCGGACGCGACATCGAGACTGGGGAGGAATTTGGTGTCATCGAGTCCGTGAAGGCGGCTTCCGACTTATATGCCCCTGTCAGCGGAGAGGTTATTGAAACCAACGAGACGCTGGAAGAAACCCCAGAAAGCGTCAACGAGAGTCCCTATGATGATGCCTGGTTGATCAAGGTGCGTGTCGCTGATGCTACTGATCTGGAAGCGTTGCTTGATGCCGAAGCATATGCCCATCTGATAGAAGCGGAAGAAGACTAACCGCCTGTATAGACAACAAATTTAATAACTAATTTTGGGTCTGACCGCCCTCCAGATTCAACAGGAACAAGCATGTCATTCGAAACGCGATCACTGGCTGAACTTACCGGTCACGATGCTTTCATTCGTCGTCACAACGGCCCCGATACCGACGACGTCACCGTGATGCTTGCAACACTCGGCGAAAGCACCATCGACTCATTGATCAACAAGACCCTGCCGGCCTCCATCCGCCTGCAGGGCGAGCTTTCTCTCGAAGGGCCGCGTGGTGAACACGAGACGCTGGCTTACCTGAAGCGTCTGGCAGGCCAGAACCGAGTCTTCAAGAGCTATATCGGCATGGGGTATTACAATACCCTTATGCCGCCAGTGATCGTTCGTAACGTCCTGGAAAATCCCGGCTGGTACACGGCCTATACGCCCTATCAGCCAGAAATCGCACAGGGGCGTCTCGAAGGCTTGCTCAATTTCCAGCAGGTCGTGATGGATCTGACCGGCATGGCGCTGGCCAACGCCTCGCTACTTGATGAAGCTACCGCCGCTGCTGAAGCGATGGCGCTGTGCAAGCGTGCCAATCGCAAAGCCAAGAGCATGGCGTTCTTCGTCGCTGATGACGTATTCCCGCAGACCCTCGACGTGCTGCGTACCCGCGCCGATTATCTTGGTTTCGAACTGATCGTCGACGCGCCAGAGCGTCTGGAGGCATACGATGTGTTCGGCGCTCTGCTCCAACACCCCGGCAGGCAAGGCGAGGTGCGTGACTACACCGCACTGATCGACACCGCGCACGGACGCAATATCATGGTCGCGATCGCCGCCGACATCATGAGCCTGGTCGTTTTGAAATCACCCGGCGAGATGGGCGCCGACATTGTGCTTGGCAGCGCTCAGCGCTTCGGCGTCCCTATGGGCTTCGGTGGCCCTCATGCTGCCTATTTCGCCGTCACTGACGAGCTCAAGCGGATGATGCCTGGGCGCGTGATTGGCGTGTCCAAAGATAGTCGCGGCAACCCTGCGCTTCGCATGGCAATGCAGACCCGCGAGCAGCACATCCGCCGTGAGAAGGCGACTTCCAACATCTGTACCGCCCAGGCACTGCTTGCCAATCTGGCCGGCTTCTATGCGGTCTACCATGGCGCTGAAGGCTTAAGGAGCATCGCTACACGCATTCATCGTCTGACGACTATTCTCGCCGAGGGCTTAGGCCGCCAGGGTGCTACACGGGTCAACACGCATTTCTTCGACACCTTGACCCTGGCCGGGCTCGATCTCGACACAGTACGCGGCCGCGCGCTGACCGAGCAGATCAACCTGCGCTACGGTAACGACGGAACGATCAGTATCAGCCTTGACGAGACGACCACCGCTGCTGATGTAGCGACACTGTTTGACGTGCTGCTCGGCGTGGAACATGGCCAGACCGTGGCCGAACTTGATCGCCTGGTTGTTGCCGAAGCGCGGCAAGGCATCCCCGCCACACTCGAACGCAAGAGTGAGTTTCTCATCCATCCCACCTTCAGGCGCTACCGCAGCGAGACTGAGATGCTGCGCTATCTGAAGCGTCTCGAGAACAAGGACCTGTCGCTGACCCACGCGATGATCCCGCTCGGCTCGTGCACGATGAAGCTCAACGCCACCAGTGAGATGATTCCAGTTACTTGGCCCGAATTCGCCAATATTCACCCGTTCGCGCCTGATGAACAGGTAGCGGGCTATCGCCAGATGATCGAGGAACTCTCACATTTCCTGATCGAGATCACCGGCTACGACGCTATTTCGATGCAGCCCAACTCCGGTGCCCAGGGGGAATATGCCGGACTGGTTGCGATCCGGCGTTACCAGCACGCTGCTGACGAAGGCCATCGCGACATCTGTCTGATCCCGAGCTCAGCCCACGGCACCAACCCCGCCTCCGCCGCGATGGCCCAGATGCGTGTAGTGGTGGTCGAATGTGACACCAAAGGCAATATCGACATCACGGATCTACGTGACAAGGCTGAGCAGCATCGCGAACAGCTGTCGGCCATTATGTTGACCTACCCTTCCACCCACGGCGTGTTCGAGGAGAACATCCGTGAGGCGTGTGAGATCGTCCATGCTAACGGTGGTCAGGTGTATATCGATGGCGCCAATATGAATGCTCAGGTCGGTCTGTGTCGTCCGGGCGACTACGGCGGTGACGTTTCGCACCTCAATCTGCACAAGACCTTCTGCATCCCTCATGGCGGCGGCGGCCCCGGCATGGGTCCAATCGGCGTCAAGGCGCACCTTGCGCCCTATCTGCCCAACCACTGCGTCACGCCGCAGGCGGGCCTCGAAGCGACGAGTTCAGCGGTTTCCTCTGCTGCCTTCGGTAGCGCTTCGATCCTGCCGATCTCATGGGCTTACATCAAGATGATGGGCGCACGTGGTTTGCGCGAAGCGACGCAACTGGCGATTCTCAACGCCAATTACATTGCCAAGCGCCTCGAAGGCCACTACAGCGTGCTCTATAAGGGTGCCAACGGCACGGTCGCACACGAGTGCATCCTTGATATCCGTCCGATCAAGGCAACGTCCGGGATTAGTGAAGAGGATATCGCCAAGCGCCTGATGGACTACGGTTTTCATGCCCCGACCATGTCGTTTCCCGTCGCAGGCACACTGATGGTCGAACCGACCGAGTCCGAATCACGTTACGAACTTGATCGCTTCTGCGACGCGATGATCGCAATTCGCGAAGAGATCCGCCACATAGAGCATGGCGAATGGACGCCGGACAATAATCCGCTGGTGCTTGCACCGCATACCCAGGCCGATATCTGCAGCGAGGAGTGGACGCGTCCTTATACGCGCGAGCAGGCGGCGTTCCCGAGCGATGCGGTGAAAGCATCCAAACTGTGGCCGGCCGTCAATCGCGTCGATAATGTCTATGGTGACCGCAACCTGATCTGCAGCTGCCCGAGCATCGACGCCTATCGCGATTGAACACAGGACAGGTTACTGCCATAGCGGTCACGACAGATGGGGCGCCTCGGCGCCCCATCACTATTCTCGAATCATCCGCAGCACAGAAAGGAAATGGTTATATGGCCAAACCCGTCCATCGCCTGTTCATTGGCCTGGCTCCCGATCAGGAAACTTGTCAGGCGCTAGTGCGCCTGCGTGCACGCGTGGCGCCCCACATCGACGAGATCCGCTGGACGCCGCCTGAGAACTGGCACATCACGCTGCACTTTTTGGGCGCCTGCAACGCCGAACAGGCTGCGGGTCTGACAGCGCAACTCCCTAACCAGGCAGAGGGCTTTACTCCACTCTCATTGGCCGGCAGCCAACTACAGGGCTTCCCCCATCCTCAGCGACCAGGCCGCATCTGGGCACTAACACTCGAAAGCAGCCCGACACTAAGGGACTGGCATGCCCGCCTAGGACATTGGCTCGAAGCCATGGGGCATGCAGTGGAAAGACGCTCTCTGAAGGCACACATTACGCTGGCACGTAGCGGCAGAGCACGTCACTGGCCAATGCGTGAGACACCGCTCATGTGTCGTTTCGACAAGCTAGCGCTTTTTGAGAGCGTCTCGACACCACAAGGGCCTCGCTATCAATCATTGTCAGCGGTGGGCACTTCAGCATAACCATAGAGCACATTACGACGTTCCAGCCTGAACTCACCCAACAATTGCTCATATCGTTTAGGTAGTTCGGTGCCCACTTTGGTTACCACATGCAGCGTTTCATAGACAGGTGTATGCACCGGAAGCTCACGCACCTGACGCTGCCAAGGCGAGGTTTCAAGCACGGCGCGAGATACCACAGTGAACCCCAAACCACGAGCGACAGCATCGAGCACCTGACCTACTTCATTGGTGAATCCCTTCTGGGGAAAATGGCTCATGGAGCGAAATTCCCCTGCATAGTTTTCACGCAGTAGAAGGCTGGCATTATTGACACCGTCGGCGTAATTCATAAAGCCCAGCGCCATTAACTCATTAAGCGTTGTACCACGAAAGTCAGCAGGGACGATCAAGCATAGCGGTTCATGATGCCAGAGCTCATAGTGCAAATCAGAATGCCTGATCGTGTCAGTGACAATGCCTAAATCGTAACGTCCTGCCAGCACGTCCTGCACGATTTCACTATTGAAAGCAAAACTGTAGCTGACCGTCAGTCCGGTATGAACTTGCTGATAGCCCAGTGTGAACGGATAGAACATGAGCCCGACACTAGCAGGACTAGCAATACGACACTCACCGCTATCAGGGGAATCATCGTCAAGTGAATGACGAAAGTATTCATGCTCAGCAAATAGACGAATGGCATAATCATAAGCACGACGCCCAGCCTCAGTCAGGGTAAACCGTCGACCATGGCGTCGCAGTAATGTCTTGCCAAGGTACTGCTCGAGCTTGCGGATATGTTGGCTCACACCAGGTTGAGTCATATCCAATTTGCGCGCCGTATGCGTGAAGCTTCCTGTCTCCACTAGTGTGATGAACGTACGAAAATATTGGGCATTAAACATGGGCCGATCAGCTACTCGCTCGACTAAATAAAGAGAGACACTATGTGTAACGCTTCCCTGCATTGATGAAGCGTATCGAGTAATGACTTACTCAAATGATCTCATTTAAAGGATAGTACCAGAGTCGTCGTCGACGCGCAGCGCTGAGGTTTTATGGCGTGCGTGTTAGCATCATGGCACAGCTTTCAACATGGATTGTGAACGATGACAGACCCCTTTACCGCACGCGCCGATGCCGTGCAGAACATACTGCTGGAAATGGAGCGCAAAGCCGCTCCGGACGATCTCTTCGCCCTAGGTTATATGATTCCACAGATCGGTCTTGTACTCGAAATGGCGGAATACGAGCCTCAGGATGTCAGCTCGGATGATTTTGACCACACTTACTGGCAGTGGCTAGAAATCGCCTTTGGCCAGGACAGCATGAACGATAACGACCGTCAGCGCATCGAGGAACTCTGGCATAGCGCCACCCTACGCGCTGACACAGCAGGCAGGACACAAGCGTAATGACCGATAAGATTTCAACTGTCATATCACCCGAAGGCAGCCTCGAAGTACTGTCGCAACTGGAAGTCAATCGGCTGCGTGATACTTCCTCTAGCGGCGCTCATGATGTGCTGCGCCGCTGTGCGCTGGCCATCCTGAATTCCGGTGCGCTGACCGACGATACGCGCAGCGTGATGGAAACCTATCGCGACTTCGATATCGAAGTACTTCAGCAGGACAGAGGCGTACGCCTGAAGCTCGATAATGCGCCGGCACATGCTTTCGTCGATGGCCGCATGATTCGCGGTATTCGCGAGCAGCTTTCATCAGTATTACGTGACATCGTCTATGTCGCTAATGAAATTCAGCAGCCCAACAAGTTCGACCTCGACAGCAGCGAAGGCATCACTAACGCCGTCTTCCATATTCTGCGCAATGCCGGTACTCTAAAACCATCGAACGAACCCAGCATGGTGGTGTGCTGGGGTGGGCATTCGATCTCGCGTGAGGAGTACGATTACAGCAAGTCAGTCGGCTATCATCTCGGCCTACGCGATCTCGATATCTGTACTGGCTGCGGTCCTGGCGCGATGAAGGGTCCGATGAAAGGCGCCAATGTAGCGCATGCCAAGCAGCGCCGAGGCAAAAGCCGTTACGTGGGCATCTCGGAGCCAGGCATTATCGCTGCCGAATCGCCCAACCCAATTGTTAACGAACTGATTATCATGCCTGACATCGAAAAGCGCCTTGAGGCGTTCGTACGTGTCGGCCATGGCATCATTGTTTTCCCGGGCGGCGTAGGCACTGCAGAAGAGATTCTGTACCTGCTTGGCATCCTGCTGCATCCCAATAATGCTGACATGCCCTTCCCGGTCATTTTCACCGGACCGCAGTCGAGCGCTGATTACTTCCGCCGTATCGATGAGTTCATTGCATTTACGCTAGGCGATGATGCACGCAAGCGTTATCAGATCATTATCGATAACCCGGTTGAAGTGGCTCGCGCCATGCGCCGCGGTATCGAAGAAGTCACTCAGTTCCGCCGCGAGAATCAGGACGCTTTCTATTACAACTGGCGTTTAACCATCCAGCCCGGCTTTCAGCAACCATTCATGCCTACTCATGAAGCCATGGCAGGACTTGCCCTGCATCGTGACCAAGTCGTGCATGAACTCGCCGCCAACTTGCGCCGCGCCTTCTCCGGCATCGTTGCGGGTAATGTCAAAGATCATGGTGTTCAAGCCATCGAGAAGTATGGTCCCTTCAAGCTTAATGCTGAGCCTGAGCTCATGACACGCCTCGATGACTTGCTTAAATCCTTCGTGGCGCAAAGCCGCATGAAGCTGCCTGGCAGCGAATACATCCCCTGTTACACTCTATAGTTATTATGCTCGGTGTGAGTATCTGATAGGCACGAAAAAGGCGGGTAGTCAGCCCGCCTTTCCTGCTACAGCACTTTTTATAGCTATCGATCAATGACTACGCTTTTCTTGTCTATCACTTAGCCACCAACACAGCACTACATGCATGATTACCCCTAACGTCATTCCCGACGGGAGTACTTGTACCCATAGCGGCAAACGACCAGCTGAGTCGGATGTCTCCATTAAAAATCGCCATCCTCCCACTAGCACGCAGCCCACAACCCACATACACAAGAGCAACAGGCAAAAGCGCACAACATAAGACCAAGCGTCAGAGGGAAGCTTCCTGACGGTCATTACGGTAATTACCGTAATACTAACGAAAGCAACGCCCATCAATATCAGACGTTCATGATCGCCAAGCAGTAGATAACCCGGCAGCGCTGCCAGCATGGCGCCCAATAACCCAATCAATGTAGAAATGCGCTCGGGAGAAGCCTTGAGCACGCCGATATTTCCCGCTTCACGCATCATAGTCACCGCTTAAGCTCAGGAATCCATGTTTCCGCCCAGGGCAACGCTGCTTCATCAGCCATGTAATCTTCCATAGCATCAATTTCAAAACGCTCTCCAACACGCGTTGCGCCATACTCCTGCAACAACGCATCAAATTTCCGCCCAGCGCCACAGAAAGTATCATAAGAGCTATCGCCCATGGCGATCAGGCCGTAACGCAGACCATTAAGATCAGCCCCCTTTTCGTGCAAGGCATTGGCAAATTCCATGAAATTACCCGGATAATCGCCGCTTCCTGTCGTTGAAATACAAAAGAGCGCTACATCGGGGCGTTCAACAGTCAAATCATCAAGCGTGGGCTGCTCAAAAATTTCAACGTCAAATCCCGCCTGCTCAAAGAGAGGACTTATTTGTTCTGCTACATCAAGCGCACCGCCATAGACCGTTGCAACAAATATTTTCAGATTGGGCATCGTTATCACGCCATCATGTGGATTTGCCAAAATGCTACCATAACCGCCAAGCAGCAATCGAAAGCGCAAATGAAAACGCCCATCATAGGATGGGCGTTTTGTCAGGTAGGAAATGATCCATTAACCAGAGCGTTCGTTTTCAAGGCGCATGCTTTCGAAGTATTCGGCAGCATAATCCTCAACACAGCTTTTGAGTTTTTGTCCCGGCCGAAAAGTAACCACACGTCGCGCTGAAATAGGGATTTCTTCTCCAGTCTTGGGATTTCTCCCGGGACGTTCGCTCTTATCGCGCAAATCAAAATTACCGAACCCCGACAATTTAACCTGCTCGTTTTCGCGCAGACATCCTCTGATTTCGTCGAAGAAAATTTCCACCATATTCTTGGCATCGCGCTTGGAAAAGCCCAGCTCGGTATGCAAATGCTCTGCAAGTTCCGCCTTGGTCAACGCGCTCATAGTCATTTCCTCGTTAAGGCGTCAGCCTCACCCTCTTAATGTGGCGTTATACCGTGTCTTTACGCCATCCACAATATTATCAATCAGTTGGTTGATTTCCTCGTCATTCAGCGTGCGTGAAGGATGCTGCCAGGTCAAGCCCAAAGCAAAGCTCTTGTGCCCTTCCTCAACGCCTTTCCCTTGATAAACATCAAATAGACGAAGATCGGTTAGCCATTCCCCTGCCTGAGCTCGGATCGTATCCATCAATGTCTGAACAGATAAATCCTGCCTGACGGCCAAAGCTAAATCACGCCGTACTTCCGGGTAACGCGACAGTGAACTAAAGGCAGGCAAGCGCCCCTGACGCGCTGTTTCGAGATCGATCTCAAATACGAACACATCGGGTTTTATGCCCAACTTGGCACGCACTGCGGGATGTAGCGCACCGATACAACCCACTGGTGTAGAACCATAGAGGATTTGTGCTGACTGACCAGGATGCAGCGCAGGATGTTCAGCAGGCTCAAATCGCCATGCATCTAATTCCCCACCCAGGGCAAGCAGGCCTTCCACATCCCCTTTGAGATCGAAGAAATCCACTTTTTCCCGACGCCCCGACCATCCTTCTGCGTCTCGCTCACCGCAGAGTAGACCGCCAATCTTTGCACGCTGAGAAAGCTCAGGAAGCTCACCCTGAAACACCTGCCCCGTTTCAAATATCCTGACCCGATTTTGCTGCCGATTCAGGTTATGCATCAGCGTCTTGACCAAGCCCGGCCATAAACTGCTTCGCATTACCGACATGTCACTGGAGATCGGGTTAGCCAGCGTTGGAGAAACAGCTTGCGGCGTTAAGGCCATCTGCAACTCGGGCGACACAAAACTATAAGTGATCGCCTCTTGATAACCACGGGCAACCAACTGGCGACGCAGATGTGCCAGCGGATGCTGACTCTCTTGAATGGCACGGGGCGCTAGACGGGCACTTGGATACCTTACCGGTAAACGGTTATATCCGTAGACACGTGCCAACTCTTCAATCAGATCTGCCTCAAGTGAAATATCGAAACGCCAGCTCGGTACAATGATATCCCAGACATCGTTGCCTTGCGCCGCGATTTCCATACCCAAGCGAGTCAGGATATCAGTGATTTCCTCGCCCTTTAGCGCAACGCCCAACACCCGCGCAACCTGACCTGCACGCAGTGTCACATGACGCTGGCTCGGCAGATGGTCGGGACTAGCCACCTCAACTAGAGGGCCCGGCGCTCCCCCTGCAATCGGGAGCAACAATTGAGTGGCCCGCTCAATTGCCTTGCGCTGAAGTTCGGAATCAACCCCTCGCTCGAAACGATGAGAGGAATCGGTATGCAATCCATAGGAGCGCGCTTTACCCGCTATAGCCAAAGGAGCGAAAAATGCAGACTCAAACAGAATATGGCGGGTACTGGCATTAACACCAGAGTGCTCTCCCCCCATCACCCCTGCGATAGCCAACGGACCACGATCATCGGCAATCACTAGCGTATCGTCACGCAGCGCGATGCTCTGATCATTAAGCAGCGTTAACTGCTCCCCTTCTCGCGCCATACGAACCTCGATACTGCCCTGCAGCGTCTCCAGATCGAAGGCATGCATTGGCTGACCGAGTTCAAGCATCACATAATTGGTAATATCGACAACCACGTCGATCGAGCGGATACCGCTGCGACGCAGTCTTTCGCTCATCCACATGGGTGTTGCTGCTGTAACATCAACGTCTCTGACTACACGCGCCACATACCGCGGACATGCTTCAGGCGCGTTGATGCTGACAGGGAAAGTATCTGTATTTAGCTCTGCAACATCATCTATGTGAAGAGCCTCAACAGGCAAGCGGTTCAATACACCTAGCTCACGTGCCAGGCCCTGCACGCTCAGACAGTCGCCACGATTAGGGGTAAGATCAACATCTATTGTATGGTCATCAAGTGATAACCAGTGACGAAAATCTTCTCCTACAGGGGCATCATCTGCCAGGACTAGAATGCCTTCTGAACGCTCTTCCTCAAGCCCCAACTCAGAAGACGAACACACCATACCCCGCGACTCTACACCGCGCAGTTTGGCTTTCTTAATCTTGAAATCACCGGGCAGTACGGCGCCTACACGTGCAAATGCAATTTTTTGCCCTTCAGCCACATTAGGTGCGCCACAAACCACCTGAACACTTTCACCCGAGCCGTCATCTACCTGACAGACATTCAACTTGTCAGCATCTGGATGCCGGGAAACGCTCTTGACATGAGCAACCACGACGCCGCTGAACGTTTCAGCTACAGCCTCGACAGCATCCACCTCGAGGCCCGCCATGGTAATCTGATCGGCAATACCTTGAGCGTCCATATCGAGCGACACCCATTGACGCAGCCATTGTTCGGAAACTTTCATCTCGCCTCGCTGGATGTCGAATTACTGAAACTGACGCAAGAAGCGCAGATCGTTATCAAAGAACAGGCGCAGGTCATTGACACCATAACGTAGCATTGCCAGCCGCTCGCCTCCCATGCCGAATGCAAATCCGGAATAACGCTCTGGATCGATGCCTACATAGCGAAACACTTCCGGATGCACCATGCCGCAGCCCATCACCTCCAACCAACCTGTATGTGAGCAGACACGGCAGCCCTCACCGCTACACATCACACACTGGATATCAACTTCAGCTGAAGGCTCTGTAAACGGAAAATAAGAAGGCCTGAAACGTACATCCAGTTCGTCACGTTCAAAAAACGCTTTGAGAAATTCTTCAATCGTGCCTTTCAAGTCAGCAAAACTGACATTCTCATCAACAAAGAGGCCTTCAACCTGATGGAACATAGGGCTATGTGTCAGGTCGGAATCACAGCGGTATACACGTCCCGGGCAAACGATGCGTATAGGAGGATTACCCTTTTCCATGGTACGTATTTGTACAGGAGACGTATGGGTACGCAACAAATGTCGCGCGTCAAAATAAAACGTATCGTGCATCGCGCGTGCTGGATGGTGCGCTGGAATATTCAATGCCTCGAAATTGTGGTAATCATCTTCAACTTCTGGCCCTTCAGCGACGTCATAACCAATATGGGTAAAGAAGTTCTCGATGCGCGACAGGGTATTTGTAACTGGATGCAAACCGCCCGGCATTTCTCCTCGGCCAGGAAGCGTGACGTCAATACGTTCAGCAGCCAAGCGTGCGTTCAAAGCTTCGTCTTCAAGCTTTGAACGGCGCGTCTCGAGCTCAGCGGTTAATTGTTGCTTGGCCTGATTTATAGCTTCGCCCGCAGCGGGGCGTTCCTCTGCAGGCAGTTTGCCGAGCCCCTTGAGCAGGGCGGTAATCTCGCCCTTTTTGCCTAGATAGCGCACTCGAACATCATCGAGAGACTGCATATCGTTGGCAGCCTCGATAACGGCACGGGCCTCGGAGACCAATGAGGAAAGATGTTCCATCCGTTGAGCTCCAATGGCTGTCAGGAAAAGAAGGTCATGTATCTTCACCTGACAAGAAATAAATAAACCTAATTATAAAAATAGGGGAAGAGCTGCCGCCCTTCCCCTACGTCTTTCGAACGTTAACATCGTATTAACGAGATAACGAACTGATTAAGCGGCCTTGGCTTTTTCAACAATAGCGCCAAAAGCAGCTTTTTCATGAACAGCCAGATCAGCTAATACTTTACGGTCGATCTCGATACCTGCTTTCTTCAAGCCAGCCACGAATTTGCTGTACGACAAGCCATGCAGGCGAGCAGCAGCATTAATACGTGTAATCCACAGCGCACGGAACTGACGCTTACGCTGACGACGGTCGCGATACGCATACTGACCAGCTTTGATAACGGCCTGTTTAGCAACACGGAAAGTGCGCGAACGGGCACCATAATAGCCCTTGGCGAGCTTGAGTACTTTGTTGTGACGACGGCGTGCGACGACACCACGTTTAACGCGAGGCATAGCGCTCTCCTGACAATATTAAAAAATGAACCAGCGTTTAAAGATTGGGCAGCATGCGGGCAATCAGCTGACGATCAGCTTCATGCACCTGCTTCATACCGCGCAACTGACGCTTACGCTTGGTCGATTTCTTAGTCAGGATATGGCTACGAAAAGACTGCTTATGCTTGAAACCATTCGCAGTTTTCTTGAAGCGCTTGGCTGCGCCACGGTTACTTTTGATTTTCGGCATGAGAAAGACTCCGCTCGATATTTTTAAGAAAACCCAAGGCCAACGCTAGTCCAGACAGCTGCAACTAGCGTTCGTTTACTTGCCTTTGGATCACTTCTTCTTAGGGGCAAGCATCATGACCATCTGACGACCTTCAAGTCTCGGGCGTGATTCAACTACTACCAAATCACCTAGATCGTTCTCGATCCGGTCCATTAGCTTACGGCCAATGTCTTGGTGAGCCATCTCACGACCACGAAAGCGCAGAGTAACCTTGCCTTTATCCCCTTCTTCCAGAAAACGAGTCAGATTACGAAGCTTAATCTGATAATCGCCTTCATCAGTACCAGGTCGGAACTTAACTTCCTTGATCTGGATCTGTTTCTGCTTCTTCTTTTGGGCAGACTTCTGTTTCTTCTGCTCAAAGCTAAATTTGCCATAATCCATGATCTTACAAACGATCGGATCGGCATTGGAGATCTGCACAAGATCAAGACCAGCCTCTTCGGCTTTCGCGAGCGCTTCCTCCATGGGCACTACGCCCAACTGTTCACCCTCGCTGTCGATAAGCCGGACTTCATCTGCACGAATACGGTCATTGATGGGTGCGCGTTTGTCTTGCGGGCGCCCGCGTTGATTATTCCGCTTGATCGTTACATCTCCATATTAGTTTATGAACTGTCGCTAACCACGCTCGGCATTCAGACGTTCTATCAACGCCTGTACCGACAAGGTGCCGATATCTTCACCTGTTCGTGTTCTGACTGCGACACTATCAGTTTCAACTTCCTTATCGCCAACTACTAGCAGGTAAGGAATTTTTTGCAATGTATGTTCACGAATTTTAAAACCAATCTTCTCATTCCTCAAGTCCGCATTGACACGAACCCCGGATTTCTGCAGGCGCTGCTCAAGCGCTTGCACATAATCGCGCTGAGCATCGGTAATATTGAGCAGCACAGCCTGCACAGGCGATAGCCAAAATGGCAAGGCACCCGCGTAATGCTCGATGAGAATGCCAATAAACCTCTCCATTGAGCCTACAATAGCACGATGGAGCATGACCGGTGCGCGACGTGTACCGTCTTCGGCCACATACTGCGCCCCTAGCCGCGTTGGCATCATGAAGTCCACCTGCATCGTACCGACCTGCCATTCACGACCTAGGCAATCTCGCATGTGATATTCAATCTTAGGTCCATAGAAGGCGCCTTCTCCTGGCAGCTCCTTCCAATCTACATGGCAATGGCCAAGTGCGTTACGTAGCGCAGCTTCAGCCAGATCCCAAGTCTCATCACTACCCAAACGCTTTTCAGGGCGTAGCGCAATCTTGACGGCAATATCCTCAAAGCCAAAATCGCTATAAACATCGAGTGCCTTGCGATGAAATGCCTTAACCTCCGACTCGATCTGCTCTTCGGTGCAGAACACATGCCCATCGTCCTGAGTGAAGGCACGGACACGCATTATACCATGCAATGAGCCTGACGGCTCATTACGATGACAACCGCCAAATTCCCCGTAGCGCACGGGCAATTCACGGTAGCTGCGCAAACCGGAATTGAAGACCTGAACATGTCCAGGACAGTTCATCGGCTTGAGTGCGTATTCACGCTTTTCCGATTCCGTGAAGAACATGTTCTCGGCGTAATTATCCCAGTGTCCGGACTTCTTCCAGAGGGACACGTCCATGATCTGCGGGCAGCGAATTTCCTGATAGCCGCTGTCCTTATAGACCTTGCGCATGTACTGCTCAACAATCTGCCAGAGCGTCCAGCCACGCGGGTGCCAGAACACCATGCCCGGCGCCTCTTCCTGCATATGGAAGAAATCCAACTTGCGCGCCAGCTTGCGATGGTCGCGCTTTTCAGCCTCCTCCAAACGCTGCAGGTACGCTTTTAGCTGTTTCTTGTCAGGCCAAGCCGTACCATAGATCCGCGTCAGCATGGGGTTTTCAGCATTACCTCGCCAATAAGCCCCTGCAAGCTTCAGCAATTTAAAAGCTTTCAAATGACGCGTATTGGGCACATGCGGCCCACGACACATATCGACATATTCTTTATGATGATAGAGACGTATGGTCTCGCCTTCAGGAATGCGAGAAACGATGTCCTGCTTGTAAGGTTCACTACGCTCTTCGAACGTATCCATCGCCTTGTCGCGATCGACATACTCACGAACGACATCATAATTTTCATCGATCAGTTTACCCATACGCGCCTCAATCTTCTCAAGATCTTCAGGCGTTACAGGTCGGCCAAAGTCGATATCGTAATAAAACCCGTCGTCAATTACCGGCCCAATTGCCATTTTGGCGTCAGGATATAGTTGCTTAACGGCGTGACCGACTAAGTGAGCGCAGGAGTGACGTACAATTTCAAGCCCATCTTCGTCCTTGATGGTAACTATAGCGACATTCGCATCATGATCAATGACGTCGCTGGCATCCACAAGCTCACCATCAATCCTACCGGCCAAGGCCGCTTTAGCAAGGCCTGGCCCGATAGACTCGGCTACCTGCATGATAGTAACGGGAGAATCAAACTGACGTTGACTGCCATCAGGCAGGGTAATGACGGGCATGGTATTTCCTTTCATTCAGTGGTGACCACCTACCAAGGGTCACTTGATGAATATAATGACGAAGAAACCAGATATAAACATGAATAACTGTTCCTACTTGAACAGCTGCCTTCATGAGGCTCGCTTGCATAGGGTCAAGTAAACTATCAGCGGTTATGACAGTCGTCCAGTCTTGCCTAGAACAAGAATAAAAAAAGAATATTAGTAATAAAAAAGAGGCCTCTTGAAGAGGCCTCTTCTACAGCGAACCTACGTTTATTGAACGTTGGTACGACGGTCCATAACCTGACCAGCGTCGCCAAGCGGTACAACTTCAGTACGACGGTTCTGAGCACGGCCTTCAGCAGTATCGTTAGATGCTACCGGACGGCTTTCGCCGAAGCCTTTAGTTTCGATGCGACTTGCATCGACACCATGAGAGGCCAAGTAGTTCTTCACGGCATCTGCACGACGCTGAGACAACTGCTGGTTGTACTGCTCGCTACCTACAGAGTCAGTATGGCCTTCCAGGCGAACCCTAACATTCTCGTTGGCAGCCAACTTATCAGCTACGCCATTAAGAATCTGTTCTGCATTTCCAGTTAACTCAGCAGAATCAAACTTGAAGTTAACGTCACGCAGAACGAGGTTTGCTGGGCAACCGAGCGCGTTGACCTTAGTACCGGCCGGGGTATTCGGGCACTGGTCCTTGAAGTCCGGCACGCCATCTGCATCGGAATCAAGCGGGCAACCCTTGGAGTCAACCTCGACACCAGCCGGAGTTCCCGGACACTGGTCAAGATAGTCAGCTACGCCGTCACCATCCGTATCAAGCGGGCAACCACTGGCATCAACCGCTACACCTGCAGGCGTACCCGGGCACTGATCGCGATCATCCGGAACTCCATCATTATCGGAATCAGAAGCAGCAGATTCCCCACCAGAGCACAACAGCGCGCCAGCAGTAGCACCAGCGACACCGCCGATTGCACCACCGGTTTCTTCATCATCATCACCGCTGACACCGTAACCGATGCCGCCACCGATCAGACCACCAGCAAGCCCGCAAACGAATGGGGACGAATACCAAGGTTGATCGGATGAAGATGAAGATTGGGTACCTGAGCTGGCACAACCAGACAGACCCAGTACTAAAGCAGATCCCAGCAATAAGCCAGACGCAGATTTATTCATGCAAGACTCCTTCTTTATACAGCGCCAAGGTAACGATAGTTACTAAGCGGCTCCGAGTATAGGCGCGTAATAGACCAAGCGAAAGATTTCCTTCAGTTCTTCTGGAACTAAAGCACATCTATACTGTCCTGACCAATCAAACACCATATCTCATCAAGGCATTTCCGTGCCATTGACGATGTACTTTCTTTTTCCATACCCAACGGGCAAATATACAATACTCGAACACTGTTTCCGACTCAAATAGTTAACGCAACCTTGTGCGCTAAAACCAAATGATAGAATGCAGCCTCTCTAAAGACATTCGCCGTTTTATCGAAAGCATCGAAAAAATCATAGCTGCCTTATGATCATACCACACCATTTTATATGCAACTAATTGTGAAACTAGCACACAGATTTATGGTTTGCTTCATTATGAAAAGGATCGATTACTTAAATAATTACACTAATTCCATCACTCAATCGAGTTATCTTATTTTGTTACACTGAAATCCAAAATAGCTAACGCTCAGGCGTACGATTAGTTCTTATTAGTTGCATCACATTCCGAGCCCCATCCCGTATCTTTTCGCGATTGAGAGCCATTAACTGCATCCGTTCACGGTCTTCCTGCATACGTTCTCTTGGTGTTAGTTCATTTCTTGCCTGATGAGTATGAAGATGAGCGGCTTGGTTAGAAACATGTTGAAAAATTTGCAGCTCATCACGTCTTAACAAAGTAGGGTCCATAATATCGAGCATCACACGGCACCGCAGACAACCCTCAACCAAATCCACTTGATCAGCCAGCATGGCTCTCGCAATAACATCAAGATTCTCTGCACAATTATCGTGTGCCCGACGAACCTCATTGCGTCGGAATGCTTCTCTACGCTTAATTTCAGCTATTAAATAACGTACATAAAGACCAAGAATAACCACAATTATAAAACCGCTAACCAACAGTGCCCAAGCCCAAGGCATTGTCATACATATCTCCTTAGGTAAATCTCACATCGCTGAAACAAACACGTAAAATATATAATGGGAAATATTGATAAAAACTTTTGACGACTCATTCTGATACTATTTAGTGAAGCTATCAGAACAAATTCATTCCAGACTTTTAAAGGTTAGCTAATTGCCTGAAAGATTTTTTTAACTTTTCATACTGTTTGAGGTGTGAGTAGCTTGTTGCCACGTCAGCAAGGCGCGCGCCTAGGATATCGCGATTTTCAGAACGTAATAGTGCCTCAATACGTGAAGCCCACTCTTCAGGAGATTCATCTGCCACTATTAGCTCGGCAAACTCATCGCGAATCAACTCCGATGCCCCCACCCAGGCTGACAAGACGACAGGTGTTGCACAGGCCATAGCCTCTAATGCAACGCGCCCAAACTCCTCAATATGAGCTGGTAATGCAAAAATATCCAACGCACCATACAGCCGTTCGACATCAGCAACTGTCGATCGCCAAATGAAACTCTTCTCTAATCCCAACTCTTTAGCGCGCTGCTGATAAGGCGCAGCATCGTCCTTCCCAACCACTAGGAACCGACAGCTTCCGGGTAGCTTTTGTTCGATCAAGGCGGCTGTCTCGATAAATGCAGCCACATTGCGTTTCTTGAAATTGCCGGAGGTAACCAAACCTACCAAGTGTTGGCCTTCACCAACACCAAGCGAACCACGCATGGTGGCCCGATCAATTCTCGCTCTGCTCGGATTAAATTGCTCAGGATCGTAACCTGGATAGCTGACTTCTATTCGTTCTTGAGGAATACCATAGCGCGCCTTGAAATCATCAGCCATCATTTGTGAATTAACCGCTACTCGCTTGAAATGCCCTCTTTTCAATACATAGTCATGAATAGCGGCGACTTCATGATGTTTAGGCAACGCTTGACCATGGATACGCTGACTCGCCAAATGCACACAGTTATGCATATACACCACATCATTACTCTCAACATCACCATGACTGACGAGAAGATCCGGCTGATGACGGCGACACCAGGCATGAACACGACGATTGAACCAGAAACGACGAAATGCGCCTTTAAAAGGCCAGCGCGGTAAGCGTACCAGTTGAGCACCATAGCGCTCAGCCAAGGCCGGCCGGCCACGCTCAGCCAGAATAACCACACGATAGCCAAGCGCCTGGAGAGCTGCTGCCTGTTCAAAGGCATTACGACTCGCCCCGGTACTTTTCTCGACCTGACGGATGGCAACGGCAGCCAGGGGCTGCCGTTGTGTTGATGCGCTCACTTATCCGTGACTCTTCTCAACTTTCATCAGCGACTCGCCCCGCCCGATCGCGTAATACAGCATGCCGGCGTCTTTCGCCGCCGCCGGATCGTACAGGTTACGTCCATCCACTACTACCGGGGTGGCGAGCTGCGCCTTGAGCCAGGTGAAATCCAGCGTGCGGAACTCCTTCCACTCCGTCGCGATCACCAGGGCATCGGCACCCTTCACGGCCTGAACGCGATCGGCCACAAGAATCAGATCATCGCGTTCACCATAGATACGGCGGCATTCCTTCATCGCTTCCGGGTCGTAGGCCTGCACCTTGGCCCCGGCCGCCCAGAGCGCTTCCATCAGCGTCCGGCTCGGCGCCTCACGCATGTCATCGGTGTTGGGCTTGAAGGCCAGGCCCCACAGGGCGATGGTCTTGCCGTTAAGATCGCCATCGAAGGCGCGGTTGAGCTTATCGAACAGGGTCGTCTTCTGGCGCAGGTTAACGCTTTCGACCGCATTGAGCAGTTCAGCTTCATAGCCAATCTGGGAGGCGGTCCGGGCCAGCGCCTGAACGTCCTTGGGGAAACAGGAGCCCCCGTATCCGCAGCCGGGATAGATAAACTGATAGCCAATCCGCGGATCGGAGCCAATACCGCGGCGTACGGCTTCAATATCCGCGCCCAACCGCTCGGCCAGATTGGAAATTTCATTCATGAAGCTGATCTTGGTGGCCAGCATGGCATTGGCGGCGTACTTGGTCAGCTCTGCGGCCCGCACGTCCATGAACATCAATTTGTCATGGTTGCGATTATAAGGACCGTAGCATTCACGCATCAGTTCCTTGACCCGCTCCGCCTCGGTGCCGACGACAATACGCGCGCCGCGCGTAAAATCTTCCAGCGCCGCGCCTTCCTTGAGGAATTCAGGATTGGAGCAGACATCAAAAGGCACATCGACACCGCGATCCTTGAGCGTGGCGGCCACGGCCTGACTGACACGGTCGGCGGTGCCTACCGGCACGGTAGACTTGTCGATGATCACGCGGTAATCGGACATGTACTGGCCAATGGTGCGGGCCACCGCCAGGACATACTGAAGGTCGGCGCTGCCATCCTCATCGGGCGGCGTCCCCACCGCAATGAACTGCAGTGTCCCGAACTCGACCGCTGTCTGTGCATCGGTCGTGAAACGTAGCCGACCGGCCTCAACGTTGCGCTTCACCATGCCTTCAAGGCCGGGCTCGAAGATAGGGATCTCGCCAGCTTCCAGGCGAGCGATCTTGTCGGCGTCCACGTCCATGCAGATGACATCGTGGCCGACGTCGGCCAGACAGGTACCGGTAACCAGGCCTACATACCCTGTGCCGAATACGGTGATGTTCATTTCTTTCCTTAAAGCTTAGCTTTCAATTTAGAAAAAATCTTATTTGAGAAGGTAGTAACAAGTTCATTCTTAATAAGAATGCCTAGTAATAAAGTAGCTAAGAGTTGTACCCCCACACCTAAAAACAGAGTCGATATATGTTTTACATAACCGTCAGAAAATTGTGAAAAAACCATATCTATAAACAAGTTTTTAAACAAAAACATAACCAACAAAACTATAATAAAAAGAACTATAATACCAATAAATCCTTTAAACACCACCATCGGATGAAAGGCACTGCTTTTTTTATTAAACAGCCAGAAACATTGAATAAAGCTTAAAATACTACTTGATGAAAGAAGAAAAGCGATCCAATTCAAGTCATGCAAATAAACACCCACACTAATAGCACTCACATTAACTATTGAAGCAAAAAGCCCGCAATAAAATAATGATCTAGCCATTCCCATTGCCTGCCAAACTGCACCCGTCGTCGATAGTATTATTTGAAAAATAATAAACCCTGACAACAGCCTCAAAATCTCTGCAGACAATTCCCATCCAGGCCCATAAATAATATAAATTATATCTTCGGAAAAAAATATTATCGTCAAGAAAATAAAGATTCCAGCGAACAAGAGGTATTTCAAGACCGTATTGTAACTTACAACAATATCTTCAAGCTTATTATTACTATACACCGGCTGTAATGCTCCGGAGGCAACACCAGATAAATTTTGCACCGGCAAAAGCATTAAACGATATGCCATATCGTAGAAACCTACCGCAGTTTCTCCCATGAATTTTGATATGAGAAATTTATCTGAGTTTCTAGAAAAATAATACATACAATTAAATAAGAATTGGTAAGAAGAGAAACCAAACACCTTCTTTACGCCATGAAACGACACAGATCCAAGCAAAAATTTCCTGCCAAAAAAAGCAAACACTATAAAAAATCTAACGCCGCTAAATAATATAGCTTTCCAAACTAGTGAATAAACACCATATCCAATATAAGCAAGGATACAAGCTAGCACACCTGATATAACAGCTACTGAAAATGTAACAATAGCAATTAGCCTGAACTTTTTATCTCGTCTTAAAAGAGTCTCAGGTACGATAGATGCACAAGAAAAAAATACCATTATCCCTAACAATGGCATTATGTTTATATATATCTCATTGTTAAAGAAATCTGCTACTTGGTTAGCCGAAAATGCTAAAATAGCGTATAAAACAGCGCCAATAATCACACATATTAAAAATATACCTCGTATTTCTTGTAAGCTCAGCTCTTTATGATAAATAATAGCCGGGCCAAAACCCATTTCACCTATAAGATTAAAAAAGAAAATAACAACCATTACAGTTGCTATTACACCAAAAGCGGCCGGAGAAATAAAGCGGGCCAAAAACATCATCACCAAAAACTGAACAATTAAATTAGAGTAGCGCTCAATAAATCCGAAAAAAAAACCAGACTTTAAATCTTTATTAAAATCACTTTGACTACTCATAGTACATTTAATTCTCTTTTCTGTAGGGATCTCTAGGATATGTTTTATTTAATTTCCCACTCATGTTTGGGAAATTTTACCTGAACGCCAATATTACTGGCTACATAGCCCTGAGTAACAGTAACTAGCTCAACTTCACATAGAATAATTATTAAGCCAATATGCCACACAAACTCAAGCACGATGCTCTTAGCAATTTATCACCGACGTTAACCTTTAGCGCCCATCATATAATTTAATTGTAATTAGCAATAGATAAGCATGAATTTTATTTATTAATAACTCAATGGGAATGTTAAACACAAAAGGGAGACCCCCACTAAATTAATAATATGTTCTAACATCCACCTTCATGTGAAAATCCACGTATGATGTACCCATCATCTACTCATGAAAAACTCTATTTCCTGAGTCATCTTTTAGCGGGGCCGAAAGTAAAATTAAAAAACAAGGTACAGTATTAACTACTGTACCTTGCCTTAAATAGCTCTCTCAGAATAAGTATTCTATCGCGCGCCAAAACCTGTCAGCATGGTTTTTATCGTACGTATAACGATCAGAATATCTAACCAGAAAGAAAAGTTCTTTATGTAGTAAAAATCATACTCTAACTTTGTTGTCATACCCTCCACTTCGGCAGCATAACCCTGCTCTACTTGTGCCCAGCCAGATATGCCAGGGCGGACAACGTGCCGATAATGGAAAAAGGGCACATCTCTTTCATACCACTCCGCCAAATTAATTGATTCTGGCCTAGGCCCAATCAGACTCATATCGCCTTTTAGCACATTAAAAAGCTGTGGTAATTCGTCAATCCGATACTTGCGTATTACTTTACCAATACGCGTGATACGTGGATCTTCACCTTCAGAAGTAAAGCCAAGCCCTTCATGATGCAAATACATACTACGGAATTTATATACTTTGAAGGGGCGGCAATGGAACCCCATCCGTTGCTGGGTAAAGATGGCAGGGCCCGGATCATCACGCTTAATGAGCAATGCGGTTACAGCCATAATAGGTAAAACAAATGGCATGACCAATATAACAGCAATAAAATCAAAAAATCTTTTAACTATTTCATAATCTTCTCTTGGAATTAAACTTCCATATCTATTTTCATAAAGATGATCAAGATGCACCCTACCGGTGATAGATTCATAAACTTGTCGCGCGTTATAAACGGGAATACGATGTATAGTGCACTCAGCAAGAAATTTTTGCCATTCATCGCTCAGTTCACCACGTAAATCGGCAACCACACCATCTACACGCATATCTTGAAGAGACGGCTCTGACAACCAGCGCCAATCAGCTCCGGGAATTTTGCAAAATTGATGTACCTTTCCATACGGTACAACAGCAAGCTTCTGTACCTTGTATTTGCTGCCAACTAAGTAACCTAAACAGCAGTAAAATCCAGCCACTACATAAGAAATGAAAAGAAATGTTCGTGAATATTCTAAGCCGAGGAATAGAACAACCCCAACCATAACCACATAAGCTATAGTTATAGTTGGTACGATATAAGCAAATGCTCTCGCACCAGGAAAACTAGAAAGATGACGAACGGCACTAATTGAAATAGCATACGCGATCATCGCACCTAGTAAGGAAACAGTATGCTCCTGATTTAAATCATGCCAAAAGCCCCAGCCCCAATATATAAGAGCTGGCAACATCAGAACAATTATTAGTCCGAGAAACGCTTGAAACCACCGGTTGAAAAAGAGTTTTTCATACCAAAGGGAATGACGACGATTTTTTTCCATAGTATTAATCAATATACCCATAATTCATCCCTCATTGAGGTACCAAATTCCCTATCCCTGGAAGCCTATTTATGAAAAATATAATAATTATTTAAATCTTCTCGAATAAAATGGCGGCAATGACTGCCGCCATAAAGTTTATCTATATGAATACTGGTAATTATCATAACCACCGCCATAGCGCATGCTAGCTGTACGCTCAACCGCGTTCAGTATGCATCCCCTGACTTCAATACCATTTTGCTCAAGGCGGCGCCATGCCTGCTCAATCTCTTTAGGAGGATTCTGACCAAACCGCGCAATCAGCATGGTTGTGCCTACCTGCTTGCCGACAATAGAAGCATCGGTAACAGCTAAAACAGGTGGCGTATCAATAATAACCAAATCGTAATGCTGATCGGCCCATTCCAGTAAACGTGTAAAACGCTCACTCATGAGCAATTCTGCTGGATTAGGTGGAGCCATACCACGTGAAATATAATCTAGGCCTTCGATCCCACCACTTCTTACCACTTGCTCAACAGTCATTTTTTGAGAAAGTAAATCACTTAAGCCTCCATCTGAAGGCCCTTGAAATGCATGATGTAGATGGCCTTTACGCATATCTCCGTCAATCACTAGAACTTTCTGTTGTGCTTGAGCACATACAGCAGCCAAGTTAGCAGTAACAAAGCTTTTACCGATTCCAGGACTAGGGCCGGTAATCATGATACGTGCGTTTGGAGCTTCCAGCATTGCAAAATGCAAACTTGTTCTTAGCCCACGAACGGCCTCAACAGACATGTCTGCAGGATCTCGGGCGGCCAAAATACCAATATCAACGGAAGTCCCACCGCGTTTCTGGCGAGTTCTGACTCTTTTAACTAAACGAGACTGCTCAGTTGAAAGTGGAATACTTGCATAAACTGGCATGCCCATATCTTCAAGTTGATCTGGGCTTTCAATACCCTTATTCATCATCCCACGAATCAAGACGGTAACAATGCTAACCACTAAACCAATAATGAACGCCAAAAGCACTATTAATGTCTTTCTCGGTTTTATTGGTGACGGTTGAACGATAGCTTTGTCAATAATCCGGACATTCCCGATGGCGCCAGCCTTTGCAATATTCATTTCTTGCATTTTATTCAAAAGCTGAACATATATGCCTTGAGTGACATTCACGTCTCTCTGTAAGCGCAAAACCTCCTGCTGAGTTTCAGGTAAGTTATCTACTCTTTTTTGCAGCTGCTTTTTATCATTTCTTAATTGTTGTTCCTTTTCTAGTAATGCCTGGTAAGCAGGATGATTTTTAGTAAAGCGACGAGAGAGATCTGCTTCATCGAACTTTAACTGATTTAACTGCGAATCTATGTCAACCAGGCGACTTAAGACTGACTGCGTTTCTTGAGTTAAATCGACAGAATCCTGATTAACCCTATAATTGTTTAATTTATTTTCAGCTTCAGCAAGTTTTTGACGTACTTCGGGAGCCTGTTGTCTTAAAAACTCTAAACTCTTTTCAGCTTCAGCAGATTGCCTTTCAATATTCTGTGTCAGGTAAACCTGAGTGATTTCCCTAAGGCTATCTTCTGCCTTTTGCGGATTTGTACTGGTCAAAGTTAGATTTAAGATGCCCGTACCAGAGCGTCCTTCCTCTGTAACTGTAAACCGACTACGTAGGCTATTGATAACAGAAAGGTCAGAATGTTTAACAACAGTAAACTCAGCTCCTTTACTGGCATTTAAATCCATTACACGCACTTCTACATTGCCGTCTCTTGACTGGGCCAGCTCTCCGACACGTCCGGTCAGTATAGTTTTATCATTTCTTAACAATTCATAAGAATCTGAACCGGTCGATTTTAATGTAAAAGCATTACCGATCCACTCACCAGGAATAACAAAACGAGTAAGATTAACGCTCTCTCCCGCCCATACAGAAGACCACCCTTGTGCGAAATCAGGCCGCTTAATATTGTGACGAATAATGAAGTCGCCAATAATAGGCAGTTTATTGGGCGTTACCGTTAATGGAAGATTAGCCTGATTAGCCGCTTGCCCAAGAACATATCTTGACTGCAAGATTTGGATTTCTGAAGTTGATTGGGGCTGGCCACCGCCAAATAATCCGCCAATGTCTTGTACCGGATTACCTGAATTACGACGAGCTTCAATTTCAATCAATGAATCTGCTTGATAGACAGGCGTAGTAAGCATTGCATTGAGTAAACCTAACAGGGTGAAAAATCCTGTTATAGCAACGATTAGCCACTTGTGATCCATTAACAAACCGAACAAGCGTCCCAGATCGATCTCATCGTTCGATTCCGCAGCCTGTTTCTTTTCCATCGATGAGGCCATAGGTTTTGTCGCTCTTTTAAACACTAATTTCTGCTACCAAAAGCTGGTGGCACATGATTTCACATGAACAGCAGAATTAATAACGGTTGACCAAATCTGCTTCTTTATGCCACATCCAATGTAGCTATTTGATCAATATCAATACTGCATCATATATAACACCTTATGCCTAGTTGCTTTAGTAACTAGGCATAAGGCTAAAAGCGAAGCTTTCTATCTATAGATCATTATAATCGTTACTTGTTCCAATAGCCTGCCGAGTAAGATTCGTAGACGGTAATAATTGGCTTATCACACGGTTCCAACGACTAATAGGCTCAGCAGTTACATAAATAATATCTTGAGGCTCCAACTCAAATTCTGTACCCAAAACAAATGCTACAGCATTCGCTGCATTTAATTGATAAACTGTGGCGAGTTTATCTTTATTCAAGGATTTTCTTATAACAAAGATCCCTGAAGCATCTGCAGTATCTTCATTGATACCACCTGCTTGGGAAAGAGCATCCGTTAAACTATAAGCATACCCGCCCATAGGGATACCGCCGGGCTGCCTTACCATCCCCATCACATATACTTTCTGCTTTCCAATATCCGGAACATGCAGAACATCGCCATTTTGCATTAACTGATTAATGCCCAATTGACCATTCTGCAACAAGTCGTAAATTGAAATAATGTGCTCTTTGCCATTGCGGGTAAGTACAACATGATGCCAATCAGCGTTTTGCGTCATACCCCCTGCTTGTGTAACAGCATCAATTAACGTCATAGGAACGTTAGTAATAGGCTGCAAGCCTGGATTTTGGACTTGCCCAGTAACATATACTTTTTGTGATTGGAAACTTGCGACGTTAACCTCAACTTGTGGTTCTGCCACAAAGTCGCCAAGAGCGCGAGTAAGAATAGCGCGAACTTCTCTAACCGTTTTCCCTAGAACCTGAACACGTCCAATATAGGGGTAGAAAATGGTGCCATCATTGTGAACAACGTTCCCACTTTCAACTGTGCTTCGCTCACTTCCAGCAGGAATAGTCAGTTCAGGGTGGTCATACACAATAATGCTGAGAATATCACCTTTGCCTATATGATATTCATAAGAGGCGAGGTTTTGCGCCAATGCTATAGAGGTTTGTTTAAGCTCAGAATTCTGCACTGCAGTCGTGCGGGTATGTGATTGTGACTGAACCAACCCAAAGGTGATTGGCTCCACATCCACGAGATCATCGATCGGCGGCGCAGAAGTGTCATAATCAATATCACCGCCCGGAGCAAGAACACACCCTCCGAGAGCCAATGCGCTTCCCATTAGCGCGCAACTAAGCAATCGTTTCATCAATCCGTCCGTCTCCTAATCGTGAATGGTAAGCCATTCAGACACGCTACCGCCCCAGGATTCAAGTTCGGCGTTCCCTGATGCCTGAAGCAGAATGTCAATCTGCTTCGTCTGTTTTGTTAACATGACGATTGCCTTTCAATCCATGAAAGACATGCTCACCCAGCATAAGCTCAGCCATCTCTGTGCAAAGCGAGTTTACACAAGATTTATTTAAATCAAATGCCCAATAAAGGATATTGATCAATTTCGAGTAAAATAATGTAATTTGATAGTATCAAAGGCTACTAGAATCATGTATGCCGTTTCGCGCATCATTAGTAATTAGATATCTAATACTTCGAATCATGAAATATAACTATTTTTATTTATTGCAATTTGCGCTAGAAAAACTTCCGCATAACTATCTGGTCAATTCCTTCGCCATAATACAGCATAAATGCATCGAGCAACTCCAAGCATCAATAATTTAGCTTCAGCCTTGGCTGCCGGTCAAAGTGATAAAGTCTTCATAGGGATTGTAAACCTTTGAAAAAATAGACTATTCTCAAATATTTTTGTAAGCTACACACGTCTCTTTTACTTTCATCTGTATACTGGTACCGTGACTAACAGAAAAGAAATTTCATATATTTAACGGCATATCCAGTTATGCTAGGCATTTATAACTATGGCTAGGCTATTAGCTTTTTTAAGAACCCGTCACTTGTCAGTCTTGATATTTCCTTTATTAAGTGCTTGCAGTTCAACAAGTACCGCGCCACTTGGCAGTTACGTATGGCACTTCTTCTCATCGGACACACCATCTTCTGAATATATATCCAACCACATGTCACCTTCTGTCGTAGTTAAAAGTACAGACAATGCTAATAACTTCTATCTTTTGGCGCTTCGAAGTGCTGAAAACACCTACTGGCAAAGCAGTAAAAACACCGCATTCATGTTGCATAATGAACGGCTTGCAAGCACTGGCGGCTTTAAACATGAGTTATTGAGCACACGATATTTATATGACGGTATTCCCCCTTGGCAACGATCATTAGATGAGTTGCCCGCTTATTATCAAGTCGAAGCTTATTATCAAGATATGCTCTACCAAGCAAGCAAGGGGAAAGCCACATTGCGCTGCAAATCCACGCCAGAGCATGTCAATTTGCCTTTAACGAATATGTTGCTGACCCCATGCATTGAAAAAATAGAATGGGCTAATGGTGAAAATACTTATAACTATTTGTGGCGGGAACCACGCACATCACATATCCGTCAAGCAGAGGAAACCCCTTGGCCTGGAGCCCCTACATTCATATGGAAGGCAGCCAAACCATGGTGATAAAGCGAACGGTCATATTAATGATGGGTATAGTGTTACTGGGCTTCCTGCCTTTAGCACACGCATATACTCTGCATGAAGCAGTAGTGAATGCTTTTGCAGAAAAAGAAGATGTATTCTGGCCTGCGGCATTTTATCATAATGCTGAAACTGACAATGAACATATTAGTGCCGAACGCTTGGCAGCCGAATTGGACAATTTAGCCTTACAGTTTCGTATTAATGGGGAGATTCAGTCACGTTCCGCCATTTTACAATGGCAAAAAACTGTACTTTCCTTGCAAGGCCGGCGCCGTACCGTTGCCAGGATAGATCCCGTCATGCTTCTTGCACACCCAAGACAGAACGTCACGATTAATAACCCTGTCGTTTTCGGCATGTGTAGCCCAAGTGATTTTATAGAAATCTGGAGCAGCAAGGGTGTTGTACGAAGACCATGGCACAGCGGGATAACTACTAACGATATAAAGCAAGAATTACCGCATTCTCAGGGAATATCATCTCAATGGGTAAATTTGATCACCCCTGATGGTCATATCCAGAGGCTCGGTATTGCAGCGTGGAATAACACCTCCAAACCCCTGCCTCCAGGTGCCCGCGTGGTTTCGGAGATTTCCCTGAACATTGTTGCAGCTCACTGGTTTAATCAAGCTCTGCCACAGTGGCTGGCCACTCGTTGGCCAGGCGACCATTGCCAGTCTTGGATCTATTCACCAAATATGACGCCCTCTAATGAAAACTAGGACTATCTCTTCCTTTGTGGCCGCTTGTTGTATCCCCTCCTTGGCGCATGCACAGCCTAATGTCATCCAGTCTGACTTTGGCGGCGTAGGATTACAGCAAATACCAACAGCGCGAATGGCTGCTCCTGGCGCTTTAACGTTCAATTTCAGCCGTACAGAACCATATGAGCAATATAGCGTCAGCACCCAACCCCTCAGCTGGCTCGAGTTGGGTTTCCGATACACAAGATTAAGTGGGCCAGCAAGTGAGTTGGACGCCTTGCTGTCAGGCTATGACTATTTGAATAACGGCATCGACGCCAAGATACTTCTGAAGGGTGAGGAACGGTATTGGCCCGCTATTGCATTGGGCTTCCGTAATCTTGGTGGCTCAAGTCTCTTTAGAAGCGAATATTTAGTTGCCAGCAAACGCTGGTACAGCTTCGACTTTTCATTAGGCATGGGCTGGGGTTATTTAGCGGGTGATGATGACATTGATAACGCTATCGACAACCTTGAGGTCGATAGCCAAGGCACGGTCACATCCAATTCCGATTACTTTTCTACTGACCGCCTATTTAGAGGCTCGCCTGCCTTGTTCGGGGGCATCGGCTATCAAACGCCCTGGGAGCCACTGCGCTTTAGCGTAGAGTATGATGCAAACGATTATAAAAATGAGCCATTGCCATCAAACCGCGATCAAGATTCGCATATCAATGCGGGAGCTCATTATCAGCTTACTGATAATGTAGATATGCACCTCGGCTGGGAGCGTGGCAGCACACTTATGTGGGGTGTCAGTTTGAGCACTAATCTTTCTGGATTGCCCCAGTTCCAGAGTGATCCCCCGGCAGAGCCAGTATCAGCTTCATCTGAGCATCCTATTGAAGCAAACTGGCAAGAGACCGCAGATAAGCTTGACAGCAATGCCGGTTTCGCTGTACGCCGCATAACACGCGATGACAACACTCTGACGATTGAAGGTGAGCCTACTCGTTACCAGTCGCTACGCAAGTCTGAAGGCCGCGCAAATAGAATTCTTCATAATCGCCTGCCTGAAAATATCGAAACATTTAGATATCGACAGACGAATCATGGGCTAGTGTTACGTGATGACGTACATAACCGAGACATGTTCGTCGATGCCGTCCAGCAAGATAGTAACTCAACGCTGTACGAACAAAGCATTTATGCGCAAACCAAGTTGGCTAAACCAACCGGTAACGTTGTATATGAGCATGAGCCAAAACGTTTCACATATGGCCTCAGCCCTGTATTGGTACAAAATGCCGGGGGTCCAGATGGCTATCTTTATCAGTTATATCTCTCTCTGGATGCCGAACTACGTACTGATAGTAACGGATGGTTCTCAGGACAGGTGGGTTGGACACTAGCGGATAATCTAGATGACTATAATTACAGCGACAATGGAAATGTTGATCGCGTTCGCTCGCATAGAAGTGATTATCTAGATGAAAGTTCTGTTGGGCTTTATAACCTGCAATATACGCGTGTTGGCCAACTGAATGATAACTGGTTCGTCATGGGATATGGCGGCATATTGGAAATGATGTACTCAGGCGCTGGTGGTGAAATACTTTACCGCCCGCTCGATAGTATCTTCTCTTATGGGATAGATGCCAACTGGGTCAAGCAACGAGATTTTGACCAAGGTTTTGGTACGCGTGACTACGATACCTGGACCGGGCATGCTACAGCCTATTTTGATACTGGCTATCATGATGTTCTGGCAGCCCTTAGCGTAGGCCGCTATCTGGCGAAAGACTTTGGCGCAACTATCGATCTTTCTCGTGAGTTTGCTAACGGCGTCAATATGGGATTATGGGCAACCTTCACTGATGCTGATGATGACTTCGATGAAGGCGACTTCAATCGCGGCCTATATGTTAGCCTACCCTTGGATGCATTATTTTCGGGTGCGGGCCGTCAGAAAGGAGGCTTATCTTGGCAACCCCTTACACGAGATAGTGGTGCTCGCCTAAATCGCCGTTATTCATTATATGAACTCACGCAAGAGCGTGACACTCAATATTACTGGCGCAACCCTGAAGAAAGTTACGAATAACGCCCTACCAATAGCAGCAGAGAAGCCTTTAGGCTTCTCTGCTGCTATTAATCCTCAAATTAGCTCAAAGCAATTATTTATAATATGTAAATCTTGTTGTTACACTGATTTTACTTATTGAGACTTCTCGTTAACTTGTCAGACAGGATCCAGTCAAATGGGCAAGCGATAGGTTAATCGTGACATCCAGTACTATTGTAGTCAGTAGACATCACATCATTACTAGCCATCAAAGCCAAATAATAGTCGCCATAAAAACGTATATCTAAAGAAAAATGGTTAAAGGGAAGCATTAAACTCCCCTTCTACGTCTCCCATGACAGAAAAGTGACCTGCATTAATCAGCTGTGTTTTCCACCCAGCTTTCAACAGTATCGTTACCGTATTCTTCTTTCCACGTTTTTAATGTTTTATGGTTTCCACCCCGCGTTTCCACTACTTCACCAGTATGCGGGTTCTTATACACTTTCAACTTGCGCTTACGACGGCTTGATGTTGAATCAACATTAGCGTTAACTTTCTGAGGATTATCCTCCAACGCCTCTGGGTCTAACAAACCGATGACATCACTGGCTTTTTTATCATATTCACTCATTAAAGATTCGAGCTTGCCCTTAAATTCAAGCTCACTCTTTAAACGCTGATCTTGCTCTAGTTGCTGCAATTCATCACGCAACTGCTTGAGAAGCTGCTCTTTCTTCATATACTCATTAAGTAAAGACATCTATAAACCTCATCTCGCGGTGAAAAGCAAAGATGTGTGTTTAACCATCTACTTCACACATGCACTTTTGCTTTATTCAAAAAACCTTAAATAAAACCAATAGATTATTGGTAATAATTATTCCATTATCATGATTATAAGCTCAGCGACAGTAAAATTGATAGCTTGACCGGAATATTATATATAATATAGCCACATTACTACCACATCCACCCGTAACAGCATTACTTTTTACATATTAATACAGTAGCTTATAAAGGCTAGCTTAATTAATATTAAAAAAGTTGTAAAAATTATATTTCCTCAGAAAATCATTTACGACGCTAGCAAAGTGCTCTTCTCAACCGATTATACTGGTGCCCATCTAATAAGCCGCTTCTCTCAAGCTTGGTATAGAAACGTCGCATACGCCGATTTATTGTACGTCGTGCAAACCATGGCCAAACGGTTGCTAAAGGTAACAGAGCTGGATTAGATACGCCGTCAATTAACCAGAGATGAAAATGGCCATTTTCCTGATACTGACAAACAATATTGCGATCATTTAGATCAGAGGGAACAACCCAATTATCATAGAGATACCGATAAAGCGCATCCAGCTGATCAACAAGCATTTCCTGATTCAGTACAATTTCACTTGATTGCCTATAGTGACGCAATGTTTTTGAAATAGTTTCATTGGCATCTAAAATTAATGAAAATACTAGCCCTTCTCCTTGGTCCGTTTCTACAGTGCCAAAATACTCAGGCACATGTCGCCAAGAAGATAAATCACGTTGCTTCAGCTGAGAAAAATAACGCTTTTCACGAGTGTTTTGTTCACTACCGCGTTCAGGATAACGCGCTATTTTAATACAACGATTGGGAAAATCGGGATGCTGATAAACTCTTCGGTCGTTTCCGGCGCCCACCAACGTAGCCCCTTGCAGTGAAAGCATGCGCCATCAAACCTTATCAAAATAAAAATTGCCCCAAATCATAGCCTAAACACTACTCATACCCAAACAACAGAGTCATCTAAATCATTATTTTTAAAAAAGTAGCCTCGCTATATAACGCTTATAAACACCCCGTATGATAAAAACAGTCTCATTTCCTTACACTCATGCTCAAGTTACAAATCATTTATTGAGGCTTCGTTGTGAGCCTATTTTAGTACATACGCGCTTGCTAAGGTGATTACTTATAAGTAGGCGAACAACATTGCATTTCACCCACCCCAAGCTGGACATTCATACAGCAAAACTTCATTATCCCTTCATGCGCAAGATTCTTCATGCTGACTGTGATTGCTTCTATGCTGCTGTAGAGATGCGAGACGACCCGAGCCTGGCACAACGGCCTATTGCCGTAGGTGGCCAAGCAGCACAACGTGGTGTCATTGCTACATGTAATTATCCGGCAAGAAGTTTTGGCATTCATTCCGCCATGTCAACAGCTCAAGCAATGCGCTTATGCCCCAACCTTCGCGTGATTCCTCCAAACTTTGAAAAGTATCGTCGTGTCTCTCAAGATATACAGACAATATTTCATGAGTTGACACCTCTAGTTGAACCCTTGTCTCTTGACGAAGCATTTTTAGATGTGAGCAGTGTTACCTCTTTCAAGGGCAGCGCCACATGGATGGCCTCCTGGCTTAAAGAAGAAGTAAAAAAGCGAACTGGAATCACCATTTCCGTCGGTGTCGCATCCAACAAGTTTCTTGCCAAAATAGCAAGTGACTGGAATAAGCCCGATGGGTTATGTGTTATATCGCCCGATCAGGTCGAGAGCTTCCTCGATTCGCTTGAGGTAAAACATCTGCATGGTGTCGGACCAGCTACAGCAAAACGCCTCCATGAAATGGGAATACAGACCTGTCAGCAATTACGTCAATGGTCTGTCGCTGCGTTGATTGAACGTTTCGGTAAATTTGGCTACCGGCTACATGAACTGTCGAACGGGATAGATAATCGCGAGATACAGATTGAACGTGAACGCAAGTCAGTGAGTGTCGAGACGACATTCCATCACGATTTACCGAATCTAATTTCCTGTCGCGAAGCCTTACCTCACCTTGTGGCTCAACTTAAAGTAAGGCTTTCAAAGCGTAATCATCCCACACCCAACAAGTTATTCGTCAAAGTACGCTTTACTGATTTCTCCTCAACGACTCTTGAATCAGGGGGCAATTCACCAGACGTTGAGAATTTTTTAGCTCTTCTCGATGAAGCTTGGCAACGTGGTGCTCGCCCCGTCCGGCTGCTGGGCGTAGGTGTCCGGCTTAGCCCTGCCGAGGCCACGCAGCAACTTAGTTTATTTACATAACTGCATTACCTACTACTTCACTAGCAGCGCGCACCCCCTCCAACCCTATAGAAGGTGCACACTTGATCACGCTATGTCGCTTTCCCTTAGGCAAAAACAACGGTCTTATTACCGTCGATCAAAACCCTGTCCTGCAAATGCCATCTTACGCCACGCGCCAGAACGGCTTTTTCGATGTCACGCCCTATTCGTACTAGATCATCGGGCGTATGGCAGTGTGTAACACGCTGGATGTCCTGCTCAATGATTGGCCCTGCATCCAACTCCTCTGTGACATAGTGGCATGTTGCCCCGATCAGCTTAACGCCCCGCTCATGTGCCTGATGATAGGGTTTGGCACCCGCAAATGACGGCAAGAAACTATGGTGGATGTTGATGACGCGCCCAGAATAACGCTCACAAAGTGCTGGGGGTAATATCTGCATATAGCGTGCAAGAACAATCGCATCAGCCTTGGATGTCTCTATGAAATGCTCAACCTGTGTGAATGCCTGCGGCTTATTTTCTCTGGACACCGGCACATGGTGGTAAGCAATGCCGTGCCATTCAACCAGAGGACGAAGATCATCATGGTTGGAAATAACACACGCGATATCACACTCCAGCTCACCTGCTGTCCAGCGATAAAGTAAATCGACCAGGCAATGAGATTCGCGAGATACCATGATAGCCAGGCGCCTACGCCGCGACGTATCGTGTAGCATCCACTGCATTCCAAACTCTTCGGCAATAACTGCAAAAGCATCGCGAAGCGATTGAATATCACCAGCAATACCTGTTGCATCTATTTCATAACGCATGAAAAAGCGCTTGGTGGCTAGGTCTGAATGCTGATTGGCTTCGGTGATCCACCCACCTTGATCGGCGATGAATGATGAAACTCTCGAAACGATGCCTACCCGGTCAGGGCAGGAAACGACCAAGCGATAAAAATGCGACATGGGATGTACCGTAAGACAAAGTCTTTATTAAGAAAAGAATCGATAATTGTAACGAATTCAGCGACTTTTGCGCACTATGCGTTGTGGCTCATTCTAGCCTTGCGTATAGTTAAAATTCACATGCGCTTAGAGTGGCTATGCATCGACCACGAGTACACATCCGCCCGCGCCGTCGCCCACCCCTAGATTTTCTTTCCCTAGGGGGATGCGGAGAGATCGGCATGAACTTGACACTTTATGGGTTTGAGGGTCAATGGATAGCTGTCGATTGCGGCATGCAAATACGACAGGATCTTCCTGACGCTCCGCTTCAAATACCCGATGTAGAGTCACTTGCCGCATACGGGATAAGGCCTGAAGCCATTGTGCTTACTCATGGTCATGAAGATCATCTCGGTGCTCTTGCGTGGATATGGCCACGCTGGGGATGTCCCATCTGGGCTTCTCCACTTGCAGCAGGCCTACTACGTCATAAATTTTCAGATCTCGGCCTGCGCACTGACGCTATAAATATCTTTACCCCAGGCAACACATTTGAACTATCGCCCTTCTGCGTACGTACGTTACCCGTTCCACATTCCATTCCTGAAAGTTGTGCGCTACTAATTACAGCCGATACTCATCGCATCTTGCATACCGGCGATTGGAAGCTTGACGAAACACCGCTCATTGGTTCGCCTCTAAATAAAGCCGCTTTTCAATCATTGGGCGCAGTCGACCTTCTTGTCGGAGACTCTACCAATGCACCTCAACCAGGTCATTCCCGAAGCGAAGGCGTAGTCGCTCTTGCCCTTGAACAACATTTGCATCAATGCCAGGGCCGTGTAGTCATTAGTTGCTTTGCCAGCAATCTTTCACGCATCCAAGCCATCGGCCGGGCTGCCGAACGTAACGGCCGACGCGTGGTACTACTTGGGCGAGCCATGACGCGAATGGTACAGGTCGCTCGAAGCTTAGGGTATCTGGAAGATTTTCCTAATCTCGTACCGCTACGCGATGCAGGATATCTTCCCCGGCATGAAGTACTCGTCATCGCAACAGGTAGCCAAGGAGAACCTCGAGCCGCGCTTTCCCGCCTGGCACATAACACACATCCTGATATTGAGCTTCAGGCCGGGGATAGCGTCATTTTTTCATCCAAGGCTATACCAGGCAACGAAGAAGCTATCAAACGCTTGCAGAACGCCTTCAAATATCTAGGGCTTGACGTTTATGAAGAAAAACAACATCCCGAGCTTCATGCTTCAGGCCATCCCGCTCAAGAAGAGTTAAAGGCACTTTATCAGTGGGTAAAACCGAGATGTCTTATCCCTGTACATGGCGAACGGCTGCATCAGGAAGCCCATCAGCAACTGGCCCAGAGCATGGATATTGAAGTGCCACTGATTCCAAGTGATGGCCAATGGTTAAAATGGAATGGTCATGAGCTCCATGTTAAAGAGATTTTGGAGCTTAAACCTCGCCTTATTTCCCAGCGACAAAAAAATAACACTCATCGTCGAGTAACGCGTAACAGTATTGCTTTGTTGATACCTGTAGTACATGACCGTAAACACTGGCAGCGTGTTGGACGTTTGATACTTGACGGTGACATCGTAGAAAAAATTGACGAACAGGTTTTAGCAGAGTGGCTGGATAATAATTTGGAACTCCTTGAAGCGCAGACTATTGATGAGCTGGCCGCCCACTTAAAACCGTTGTTAACGCAATGGCTCCTCGACCATATGCTGTCACCTATGCACATCGAAATTGAACTTGCCCAAGTTTAGCCATAAAAAAATGAGCATCGATGACTCGCAATGCTCATTTTGTTTTATATGCTTCGTCTTACCGATCAAAATCAGCCGTAAATCTTACTGGTCTACTGAAGCACTAATCATTTTTAGCAGCTTGGCTATTGCTGTCTTTAGGTGGGCGCCCACGTCGACGCTTAGGCTGTTCACCCACAAGATCATTGACCGATAGGCCTGCGTCACTCATCGCGGCGCGAATTTCAGCAAGTTTCTGCTCTTTTTTTGCCTCTTCCTCGCGGCGCCCCTTATCCTCATCCTGCTTCTGCTTGATGACTTCATCAATGACTTCCGATAACTTGCTCAATTGCTCCATGCTTAATTGCCTTGCAGCAGCACGAGCAACATTTTTATTGCGAGCAATACGTTCCAATGAATCCATCTTTTTTATCCCCCGCTTTAACTACTATGAGTTTTAAAGCAAGTATAAAACGTATGCTTTCATTAGCAAGAATTATAACGAAAACATGTTATTTGAATACGCCACTCACTATGACCAGAACATTAACCTAATATGTTTAACCACCGGTCATATTCATGAAACGAACAATTTGTACGTCACCATCAGTAGTAAAATAGTGACGATGGGGTTTGAGACTCATTGCATCACGAATACGCTGTTTTAGCGGCTCCATTTCTCCGGGATATTGACGCAACACTTCGCGTAAATCGACCGAATGCTCGTTCCCAAGACAAAGCAGCAACCGCCCTTCTGCTGTTACCCTCACCCGGTTACAACTATCACAGAAGTTATGGCTATGCGGGGAAATAAAGCCAATTCTTGTATGACTATCTGCCATGCGGAAATAGCGAGCAGGACCTAATGAAGACTCGGTTGAGGCAAAAAGCGGATAACGCGCCTCAATCATTGCTTGCACTTCATCGCTTGAGCAGTATGTTTCCTCACGGCCATGATCGGAAATATTGCCAAGCGGCATTTCCTCAATGAAGCTGATATCGATTTCCTCACTACGAGCAAAATCGACAAGATCTACCACCTCGTCGTCATTACGCCCCTTGAGGATCACTGCATTAAGTTTAATACGCTCAAAGCCCGCTTTCTTTGCCGCCTGGATGCCATCAAGCACGCGGTTTAAATCACCCGTACGCGTTAACCGCTTGAAACGCTCAGTATCAAGAGAATCCAAGCTAATATTCAGGCGCGACATGCCTCCTTGGTACAGTGACTCAGCATAGCGATTCAGCTGAGCACCATTGGTCGTCATGGCAAAATCCTTCAACCCTTCAAGACTACCAATATCACGCACTAGCTGGTCGATATTGCGGCGCACTAATGGCTCGCCTCCGGTGAGACGAATCTTCTCAACGCCTAGTGCCACAAAAGCTCGAGCGACCTGAGTCAGCTCTTCAATGGTTAATACTTGATTGCGTGGCAGAAATGTCATGTCTTCGCTCATGCAATAGACACAACGAAAGTCACAACGGTCAGTCACGGAAATGCGGACGTAACTAATCCTGCGTTGAAAACTATCAATCAACTCACTCATCCCTGCTCCCAACGTTGGCGCGCTTCCTTATCGGAATGCCGCTCTGAAACCCAATAATCCCCTTGGCGCGTATGTTCTTTTTTCCAAAAAGGCGCCTGGGTCTTTAAAAGGTCCATGATGAATTCACAAGCTTCGAAAGCAGCGTGTCGATGTGCACTTGCCACCAGTACTACAACAATATCATCACCAGGCGTGAGTCGTCCGACACGATGCACAACAATCACATTGGCAAGGGACCAGCGCTGCTCCGCCTGTTCAACAATGCGTGTTAGTACTGCTTCGGTCATGCCCGGATAATGTTCAAGCGTCAGCGCCTCAACATCAGGCTGTTCATTGAAATCACGAACGCGCCCGACAAAACTAGCCACAGCGCCAATATCGGTGCGCTCAGCGGATAGCGAATGGTACAAGGCGTTCAGGTCAAAGGGTGCCTGCTGAACACGGACCATGATTAACCTCCCGTCACTGGCGGAAAGAAGGCCACTTCATCCCCAGGCTTCAGCATCGTATCAACAGAAACCATATCCTGGTTTCGTGCACATAATATGCGTGGGTTTTCCAGTGCCATGAAATCAGTATGGCGCGTGGTGAGCCAACGTTTTAAGGACACGATGTCAGGCGCGCCCAAATCTCCGAGTGAAACACTCAACTTCTCGACACCGATACGCTCTCGAAGTTCCGCAAAAAACAAAACGGTTACCGTCTTCTGGCTTTCCGCGCTTTTTTCTAGCGAGCTCTCGGGTAACGCTTTTGACGATACCTTATTCAGGTCATCGCGCACCCAATCACCGGATTTACCGCCTGTCTTTGACTCAACTCCGATGTCGCCAATAATCATGCCTTTATCGACCGCCTTGCACATGTCATACAGCGTCAAACAAGCGACCGATACAGCCGTCAGGGCTTCCATTTCCACGCCGGTACGACCATTCAGGCGGCATCGGGCAGAAACATGAACACAGGAATGTGTGTGATCAAGCTCAAACTCAATGCTGACTTTGGAAAGCATCAATTGATGGCAAAGTGGAATTAATTCATGCGTTCGCTTGGCGGCTTGGATACCGGCTATACGCGCCGTTGCCAATACGTCACCCTTGGGCAATCCGCCATCACTCAAAAGCGCAAGCGTTTCGGGCTGCATCGAGATTTTCCCGGTAGCTACCGCCTCACGCCGGCTTTCCTGCTTATCGGCGACATCCACCATATGGGCTTCGCCACGCGCATTGAGATGCGTCAACGTCATGTCAACTCTCCAAAGGGTTGTATAGTGACCCGCTCGCCGACAGCGACCTGCTCATGATGCTCATCAATTTCAATCAGGCAATTGGCACGCACCATCGATGTCAGGATATTCGATCCCTGAGCGCCGGTGGTACGCACGTGTAACTGCCCCTGCTCATCACAACGAAAAATACCGCGATGATAATCGATACGTTCGCGGCGGCTGTGCATCGGCTCATCGGCGATGGCCATAAATCGTTGAGGATACCAGTCCCGTTGCCCCATCATGTGGCGCAGCATGGGTTGAACGAATTGGATGAAGGTCACCATCACGGCCACTGGATTGCCCGGCAGTCCAAAAAAAGGCACAGATCCAATATGCCCAAACGCAAGCGGACGGCCAGGACGCAAAGCAATACGCCAAAGCCCTATATCACCTAATTCACATAGTACCGTTTTTATCCAATCAGCCTCTCCGACTGAAACACCACCAGACGTGATGATCATATCGGCCTGCGTACTGGCGGCCTGCAAGGCATCGCGAATCTTGCCCTCCTGATCAGGCAAAATACCCAAATCGATGACCTCCGCTCCTAGCTTCGTCAACAGGCCGTGTAGCGCAAATCGATTGGTATCATATATCTGCGCCTCAGCCAGCGGGGTCCCCGGCGCCCTCACCTCATCACCACTTGAAAACAATGCCACCCGAGGACGGCTGTACACCTTGAGCACAGCCATCCCCAATGATGCTGCAAGCCCCAAATGCTGCGGCTTTAGTCTCGTCCCCTGGGTCAAGGCCGTTTGTCCTTGGCAAATATCTTCCCCTGCCTGACGAACGTTCTGGCCTGGCACGACTTTTTCAGGCGCCAGCACGATGACATCATTACCGTTGAGTTCGACTTGCTCACGCATGACTACCGTGTCGGCACCTTCAGGCAATGGCGCCCCAGTCGTGACTCGCACGCATTCCCCGGGATTCAACGGGCCTGCAAAGCCATGCCCTGCCAATGCTACGCCTACGAGGCGAAAGCGATAATTTCCTTGCTGCCATGCCATGGCATAACCATCCATGGCTGAATTTGTATAGGCCGGCACATTGATGGGTGAAACGATATCGCAGGCCAACACACGTTCAAGTGCACAATGAAGTGCTACAGCTTCGATATCGAGCGGAGCAGGCATCATGGAGGAAAGAAGCTGATGCGCCTCTTCAACGGAAAGGCTACGGGGCGACATGCTAAAACAGCTAATAGTCATTCCCGCGGCCCCTGCCGCATCGTTACCCAGCGCGACGGCCATGCCATCATCCAATCAATGATGACATCATGATTATCCAGATCGAGACGTTCGATACCATGGGGCAACTCGACATCATCGGTCGTCGCTATCGCACGGATCCATTTGTCCTCGAAAGCACGTAGCGGTTTATCAACATTGCATCTAAACAGCTCCAGCTTGGGCATGTTCCATGCCTTGAAACCTTCGATCAAAATCATGTCCGGCGACAGGGGCTTTACCTGCTCTATGAGTTGAGACAAATCGGCCTCTTCCAGCTCAGGCGTTTCCATCATCAATGCAAACCGTCGCTTCGACGCCACCAGCATGGGCACCGCACCAGCTTGGCGTAAACGATGACTATCCTTACCCGGCGTATCCACATCAAATTCATGATGAGCATGCTTGATGACCGCCACGCGTAGTCCTCGCTCCCGCAGGCGCGGCAAGATAGCTTCCAGAAGTGTCGTTTTTCCAGTACCGCTCCAGGCCGCGATGCCAAGCACAGGAATATCAAGATGCGTCAAATCCAGCTTAGTCATGCCAGTCCTTCTTAAGTAAGGCCGTGTATTCACTCAGGACTTTTCAATCTTTGCCTTTAATACTGCTAGTCATTGCTTCCCACCAGAACAATACAACGGCATTCTCTGGCGGCAATCCTAGTCTAGTGGCTCAAAGCAGCTGCGATGCATGCCGTATCAGAGACGACCAGTAAGATGGGTTCGCTCTTCAGGCGTATTGATATTGGCAAACATGTCGGCATTATCAAACATTACCGCCACTTGGCGGTGGCGTGCATACCATCGGTTTATCTTACGCTCATCTGAGGCCAATAGGGCTTCCAGATCATCCACCAATGCGGTTCTAATCAGCGCAATGACCGGATGATCACGGTCATGATCACATGCATAAGCAATATCCGCATGCTGGGTATCGACTGCTTGTGAAAGAGAAGTGACGAGAGTATTGGGCAAAAGAGGTGTATCGCAAGGCACTACCAGCGTCCACGGCGTCCTAGACGCTTTCATTGCGCTATAGATACCCATCAAGGGGCCTTGAAAGCCTGCGTGAGCATCTTCAACCACCTCAACACCCAAGGCACGATATCGCTCCTGCGAGCGGTTGGCATTAATCAGCACATTATCGAGCTGGGTGCTTAAAAGACGAAGCATATGTTCGATCAAGGGACGTCCTTCAAAATCTACCCATCCCTTATCAACGCCTCCCATGCGGCGTCCCTGCCCGCCTGCCAGAATCACACCGGTTATCTGATCACGCTGAACCTGTTGAGGCATATGTTCCATAGCCTGTAATGATAGGTGTTGTTTATCCAATCGCCCATTAACCACTGCCAATCGGCATCTTTAATGATGACTATTTTGAAATTAGCAAGAAGCCGTATTCGTGAATACTGAATAGTCGTCATTATAAAAAAAGCCCCTAAACAGGGGCCTTTACCTTATTAACTGAAACTCAGCGCGTACCAAATATCTTATCGCCTGCATCGCCCAATCCTGGAACAATATAGCCATTTTTATCGAGCTTTTGGTCAACGGAAGCCGTATAAATATCAATATCAGGATGAGCCTTTTGTACGCGCTCAATGCCTTCAGGTGCCGCCACCAGTACAATAATCTTGATCTGTTGGCACCCCTTCGCCTTCAACATATCGAGCGTTGCTACCATCGAACCACCAGTCGCCAGCATGGGATCAATAACAAGTGCTAGACGTTCATCAAGGTCGCTGACGAATTTCTCAAAATAAGGTACTGGCTCCAGCGTTTCTTCGTCACGATATAACCCGACGACACTAATTCGCGCACTTGGCAGCAACGATGTCACACCATCAAGCATGCCAAGCCCTGCACGCAGAATCGGCACGATGGTCATTTTCTTGCCTTTGATATGCTCGATATCAACCGGAGCGCCACTCCATCCCTTAATCGTGGTCTTCTCCAACTCCAGACCCTTGGTCGCTTCATAGGTCAATAGCGTAGCGACTTCTCCCGCGAGCTCACGGAAACTTTTAGTGCTAATCCCCGAAGCCCGCATCAAGCCCAACTTGTGCTTGACGAGAGGATGATTGATAGCGTGGACAGTCATGACGGCAATTTCCTTGAGTAGAGCGGACCGCGATATTCAATAGTGTTCGAAGCGTACGGATTTATCTCACCTGACGTAGACATCGCGGCAATGATAGGCAAATTGCGCGCTATTCTAGCCTTTACTGGTAAACAGGTTAAGGCCTGTCACCGCGCTTTGGTTGAATGAGACAGATGAATAAGCGGATATATGATACAGCCCCCTCATCAACCCACTTACCAACGCCGAGCGCACTCGCGCTTACTCCATAACATCGGGCGTCTCAGGCAATTGCCAATCAATGGGCATATGCCCCCTTGAGCTTAGAAATTCATTGGTCTTGGAGAAATGGCGACAACCTAGAAAACCACGATGGGCGGAAAGCGGCGAGGGATGCGGCGCATGAAGTACATGGTGGCGCTGACGATCCACAAAAGAAGCTTTCTTTTGTGCGTAGCTGCCCCACAGCAAAAATACGACACCCTCACAGTGACGATTTATCGTTTCAATGGCTCGATCGGTAAACGTTTCCCATCCTCGTCCACGATGCGCGCCAGCATTACCTTGCTCTACCGTGAGCACACTATTGAGCAGCAAAACACCACGACGCGCCCAAGGTTCAAGAAAGCCATGCCTCACCGGCGCAAACGGGACATCGTCTGCTACCAGCTCTTTATAGATATTGACCAGTGAGGGAGGGATTGCCACGCCCGGACGCACAGAAAAACACAATCCATGCGCCTGGTGAGGGCCGTGATAAGGGTCCTGGCCAAGAATAACCACCCTAACGTCCTCCAAGGGCGTCAGCTCGAATGCACGAAACCAATCCTGCGAATGAGGGTATATCGTCTTGTGATTGTCCTTTTCAGCGCGCAAAAATGCCTTGAGCGCCTGCATATAAGGCTCATCAAACTCCTGCCCGAGATGGCGCGCCCAGCTGTCCGGCAAAGGCATACTCATCGTGTGACTCCCTTCACGCTCACGGTAATTACTTCTGGCGTGACTTGAGCTGGTCGACTAACGGCTCCACGAAGGAAATGCCCATGTCCCAAGGAAACTGAATCCATGTGTCCTGCGAAATTTCTGTCAGATATTGATCAACAAGCGGTTTACCTTCCGGCTTGGCATAGATCGTGACGAAATTAGCCTTGGGTAACATTTCGCGTACGGCCCGTGCTGTCTTGCCGGTATCAACCAGATCATCGACTAAAAGCCAGTCCTCACCGTCATGATCGATTCCTTTCAGGACATTCACTTCATCCTGATCCATATAGTCATAACTCTTGATACAAATCGTGTCGATCAACCTTACATTCAGCTCTCGAGCGATCAATGCTGCAGGAATCAATCCGCCCCGCGTAATCGCAATGATGCCTTTGTACTCACGCTCGATCAGGCGATGGCATAAGGCCCGCACATCACGATGAAGGCGGTCCCAGGAGATGGTGCAGTGTTGCTGATAGCGGTCAGCGCTCATGATGCTTGCCTATATAGGAACAAACCCGCATGTCAGCGGGCCTGAAAGAATTATTCGTTTTCAGTGAAAGAACAGACGGCAAAAACACTGTGCCCTTCGGCACGGATCTTCTCGGAACCGCCAATCTCAGGCAGGTCGATGATCGCTGCCGTTTCAACCACGTTACCGCCACTTCGACCAATCAGCTTGGCGGCGGCCAGCATAGTGCCACCGGTCGCGATCAGGTCATCCATGATCAGGATACGATCGCCTTCGCGAAACGCATCAGAGTGCAACTCCACCGTCGCCTCACCATATTCGAGCGTATAGGTTTCGCTAATGGTCTTGAACGGCAGCTTGCCTTTTTTACGTACCGGGACAAAGCTGCAGCCTAGCTCGTACGCTACCGGCGCCCCGATGATAAAACCGCGTGCATCGATCGCCGCAATCGCATCGAGATCCATCTCTTGATAGCGATGCACGAAGCTATCGATCAGCTTGCGAAACGCGGCGCTGTTCTGCAGTACCGGCGTAATATCACGAAAGTTGACGCCAGGCTCTGGCCAGTCACGCACGGTTCGAATGACGGACTTGATGTAATCGCCATAGATACTCATCAATGGGCTTCCTTGGAAACAGAAAAATGGCGCAACCGACGCCAGCCGGAACGCCTATCGATCATTAACGCCTGCCGATGAAGCAATGCGTTTCGTAACTGCCACGCTCAGGATACGCCTTGCGCCAGTCATATAGACTATCGCGGGAGCGCAAAAGGCGCTCATGTTACCCAATGAGAAAAAGGGAATCGAGCCTAGCGCATCATTCAAGCCCCATTAGGCACCTTAAGCATTGAACTTATACGTGGTGACGACTCGCCAATACTCTTTCCACGGTTTCGACAATTGCTTGCGTCTGCGGATCAACCTCAATGTTGACCATGCTTCCCTTTTCACGCTCACCCAGCGTAGTACGCGCCAGTGTTTCGGGAATCAGATTGACACAGAAACGGTTTTCCTCGGCTGCACCGATCGTCAGGCTGATCCCATCAATACCAATGTAGCCCTTCTCGAAAACAAATCGCATGTACTGTGACGGCATTTCGAACCACAAGCGGCGATTATTAGGCGCAACGTCAATAGACGTCACCTTGGCCATGCAGATGACATGACCCGACATGGCATGGCCACCAATCTCATCGCCGAACCGAGCCGCTCGCTCAATATTGATGTTATCGCCCACGTCAAGTTCACCGAGATTGGTTAAACGTAGGGTTTCTCGCATCAGATCGAAGCTGACCCGATTGCCCTCTACAGCAGTGACCGTCAGACAGCATCCGTTATGGGCGACAGAAGCGCCTAACTCAAGGCCATTAAGCATATGAGACGGCATTTCAATCACATGGGTTCGAAATGCTTCCTTCTCCTCAATGGCAACCAGTGTTGCCATACCCTGCACGATACCCGTAAACATATATTCTCCCTGACTCGCTGAGGCGCCTTAACAAAGGATTTCATGGCATAATCGTATTTTTTCAGTCTATTTTCCTGCCTATAACCTATATAGGCAAATCTTATGCCAGTCGCGTTGACAGTTTCAAAACCGATACATAAAATACGCCCAAATTCGTTTGGCGCCGATTTGAACCCGGATTGCGGGCGCCTTAGCAAGTTCCGCTAAAAGGGTGTGTCCAGCGTTGACAGCCACCCACCCGGGTGGCTTTTTTTAGCTTACCCTGTCCGCAATCGGTCTCGGCCCATAAAACCCGAGCCAGTCATGATCAAGCTTGAAAACGTCTCCAAAATCTATGGTCAAGGCAGCGGCGCTGTACATGCGCTGAAACCTGTCGACCTGCATGTCCCTAAAGGCAGCATTACCGGTGTCATCGGCACGTCCGGCGCAGGCAAGAGTACGCTGATCCGCTGCGTCAACCTGCTCGAACGCCCCAGCACAGGCCGAGTTCTTGTTGATGAACAGGATTTGACCGCGCTAAGCGAATCCGGACTGCGCAAGGCCCGCCATGACATCGGCATGATATTCCAGCATTTCAACCTGCTCAGTTCACGCACCGTGTTTGCTAACGTTGCCTTGCCTCTGGAACTGATGGGCATCACTAAACGTGACATTCGTGACCGTGTTCTACCGCTGCTCGAACTAACCGGGCTCTCCGACAAAGCCGCCAGCTATCCTGCCGAACTCTCCGGTGGGCAGAAACAGCGCGTGGCGATCGCCCGTGCGCTGGCCAGTCGCCCCAAGGTATTGCTATGTGACGAAGCGACATCGGCTCTTGATCCTCAGACCACCGCCTCGATTCTCACCCTGCTGCGTGATATCAATACCCAGCTCGGTCTGACCATCCTGCTTATCACCCACGAGATGGAAGTGGTCAAGACTATCTGCGATCAGGTGGCTTTGATAGCCAATGGTGAACTGGTCGAAACCGCTGAGGTCGGTGACTTCTTCACTGCACCTCGCACTCAGCTAGGACGCACCTTCCTAAATGATTATCTAGAGCTCGAACCGCCGCGTAACTTGCTTGAGCGTCTGCTTGAAGCGCCTGGCGAGCGTACTCATCCGATTGTACGGTTGGCATTTCGCGGTGATACGGCGTCAGCTCCGATCATTTCTCGGCTGTCACGTGAGTTCGATATCGAAGTCAGCATTCTCGAGGCACGTATCGAAGACATTCAAGGACGTACGCTGGGCCTGATGATTGCTGAGCTCATGGGGCCGACAGCCATCACTCAAGACGTTCTGACATTTTTAAACAAACTCGATCTTCACGTGGAGGTGCTCGGTCATGTCCAGCGCAATGATTGAACGCATCTGGAATTCCATTTTCGAGACGCTCTACATGGTGGCCGTTAGTGGCCTGATTTCAATCGCCATTGGCGTTGCGCTAGGCGTGGCACTTTATGTCACTCGCCCCCGCCAGATTCTGGCCATGCCGGCGTTGAATTCCGTGCTGAGCATTATCGTTAACGTTGGACGCTCCGTGCCCTTCATTATCCTGGCGTTGGCGATCGTGCCATTCACGAAATTGCTGGTCGGTTCGTTCATTGGCAATACGGCCGCTATTGTCCCGCTCACCATCGCCGCTATTCCCTTCGTTGCCCGCCTGATCGAAGGCGCGCTGAATGAAGTCCAGCCCGGCCTGATTGAAGCGGCCCAATCGATGGGAGCCACGCCGCGTCAGATCATCACCAAGGTGCTTTTGCCGGAAGCTCGTGGCGGTATCATAACCGGCGTGACGATAACGTTTATCGCATTGATCGGCTATTCGGCCATGGCGGGTGCTGTTGGCGCGGGCGGGCTCGGCGCCATCGCAATCAACTATGGTTATAACCGCTATAACTCTCTGGTGATGCTGATCACTGTAGCGATCATGGTCGTTCTCGTTCAGGGTATTCAAATGCTGGGCGATTATCTGGTGCGACGCGCCAACCATAAATGACCCAATAGGCAGGCCTCCGCTTTTGCGGAAATCATTCAAGGTAACGCGCTCACGCGCATCAAAAGGGAAAATGCATGAAGACATTAGCTCAAATAGCACGCCCGCTTCGCCTCGCCGGCGCCGCTGCACTGATCGCGGGCGCGGGTCTGCTGGCAGGCTGCGGTGACAAGGGCACTGAAGACACCAATACTGTCAAGGTCGGTACTATCGCTGGTCCAGAAACCGAACTAATGGAAGTAGCCAAGCAGGTCGCCAAGGAAAAGTACGACCTTAATGTCGACATCGTCGAGTTCAACGACTATGTCTCGCCTAACATGGCACTCGCTGACGGCAGCATTGATGCCAATGCCTATCAGCATGCCCCTTATATGGAAAGCATGGTCAAGGATCGTGGCTTCAAGTTCGCGATCGCAGGCAAGACCTTCGTCTATCCGATCGGCGCCTACTCCAAGCGCTTCGATAGCGTCGACCAGCTGCCGCAAGGTGCCAGCATTGCGCTGCCCAATGATCCTTCCAACGAAGCACGTTCACTGCTGCTGATGGACAAGGAAGGCCTCATCACGCTCAAAGATGATCAGAACGCGACCGCCACGCTGGATGATATCGCTGAAAACCCGCATGATTTCCAGTTCAAGGAAATTGATGCCGCTCAGCTGCCGCGCGCGCTGGACGATGTTGACCTCGCCTTCATCAACAATACCTTCGCCCAGCCGGCCGGCTTGAGTCTCAGCGAAGATGCGCTGATCAAGGAAGGCCCTGATTCGCCCTACACCAACCTGATTGTGGTGCGCGAAGGCGACGAGAACAAAGAGAACATCACCCATCTGGTCGAGGCTTTCCAGACCGATGCCGTCGCGGATAAGGCTAAGGAACTTTTCCAGGAAGCGGCCGTTCCCGGCTGGAAATAATTTCCGACGAGAATGAGCATTTTTTCACGGGGCCGGCACAGCCGGCCTTTTGCTTTCCACTAAGAGTTCAAACCTGATGACCGATTATGCTCTGCTTGGCCGCCAGCTCGAGATGCTGCTCGATACCCGTGATTGGATCACTAATGCGGCCCAAACGGCGGCCTTCATCAATGAGCAGATTCCTGACCTGAACTGGGCTGGTTTTTATCTTCACCGCCAGCCACAAACACTGCTGCTCGGCCCCTTCCAGGGCAAGCCGGCCTGTAACCCGATTCCTTTCGATAAAGGCGTTTGTGGCGCTGCTGCGCGTACCCGGCAGACCCAACGTGTAGCAGACGTTCATGCCTTTCCCGGCCACATTGCCTGCGACGCTGCATCGCGTGCCGAACTGGTCGTACCGTTGATCGTCAACGATGAGGTCTGGGGAGTACTGGATATGGATAGTCCACAACCGAATCGCTTCAGCGCAGAAGATCAATCCGGCATTGAGGCACTGTGTCGCATCTTTATTGCTGCGACTGATTTTACATAAATCAGCACAATAGCCGGAAAAACAAAAACCTCACCATTGGGCGAGGTTTTTTAAAAGCGCTTTGCTTTAAAACTGGTAGGACCGAGCGGATTTGAACCGCTGACCTCCACGATGTCAACGTGGCGCTCTAACCAACTGAGCTACGGTCCTAGAGCATCACAAGAGCAGTTCACAGCTAGGGTAAATATGGTAGGACCGAGCGGATTTGAACCGCTGACCTCCACGATGTCAACGTGGCGCTCTAACCAACTGAGCTACGGTCCTGCACTTCTGCGTAAGGTCTGCCCTTATCAACGCTGCGCTATTGTACTGATTCGTTTGAAGATTGCAACTGCGCGGCAACGAAATTCCCCCTATGGACACTGATACCATTCATGGCGTAGCCCAAAGGAGAAAGACCGATGCTTGGCGACACAGGGCTCGGCGCCATTTTACACCAAGCCAAGCCCTTGCCGGCTTACACCACTTACTTAACCTTGAACCCCATCGTTGCCTGCACAGCCTGACACCACCCTTCGTAAAGCGCCTCGCGCGTATCCTCCGGCATCGTCGGTTCAAAACGACGATCCGTCGCCCACTGCTGTGAGATTTCCTCACAACTTGTCCAAAAGCCAGTTGCCAGACCCGCCAGATAAGCCGCCCCCAGCGCAGTTGTTTCAGCCACCTGCGGTCGGCATACCGGCACGTTGAGAATATCGCTCTGAAACTGGGCCATAAAATCGTTGGCAATCGCGCCACCATCGGCGCGCAGCTCTTTCAGCGTGATGCCCGCATCGGCTTCCATCGCGGAGAGTACATCACGGGTCTGGTAGGCCATCGACTCTATCGCAGCGCGGATGAAATGTTCCTTGGTGGTACCGCGGGACAAACCAAACACCGCACCGCGCACGTCGCTGCGCCAATAAGGTGCTCCCAGCCCCACGAAAGCCGGCACCATATAGACGCCCCCATTGGTACCGGCACGCTCGGCATAAGCTTCCGAATCACTCGCCTTTCCGAACATGCGCAGGCCATCGCGCAACCACTGAACTACCGAGCCAGATACGAAAATGCTGCCTTCCAGCGCGTACTCCACCTTGCCATCTCGCCCGCACGCGATGGTCGTCAGCAGGCCATTGCTTGAACTCACCGCTTTTTCGCCGGTATTCATCAGCATGAAACAGCCAGTACCGTACGTATTCTTGACCATGCCCGGCTCGAAGCACGCCTGGCCGAACAGTGCAGCCTGCTGATCGCCAGCGACACCGGCAATCGGTACTTCGCTACCAAAAAAGTGATGCGGCAATGTATAACCATAGACCTCGCTGGAAGCCCGTACCTCGGGCAGCATGGCACGAGGAACATTGAGCATTCTCAGCAGCTCATCGTCCCACTGCAGAGCATGAATGTCATACATCAACGTGCGCGAGGCGTTGGTGTAATCGGTCACATGCGCCTTGCCACCCGTCAGGTTCCAGATCAGCCACGTATCGATGGTACCGAACAGCAGTTCACCGCGCTGCGCCCGCTCTTGCGCCCCTTCGACATGGTCAAGTATCCACCTCACCTTCGTGCCGGCAAAATAGGGATCGATCAGCAGGCCCGTTTTCTCGCGCACTATAGACTCGAACCCGTCCTGCTTGAGCTGGTCGCAGATATCCTTGGTCTGACGTGACTGCCAGACGATCGCGTTATGAATGGGCTGACCCGTTTTCTTGTCCCAGACGACCGCTGTCTCACGCTGGTTAGTGATGCCGATGCCAGCAATTTCCGAGGCATCGACCTGGGTGTTGTTCATCACTTCTGTCGCCGTCACCAGCACGCTGGTCAGGATTTCGCGCGGGTTATGCTCGACCCAGCCCGGCTGGGGAAATATCTGTTCGAATTCGTGCTGTGCCGTGCCAACGATATGCCCGTCATGATTGAACAGAATAGCTCGAGAGCTCGTGGTGCCCTGGTCGATCGCCAGAATGTATTTCTTATCCATAAGCCTGCTCCTTTAGCCATGAAGATCAGCAATTTTCACCTCAGCCGAACAGAAAACGCTGGATAGCGTTTCAGTCAGAACATCGACTTTGATGTCGGTATCAGCTCAGGTCGGTTTGCATAAAGAAAGGGTGATGCCCGTTACTTGGCCGGATCGCCAGCAAGCACATCATCAGCGCTACTTGTCTGGGCCGCCTCTTCCAAGGCGCGCACGCGTGCCGGCAAAAATGGATAGATCAGTAGCCGATAGGCACCTCCGCCGATCAAGCCGCCAATCAATGGGCCGATGATCGGCACCCACCAGTAATTGCCCGGCGAGGGAAGCGCAGAACTCCCCCAACCCGCGAAATAGGCAAACAACCGCGGGCCGAAGTCGCGTGCGGGATTGATCGCCCAGGCTTCCAGATAGCCCATCGACGCACCAATAATCGCGACGAGCAGACCGATCATCAACGCGCTGGAATTAGCCATGGGCGCCGTTTCGTTATACTGCTCGGTAATGGCAAAAATGCCGAAAAGCAAAAACGCTGTAAGGATGATTTCATCCAGCAAGGCGTGCATCGGCGTGATGGCAAGCCCCGGATGGGTAAAGAACACCCCGGCAGCGCCGCCTTCTGCCCGCGTGAGTCCTTTTACCTCATTGAAATGATCAATGACGGGTGAGAACAGGGTATAAACGATCATCGCCCCAACAAACGCGCCGACTACCTGTGCCGCCCAGTAGGGCACCACCTTTTTCCACGAGAAATCACGAAATACCGCTAGCGCAAGCGTGACCGCGGGGTTGGCATGGGTGCCGGAAACCGAGCCTGTAACGTAAATGGCCAGCGTGACGCTCAAGCCCCACGCCATGCACACCCCCCAGTAGGAAGTCATGTAGGGGCTGGGATCGTAGAGCACGTACATGCAGGCTACCGAATCACCAAATGCGATGATGATAAACGTGGCAACCGCCTCGGAAATCAGCTCTCCGACGAGTTGTCTATTCATGGCGTATCCTCCCGATGGAACGAGAGAAACGCATCAACGGCACGTTTTCGTCGTGCAAAATGTGAGCGGCTGGTGTCTTGATCAGTGGCCAGACTGTAAAATGACATGTTCGCTACCTCGGCGTGGTCAGTTGCGCTACAGTGCCCGCGTGTTCACTTTGGCGCTTTATGAATGCTAATTTTTCGCTTTCGAACATGCACAAATTATTCGCCTCGCCTTGGCATTACAAATGAAATGCGCACTTTGAACCTTAGACCATGGTCCAACACCCTTGACGCTCCTCATGCCATGAGACCCGTAGGCCCCGGCCAAAAGAAGGACTGACCGCTAGGAAACGAGTATGCCCCAGCACCATCGTCATACCGAAATCATCGATTTGATCAAGCGTCAGGGTTATGCCTCCATCGAGCAGCTGACGAAACACTTCAACGTAACGCCTCAGACCATCCGCCGTGACCTTAACCAACTTGCCGAGGACAATCTGATCCGTCGCGTCCACGGCGGTGCGGGCCTGATAGAGTCCAGTACGGTCAATGCTTCCTACAGCACTCGCAAGACACTTAACCTGGAAGCCAAGAAGCGCATTGCACGTTGTCTGGCAGAGCATATTCCCGATCACAGCTCGCTGTTCATCAACATCGGCACCAGCACCGAACTGGTCGCCGAGGCCTTACTCGCGCATCAGGGACTCGAGGTCATTACCAACAACCTGAACGTGGCGGCCATTTTGCAGCGCAAGGAGGATTTCAATGTCATCATCGCCGGCGGCATGGTCCGCTCACGTGACGGCGGGATCATCGGCGAAGCGACTATCGACTTCATCAAGCAGTTCAAGGTCGACTACGGAATCGTCGGCATCAGCGGAATAGACGAGGACGGCGCGCTGCTCGAATTCGATTATCAGGAAGTTCGCGTCGCGCAGGCCATTATCCAGAACTCCCGGCAAGTTTTTCTCGCCGCCGATCATTCCAAGTTTTCGCGCAACGCCGTCGTTCGTCAGGGTAATTTGAGTCAGATCCAGGCGTTGTTCACTGACCGCGCGCCTCCGCAGCCGATTCAGGACCTAATGCGTGCTCATGACGTCGCTCTGCATCTGGCCGCGGACTGATTGCGTCTATTCGGCACGACACAAGATATCGAATCGGAAGACACCTCGTACCGTTCATGACAAGAGGGAGAAGCGTTTGCGCACTTGATGTTCGTATGAACATGCTTTATGTTCATTTCCGAAAACACATTCGCCGCTAAGGCCCTTGATCAATGCGGAGAGGCACATGTCTTCCCAGCATCCTGAAATTCTCGATCTATTCGTTATCGGTGGCGGTATCAACGGCACCGGTATCGCCAATGATGCTGCAGGGCGCGGATTGAGCGTCGCTCTCTGTGAGCAAGCAGATCTCGCCAGTGCAACCTCATCAGCGTCAAGCAAATTGATTCATGGTGGGCTGCGTTACCTTGAGCACTATGAATTCCGTTTGGTGCGTGAAGCGCTGCATGAACGTGAGGTTCTGCTTGAGAAGGCGCCTCATATCGTGTGGCCATTGCGCTTCATTCTGCCGCACCGGCCTCACCTGCGTCCGGCCTGGATGCTGCGTGCTGGACTGTTTCTTTATGACCACCTCAGCCACCGTGACAACCTACCCGGCGCTAAAGCCATCAAGTTCGACAACATCAACCCACTGCAGCCGTCGATCAGGAAAGGCTTCGAATATTCCGACTGCTGGGTAGATGATGCACGTCTGGTCGTATTGAACGCGCTGCAGGCACGCGATGCCGGTGCAGAGATACTGGTGCGCACCCGCTGCACCAATGCCGTCGAAGAAAACGGGGTCTGGAAAATCACCCTGGAAAACACCCTGACAGGCGAGACGCTTAACCGCCAGGCCCGTGCGCTGGTCAATGCCGCAGGTCCATGGGTCGAATCATTCATTCGCGGCAAGACGTCGCGCAAGCCACGTTATGGCATCAAGATGATCAAGGGCAGCCATATCGTCACCAAACGCCTCAATACTGATGATCGTGCCTACATCCTGCAGAACAAGGACAATCGCATTGTTTTCGTACTGCCCTATCAGGAACACTACAGCCTGATAGGTACGACTGACGTCAGCTACGACGGTGATCCGACGAAAATCAAGATCAGCGATCAAGAGATCGATTATCTGCTTGATGTCATCAACACGCACTTCCGCGAACCGATCAGTCGTGATGACATCGTCACCAGCTACTCAGGCGTCAGGCCATTGTGCGATGACGAATCCAGTGACCCTTCCGCGATGACGCGTGATTACACGCTTGATCTCGACGGTTCACCGGAGAAAAAGAGCGCGCCAATGCTGTCGATCTTCGGCGGTAAAATCACCACATTTCGCAAACTATCCGAAGCGGCGATGGCCCAGCTTGCCCCCTTCTTCCCAGCCATGGGCAAGCCATGGACTGCAGAAGCCAAGCTGCCAGGTGGCAATATCCCGGGCCGGCTCGAATACGCTGCAGCACTGGAAAAATACTATCCGTTCTTAGGCAAAGAGCGCGCCGTGCGTTATGCCTCAAGCTACGGCACGTTATGTGAACATTTCCTGGAAGGCACCACCTCGGCCGACGATCTAGGCGAAGATTTCGGCGCAGGCCTGACACAGGCTGAGGTTGATTATTTGGTGAGTAACGAGTGGGCTCATGATGTTCAGGATATTCTCTGGCGTCGCACCAAGATGGACTTGCGCCTGAACAGTGAACAGAAACGCCATCTAGCAGATTATTTACAGAAGCAAGCCGTAGCCGCTTGATGCTTCACGCGTCCAAACGCAAAACGCCCCGACATGTCGGGGCGTTTTCATGGAAGCTACCGCTTCAGGCTAAGTGAGCTCTACTCCTTGATACCGCCTTCAGTCAACTTGGCCGGGTTGAGATAGCGTTCGAGGTCCTCGCGGGACAGATCAGTTTCTTCCTCAGCCACATCAATAATAGGCCGGCCCGCCTGATAAGCCTTCTTGGCCACTTTCGCTGCAGCGTCATAACCAATGACAGGATTAAGCGCTGTTACCAGTACCGGGTTCTTGGCCAGGGGCTGTTCGATATTGCTTCGATTAACCTTGAAGCTGGCTACCGCTTTATCCGCTAATAAATGTGACACATTGGTTAGCAACTTGATCGAGTTCAGTACGTTATGCGCCATCAATGGCAACATGACATTCAACTGGAAATTGCCCGACTGACCACCTATGGTGATTGCCGCATCGTTACCGATCACCTGCGCTGCGACCTGCGCCGCAGACTCAGGAATAACGGGGTTGACCTTACCCGGCATGATTGAACTGCCGGGCTGCAGCGCTTCCAGCTCTATTTCACCGAGACCACCGAGTGGCCCGGAGTTCATCCAGCGCAGATCATTGGCAATTTTCATCAACGCACAGGCATACGCTTTGAGATGGCCTGAAAGCTCAACGGTCGTGTCCTGCGACCCGAGGCTGGCAAAGAAGCTATCACTCGGCACGAAAGGCAGGTTGGTCTGCTCACCGAGTTTGGCTGCAAAACGTTTGGCAAATTCCGGGTGGGCGTTGATGCCTGTACCGACAGCTGTGCCGCCCTGAGCAAGCAGCATCAGCCGGTCCATAACACTTTCGAGACGTTCAATGGACTGTTCAACTTGATTAGCCCAGCCACCCAGCTCCTGGCTCATACGCACAGGCATAGCATCCATTAAATGCGTCCGTCCGGTCTTGACTACATCATCCAGCGACGCGGCCTTGTCGGTAATGGCCTGATGTAGATGACGCAGCGCGGGCAACAGGCGCTCATTTAACTCAACAGCCGAAGAAACATGCAGTGCGGTGGGAATCGTATCGTTACTGCTCTGCCCCATGTTGACATGGTCATTCGGTCCGACCTTCAGGTCCGACGTTGACGCTAGATGGGCAATAACCTCATTGACATTCATATTGGTCGACGTACCAGAACCGGTCTGGAACACATCTACAGGAAACTGATCAGCATGCTGACCGTCAATGATAGCGTTGGCCGCTTCGATGATCGCCTTGGCGCGTGCTCCATCGAGCAACCCAAGGTCGAGATTGACCTCAGCCGCCGCACGCTTGACACGCGCTACCGCGTGAATGAACTGAGGCGGCAGAGGCTGCCCACTGACAGGGAAGTTCTCAATAGCACGCTGCGTCTGTGCCCCATAAAGGGCATTTTCGGGTACTTCCAGTTCGCCCATGCTATCGCGTTCAATTCGGGTCTTGCTCATGCCACTCTCCTATCGAACAGACATCGTGTTGATCAAGGATGATCTTCGGTTCAACCACCATAGTCGATTCTATACTGGGTCATGCATGATTGTGCCAGACATCTGACTGCAACAAACATGCTCTCTTTGCCACAATACATTTTTAATGGTTTAAAACGAATTTCAGCAGGAGAACTACCATGTGGTATCGCACTACCTTGACACTCAAGCCACGTCCACGCGGCTTTCATCTGATCACCAATGATATTGTCGACGCCTTGCCACAGATGCGTGATATCACCACCGGCCTCATGCATCTGCAGATACTGCATACCTCGGCATCACTGACACTCAATGAAAATGCCGACCCCGACGTACGTCACGATATGGAAGCCTTCGTCAACGACCGCATCCCCGGCGATCTGCCTTACTTTCGTCATACGCTTGAAGGGGACGATGATATGCCTGCCCATATCAAAGCCAGTTTCTTTGGCACTCAACTGACACTAGCCATCGATTCAGGCCGCCTGGCGACGGGAACATGGCAAGGGATATGGCTGGGAGAACACCGTGACCACGGTGGGGCGCGGAAAATTCTTGTTACCGTTTATGGCGAATAATCAGGCTATGAGAGAGCAAGGGTTTTGACAGGGCTGAGCTCACCAGCCAAGGGATTGTTTGACAAAGGGGATGGTCAACTTGCGCTGCGCGGAAAGTGACGCGTGATCGAGACGGGAGAGATCATCAAATAACATCGACAGCTGACGTGGCCCACGATGCAGGATGTAGCGCGCCACTTCATCGGGGAGTTGCATACCACGCACGCGGGCACGTAGCTGTAATGCCTGGGCCCGCCCAACATCGTCCAACGGCTTGAGATGGAACGTTGCGCCCCAGGTAAGCCGCGACGCCAGATCCGGCAACGCGATGGGCAACTGGCGCGGCGGCGCTGAAGTGGCAATGATCAACCGTCGCCCGGCATCGCGTAACCGATTGAAGCAGTGAAACAGTGCCTCTTCCCAACGCTTGCGCCCCGCCACTACCTCAAGGTCGTCAATCGCAACCAGATCAAGCTGTTCAAGCCCTTCAAGCATATGTGGCGGGAAATGCCCTAATTCAGTAAGTGGCAGATAGAGCGCCCGGGCATCACGCCCGCCCGCTTCATGACATGCTGCTTGTAGCAGGTGGCTGCGCCCCGACTCCTCGCGCCCCCACAGAAACACAAAGGGTTCACCTTCGTCATCGAGCTGATGACGCAGTCGTTCTACCAGCGGGGCATTACCGCTTGGCATAAAGTTAGCGAAAGTCGCCTCATCACGCAGGCCTACGCCAAGAGGTAGCTGGGCAGGGCCAGGAGTCATGTCATATCTCGATCGTTGCCGTGTAGATCACTCTGATTCGTATATAACCCACTGTTTTTATAGCGCTCAATACCATAGCGCAAGACTACCATGATAACGGCAGCTACTGGCAGTGCCAGGAGCACCCCAACGAAACCAAACAACTGGCCGCCCGCCATTACTGCAAAGATAACGACGACTGGATGCAGGCCAATCTTGTCGCCCAGCAGCAAGGGCTGAAAGACGATGCTTTCCAGTATCTGACCGACCATGAAAACAATGGCTACGCCAACCAACGGCAGCACGGCCTGGAATTGAAAGAAAGCCACCAGTTCGGCAATCGTCACGCCGATAATGACGCCTAGATACGGCACGATACTCGCAAGGCCGGCCAAAATACCAATCAGCAAGCCAAAACGGACCCCCAGTATTGAAAGTCCAATCGCATACACGATGCCCAACCCCAGCATGACCAGCAATTGCCCTCGCAGGAAAGCGCCCAATACATCATTGCACTCGCGAATCAGCTTGGTAACGATAGGTTCAAAGCGACGCGGCAATAAATCGCGCACAGCACCTTTCATGGGATCCCAATCCAGGAGCATGTAAAACGCAACGACAGGAATGAGCGCAAGGTTGCCGATCCAGAATGCCAGTGCCAGCCCTGAACGTGACACTTGAGTAAGGACTTGCGCCGCTATTGTGCCGGTTTCACGCCAGTGTTCGGTGACGACTGCCCTCACCTGATCGAAACTGGCACTTAAATCGAGAGCGATATACTGCTCGATATAAGGCAACGCCTGACTCTGTACCCAAGCGAGAATGGCCGGAACCGCATCGATGAATTGTAATAATTGCTGCCACAGCAGCGGTACAAGAATCAGGCCGCCACCGACCATGATCAGCGTCAATACCACAAACACCACCACCACCGCCCAGCGGCGTGGCAGCCCCTTTAATTCTAGATAGTCGGCGATTGGGTCGCCTAAATAAGCCAGAATCATACCGACAAAAAACGGCATCAAAATGGGGGTAAGCAATGTAAATAGCCAGATCAGGCCGGCCAAAATCAATAACATCCACCATTGGCGACGCATTCACCGTTCCTTGTCGTCTTGTTAACAGCACATCGGCGTACCATTTTAGAGACTTCTGTTCGCAGCGCTAGCGGTACAGCGGTGCGAGAGAGAAATGTCGATGATACAATGCCAGCTTTTCCGGCCCTGGGCCTGATTTAATGTGTTCGTGCGCCGTTCTCGCCAAGACCTCTCATGACAGGATCTCCCATGACTTCCAACACGTCCAACGCCCCTCTCAGCTATAAAGATGCGGGGGTCGATATCGATGCTGGTAATGCGCTGGTGGAACGCATCAAGGGCGTCGCCAAACGTACATCCCGCCCTGAAGTGATGGGAGGGCTAGGTGGGTTCGGTGCACTGTGCCAGCTACCCAGCGGCTACCGTGAGCCGGTTCTTGTTTCCGGTACCGACGGTGTCGGCACCAAACTCCGTCTGGCCATGGATCTTGGCCGCCACGACACCATCGGTATCGATCTCGTTGCGATGTGCGTCAACGATCTGATCGTGGCCGGTGCTGAACCGCTGTTTTTCCTTGATTACTATGCCACCGGGAAACTTGATGTCGATGTCGCCGCCGATGTCGTCACCGGCATTGGCGAAGGCTGTGCTCAAGCCGGTTGCGCACTGGTCGGTGGTGAAACAGCGGAAATGCCCGGGATGTATGAAGGCTCTGATTACGATCTGGCGGGCTTCTGTGTCGGCGTGGTGGAGAAATCAGAGATTCTTGATGGCAAAAAAGTCGCTGAAGGCGATGTTGTGCTCGGACTCGCCTCTTCCGGGCCTCACTCCAACGGCTATTCATTGATTCGCAAGATCATCGAGCGCAGCGGCGAAGCGCTAGACACGACGCTTGATGGCGTAACGCTCGGCGATGCTCTGATGGCGCCGACCCGCATCTATGTCAAATCACTGCTTTCCCTGATCAAGGAAAGCGGCGTTGACGTTCATGCGCTCTCACATATTACCGGCGGTGGCTTGCTGGAAAACGTGCCACGTGTACTGCCTGAAACGGCTAGCGTTCATATCGATACAACCGCCTGGCAGCGTCCATCCGTTTTTGACTGGCTACAACGTGAGGGCAATGTCGATGCACGGGAAATGTACCGCGTTCTGAACTGTGGTATCGGCATGGTAGTCGTCGTTTCCCACCAGCAGGCCGAGCAGGCCCAGGCGCACCTCGAAGCGCAAGGCGAAACAGTCTATCGTCTTGGTCAGGTCAAAAATCGGCAGGATAACGAAGAGCAGGTTCAGCTGGAGAATCTTCCAGAATGAATTTTGATGCTGACAATGAGCAAAATGAAGGCTTTGAACCCGCACAGGTCGATAAGCGTCGTGTCGTCGTACTGATTTCGGGGAATGGCAGTAATTTACAAGCGCTGCTTGATGCTCAGGAACACGATGAGCTCGGTGGCGAAGTCGTCGCCGTCATCTCCAATCGTGGCGATGCCTACGGACTGGTGCGTGCCAAAGAAGCGGGCATTCCCGCTGTGGTACTGCCCCACAGTGAATACGAAAGCCGAGATGCATTCGATGGCGCCTTGATCAAGGTGATCGAGCGCCATGAGCCTAACCTTGTCGTCCTGGCCGGCTTCATGCGCATCTTGTCGCCGGTATTCGTTAACCGCTTCCATGGGCGTCTATTAAATATTCACCCCTCGTTGTTGCCCGCCTATCGTGGCCTTGATACCCATGCCCGCGTTATTGCCGACAAGAGCCTTGAACATGGTGCCAGTGTGCATTTCGTCAGTGACGAGCTTGATGGCGGCCCGGTTATCGTGCAGGCAGCGGTTAATGTCGAAGCGGAAGATACGGCAGAGAGCCTCGCCGAAAAGGTGCTGCGGCGCGAGCATCTGATCTATCCCATGGTTGTGAAATGGTTTCTCGAGGGGCGTCTGCAACTCGCCGCTGACGGCCCACGCCTCGACGGGCATAAATTGCCTGAAGGCGGCCTGCGCCTAGGTGCCGATGACGTCGATGAAGAGGACCTGTAAACGTTCGTCTTTATATTTTTCTTAGCACCTGCAAGCAAAGGCGCCTCAATAAGTGAGGCGCCTTTATTTTTAACGTTCCAAAATATGCGCTATCGCCTTTACATAAGTCAGCGTCTGCTACCCTTGTTCAGGAACTTTCACGTGTGAACTTTGTTTGAAAGTAACGAATTAAAGGAGCATTCAGACCATGGAGTATCGTCAACTAGGCGATTCAGGTTTACTGATTTCCACCATGACGCTGGGTACGCTGACGTTTGGCGGTCGTGATGGTTTTGAAAAATGCGGTGAAGTGGAGGTCGACCAGGCGCGACGCATGTTCGATCTTGCCGCTGATTACGGCGTGAATACGATCGATACAGCCGATCTTTATTCCACCGGTCTGGCTGAAGAAGTGGTCGGCAAGGCACTCGGAGATAAGCGTAACGATTTTATTCTCGCCAGCAAGGCACGCAGCCCGATGGGTGAAGGCCTCAATGAAAGTGGCGCGTCACGTTATCATCTCATCAGAGCGTGTGAAGCCAGCCTCAAGCGTCTTAACACTGACCATATTGATCTTTATCAGATTCACAACTGGGATGGCGTGACCCCCATTGATGAAACGCTGGCGGCACTTGATCATCTTGTGCAATCCGGCAAGGTACGCTATGTCGGTACGTCCAACTACAGCGGCTGGCAGATGATGAAGACGCTGGGCCGTGCGGAGATGAATCGTCTGATCAAGCCGATCAGCCAACAAATCTACTACACCCCTGAGTCGCGCGAAGCCGAATATGAGCTGTTGCCGCTGGCCATCGATCAGAATGTCGGTACGCTGATATGGGGGCCAATGGGCGAAGGCTTACTGACTGGGCAGGTCCGCCGTGGCCAGGAAACTTCAGCCAATCACCGTCAGGGAAGCGGCTGGCCCGAGCCTTACGTACACAACAAGGAACGCGCTTATGATCTCATCGATTTGTTAGTCGAAATCGGCGAAGCCCATGGCGTCTCCGCTGCCCGTGTGTGCCTTGCCTGGCTGCACAATCGTCCCGGTGTGACCTCGCTCATCGTCGGTGCACGCTCGGAAGAACACGTGAAAGACAACCTGTCAGCCCCGGATCTTAAACTCAGTGATGATGAGGTCAATCGTATCGAGGAAGCGACGCGCCCAGCCCCGCTTTATCCGTATTGGCACAGAATCGTCTCTGGCATGGATCGTCTCGATCCCGCTGAAAAGCCTTTTCTTGATGGCTATCGCAAAACCATCGAGAAAAATTCGTAGCCAGGCCTGCGCGGCGATATAAGCAGTGAAAAAGAAACATAAAAAGATAAGGCGCCTTACGGTGCCTTATCTTTTAGTGCGAGCTTTTCAAGAAACTCACTGCCCCGTTTACGCTCTGGGCAAGGTTACGCCACGCTGGCCCATGTACTTACCACCGCGGTCTTTGTAAGAAACGTCGCAGAGCTCATCGGATTCCAGAAACAGCATCTGAGCCACGCCCTCATGGGCATAAATTTTCGCAGGCAGCGTAGTGGTATTGGAAAATTCCAACGTCACGTGCCCTTCCCACTCCGGCTCAAGCGGCGTCACGTTGACGATGATACCGCAGCGCGCGTAGGTCGATTTTCCCAGGCAGATCGTTAATACATTGCGGGGAATGCGGAAGTACTCAACGGTCCGCGCCAGAGCGAAGGAATTGGGAGGGATGATGCATACATCACCTTTCACATCGACGAAGCTTTTTTCATCGAAGTTCTTCGGATCGACCGTGGCGGAGTGAATGTTGGTGAAGACCTTGAACTCATCTGAGCAGCGCACATCGTAGCCATAGCTCGACGTGCCATACGAAATCACCCGGCGCCCGTCATGATGGCGCACCTGATCGAACTCGAACGGCTCGATCATGCCTTCGGCTTCCGCCATGCGGCGAATCCACTTGTCCGATTTGATACTCATGCCGGGCGTCTGTCCTTTTTCGATAGTGGCAGCCAACGGTGAACCACCGAGGCATAAAAGCGGTTCAGTCAATGCTGCGGGGCTGTACATAAAACGGAAATACTATGGGCCGGTATAATACCGGCCCACTGGATACTGCAAAAGCCTAACCGACAGCCTGCTGGCTATCATTAACAGAACCGATCAGTCACTAAAGCTAATGGTTGGCCCGCTCTGCTTCTTGGCAGTACTGAGCTGCTCATTGATCCGGCGCGCCATTTCCTTGAACGTAATCGCCACGTCGGAATCAGGCTGTGCAACTACGGTAGGATTGCCGCCATCGACCTGCTCACGAATCGACAAGGATAACGGCAGACGACCCAGCACTTCAGTATCATACTGCGCGGCGATACGGGCACCGCCTCCTTCGCCGAAGACGGGCTCGGTATGGCCACAGTTTGAGCAGGTATGCAGACTCATGTTTTCGACGACACCCAGCACCGGCACGTTAACCTTGCGGAACATCTCGATACCCTTGCGCGCATCCAGCAGAGCAATGTCCTGCGGCGTGGTCACAATCACCGAGCCGGTCACGGGAACATGCTGCGCCAGAGTAAGCTGGATATCCCCCGTGCCTGGCGGCATATCGATGAAGAGATAATCGAGCTCGCCCCACCCTGTCTGGGTCAGCAATTGCTGGAAGGCACCGGAAACCATCGGCCCACGCCATACCATCGCCGTCTCGACATCGACCATATACGCCATCGACATCGACTTGATGCCATGCGCTTCGATCGGTGCCATGGTCTTCTCGTCAATCATGGTAGGACGCGTGCCGGCCTTGATGCCCAGCATTTGCGCCTGGCTGGGGCCGTAAATGTCGGCGTCCAGCAGGCCTACCTTGAACCCTTCCGCCGCCATTGCCAGCGCAAGATTGACAGTTACGGTCGATTTGCCAACGCCGCCCTTACCGGACGCCACGGCGACCACATGCTTTACACTCTCGAGCACTTCGCTTTCTCCCTGCGTGATTCCTGTTGACACCCTACTCTCGCAGCGCCATGGATGGTGTCAGTATAACGCGTGAATGCGCTCGTTAACCAAGTGCAATGGTAGGTTTTGCACCATCAGGCGAAAAATTAAAATCTCATCATCACATGTCTATACATCGACGCTTGCGATTAACGCCGCTTGGCAGGCAAAAGCAGCTTATCGTCGACAGGCACAAAGCGAGAGGCAGACTTGACCAACGCATCCGCTGTCAGCTTGGCCACACCGTAGACGTCAACCGACACATCAAAGGCTTGCCGGGCACGCTGCACGAGCAGATCGAAATCGCCATCGCCTGACACCAGAACAATCACATCAGCGTCACGCGCATACTCCATGACGTCGAGCGTGATGCCGACATCCCAGTCGCCCTTGGCAGAACCATCGCTGCGCTGAATGAACGGTTTCAACTTCACGTCAAAGCCAATGGCGCGCAGGATATTTTGAAATTGACGCTGCTTTTCATCGCCTCTGTCGATGGCATAGGCGATTGCCTTAACAACTTCTCTGTTGGCGGTCGCTTCAGCCCAGAAGGCGTTGTAATCAAAATGCAGGCCGAACGCCTGCTTGGTGGTGTAATAGATGTTTTGAACATCAACAAAAATGGCAACTTTTTCCAAACGGGCATCTTGTTCCAAACAGATCATGCTCCCTTGTGCTGTATGGCATGGCACAGCCTTAATAATTCACTTTTCCCCTGAGTGCCTTGTGTTGACCTTTCTTGGTCTTGCTGTCCATACGACGCTGCTTTGACCCCTTGGTCGGCTTGGTAGCCTTGCGCGTTTTCTGCACATAAATGACACGTTTGATCAGCTCGCTCAGACGCGCCAGCGCCTCTTCACGGTTGCGCTCCTGAGTGCGATGCTGCTGCGCCTTGATGATGATGACACCCTCTTTGGTGATCCGCTGATCATTCAAGGCCAGCAGTTTTTCCTTGAAACCGGCATGGAGCGAGGACGCCTGGATATCGAAACGCAGATGCACCGCCGACGCTACTTTGTTGACGTTCTGGCCTCCTGCACCCTGTGCACGTACTGCCTGCATCTCGATTTCACTATCGGGAATGGTGACATTGCGGGAGATCTGTAACATGAACTATTACTCATATAAAGCTAAAGCGCATGGGTGACCCGGACGCCCAGGAGACGGCGATAAGCTGAGCATCAACATCAGTACCGATGACCATAGCAGTCATCGCCATCTGCGCGAAGCAGCTTGATCAAGCGGCTTTGCTCAACCCTGCGCAGTGTTATCACGAACCGCCAGATAATTCGTCTTGAACCAGCAGTTTAGTGCGAATGAAATCGCTATGGGTGAGATGAAGCAGATCTGCCAGCTTACGTACGCGCATTTCCTCATGAGGATCAAGTGTTCCGTCAGCGTAGGCCAGCCGCCACATGATCGTCACCAAGGCAATTTTATCGTCGTAACCGTAACGTTCATTGACCAGACTCACGAACTGATAATGATCAACCGCCTCATCGGCCTCCTTTTGGGCCATTGTCATCAATTCATCCACCGCGTCAGTGTCCAAGCGAAAGCGTGACTGCAATGTCGACCTGAGCGTATCGCGTTCGCTTATATCGATTTCTCCGTCGGCACGGACGATTTCACAAAACAGCGCAGCTGTTGCCAGTTCCAGTGTCACCTGACGATTAGCCGTGCTGTTACTAGCAGTAGCATCCAGCATACGATTGAAGAATTGCTGTACGGCATCAAGCATTACCCATGATCTCCTTGGATTTTAGAATGTTGGACCATGCCATTATTCAAAGCGTTGCATACGTCGGCAAAAAATCGCTACGGGAGCGTCAAGCATGCTAGTTTTTTTGAAAAATTTTCGACGCAGCTTATCGGTTGTCATGACTTTTTTGTTTATCGGCGCAGCTACCAGCAGTCACGCCGAGACAACCACAACGAGCTGGGACGAAACCTCTACCCAAGCGGCAATTGAGCGTAGTGCCTCGCTCTCGCCGCCCCTTCATACCTTATTGGTCGCCTACGAGGGCTCCCCAGTGATTGAGCATGTATTCACCGGCCCCGGGCTAGATCGGCCAGTCAACATCAAATCGCTTTCCAAAACCGTACTTTCCGCGCTGGTCGGCATAGCCATCGAGCGCGGCGTATTCAAAAGCGTCGATCAACCTATCGTCTCGCTGTTGGGCGCAAAGGTGCCAACGCATGCTGACCCACAGATACGCCAGATCACTGTGGGCCATCTGCTCTCCATGCAAGCCGGGCTGGAACGTACCTCCGGCCCCTATTATGGCCGTTGGGTAGCCAGCAAGAACTGGGTCTCCTATGCGCTGACCCGTCCCTTTGTCGCCGAACCCGGTGGGCAAATGCTGTACTCTACCGGCAACTCTCACCTGCTTTCCGCTGCGCTGACGCGGGCCAGTGGACAAAGCACACTCGCCCTGGCGCGCTCCTGGCTGGGGGACCCTTTGAATATCACTATTCCCCCATGGACACGCGACCCGCAAGGCATTTACTTCGGCGGCAATGAAATGGCGCTTTCGCCACGAGCGCTGTTGGCCTTTGGCGAGCTATATCGCACCCAGGGCGTGGTGAATGGCGAACGCCTACTCCCTGAGTCCTGGATTGACGCTTCATGGACACCGCATACCTACTCGCACTTTGCCCATGCCAATTATGGCTATGGTTGGTTCATGACTAACATGAAGGGGCATCGTGTCTACTATGGCTGGGGATACGGCGGGCAGATGCTGTATGTGATTCCAGAGCTGACCATGACCGTAATCATGACCTCCGACCCTACGCCACCCTCCGCAGGACATGCTTATCTGGATCAACTGGATGAATTGGTCGAGACACTACTGATTCCTGCCGCTGAGCAGGCGCAGCAACAATAATGCAGAAGGCTTCAGGGTTTGTCCGCCCTGCCGGCGGGCAAGTGATTGCTCTCTTGTTCAAACTCCTCTTGAACATGAAGCTTACACTGAACGAAATCGCCGTGACTGACCTTGAGCAAGTCAGCAAATCGTCTTACCCGCTGCTTCTCGTGAGGCACGAGCCGACTGTCGGCATAAGCCAGCCGCCACATCTCCATAACCAGCGCAACCCGGTTGTTATAATCGTAATGTTGATTGATCAAATGCGCGAACTGATAGACACCGCTGTCTCGGCCAGCTTCTAGCTGCGCCAGCGCCAAAAGTTCATCGACCGCCTCCTCACTTAACGTGAAGTGTGTCATCAGCATCTGCTTGAGTGCAGTCAGCTCACGCGGATCGATGCGCTCATCGGCACAAATAATTTCACATAGAACCGCTGTTGTCGCTAGCGCCAACGTTACGGGGCGCTTCTCCGCTTCGTCCTCTTCCGCCAGCATGCGCTGAAAAAATAGCTGGATTGATTCAAGCATTACCTTTGCCCTTCCTGCAGCATTGCTGCTCCTTTTCATGACTCTTATGATAGCCGTGCTCGTAATAAGCAATACAACATTCTGGGTGAAGCCCAACAATGCAATCCGCTTATTCACGTCTGCACCAGACAGTCAGAACCACATTATCCTATTATCGAGGATATAAGTTGCTAACAGGGTGACGCCTTACTCCTGCCGTGACAACGCGGTAGAATGGCCTTATTTCGTCGCCTCGGCCAGCGTACCCAAACCGCGCTAGTAACAATGCCTTTTCATCGAGCATTGCGGTCGGTAAGGCGATCACTATTTTATTTCATCACTCATTCGAGGCCTCATGTCCGCGCGCAAGATTCTGGTCACCAGTGCTCTGCCCTACGCCAACGGCTCCATTCATTTGGGCCACCTGCTTGAATACATTCAGACTGATATCTGGGTGCGCTTTCAGAAAAGCCGTGGTCACGAATGTCATTATGTTTGCGCTGACGATGCGCACGGCACTGCCATCATGCTGCGCGCCGAACAGGAAGGCGTGACTCCGGAGCAGTTGATTGCCCGCGTCAACGCAGAGCATCAAGCCGACTTTGCTCGTTTCGGCGTTGGTTTCGACAACTACTATTCGACGCACTCCGAAGAGAACCGCATCCATAGCGAGCGCATCTACACCAAGCTGCGCGACGCTGGCCACATTGCTACTCGCGATATTGACCAGATGTTTGATCCGGTCAAGGGACTGTTCCTCGCCGACCGCTTCATCAAGGGTACCTGCCCCAACTGCCATGCAGACGACCAGTATGGCGACAACTGCGAAGTATGTGGTTCCGCTTACACGCCTGCCGAGTTGATCAATCCTGTCTCCGCGATTTCAGGCGCCACGCCCGAAGTACGCAGCTCGACACATTATTTCTTCAAGCTGCCCGACTTCGAGGCGTTCTTGAAGGAGTGGACCCGCTCGGAAAGCCTGCAGCCGCAAATCTCCAACAAGCTGCAGGAGTGGTTCGAGGCGGGCCTCAATGATTGGGATATCTCCCGTGACGCGCCCTACTTCGGCTTCGAGATCCCCGATGCTCCGGGTAAGTACTTCTATGTCTGGGTTGATGCGCCGATCGGCTACTTGGCCAGTTTCCAGAATCTGTGCGAGCGTGAAAGCATCGATTTCGATAGTTACTGGCAGAAGGACTCCGACGCCGAGGTCTATCACTTCATCGGCAAGGATATCGTCTACTTCCACGCCCTGTTCTGGCCGGCAATGCTTGAAGGCGCCGGGCTGCGCACACCGACCGGCGTCAACTGCCACGGCTTCGTTACCGTTAACGGCGCCAAGATGTCGAAGTCGCGGGGGACATTCATCAAGGCCGAGACCTACGCGCAATTCCTCAACCCCGAGTACCTGCGTTACTACTTCGCGGCCAAGCTCTCATCACGGGTCGATGATCTCGATCTCAACCTTGAGGACTTCGCTGCGCGCGTCAATGCTGATCTGGTGGGTAAGGTCGTCAACATCGCCAGCCGCTGCGCCGGCTTCATCAAGAAGCAAGGTGGCACCCTTTCGCCACGCTGTGCCGAGCCGGAACGGGTACAACGTTTCATCGATGCCGGTGATGCCATCGCCGAGGACTTCGAAGCACGAGAATTTGGCCGTGCAGTACGTCGCATCATGGAACTGGCGGACGAGGCCAACACCTACATCAATGATCAGGCACCGTGGGTACTGGCCAAGGAAGCGGGCCGCGAGCAGGACGTGCTCGACATCTGCTCGGTCGGCATCAACCTGTTCCGCCAGCTGGTCGTCTACCTCGCCCCGATCGTACCCGCGCTGGCCGAAGAAGCGCGCGTGTTCATGAACCTCACTACGTTGGGCTGGAACAGCCGCAGTGACGTGCTGCTCAACCACCCGATCGAGAAGTTCAAGCCGCTGATGACCCGCGTCGAAATGGACAAGATCGATCAGATGATCGAGGTCTCTAAAGAAGACCTCGCTGTGGAGAAAAAATTGAAGGAAGACGCTGCAGCCAAATCCGAAGGAACCGCAAGCCCGTTGATCAGCGAACCACTCGCTGCCGAAATCAAGTTCGATGATTTCATCAAGGTCGATCTGCGTATTGCGCGGATCACCCAGGCCGAGCATGTCGAGGGCTCCGACAAGTTGCTCAAGCTGACGCTGGATATCGGTAGCGAAACCCGTACGGTGTTCTCCGGCATCAAGTCGCAATATGCTCCCGAAGCGCTGGAAGGCCGCCTCACCGTGATGGTCGCCAACCTCGCACCGCGCAAGATGCGTTTTGGCGTTTCTGAAGGCATGGTACTGGCCGCCGGCAATGACAACGGTATCTATCTACTCTCGCCTGACTCCGGTGCTGAGCCGGGCCAGCGTGTGACCTGAGCACCATAACGTCAGCAAAAACAAAACGGGCGCATGCCACTATGCATGCGCCCGTTTTGTTGTGATGTCCTGCTCGTTTTACGCTAACGTACTCATTGTTTTCAATTACGAACACCCTGACGCAGGTCCGCCAGGACAGTACGTCCACGCAGGCAATCCTGCTCATGCGCCTCATCGCGCCATGTTTCATGCAGCCCTTGCTCGATCCAGGCGATGACGGCAGGATGTTCAAGCAATTGTTCGGCATAGGCATTGGCCTGTCGTGACAGCGTGAACCCGTAGGTACGATAGCGCACCGCCACAGGGGCAAAGAAGGCATCGACAGCACCGAACGTTTCCCCTGCCAGCCAAGGGCCAGCAAAGCGATTGAGACCGTCTTCCCACAGCGTGCTCGGCCGCAACATATCTTTTTCGAGTGCTGGGCTCGGCGCTCCCAGCTCAATCCGCAGGCCGCAGTTCATCGAGCACTCATCACGCAAAGCCATGAATCCTGAGTGTATCTCGGCACAGGCCGAACGCGCCCAGGCACGCGCCTGCCGCTCCTTCGGCCATACATCAGGATGTACTTCCGCCAGATATTCGACAATCGCCAATGAATCCCAGATCAGTGTGTCGGCGTCCTGAAGACACGGCACCTTGCCAGTGGGCGAGAAGTGTTCGAAGGCCTGTTGATGAGGGGTATCAGCAAAGGGCGTCAACACCTCCTCGAACTCGATATTGTGCGCCGTCATCAATACCCAAGGACGCATCGACCAGGACGAATAATTTTTATTGGCGATATAGAGCTGGTAGGCCACTGGCGTTTCTCCGTTTATCGAGTCTTATTGAGAGGAAGGCTTTACAATACTATGGCCGCTATAGGCTTGAATATTCAGTGGCTTTTGTTCTTTACGTGCAACCATGCCTAGGACAGCCTGAGCAATATCTCGATGACCTTCGTGACACCTTTTGAGTAACAGCAAAACTGGCGAATACGCAAAGCTGGTAAGCGAGCCAACGGATGCACCCAACCGCCAAGCGAGCTACAATTGCCCTTTCGTTCCAGTCGACACGCTATTCTCCGTTTTTCTTTTGTCCGTCGCGGCAGTATGCTGCTTTTCACCTCAGTCGTAAGCCTTGAGCAGCTCCTACTACGTTTCCGCGCCGGCACGCTATTTTCCCGCCCGCCCCGTACTGGGACGGCGCGTGACCCGAGGTAATGAAGCAGGCAATGAATGCAGTTGTGACCATTCCACTCGTCGAACAGATCGACCAGCGTCTGCCACAGACTCAGTGCGGCAAGTGCGGCCATCCCGGCTGTCGCCCCTATGCCGAGGCGATTGCTGCAGGCGAGGCAATCAACAAGTGCCCGCCCGGCGGCGAGGCGACGATGCACAATCTTGCCCGCCTGCTCGAACGCGCGCCGTTGCCGTTGGAAATGGAGGCAGAGACGCCCAAGGTTGCCTTCATCCGCGAGGAGGAGTGTATCGGCTGTACCAAGTGCATCAAGGCGTGTCCGGTTGATGCCATCCTCGGTGCAGCGAAGAAAATGCATACCGTGATCGCATCGGAATGCACCGGCTGCGATCTGTGCGTCGAACCCTGCCCGGTAGACTGCATTGATATTTTGCCCCATCCACAGTGGCAGGCCGCCCAGGACGAAGCACAGCAGCAGGCCTTTCTCGATCAACGTGCCAGCAAAGCGCGCATGCGCTTCGAGAATCGCAATACTCGCTTGGCGCGACTTGCGGAAGAGAAGAAAAATAGCCGCGAAACGCGTGAGGCGCGTCGCCTGGCAACGCTCGCACCTTCTTCCCGCCCTGCCGAGACTTTCGATCCCAAGGCCAGCACGCCAGCGCCCAGCGCCACATCACTCAAGGCAGCTAAGGCGGCGGCAACGGCGTCGATTCGGCGTGTCGAAAAGAAGCTCAAACAGGCGCAGGCGGCGGGCAGCACTGAGATTGAAACGCTGGAAGCTCAACTGGCTACTGCACGACAGCACTTGGCCAGCATCGAAGCGCAGCTCACAACGACATCATCAGCGACGACGCCCACCTCGCGCACCACTGTCACGGCGGCTATCGGCAGTAGCACGCCCAGCCGCAGGACGCTCAATCAGCTCAAGATCGCTGCGTCAGCAGCAGAAGCGACCTATCGCAAAGCCGTCAAACAACTCGAACGGCTGGAGCGTTTAGGCAGTGCTGAAGAAGTAGCCGATGCCAAGGAACAGCTTGAACGCGCTGAAGCCAACAGGCAGAACGCCCGGCACGCACTTGAGCAAGCAGGCTAGGACGCCTGCCTTTTAATAACGATTACCGTGACCTGATATGAACGTCGAAAAACGCAAGCAGATATTTGCACGGCTACGTGAAGCCAACCCTCACCCTACCACCGAGCTGAACTGGACGACGCCGTTCGAACTGCTGGTCGCCGTAGCACTCTCGGCGCAGTCCACCGATGTCGGCGTTAACAAGGCGACTGCAAAGCTGTTCGCCGACGCCAATACCGCCGAGGCAATTCTCGGCCTCGGCCTCGACGGGGTGAAGGCGCATATCAAGACGCTGGGGCTTTATAACAACAAGGCCAAGAATCTGATGGCGATGTGCGAGATTCTTGTTACCAAGCACGGTGGCGAGGTGCCGCGTCAGCGCGAAGAACTCGAAGCATTACCCGGCGTAGGGCGAAAGACCACCAACGTAATCCTCAATACCGCCTTTGGTGAGCCGACCATTGCCGTCGATACGCATATTTTCCGCGTCTCAAACCGTACCAATCTCGCCCCCGGCAAGAACGTCAACGAGGTGGAGCAGAAGCTGCTCAAGGTCGTGCCCAAGGAGTTCAAACGCGACGCACATCACTGGCTGATTCTGCACGGGCGCTACACCTGTGTGGCACGCAAGCCGCGCTGCGGCAGCTGCATCATCGAAGATCTGTGCGAGTACAAGGAGAAGACCGAGATTGCCTGAGATTCTTACAAGGCCTTTTCCATGAACACACTGAACTCGTCCTCTGGATAGTGACCGAAAGGACCACGTTCGACATAGCCAAGCGAACGGTAAAGCGCGATCGCATCGGGCTGATGAATGCCGGTTTCGAGCCGGGCAAGACGAATCCCCTGCTCTATGAGGTGGGCTTCCAACGCGGTCATGATACGTTTCGCAATGCCCTGACGACGTGCTTGCTCCTGAACGAACATGCGCTTGATCTCGCCGTAGTCGCCCAATCGCTTGACCGCCCCGCATCCTACGGCGAGGTTCTCATCATCCAGCGCGCGGACGAAAAAGACGTGAGATTGTTCAAGCGTTTCGACGTTATCTAGGTAGTGATTCGACGGCGGATAAAGCTGTGTTTGCAGTTCATCCAGCAAGCCGATCAACTCATGGGCCTGGCTGGCACGTGAAGGTTCAATACGAATCATCTGGGTGTCCTTGGGTGAGCAGAGCGGAGGCACGCACCTCTTTGGCATATCATGCAGGCAAAACATCCCGTTTCGCATAGCATTCATATCTGAAAAGCAAGATCCTCCCTGGTCAACGAGCGCCATGCATGGCCTGTTGAAAAGAATACGCGCTCACGATGCGTTTCAAGAAATACGGTATGGGCCAGTTGATCCTTGAGAGGTCCTCTCAATTCAGCGAGATAAACCGTAATGCCCTGCTCGGCAAGACGCGCCTCTAGCCGTTCCAGCATATCAAGTGCCGCACTATCGATATGAATGACAGCACTCATCACCAACACCAGGTCGGTGACCGCTTCGCGTTCGGCAAGATGCACATTGATCCAGCGCTCCAGCTCACCCATGTTGGCAAAATGAAGATCGGCATCGGGGCGCACCATCAACAGGTGCGGCAGAATTTCTACATTGAAGCGCTCACGGTTACGAAAGCCACCGTCGGGTAACTGGCCTATCTCAGCAATATGCGGGCGACTGGACCGCGCCAGGAGCTGTGCTAGTGCAATGCCTACGCCTATTGCGAGCCCTTCCATGACACCCAGCAATAATACGCCAATAAACGCGGCCGCCCATGCCAGCCCATCTGCACGTGAATAACGCCAGGCCCGCTTGAGCGGCATTAAATTAACCAAGGGCCAGGCGGCCTGAATAACAATTGCTGCCAGCACGGCCTGTGGCAACGGGGCAAAAAGCGCCGTGGCAAAAAGCAGAATGCCGACTAGCGTCAGTGCCGCAAACAGCGATGACAAGGGTGTACGCGAACCTGCCTGATCGTTGACAACAGCGCGCCCTAGCCCGCTGGTCACCGGGAAGCCGCGGGTCAAGGCGGCGAGAATATTGGCCGCACCCAATACCCATAGTTCGCGCTGGCTGTAGATGCGCTCACGATGCTTGGCCGCCAGTGTCTCCGCCACGGAAATAGCACTGACATAATTGACTAGTGCGATACCGAGAGCGGGCGCCCACAGGCTTTGTAAAGCATCAAGAGAAAACTCGGGCAGGGCAGGCAGCGGCAACCCTGCAGGTACCCCACCCACGCGCGCCAGTTCAGCAGGCCAGACAGGGACAATCACAAGCGCCATAATCAAGGTGATGAGCGGCCCGGTCTTGCCCAACACTTCAGCAGCGCCTGACGGGACATGGAGAAAAGAAAGGAGTGATGTTAACCAGCGCTTCATTACCAACAGCGCTAAAAGCGCTGTGATACCGAACGCAGGCGTGCTCCATGAAAGCTGTTGCCATTGTTCTGCCAGCGCCATCATGCGCATGAAAAGATTTCCGGAAGATGCCGGCAGGCCGAGTAGATCAGCGAGCTGTGACACAACAATCATCAACGCCGAGGCTGTGGTAAATCCCTGCATGACCGCAGGACTGACGAAATTGATCAATCGTCCCAGCCTGAAGAAATAGAGCACCAATAACCAGCCACCCACTAATAATGCCAATATGGCTGCCCAATTGGCAAAATCAGATAACGGTATATTCTCGCTACGTAATGTTTCCCCTACCAATAATGATGTCAGCGCCATCGGTCCCATCGCAATGACGCGACTAGTCCCGAACAGCGCATACAACAGCAAGGGTGCCAGCGCAGTATAAAGCCCCATTTGTGGCGGCAATCCCGCCAGCATGGCGTAGGCCATGCCCTGGGGCACCAAAAGCGCCGCCGTGATCAGTCCCGCGACGACATCAGCCAAGCGTTCGCTGACACTCAGTTGCCGCCAACGCGACAGCGCAGGAAAAAGTTCAGGCGAGGTTGAGCCATAGGCGGTCATGGCGGGTACTTACCGTTCAAACATGCGTTCGCCATGATCTTCAATAAAGCGCTCCGCCTTGCGCACCATCAACTCGTTACAGCCATCACGATCAGGCACGGTATCGGAACGCTCAAAGCGGTGTTCTTTCATTTCACCTGCGACTGACTTGCGAATCCAGCCGCTGACCCGGTATTGCCCGTTGGCATCCTGAGGATCAGGGGTAATCAAGAATCCCTTGTAATCGATGGGGTCCACCTCAGGCTGTTTTTTCTTGTTTGCACTACGTTCCTGCCCCCCACTGTTACCCAATAGCCCAGCCAAAAGACGTTTCATCATCGTAGTTGTTCCTTGTCATTCATCCGGCAGTCAACCGCAAAAAGCCGCGACGTATCGCGGCTTTTCAAGCCTTGACGATCTTGTTTCATGATCGTTCAAGGCGATATTTCTTTCCAGCAAACGCAGCGTTAGTCCGTATTGCGTCCTTTGGTGGCGGCGATACGCAGACGCAGAGCATTGAGCTTGATAAAACCTTCAGCATCCTTCTGGTTATAAGCGCCGGCATCATCTTCAAAGGTGGCGATTGAGGCATCAAATAGCGAGTCGTCGGACTTGCGGCCAGCAACGATGACATTGCCTTTATAGAGCTTGACCCGCACGGTGCCGTTGACGCTGGTCTGCGATTCATCAATCGCTTTTTGCAGCATCTTGCGCTCCGGGCTCCACCAGTAACCGTTGTAAATCAGTTCGGCGTACTTGGGCATCAATGCATCCTTGAGATGCGCCGATTCGCGGTCGAGGGTGATGGATTCGATAGCGCGATGAGCACGCATCATGATGGTGCCCCCTGGCGTCTCGTAGCAGCCGCGCGACTTCATGCCGACGTAGCGGTTCTCGACAATGTCGAGACGACCGATGCCGTTTTCACCACCGACCTTGTTGAGATGCGCGAGAATTTCATGCGCCTTCATCGCCTTGCCGTCGATGGCAACAATATCGCCCTTCTCATACGTCAGTTCAATATACGTTGGCTCATCCGGCGCTGCCTCGGGGCTGACGCTCCAGCGCCACATGTCTTCTTCGGCCTCGGCCCACGGATCTTCGAGAATGCCGCCTTCATAAGAAATATGCAGAAGATTGGCATCCATCGAATACGGCGATTTCTTCTTGTTCTTGGCGAAATCAACCGGGATATTGTTGCGCTCGCAGTAATCCATCAATTTCTCGCGCGAGTTCAGATCCCACTCACGCCACGGTGCGATAACCTTGACGCCAGGTTTGAGCGCATAGGCACCCAATTCGAAACGAACCTGATCGTTACCCTTGCCGGTCGCTCCGTGCGAAATCGCATCAGCACCCGTCTCGTTGGCAATTTCAATCAGGCGGCGCGCAATCAACGGACGCGCAATCGAGGTGCCAAGCAGATACTCGCCTTCATAGATGGTATTGGCGCGGAACATCGGGAAGACGTAGTCACGCACGAACGTCTCACGCAGATCCTCTATATAGATTTCCTTGACGCCAAGTGCCTGAGCCTTGGCACGCGCGGGTTCGACCTCTTCTCCCTGACCGAGATCGGCGGTGAAGGTCACCACCTCGCAACCGTAGGTTTCTTGTAACCATTTAACGATTACGGAGGTATCCAGCCCACCCGAATAGGCGAGTACGACCTTCTTCACATCGGACATGCCCAGCTCCTTACTCAATGAATGAATCCCACCGCCCTCACTGGCGGCCGGTAATTGTCCACTGAGTATAACGCCCTTGCAGGACAGCGAACACCAACGAGCGGAGGAGACCTATAGCTGCTAAACTGCGTTTGCTTTTACCTGTCTCTTTTCCATAGACGATATAAGGCTCGCCGTGCCGGTCAATTACAGCGCAATTTCACGTCTTCTCTCTTTCCTAGCATGCTCAATACCGGGAGGGAAGGCATGACAAGTGATACTCCCCCGAACATGATGGCAAAACGCTTTCGCGGCTTTTTGCCAGTCGTTGTCGATCTGGAAACCGGCGGATTCAATCCCCATACCGATGCGCTGCTGGAAATTGCGGCGGTCACGTTAACGATGGATGAAACCGGCAATCTGCTGCCAGACCAAACGTATGCTTTTCATGTTGACCCTTTCCCCGGTGCCAATATCGAGCAGGCAGCACTGGAGTTCACCGGCATTGATCTCGATAACCCGTTGCGCAAGAATGTTGCGCTTTCAGAAAGCGAAGCGTTAGGGGAAATTTTCAAGCCGGTACGCAAGGCGCTTAAATCGCATGGCTGCAATCGTGCGATTTTAGTAGGTCATAATGCTGCCTTCGATCATGGCTTCCTCAATGCGGCCGTATTGCGATGTGGCGTAAAACGCAATCCTTTTCATCCTTTTTCAAGTTTCGACACGGCAACGCTTTCCGGGCTGGTGTATGGCCAAACCGTTCTCGCGCGTGCCTGCCGCGCCGCAGGTATTGAGTTCAGCAATAGCGAAGCGCATTCAGCGCGCTACGATACCGAGCGTACGGCAGAACTGTTCTGTGCCATCGTTAACCGGTTCAAGGATTTAGGTGGCTGGAATCTCGCCATGCGCGAGCAAAGCATGGACGAAGAGTAAGCGTCTATTATTGGCTAGCTTGATAAATAGATAGCGCTTTTAACGAGAAAAGCCCGTGAAGATTGTTCACGGGCTTTTTCTCAATCACGTTTAGCGTCTTACCAATACTAAACATATGCTCGACGCATGTACCTTAGTTACTTTCCCATCCTTTGGGCATCTCTAAGCCTTCATCTGCGTCAGTGCCGCCGACCCCGGGCTTATCAATGATCTGAACCGTACTGGCCTGTAACCCTTTATCGCCTTCTTCCGGCTCAAAACGCACTTGGGTACCCGCCGTCAAGCGATCAAAATCGTCATGCAGCACAGAATTGCGATGAAAGTAAACGTCCTCTCCACTGGCATCCTTGAGAAAGCCATACCCTTCTTCTGCAAAGGTACGCGCTACAATAGCAACAGTTGGGCTGGTCGGTTCATCATGATGCTTAACGTCATTATTACGCTTGGCAACGTGCTTCTTCAGCTGCTTTTCCATCGCCTCACAGGCCTGTCGAATCAGAGGACGCAGTTGAACTTGCGGATCGGTAAGACGCTCTTCTTTATCGGCAACTAGCTCACCCTTGGCAGGTAGCGTTACTTCAACAAGCACACGATAGGGATTACCCGTGCGATTGTTATTTTGTGTCTGCTCGACAACAACACGGCAACCGATGATGTCATTACAGAAATGTTCCAGCTTGTCGACGCGTGTGCGGATATACTCATCGATCCATTCTGATCTCGATACACCGTTGTAGTTGATCTCAAGCGGAATCTGCATGCTGTATCTCCCTCGTCACTTACAGGTAGGTATCCGATTCATCTCCTTGATCGGCCCTTACTCACAGCGTGGTCGTAGCTGCTTGGCTTTTCAACAACAATTTCAATCAGTTTAGTAGTTTGCATAAACATCTATGCCAAAAGAAAGGGCCTGCCAGCACTAAGCTGGCAGGCCCTTTCAACGCTCATAGGCGTCTATTTAAGCATTGTCTTCCTGAGAAGCTGCGCTGGATGCCTGCTTGATCATCGGTTCGAGTTCACCATTTTGGTACATCTCGACGATGATATCGCATCCGCCCACAAGCTCACCGTTGATCCAAAGCTGCGGGAACGTCGGCCAGTTAGCGTACTTGGGCAGTTCAGCACGAATATCGGGATTATCGAGAATATTGACGAAAGCAAAACGTTCGCCACACCCCATCAACGCTTGAACCGCTTGGGCGGAAAACCCGCACTGCGGCAGCTGAGGCGTACCTTTCATGTAAAGCAGAATGGTATTTTCGCTGATCTGTTGCTTAATCGTGTCGACAGTTGCGCTCATAATTTTATTCCTCGGACGTGGGGTTGGCTGAGCAATTTAAATGCTCGCGTCGCCGTGGATGTTGCCATGCTAACTATTCTACCTCGACATGAAGTTAAAATCAGCCTCTGCACAATGAAGCTTGCACTCAGCGTTGCGCCATTGCTGCTCGCTCGCTAGGATGATGTCCTTTTAGTGAGACCTCCAACAACAAAGGTCTCGAGCAATGTTGGGCGCCGCCGTTCTCGTCCGAGGCACTAGGCTTCGGATAGTCGTGGCGCCTTTTTCGTTCGCGGTGAACACCTACGTGCTATCTACGTAACAGGAGCGATACGATGGCCCCACGCCACTTCCTCACCTTGATGGATTTCTCTTCTCAGGAGCTGGAGTATCTTATCCAGCGTGCGATCACGATCAAATCAGGCCTTAAGCAGCATGGGCCCGTTTACGTCCCTTTAGCCAATCGCACCATGGCGATGATCTTCGAGAAGTCCTCTACGCGCACGCGGGTATCGTTTGAAACCGCCATGGCACAGTTCGGTGGACACGCCCTGTTCCTGTCACCAAGAGACACACAGCTTGGACGTGGCGAACCGATTGAAGATACGGCGCGCGTACTGTCCGAGATGGTCGATGTTGTAATGATTCGTACCTTCGCTCACAAGAATCTCGAAGACTTTGCCGCCGCCAGCTCGGTGCCGGTCATCAATGCGCTTTCCGATGACTACCACCCTTGCCAACTGCTCGCCGATATTCAAACCTGGACGGAGTGTCGTGGGCCGGTACGCGGCAAAACGGCTGTATGGATCGGGGATGGTAATAACATGTGCCATTCATGGATCAATGCTGCCCGCCAATTCGATTTCAAACTGCGTATCAGCTGCCCCGAAGGCTACGAGCCGGACGCAGCCATTCTTGAAGCGGCGGGTGAGCATGCGCAGATTGTACGCGACCCCATGGAGGCGGCACGCGGCGCTGATCTGATTACGACTGATGTATGGGCGTCAATGGGTCAGGAAGAAGAACAGGCCATCCGAGAAGCGGCCTTTGAAGGCTATCAAGTCGATGAAGCCATGCTGGACTGTGCCGACGACAACGTTATTTTCCTGCATTGCCTGCCGGCCCACCGCGGCGAAGAAATCAGTACGACCCTGCTTGACGACCCGCGCGCCGTTGTGTGGCAAGAAGCCGGCAATCGACTGCATGCACAGAAAGCCCTGATCGAGTTTTTATTGCTGGGCCGCATCAGCGATTGATGATCAGGACGCCACTCTTTTGAATAGCCGCGCGCATGCTGCGCGGCGTTACGGTAGATTGGTTGTATATTTTTCACCAGCCTACTAACGGCAAGATAGCCACTCACTCAACTCAAGCACGCTAGCCCACAATTGCTTAGTCATGAAAAAAGCCGCTTGAGCGAATGCTCAAGCGGCTTTTTAGAAATTCTTGGTGGAGCCTATCGGGATCGAACCGATGACCTCAACGCTGCCAGCGTTGCGCTCTCCCAGCTGAGCTAAGGCCCCCTCTTAAATCTGAGGCGAAATATACGGATCTCACGGCAACACGTCAAGAGCTTCATGTTCTTTCAACAATTTTTAGCGCGCAAAGAGGCAGTTACTTTCCTCATTGTCGCCTACCTTTTGGTAAAATACGCTTATGGATAGCCACGATGAGGTAGGCATGGAATTCAACGCCAGGCAATTTCTAAAGGCGGTTACGGAAGCGCCAGGCGTCTATCGCATGTTCGACGCACAGGAAAACGTGCTTTATGTCGGCAAGGCGAAACGCCTGAAACAGCGTCTGGCCAGTTATTTTCGCGGCAGCGGACTCAATGCCAAGACACAAGCGTTGGTCGCTCGAATCTGTGACATTCAAGTCACAGTCACCCGCAGTGAAACCGAGGCATTATTGCTTGAACAGACGCTGATCAAAACCTTGCGTCCGCCTTATAACATTCTGCTACGGGATGATAAGTCTTATCCTTACGTTTTCGTCTCTGACCGTCATCCTTATCCCGCTCTCGAATTTCGCCGCATTCGCCAGAAGAAAAATGATGGCCGCTACTTTGGGCCTTTCCCTAGCTCGAATGCAGTACGGGAAAGTCTGGCATTAATGCAGAAGATATTTCGTATCCGTAATTGCGAAGATACGGTTTTTGCCCATCGTGCTCGCCCTTGCCTTCAGTACCAGATCGGCCGCTGCAGTGCCCCCTGTGTCGACTACATCGATCAGGACAGCTACCGACGTGATATTGAGCGTGCCATCTTGTGCATGGAAGGCAAAAGCGATCAGGTAACGTCTCAGTTGAATACCGAGATGGAAAACGCAAGCAAAACGCTCAATTTCGAACAGGCCGCCTTCATCCGGGATCAAATACAGCAGTTGCGCCGTCTACAAACACAGCAATCCGTTGACACTGAAGGTGGGGATGCCGATGTTTTTGCCCTTGCTGAGCGCCCGGGAGGGCTATGCATCAGCGTCCTCATGATTCGCCAGGGACGTGTACTCGGCTCAAGGCACTACATGCCAGATAATGGTCTGGACTTATCCTCTGATGAGTTACTGACCAGTTTCGTTAGCCAATATTACCTTGGTCAGGAGCGGGAGGTGCCTACCGAAGTGCTGACCTCTCATGCTCTGGATGATCATGATGTTCTACAAGCGGCCCTTAGTGAGAAAGCTGGCAAGCATGTGCGCTTGGCCACTCAAGTACGCGGACACCGGGCAATGTGGCTGGAACTTGCTTACACCAATGCCGAGCAGCATCTGGCCACTCAGCTGGCTAGTCATCAACAGTTAAGCAAGCGGTTTCTCGCTTTACGTGACGCACTGGGCATGCAGGAAGCTCCCTCACGACTTGAGTGCTTTGACATCAGTCATAGCCATGGCGAGGCGACCGTTGCGTCGTGTGTCGTATTCAATCAGGATGGCCCAGCCAAATCCGACTATCGCCGCTTCAATATCGAAGGTGTGGCCGCCGGGGATGACTATGCAGCAATGCATCAAGCCTTGACGCGACGTTACAAACGTATTCAAAACAAGGAAGCCAAGCGGCCCGATATATTGATTGTGGATGGCGGCAAAGGACAGCTCAACATGGCGCGTGATGTTTTTAATCAACTCGGCATTACTGACATCGTGCTGTTAGGTGTCGCTAAAGGAACGACGCGCAAGCCAGGGCTTGAGACTCTTTTTCTAGAGACAATCGACCAAAGCCTGACCTTGGAAGGCACGTCTCCTGCTCTTCATCTGATTCAGCATATTCGTGATGAGGCTCACCGTTTCGCCATTACCGGTCACCGCCAACGGCGCGACAAGCAACGCCGGACATCTACGCTTCAGGATATTCCCGGTGTGGGTCCCAAGCGTCGGCGTGAGCTGTTACGCTTCTTTGGTGGACTTCAAGGGGTAAAAAGAGCCTCACGAGATGACCTTGCGCGCGTCCCGGGTATTAATGCCCAGCTTGCAGCACAGATTCACCAGGCTCTTCATGGATGATCAGGTCTGGAAAGCGTTAGAATATCAATGATGACCATCGGCTAGGACGCTAAAAGCACAATGAATATTCCCAATATCCTGACTTTGCTCCGGATCGTTTTTATTCCTCTGTTGGTCGCGGCCTTTTACCTTCCTTATTGGTGGAGTTATTCCTGTGCCGCCGGGCTCTTTGGCATAGCCGCGGTAACTGACTGGTTTGATGGTTACCTGGCAAGGCGCTGGAATCAGAGCACTCCATTCGGTGCATTCCTGGACCCTGTTGCCGATAAGCTCATGGTAGCCGTAGCGCTAGGACTCTTGATCGAACGTTATGACAGCGCGCTGATGACATTGCCTGCATTGGTGATCATTGGCCGTGAAATCGTCATTTCTGCACTGCGTGAATGGATGGCAGAGCTCGGCAAACGCGCCAACGTAGCTGTCTCGATGGTGGGCAAGCTCAAGACCACCATGCAGATGGTATCGATCTTCACTCTGCTCGCTTTCCCTATCGGTACCGTATACGCACAGCTAGGAGTCGTTATGCTTTATGTGGCCGCCATTTTGACGCTGTGGTCGATGTTTAGCTATTTACGAGCCGCCTGGCCAGAACTGACTCGATCGATTTGAGTCTCGCGTAAGAGCGTGCTTTTAGAGACTTTTTTGCACTCATGATTGACACAATGATTCGCATACGTATAATTCATCCCCGTGCTTGGCACTGATGTCGAGCGGGAATAGCTCAGTTGGTAGAGCGCCACCTTGCCAAGGTGGAGGTCGCGAGTTCGAGCCTCGTTTCCCGCTCCATAAGAGGCTGGATGGCAGAGTGGTTATGCAGCGGACTGCAACTCCGTGTACGCCGGTTCGATTCCGACTCCAGCCTCCATTTTCCTGCCAAATTCTCTCGCCCGGATGGCGGAATAGGTAGACGCAAGGGACTTAAAATCCCTCGCCCGTTAGGGCGTGCCGGTTCGATTCCGGCTCCGGGCACCATCAAGTATTCAACCTCTCTCCTCCATTCAGCATTATCATCATAAACAAGATGGATAATTGCTACTGAGATGCATGATTGCACCTACCTATTTAGCCGCTTTAAACCCTTTACTCTTCAATTGAATAAGCGCTTATACAAGTTCTATTTTCTGAACTTGTGAAACAATGGTTGTGCAGTTAAAGCTTATTAAGGCTCGCTGCCACATAGCCAAACATCTCAAACAAACAGAATAAAAACAAAAAAGATCACGATTACAGAAAGCGCTACGGTTAGAACAATTTTTCCCGTCAGATGACTCTCTTCATGACGATGCTCGTCCTGCATTTCCGGCTGTTGCTCGGCATCTGCTTTTTTATTTTGCTTATTGCTTTCCATTTTACTTCCTCTCAATGACCGACTTTTGCAGCGTAGAATGAACAATCCTAAAAGTGCTTTCAATATCTATGTTAAACACAATTAATAGCTATATCAGCCAATAAATTCGGCTCGGAAGCTAATAGGATTTTACTTGGCAAAGGCTAAAACATCATCTCTTTATAACCACTCACCTCTATGTAACTTCATTCGCCGGCACATAAATATCCCACGCCTTGTTATCGCCCAATAATTAACTTAATAAATAAATGTTAAATTCAATTTTGTAGAATATTAATTTATCGTGTCATCTCTCATCTCATGTGTAAACCTATCTGGTACACCTTGCTCAGCTAGAAAGAAATATCAAAATAAGCGAACGTTAATAGCGTCGACTCAACGAAGTATTCTCATTTAAATGATGTCGACATAACCAGCTATTAACGGGAGTTAAACATGGCAGACCTTACTACTGAACAAGGCATTCTTGAAATAGTTAGCCAAAAAAACAATGCCAAGACAGTTATTGACTTTGGTGCAGACCCAACAGGTAAAACAGATAGCTCCGCAGCTTTCCAGGCCGCAGCCGATGCGGTTGACAGTACTATTCGCGTGCCTTCCTGGGGACGTTATCGTATTGATAAGCAGGTCAGCCTGCGGAAAGGGAATGCAAGCCGCAAGCTGCTTATCGGCCAGAGCTTTAACCACTTTGGTAATGGCGGTGAGCGTGCTTCGCTCTTTCCCGGCCCGAACCTTGAGGGCGCAATGTTTGATGGCGCCTACATTGTTGAGCGTATCGCATTTCGTGCCGAAGGCAACCAGAAAGCCATCGCCTTTGAACTTGATGCTTACGCCAACCAGGTGATCGGCTGTTCCTTTAATGGCTTCAAACGCGCTATTTCAACGTATGGAGGCGTTAACCAGACCTATGCCCGGAATCAGTTCACAGGATGTACCGATGGCATTTATCAATGGGGCGGCGTGGCAACAGTCAGCCAGTTCAAGGAAAACCTCTTCCAATACGTAGACAACTGCATCGTCTTTGAAAATGAAGCGCATGGCATGAGCTTCATGGGTAATACCTTTGAGCGCGTCAAGGGTTATCCTATTCGTGCTAAATCCCTACTCGATGCAGCCATTATTAACAACTGGTTTGAGCATACCAACGGAGGTGGTGAGGATGTTTCCCCGGTAACTACCAGCGCTTCACAGCAAATCCAAAGTGCTTATACCGCTGGCAATCACTGCCAATCTGGTTTTCGAAACATTTTCAGCGATGCAACGCACAGCGGCCGCGTCGGAGGTGTTATCACGGATAAAGGCAATCTTATTGTCCGAGACCCTACCGGTAGCGCCACCAGGCTAAAACAGACTGGTCTTTATCAAGAAATTGATGATTGGGCGGGGCTTCGTCAGTTCATTTTCAAAGCGGGTCGTGCAAAAGCTGCTCAAAAGTCAGCAGACTTCCTATTCCAAACCGGGCACAAGGGATCACACTATTTCGAAGCTTACGATAACGATGGTAATGCACAGCCTTTCAGCGGAACGTTCAATTACCGCATGGATGCCGACCGTTACCATATCGAAAAGCTATCAAGCTACTTCGGCATGGATGGTGAAACTCAGAAAGATGGATATAGTATTTTAACCAGCACGCCCGCGATGATGAAGTGGTCATCTACCGAAGGGCACCGTCGCAATATGGCTCTGTTTTCAGAAGCAAAATTCGAGGATGGCACGTTGACCTTGAAGCTGAAGGAATTGGTACGTAATCCGGTATTCATTCCTGTTGCACAAGGCGCGCAAATTGAATTAATTGAGATGATCGAGCCCTATCAGCGTCCTACTTGGGAACATTGCAAAGGTTGGAAGATCACATTCAAAGATAAGCAGATGCCGAGCGAAGTACATATGTCGCTGACATGCTATGAAAATACTTAACATCAACCGTCTTATATAAAAGACTAATCGAAGCAGCGGGAGAATAGGTAATTGTTATCTATTCTCCCAACTTAAATTTCCAAGTATGAATATCAAGTTGTAACGATCAACCATATTTTCACCTAAATAGAAAAATGCGAACTCGCCGAATATAAGTCTTGCATCGATTTCTATCTGACTCCCAAGCCAAATTAATAAAATGCTGTCGTTAAATACCACATCATTAGAAGCCAATCATGGTCCTTTAGCATCGATATCGGATAAATTAAAGCTTCCCCATTTTTTCAAATAATTTTTATCATCATCTCATTAAACCATCTCCTATTTTATTAGCTGGCTTCTAAGCTTCTCCTCTAATTAATAACCTAAACTGTGGTCTCACTAACCATCTTTACGCAATAATCCAGAGCATAAATACCACAATTGATTAAACCATATTAATTTGGATAAAAAATCACTACTTTAGCGTCCAATGGAAAGCAACAGTTGCCCGATACTGCTATTGACAGTAGGTCGCCCACCCATTAGCTTCGCAGCACACTGAGGCATAGAAATAGTATAAGCTTATACTCTTTTCTCAGCATAAGAAATTTAGTGCAATAACAAGACTCTATAAGATTTCCAACAATAACGCTCAGGCAGGATGATGACTTATGAACAACAAGATGCGGCGCTTGGCGACGACCAGCGCTCTGGTCAGTGGTTTGCTTCTGGCAGCAAGCGGTTCAGCGCAGGCCAAGACATTGGTTTACTGCTCGGAAGGGAGTCCTGAAGGCTTCAATCCTCAGCATTATACCACCGGCACTACCTTTGATGCCGCAGGACGTACGGCCTATGATCGTCTTGTCGAATTCAAACCCGGCACTACGGAGATCGAACCCGGTTTGGCAGAATCGTGGGATATCTCTGATGATGGCAAGACATATACCTTCCATCTACGAGAAGGCGTAAAGTTTCAGAAAACCGACTACTTCACTCCGTCTCGCAACTTTGACGCTGACGATGTCCTTTATTCATTCAACCGTCAGCTAGATCCTGAAAACCCTTGGCATAAGATCGGCGGCGGCTATGAGTATTTTGAAGGTATGGGCCTCCCTGACCTAATCGGTCGCATCGAAAAGGTCGACGACCACACGATCCGTTTTCATCTGAATACTCCGTCCGCTCCTTTCCTCGCCGACATGGCGATGGATTTTGCCTCGATCCTTTCCAAGGAATATGCCGATCAGTTGATGGAACAAGGGCATCCAGAGCAGATGAATCAGAAACCTCTGGGTACTGGCCCGTTCATGTTTGCTGGTTATCAGAAAGATGCCTATATCCGTTATATGGCGCATCCTGACTATTGGCGCGGTAAAGCCCCCATAGATCGATTGGTATTTTCGATTACGCCTGATGCCTCGGTTCGCTATCAGAAACTACAGGCTAATGAATGTCAGGTAATGGCCTTCCCGAATCCGGCCGATCTTGATGCCATGAAGAACAACCCGGACATCAATTTGAAGTCAGCACCGGGGCTCAACATCGGCTACCTATCGTTCAATACTGAAAAGGCGCCGTTTGATAACGTCAAGGTTCGCCAAGCCCTTTCGATGGCCGTCAACAAGAAAGCCATTATCGATGCTGTTTACCAGGGCGCAGGAACCGAAGCCAAGAACCCGATTCCACCCACCATGTGGAGTTACAACGACGCTATCGAAAATACGCCCTTCGACCCGGAGAAAGCCAAACAACTGCTCAAGGAAGCAGGAGTAGAAAACCTGTCGACCGAAATCTGGGCCATGCCGGTACAACGACCATACAATCCCAATGCTCGTCGCATGGCAGAGATGATTCAGGCCGATTGGAAGAAGATTGGCGTTAATGCCAAGATCGTTTCCTATGAGTGGGGGGAATACCTGCGCAGAGCACAACAGGGCGAGTCACCCACAGGTCTGTTTGGCTGGACAGGAGATAATGGCGATCCTGACAACTTCCTCTACACCTTGCTTTCCTGCGATGCAGCCGAAAAGGGGTCCAACTACGCCAAGTGGTGTTATGAGCCCTTTGAAAAACTGGTCACAGAGGCGGCACGGAAGACAGACGAGAGCGAAAGAACCAAGCTGTACGAGCAGGCACAACAGGTCTTCCACGAGCAGATGCCATGGCTGCCCATCGCTCATTCGGTGGTCTACGAACCCGTACGTAGCAACGTGAAGAATTATGTCATCATGCCGACAGGGGTTCATTCATTCTACGGCGTAGACCTCGCGGAATAACGGCGGCAATGCAAGGCCCCAACGGACAATCGTTAGGGCCTTGTATGCTCCTGTGTACCGAGAAAATATGATCATGCCCCATGAAATTTCTGGCTTAATAGCTGATTGCCTGTATGACAGCGTTAGAGGTCATCTTGGTAAGATCGCGCTTGTTGCCCCTGCCGGAGCGCTGGATCAGGACCAGGTGATCGAGACATGTAATCGTCTTGAGCAAGCCGGTATAGAGGCAGTTCTTACTACTCACGTCTTGGAACATCACCGCTATATGGCCGGCAGCATCCAGGCACGCCTGGATGATCTCTACGAAGCCTACGCTACTGCGGACGTGACAGCGGTATGGTGCCTGCGCGGTGGTTACGGCTGCGCTCAGCTGCTGCCGCATATTGATTGGGCACGGTTGAGTGACGTACCGCTCATCGGTTACTCGGACATTACGGCGCTACTGAATAGCTTTTACAGCCACGGCCTGAAAGGTATCCATGGCCCAGTGGCCTGCGAACTGGCACGTGATTTCGATAACACTGAACAACAAAGTCAGCGCTTTGCGTCACTACGCTCGATTAGCCATGTATTGACCGGTCAACACGGCACATCATCGTGCATGCACCATGTCAGTGGACATAGCCAAGTGGTCAAGGGACCCATGATTGGCGGAAATCTAACTACGCTTGCCAGCCTCGCGGGAACACCTTACGCCTTAAAGATACCCGAGAATGCGATTTTGATTCTAGAAGATGTAGGCGAGTCCTATTACCGCCTAGAGCGTAGTTTGTGGCAACTGTTTCATAGCGCCGATATGCAGCGTATCGGCGCTGTTTGCTTGGGGACATTTAAAAATTGCGCTAACCCCGGAGCTCATTCTCTTGAAGCTATTTTCAATGAGTGGCTCAAACCTTGGAATATCCCTCTCTATACGGGTCTTCCTTGTGGGCATGGCGCTGACAACCATGCATGGCCTTATGGACAAGCCGCCACATTATTTGAAGACACGCTAAGCTGGTAAAAATACCTGATTATCTGCAAGCTTTCACAAGAAGCGAGCAGCCAAATAATAACGGTCGATCACGACTTATTAAAATAAAGAGGACGACGATCATGACCACGGCTCATCGTGTCCGGCAGCATGCGCTGATCGCGCCAAGCGCCGGAAAGTGGTTTACCAACGCACTAAATGGCTCAACCCTGTCTCTAATACTCCGCTTGAAAAACAGCACGGGAGAACTTCGCTCGCGAGCTCTCAAGCGCTCCCCTACTGATAAGAATATCTCGTCCTGCAATGATGAGATGACGGCCATGCTCAAGCCCATCAAGTTGAAGGATAAGGCTCACCTGTTTTTCCCAAACATGCTAAAGCCCCATCGAACCTTGATCCGGCATGGTAGGCACCAAGAAGCACCGTAACTCTTTACCTGACAGGCATAACGCTGCGACGTCGGGCTTGAAACTCAGGTAAGCCCAGCGGTGCATATCCGTGTGCTGTCAGTGCATCTATAACGATTGATATAACGGCTCTCTTTTACGGACCTGGCTAATGCTCACTTTTCTACTGCGCAAGCTTGCCCTGCTTGTGCCTACTTTTCTGGGCGTAACGATTATCACCTTTGCGCTCGTACATTTAATCCCCGGTGACCCGGTTGCCATCATGGCTGGTGAACGCGGTATCGACCCCGAGCGTCATGCGCAATTACTGCATGAATTAGGCCTCGACCGACCTATATGGCAACAATATTTTGATTTTCTCTGGCGTCTGTTGCATGGCGACCTAGGCCGCTCGCTTGTAACGCATAACTCAGTATTCGATGAGTTTCTAGCGTTATTCCCCGCCACGCTGGAGCTTTCCATCTGTGCAATGGTGTTCGCTCTGGTGCTTGGCATTCCGCTGGGTGTACTTGCTGGCGTCAAACGAGGCTCGATTATCGACCATACCGTCATGGGTACCGCCCTGACCGGTTACTCGATGCCCATTTTCTGGTGGGGGCTGCTGCTGATTATTTTCTTCTCCGGCGTATTGGGCTGGACGCCGGTTTCCGGGCGACTCTCTTCCATGTTCTGGATAGAAACACCGACCGGTTTCATGCTGATCGATACTCTGCTATCCAAAGAGCCTGGCGCCTTCGTTGATGCCATACGCCATCTGATTCTGCCCTCCATCGTGCTCGGCACAATTCCTTTGGCCGTGATCGCTCGAATGACGCGCTCTTCGATTCTCGAAGTGCTCGGCGAGGACTATATCCGTACGGCTCGCGCCAAGGGGCTAGCACCGTTTCGTGTTATCGCCGTCCATGCATTGCGAAATGCCATGATCCCAGTCACAACCGTAATCGGCCTTCAAGTAGGCGTACTTTTTGCCGGCGCCATCCTGACCGAAACCATTTTTTCCTGGCCAGGTGTCGGCAAGTGGCTGATCGATTCCGTAAGCCGTCGTGACTACCCCTCCTTGCAGGGCGGTATTTTGCTTATCGCGACACTGGTCATGCTGGTCAACCTGACGGTGGATCTGCTTTATGGCCTGATTAATCCACGTATTCGACATAACCGCTGACAGCGACGGACTCCGTTATGACTCAACTATCATCTCAGCCGCCCGCCGCGGCGTCTGAAACGGCGGAAGCGACCACGTTACCGGCAGCGACTTCGCACCCACTGATCGAACTATGGCACGCCTTTCGCGAAAACCATGCCGCACTTGCTGGTCTGATTATCATTTTGTTGATCTTTGTGGCGGCTATTGGCGCCGATTTCATTGCCCCTCATGCGCCCACCGAGCAATTTCGTGATTATGTTTTGGTACCTCCATTCTGGCAGGAAGGCGGAAGCATTCGCTTCTTACTAGGCACCGATGACGTAGGCCGCGATATCCTGTCTCGCATCATCTATGGGGCGCGGTTATCGATGCTGATCGGGCTGATTGTCGTCTCGCTCTCGCTTGTCACAGGCGTACTGCTCGGTCTGCTGGCTGGATTTCTACGTGGCGTGGTCGAAACCGTGATCATGCGATTAATGGATATCATGCTTGCCATTCCCAGTTTGCTGTTGGCCGTCGTGGTGGTTGCTGTGCTTGGACCGGGGCTGTTCAATGCCATGCTTGCGATTGCTGTTGTCTATTTACCGCATTATGTACGCCTGACGCGGGGGTCAGTGATCTCCGAACGTGATCGCGATTACGTCATCGCTTCACGTCTAGCCGGCGCCGGGCTTTTCCGCCTGATGTTCATTACAGTCCTGCCCAACTGCCTGGCACCGTTGATCGTTCAGGCCACTCTCGGCTTTTCCAATGCTGTGCTTGATGCCGCGGCCCTCGGGTTTTTGGGCCTTGGTGCTCAGCCACCCACTCCGGAATGGGGCAGCATGCTCGCTGATGCCCGCCAGTACGTCTTGGATGCCTGGTGGGTAGTGACCTTTCCAGGCCTGGCCATTCTGATCACGGTGCTGGCCTTCAACATCATGGGTGATGGGCTACGTGACGCCCTTGACCCGAAGTTGAAGCGCTAACTGATGAATTATCGAAATTCCGATTCGGGAACCGCTATGCCTCTACTCGACATACAAAATTTAAGCGTGGCGTTCCAGACACGCAGCGGCGTGTTTTCCGCCGTGACGGACATACACCTAACGTTAGATAAAGGCGAAGTGCTGGGTGTTGTTGGTGAGTCCGGCTCAGGCAAGAGCGTAACCATGCTGGCCATGATGGGGCTTTTACCCTGGAATGCACAGGTTACTGCCGACCGCTTTTCCTTCGATGATCAGGATATGCTGTCCATGCCTGAGAAGGCGCGCCGTCGGCTCACCGGCAATGATATCGCCATGATCTTTCAAGAGCCGACCACCAGCCTGAACCCAAGTTTCACTATCGGCTTTCAAATTATCGAAGCGCTCAAGATCCATGAAGGTGGCAGCCGGCGGCAACGTCGGGAACGTGCTATAGAGTTGCTCGACAAAGTGGGTATTCCTGCACCAGCGAAGCGGCTCGGTGATTACCCGCATCAGCTCTCGGGCGGCATGAATCAACGCGTAATGATTGCCATGGCTATTGCCTGCAATCCACGCCTGCTGATTGCCGATGAACCCACCACAGCGCTTGACGTCACCATTCAGGCTCAAATCCTCGATCTGTTACTTGAGCTTCAGCAGGAACGCGGCATGGCCATGATCCTGATCACCCATGACATGGGGGTCGTAGCTGAGGCAGCCGAACGTGTCGCTGTCATGTATGCCGGTCAGCTGGTGGAAACCGGGACTGCAGGTGACGTCTTTCACCATCCGCGTCATCCCTATACCGGCGCACTGCTCAACGCGCTTCCCGAACGCCATCCCGGCCAGGGGCGCCTGCCAACCATTCCTGGCGTCGTCCCCGGTATTGAGGACAGGCCGCAAGGTTGTCTCTTCAATCCACGCTGTCCGCATGTCCAGGAGGATTGTCGCCAGACCCGCCCCGCGCTTGAATCCGATCACTCTACCGGCTCGTCTCATGATGTCTTCAAGAAGGTGCGCTGCTATCACCCTCTCGTCGCGCAGGAGCAAGGAGAAGTAGCCCCATGACAGCAAAGACGATGATGGAAGCTCGTGATCTCGTACAAACCTACAGCGTGCGTCAAGGGGCCTTTAAAAGCGCATCCTTGCATGCCGTCCGCGGAGTGAGCTTCGCTCTCAAAGCAGGTAAGACTCTGGCCGTCGTCGGTGAGTCCGGCTGTGGAAAATCCACCTTGGCACGTATGCTGACGCTGATTGAATCACCAACGTCAGGACAGCTATTTATTGATGGCAAGGATGCGACGCGGCCCGACAAGCAGGCACTCAAGGCGCTACGACGCGATGTACAGATGGTGTTCCAGAACCCTTATGGATCACTTAATCCACGTAAGAAGATCGGCACCGTTCTTGAGGAACCGCTGGTCATCAATACCACGCTTGACAAGGAAGAACGGCGGCGCCAGGCCCGCGATATGATGACACGCGTGGGATTGCGTCCCGAATTCTACGACCGCTATCCGCATATGTTCTCGGGCGGCCAGCGGCAACGTATCGCGGTCGCCCGCGCCTTGATGCTGCGCCCACAGGTATTGGTGCTTGATGAACCCGTTTCGGCTCTCGACGTCTCGGTTCAGGCACAGGTCCTCAACCTGCTCAATGATATCCAGGAAGAGTTCGGGCTCGCGTATCTGTTTATCTCGCATGATCTCAGCGTAGTGCGTCATGTCGCCGACGATCTGCTCGTGATGTATCTCGGCCGTCCGGTGGAAGTTGGACCACGCGAGAAGATATTCACTGCGCCACGGCATCCTTACACCCGAGCCCTGCTATCAGCCACGCCAACGATTGATCCCCATGCGCGCGGACAGCGTGTCGCACTCAAGGGAGAGCTGCCTTCTCCTCTAAACCCGCCATCGGGCTGCGTTTTCAGAGGGCGTTGCCCCTATGCTATAGAACGTTGCCAGGCAGAAGTGCCTGAATTGAGAGATATCGATGGCGTCACAGTAGCCTGCCATCGCGCTGAAGAGGTGATGCACAACACGGCTTCTCTCTAACGCCTGTCGCTCTCTAACTAGTGCCGATGGCCCCGTTCCGCACACGATCCAGCAACTGATCTTTATACCCGCTCAATCGAGCGGGTTTTTTATATAAGCAGAGCGACAAATAGAACGCCTTGGAACTGGCCCACTACGGGAGCACTGATTTATACTAAAGTCTAATACGCTATCCGCTCAGTGCTCCGATAACCATGCAGTGCAGAAGTGGAGTTCATGTCTCAATAACATTAATGAGCAAGACAGGACGAATGCATATATTGCTGATAGCAGATATGCTGATAGACAAAAGCGTTCGCTTAAACTTTCCTTTCTTGGCAAGCCCTTGCTCTGCTCGCTGGAAGATACTGTACTCATGAAAGCTTTCCATCTGCGTGACCCCTTCTTTAATTATCGTCACCGCCAACACCTTCATACCTTGCGCTCCACCATTGCCTTGGCGACCACTTTCCTGCTTATTCATGCTTTTGACATTCCACATGGCAGCTGGGCGCTGGTAAGTACATTAATGGTTATGGGTAATCTGCCACACGTGGGTGGTGTACTCGATAAGGGGGGGCAGCGTCTGCTAGGTACGCTGTTGGGAGCTATCTGGGGATTGTTTCTACTTTTGATTCCCGAGCCGCCACCCGGCACACTTGCTGTACTCACATTATTAAGCATTGCCATAGCCACCCATGCGACATTCACTAGCCGTTACGGGTACAGCGCCCTGATGTTCGGCATTACGCTGTTGATGGTTGTCGGCGATGGCAATCACGACATGACAGTGGCGCTTTGGCGAGCATTTAACGTACTGGTCGGTACATCCATCGGCATTCTAGCTACCCTGCTGATCCTGCCGCAGAAAGCAACGGATCTCTGGCGTTTCCTGCTGGCTGATAATCTCGACAAGCTTGCCCGCCTTTATCATGCTCATACCTCTTCACAACGCTTCGAAGAGCTTGATACCCAAGAACTTTTAAAGAAAACAACGGCGCAGCTCGTCAAGCAACGCAACCTCGTTGATTCAGTTCATCAGGAAGGCCGTATACGCCGAGGTTCGTTGGAAGATATTCTTTCGCTCGAACGACGCATGATCTCAACCATTGAGCTCCTGCTGGAAACACACTGGGCCACGCGCGATGGCCATGACGTGATTGAAAAACTCGAAGGGTTGCGTGAAGAACAGCACCGACTTGCCCGGGACCTTGGCACTTTGGCATTTCAAATCCGCACCGGACAGCTCATAGAGCTAAATGTAGGGTTATTTGACCTGCAAAAGCATGCCCATGCAGCCTTCGAGGTGCGCTCGAAAAAAGGCCGCGCCCTGTTCAGCCCCAGCGGTTATTTATGGCTGAATCGTGAACTGGCGCGTCAGGCCAGTGCCTTGGTGGCCAATCTTGCCAACCTGCAGCGTTTACCAAGCCAGCGCCTGCGTAGACGCGCCGATCATCAACATCTCATCAGCGACGCTAAACGCTTGGCCACTGGCAACACCGAGCCGGTTCAACGCAAGGATGCATCATCTTAATACTGTTTCTGGCTCAAGCAGAGACTAGGGTAATGAAGACGCCTTTGCAGTTACGCCGCGCATCAATGCGCGGCGTAACTGTTTAAGCTGCGCTGACGAGGCGCTATCAGGCCAAAGCCAATAATGGCTACCTGACAATCTTAAGCCGATCAACCATGGACCGAGGCGGGTTACATAGATATCTACGCTCCGCCACCTTCCAGCAATTGACACTTCCCATTGCCCCTCCGGCAAGCGTCGCAAGTTAGGCGGAACCTTACGTGCCTCATAATTTGAAACACTCCCAAGCAGGAGCATCACCACGCCCCCCAACCACCACGACACCCATACACTTGATGTCAACGCGATGAGACAGGCAAGGAAAAGTTGGCAAGCCAAATACAGCTTAGACGGGACGAACGTGACGTGTATTAGTGGCTTCTGCATATTCGATTATAAGCTGAACAATAGGACGCAGCGTATTGTCTTGTGGCAACTCACGCCGCATTAACCAAACAAAAAGATCCTGATCTTCTTCGGCAAGCAGCTTTACGTAAGCCTGTTGTTCATCATCAGTAAGCGAGTCGAAACGATGCTCCAGAAAGGGCACCAGCAACAAATCGAGCTCCCACATTCCACGCCTAGAATGCCAGTAAAGCCGCTTACGCCCAGCCTCATCGATCATGATTTATCCTCGAAACAATATGAAGTATCGGCGTAGATTATACGCAACGAATACCGGAAACTGACATGCCTGAAAAGCAGGCTATTGTGATTAAACCATGCGATCTGTGTAGTGCGTTGTTTTCTATCATTTTAGCCGCTATGCTGACGTGACAACAAAAACCCTCTATCGGGACGTAAAAGAAGACGTATGGAGAATACCCGATGACAAAATCCGAGTTGATCGAGCAGATTGCAATGCATCAATCCCAGCTCTCGCTCAAGGAAGTTGAAGCAGCCGTTCGCCTTATTCTGGACGATATCAGCGATGCTTTAGCCAGCGGAGGACGCGTTGAGATTCGTGGTTTCGGCAGTTTTTCACTGCATTACCGTGAACCTCGCGTAGGAAGAAATCCCAAGACTGGCGATCCTGTTACGCTTGATGGAAAATTTGTGCCGCATTTCAAGCCAGGCAAGGAGTTGCGTGAGCAGGTCAATGCCAGCCGCGCGCTGGGCTACTGAGTAGTACTGTGATCTGATGACGAAAACGATCCCTGCCAATCTCGCTCAACGCTTATCAAGGAATTTTTATGCGCTGGCTTAAAGGTGTTTTACTGGCGATCGTTACGCTAGTCGTGTTGCTGTTAGGCATTTTATTTGCCATACGTAATCAGCAAGCCGTTCCTCTTGATGTGATCTGGACCGAATTACCATCCGCCTCGCTTGCCTTGTGGCTACTGTTAGCACTTATTATCGGTGTCGTACTTGGCATGCTGGCCATGTCAGGCCTATACCTGCGCTTGCGTACTTCGCTGATGCGCGCCCATAAAGATGTTCGGCAACAACGCAAGGAACTGGACCGCCTGCGTACTCAGGAGTTTAAGGAAACCGCTTAAATGCCTGATCCTATGCTGTTGGGCCTTCTGGTCGCAGCGATTGCCATTGGGTGGTGGCTGGGCAGGCTCGATGTCAAACACCACCGACAGCATAGGGACTCCTCATCCTCTCCAGCGCTGACGCGCAATTATTTTGTTGGCCTGAACTATCTGCTTAACGAGCAGCCTGATCAGGCCATCGAAACATTCGTCCAGACCCTAGAAGTCAACAGCGAAACCATTGATACGCATATCGCCTTAGGTAATCTTTTTCGCTTGCGCGGGGAAACAGACCGTGCGGTGAAGATACATCAAAATTTACTGGCCCGCCCTAGCCTGACCGAAGCTCAAAGCAGTCATGTTCAGCTTGAGTTGGCACGCGATTTTCTGAAGCTTGGCCTACTTGACCGCGCCGAGCGCCTTCTAATCCGCCTGATACGTAGTGCACATGATGATGATATTCGCCGTTCAGGAAAACGTCTGCTGATTGATCTGTTTGAGCGTGAAAAAGAGTGGCAGAAAGCACTTGATATCGCTCAACCTCAATTGATACGCCATGATCAAAACATTCGCCGCGCAGCAGCGCATTGGCTGTGCGAACTCGCTGAAGAGGATATAGCGAATGGCAGTGTAAGCCTCGCTCGTAAAAGGTTGCGCCAAGCACTTAATATCGATGAGAAATGCGTACGCACAAATTGGCTGTTTGCACGCATGGAACATCACACGGGGCAATATCGTAACGAGATACGTATTCTTAAACGTATACGTGAACAAGATGCGGATTTTACGCCGATCACCCTTGGGCCGATTAGTACCGCTTACCAAATGTTGGATGATGAGCAAGGCCTGATCGAATTCTTACAAGAGCAGATCGATCATGCGCCTTATATTTCCTCGGTACTCATGCTCGCTGAACACCTGAGAACACGTGAAGGTATCAACTCAGCTATCGACTTAGTCAGTTCACATCTACAGCACTACCCAAGCCTACGCGGCGTAGATTATCTGACTGACCTATATCTGAAAGAAACGGTGACTCGCCCACATGACCATGACCGTATCGAACTCCTGAAACGCCACACGTCCCAGCTGCTAGACAAGCGCCCTAGACATCGATGTGAGCGCTGCGGCTTTACTGCAAGCCAGCTTTACTGGCATTGCCCACAATGCCGCAGCTGGGGCATGGTCAAACCGATAACGGGTCTGGAAGGGGAATAATATTATCCAGCAAGCTCAGCTTCGATTGCCTGCAGCGCCTCCCCTGGCGATGGTGCCTGGGTGACAGGCCGTCCAATAACCAGGTGTGTACTACCATTTGCTATCGCCTGCGCTGGCGTCATGATCCGGCGCTGATCGTCCGGCTGAGAAAATTGTGGGCGGATACCCGGAGTAACCTTTAAGAAGTCTGCTCCGCAACACACCTTCAGCATTGCTGCTTCCTGCGCTGAGCAGACGATTCCATCCATTCCCGAGCGCTGTGCAAGCAATGCTAGTCGCCGTACCTGCTCCTGAGGAGAGACATTAATACCAATAGCTTCAAGATCCTCACCCATCATGCTGGTCAGCACCGTGACGGCAATGAGCTTTGTGTTCAAGCCATGTTTGACGAGCACCTCGCGAGCAGCTTCCATCATGCGCCGCCCGCCAGAGGCATGTACATTGACCATCCATACGCCCTGATCGGCAGCCGCATGAATAGCGGCGGCTACGGTGTTAGGAATATCATGAAACTTGAGATCAAGAAACACTTCGAAATTCCTAGCCTGCAGTGCCTTAAGTACCGCCGGCCCTTCCCGGGTAAACAGCTCCTTGCCAACCTTGAGACGGCAACGTTGAGGATCAAGCGACTCAACCAGACTCAACGCCTCATTCAGGCTGGCATGATCAAGAGCAATAATCAGTGGCGAATTCATGCCAATTTCCCTAATGCATTAAAGCCCTCATTATACTTAAGCCATCAGTCACTACACTTCTTTATAAATATTTTAAATGCCTCATTAGGAGAAGCACTTAAACATCTCGCTTATCTCGCCGATGGCTTTATTAGCTGTGCATTACAGCTCATATCTACTGAGGAGTGATGATGAAAAAGTTTCTTATATCCTGTGTGACTGCATTGGCCTTGAGCATCGCCCTGCCTTCGCTAGCTCTTGAAAACGGTCAAACCGTTGATATCAATACTGCAACTACTGAGCAGATAGTCGAGCTAAAGGGAATTGGGGCGAAAAAGGCTGAAGCTATTATTGCTGAACGTGAGGCCAACGGCCCGTTCAAGGATGCACAGGATCTAGCCCGAGTCAAAGGCATAGGGCAAGCAACAATCGATTCCCTGCAGGATCAGCTCTCCTTCCAATAGTTTTTCCAAGAGCTTTATCGCTAGCACCTGCTCAAGATGTTATGGCCCGCTTACGCGGGCCATTTATATTTCAACAACTCACTCACGCCCAAATCGCTTCCCGTACTGCCCACGCTGTATTAGGCTTGGCACCTCTTGATGGCATCCATATAGATCGTCCTTAATCTCGAAACACCTTGTAATTGTTCCGGATGTCTCCACTTATAATTAAAATCATTCTGGAGTCGTCATGCCGATTCTGTTCATCTTTGCCCTCTTCATGTTGCTCGACTTTGCATCTCTTTTTGCACTTGGTCACCATCTTGGCTTTTTCTCCACCCTAGGCATTATGCTTCTTACTGCTGCGCTTGGGGTTCATCTCATCCGTCGTGAAGGCTTCGCGACTCTTCGCCACGCTCAGGCGCGCTTTTTACAAGGCGATCCCAACGCCAATGAGTTGATGCAGGGCACTCTTTATATTGTTGCCGGGCTGCTGTTGTTGGCTCCCGGTACGCTCACGGATATTCTCGGCCTGTTATGTCTACTACCCATCTCACGCGATCTGCTTATGCGTCAGCTGGAGAGACGTAATTCTAAAATGAGAAACAGCCCCCGTCAGACGGGCGGCATGGGTTCAGCCGACTTCACTTCTCATACTAAAGAAAATACGTCTCGCCAACATAGTGATAGCAATGCGCCTATCGAGGGTGAATACATCGAGCGGAAAGATGATAAAAAATGAAAAAAATTTTATTTGCCCCCTTGAAACGTTTCCATGTGCCCGCATTAACTCGGCACGATACCTTTTCGGCCCTATCCAAAGGGTCTTGGCAACACGAAGGCGTAAGCCTTTACCTTATTTGAGCACTGCTCGTTAAGGTTCATGTAACTATCAGGAGAACGTGAGCAATGAACATCCGTCCTTTGCACGATCGCGTCGTTATCCGTCGCGTGGAAGAGGAGCAGAAAACTGCAGGTGGAATTGTCCTGCCAGGTAATGCTCAGGAGAAGCCAACACGCGGAGAAATTCTTGCCGTAGGAAATGGTCGCATCCTGGAAAACGGTGAAACCCGTCCTCTAGATGTCAAGGTGGGTGACAAGGTGATCTTCAAAGAAGGTTTTGGCGTCGAAAAGCAGAAGATCAACGGTGAAGAGCTCCTCATTATGAGCGAGTCCGACATCCTTGGTGTCATCGAAGGCTAAGCGCCTTTGATTTTTCACTTTCTGCTCATTTATTAGCGAACACTGATTAGAGGTAATAACAGCAATGGCTGCTAAACAGATCAAGTTCTCCGACGACGCGCGCAAACGCATGGCTCGTGGCGTCAATGTCCTTGCCGATGCCGTCAAGACCACGCTTGGTCCGAAAGGACGTAACGTTGTTCTCGAGAAGTCCTTTGGTGCACCGACTGTCACCAAAGATGGCGTTTCCGTCGCCAAGGAAATCGAACTTAAAGACAAGTTTGAAAACATGGGTGCCCAGATGGTCAAGGAAGTTGCTTCCAAGACCTCTGATGTCGCAGGTGACGGTACGACTACTGCTACCGTTCTAGCTCAGGCTATCGTTAACGAAGGCCTGAAAGGCGTTACTGCCGGCATGAACCCGATGGACCTCAAGCGCGGTATCGACAAGGCGATTATCGCCGCCGTTGAAGAGGTCAGAAAGCTGGCTGTTCCTTGCACCGATCCCAAGGCAATCGCTCAGGTTGGTACTATCTCTGCCAATGGCGATAGCACTATCGGCCAGATCATTGCTGATGCAATGGAAAAGGTTGGCAAGGAAGGCGTTATCACTGTCGATGAAGGCCGTGGCTTCGAAGACGAGCTGGAAGTCGTCGAAGGTATGCAGTTCGACCGTGGCTACCTCTCCCCTTACTTTGTCACCAATCAGGACACTATGGCGGTCGAGCTTGAAGACCCCTATATCCTGCTGGTCGACAAGAAGATCTCCAACATCCGTGAACTCCTGCCAGTTCTCGAGTCTGTTGCAAAAGCGGGCAAGCCGCTGGTGATCATCGCTGAAGATATCGAAGGCGAAGCACTGGCGACTCTCGTAGTCAACAATATGCGTGGTATTGTCAAAGTTGCTGCGGCCAAGGCGCCAGGCTTTGGTGATCGTCGCAAGGCCATGCTGCAGGATATCGCCATCCTCACCGGTGGTACGGTTATCTCTGAAGAAGTTGGCCTCACTCTCGAGCAGGCAAACCTGGATCATCTGGGCAGTGCACGTCGCATTACCATGTCCAAGGAAAACACCACCGTTATCGACGGCGCTGGTGTCGAAGCTGATATCGAAGCCCGTGTTGGTCAGATTCGCGCTCAAATCGAAGATACGTCTTCTGATTATGATCGTGAAAAGCTTCAGGAACGTGTTGCCAAGCTCGCTGGTGGCGTTGCCGTCATTCGTGTCGGTGCTGCAACCGAGTTTGAAATGAAAGAGAAGAAGGCTCGCGTCGAAGACGCTCTGCATTCTACTCGTGCAGCCGTTGAAGAAGGCGTTGTACCTGGTGGCGGCACAGCGCTTGTGCGTGTGCTGACTAACTTGAAAGGTCTGCGTGGCGATAACGAAGACCAGACTCACGGCATTATGCTTGCGCTGCGTGCTTTCGAGGCACCTCTGCGCCAGATCGTCACCAACGCCGGTGAGGAAGCTTCAGTTATCCTTAATCGCGTCAAAGATGGCGAAGGTAACTTTGGCTACAATGCGGCGACCGGCGATTTCGGCGATATGTTCGAGATGGGCGTACTTGACCCGGCCAAAGTAACCCGTAGCGCCCTGCAGTCTGCTGGCTCCATCGGTGGTCTGATGATCACTACTGAAGCCATGATCGCTGAAGATCCGGAAGAAAAGCCGGCCGGCGGTGACATGGGTGGTATGGGCGGCATGGGTGGAATGGGCGGAATGATGTAATCCCCCCTAAGCCCGTTAGTTAAAAGAAGCCCTGCTCATGCAGGGCTTCTTTTTTTTGCATTAAAGCTTCAGAATAGCCATTAGTGGTAATACTAATTCATTAGAAAAATATTATTAACGGATTATCAGAGCAAATGGCTGCCTATTCATTTCGCGACCTCCACGCTGGAGAAATGACCCGAGCATTGGCTTTCATTGAAGCCTGCTTTTCCGAAGCGCTAAGCAAAGAAGAGCGTAGTGCCATTCAAGCACAGCTGAATCGAAGCCTTGATCAAGACCACTTCGCATCGACGCACACTATTGTATGCCTCTCTGAAGAATCCATTATCGGCATTGGCCTCTATTTCATCGATTACTCAATTGTCCGCAACAGTAAAAGCCTCACTATCGAGGATATCTATACACCATGCGGAAAAGAGGAAATTGCAAGTGCCCTCATCCGTCAGCTTGCCAGCGTTGCAGTTAATGAGCAGTGTAGCCATATCGAATGGAGCTCATGGGATTATCCCTTTATTGAGCAGTTTCAGCTAAATGCCAACCAATATTGTAATATGGCGGAGACAGGGACGTACCGACTCTCAGGCGATGCACTTAAAGCACTGGCAGGCTTTTAAATCATGTTATCCAATATCCGTATCGTATTGATCCAGACTTTCCATCCCGGCAACATTGGCTCCGTTGCCCGCGCTATGAAGACCATGGGCTTGCAACAGTTGGTCTTGGTAAATCCTCGCTGCTTTCCTGATGAAGAGGCTACACGTCTGGCTGCTGGCGCGACAGATATACTTGATGATGCGCGTGTAGTCGTCACGCTGGATGAGGCGATTGCTGATTGTGTTCAGGTTGTTGGAGCAAGTGCACGCATACGAAGCCTTCCTCTGCCCCATTATGAAGAGGCCGATGTCATGGCAAGGGAACTGATCGAGAACACAACCCAAGGGCCTGTTGCTATCGTATTCGGTCGCGAACGTTTTGGCTTAACCAATGATGAGCTCAAAAGCTGCTCTCATCAGCTTACTCTACCTGCTAACCCGGAATATCCTGTGCTTAATCTTTCCCAAGCGGTACAGGTATGTACACATGAGTTATTTACTGCGTGGCGCAGAAGCCAAGGAAACGCTGTCACTAAGCAAGCTAACGCACCAATATTACCCACGCAGGAGCAGATGGCACATTTCCACGCACACTTACAAGAAACACTAGAGGCTGTTGGCTTTTTGAACCAGCCCCATGCACAAACGCTTGAGAAACTGAGAGCTTTCTTTCAGCGAGCTCAACCTACCCGCAAGGAGCTTTCACTTTTGCGTGGTGTCTTGAAAGCGCTCTCCCAAAGAGAGCACCAGAACGATGGCAGAAAAAATAATATCGAGTGAATTGCTGTTGGCTAAACGCTAAAGCCTAACTATCAAAAGGCTCGCTTGAGTTAATAAAAAAGCCGCTACTTTAAAAGTAGCGGCTTTTTATTTTTCCATGAGCACACAATAAGCGTGCTCATGAAGATGGGATTATTCCTGACCCATCTGCTGCTTGATCAGATCACCGATAGTGGTAGGACCAGCAGTTTCTACTTCTTGATCGCGCATGGTACGCATTGTCTTACGAGTATCAGCCTGATCCTTCGCTTTAATGGACAGGTTGATGACGCGGTTTTTGCGATCTACGCCAACAATACGAGCTTCAACGCTATCGCCTTCCTTCAGCACGTTACGTGCATCTTCAACACGATCAGAGCTAATTTCAGACGCCTTAAGAACAGCGATGACATCAGTCGCTAACTCGACATACGCTTCCTTGGCATCAACTTCAGTAATACGGCCAGTAACCATGGCCCCTTTATCATTGACAGCCAGGAACTCGGAGACAGGATCACTTTCGAGCTGCTTGACGCCTAAAGAGATACGCTCACGCTCAGGATCGATAGAAAGAATGACAGCTTCAGCATCATCTCCCTTGCGATAACGGCGAACGGCTTCTTCACCCTGCTCTGACCAGGAAATGTCAGAAAGATGAACCAAACCATCGATCCCACCTTCTAGACCGATAAAGATACCGAAATCAGTGATCGATTTGATGGTACCGGAAACACGATCGCCCTTGTTGTAGCGCGAGCTGAACTCTTCCCACGGATTCGGCGTGCACTGCTTGATACCGAGAGAAATGCGGCGACGCTCTTCATCGATATCCAGTACCATAACCTCAACTTCATCACCGACCTGAACGATCTTGGACGGGTGAATATTCTTGTTGGTCCAGTCCATTTCAGAGACGTGAACCAGACCTTCAACACCTTCTTCCAACTCGGCAAAGCAGCCATAGTCGGTCAGGTTAGTAACACGCGCATTGACCTTGGTACCTTCCGGATAGCGCGCCTTGATGCTGACCCAGGGATCTTCACCCAGCTGCTTCAAGCCGAGAGATACGCGGTTACGCTCACGATCAAACTTCAGTACCTTGACGTTGATTTCATCGCCAACAGCTACGATTTCGCTCGGATGCTTGATGCGCTTCCAGGCCATATCAGTGATGTGCAACAGGCCGTCAACGCCACCCAGATCAACGAACGCGCCGTAATCTGTCAGGTTCTTGACGATACCATTAATTTGCTGGCCTTCCTGCAGCGTAGCGAGCAGCGCTTCACGCTCAGCGCTGTTCTCGGCTTCGAGAACTGCACGACGTGAAACCACCACGTTGTTACGCTTGGGGTCGAGCTTGATGACTTTGAAGTCGAGTTCTTTGTTTTCCAGGTGAGCCGTGTCGCGCACAGGGCGAACATCGACCAAAGAACCCGGCAAGAAGGCACGAATGGAATTGACGTCGACGGTGAAACCGCCCTTGACCTTTCCGTTGATCACACCTTTGACAATTGCATTGTCTTCGAAGGCGGCTTCCAGCTCTTTCCAAGCTTCAGCACGCTTGGCCTTTTCACGCGACAAACGCGTCTCACCGAAACCGTCTTCAACGGCTTCAAGGGCCACTTTAACTTCATCACCGACGCCAATTGTCAGCTTGCCGCTCTCATCTTTGAACTGAGCAGCAGGAATCTGACCTTCGGATTTCAAACCGGCGTTTACGGTAATCCAGTCACCATCGATGTCGACCACAGTCGCCATAACAATGGCACCGGGTTCCATGTTGATGTCCTGGAGAGACTGTTCAAACAGTTCAGCAAAGCTTTCGCTCATGATATTCCTATCGTGATCAACGGAAACGGTGCCAGGCACCGCATTCTCCGTACCACCAGCAAGCACGGGCCAATTTCACTATCCTCGGGGGTGTTAACGCTGGTTCGACGTGCCTGGGTTTTCTGTTGGTTACCCATGACACCCCATGACACCTGGCCGAGGCCTCCGGATGATGCGACTGTCACTAACCCTTCAAGCCATACTGGCTCAGAAGTGATTCGATGCGTGCGACTACTTCCGGTATTCCAAGCTCTGTGGTATCTACTGTCACCGCATCTTCAGCAGGCTTCAATGGTGCCACGGCGCGCTGAGTATCACGCGCGTCCCGAGCTTGTATTTCTTCAAAAAGGTTCGGCAGGCTAGCATAATAACCCGCCTCCTGCAACTGAACAAACCGTCGCCGAGCTCTCTCCTCGACAGAGGCCGTCAAGAATATCTTTAATGGCGCCTCAGGAAACACCACTGTTCCCATGTCCCGACCATCGGCAACCAGTCCCGGCCACTGGCGGAACGCGCGCTGACGCGCAAGCAACGCCTGACGCACTCGCTGCAATGCAGCAACTTGCGAGGCATTATTACCCACGGTTTCCGTACGAATATCCCTGGAAACATCATAGCCTTCGAGCAGAATACGTGTTTTCTCGTCACACGGTTCAAACGCTATATCAAGCTGCTCGGCAATCTCAGCCAACCGAACTTCATCATCTAGCGCAATGCCCTTATGTTCAGCTGCCAACGCGGTAAGGCGATAAAGCGCGCCTGAATCCAGCAGTTGCCATCCAAGGTCATGTGCAACCAAACGACTGACAGTGCCCTTTCCGGCACCGCCGGGGCCGTCGATGGTCACGATCGGCACGCTTGATTGAGTTGCCGGCTCCTGAATGCTCATGCGTCCTCCGTCATCTCCTCGACACGCATCCCGACCGCAGCGGCTAATTCCAGAAAACTGGGGAAAGAGGTTGCGACATTAGCGCAATCATCAATGATGATTTCACTGCTAGCCCTAAGCCCTGCCACACTAAAGGCCATGGCAATACGATGATCCCCGAGACTATCGATACGGCCACCGCCGTAAGCCCCACCGGTAATATCGATACCATCTTCACAAACAGTATTGATAACACCCAGCGTCGTTAGGCCATCGGCCATCGCCTGAATTCTATCAGACTCCTTGACACGCAGCTCCTCGGCGCCACGCAGGCGTGTCATTCCCGTGGCATTTGCCGCAGCAACAAACAGTACAGGAAATTCATCAATTGCCAGTGGCACTTGGTCAACGGGAATGTCGATGCCCTTAAGCTTTGCATGACGCACCCGAAGGTCTGCCACCGGCTCACCACCCACTTCACGCTGATTGAGCAGCTCGATATCAGCCCCCATTGCTTGCAGAATATTGATTACGCCAATGCGGGTGGGATTGATACCTACATGCTCAAGTGTCAAATCCGCCCCAGGCGTAATCGACGCAGCAACAAGAAAGAATGCCGCTGATGAAATGTCGGCAGGCACATCAATCATCCCCCCGGCCATACGGCCACCACCCTGCAACGTGGCGACGGCGCCGTCACGCTTAACAGCGTAGCCAAAACCGTTGAGCATGCGCTCGGTGTGATCCCGTGTTGGCGCCGGCTCGTGCACGCTCGTTTCACCCGAGGCATACAGCCCTGCCAGAAGCAGGCATGACTTGACCTGCGCACTCGCCATCGGCATCTCATAATGGATGCCCTTGAGTGCCTGCCCGCCATGAATACGCAGCGGCGGCCGCCCACCTTCAGCCGTATCGATTACCGCCCCCATCTGGCGCAGCGGTTCAGCTACGCGTCCCATTGGACGCTTGGTCAGCGAAGCATCACCCGTCAATTCGACATCAAACGCTTGTCCGGCCATCAGACCAGCGAACAGACGCATTGCCGTACCTGAGTTACCCAAGTACAGCGCGCCAGCCGGCTTCTTGAGGCCATGCAGGCCCACACCATGAATAGTGACACGTCCCTGCTGCGGCCCTTCGATCACAACGCCCATCTCACGAAAGGCTTGTAGCGTCGCCAGGCTATCCTCACCCTCAAGAAAGCCCTCAACTTCTGTAACGCCTTCAGCCAAGGCGCCAAGCATAATAGAGCGGTGTGACATCGACTTATCACCCGGCACTCGAATAGTGCCCCCAACATTACCACCGGCGGTGACACGATAGCTGATATTGCGTTGTTCCATTGACTGATAACTCGTTTGATTCAAAAGCGTCTCGAAATAATGCCGGGCATGACTGGCACGAGTGAAGATGCCCAGCATCGACTCACCGTCACCGTCTATTATTGCCTTCCTTAACAGTGCCATACCACGCTCGAATTCATCGAGCGCACCGATCACCGCGTCACGATTGGCCAGGTAGACATCGCGCCACATGATCGGATCGCTCCCGGCAATACGGGTAAAATCACGAAAACCACCGGCTGCGTAGCGAAAGATTTCCATCCGCTCGTCCTGGCCTGCCAGCGTATCGACCAATGAAAATGCCAGCAGATGCGGCAGATGGCTGGTTCGCGCCAGCACGTCGTCATGACGCTCAACGGACATTTCAAGCAGCTGCGCGCCAGCGCGTTCCCACAATCCACTTACCTGTGCTAGCGCCTCTCTATCGGTATCCGCCTCAGGTGTAAGAATAACCTTATGCAGACGATACAGATCCGGATTGGCGGCGGCCACGCCGCTTTTCTCCGAGCCGGCAATGGGATGGCCAAGCACAAAACGCGACGGCATATGGCCGAAGACTCGCACTGTCGCTTCTCTTACCGCCGCCTTGGTACTGCCAACATCTGTCATAATGTGATGTTCGCGTACATGAGGCTTAAGGGCCAGCAGAACACGTTCTATCGACATGACAGGCACGGCAATGACAATCAGCGAACATTCATCCACCCAGTCGCCGAGATCGGTGCCGCCATCATCGATAATTTCCATCTTGATGCCGCGTGCAATCTCATCGCCGTCTTGATCACACGCGACGATCCTACCCGCGTACCCGGACTGCTTGAGTGCCGCGGCCAGGGAGCCGCCAATCAATCCCAAGCCGATGATTAAAACATTTTGCTTAATCACGGCCATCTACAGCACACCTACCGGATAGGAACCAAGCACCTTGATTTCAGCAGCGCGCAATTGCACTTCCTCTAACGCTGCGCGCACAAGCGGGTCGCTGCAATGCCCTTTGAAATCGATGAAGAACACATAGTTCCAAACACCGCTGTGCGAAGGGCGGCTTTCGAGGCGCGTCATATCAATATGATGCCGATGAAACGGCTCAAGCAGATCATGCAAGGCACCCGGCTGATTGCGCATGGCCGCAACGATTGACGTCTTGTCATCACCGCTCGCCGGCACATCATGGTTACCGATAATCAAAAACCGCGTCGAGTTGTCCGGCATGTCTTCAATTTTTTCGGCAACCTTCTCCAGCCCATACAGGCGTGCGGCCATATCACCGGCAATCGCTGCACTATGCCACTCGCTTTTGATTAAACGAGCCGCCTCAGCATTAGACGATACAGCGACACGTTCTGCATGAGGGTAATGCGCATCAAGCCACTTGCGACACTGGGCGAGTGATTGGGCATGCGAATAGATGCGGGAAATCTTGTCCTTGCGCGTCGTATCGGACACCAGCAGATGATGATGGATACGCAGTACAACTTCACCACAGATCTTGAGCGAGGCGTCCATGAAGGAGTCAAGCGTATGGTTGATGATACCTTCCGTCGAATTCTCGACCGGTACGACACCATAATGGGCCGACCCTGCCTCGACCTCACGGAATACTTCATCGATTGCAGGCAACGGCAGGCTCTTGGCTGAATCGCCAAAGTGCTTGAGCGCCGCCTGCTGAGTAAACGTACCCTCAGGACCCAGATAAGCCACTTTTATAGGCTTTTCAAGTGCCAGGCAGGCCGACATGATTTCGCGAAATAACCGGGCCATCTCCTCGCCGCCCAACGGACCGGGATTAAGCGCCATGATTCGCCGCAGCACTTGAGCCTCACGTTCCGGACGATAAAATATCGCGTCCGGATCCTCGGCCAGCTTGACGTGGGCTACATCCTGAGCACATTGCGCACGTTCACTGATCAGTCGGAGTATCTCAGTGTCGATAGCATCGATACGTGAACGCAGCGCACCAAGATCAACAGTCTTTGATGCTGATGATGGGTCCTGATCGCTCATGACATCCTCATTAGCCGTAGCGGCGTTCGAAATCGTTCATGAAGGCAATCAGCGCATCCACAGCCTCTTCGGGTACTGCGTTGTAGATACTGGCACGCATTCCGCCAACACTGCGGTGGCCCTTGAGGTTCAAAAGGCCACCTGCTTCAGCCTCACTCAGAAAAGTGCTGTTGAGCGTCTCGTTCGCCAGCACAAACGGTACATTCATGATGGAACGGTGCGCCTTATGAATCGGGTTGCTGTAAAAGCCACTACCGTCAATAGCTGCGTAAAGTTTAGCCGCCTTGCGCTCGTTGACAGCAGCCATCGCCTCAACGCCGCCCTGCTCCTTCAGCCACTCGAAAACGAGACCCGACAGATACCAGGCAAAGGTCGGCGGTGTATTATACATTGAGCCGTTATCCGCCATTGTCTTATAAGAAAGCATGGTCGGTGTTTCAGGGCGAGCTCGGGCAAGCAGATCGTTGCGAATGATCACTACGGTAATACCGGCTGGCCCGATATTTTTTTGGGCCCCCGCATAGATTACTCCGAACTTCTCGACATCCAGCGGACGAGACAATATAGAAGAGGACATATCACAGACCAATGGCGCATCGACGTCCGGAATATAGTCGAATGCCAAGCCACCAATCGTCTCGTTATCGGTATAGTGTAAATAGGCGGCATCAGCGGAGAGCGCGATATCGCTTTGCGTGGGCACAGCCGTATAACCATTATCCTTACTTCCGGCGGCCAGATGCCCACCGCCCAGATGCTGAGCCTCTTTCATCGCCTTCTGCGACCAGATACCGGTATCGAGGTAATTCGGCGTGCCGCCTTGTCCCAGCAAGTTGAGTGGCACACAAGCAAACTGCGACGCTGCACCACCCTGCATGAACAGCACACTGTAATCGCTTGGCACCTTGAGCAATTCACGCAGATCCGCTTCGGCTTTTTCAGCAACCGCCATGAACTCGGCGCTGCGATGGCTCATCTCCATCACGGATAAACCGTGGCCTGCAAAGTCCAGCAATTCACGTTGAGCACGCTCGAGCACTGTTGTCGGCAGCGCCGCTGGCCCAGAACAAAAATTGAAATGTCTCGTCATTAACTCATCCCCGGAAGATAAGAAGCAGCCGCCCGGGCGACACAGCCACGGACGGCATTGGCTCTCGCTAAGCGTTATCGAATGCCCTCATGCTCAACATCGATATAGAGCCGTATTACTCTTCTGGCGATACATCGTCCTGCGCCGGCGTATCGCTATGCTGTACATTTTCTTCGTTTACCGTGTTCAAAATCTCTTCCGCTAACGCCTCGTCAGTCACCGGCAGCTCTTCATTTACCGGCTCATCGAGACGTACCGTTGACACAAGGCGTTCGGTATCACCCATCCGGATCAACGTGACACCTTGTGTATTACGCGAACTCTTCGAGACTTCAGCAACACGGGTGCGCACCAGCGTGCCGCGGTCACTGATCAGCATCATTTCATCAGATTCACCGACCTGAATGGCGGCAACCAGTGCCCCGTTACGTGCAGTGGTCTGCATCGCAATCACGCCTTGGCCACCACGGCCACGCAGCGGGAATTCTTCTAGGCGTGTACGCTTGCCATAGCCGTGCTCAGACGCCGTCAGAATGTAGCACTGCCCTTCACTGTCACCGCTGGCTTCGAGCTCAACATCATCATCGGCACTTTCATCGATGGTCGTGGTACTGGGGATGATCAGACTGATGACCTTCGCGTCATCGAGAAGACGCATGCCACGCACACCGCGTGCAGTACGTCCCATCGCCCGAACGACATTCTCGTCAAAGCGAATCGCCTTGCCGTTGGACGAGAACAGCATGACATGATCAGAACCGTTGGTAATCGCAGCGCCGACCAGACGATCACCTTCGTCAAGATCAAGCGCGATCAAACCGGCAGAGCGCGGACGAGAGAACTGATCAAGCGTGGTACGTTTAACCGTACCGTTAGCCGTGGCAAAGAAAATATAGCTGTCTTCGCGATACTCTTTGACCGGCAAAATGGCGGTAATCCACTCACCTTCATCCAGCGACAGCAGATTAACTAACGGCCGTCCACGCGAGCCACGGCTGGCCTGAGGCATCTCATAAACCTTGAGCCAGTAGACCTTGCCCTTGTCGGAGAACAACAGCACGGTGTCATGCGTCGAAGCGACCAGCAGATGCTCAATGACATCCTCATCCTTCATGGCGGTCGCTGACTTGCCACGGCCACCCCGTTTCTGCGCCTGATAATCGGTCAATGGCTGGGTCTTGGCATAACCGCTGCGCGAGATAGTGACGACCATATCTTCTTCATTGATAAGATCTTCAATGGTCAGATCGCGACGACTAATTTGGATCTCGGAGCGCCGCTCATCGCCATACTGATCACGAACCGCCACCAGTTCATCGCGAATAACTTCCATCAGACGCTCAGGAGACGCAAGAATACGGGTCAGCTCGGCAATGGTATCGAGAATGCTCTTGTATTCTTCAAGCAGCTTCTCTGTTTCAAGCCCGGTCAGACGATGCAGACGCAGTTCCAGAATGGCCTGCGCCTGGACCGGCGTCAGACGATACTCACTGCGATTCTCGGACAGGCCGAAGCCCTCTTCCATATCATCCGGCTCGCAGGAGTAAGCCCCGGCGCGATCGAGCATGTCGAGCACTTGCCCCGGTCGCCATACACGATCAATCAGCTTTTCCTTCGCCTCGGCCGCCGAAGGTGAACTCTTGATCAGCTCAATGACATCATCAATGTTGGAGATGGCCACCGTCAGGCCTTCCAACAAGTGACCACGCTCCTTGGCTTTCTTCAATTCATAGAGCGTACGCCGCGTCACGACTTCACGACGATGGCGAAGGAAAGCCTCAAGAAGCTCCTTCAGATTAAGCGTCTTGGGCTGGCCATTATCGAGCGCGACAATGTTGATCCCGAAAACGTTCTCAAGCTGCGTCTGGGAAAAGAGATTGTTGACCACAACATCTCCCGACTCGCCACGCTTGACCTCGATCACCACCCGCAGGCCGTCTTTGTCGGATTCATCACGCAGCTCGGCGATCCCTTCGATGCGCTTTTCCTTGACCAGTTCGGCGATCTTTTCGATCAGACGCGCCTTGTTGACCTGATACGGCAACTCGGTGATGACGATGTGGTCACGCCCGGTCTTTTCATGATGCTCAACCGTGTGGCGTGCGCGCACATAGATACGCCCGCGCCCAGTACGGTAGGCATCGATAATGCCGGCGCGGCCATTGATAATCCCCGCAGTCGGGAAATCCGGTCCTGGGATGTATTCCATCAAATCATCGATGGTGAGGGTGTAGTCCTCGATCAAGGCCAGGCAGGCATTGATGACTTCGGTCATGTTGTGCGGCGGCACGTTGGTCGCCATCCCGACCGCAATGCCCGAGGCACCGTTGACCAGCAGATTGGGCACCCGTGTCGGCAGTACAGCAGGTATCCGCTCAGTGCCATCGTAGTTATCGACCCAATCGACGGTATCCTTTTCAAGGTCGGACAACAGCTCATGAGACAGGCGCGCCATGCGCACCTCGGTATAACGCATCGCCGCGGCACTGTCGCCGTCAATAGAGCCGAAGTTACCTTGTCCGTCGACCAGGACATAGCGCATTGAGAAATGCTGCGCCATGCGGACGATCGTGTCGTAAACCGCACTATCGCCGTGCGGGTGATACTTACCGATGACGTCGCCGACGACACGGGCAGACTTCTTATAGGGTTTGTTCCAGTCGTTGTTGAGCTCATGCATGGCGAACAGCACTCGCCGGTGAACCGGCTTCAAGCCATCGCGCACATCGGGCAGTGCTCGCCCGATGATGACACTCATCGCATAGTCGAGGTACGACTGCTTGAGTTCGTCCTCGATGTTGACTGGCAGAATCTCTCTGGCGATCTCACCCATGGGTCGTCAAATCCTTTGTGCAGCTCAACGCTGACGGTCGTTCAGGGCGCATGGAACATCGCCGCAGCCAGAGTGCTGCGACCTTATATTCCATCACGTCCAAAGACAGATAATAAACAGCGCGATTGTACCACAATCGCGCTGCAGGCAGGCACTACCGGGCACAACATGGCAAGTTTTTGTAATGTCCCGATAATGCACCGGGAGACATTGCTGGCATGGGCAGGCACCATTCGCCATAATGTGCCCACTTAAAGGAAGGACACCATGTGGTTCAAGCATTTACATCTCTATCGCCTGCACGATAATTCTCCCGGAACGCCTGAGGCGCTGGAAGAAGCTCTTGCCGCGTATGCCTTTCGCCCGGTAAATGCGCTTGAAGCCAAGCGCAGCGGCTGGACTGCACCGGCTGGGCGTGGCAGTAACCGTCTCGTGCATGAAATTCAGGGACATCGTCTGATCACCCTGTGTCGACAGGAGCGCCTGTTACCCAATTCAGTAGTCAAGGAAGTGCTTGAAGAGCGCGCCGCCGAACGCGAAGCGGAGCAAGGTTACCCGCCGAGGCGGCGCGAGAAACAGGCGCTCAAGGAACAGATCATTGAAGAGCTGCTGCCTCAGGCCTTTACGCGCACCACACGTGTCGACTTATGGTGGGATACGTCTCGCCGTTTAATCGGTGTTCACTGCGCCAGCCGAAAGCGTGCCGAGGATGTTCTTGATCTGCTGCGCCAGTCACTGGGTAGTCTTAAAGTCACACCGCTGGCTGTTGCCATACCGCCGGTGCGCACAATGACAAACTGGCTGCATGACGCGACAGCGCGCCCAGATACTCTATTATTGGGTGATCAGGTCGAATTACGCGCCGGCAAGGGCGACGAAGGTGTGCTGCGCGCCCGGCAGGTTGATCTCGACAGTGATGAAATTCTCGCCGCCTTGACCGCTGGCCGTCAGGCGAGTCGTCTGGCACTTACGCTTGAGGAGCAGGTATCGCTTGTGCTGCATGAAGACCTGACGCTCAAGTCGCTACGCTTTGCCGATGCGATTATTGACGAAGCGCAAGACAGCGACGACGACGGTGACCCCATACTGCGCATGGAAACCGAATTTGCACTAATGACCCATGTGCTTTCTAACGCCATTGAACAGCTGATCGACTGGCTGGGTGGCGAAGCCGACTTCACTCCCGCGACATCATGATAGAAAAAAACGACCAGGACCCTTTCGCTACTATCCGTCCCTATCGAGACGACGAAGTCGTGGCCGTGCTTGAACGCCTGGCACATTGTGATGAGTTTCTCGATGCAATCACGCGTTATCGCCTGCCCCGTATGGCTAAACATATGCCATGGCTGGCACGTTTGCTTGCTCGCCAAGGGCTGCGCCGAGAAATGCGTGGCACCGACAGCGTGGGCGGTTTCCAGCATAAGATTGCACGCTACATGTCGCAGATGATCGAGCAGAGCACCGAGTCATTCACGATTGAGGGACTCGATAAACTCGATGGCGATACCGCCTATCTATTTATCGGCAACCATCGCGATATCGCTCTTGATCCAGCGTTTGTCAATTATGCGCTGTACTGCCGAGGGCGCGACACGGTGCGCATCGCCATTGGTGATAATCTTCTGCAGAAACCGTTCGTGACCGATTTGATGCGGCTCAACAAGAGTTTCGTGGTGCCTCGCTCGGCCAAGGGCAAGCGCGCAATGCTAGCTGCCTATCAAATGCTGTCGGATTATATTCGCCACTCGCTGGTCGAAGATAACCACTCCATATGGCTGGCACAGCGCGAGGGCCGTGCAAAGAACGGCATCGACCGCACCGACGCCGCTATCATCAAGATGCTTAGCATATCGCGTCGACAACAGGACAAGAATGCCTCCATTGGTGAGGCCATTAGCGAACTTCGCCTGGCTCCTGTATCGATCAGCTACGAATATGACCCCTGTGATCTGCAGAAGGCCAAAGAGATGTATGCCGTTCTGCAGGAAGGCCGCTACGAAAAGGTCGCCTTTGAAGATATCTTTTCCATTGCCGCTGGCATTACCGGTTATAAAGGTAACGTCAAACTGGTCTTCGGTACCCCGCTGAGCGGAAATTTTACAACGACAGAAGAAGTCGCCGCCGAGATTGACCGACAAGTACTTGAGCACTACACCCTCTTTCCCAGCCACTATCTCGCCCTTGAGGCGACGGGACAGGCTCCGGATCTAGTGGACCACTCTCGCATCACTCAGCAAGATCGCCAACGCTTCAATGCGCGTCTTGCCGAAGTGCCCGAAGAATTAAAGCCATGGTGGCTGTGCCAATATGCCAACCCGGTATTAAATCGTGCCGGCCGGATTAGCGAGAATAACTAACCCCACCGGCTGTAAAAAAACGCGTTCCGTAGAGCGCGTTTTTTATGACCCCCACTCTAACTACTTACGCCAGAACGTCGGCGTCAATAGCACCAGTACCGTCAGAATTTCCAGACGCCCCATCAGCATGCCAATGCACAACATCCATTTTGCAGCATCCGGCAGCGCCGCAAAATTACCGGCTGGCCCGATCGTATCGCCAAGCCCCGGGCCAACGTTCGCCACAGCAGTCGCCGCGCCGGAAAGTGAGGTAATCAAGTCCAGCCCCATCAGCGACAGCCCAAGCGCCAGGACGGCCACCGTGATGAAGAAGAAAAATGAAAAGGCGATAACGCCACGGATGACTTCATCGGTCAACATGCGACCGTTGTAGCGCTGGGCAAAGACCCCATTGGAATGCACTAGATGGCGAAGCTGATTGACCAGCATGATAATGCCGATCTGGAAACGGAACACCTTCATGCCGCCGCTGGTTGACCCTGAGCACCCCCCGACAAAAGTCAGGTAAAAGAAGATGCCGACCGCCAACGGCCCCCACAGCGTGTAGTCGTCCGAGGCATACCCCGTAGTCGTTACCACCGAAACGATGTTGAACGCCGCCTGGGTCAGTGCCTCGCCTAGCGGGACACCACGGATGAAACGATAGCCCGCAAGCAACACAGTCGTCACGACTAGCAGCACCAACAGGCCACGCACCTGCTGATCGCGCCATATCGCCCCCGAGCGCTCACGTACCAGGCGCACAAACAGCACGAACGGTAGCCCGCCGCACAACATGTAGAAGACCGCCAGCCATAGAATCAGCGGTTTATCCGCATAGACTCCGAACGAAGCGTCGTAGTTGGCAAAGCCGCCTGTCGACATCGAGCTCATCGCATGGACGATGGCATCAAACGGACGCATGCCCGCCAACCAGTAACTCAGCATCGCCGCCACTGACAGCCCAAGGTAGACAACGCCAATCGCCTTGGCGATACCGCCTGCGCGAGGCAGTACCTTGTCGGACCAGTCCGAGGACTCGGTCTGAAACAGGCGCATTCCACCTACCTGGAGAAACGGCAGGATCGCGATCGCCATCACGATAATGCCGATCCCGCCCACCCACTGCATCAATCCACGCCACAGCTTGATACCATCGGAGAGATTATCGATACCAACCAACACCGTTGAGCCTGTGGTAGTGATCGCCGACACCGATTCAAAGACAGCATCACTCAACGATAAATGCGGCGCCCCGAAAATCATCGGCAAACTGGCAAATGCAGACAGCACGACCCAGCTCATCGTGGTTAAAATAAACATCTGACGCGGACGCAACTCGAGATCGAGACCGTTCGTTACCAGCAGCACCAGGCCAGCGCAGCCCAGGGTCACCGCTTCGGAATAAACGAACGCCCGGGCATCGCTGTTTCCTTCAATGAGTAACAACACAAGCGGCATCAACATGATGACGGCCAGTACCAGCAGCAGTATCGCCAGAATACGCAGCACCGGCCCAGCGCCAGTAGAACGCCGGAATAACGTCAGGCGCGGCATGAATCATCCTTGCTCAGAGTCATATTCAAGACGGGCAACTATACGCTCGTGCATCCATCAATGCAGTACACGCCATGCCACATTCCCATTATAACAGCGCGCATACGCGTGAAGCGCAGCGCGTCACATTCATCAGCGCCATCCTAGACGGCCTGCTGGGGCTCGCCAAGCTTTTAGTCGGGGCAGCGTCCGGATCAACGGCAATGATAGCCGATGGTATTCATTCGTTATCCGATCTGGTCACTGATGTGTTTGTAATGATTGCCACCCATTATGGCCGCCAGGCCCCGGATAGCGATCATCCCTATGGCCACTGGCGCATCGAGACGCTCTGCACGCTGGGGCTCGGCAGCTTGCTGATTGCCGTTGCCGGTGCGTTCGCCTGGGATAGCGTCCAGCATTTATTTGCGCCAACCCCCGTGCCCGAAAGCAGCCTCGCTATCATGCTGACACTATTGGCACTGCTGATCAAAGAGGCGCTTTTCCGCTACACCCTCAAGGTTGCCAAACGCCAGCGTTCGGCCCTGCTTGAAGCCAACGCCTGGCATTCTCGCAGCGATGCGCTCTCCTCATTGGTGGTACTGATCGGTCTGATTGGCGTTCAGTTCGGGCTGGCCTGGCTCGACCCTGTCGCCGCTATTGTCGTCGCACTACTGGTCGCCAAGATTGGCTGGCAGCTCTTGCGTGACGCCGGGCGCGAGCTGATCGACACGGCCCTGCCCGAAGAGCGTCAGCAAGCCATTCGCGACTGCGCCCTGAGCGTTGCCGAAGTACACAACCTACATGACCTAAGGACGCGAACCCTGGGTGGACGCGTCTCGCTCGATCTTCATCTACTGGTTGATGCCGGTCTTTCTGTGTCCGAAGGCCATGAAATCGGCAATGAAGTGACCCGGCGAATCCGCCAACAGCTGCCCGAAATCTACGACATCACATTTCATATTGACCCCGAAGACGATTCAGAGGGTCCTCGCGCCGATCAGCAGTCGCGTCTGCCACTGCGTGATGAGATTGAAACCACGCTTGAATCGCACTGGCGTCATCTGCCCGTCTGGCAGGAACGCCAAAGCGTCGACTTGCACTATGTTTCCGGCCCCGGCAGGCGTCAGGTCGATGTAGCCCTGTTCCTGCCCGCCGACGCGCATTCCTCAGCGACGTCTCCCGGCGCGTCCCTCGCCGTCACCCTGAGCGAAGCGGCGCACGATCTCCCCTGGCTGGGTGAAGTACGCGTCTGGATTAGTGACAGCACTAGCGCTCCGGCAAGACCAGATTAAGCAACATCGCCGTCAGCCCACCTGTCGCCACGCCGGAAGAAAGTATGCTTTTCACCACGTCAGGCAAGTTCTGCAAAACTTCCGGCACTTGCGAAACCCCCAGCCCCATCGCCAGCGAGACTGCCAGGATCAGCAGTGCCCGGCGATCGAGCTGGGTGCTGGCCAGAATATTGATGCCGGCAGCCGCCACCGAACCGAACATCACGATTGTTGCCCCACCCAGCACCGGTTCAGGCATGGCCTGAATAACCCCTGCCACGACAGGAAACAGCCCCAGCAGTACCAGCAGCCCTGCCACCCACATGCCGATGTAGCGGCTCGCCACACCCGTCAGCTGGATAACACCGTTATTTTGTGAAAACACCGAGCTGGGGAAGCTATTGAAAAGCCCCGCCAAGAGCGAGCCCAAGCCGTTAGCCAACACGCCGCCCTTGATGCGCGCCAGCCATATCGGACCACTCACTGGCTGACGCGATACGGCGCTGGTCGCAGTAATGTCACCGATCGCTTCAAGTGACGTCACGAGATAGATTACCAACATAGGCACAAACAGCCCCCAGGAAAAATCGAGACCATAGTGCAGTGGCATCGGTAACTGAAAGAAGGCCACCGTGCTGAGATCGCCGAAATCCAGCCGCCCCTGCCAGGCCGCAATGGCATAGCCCACCGCCAAGGCAATAATGATGGCACTGGTGCGCAGCCATGTAATCCTGACGCGATTCAAGACAATGATGATCGCCAGCACGGTGATTGATAGGAAAAGATTTGCATAGCTGGCAAAGGAGCCGTCATTCATCGCGGCATAGCCGCCGCCCATGCTGATCAGCCCTACCTTGATCAGCGTCAGGCCGATCAGTAGCACCACAATACCGGTCACCAGCGGCGTAATTACCCGCCGCACCAACGGCAGCAGGCGTGACAGCAGCATCTCAGCGAATGACCCGACCATGATCACGCCAAAAATGGCCGCCAGCACCGCCTCGACCGATGCCCCGCCCTGAATCATTGCAGTTCCGCCACCGATGATAGGCCCAAGAAAATTGAAGCTCGTCCCCTGCACGGTCAACAGGCCCGAACCGACCGGCCCGACACGTTTACACTGTACAAAGGTGGCTATTCCGGAAATCAGCAATGACATTGAAATAATCAGATTGGTGTCCGTAGCGGGCACCTGTAGCGCCTGACAAATCAGCAGCGGCGGCGTGATGATGCCCACGATCATTGACATCAGATGCTGGAAGGCAACGACTAAAGCCGTCAGAGGCTTGGGGCGAGCGTTCAGCTCATAAAGCAGTTCGGTGGCATCCACCGTAACGGCGTCTTCTGAGGCATTCGATGCGACGCGGTGCTGCTCGGGTGGGGTATTGGCCATGATGGTCTCGGTACTAAGGCCAGCGCTCGCTGCGCCAGCTGAAAAAAGAGGCGCATTCTAGCGTGCATAATGGTCATTCCCAAGCAGACAAAGCCATCTTCCGACCACGGCATCTTTAGTCATGGCAACATGCCGGTTAAACGCGAACGTGTATAACCTCTACTTGCCCACATTGTGCTATCGTCGCGCTAACAGCTACGGGGTACTTAATCGCTCGGCAGCACTGTCCGGCAAAGATACCTAGCACAAGAAACAAGGCAAGAATCAAGGCAGGAGAAAATCATCATGAGTTCAGCCAACGAAATGCAGCAGGCGCGCATCATCAAGGAGCTCAGAAGCTTCATCAAGAAGTTACTGCAGGAACCTTCGATACTGGAGAAATCGCTGGAAATCGCCCGTGAGCATCACGGCCAGCCCGGCGCGACGGCAAAGATCGCCAACGAGATTTCCGCCACCACTCACGTCAAGATTCCTGAAGACGCGGCGGATCACTCACCGGCCGACAAGCTCTATCTGGAAGTGCTCAAGGAAGTGGTCGAGGAAGAGCGGGCGATGTACTGAGCGGGATCTTATTGAAAGCGGAAAACATAAAGCCGGCGTAAGGCCGGCTTTATTTTCAGCGGTGCGTATCGCTTATTCTGTTGCCGAAATGGCGTTATCACATCCTTTAGGACGGAAATCTTCAGCGATATCGGTAGCACATGACCATGTACCCTCAGTTGAGCGGGTATATGTGATTTTTTTACCTTGGATAGCAGGACTGACGCCGTCATCATTAAACTCGAAGGTAATGGATGCTTCGTCATCACCACTAACAGCAGCATCAGGTGAAGCTGAAATAGTACCTAACTCACTCGCATCATCTGCTACGCCCAACGTTCCAGAGGTGGTTCCATTATTAAAGCTCAGCGCTTTTCCATTGAGAATAGTTTCTTCAGCACTGGTTTGAAGACCTCTTAGGGTAGCCAGCCCAGAAGCCGCCTCCGACCTCGCCACATAATCCTGATAACGCGGAATCGCGATCGCCGCGAGCACGCCGATGATCGCTACCACGATCATCAATTCAATCAAGGTAAAACCGCCCTGCTTGCGCATATATTCTTCCTTCAGTCCCAAGCGTTGTTTTTTGCTCTTCCTTGAATAGGGTCTTTTTAATAAACACCTTATTCAAGATAACGGTATAAAAGTACAATGCTCTGCCGTGTCCCATCACCTGCTGCGCGCATTCACTTTCTGTACTCATTAACGGCGTGAGGCCAGTCAACTTTAGAAACTGCTCGTGTGGCCGATAAGGCGCTTACGTCTAGCCGTGACGACACTTTTTCCTTGCGTCTTCGATAGAGCACCGTATGTCATCTCAAGCCCCCTCCGCAGCGCCTAACTCATTGCGCGGTTATGCCAAGCGCCTGGTACAGGAAGCCCTGCTGAGTGAAGCCCAGGTTATGCAGGCCATCAGCGCTGCACGCACGGCCGATGAATCGCTGATGCACTACATCGTGCGTAGCGGTCTGGTCACCCCACGCGCAGCCGCCTTCGCGGCCGCCTGGGAGTTCGGCCTGCCCTGCATTGATCTCGAAGCGGTCTCGATTGCTCGGCTACCGAAACTGGACGGCCTGCCTGAAGCACTGCTGCGCCGGTTGAATGTGCTGCCGCTGTCGAAGCGTCCGCACAAGCTGATCGTCGCGATTCCCAGCCCGTCGATGCTGCCTAGCCTGGACGAGCTGCGCTTTGCGACCAATCTGAGCGTCGAAGGCGTACTTGCCCCCTTCGATCAGTTAACCTCACGGGTTGAGCAGTATCTCGAATTAAACGGCGAAAATGCGCTGTCCCGGCTCGAAGCGGATATGTCGATCGACCAGCTCAAGCTGGAAGATGATGAGGAAACGCCCCAGGACATCGCACTGTCAGACAACGAGGACGCCCCTGTCGTACGTTTCGTCAAGCAGTTGCTGCTTGACGCCATTCAACGCGGCGCCTCCGATATTCACTTTGAGCCGTATGAACACACCTTCCGCGTTCGCTTTCGTATTGATGGCCTGCTGGTCGAAGCGGCGCACCCGCCGCTGAATCTGCGCAGCAGGATTTCGACGCGCATCAAGGTGATGGCAAAGCTGGATATTTCCGAGCGGCGCCTGCCGCAGGATGGCAGTATCAAATTCAAGCTGTCGGCAACGCGTAGCATAGATTTCCGCGTCAACAGCTTGCCGACGGTTTATGGCGAAAAGATCGTGCTGCGTATTCTCGACCCGGCCAGTACCAAGCTCGGGATCGATGCATTGGGCTTTGAAGACGAACAGCGTGCCCTGTTTGAGAAAACACTTGCTCGCCCTCAGGGCATGGTGCTGGTGACCGGACCGACCGGCAGCGGCAAAACTGTTACGCTCTATACCGCGCTCAATATTCTCAATACCGAGACGCGCAATATTGCCACGGCGGAAGACCCGGTCGAACTCAAACTATCGGGAATCAATCAGGTCAATGTGCAGCCCAAGATAGGTCTCGATTTCGCCAATGCGCTGCGCGCCTTCCTGCGTCAGGACCCTGATGTGGTGATGGTCGGCGAGGTGCGTGACCTTGAAACCGCCGAAGTAGCCATCAAGGCGGCCCAGACCGGCCACCTGGTGCTTTCCACCCTGCATACCAACTCAGCGGCAGAAACGCTTTCGCGTCTACGCAACATGGGCGTCGCGCCCTTCAACATCGCCTCCTCGGTATCGTTGATCATTGCTCAACGCCTGGTCAGACGCCTGTGCGAGCATTGCCGCGAGCCTGTCGATATTCCTCATGAGGTGCTTCGTCAGGAAGGCGTCAGCGAAAACGCGATCAGCGCGGCCATGCTTTATCGCGCGGTTGGCTGTGAACACTGCACCAACGGCTACAAAGGACGTACCGGTATCTATGAAGTCGTGCCGTTATCGGCAGACATGAGCCGTCTGATCATGCGCGAAGGCAGCGCACTGGAACTCTCGGAGCAGGCCGAACGCGAAGGGTATGCCGGGCTACGCCACAGCGGGTTGCGCAAGGTTCTGCGCGGCATCACGACACTGGAAGAACTCAATCGCGTCACCACGGACTGAACCTGGGGACGAGATGTCAACGCAGGATTAAACGCATGGCAACATCACCGGTACGCGCAAAAGATCGACACAAGACGCGCATCGATACGTGGCAATGGCGTGGCAAAAATGCACGCGGCGAAATGGTGCGTGGCGAGCTGGCCGCCGCTGATTATGAGCATGTCCGCCGCACCTTGGCCCAGCAAAGTATTATCGTTAAAAGCATCCGCAAGCAGCGCAAATTACCTGGCTTTACCAAGCGCGTGCGTCCACGCGACATTACCCTTTTCGCTCGTCAGATGGCGACCATGCTGCGCGCCGGCATTCCTTTACTGCAGTCCTTTACCGCGGTGGCAGACAGCACGCGCAACCCGGCCATGCGCAATTTCATCGAAACACTACATAAGGACGTGGCGGGAGGCATGAACTTCTCCAAAGCGCTGGCCAAGCATCCACGCCATGTCGATGAATTGTTCGTCCATCTGGTCGAGGCCGGTGAACAGGCCGGTGTGCTCGATGGCATGCTGGAGCGAGTAGCGACTTACAAGGAAAAGCTCGATGCGCTGAAAGCTCGGGTAAAAAAGGCGATGTATTACCCCACGGCGGTGCTTGGCGTGGGCTTTGGCGTCACGGCCCTGCTGCTGGTCAAGGTCGTGCCCCAGTTCGAAAGCATGTTCAAGGGCTTCGGCGCCGAACTTCCGATGCCGACTCAGGTGACTATCGCACTTTCCGAAGCCGCCCAAGCTCATTGGTTGCAGGCCGTTATCGCGCTGGTCGCGGTTATCTTCGGGCTACGTGTCGCGTTGAAACGCTCGCCAGCCTTCTCCATGCAGGTCAGCCGCCTGATGTTGCGCCTACCGATACTGGGTACGATCCTTGACCGCTCAGCCATTGCTCGTTTCTCGCGCACGCTCGCGACAACCTTTGCTGCCGGGGTGCCATTGATGGATGCGCTGGAGACGTCTGCCGGCGCGTCTGGCAACCGGGTATATCAACGCGCCATTTTAGTGATACGCGAGGATGTGAGTTCAGGCCAGCAGCTACATTTCGCGATGCGGAATACCCGGCTCTTTTCAGCCCTGGCCATTCAAATGGTCGCCATTGGGGAGGAAGCAGGTTCTTTGGATGCGATGCTCAACAAGGTGGCAGATTTCTACGAAGAAGATGTCGAAACACGTGTGGACACGCTGACATCGTTACTTGAGCCATTTATCATCGTGGTACTTGGCATTCTGGTGGGCGGTCTTGTAGTGTCCATGTACTTGCCGATTTTTGAGCTCGGCAACGCTATTTAATCATCCAAAGCCCTATCGCTGAGCCGCTGGACACATCAGTAGGAATTTACTTTGACGTTTTTCGATACGCTGCCCACCTGGCTGCTCGCTATTCTGGCAATAATCTTCGGCTTGACCATCGGCAGTTTTCTTAATGTCGTGATCATACGTCTACCAGTCATGCTGATGCGTACCTGGCGGGCTGAAGCGCGCGAAGCCCTGGAACTGCCAGAGGAAACACTACCCCGATTCGATCTGATCGCGCCCCGCTCGCAGTGCCCAAACTGCGATACCCCCATTGCCTGGCACGATAACGTACCCTTGCTCGGTTACTTCAAGCGTCGAGGCCGCTGTGCCCACTGCGCCAAGCCGATCAGCCTTCAGTATCCGTTAATTGAACTGAGTGCCGCTTTGCTGACACTCGCCATGGCGCTACTGCATGGGGTGTCATGGGCCAGCCTGGCATTATTGGCCGCCTGCCTGACGCTACTGGTCCAGGCCGTTATCGACCTTCGCACCCAACTACTGCCGGATATTCTCACGCTTGGGCTATTATGGGGCGGCCTACTTTATCAGTGGCTACTGTTTCCAGACCGGCTAGAGGACAGTGTCGCCGGCGCTATATTCGGCTATGGCGTGCTATGGATATTTTATTGGCTGTTCAAGTTGCTGACGGGCAAGGAAGGCATGGGCCATGGCGATTTTAAGCTATTAGCCGCCCTGGGCGCCTGGCTTGGCTGGCAAGCGTTACCTTTGCTATTAACGTTGTCCGCCGGGCTCGGCGCCATCATTGGCCTGCTCATTCAGATCAGCATGCCAAGAATGCGTGGCATGCCCATGGCATTTGGCCCCTATCTGGTCATTGCAGGCTGGCTATTGATACTACAAGGTGAAGCGGTAACGCGGGTTTATTATCAGTTGCTCGGTCTACCCTTGCACTGAGAGCCCGACGCCGCAGGCCATGTTTCATCTGACGGAGAAGAGCGTGCTTACCATAGGGGTAACCGGCGGAATCGCTTCCGGCAAGACCACAGTTGCCGAGAGCTTTGCACGGCGCGGCATCGCATGGGTCGATGTCGATCATATTGCGCGCGAGATCGTCGCCCCGGGAGAACCGGCCTTTGAAGCTATCCGGGCACGCTTTGGCGAAGCGGTCATTGATGATCACCAGCAGCTTGATCGGCGGGCGTTACGTACCATCATATTCAATGACCCTGCACAGCGACAGTGGCTGGAATCCGTGACTCACCCACGCATTCGAGAGCGTCTCATTGAACGTCTGGAGGCCATGCCTGGCCCCTATCGCTTACTGGTATCGCCGCTGCTGTTTGAAACAGGGCAGCATGCCTTGGTCGATCGCACCCTGGTCGTTGATGTTCCTGAAACCGTGCAGCTCGAGCGTACGACCAGACGTGACGGTGTTGATGAGCCCCAGGCCCGCGCAATCATCCATGCACAGATGCCTCGCAGCGAACGTCTGGCACGCGCCGATGACATGATTGAGAACCATGGTGACCGTGCAGATATTGAAGCGCGTATTGATACACTTGATCGTTTCTATCGTCAGTTGGCACACGATCTCGCTTGATTGAAACTCAAGACCTGCAACAATAGCTGATCGACAAGATGCTTACTGGAGCCACCACTCGCGCATGAACGAACAAACGCCTTCTCAGCGCCCTTTCAAGGTTGCCTGCCCTCAATGCGGCACGAGTGTCACCTGGTCGAGTGATAGCCTTTACCGTCCCTTCTGCTCAAAACGCTGCAAGTTGATCGATCTCGGTGCCTGGGCGGACGAATCCCATCGTATCCCCGGTGAAATGGCGATGGACGAATCGGACCTCGACATGTTGATAGATCAATTAGAGCGCGGTCAGTCGAAGAATTGAGAAAGCTGCGCACCCCTTGTTTCTTAGCGTGCGGAAACAAGCTCAACAAAAAGCCCGTGGGGTTAAACCCACGGGCTTTTCATATACAGATAGCGTACGTTTTATTCCCAGAACGCACGAATCGAGGCGATACCTTGTGCGCCTACGGCACGCGCATGGTCGCTATCGGCATGTGTAACGCCGCCAAGCGCAAACACTGGCATATCGGCACATTCCACAAGCTGCTGAAAGTCATGCCAGCCTATCGTCACCGCATTAGGGTGTGAGGGCGTGTCACGCAGCGGCGACAGAGTGACGAAATCACAACCAATTCGAGTAGCCTGCGTCAGCTGTTCGGAATTATGTGTCGAAGCTGACAGCCACTTACCCACCGCAATCGGCCGGCGTGACAGTGACATTAACGCCTGGCTGGTCAGATGGATGCCATCGGCATCAATGGTCTCCAGCAATGAGGGTGCGCCATTCAACATCAACAGTGCACCATACTTACGACAGTACGCCAGCGTCTTCTCCGCGCGAGCACGGTAGGCATCATCATCCAGAGTCTTGGCACGCAGTTGAACGAGGCGAATATGTCTATCACGCAGGGCGCGCTCAAGCTTCTGTTCAAATTGCGCCTCATCCTCCTCCTCACCGGTGATGAGATAGTTGTGAGGCAATGCCACGGCCCGAATGATAGGAACATTGGCCGCTGGAAAATTATATCTGCAGAGATCCTCAACATTTACCCAACGCACAGCTTGCCCTTCACGACCATAGGGTTCGCCTTCGAACAGGCGTACTTCCCATACATCGAGAAGAATATGCTTGTCAGGATATTCATGATGGACGCGAATTAACGGTTGAGCACGGCCGATGTTAATGCCCAGCTCCTCGCGCAATTCACGCTTCAGTGCCTCGAATCCCGTCTCATAGGGAGCAAGCTTACCCCCCGGGAATTCCCACAGGCCACCCTGATCAGCAATCGAGGGGCGGCGAGCAAGCAACACCTGCCCCTGATCGTTATAGATGGCAGCTGCCGCGACGTGTACCCTTCTTTTCGGCATTGTCCCACGTTACCTTGATACTTGACGTAATAGCGACGCTTTGGCGTCGCAGCTACATTGACGGCGCAGTGCAGCGCCGTTCGACTCGAAACATCAGGCGAACCCGGCATTTCGCTCACTTTACAGGAAACCTGAGGCTAGCTGCGATAGTCCGCATTGATCGACACATAGTCATGGGACAGATCGGACGTCCAGACTTGGGCACTTTTTTCACCACGCCCCAGCCTGATCGTGATGACAATCTCTTCCTTTGCCATCGCAGCACTACCCTTCGCCTCGGTATAGCCTTCTGCCCGCCCGCCTCGCTCAGCGATGGTGACACCATTGATATCGAGACTGACGCCAGTAACATCGAGCGCCTCAATCGGCGCCCGACCAATCGCGGCAAGAATGCGACCCCAGTTGGCATCCGAGGCGTAAAGCGCTGTCTTGACCAGCGGTGAATGGGCTACCGTGAAGGCAACATCGAGCGCTTCGGTCTCGCTCTTCGCCTCACGCACATCAAGTGTGATGAATTTGGTTGCCCCTTCGCCATCGCGTACGATGGCCTGCGCCAGCTCAAGCAGTACCTCATTTAGCGCTGTAGCAAAGGCTGCAACATGCTCGCCTTCGATGCGCGGTCCACGACCGGTAGCAATCAGCGTGCAGGCGTCATTGGTCGAGGTATCGGAATCGATCGTGATGCGATTGAATGACCTATCAACAGCCGCACGCAGCAGATGTTGCAATTGCGCCTGTTCGATTTCAGCATCGGTTGCGACAAAAGCCAGCATGGTTGCCATGTTGGGCTGGATCATGCCTGCTCCTTTAGAAATTCCGGCAATATTAACGCGCTGGCCCTCAATCACGATGTGCCGACAAGCTCCTTTGGGTCGAGTATCTGTGGTCAGGATACCCTCAGCGGCAGCTTGCCACCCTTCAGCCGAGAGCCCAGGCAATGCCTCATCAAGCCCTGCCGTGAGCTTGGCGACAGGCAAAGGCTCACCAATCACACCGGTAGAATATGGCAGGATAGCTTCAGGCACTGTACCAGTGCGTTCGGCAAGCGCTGCACAGCAGGCACGCGCATCCTGCATTCCGGCCTCTCCCGTGCCAGCGTTGGCGTTACCTGTATTGATCAGCAAGTAGCGAGGCGCGGCGTCCACCAGATGACGTTTGGCAATCTGGATAGGTGCGGCACTGAACGCGTTACGCGTAAAGGTAGCAGCGACATGCGATCCTTCAGCGATCTCGATCACGACTAGATCGCGACGGCCAGGCTTCTTGATCCCCGCGCTCGCCACACCTAGACGCACCCCTTCTATTACAGGCATTTCAGGAAACTGCGCTGCGCCTACCGCCATATTTCACTCCTTACGCTTTCGATGCGTAGCGCCTCGAAAACCATCCGGTGTTAGTCCATAAAAAGCACGCCGCCCAGCGACGTGCCTTTCATCGATCACGTCTGACCCTCAGCTCAAGCGGCCATGGCACTGCTTATATTTTTTCCCTGAGCCGCATGGGCACGGATCGTTGCGGCCAACCTTGGGCATATCGCGTTTAACAGTGCCTTGATGTACGGTTTCGGCACCGGCAATGGCCTGCTCAGTAACTTGCGCTTCGGCCGCACTCTCCTCCAACGCCACGTCTTCGCGACTCAATTCGCTGGCAGCCCGCTCACGCTCAAACGTTTCTCGACGTTGACGTTCAAGCTCTTCAACTTCCTCATGCTTGCGCACCTGGACATGGCTCAAAATACGCACCACGTCAGATTTGATATTGTGCAGTAGGTGCTGGAACAGCTCGAACGCTTCACGCTTGTATTCCTGCTTGGGATTTTTTTGCGCGTAGCCGCGCAAGTGGATACCCCGGCGCAGATGATCCATCGACTGAAGATGCTCTTTCCAGCGTGTATCGAGTACCTGAAGCATGACCTGCTTTTCGAAACGACGCATCATCTCGACACCGACCGCCGCCTCTTTATCGGCAAACAGTTGGGTGTGCTGCTGCTGAAGCCGTTCACGCAGCATTTCCTCATCAAGATTTTCATCCTCTTCTGCCCACTGAGCCACCGGGGCATCGATTGCGAATTCCTGATGAAGATGTTGTTCAAGCCCTTCGAGATCCCACTGTTCAGGCAAGCTTTGTGGTGGCACGTAATCTGAAATAGCTGCATCAAGGACTTCAGCCCGAAGCCCTGCGATATTTTCGGATAAATCGTTCGTCGCCAAAATATCGTCACGCTGCTCGTAGATTACCCGACGCTGATCATTGGAAACGTCATCATACTCAAGCAGCTGCTTGCGAATATCGAAGTTGCGCCCTTCCACCTTCTTCTGGGCACGCTCGACCGCATTGGAGACCATCTTATGCTCGATCGCCTCGCCACGCTCCAGGCCCAACGCGGTCATCAAACGCTGTACCCGTTCGGACCCGAACAGACGCATCAGGTTATCTTCGAGCGAAAGGAAGAAGCGGGTTGAACCTGGGTCGCCCTGACGACCGGCACGTCCACGAAGCTGATTATCAATCCGGCGTGACTCATGACGCTCGGAGCCGATCACATGCAAGCCACCAGCCTGCAAAACGCTATCGTGTCGCTTCTGCCAGTCGGCCTTGATAGCGGCAATCTGTTCTTCACTTGGCGCATCGAGAGCTGCGACTTCGCTCTCCCAATTACCACCAAGCATGATATCCGTACCACGCCCGGCCATATTGGTCGCGATCGTTACCGCGCCGGGCCGCCCAGCCTGAGCAATGACTTCCGCTTCACTGGCATGCTGCTTTGCATTCAGAACATTATGGGGAATCTTCTGCTCTCGCATCATGCCGGAAAGATATTCTGAACTCTCAATCGAAGCCGTACCCACCAGTATGGGGCGCCCGGCTGCCATCTTGTCCTTGATATCCTCGATGATCGCTTCAAATTTCTCGACCGTCGAAAGATAAACCAGATCATTCATATCTTTACGAGCGAGTGGCCTGTTGGTCGGAATGACCAGCACATCAAGGCCATATATCTCGCGAAACTCAAACGCTTCAGTATCGGCCGTACCGGTCATGCCGGAGAGTTTGTCATACAAGCGGAAGTAGTTCTGGAAAGTCGTCGATGCCAGTGTCTGGCTTTCCTTCTGAATATTGACGCCTTCCTTGGCCTCGACGGCTTGATGAAGTCCTTCTGACCAGCGTCGTCCGGGCATGGTGCGCCCAGTATGTTCATCAACAATGATGACTTCGCCATTAGAGACGATATAGTCGACATCACGCTGGAAGAGATTACGTGCCCTCAGGGCCGAATGCACATGGTGCAGCAAGCCAAGATTCTGGGCAGCATAAAGAGAATCTTCCTCCGCCAGCAGCTCGGCACCACGCATTAAATTCTCGACGTGTTGATGGCCCTTTTCGGTCAGCTCGACCTGTTTTTGCTTTTCATCAATGACGAAGTCGCCGCTCTCGGGATCTTCCGGGTCCTCGCAGCGCGTCAACTGAGTGGAGAGATGATCTATGGCCTTGTAAAGGTCAATATTTTCTTCGACCGGCCCGGAAATAATCAACGGCGTACGCGCTTCGTCAATCAAGATTGAATCGACTTCGTCGATGATGGCGAAGTGCAGCTTACGCTGGACCTTGTCTTCCAGCGAAAACGCCATGTTGTCACGTAGGTAATCAAAGCCGTATTCGTTATTGGTGCCGTATGTAATGTCAGCCGCATAGGCTGCCTTTTTTTCAGCCTGGGACTGTCCGGAATAGATGACACCTACCGTCAGGCCAAGATATTCATACAGTGGACGCATCCAGGCGGCATCACGGCTGGCAAGATAATCATTGACGGTAACAACGTGCACACCAAGTCCCGGCAACGCATTGAGATAGACCGCCAACGTTGACATGAGGGTCTTGCCCTCACCGGTTTTCATCTCGGCAATGCGGCCTTCATGCAGCGTCATGCCACCGATCAGCTGTACATCGAATTGACGCATCCCCATGACGCGCTTGGACGCCTCACGCACCATGGCAAACGCTTCGGGCAACAGCTTATCGATTGACTCACCCTGACTCAGCCGATCACGGAATTCAGCGGTCTTGGCCTGAAGCGTCTGATCATCCAAGGCCTGAAAATCAGCTTCAAGTGCGTTGATCTGCGTCACGACCTTGCGCATCCGCTTCAATTCACGCTCGTTCTTACTACCGATAACTTTGCGTACCAACGCATTTAACATTACAGAATCCTGTCATTTTGTCTTAAAAAGATTACGTTCATGCACCACAGAGCGATCTCACCGGTGGTCCACGACGAGACAGGACATCCTCCTCTGCAGTAATACGTGCCTGACCGAAACCGGTAACGACAGGCTGGCGATGACAACGTACAAATATGGGCTTTTTGAATCGGCGCTCAGGCCGCTTGCGCCGCTGCCTGGAAATGACGCGAATGGATTCCGGCGCCTGCAGGCATATCCGTACCAAGCGCTCAGTAAAACCATCAGCGCGAATCTGAACCAGCCCCATAGGCCACAGGCAGCCAAATAACAGGCCGGCCAACCACCACTGGGTACGGTGACGTCTTGCTGAACGAGGCTTTTTAGCACTCGTTATGCTGTGATCAGATCCATCGTTCATGATAGATTGCTTGGATATTCCTTCGTGCGGCAAGCCCATGAGTATAAAGGCTAAACACGGACGCGCCCAGTCCGCAGCTCTATTGTTACAGCAAGGCTCACTTCACAAAGGCACTGGCCTCGCCTCATTGATGCATAAAGCCCAGTTGCTGGCCCAGGCACAACGGCACTTGATTGACCATTTACCTGCAGAGCTACATGAGCACGTCTTTGTCGGTGGTTATCATGAAGGACGATTGACCATCATTACCGACCGAGCCGTTTGGCTCACGTGGTTGCGCTTCGAACAGGCCCGCCTGCTTGAGCTTCTACGTCAGTTACCCGCCTTTGAAAGTATTATGGGATTAACCTTCAAGGTTCGCCCCATTCGACCTCTGCGCTTTACCCCACAGAAGCCACGTCAACTATCAACTGAAGCCGCGCATCAGTTAGAAGAGTGCGCCAAGGATATTGAGGATCCAAAGCTACAAAAGGCTCTGAAGCGTCTGGCATCTCATGCGGCGAGATCATCACAGCCAGACTGAGCTTGTAGAATATACAGCTTTCAACCTGCAAACCATGAACAGCAGCATTTCAGGTAGCCTTGAAAACAAATGCGCCGGCACAAGGCCGGCGCAATTTGAATGCTGACAAGAACTTTTACATGGCCATCGCTGGCGCCGAGTAGGAGATCGGAGCGGTCTCCGTATTCTCGAATGTCACAATTTCCCATGCTTCCTGCTGCTGCAATAATGCACGCACCAGCTGATTATTGAGACCATGACCCGACTTATAGCCGCGGAATTCACCAATCAAGCTATGGCCCAACTGGTAAAGATCGCCTATGGCATCAAGCACCTTATGACGAACAAACTCATCTTCATAACGCAGGCCATCTTCGTTAAGGATGCGATATTCATCAACAACGATAGCGTTATCGAGACTGCCACCAAGCGCAAGGTTCTGTGAACGCAGGTACTCAAGGTCACGCATAAAACCAAATGTGCGTGCACGACTGACTTCCTTTACAAAGGAAGTCGTCGAGAAATCGACACTGACCGCCTGCTTTTGATGCTCAAAAACAGGATGGTTGAAATTGATCGCCAAACTTACCTTGAAACCGTTATACGGCAGGAAACAAGCGTGCTTATCTCCATCTGAAACAGAAATTTCGCGCTTTATGCGAATAAACTTCTTGGCCGCTTCCTGTTCAGCGATACCCGCCGATTGAATCAAGAAGACGAAAGGGCCAGCACTACCGTCCATAATAGGCACTTCAGGCGCACTAAGCTCGACATAGACATTATCTATCCCTAAGCCCGCGAGCGCAGACATCAAATGTTCAACGGTAGCGACACGAACATCATTGACCGCCACTGCTGTACACATGACAGTGTCATGGACATTTTCCGGATGTGCAGGTATCTGCACTACGGGATCAAGGTCTGTTCTCACGAAGATGATGCCTGTATTGACAGGCGCCGGTCGCAGCGTGAGATACACCTTTTTACCAGAGTGCAAACCGACACCGGTTGCACGAATGGTATTTTGTAAAGTTCTTTGTCGAATCATAGGCTGGTGCCTGGCAGGGAAGCATTCAAGCAAGTATTTATCATGATATCAGCTCCCAGCGTGCCCAACAACGAACACTGTTCGATTTGAGCATAATCCTTATTATTTACCATTTCTCAACAAATCGAGATAAGGGCGCTTGCGCGCCCTACTCAATCGGCCTGGCGACGTAGAAACGCAGGAATATCGAGATAGTCTTCCCGCTCTTGAGTCTTACGCCGCTTATCTTTGTTTTCTTCTTTTTCTTTAGCCGCCTGCTGCTGACGCATGACGGTCGGCTGCTGCAGCTTGCGATAATCGTTCGACTCCGAACGTGAAGCATGCGTTTCACGCGACGCTACTTTCTTTTCACGTCCATCAAGCCCAGCTGCGACTACCGTAACACGTAGCTCATCTGACATGTCCATATCGATCGCGGTACCGACGACGATCGTTGCATCTTGGGAAGCAAACTCCTGGACCGTTGCACCAACATCATTGAACTCACCAATAGACAAGTCGGGGCCCGCTGTGATGTTGACCAGAATTCCACGTGCACCGTTGAGATCGATGTCTTCCAACAATGGGCTGCGAATCGCCTTCTCGGCGGCTTCACGCGCCCGGTTTTCGCCAACGGCCGAACCGGTGCCCATCATCGCCATACCCATCTCGGACATCACGGTACGCACGTCGGCAAAGTCGACGTTGATAATACCCGGACTGGTAATCAGCTCAGCAATCCCCTGCACAGCGCCTAACAGAACATCATTTGCAGCGCTAAATGCTGTCAGAAGGCTAGCGTTCTTGCCTAATACGGTCAGCAGCTTTTCATTAGGAATGGTGATCAGGGAATCGACATGCTCGGAGAGCTCTTTCATGCCCTCTTCCGCTGCTCGCTGTCGTTTGGGCCCCTCAAAAGGGAAAGGACGCGTGACCACAGCCACCGTCAGAATGCCCAACTCCTTGGCTACCTGTGCGACGACAGGCGCACCACCTGTGCCCGTACCGCCGCCCATACCGGCAGTAATAAACACCATATCGGCGCCCTGCAGCAATTCAGCGATACGCTCGCGATCTTCCATCGCGGCCTGACGCCCCACTTCGGGATTGGCACCGGCACCTAATCCTTTAGTGATTTCGCTACCTAATTGTAAAACAGTTTTCGCAGCGACACGTTTAAGTGCCTGGGCATCGGTGTTGGCGCAGATGAACTCAACGCCTTCGATGTTACTCTCAACCATGTGGTTGACTGCATTACCGCCACCACCACCTACGCCAATCACCTTGATGACTGCGCTGCTGGATGGTGCGTTATCTACTAGCTCGAACATAAGCCCCGTCTCCTGTGACTGCTCTACGCACAGTCTTATCAGAAATTTCCTTTGAACCAGCCTTTAATCCGCTCCAGCGCGGAGGGTACCCCCTCGGAATAATGACGTTCCGAGTGGTGGCGATCCTGGTAACTGCGGCGCGCGTGCTCTTCCCTACGGGGCTGGACCGTAGTAGGCATACGCGTGGAATGGCGCATACCATAAAGTAACAAGCCTACGCCTGTTGAATAAATTGGGTTGCGCACAACATCGGCAAGCCCACGCACGTTCTGAGGGCAGGCGATACGTACGGGCATATGAAAGATCTCTTCTGCAAGTTCGACGACACCTTCCATCCGGGACGTACCTCCCGTCAATACAACGCCTGCAGCGACAAGATCTTCGTATCCACTGCGGCGTAACTCCTCACGGACAAGCGTGAACAGCTCTTCATATCGCGGCTCAACCACTTCGGCCAATGCCTGCCGAGAAAGATCACGTGCTGGTCGATCACCAACACTGGGCACCTTGATCATCTCGTCACTACTGGCAAGTTGTGTCAATGCACAGGCGTATTTGACCTTGATGTCTTCAGCATACTGGGTCGGCGTACGCAGCGCCATGGCGATATCATTAGTCACCTGATCGCCAGCAATCGGAATCACTGCCGTATGACGGATCGCACCCTCCGTGAAAACAGCAATATCGGTTGTCCCGCCACCGATATCGACCATGCAAACGCCCAGCTCTCGTTCATCTTCAGTCAGAACGGCATGGCTTGATGCAAGCTGTTCAAGAATAATGTCGTCAACTTCAAGACCGCAGCGGCGTACGCACTTTTCAATATTCTGAACAGCATTCAATGCCGCTGTTACTAGATGAACGCGTGCTTCGAGCCTTACTCCAGACATACCGAGCGGCTCGCGGATACCTTCTTGGGTATCAATGGCATATTCCTGAGGAAGCACGTGTAAGATACGTTGCCCCTCAGAAATGGCACGGGCACGGGCCGAATCAATGACCCGCTCGATATCGGAAGGGGTGACTTCACGTTCTTTAATCGCGACGACACCATCGGAGTTCATCGAACTGATATGGCTGCCGGCGATGCCAACAAAGACAGAGTGGATATCGCAACCAGCCATCAATTCGGCTTCCTCTACCGCACGCTGAATTGACTGCACGGTAGATTCAATATTGATCACTACGCCCTTTTTCATACCGCGCGAAGGGTGTGAACCGATACCAGCGATTTCTATCCCGCCGTCATCGGTTGGCTGACCGACGATCGCCACGACTTTAGACGTTCCGATATCCAGCCCGACCACCATATTGGAAGCGTTGGATTGTCCTGCCATAGGCCGGGCTTACTCCTTGGTAATCACTGGATTAAATTGACTTGGTTTATTCCGTTAACAACTATTGCATTAGCGGATAAACGTAAGCGACTTAAGGCAATTAAACGCCTTTAAACAGCACTGAGAATACGGCCATTTATGCACGAAAGAAATACCCCATTCCATTAACGTGCATAAAATAACGTGAAAAAACGTCTATTTACTTAGTTAAGTACTGCAATAACTATTTCTATTGTTTTTCAGCATCTTCAGCCATCGACGTTTCACCATGCCATGCAACGGCAATGCCATTGGGATAACGTAAATCAATGTAACGGATACGCTCAGCCTGCTTATTGAGCCCACGCTGCCAAGCCGCAATGAACCGTTTCAGGCGATCCGTACCGTCGTTTCTTCCCAGCATGACCCATACATTGTCATCGACCTGAAAGCGCCAAGCGCCTCGCGGCTCGAGACGAAGCTGGGTCACCTTCATACCAAGCGGTGCCAATGTCCGCTGCAACTTATCTAGATAAGCCAGAACTTCAGAGCCGCTTCCGCGCGGCCCGGCAAGATTGGGCAGACGCCCGACACTCATGATCGAGCCGACTTTAAAAGGTTCGCCATCACTATTAAGCAACTCATTATCATTCCACCACGCCACTGGCCGCTGCTCATAAAGTTCAAACGTTAAGGCGTTAGGCCAATGGCGCGCAACGCGTGCTTCATGAATCCAATCGATCCCGCGCGCCTCATCGCGGACACGATCCAAATCGATAGATAGCCACGTCTGCCCGCGAATCAAAGGCGAAAGATGGCGCTGTAAATAAGCCGCATTGACATGGTGCAGATCACCGCGAATCGAGACCGTTTCAATGGGTCTATCCAGCCACAGCCAGAGCGTCCGACCACCGGCGCCCAATAACGCCACGATCAGAATAAGGCCCAACAAACGATTGGAAGTGCTACTGGCCATGCAAGCTCTCGTCAGGACGCGACGTCAGTCTCGAAAGTGGTAGTGAGGATACGCAGCACTAGCGCATCGAAATTGATACCCACATGCGCTGCAGCCTGAGGTACGAGACTATGATCGGTCATCCCTGGTGAAGTATTGATTTCGAGCAACCAGAACTTGCCATCACTGTCACGCATTACATCGAGGCGTCCCCACCCCTTCGCCCCAACAACATCGAACGCATTGCGGCAAAGAGTAGCCAGCTCTTCCTCTTCCCAGTCGGAAAGACCGCTCGGCAAGAAATAACGTGTTTCGTCAGAGAAATACTTGGCCTCGTAGTCGTAGAAGCCACTCACTGCTTCGACACGGATCGCTGGCAGCACCTGATCACCTAAAATGGCTACGGTATACTCCGGCCCTTTGATGAATCGCTCTGCCATAATGGCAGTATCGAAACGACAGGAGTCATGATACGCCTGCTCCAACGCAGCCGGATCGCTTACGATGCTTAACCCAAGCGTTGATCCTTCATGAACCGGTTTGACGACTAGCGGCAAGCCAAGACGCTCGACAACGGACTGCCAATTCATATGAGCATGAAGCTCAAGACTCTCAGGGGTTGGCAACTCGCACGCCCGCCAAAGCAGTTTGGTACGCTGCTTGTCCATTCCGATGGCTGATCCCAGTACGCCACTGCCAGTGTAAGGAATACCCAGCAATTCGAGCGCACCTTGCAGAGTGCCATCCTCACCGCCTCGTCCATGCAGGGCAATAAAGACCCGGTCAGGCGCGAGCTGCTCAAGCCCCGCCAATCCTCCGTCAGCCGGATCATAGCCTACAGCGTCGACGCCCTGACGCTTAAGCGCCGCCAGTACGGCATTGCCGCTGAGTAGTGATACTTCCCGCTCAGCCGAATTGCCCCCCAGAAGTACCGCAACACGCCCGAAATCCCTTTTTTCGGCAGGCGTAGAAATCATGTCAGCGTCACCTTTTCCATATCGAGTTGACTCGTTGCCAATGCCACACTGATTCCCCCAATGTCACCTGCCCCCTGGGTAATCAGGATATCGCCATCACGCAACACATTGCCCAACAGCATAGGCAGCGCTTGCTTGCTTTCGACAAACAACGGGTCCACTTGACCCCGCTGACGAATCGAACCGGCCAGAGTACGGCCATCTGCGCCGGGAATAGGCACTTCACCCGCGCTATAGATATCAAGCAACAGCAGCGTATCAACACCGGAGAGCACACGCACGAAGTCCTCATACAGATCATGCGTACGCGAGTAACGGTGGGGTTGATAGATCATCACCAGCCGGCGCTCCGGCCATCCCTCGCGCACGGCACGAATCACCATCTCGACTTCGCGGGGATGATGACCATAATCATCAACCAGCATCACAGAGCCGCCCTCGGGTGAAGCGGTCATTTCCCCCTTGGGCAGAGCATAATGGCCGTGCACTTGGAAACGACGCCCAACCCCAGCAAAGCTCGCAAGCGCCCGGACGATGGCTTGATCGCTGACACCGGCATCGGTAGCTACCGCTATGGCCGCAAGGGCATTCAGGGCATTATGTTGCCCAGGCATATTCAATGAGATATCCAGATTGGCATGACCCGCCGGACGTACCGCGGTAAAGCGGATCTCACCGCCCTCCTGTCGGAATTCCTCTATACGGTAATCAGCATCTTGATCAAAGCCATAAGTCACAAACTGACGCTGGACACGGGGCAGCAGGCTGCGAAGTACCGGATCATCGAGACACAGGATCGCCAGACCGTAGAATGGCAGATTATGCAGGAATTCAAGAAAGGTATCCTGCAGGCGAGAGAAATCCCCTTCATACGTCGCCATATGATCGGCATCGATATTGGTCACGATGGCTAGCATTGGCTGCAGATGCAGGAAGGAAGCGTCTGATTCATCCGCCTCAGCAACGAGATAATCGCCCTCGCCCAGACGCGCGTTGGTTCCGGCACTGGTCAAGCGCCCTCCGATCACGAATGTCGGATCGAGGCCGCCTTCGGCCAAAAGCGTTGCGGTCAAGCTTGTGGTGGTCGTCTTGCCATGCGTGCCCGCTACGGCAATGCCGTGTCTGAAACGCATCAACTCAGCCAGCATCTCTGCCCGCCGCACAACGGGTATACGATGCTCCTGCGCATATGCCACTTCAGGATTGCTACTATCAACCGCACTGGAAACGACTACTACATCGGCGCCACAGGCATTTTCCGAGGTATGACCGATCGCCACCTCAATACCACAGGTGCGCAGATGTGCCGTGACCGCGGACTCCTTAAGATCGCTGCCGCTGACGCCAAACCCCTGCGTGCTCAGCACCTCAGCAATACCGCACATGCCAGAGCCGCCAATGCCGACGAAATGGATACGGTTGATACGACGCATTCCTCTGCGCGAATGGGTACTAGTAAGCAAAACCTATCTCCATGCAGCCGGCCGCCATGATATCCATCGCGTCGAGCCGGGCCTTGCCACGTGCGCGTATCGCCATGGCGGCGAGTGTTTCTGGGTTGAGCAGCGCCTTGAGCATGTCGGCAAGATACGCTGCACTCATCTCGTTTTGAGGTAATAGCCGAGCGGCATCGGCATCGGTCAAATAGCGTGCATTGGTCCGTTGATGGTCATCGACGGCAAAGGGAAACGGCACCAGAATCGAAGGCTTTGCCGCAGCGGCCAGCTCGGCAACGGTCAGCGCACCCGAGCGGCACACAATCAAGTCGGCCCAGTCATAGGCGGCTGCCATATCGTCTATAAATGCGCTTATCTCAGCATTAATGCTAGCTGCGGCATAACGCTCGCGTGTTGCCGCGTCCTTATCTCGCCCGGCCTGATGACGCACCTCTGGGCGAAGATCCTCTGGCAACAGTGCCAGCGCCTGTGGCACGCAATCATTAAGCGCCTTGGCACCAAGCGAGCCGCCGACCACAAGCAACCGCAGTGGGCGTCCACGCATCTGTTGCGCGCTACGCGGCGGCTGACCGACTAAAGCGATCTCGTCGCGTACCGGATTGCCCACCACTTCAACACCACGCTCAGCGGGAAAGGCTGAGGGAAAGGCGGCATAAACGCGAGCGGCAAAACGCGCCAGCATCTTATTGGTCATGCCTGCCACAGCATTCTGCTCATGGATAACCAGCGGTCGTTTCATCAACCACGCCGCTAACCCACCCGGGCCGCTGGCGAACCCGCCCATACCGATTACCAGGCCAGGGTCGAGCTTATCAATAATCTTTCTGGCCTGATTGATGGCACGCAAAAGCCTAAACGGTGCCTTTAGCCAGCCAAGCACGCCTTTGCCTCTCAAGCCCACTACATTGATATGATGCAGCGGTAGTTCTGCCTGCGGCACCAGAGTATTTTCAAGCCCTCGTGGCGTTCCTAGCCAATGCACCTCGACCCCATGCGCCTGAAGCGCCTTTGCCAACGACAAGGCTGGAATAACATGCCCGCCCGTACCGCCTGCCATGATCAATGCACGCCGCTGACGGTTACCCTTGTCCATCGAGCGCCTCCTGCTGCGATATATGCATGCGACGCTCGCTAGCACGTGCTTTAGCTGCTGCTCGCCGGCGACTGCGGGTTTCACCATCAACACGCAGCAGCAGACCAACCATGGCACCGCTAACCAGTAGGCTCGAGCCCCCATAACTCAGCAGCGGCAACGTCAGTCCTTTGGTCGGCAGCAGACCTGCATTGACGGCGATATTGATAAAGGCCTGAGCACCAAAGATCAATGCAATGCCGTAGCAGGTGTAGGCTGCGAACAATCTCCCGCCGAGTTCGGCGTTGCGACCGATGCGAAAGGCCCGGAAAACTAAAATGGCGAATAACAACACAACGCCGATCGCCCCCGGCAACCCCAACTCTTCTGCCAATACCGAGAAAACGAAATCAGTATGAGCTTCAGGAAGATAAAAAAGCTTCTGTACACTATTACCGAGACCAAGACCAAGCCAGCCGCCGCGGCCAAACGCAATCAGCGCTTGGGTCAGCTGGTAACCGGAACTGTACTGATTGGCCCAAGGATCAAGGAAACTGGTAATACGCTGCAGACGGTAAGGTTCGGCAATAGCGATGAAGGCACCAAGCGCAATCACGGCACCCGCAAGCAGGATGAAGCGCCACATCGAAGCCCCTGCCAGCAATAGCATACCCATGACGGTCGCGAGCATGACGACCGTCGTCCCGTAGTCGGGTTCAAGAATCATCAAACCGCCAAGACCGAACGTCAGACAAAGAGGCGCCAGAAAGCCCCACCAGCTGGTACGCACACGTTCAAGATGACGCTCAAGATAACCGCTGATGTAAATGACAAGACAGAGCTTGGCAACTTCCGAGGCCTGTAAATTAATTATACCTAGTGAAATCCAGCGCTTGCTGCCATTCACATCACGGCCAACGATCAGCACCGCTGCAAGCAAAATCGCGGCGACAAGCAACAATGCCGGTCCATTGTTTCGCCACCACGTCATGGGAATACGCATGACCACCATGGCGGAGCACAACGCTATTAATACAAAAATACCGTGGCGAATGCTGAAATAATAAGGATTGCCGGTCAGACTCGTGGCGATTTCACTCGACGCTGATGTCACCATGATCCAACCGGTTGACAGCAAAGCAATACTTGCCGTCAAAAGCCAGCCATCAAGCGCGTGGCGCGCCGTAGAAAAACGAGGACTGGAAAAAAGTTGATCCCAGGACTTCATGCCTTATCCTCACATGCCTGCACCCAGGCTCGAAAAGCCTCGCCCCGAGCCTCGTAGTTGCTGAACTGATCGAGACTTGCACAGGCTGGAGAAAGCAGCACACAATCGCCAGCATGAGCGACACCATGGGCATACTGCATGGCCTGAACTAGCGTGTCCACACGATGCACCGGCACATTATGTTCTATCGCCTGGGCGATCCTGCCCGCATCGGTGCCATACAGCACAGCTATGCGCGCATAACGCCCCAGTGATGCGGCCAATGGTGCAAAATCAGCGCCTTTACCCAACCCACCCGCCAGCAGGATCAGCTTTCCTGCCAAGGTCGGCCCCAGCCCTTCTATTGCCGCCAGCGTCGCACCGACATTGGTACCTTTGGAGTCGTTAATCCAACAAACGCCATCGCGCTCTGCCACGAACTCAGCGCGATGCGGCAAGCCGGCAAAGCGGGTCAAAACATGGCACATCGCTTCAAGAGACCAGTGCATGCAACTACCGATTGCCAATGCAGCAAGCACATTGGCAATATTATGCAGTCCCTGAAGACGCACCTCACGCATCGCCATTAGCGGCGTGTCGCCCCGCATCAGATAAAGTTCCCCATCGCGCATTGCCATACCCCAATCGCCTTCAGATGGCGCATTCAGAGTAAAGCGCGTTACGGTACCGGCAAAGGTATCGACTGGCGATGTCCGATCATCATCGCCGTTAATCACAGCGGAACGTGCACCGACAAAAATACGCTGCTTCGCCGCGCCATACGCCGCCATCCCGTCATGTCTGTCGAGATGATCTTCACTCAGGTTGAGATAACAGGCGACATCGGCACCAAGGTGGCGTGTGGTTTCCAGTTGAAATGAGGAAAGCTCAAGAACGAAGCATTCAGCATCGGGATGGAGAGTAAGCAGATCAAGCGCAGGCGTACCAAGATTGCCGCCTACAGCGACCTTGATGCCAGCCTCCTGTGCCATTTCACCGACCAACGTGGTCACCGTGGATTTGGCATTCGAGCCGGTAATGGCCAGCAGCGAAGCCGGACGTGGACGCTGCCCTAAGGCGCGCACGAACAGCTCTATCTCGCCGACGATAAGCGCTTGTACCGTTTCAAGCCCCGGTGTACGCGGATCGACCCCGGGGCTAAGCACAATTTCACCAACCCCATCGAGATCCAGCTCAGTCAACGCGCCACAGTGCACCTCGACATCGGGATATTCACTGCAAAAAGCGTCGAGCCCAGCCGGCGCACTTCGCGTATCTGCCACGCTGAAGGGAACCCCTAGTCGAGACAAATGGCGCGCGATGGCGCGCCCGGAAATACCGAGCCCGACAACAAGCGTGTAACCTTTCTGAATACACTTCATGGCGTCAGCGGATCTTCAACGTCGCCAGACCAAGCAGTACCAGAACCACGGTGATGATCCAGAAACGGACAATAACGCGGGGCTCAGGCCATCCCTTGAGCTCGAAATGATGATGCAGCGGTGCCATTCTGAAAACGCGTCGGCCCGTCAACTTGAAAGAAGCAACCTGTACAATGACCGACACTGTTTCCATGACGAACACACCACCCATGATGAACAGGACAATTTCCTGTCGCACTACCACGGCGACAACCCCCAGCGCAGCTCCCAGCGCCAGTGCCCCCACATCGCCCATGAACACCTGGGCGGGATAGGTGTTGAACCACAGAAAGCCCAACCCCGCACCAATAATCGCCCCACAGAATACCGCCATCTCTCCGGCGCCAAGCACAAAGGGGATATTCAAATAAGCCGCAAAATTGGCATTGCCACTCGCATAGGCAAATACAGCCAGTCCCATCGCCACCAACACGGTGGGCATGATTGCCAGGCCATCGAGGCCATCGGTCAGGTTGACGGCATTGGAGCTGCCTACGATAACGAAATAGGTCAAGACGACATAGAAACCGCCCAGCGGAATGACAATATCCTTGAACAGCGGCACGATCAGGCTGGTTTCAACCGGCGCAGCAGCGGTCATATAAAGGATGAACGCTGCGACGAGCCCGATGACTGATTGCCAGAGATATTTCCATCTTGCCGGCAATCCACGCGGATTCTTTTCGACCACCTTACGGTAATCATCCACCCAGCCAACCGCACCAAAGCCAAGCGTAACCAGCAGGACCAACCAGACATAGTGACTGCGCAGATCACCCCACAACAACGTCGCGATGGCAATCGAGACCAGAATCATCGCCCCACCCATAGTCGGCGTACCGGCTTTGGAAAGATGTGACTGAGGACCGTCATTACGAATAGCCTGCCCGATCTGGCGTTCAACCAGCCGCTGAATCATGTAAGGGCCAATAATCAGGCACAGCAATAATGCTGTTAGCGTGGCCAGAATCATGCGCAGAGTAAGATAGCTGAAGACGCTGAAGGCGCTTTGGAGTTGTGCCAGCAATTCGGCGAGAAAGAGCAACATGTATCGCGTTCACCTAGTTAGTATCTGCACGCAGCTCGGTTACAAGTCTTTCCATACCGGCACTGCGCGACCCCTTGACCAGTACACTGGCGTTAACGGGTACGTGATATCGGGCATACGCCAGAAGCGATGCCCAATCGTCAAAGTGATGCCCCTGTAAGCCAAACGCCTCGGCCGCTGGTCGTGCGTTTTCACCTAAGGTGCCTAAAAAATCGATCTTCAGTTCCCGTGCATGCCGGCCGATCTCAGCGTGCAGACGCGCCGTATCATCGCCCAACTCCCCCATCGCACCAAGAAAACACCAGCGAGGCGATGGTAATGTCGCCAATGCTTCAAGTGCAGCCTTTACTGCGCCTGGATTGGCATTATAAGAATCATCCAGCAACCGCGACTGATTAATGCCTGCCAGCAATGTCAGGCGCCCCGGCACACCATCACAGGCCGTGAGCCCCGCCACGATTGCCTCATCAGGAATCCCCAGCGCGTGTGCCGCCGCCGCCGCTGCCAAGGCATTGCGAACATTGTGCAACCCCAACAGCCTAAGCTGAACATGGCCAGCATGCTCTCCATTCAAGACAAGCGTGAAAGCATAGCGCCCTAGTTCATCGCCCGCCAAGTCATTGACCGTCACGCAAGCCGCTTCCTGCAGGCTGAAATCCAGCACCTGCGCACTCCCGGCAAGTGCTTGCCACACGGGAAAGTAGCGATCGTCACGGTTGAGCACCGCCACGCCATCGGCCCCTAACCCAGCAAGAATTTCCCCCTTCGCCTGAGCGATGTGCCCCGAGCCGCCGAATTCCCCCACGTGAGCATCCGTCACATTGGTGATAACCGCCACATCGGGACGCGCCAGTGACGCAGTCCAGGCAATTTCACCCAAATGGTTGGCCCCAAGCTCGACCACGGCATAACGATGTTGCGGCTGAAGCCCTAACAGAGTCAGCGGTGCGCCTATATCGTTGTTGAGATTACCTTGCGTGGCAAGCGTATGTTCCATACCGACATGCTGAGCACATATCGACGCCAGCATCGCCTTGACCGATGTCTTGCCGCTATTACCGGTAATCGCTGCGAGTCGTCCGTTCCAAGCCAACCGCCGAGCCCGCGCGAGCAGGCCCAACGCAAGGCGAGTATCAGCCACTTCAAGCTGAACAAGCGCATCGTCCTGCAGCTGATCGACAACTGCCGCCACCGCCCCGCGCTCACGTGCAACGCTCAGATAATCATGACCATCGAAACGTTCACCCCGCAGCGCCAGAAACAAGTCACCCGGCTCCAGAATGCGCGTATCGGTAACGATGCGTTTGACTTCCAACGTTTGCGGCGGCTGAGCAACCCCCAGCGTTGCAGCAATCTGACCAAGCGATTCAGACATCGCGCGTCTCCAGCGCCTGCAGGGCGATCTCAACATCAGAGAATGGGTGACGTACGCCAGCGATTTCCTGGTAGGTTTCATGCCCTTTGCCAGCAATCAGGATCACATCGTCAGCGTTCGCACGTGTGATCACAGTTTCAATGGCCACACTGCGTCCTTCTATATTCAAGGCCCGCGCCGGGTCATTCAGTCCGGCCTGCAGCTCGGCCCGAATGTCCTCTGGGGATTCACTACGCGGATTATCATCGGTAATCACAACATCATCAGCATGCTGCTCTGCGATGCTGGCCATCACCGGACGTTTGCCACGATCACGATCGCCACCGCACCCCACGACACACCATAGTCGACCGGGAACATGCGCTTTAAGCGCGACGAGCGCATTCTCAAGCGCATTAGGGGTATGGGCATAATCCACTACCACTACCGGGCACCCTGCTCGCTTGAGTCGCTGCATGCGTCCGGGGACAGGCGTGAGCGTTGCAGCCGCTTGCCACAGGGCATCGAGGCTATCGCCTAACGCATAAAGTGTCGCTATCGCCAGGAGCACATTATCTAGGTTGAAACGGCCCATTAACGCAAGCGTGAGAGTCCTCTCACCTTCCGGCGTTTTGATCACGGCGCTTTGACCATCAGACTCAGCCCGCCACCGCTTAATGCGGAACTCACAGGTAGCGTCACGTCCCACAGACACCACCTTCACATGCGACCTGACGCCGGCCGTCATCAAACGGGCCAGCGGGTCCTGGGCATTAACAATCGCAACTTCAAGCTCATCACGCTGAAAAAGGCGCGCCTTTGACGCCGCATAGGCACTCATGCTGCCGTGATAATCAAGATGATCACGGGTGAGATTGGTAAACACTGCCGCTCGGATATGGCAACCATCAAGCCGCCCCTGATCGAGCGCATGGGATGATGCCTCCATTGCCACACGCTCACATTGCTGATCAGCGAGCATGCGCAACGCCCGCTGCACACCTACTGCATCCGGCGTCGTCAGGCCCGTATCGGTCAATGCGCCAAGGCGTCCACACCCTAATGTACCGATAAGCCCGGCAGGATGATTCAGCCGCTGTGAAAGTTCTGCAAGGTAATGGGTCACTGAACTCTTGCCATTGGTACCGGTCACTGCGATTTGCGCAAGCGACTCAGGCACAGCAAACGCTTGATGGGCTAACTCTCCAAGACACGACTTGACGTCATCACTCACCATAACGCGCGAGTCTGTGCTTGGATAAGGCGCCTGCGCCAGCACCAAAGCTGCACCTGACGCAAGCGCCGCATCAATATAGTCACGGCCATCCTGACGTGTACCTGGAATAGCGATAAATACATCGCCTGCTACAATCCGGCGCGAGTCAAGGTGTAGATTCAAATGGCTACGAAGTTCAGGCCAGACACGCCCCGGCCATAAAGCGTCAAGAACATGGCGCAGATGCGCTCCTTGCAGAACATCATTCATTCTATTGACTCCGCAACATCATTGGCCGCTTCCGCTTCCTTGACCTGCTCTTTGGGCGACTCCCATTTCCCGTGAGTCTGCTCATCGGGAGGCACATCAAGTAGCCGTAGCGCCTTACCGGCAACACGGGCAAAGATGGGCGCGGCAACCAGGCCACCGTAATACTCTTCACCCTTGGCGTTGTCGATCGAGATCACCGTAATGATGCGCGGATCGGTCACCGGAGCGATACCGACGAAATTGGAGCGATACGCCTCGGTCTGATAACCGGTAGTCAGTACCTTACGCACCGTACCGGTTTTCCCCGCGACGCGGTATCCTTCTATGGCTGCGCGGCTTCCGCCGCCGTAAGGCCCGACGACCGTTTCCATCATCTCCAGCACGCTATGGGCAATCTCAGGCGAAACGATCTGATCCCCCTCAGGCGGCTTGTCGACTTTTAAAAGCGTTGGCGGCACACGCTTGCCATCGTTAGTCAGTGCGGTATAGGCACTCGCCAACTGCACGGCTGATACTGACAGACCATAACCGTAGGCGATGGTGGCACGCTTGGCTTTTGACCAGTGGTAAGGCGGCGGCAAGCTTCCCGTTGTTTCACCGGGAAACCCCAACCCCGGCGCATGGCCCAGGCCGAGCTTGTCATATTGATTCCAGACCGCATCATCGGGTAGCGCAAGCGCCATATGCGTCATGCCAATGTTTGATGATTTAGTGATGATGCCGGTCATCGTCAATTTGCCGAAATTGCGAATATCACGAATGGTATAACCATCGAGGCGCATCCAGCCCGGTGAAGTGTCAATGACCGTGTCTGGTGTGAACTTGCCTGACGCCAATCCCGCTGTCATGGCCAGCGGCTTGACTACCGAGCCCGGCTCAAACGCATCGGTGATCGCCCGATTACGTAACCCGGCGATATCCATGTTGGCGCGATTATTGGGGTTATAGGAAGGTAGGTTGGCCATCGCCAGCACTTCACCGGTATGGGCATCCATCATCACCAGGGTACCGGCATCGGCATGATGCTCTTGAACCGCGGCCTTGAGCTCACGATAGGCCATATACTGCAGACGCAAATTGATGGAAAGCTGTAGATCGCCGCCCGGACGCGCCTCCTTGATCAAATGCAGATCACGTACCAATCGCCCCTTTCGATCCTTCAACACCCGACGCTTACCCGGCACGCCGGAAAGATACTTGTCATAGGCAAGCTCAAGGCCTTCCTGGCCATGATCATCGATATTGGTTACCCCGAGCACCTGCGAGGCGACCTCACCGGCCGGATAGTAACGCTTGTACTCATGCTTGCCGTAAACACCGGCTATTTGTAGATCAAGCACCGCCTGCGCTGGCTCAGGCGTGACCTGACGCTTCAAATACATGAAGCCTTTGTCACGATAACGATCGACGCGATCGATAAAAGTGGTAGGGTCTTCCTTTAGCGCCTTGGCGAGCATGGTCAATTGTACACGATCGTCAGGCAGCTCCTTGGGGTTGGCCCATAGCGTGACGACGGGGGTCGAAATCGCCAATGGTTCACCTTCCCGATCAGTGATCATACCGCGATGGGCATCGATGCTCTCGACCCGCAACGTCCGTGCATCGCCCTGCCCCTGCAGAAACTTATGATCGAGTACCTGCAGATCAATGATACGCCCCACCAGTACCATCAATGCCGCCAGGATCACGATAAGCATGAAGCGGTAGCGCCAAGGAGGAAGCGCACGCGATTGGATGGCTTTAGTGGATGGCACCTCGTCAGAGTGTGGACCGTCGTCGTAACGACTCATGGACGAATCACCTTGGTATCACCGACATCGGGCACATGCATTTCGAGTTTATCGCGAGCAAGCTCTTCGATGCGCGAAGGCGCCGACCAGGTGCTTTCTTCCAACAGCAGTCGACTCCATACCGTTTGCAACTGGTCGTGTTCGCGCTCCATCTGCTGCAGACGCGCATATTGCACACGCGTCTGGTGGGCACTGGTCACCACTGCAAATGCAGAGGCCAACACTATTATCAATAGGATCAACACACTCAAGTGAGTCGCCCTGAAGCTTAGCTTGGCCGGCCACTGCCCCGTGTGCTGCTTCCGACCCCGTCCATTACTAGCCATAGCCATGCCTCAAGCAAGCTTCTGCGCAACGCGCATAACGGCACTGCGTGCACGTGGATTGGCATCGACTTCGGCCTCGCCGGGACGCTGCGCCTTGCCGATAGCTTTCAAGCGCTTGTTGAGTTGGTCCTCACGCACCGGCATATGACGAGGCAAATGCATATCGCCTCTCGCCTTGTCACGAATGAAGCGTTTAACGATCCGATCCTCAAGCGAATGAAAGCTGATCACCACCAGTCGACCGCCTACAGCCAAGGCTTCCAATGCTTCATCCAACGCCGTCTCGAGCTGGCCCAGCTCGTCATTGAGATAGATACGCATCGCTTGAAAGGCGCGCGTTGCCGGATGCTTGCCTTTCTCCCAGGCGGGATGTGCGGTTTTCAGCAGCTCAGCCAGCTCACGGGTGTGGGTAATGGGACGCTCGCTGCGCCGTTCGATCACCGCGCGCGCCAGGCGCTTGGCGTAACGTTCCTCGCCATAAGTCTTGAAGACACTGGCAATATCGGCTTCCTTGGCATGATTGAGCCATTGCGCAGCACTCTCGCCTGAGTCGGGGTCCATACGCATATCGAGAGGGCCGTCACGCAAGAAACTGAAACCGCGCGCGCCGTCATCGAGCTGCGGTGAGGATACGCCGATATCGAGCAACACGCCGGAAAGCTGGCCATGCAAGCCATGACGCTTGGCGATGTCACCTAGTGTCGAAAAAGGCGCGCGCTCTATATGAAAACGAGGATCGTCAATAGCTGCAGCAGCGGCAATAGCTTCAGGATCGCGATCGATGGCCAATAAGCGTCCGCGCTCGCTGAGACGGTTCAACACCTCTCGCGAGTGACCGCCTCGCCCGAAAGTGCCGTCAAGATAATGACCATCGCGGTCGTGTATCAAGGCCTCAATCGCGCCCTCGAGCAGGACGCTCTTGTGCATATGGCTTTCACGGACGCGTGACGTTGGGGACATTCGATACTCGATACTGGCTGGCTACATGAGCGGTAAGAAATTAGGAGGGAGTCGGCCTGTAAGCCGGGTTCTGTCGAGGACAGTCATTCCTCTAGGACGCATGTCACCATACGCCTCAAGCAACCTACCCGAACCCAAGTGCGGGCCACACCAATGGGTTCCTATTTGGTCTTGCTCCGAGTGGGGTTTACCATGCCACGAACTGTTACCAGTCGCGCGGTGCGCTCTTACCGCACCCTTTCACCCTTGCCGGCAGCCTAAGCTGCTTAGGCGGTCTACTCTCTGCTGCACTTTCCGTCGGCTCACGCCGCCCAGGCGTTACCTGGCACTCTGCCCTATGGAGCCCGGACTTTCCTCTCCCGGATTAAAATCCGGCAGCGACTGTCCGGCCGACTCCCAAGCGCGCAAGAATACCAGTGCCCCAGCCTGCCCTCAACCATTCTCACGTCGATCCAGTAATCGCTGGTACCACTGCTTCTTGCGGCCGCCTAAAATACGCGCCGCAATATTGGCCGCCTGCTTGACGCCAACGCCTTCTTCCATCAATGCATCCAACAGCATTTCCGATTCAACCGTTGTACTTTCTTCCTGCTCCCGCGCCGGAGCACCAGCGATCATGACAACGAACTCTCCTCGAGCCTGATTGGGATCACTCTCAAGCCTTGCCAGTAGTGCCCGTGGAGTATCATCGAGAAAGGTTTCGAAGGTTTTGGTCAACTCCCGGGCCAGCACAATCCGACGTTCTGCCATAACCGCATCGATATCTTTCAATAGCGCATGAATACGATGGGGCGACTCATAAAAGACGAGGGTCGCCTCATCGGTGACAAGCGCCTCAAGACGCTGGCGCCTTGCGCCTTCCTTAGCGGGAAGAAAGCCTTCAAAGCGAAACCGCTCTGTTGGCAGGCCTGCAGCGGACAGGGCGGCAATCAGTGCACATGGCCCAGGAACAGGAATGACATTCAGTTGAACCTCACGTAGCGCCTTTACCACACGATAACCAGGATCGGAGATCAGTGGTGTCCCCGCATCGCTGATTAATGCCACACGCTGCCCTGCCATTACTGCAGCACGCAGCCGTTCAATACGCCCCGCTTCGTTATGCTCATGCAAGGACAGCATTGGCACTCTCACGCCTAGGTGATCGAGCAGCCGTGCGCTATGGCGGGTATCCTCAGCAGCGATGAGATCCGCCTGGGACAATATCTTGATGGCGCGTTGAGACAGATCCTCAAGGTTACCAATCGGTGTGGCAACCACGTACAATGCGCCTTCACGTGACTCGGTCATTTGACCATCCGATAACTAGTGACGAGGTTTCCGGTATGTAAAAGACATGACCGGATTCGAAAACAGGACTGGCGGAACAATCACGCCGTCATGGATCAAGGCTGACAAGGAACACGACTCATGCGCAATTCGTTGCGGCGTTTGACTGGCATAACATTGGCCGCATTCATTCTGAGCGGCTGCGCAGGCCAATCAATCGTCGACCGTTTCTCCGGTCCTTCTCCGCAAGAACTGCTTACCCAGGCCCAGCAACAGCAAGGTAGCGAGGCTGCGCAGACCCGCCTTCATGCGGCCGACATCCTAGCACGCCAGGGCGATAATGCGCAGGCACTGCAAATTCTCGACACGCTTGACGAGAAATCCTTACCTGCCGAGAGCAAAGGCCAGTGGGCGTTACTGACAACGCGCCTGGCACTTGCACAGGAAGACGGCCAGCGCGCCTTTAACGCCACTCAGGTACTTGATCAAAACGTAGCGCTTTCCAGTGATGAGCGTAATGAACTGCGCAAGCGCCGTGGCTTGGCACAGGCCATGCTAGGCCATGGCCTGGATGCGGCAATTACGCTGATCCAATTGCAAGGCGACAGCGGTGATCTTGGACTCAACGATGATATCTGGCGTCAGCTTACCCGTCTGAGCCCCCAACAGCTCGATGAGGTTGCCCGTCGAGGCGGCTCACTGGCCTCTGGCTGGGTCGATCTGGCTAACTTACGCCGTGAGCGCGACAGTGATATCGCCGGACTGTTTAATGCAGTACGCGGTTGGCAGGCGAGCCATCGCAATCATCCCGCCTCGCAGCGCCTACCTCAGGAGCTTAGCGCACTGCAGGATCTGCAAGGTCAGGAAGTCCATCAAATAGCCGTATTCCTCCCTGAAAGCGGGCCTCTTCAGTCTGTTGCCGATGCCATCCGTGAAGGTATTCGCGCTCGCAGCAACGATGCTGCCAACCAGGGCGAGTCAGCACCTCAGATCATGTTTTATGACACCACTGGGGGTGACATCGACGCGCTTTACGCTCAAGCGATGATGGAAGGTGCCCAAGTCGCGATTGGCCCACTCGACAAGGACAAGGTATCGCAGCTTGAGATGCGCAGTAACGTCCCCATCCCGACGCTGGCACTGAACTACGGCACGCATGCCGATAACAGTGCCAACAATCTGTTCCAGTATGGCCTGTCGGCCGAAGATGAAGCACGCCAGGCGGCCCACCGCGCCTATCTTGATGGGCATCGAAGCGCAGGTATCATGGTGCCTGATAACGACTGGGGCTCTCGCGTACTTGATGCCTTCCGAACACAATGGCAGTACGAAGGCGGCAGCGTCGGCAACGTTGTTATTTATGATCCCAAGGCAGCTGTCGCATCCTCGGTAAAGTCCCTTCTGGGCAGTAGCGCCGGCAGCCGCAACGCGACACGCAACATCGATATGCTGTTTCTGCTTGCGCTGCCCAACTATGCACGTCAGGTGCCACCCACGCTGGATTACTATTACGCCAGCAATCTTCCCATTTATGGCACGTCGCACCTTTACGATGGTCAGCCTCAACCACGCCTCGATCACGATCTGAACGGTGTGCTGTTCTGCGATATTCCATGGCAGATTCCCGACGCTGCCGTGGGCGGCACCGATGCGCTACCTTTCTCGGTCACCTATCAGCACTTCGCGAACAACGATCAAGCGTCCTTGTTGAAACTGCATGCCATGGGTGTCGATGCTTACGAACTGGCACGTCGGCTACCCATTCTTAATGCCGTGCCCGGCAGCGAACTTTACGGCGCAACCGGCATGCTCAAAAACGAGAGCAATAGACGTATTCGTCGTACGCTACCGTGGGCAGAGTTTCGCGATGGCATTCCCCAGCCCCCCAGCATTACGGCAACAAGCAATATTTCTGCCGGATCTGCTGGGCAGCAATAAGCGATGCTACCCAGTGAAAAGCGTCGCCGCGGTCAGGACATCGAAGTCCTGACCGCACACTGGCTCACGGCACAAGGGCTTACAGAAATCGCACGTAATCAGCATGCTCGAGGCGGTGAGATAGACCTGATCATGCGTGATGGCGAAACGCTGGTTTTTGTCGAAGTACGTTACCGTGCCACCACGCGCTATGGTTCCCCGCTTGAAACCGTGACAGTGACCAAGCAGCGCCGCCTGATCAAGGCAGCGCGTTTTTATCTTGCCAATAACCGGCTATCATGCTCGTGTCGCTTCGACGTCGTGGGCGTGACCGGCCACCTTTCAGCACTCGAATTCACCTGGATAAAATCCGCCTTCGATGCCTTTTAATGCGCCATAGCCGTCGCGGCTGACGCTAATCATATGAACAGCATCGAAACGCAGCTTTTCCTATTTACTGTTTAGAGCAATCATGGATTTTCAATCGCGCATTCTCGATCATTTCAACGCCAGTATCGATGCCAAGACTTACGCGAGCGAAGTGCTGCCTCCCTTCATTGAGGCCGCCAGCCAGATGATGGTGCAAAGCTTGATCAATGACGGCAAGATCCTGTCCTGCGGCAATGGGGGTAGCGCTGGAGATAGTCAGCACTTCTCTTCGGAATTGCTCAACCGCTTTGAACGTGAACGTCCTAGCCTTCCTGCGCTGGCATTGACTACCGACACGTCGACATTGACCTCAATTGCCAATGACTACAGTTACAACGATATATTTTCGAAACAGATTCGCGCATTGGGTCAGCCTGGCGATATTCTGTTAGCTATTTCAACCAGCGGTAACTCTGCCAATATTATCCAGGCGATCCAGGCTGCCCACGACCGTGAGATGAGCGTTGTGGCACTAACAGGACGTGACGGGGGAAACATGGCCTCGCTACTCGGCCAGGAAGACTGTGAAATCCGCATACCAGCCACCTCCACGGCACGGATTCAAGAGGTCCATCTACTGGTCATTCATTGTCTTTGTGATTTGATCGACTATCAGCTTTTTGGCAGCAACGAGTGATTATCATGCTTAAATCATATTTCAGTCTGGCGCTACTCGGTCTCGTGCTTGCAACCAGCGGATGCGCCAGCTTTTCTGGCAGTAGCCAACCAAACAGTGGCGTGCGTACGGAAAGTGCGGCGGCGCAAGACAGCACCATTCGTTCGACCATATTCCAGACGCTTGGCAGTAGAGATGCGCGTTTCAACGATGCCCATGTCAATGTTGACGCCTGGAACGGCTATGTTCTGCTCTCGGGTCAGGTGCCCAGCCAAGAACTCAAGGACAAGGCCGAGCAGATCGCACGTAATACCGCCAATGTTCGCAAGGTACACAATGCCTTATCGGTAGCGGCCAATACCTCAACGACACAGCGATTGCGCGACTCCTGGCTGACGACACGTATCACGACCAACTTCGTGACCAGCAACACCATCGACAGTGACCGAGTCAATGTCGTCACTGAAAACAATGTCGTGTACTTGATGGGGATCCTGCATGATTATGAAGTGCAAAATGTGGTCAACACGGCCGCCCAGGTAGGCGGCGTGCAAAAGGTCGTCAAAGTATTCGAATACACTCAGTGAAGCCGGTCGAATCCGGTCCAATCACTTGATGACGCGCAAGGAAGGCCGTCCTTTACTGGGGCGCTCTTCCTTCTGACTTTCATTTTCGGGCTCAGCAGACGCTTCGCTTTCGCTCTTGTCGACAGACTCTAGCTTTACCCCGCCTTTTTCTTCATCGCTGTCATCAACGACATCTGCATCTTCTTCCATACCTGGCATGATGGGCTCATGGCCAAAAACCATGCCTACGCCGTTCTCTCGCGAGTAGATCGCGATCAGCGCATTGATAGGAACCTCAACCTGCATTGGCTGACCGCTAAAGCGCGCATTGAAAGCGATCATGTCATTTTCCATGTACAGATCACGTACCGCACCTGGTGCGATATTCAAGACAATCTGCCCATTTTGAATAAATTGGGTCGGTACGATAACGCCTGGCTGCTCGGCATCAACGACAATGTATGGCGTGTTGTCGTTATCCAGCAGCCATTGATAAAGCGCACGAGTTAAATAAGGACGGCTGGAAAGCATCGCTACACCTTTCGCTGTCTGAAAAAGAAACGCGCGACACATGAGGCCGCGCGACGTAGTAGTTCTATATGACAATCTGCCCTACTTCAGGCACGCAACTCGCGTTCCGCTTCAAGCAGCGAGGCACGAAACGAATCCCGCGAAAACAAGCGCTCCATGTAAGCCTGTAATGGCTTGACCTGCTTTTCAGGCAGGTCAATACCCAAACTTGGCAAACGCCACAGGATGGGCGCGATACAGCAATCGACAAGGGAGAACTCTTCCGTCATGAAAAACGGCAGATCCTCGAAAATAGGACTAATGCCGATCATGCTCTCGCGAAGTTCTTTACGCGCCTGCTCGATCTCCTTCTTCGTCGCGTTCGCGTCGAGAATCGTCGTTACCTTTGTGCACCATTCATGCTCGATGCGGTGCATCCACAGGCGGCTCTGTGCTCGCGCAACAGGATAGACCGGCAACAGCGGCGGATGCGGAAAACGCTCATCGAGATACTCCATCATGACCTTGGACTCATAAAGTACAAGATCGCGATCAAGCAGCGTGGGGACACTGTTATAGGGGTTGAGGTCGGCAAGCTCGCTGGGGGCATTATCTCCCGACACTTCTACTATATCGACTGATACACCCTTTTCAGCGAGGACGATCCTTACACGATGGCTGTAATGATCGTCGCTACCGGAATAGAACGTCATAGACGACCGCTTGGCCACAACTCCCATGAAACTTTCCTCGTATCAATTCGAGCCAAAATGATAGCACGAGCTCTTCAGCTAGTGGGCAATATAGGCAAATGCAGCCAATCTCAGCATGACGTCATCTTCATGCATAAGACAACTGGCGCAGTCCTATAATTATGGTCATATCTGTATGAATCGTCTTCTGGTATCTAGTTATATATCCGATACTGCGACGACACTTACTTTACACGCCTGTGCTCACGACAAAAAACGCCCGGGGCAATCGCACCCGGGCGTTCTGATGTCGATACGCAGAACTTAACGCTTGGAGAACTGCGGACGACGACGTGCTTTACGCAGACCCACTTTCTTACGTTCAACCATACGCGCATCACGCGTTACGTAGCCGGCGTCACGAAGCGGCTTGCGCAGCGTTTCGTTGTATTCCATCAGAGCACGTGTAATGCCGTGACGAATAGCGCCAGCCTGAGCGGAACCACCACCACCCTGGACGGTGACATAGATATCGAACTGCTCGGTGGTGTCGGTCAGTTCAAGCGGCTGACGTACTACCATCTGAGCGGTAACGCGACCGAAGTATTCGTTCAGTTCACGCTTATTGACAGTGATCTTACCGCTACCCGGCTTGAGAAAAACACGAGCCGTTGAGGTTTTGCGGCGACCGGTACCGTAATACTGCTGTGCCATGATAGACCTTCCTTCAGATGTTCAGTTCTTGCGGCTGCTGTGCGGCATGCGGATGCTCGGAGCCTGCATAGACCTTGAGCTTGGAATGCATGGCACGCCCCAGGGGGCCTTTCGGCAGCATACCCTTGACGGCGAACTCGATGACGCGCTGCGGAGCGTGGTCGATCATCTGTTCGAAGGTCATGGAACGCAGACCACCCGGATAACCGGTATGGCGATAGTAATTCTTGGCCGCAGCCTTATTGCCAGTAACACGTACTTTCTCAGCGTTAATAACGATGATGTAATCACCAGTATCAACGTGAGGCGTGTATTCTGCTTTGTGCTTACCACGCAGACGACGGGCAAGTTCTGTCGCCAGACGGCCGAGAGTCTTGTCGGTCGCGTCGACAACGAACCAGTCGCGCTGGACGGTCTGCGATTTGGCGCTGAACGTCTTCATGAGTGAAATCACCTCAGTCGGGTTTCAGGCTTGGAAAAAAGCAAATGCCTTGAAACCAATCCCTATTTTTCTTGGTTGCCCTGAATCAAAAAACCCAGGCCAACATCGAGCGAGCGCGCATTATACAAGCCCAATCAAGGCAAGTTAAGACGCACAGTAAAATAAATCAGGGTTTATGCGGCAGCGCCAGATATTCATGCGATTGCATTTCCTGAAGACGAGACAAGGTACGCTCGAATTCAAATGCCAGATCACCGCCGGTATAAAGGTTTTCGGGCGCAGCTTCAGCCGTCATCAACAGCTTGACGCCACGATCATAAAACTCATCGACCAGATTGATGAAACGACGAGCCTGGTCGGCATTGTCTCCCCCCATCACAGGTACTTCTGATACCAACACGGTATGGTACTCCCGCGAGAGCTCTATATAGTCATTCTGGCTTCTCGGACCATCACACAAGGCGCTGAATGTGAACCAGACCACGCCTTCACATAGCCGCTTAGCGTTCAGTGTGCGGTTGTTGATGGTCAGCGCGGCATCAGCCTTCCCCTTATTACCCGCCACTTTTTCAAAGCTTCCCTCTAGCGCCTTCTCAGCAGCGGCATTTGCTGGATAATGGAAGATTTCTGCCTGTTCTAGCGTTCGCAACCGATAGTCGATGCCGGAATCGACGTTAACGATCTCACAATTGCGCTTTAGCAGATCAATTGCCGGAAGAAAGCGTGCGCGCTGAAGGCCATTTTTATACAGATCATCAGGTACAATATTTGACGTTGCGACCAGCACCACGCCTTGGGCAAAGAGCGCCTCAAGCAGATTGGCCAGAATCATCGCATCGGTAATATCCTTGACAAAGAACTCATCGAAGCAGATGACTCGCGCCTCACGCGCAAACTTGGCGGCAATCAGCGTCAGGGGATTCTTTTCGCCTTTATGTATCTCCAACTCACGATGGACACGCTGCATGAAGCGGTGGAAATGGGTACGCATCTTGTCCGAAAACGGCAGACTGTCATGAAAAGTATCGACCAGATAAGTCTTGCCACGCCCAACACCACCCCAGAAATACAAACCCATGACCCTCGGTTTGGCCGGAGCTTCAGGCGGCGTCTGCTTACGCCCGAAGAGCCCTGAAACACGCCCTTTCAATCCTCCATTATCCGAGACATGAGTTTTAGGCGTTGGCTTGGGGGTCGAGATCAGTTCGTCGTAAAGTCGCTGAAGATGCTTGACTGCGCGCTCCTGCGCTTCGTCATATTGAAAATCTTCACGCTTCAGGTCAGCCTGGTACTTTGCTAGGGGCGGTTGTTGAACACTCATGTGCTTTCGGTACGCTCGTAAAATCGTGAAATGTGGGCTTTAGTATAAAGTTTTCCGCCACTATAGGCACGATAGGGCAAGGCAATACGTTGACCCTGGGTACACGCGCCCTCTTATAATAGAGCCAGCGGGAATTGGCTGAGGATACATCAGCCTGAAATAAACAGGAGAGGCTTGTGAACGAAAGCAACATCGACTGGATCTTGGCGCTGGCGTGCTTGCTGGCAGGTATTGGCATTGGCGCGATAGGCTATCATTTGCTCAACGCCAACGTGGCACGTAACCAGAAGGTCAGACAAAAGCTTGCCGAAACCGAGCTGGAACTCAACCAGGTCCGTGATTCATTGAATAATCATTTTGCGCAAGCCGCTGAACTCATTAGCAACATCCAGCGTCAGAGTCAGGAATTGCAGCAGCAGATTATGCTGGGCGCCGACAAACTGAGTGATGACGTCCAGCTTAAGCGCCGCCTGCATCAACAAGGAGGTGAAGAGCTGGTCGATGATGAAAATGAATCGTCGCTATATGCGCCGCGCGATTATGCTGAGGGCACGGACATGTCCGATGATTATGTTATCGCGCCCAAACATGAGCAGGATTCCACTCAGCCGCCCCGCTACTGACGTTCAACGCTCAAATAGTACAGGCGGATTTGTTCGCCTGTACTTTCTCTTCTCCCTCATGCTTTCGCTGTATCAGCGCGTCGACATCTGCAACTCACTAGGCTGGGTTATCGATATCAACGAAGCGATGGGTAATGGGATACTGCGCAGCCAGCCAGTTGCCTAGCGCCTCAATACCGTAGCGTTCCGTGGCATGATGACCAGCAGAAAAGTAGCTGATGCCCTGCTCACGGGCCAGATGCGTTGTACGCTCGGATATTTCGCCGGAAACAAAGGCATCCACACCCGCATCCGCCGCCGCACTGATCATGTCTTGAGCTCCCCCGGTACACCAGGCAATCTTGCGAATATCGCGATTATGCCCTTCAATTACCAACGGCGGGCGCCTTAGCACATTCTCAATATGTGCTGCCATCGCCTGATTGCTCATCGGCGCGTCGGGAGTGCCAAAAAATAGAATGCCTTCTCCCAAAGGGGCGTCAATCGCGCCTTCGACCGACCAGCCTAGCTTTTTAGCCAGCATGGCATTGTTACCAAGCTCAGGATGGGCATCGAGGGGCAAATGGTAAGCGACAAGATTAATGTCATTATTAAGCAGGGTGGCAATGCGCTGATGCTTCATACCCGTAATGGCTACCGGTTCATTTTTCCAGAAGTAGCCATGGTGAACCAGCACCATATCAGCCTCCCACGCGACAGCCTCGTCAAGCAGCGCCTGACTTGCCGTTACGCCTGTCATGATCTTTTCAAGACGCTCACATCCCTCCACTTGAAGCCCATTGATAGTGTAATCCTTGAAACGGTTCGACCCTAAAAGGTCTTCCATGGCATGAATAAGTATGTTTCGTGCAATCATCAAGGCCTCCGGGCAAGCAAAATTATACAATGATACACTAGGCCCCATTGTAGGGGCGGCGCACCTGCCCTTCGACCATTTTCCAGACGCCTCTTGATAAGGATGTATAGATGCGCCGATTTCTGGTGCCCCTGATCTGGCCTGTACTTAGCGGCATTTTGCTGGCGTTTGTATTGTTAGATCATGTCCCGCAACTCATAGGCCCCTCCGCTGTTTCAAACTCTGAGACTTTGATATCTGCCCCAGCATCTCATTCCGTGCTGCAGGCGTCCACAGAGATTCACCGGACGCCCACGGTACGTGAAGCCACTGCGTTCAATCGCCATGATGGCCCCGCCAGTTACGCCGATGCCGTTGATAGCGCGGCCCCGGCAGTGGTTAACGTTTACTCATCGCGATTGATCGAAAATGACCAGCACCCCTTGATGTCCGACCCTTTCTTTCGCCAGTTTTTTGGCGATGGAACGCCGACACGTCGGCGTATGCTTTCCAGCCTGGGTTCCGGCGTCATTGTCAGCCCGGAGGGCTACGTGCTGACCAACAACCATGTCATCAGCGGTGCCGACGAAATCCAGGTCGCACTACGTGATGGAAGGGAAACGTTGGCCAAGGTCATCGGCACCGATCCAGAAACGGATCTGGCCGTCTTAAAAATCGATCTCGGCAATCTTCCCGTTATCGCCCTAGCTGACTCCGCCAATATCAAGGTAGGCGATGTCGCGCTGGCGATAGGCAACCCTTTCGGGGTGGGCCAGACGGTCACCATGGGAATCATCAGCGCAACGGGCCGCACTCACCTAGGCCTGAACGCCTACGAGGACTTCATTCAAACAGACGCAGCCATTAACCCAGGCAATTCAGGTGGTGCGCTGGTTAATGCAGAAGGTGCACTGGTCGGTATCAATACCGCCATCTTTTCACGTTCAGGCGGCTCTCAGGGCATCGGCTTTGCCATTCCGACCAATCTGGTACGCGACATTCTCAACGATCTGGTGGTACGCGGACGGGTTATTCGCGGCTGGCTGGGCATAGAAGCACAAGAGATATCTTCAGCCCTGGCGAACTCGTTTAATATCAAGGCTCCACGAGGGGTGGTCGTTACCAGCGTTGTCCCCGATGGTCCAGCGGACCGAGCAGGCGTCAAGTCTGGCGATATCATCCTTTCCATAGACGGTGCCCCGATGCTTGATGCACAGGCGGCGATGGTCGATATTGCCGAGGTTCAGCCCGGACACGAACTGCCGCTACAGCTATATCGCAACGGTAAACGCATCAATGTCACCATTCAGGTAGGTGAGCGCCCTTCTCGTCAAACCCCAGCACTCACCGGCCAATCGCCCCAGCCTGCTAACTGATTGCATAAAAAAGCCCCGCAAAGCGGGGCTTTTTACGAATAACGTATGCATTGACATTGGAATGACACGTGCAGCGATGCTCGTCCCTAGCTATTGCTCTTCGGCATACGGTTTTCAGCAGAACGGGCATGGGCTGTCAACGATTCACCACGGGCCAACACTGATGCGGTTTGCCCAAGCACCGCCGCCCCCTCTGGAGAACACTGAATCAGTGACGAGCGTTTTTGGAAATCATAAACACCCAAGGGAGAGGCAAAGCGCGCCGTGCCCGATGTAGGCAATACATGATTGGGCCCAGCACAGTAATCGCCAAGCACTTCGGCGGTGTAACGTCCCATGAAGATGGCCCCGGCATGACGCACCTGCTCGGCCATGGCTGCAGGATGCTCAACCGATAATTCCAGATGCTCAGGGGCAATACGGTTGGTAAGCGCTATCGCCTCCTCTTCACTCGACACTAGAATCAACGCACCACGCCCGCTTAGTGATGCCTCAATGATCGCCTCACGCTCCATGGTCGGCAGTAGCTTTTCAATGCTTGCAGCTACAGCGTCTCGGTGAGCGCTGTCCCAGGTAATCAGAATGGATTGAGCATCTTCATCGTGCTCGGCTTGCGAGAAAAGATCCATCGCCAGCCAGTCAGGATCGGTTCCACCGTCGGAGATCACAAGAATTTCCGAAGGGCCGGCAATCATGTCGATACCCACCTGGCCAAATACAGCACGCTTTGCGGTCGCCACGTAGATATTGCCGGGACCGACAATCTTGTCGACGCGCAGCACGCTTTCAGTCCCATAAGCCAACGCTGCGATGGCCTGGGCACCGCCGATAGTAAATACACAATCGATACCGGCCACGTGAGCTGCAGCAAGTACCAGTTCGTTCACGACGCCATCCGGCGTAGGAACCACCATGACGACTTCAGCTACGCCCGCAACACGGGCCGGAATTACGTTCATCAATACCGATGAGGGATACGCTGCCTTCCCCCCCGGCACATAAACACCCACCCGATCTAGCGGCGTCACCTTTTGGCCAAGCATGGTGCCATCAGCCTCAGTATATGACCATGATTCCGGCTTTTGTCGCTCATGGTACTCACGGATACGCTGAGCGGCCGTAGCCAGCGCTTCACGCTGCTGTTCAGAAATATTCTTGTAGGCTTCTGCAAGCCGCTTGGCATCCAGCGTCAACTCAGTCATGGATGACACTTCAAGCCGGTCGAAGCGATGGGTCATTTCAAGCACGGCAGCATCGCCCCGACTTCTAACCGCAGCGATAATATCATCGACTCGCTGCTGTACACCCTTGTCGGAAACGCTTTCCCATGCCAGTAACGCATCAAGGCGAGCGTCGAAATCATCATCCCGGCTGGATAACAGCGCCGGGCCCCGTAGCTTGTTATTCATATCGGGCTCCGCTGGGTTTAGGTCTCGCTGCGCCGCTTGTTCACGGCCTCACGCAGCCGCTCGACAAGCGGTGTAATACGCTCATGCTGCATGGTCATGGATGCCTTGTTGACGACAAGACGCGTGCTGATCTCAGTGATAAGTTCACGCGGCTCCATGCCATTGGCACGCAACGTGTTGCCGGTATCGACAATGTCGACGATTTCATCGGCAAGGTTCATCAACGGTGCCAACTCCATCGCCCCATAAAGCTTGATGACCTCTGCCTGAATCCCCTGGCTGGCATAATAACGCCGAGCAATATTGACGAACTTGGTCGCCACACGGCGTCTCGCATGACGAGGTGCACCCCCCATAATACCGGCCGTCATCAGACGACAGCGGGAGATGTTGAGATCCAGCGGCTCATACAGGCCTTTTGCGCCGTGTTCCATCAAGACGTCCTTGCCCGCCACACCGATGTCAGCCGCCCCTAGTTGAACGTAGGTAGGCACATCGGTGGCGCGAATGACAACAAACTTGACGTCGGGCAGGTTGGTGTCAAATAGCAGCTTACGGCTCTTGTCTAGATCTTCTGCAGGCACGATGCCCGCATCGGCCAGCAGCGGCAGAGTCTCTTTCAGAATGCGCCCTTTCGAGAGGGCAAGAATCAATGGTTTGCTCATGGTCCCGAGTCGCGGTCTGGGCCGTCAGAGGACGGCCCGGTGAACAATCAGCGCGGCACTCGTCTGATCTGAGCGCCTAGCAATCGCAGTTTTTCTTCGATGCATTCATAGCCACGATCGATATGGTAGATGCGATCGACGGTCGTTTCGCCCTGGGCGACAAGTGCAGCAATAACCAGACTCGCCGAGGCGCGCAGATCAGTCGCCATGACGGGCGCGCCGGAGAGCTGTTCGACGCCCGAGACCAGCGCCGTGTTGCCTTCAATCGTAATATCCGCTCCCATACGATTGAGCTCCTGCACATGCATGAAGCGGTTTTCGAAAATCGTCTCTACTACCCGTCCTATGCCTTCAGCGACAGCGTTCATCGCCATGAACTGCGCCTGCATATCAGTGGGAAATGCCGGGTAAGGTGCGGTACGTATGTTGACCGCCTTGGGGCGTTTGCCATGCATATCGAGAGTAATATAGTTCTCCCCGACACTGATTTCCGCGCCAGCTTCTTCGAGCTTGATCAGTACCGCTTCCATGATATCAGCACGCGTATTGCGTACTTTCACTCGGCCGCGTGTCGCCGCGCCGGCCACGAGAAAGGTGCCGATCTCGATGCGATCAGGCATGACATCGAAATGACAGCCGTGCAAGCGCTCAACGCCATCGATTACGATCGTGCTACTGCCGTGTCCAGAAATCTGCGCACCCATGGCGATCAGGCATTCAGCCAGATCGACCACTTCCGGCTCGCGGGCGGCGTTTTCAAGCACAGTGCGGCCCTGCGCCAGTGTCGCTGCCATCAGTAGATTTTCGGTGCCGGTTACCGTAACGGTATCGAGCACAATGTGTGCACCCTTCAGACGCTCATCGACTCGCGCACGGATGTAGCCATTCTCGACACGGATGTCTGCCCCCATTGCCTGGAGACCGCGAATATGCAGATCAACGGGGCGTGTACCGATCGCACAGCCACCCGGCAGGGATACATCGGCAGTACCATAGTGTGCCAGCAGCGGCCCCAGCACGAGAATCGATGCGCGCATTTTTTTGACCAGATCGTAAGGCGCATGACAATCACGTACACGGCCCCCGAGCTGCACGCTCATCTTCTCGCCCATGACAGGCTCGATACCCATCCGCCCCAGCAGTTCAAGGGTGGTGGTAATATCCTGCAGATGCGGCAGATTCCCGATGACGACAGGTTCCTCGCAAAGGAGCGTAGCCGCCAGAATCGGCAATGCCGAGTTCTTGGCGCCTGAAGCCCATACCTCGCCTGTCAACGGTACACCACCGCTGATAATCAACTTATCCATGCATATGTTTTCCAGCGTTCTTAAGCTTGCGGACCGTTCGGCTGCGGGTTTTCCGCTGCACTTGCCCACTGTTGCGGCGTAAAGGTCTTGATACTGACGGCATGCAAGGCGCCGCTGGCAATCTCATCGGACAAGGCCGAATAAATCAATTGCTGGCGTTTGACGGGCGTCAGTCCGGTAAAGATTTCTCCTACAGCGATGACCTTAAAGTTGCAGCCTTCGCCCTGGATATGGAACTCGCAATCATCAATACGCGATTCCAGACGTGTCTTGACGTCATTAGGTTGCATTGTCGCGTTCACTCCTGTGGATGACGAATTTACGCCTATGGTAAATGAAAAGGGAGGTGAAACGCGATTTTGTTCAGGCAGGAAATATTTCTTCCAAGTCTGCCAGTTCGACAAGCCCACGCAGACCCGGGGAAAGTTTGATGGCACTGATGCTTACATCGTGCCGGGACGCATCACGTATCCATTCAAGCAGTACTGAAAGCATGGCACTGCTGACACTTTCAACACCGCTTGCGTCAAGCACGAGCGCATCCTTGCGCTCATCGATCCACTTCCTGCCCGCAGCAGCAAGCGGCGCGGCATCATCAAAATCAGGTGCTCCACTTACGCGGAGCACCTGTTCATCAGCAATCAAGCAAACGTCACCATGATCATAGAGCGTGGTGGTCATTGCGGCTGGCCGTCCTGACCGCCTTCTTGCAGGTCGACATCGGGAGACCATGAGCTGATGACACGATCAAAATCACGATTGTTATCGCGCATCGCCTGATCGAACTGATTACGGAACGTAAGCCCCAGGTTAATGCCATTGACCACGACATTGATCACTTTCCAGCCATTTTGACGCTGCTTGAGCGTAAACGAGACCGGATAGCTCTGCCCGTTACGAGCAATGATTTCCATCTGTACATTAGCCTGGTCCTCGTATCGCTGGGGGCTTTGCTCATCCAGCACGCGCAGGGTTTCGTAATCGAACGTCACCAGGCCATTGGAGTAAGTATCTATCAGCGTTTGCTTGAATACATCGGAAAAACGCGAACGCTGCTCAGGTGAAGCCGCTTTAAAATATTTACCCATCACACCTGCGGAGATGTAATGGTAATCAACAATGGGGTCGAGTGTATCGTTGACAAGCGACTTGAGCTCATTGTGATGCTGATTGTAATAATCGCGGCGATTTTCCAGCTTCGACATCAAGGCATCGACGCTATTTTTAACCACTGCCACCGGCGATTCTTGTGCTGCCTGCGCACTTAAGGCGCTCAAACTAGCCAGAATGGTCAACATGACGAGGCAATATTTGAAAAGCTGCTTCATCCAAATCTCCTAATAATAAACTAAGGTATCGAACTATACGTTCAGTCTTTGCCCATACTGGACACGAACTGCTGAATAAGCTCTTCCAGTACCAAAGCCTGCTGGGTATCACGGATTGTGTCGCCATCTTTCAAGGTTTCGGGGTCGCCTCCCGTACTCAAGCCGATATACTGCTCACCTAAAAGCCCAGAGGTCAGAATGGCTGCGGTCGTATCCTGGGAGAGCTTGCCTTCAAGATCCTCATCGATCTGCATTGTGACCCGGCCTTCGTACCATTTAGGGTCGAGTTCAATGCTGGTAATCCTCCCCACCGTCACACCGGCCATCGTTACTTTTGAGCGCGCCTTGAGACCGCCTATGTTGCTGAAGTTAGCATAGAGCGTGAATGTCTGATCCGCTCGAGATGGCGTCAGACCACTCACCTGCAAGCCGAGAAATACCAGTCCCAGGAAGCCGGCAAGTACGAACAGGCCTACCCCGCCTTCAATCCATTTACTGCGCTTCATCCAAACTCTCCAAACATCAGCGCGGTCAGCACAAAATCAAGGCCGAGGACCGCGAGTGAGCCATATACCACGGTACGTGTCGTCGCGCGTGAAATGCCCTCGGACGTCGGTACGAGGTCGTATCCTTGAAAGACGGCGATCCAGGTCACAACAAGACCAAAGATGACACTTTTGACCATGCCGTTCAGGATGTCGTTAACGAAATTGACGCTGCTCTGCATATTGCTCCAGAAAGAACCCGCATAGACACCGAGCCAGTCAACCCCGACCAGATAGCCGCCATAAATACCCACGACGCTAAAGAACACCGTCAGGACGGGAAGAGAGACAAAGCCCGCCCATAGCCGTGGCGCAACAACGCGGCGCATCGGGTCGACACCGATCATCTCCATGCTAGTGAGCTGTTCGGTCGCTTTCATCAGGCCTATCTCCGCCGTAAGCGCCGAGCCGGCGCGCCCCGCGAACAGCAACGCAGTAACCACCGGCGCAAGCTCACGCAGAAGCGAGAGTGCCACCATCTGGCCAAGCGCCTCATCGGCACCAAAGCCGACCAGTACGACATATCCCTGCAAGGCGATTACCATCCCGATGAACAGACCCGACACTAAAATGATCGGCAAGGAAAGCACGCCAACGAAATGCATCTGCTGCAGCCACAGGCGAAAACCTTCTGCCCGCGGTATACCGATGAAGGCCTGAACGAGAAATATTGCTGATCGTCCCAACGCCTCCAACGCATCGAGCGAGACTCGCCCAAGAGCGACAATACGATTGATCATCGCTGCTGCCCCCTGCCTGCCAGAATATCGTCATAAAAGTTCGCGGCGGGATAATGGAACGGTACGGGGCCATCAGGCTTGCCATGAACGAATTGGCTGACGCGCGGATCAGCCTCGGCATTTAAGCTCTGGGGGGTACCGTGCGCCATTACCTTGCCATCGGAGATGACGTAAACATAGTCGGCGATGGTAAGTGTCTCCTTGATATCATGAGACACCACAATAGCCGTCATGTTGAGCGCCTGATTCAAGTTACGAATCAACTGTACCAATACTCCCATGGAGATAGGATCCTGGCCGACAAAAGGCTCGTCATACATGATCAGATCGGGATCAAGCGCAATAGCGCGGGCCAGAGCAACGCGCCGGGTCATACCACCGGACAGCTCGGCCGGCATGAGATGACGCGCACCACGCAGCCCCACAGCCTGCAGCTTGATCAAGACCAGATCACGAATCATCGATTCAGGCAGGTCCGTATGCACACGCAGCGGAAACGCAACATTTTCAAAGACACTGAGATCAGAAAACAGCGCACCGCTTTGAAACAGCATGCCCATACACCGGCGCATCCGAAATAACGCTTTTCGAGACAAGCGGTGCACATCCTGGCCAGCGATATGCACCTGCCCAGCTTCAGGGGTCAACTGCCCGCCGATTAGCTTTAAAAGCGTGGTCTTACCGGTACCGCTCGGCCCCATGATGGCAGTAATCTTGCCTCGCTGAACGCGCAGGTCAACACCTGAAAAAATCTCACGCCCGGAGCGCGAGAATTTCAGTCCTTTGACATCGACTAGTATTGAGTCGGTCATGCGACTCCTATCTTGTTCATAAAATTATCGAACATCGTATCCGAATTCTGCCAACCACCGCCAGTGCATCTTGCAAAGGCCTGACACGATACGTTTAATGGCACCCCACGACGCTTGGCCCCATGGGTGTGCGGTAGATGCGGCTTACAAAGCCCCGATGTGACTCACCGGGTTAACGGCCCCATGACAGCCCTATCGGCTTGGCGTATCGTGCAGCTCTTAGCGCCTTGGGCGTGTCGATGAACAGTCCGGATCGGTACCATGACAATCAATTCCGACCATGATTTTCGCGCTAGTGCGCGGCGCACATTGATTCTAGAACAGACCGCGATTGGCGATTTGATTCCCAAGCTGGGCGATGAGTTTGATCATGCCTGCCGGCTTATCCTCACCTGCAAGGGACGAGTCGTTGTGACAGGAATGGGAAAATCGGGGCATATCGGGCGCAAAATAGCCGCCACGCTCGCCAGCACCGGCACACCAGCCTTTTATATTCACCCCGGCGAAGCCAGCCATGGCGATCTTGGCATGCTCACACATGACGATCTGGTCATCGCGTTGTCCAACTCAGGTGAGACAGCCGAAATTACTGCCCTGTTGCCCTGGCTAAAACGTATGGGTATTTGTCTCATCAGCATGTCGGGACGTGATGACTCCACGTTGGCCCGCTACGCCGACGCCCATCTAGACGCCAGCGTCGAAAAGGAAGCATGTCCCCTCAATCTTGCACCCACCTCATCGACAACCGCTGCCCTGGCATTAGGTGATGCGCTAGCCATCGCCTTGCTTGAAGCACGCGGCTTCAGTGCTGAGGACTTTGCGCTTTCCCACCCAGGCGGCACACTAGGACGACGTCTACTTATCAAAGTAGAAGATGTAATGCACGGCGGCCTACAGTTACCTAGCGTGCCTGCAGGGAGTCCTCTACGCGACGCTTTGCTTGAAATCACCCGCAAGGGGTTAGGGTTTACCTGCGTTTTGTCACCCGATGGCAGGTTAGCGGGAATTTATACCGACGGCGATCTACGCCGAACATTGGATAACTACGGGGACCTGCGCCACGTTCGAATCGATGACGTGATGACCCCCGGCGGCAGAACCGTACCGCCTGACATGCTCGCCGCCGAAGCGGTGCGGATCATGGAACAGCACCGGATTACGGCACTAGTCGTCATCGACGATGAGTACCATCCGATCGGCGCGCTGAAAATGCAGGATCTTCTGACCAGTGGCGTGATCTGAACCGACGCCAGACGTTACATCAAGGAACACAACATGGTCCATATTCCCGTAAGCGCTGAGATCCTTACTCAGGCACGCACCATCAAATTGCTTGCACTTGATGTTGATGGCGTTTTGACGGATGGCCGTCTCCACTATCAAGATGATGGCAGAGAAAGCAAAAGTTTCAATATTCTTGACGGTCAAGGCATCCGCTTGCTGATTCAAAGCGGTGTATCAATTGCGATTATTACCGGAAGAGAGTCGTCCATGGTATCACGTCGTGCACAGGAACTGGGTATTGCGCACGTCCATCAGAAATGCAAGGACAAATGGACAGTACTGACGACACTGGCCGACGAACTGGGGCTTGAGCTAAAACAGATTGCCTATTGTGGCGATGATTTGCCTGACCTTTACACGATCTGTCACGTTGGGCTGGGGTTATCCGTACCCAATGCGCCAGAATATATTCGCTCACGGGCCAGGTATGTTACTCAGCAAGCAGGTGGACAGGGTGCGGTACGCGAAATTTGTGAACTTATCATTCAGGCACAAGGCGGTTGGGATGCCATCATGGCACACTATCAGCATGAACAACATTGACGTTCCTGCACTTCTTACGGACGCTTTACGTGTGAGACAGGGCATGCTTGCAGAGGACACTCCCGGTTATGGCGCTCACCTTTAAGCGACTGTCCCCCAAAATATGGTTAGTTGTCATGCTTCTGGCGCTCGGTGGCGTGCTTGCGCTGTTCGAACAGCGCGGCATCGTTACTGCCCCAGGTCCTTCTCCAGATACCGAAGAGGGCGAGCCTGACTATTATCTTGAGGGCGCCACTTATACCCACTTCGATGCCAAGGGACAGCCTTATCAGACGTTGACATCACCGCGTGTCAGCCATCTGCCGGCCGATGATATTACCTTAGCGCGACAGCCCCACGTTGAGCTTGTCGGCAAGGATCAGCATATCTGGCAGGCCGATGGAGACAGTGCCGAAATTGGCCCCAACAATGACACGCTCAAACTGATAGGCAATGCGAAATTGCTTGAGCCCACCGAAGGCTGGCAGCTCGAAACGGATGTATTACATTATGATCGGCGCGACGCTCATGCCTGGAGTGACAGCGAAACACGCCTGAGCCAGCATGAACAGCGCATGCGCGGCGATAGTTTCGATGCCTGGATTAATGAAGATCGAATGATACTGGACGGCAACGTGCGCGGCACTCTTCCGCCCCAATGAAGACGAACCGCCATATTGCCGCTCACCGGATAAGGAAATGAATTCATGACTCGCGCTCTGCTCGCCTGCTCCACTGCTTTCGCTCTGGCCTTTGGTGCCTCGAATGCATTTGCGCTCGATAGCGATGCTAATAAGCCTATCAATATCGCAGCCGACAAGTTGCAGATTGATGATCGGGCAGGTACTGCCATCTACACCGGCCAGGTCCATATGGAGCAAGGCACAATGAAGCTCGATGCCGACCGAGTCGAGATCACCCGCGGCAATGCCGGGGGCGTATCGAAAGTCAATGCCAAGGGCAATCGTGCCTACATTGAGCAGCTACCTGCGCCTGACGATGCCACTGTCAAAGGCTGGGGCAATACCATTATCTACCATGCCGATACGCGACGAGTTGAACTGATTGGCAATGCCGAACTCCACCAGGCACAAGACACCTTCACCGGTGGCTATGTCGAATATTATCTTGACCGCCGCCAGGTCAACGCTCGCAGCAGCGAGAGCCAAAGCGGCCAGAGCCAGAATGGCCGTGTCCGTATGACGCTGACGCCCAATAGTCAGGGAAGCGATTCGCAATGAAGAGTTTGAACGTTGCGCATCTAGCCAAGAGTTTCAAGGGCCGCCGTGTCGTCCAGGACATCAGCCTGTCGATCAGACAGGGCGAAATCGTCGGCCTGCTCGGCCCGAATGGCGCGGGCAAGACAACCTCATTTTATATGATCGTCGGCCTGATCCGCGCCGATGCTGGCCGCATCACTATTGATGAAGTCGATCTGTCCCATAAGCCGATGCACGAGCGTGCCCGTGCCGGTATTGGCTATCTTCCACAGGAAGCGTCGATCTTTCGCAAGCTGAGCGTCGCCAATAACATCATGGCCATTCTTGAGATGCGCAAGGATCTCGACCGTAGCGCCCGTAAGCAGCGCCTTGAGCAGCTACTTGAGGAATTCAGTATCGGGCATATTCGTGATAACCAAGGACTAAGCCTGTCGGGGGGCGAGCGACGGCGTGTAGAAATCGCCCGCGCCCTGGCGACCGAGCCGGCCTTCATCCTGCTTGATGAACCTTTTGCCGGTGTCGACCCGATCTCGGTAGGTGAAATCAAGGGCATTATTCGTCAATTGCGCGCCCGCAACATTGGCGTACTAATCACCGATCACAATGTTCGTGAAACGCTCGATATCTGTGACAACGCCTATATTGTTGGTAGTGGCCAGATCATCGCCGAAGGTGATTCCAGCGCCATCCTGGCCAATCAGCATGTTCGTGACGTTTATCTTGGCCATGAGTTCCGGCTTTAATCGTGCCACTATAACATCTAGTACTTTTTTACAAGGTGGCATGAAAATTGCTTAAAAGCGCGCAATAGTGCTTGCAAGCCAGACGCGAGGTGGATAGCGTTGACGTATCACCACCACCACCTTGATCTATGACCATGAAACCTACCCTGCAGCTCAAGATCGGCGCCCAGCTGACTATGACGCCGCAATTGCAGCAGGCCATACAACTGCTGCAGCTTTCGACGCTGGATCTTCGCCAGGAGATTCAGCAGGCCATCGAGAGCAACCCAATGCTTGAACTCGACGAGGCATTCGGCGAAGAGGAGGTAGCTTCGGTCACGGAAGACGATTGGACCAATGACATCCCCGAAGAGCTGTCCCTTGACAGCGAATGGTCTGATACCTATCCCGATGCAAGCCTTGGTGCTCTAGGCAGTGCCAGCGGTACGGGGGATGACGGCCCTGATTTTGAGCGCAGCAGTCAAGTGCAGGGCTTGCAGGAGCATCTTCAGTGGCAGTTGTCATTGCTCGATCTTGATGAACGAGAACGCGAGATAGCTGAAACGCTGCTGGATGCCGTTAATGACGTAGGCTATCTCACTTGCACTCTCGATGAACTGTATGAAGGGCTCAAGACTCAGGGCTTGCCTGCGCTGAAAATGCCGGAAATAGAAAAAATGCTGGGTCGCCTTCAGCAACTAGACCCTACCGGCGTATTTGCTCGCGATCTTCGTGAATGTCTGTTACTGCAGTTGGGTCAGCTGCCTGATGACACACCACTGTTACAGCAGACCCGCCGCCTGGTACGCCAGTTTCTGGAAGCGCTTGCCAACGATGATCGCAAACTGCTGAAGCGTCGTCTCGGTTTAAGTGATGATGAGCTTAATACGGTTATCGCGATCATTCGGCTGCTCGACCCCAAGCCAGGTCAACGCTTCGACCACAATGACAGTCACTATGTCATTCCCGACCTGATACTGCGCCATTATCGTCGCGACGGCTGGCAGGTCGAGCTCAACAATCATGCTCTCCCCCGCGTACGCATCCAGCCGGACTATGCAGCCTTGATCAAACGCGCCGACAAGAGTGACGACAACACCTTCCTGAAGCAGCACCTGCAGGAGGCACGTTGGTTGATAAAAAGTTTGTCAAGCCGCAACGACACTCTCGTCAAGGTCGGACAGGAAATCATGCTGCGTCAACGCGATTTCATCAAACACGGTGAAGAAGCGATGAAGCCCTTGATCCTTGCTGACATTGCCCAGGCAGTCGACATGCACGAATCAACCATTTCCCGAGTAACGACACAGAAGTACATTCATACGCCACGTGGCGTTTTCGAACTCAAATACTTTTTCTCAAGCCATGTCGGTGGTGTGGGCGACACGCATGCCAGCACAGCTATTCGTGCCCGTATAAAGAAATTTATCGGTGAAGAACCTGCGCGGCGTCCCTTGTCTGACGCTAAGCTGGTAGAGTTGCTTGCCAACAACGGTATAGCCGTCGCACGCCGTACGGTGGCTAAGTATCGTGAGGCGATGGGAATACCTTCATCCAGCGAACGTAAACGTCTGGCGTGAAGCTGAATACACCAGTTCCGTAGTAAAAAGGTTTACACTCGAAGAATCGACCGTTGGAACAGGAGCGCGTCATGCAGGTCAACATTACCGGGAACCACATTGAGCTCACCGATGCCCTGCGGGATTACGTCAATCAGAAGCTCAGTCGCCTCGAACGCCACTACGACAATATTACCAATGTCCAGGTGACGCTCTCGATCGAAAAGGAGCGCCAACAGGCGGCTGCCACGTTGCATGCCAGCGGCGCCGACCTATACGGTATGGCTGAGCAGGATGACATGTATGCTGCCATCGATGTTCTAACCGACAAGCTCGACCGACAGCTGGTCAGGCACAAGGAAAAGACCCAAGCCCATGCTCAAGGCGCCGGCAAGCGTTAACACTCTCATGACACTCGACCAAATTCTTCCTCCCGAACGAACGCTCTTCGACGTCACTGGAGGCAGCAAAAAAAGGGTGTTGGAATTTTTCAGCACCTTCATCGCTCAAAACACTCCCAGCCTTGATAGCCAGGAGGTGTTCAGCCGGTTAATAGGACGTGAACGTCTCGGCAGTACTGGAGTTGGCAACGGCGTCGCTATTCCACACGCACGCAGTCCTCATTGTCGTCAACCGATGGCCAGTTTTCTTCGTCTTGCCGAACCCGTGGATTTTGATGCCATCGACGGTGAACCTGTCGACTTAGTCTTTGTCCTTCTTGTTCCCGAAGCCGCTGAAGATGCGCACCTCGCCTTGCTTGCTCAAGTAGCGGAGCTGCTCAATTCAGCCGATACGCGAACAGCCCTACGTAATGCCGAAAGTCAGCATCAGCTTTATGACACGATGGTCAACGCCATCCATCATCTTTCCGCACAGGCTTAGCCATCTTATGCAGCTCGTTATTATCAGTGGTCGTTCAGGCTCGGGAAAATCCATTGCCCTACAGGCGCTCGAAGATCTTGGTTATTACGCCATCGATAATCTGCCAGCCATGCTGCTTGCTCCGCTGATTGATCAGCTCGAAGTCGGCAGCCCTCATAGACGGCGTATTGCCGTCAGCATTGACGCGCGCAACCTACCCGACGCACTGGAGCGATTTCCAGAACTGCTTGAAGGTCTTACCCAGCGCGGTCTCGATGCGCAGGTGGTCTACCTGACGGCAGATTCCAAGATCCTGCTCGAACGTTATTCCGCCACACGGCGACGTCATCCACTCACTCGAGAAAGCCAGATGACGCTGGCGGAAGCCATCGAATCCGAGCAGCACTTCCTGGCCCCGATTCGTCACACGGCGGACTTGGTGATCGACACATCAAACCTGTCCGTTCATGATCTTCGTGGGCGTATCAGCGAACAGGTTGCGCGGCATACAGAAAAGCAGCTAACGCTGACGTTCGAATCTTTTGGCTTCAAACGCGGCGTGCCGCTTGACGCTGACATGGTCTTCGACGTGCGTTGCCTGCCCAATCCCTATTGGGACCCGCAACTACGAAGCTCGACCGGTCAGGATGCCGACGTCATCGCCTTTCTCGAAAATTATTCCGACGTACAGGCAATGTACGACGATATTCGCCAATGGCTCGAACGTTGGTTACCCGCCCATTTAGCCAGCAATCGCAGCTATCTTACGGTGGCCATCGGCTGCACTGGGGGGCAACACCGCTCGGTCTATCTCATCGAGCGATTGGCTATCCACTTTGCCACGCAGTTTCCCTCTGTACGGCTGCGCCATCGTGAGTTGAGTATTCAGAAGGCCATGGGGGAAGAAGTGCATGCCGCGTCGTGAATTGACGCTACTCAACAAGCGGGGCCTGCACGCACGCGCGGCTACCCGACTCGTACAGTGCTGCCAGCCGTTCAATGCCCAGGTAACCGTCTTTCATGGCCAGCGCCAGGCAGACGCCGCCAATATCATGTCGCTGCTGATGCTTGCAGCGCCATACGGCACGGTACTCACTATTGAAACGGAAGGCAGCGATGCCGAGGGCGTACTTGAAGCCATTACCGAGTTGATCGAAGCACGCTTTGATGAAGATATTTGAACCTGTTTCCATCTGCATTTATTGATCTCTGGCTCTGCTCCCGCGCCGTTCAAACTTTGGCATAAAGAAACATTGTTTCTTTTACATTTTCTCTTCATGTGAGAATGTTACGCTCCCTTAACGGCTTGCAGGCAACAAGGACGTCGGAGCGAATGAGCGTTAATCAGTCAGAACTCCAACCTAAGCTGGACCGCCTCAATACGGCTCTGGAAAGCGGCGCCATGGACCAGGTGCGTCGTATGCTTAATCGCAGTCTGGCGCCGGTCGATGTCGCACACTTGCTTGAGTCAACACCGCCGCGTGAGCGTGAGCTTCTCTGGGAACTGATCGAAGCGGATATTCAGGGCGAAGTACTGCAGTACCTGAACGAGGATATCCAAACCGAATTTCTTAACCGGATGGATGCCGCACAGCTGCTCTCGGCTACTGAAGGTCTCGATATCGATGACCTGGCGGACCTGCTACAACGCCTGCCTAATACCGTCATTCAGGAAGTACTCGCCTCGATGGAGACGCAGGAGCGTCTACGCGTCGAAACGGTCCTCTCGTATCCCGAGGATACCGCCGGCGGCTTGATGAATACCGATACCATCACGATTCGCCCCGATATCACGTTGGATGTCGTGTTGCGCTACGTGAGGCGTCATGAGGCGTTACCCGACTCGACCGATACCTTGCTCGTCGTCACTCGGCGTGATGAATTGATCGGCACGCTGGCCATCAACAAGCTGCTGGTGTGCGATCCTTCGGTCTCGGTACGTGAAGTCATGGAAACCGATATCATCAAGATTGCCGCGCTCGCGCCGGAAGATGATGTTGCACGCCTGTTCGAAAAATTCGATCTGATTTCCGCGCCGGTCGTCAGCACTGATGGCAAGCTGCTAGGCCGCATTACCATTGATGACGTGGTCGATGTCATTCGCGAGAATGCCGAGCACCGTGTGATGAGCATGGCGGGGCTTGAAGATGATGAAGATACTTTTGCTCCGGTCTTGCGTACTGGGCGCCGTCGTGCTGTCTGGCTCGGCATCAACCTCGTGGCCGCCACCATAGTGTCGTTTGCGATAGGCATTTTTGAAGATACCATCCAGCGCATTACTGCCCTTGCCGTCTTGATGCCGATCGTCTCCAGCATGGGAGGCATCGCAGGATCGCAAACCCTGACCGTGCTGATTCGAGGAATTGCGCTGGGGCACGTTTCAGGCAGTAATGTGCGCTGGTTGCTGGTCAGGGAAATGCTATCGGGGATGATGAACGGAGTGCTATGGGCGCTTATCGTGGCACTGATGGCGGTTGCCCGCTTCGATGACTATAAACTCGGCGGTATTATTGCCTTGGCAATGGTGATCAACTTATCGATTGCGGCACTCGCAGGCACGTTGATTCCGGTACTGCTCAAAAAACTATCCATTGATCCGGCACTTTCTGGTGGGGTCTTACTTACCACGATTACCGATGTCGTCGGCTTCGTTGCCTTTCTGGGGCTAGCTACTGCTTTCTACCCTTGAAGGCACATCATTACCCACGTACTCATAAGCACTAACACCCGCATCAGGCGGGCGTTAGTGCTTTGGACGTGTAGCGACAGTCAACCGACAACCATCATATCATTGATCAGCCAACTACCGGTATGAATGCTTCCACGCCGGTCGATGTCGTTACCCACGCCAACCAGCCCGGCATACATGTCACTCAGGTTGCCCGCAATGGTAAATTCCTCGACCGGACGAACGATTTTACCGTTCTCTACCCAGAAACCAGCTGCACCACGGGAGTAGTCACCGGTTACCGTATTGACGCCCTGCCCCATCAGTTCAGTGACGATAACGCCACGTCCCATTTCCTCAAGCAGTGCCTCAAGGGGTTTAAGCGGTGCTTCGATACGCACGTTACGTGCCCCGCCGGCATTGCCTGTCGTCGACATATTGAGACGACGCGCACTATAGGAAGACAGCATATAGCTGGCAAGACGACCGCTTTCTATGTAGTCGTTATCCCGCGTATAGACACCTTCACTATCAAAGGCGGCGCTGGCACTGGCGCCAAACTCACGGGGGCGTTCACCTAGCGTGAACCAGTCAGGGAATAATGACGCTCCCAGCGCATCACACAGAAACGATGAATCGCGGTAAAGCGCCCCACCGGCAATTGAATTTAGCAGATGGCCGACCAGGCCACTGGCCATGCGTGGGTCGAACAGCACGGGCATACGGCCAGTATCAGGACGACCGGCCCCCAGCCGTTTCAGCGTACGCTCAGCTGCACAGCGGCCAACGTCTTCAGGGGCTCTCAGCCGAGAGGGATCACGTTCGCTGGTATAGTCATAATCGCGCTGCATGCCTTGCTCATCACGCCCGATCAGCATGCAAGACAGTGAATGCCGACTACCGAGCTGACTGCCTATGAATCCATGGCTATTGGCATAAACATTGACGCCTTCACTGGTAGAAAGCGTCGCACCTTCTGAATTGCTGATACCCTCGATATCACGTCCAGCCTGCTCACAGCGCATGGCAAGATCGATAGCCTGGTCAGGTGAAATATCCCAGGAATAATGAAGGCCTAGATCGGGTATATCTGTCGCCATCAGCTCAGCATCGGCCAGCCCGGTTGCCTTGTCTTCCCCTGTGTACCGAGCGATGGCGCACGCCTTCTCTACGGCATCCTTAAGCGATTGCTCGCTATCATCACTTGTCGAGGCGCTGCCCTTGCGCTGTCCGAGATAGACCGTAATTCCGATGCCTTGATCACGGGCCAATTCGAGCGTTTCCACCTCGCCCAGACGCACGCTAACCTCAGTGCCCTGATGAATGCTGGCCCCGATCTCACAGGCATCTGCACCCTGGCGGCGAGCGTACTCCAATACTCTCTCCACACGCGACTCCAGCACGCGCTGCTGCGCTTGTGCATCGAACGCCTGGCTCATGGTTCACTCCTGCTTAATGTATGGCTCTTCTTGAGGCATGGGCTGATATACTTACCCTATACCCAGATTTAATGGATCAACATGGCTACTGATATTCCCACCGATTTTGACGATCGGCCGAGCAAGTCCCAGCTCAAGCGAGAAATGCATGCTCTGCAAGCGTTAGGCGAGAAAATCATCGAATTGTCGCCAAGCCAGCGTGCCCGTCTACCCCTGTCCGATGACATGCTCGCCGCCGTGGATGAAACCTCACGCATCCATTCCCATGAAGCGCGGCGGCGTCACATGCAGTACGTCGGCAAGGTCATGCGTAAAGAGGACCTCGAAGCGATCAAGGCAACCTTCGAGGAGTTCGAACAGGAAAAACTCAATCGCGATCTTCATTTTCATCGTCTCGAACAGTGGCGCGACCGCTTGGTTGCCGAAGGTGACAGTGCCGTAGCCGAGCTGCTCGAACAGTATCCCGACGTTGACCGTCAAACACTGCGGCAGCTCATTCGTAACGCTCAACGTGAACGCGATGCCGGTAAACCGCCTACCAGTTCGCGCAAACTGTTCAAATTTCTACGCGATAGCTCCGGACTATAAGTCGAGCTATAAATACAGCGTAACGCGTGGCTACTCGCCGGAGAGAACGCCTCCCCTTCATTACCGTTGGCCGTACTGTCTACATTAAACGGCAGTACCGCCAATGGTAATTTCATCGACCTTGAGCGTTGGCTGACCGACACCGACCGGGACTGACTGACCTTCCTTGCCGCATACGCCAATGCCGGTATCCAGCGCCATATCATTGCCAATCATCGATATTTTGCCCATCACGTCGGGGCCATTACCAATCAGCGTCGCACCCTTGACCGGCGTGGTGATACGGCCATCCTCGATCATGTAAGCTTCGCTTGCCGAGAAGACAAACTTGCCCGAAGTGATATCCACCTGCCCCCCGCCGAAACTCACCGCATAAAGTCCACGCTTGACACTCTTGATGATTTCTTCAGGCTCATGCTGACCACCCAGCATGTAGGTATTGGTCATGCGCGGCATTACCGTATGAGCATACGACTCGCGGCGTGCATTACCCGTCGGGGCCATTCCCATCAAGCGTGCATTGAGCTTGTCCTGCATATAGCCTGTCAATTTGCCATCTTCGATCAACGGCGTGCACTGACTCGGGGTTCCCTCATCATCGACAGACATCGAGCCACGCATATTCGACAGCGTGCCGTCATCGACTACGGTGACGCCACGGGCAGCAACCTGCTGTCCCATTTTTCCTGCAAACGCTGAGCTTCCCTTGCGATTAAAGTCACCCTCCAGGCCATGACCAACCGCCTCGTGCAGCAGAACGCCCGGCCAGCCATTACCCAACACCACGGGCAACTGTCCTGCCGGAGCATCGACCGCCTCAAGGTTGACCAGTGCCTGACGTACTGCCTCCTTGGCATAACGCTCGGCGACACCGTCCTGCTTGAGCTTGGCCATCGAAAAGCGGCCGCCACCGCCAGCACTACCACGCTCACGACGTCCGTTACGCGACGCAATTACCGATACGTTGAAGCGAACCAAGGGGCGAATGTCAGCGGCCAGCGTACCGTCACTGGCACGCACCATGACGACATCAAACTCGCCGGAAAGCGATACGCTGACCTGGGAAACGGCAGGATCGACCGCGCGCGCCACGCGATCGGCCTCTTGCAGCATCGCCACCTTCTCCTCGGCGGACAATTCAGTGAGAGGATCGCGCCCGGCATAACGTTCGGGATAAGTCAGACGTATCACCGGCTGCGGCGCTAGGCGTGCACCACTTCTGGCAATACCCGATGCCGTCGCTCCGGTCTCGCGCAGCGCATCGGCGGTAATCTGATTGGAGTAGGCGAAGCCGGTCTTTTCTCCAGCTTGAGCACGTACGCCTACCCCACCGTCGATATGATAACCGGCATTTTTCACTTCACCGTCTTCAAGCGACCATGACTCCTGCCAATTGCGCTGAAAGAAGAGATCGGCAAAATCAATTCCTGGCCCCATCGCATGGCCAAGACCAGTATCCAGCGCCTCAAGATCGAGGCCGCCAGGACTTAGAAGCAGCGCTTGCGCTTCGTCTAGTGGATCAATGCTGTTTAGATTCATCGGGCACTTTCCAAGCTGATTTGCGGCGAAGCCCATGGACCTCGAACGCGATAATGGATCTCGGTCACCTTGTCGACCCAATGACCAAACAGCCAATGGAGTACAAACAAAGCACCTCCGACTTGAGGCGCACCGATCAGGACGGCGGCCAAGGGTAGATTCTGAGAGACCGGCACTGTAACACCGAGCCGCTGATCCAGAGTACGGTCGACCAGGTCAACCTGTCCATCTACGGTAAAATGTGTAGCCGCTCCGCTGATTTCAATCGGTGACTGTGTCTTGAGCCGACCGGCATAGAGCGTGGCATCGCCTTTGATGGAATTAAATGCAGTTCCGGCCTTGGTAACGTCGGAAAAATCCAGCGTCAGGCGACGAACAAGATTATCAAAATTAAAAAGACCAATAAGTTTTGCCGAAGCCGAGTCGAGCTTTACGAACCGACCTTTTCCAACATCTAGAGCCAGACGGCCATCGGCTCGTTCCAATGCGAACTGCCAGGGCGCACCTGGCCAGGCCAACTGCGAGTTTAGACGTCCACTGTCGGTGTGCACAACGACAGGCTGATCGAAAGCATGCAGGGTTTTGCCAAAATCACCTATATCGAGGCGCAGCTGGCTATGCGTCAGACTTGCCGCATCGCCCACTCGTTCCCAAGCCACACGACCACTGACTGTCGAGCCCGGCAGAGAAAGACGAAGCGGTGCCACTTTCAGGCTACGCGCATTAGCCTGCCATTGGGCATGCACTGCGCCAAGCCTAGTCTCGCCCCGCTTGAGCGCATCGATGTCGAGCGAACCGTCAGGGACCGAAGCCATTCCCTCGGGGAACGCTAGCGCCTGAGCAGCAACGCTCTCGGACGTGCTGGACTCGGTCTCGATCGCGCCCAACAGCCCATCGGGCCGACGCGCTTGCTTGTCGGCACCTATTGCCATCAATGGTGCCAAATCGAGATAGTCGAGCTGCACCTGTAAAGGCAGATCGGCCTGCGGATACCAGGCTGCCGTCCCGGTTCCCAACGATGATCCCAGCGTCGCGTGCCAATTTCCATCGTGCTTGAGCGCATGCGCTGAGAAGCGCCCCAAGCACTGCGTATTGACCACTAGACATGGCGTCTGGAAATCAACTTCTTCAAACGTGATATTTTCACTCTGACGCTGGCCAGCTCCGGCAGCCTTATGCTCCTTGAACGACAATTCCTTGACCGCGGTCTGCCAGGCCATGGGGTCTATACGCGGGGTATGCCAGATCACCTGCCAGCGATCAGTCCCCTGTCCCGGTTCAGGCCATTGTGGAGCCTCAGGCCACTGCTGCACCCATATCTGCCCTTGGCGCATCTCATTACGCCAGCGGGCAAAGACACGGTCCTCGACTTCGAACGTGCCATTACCATGCGTCAAATCCATGTTGAGCTTGAGAGGTATCGATTGCGCCGCCAGCTTGCCGAACGGTGCCGGTAAATCGATAGTAATGCCTTTCAATGACGTGTTAAGCGAGAGTAAAAACTTGCCTTTTTCAAGGTCAAAACGGGCCTGATAGGGGGCGTCGCCATTGATACTCTGTGTCAACCCGTTAATGCCCAGCCAGCCAAGCACGCCACGCGCATGAGCGTTGCCGGTGACATGCATTTCCTGATGAGCGAGATCAATCTTGGCCTGAACGGGGCCTTCAAACACACGGCCATTGAGCGTACCGGTCAAACGCTCTTCATTGGGAAGATGGTGATAGCTCAAATCGCCATCAATATCGGTCACGGTGACATCAGGCTCAATAAACAATACCCTGCCTTTGTCGATCTTGCTGTCAATCATGACTTCAGCCTGCTCAGGCGCCTCCATTGGCACCTTGATATGCAGGCTTCCCCTTGTCGGCCCTGAGGCGCGCCAGCCGTTGAGCGTCGTGCTCAGCGATTCACTGAGTGGCGCAACCTGTAGCAAACGCAAGGCGTCGCCAGCGTCACCCTTGACCGTCTCGGAAGTAACGTCCAATTGCTTGTCACGCAAAGATATGTCAGCACTTTGTGTCTCCAGCCCCACCAGATTGGCATGTGTCAGATGTGCAGACAGCGTGTCGTTGCGCATCTCAAATGCCCCATCGATTTCCTTCAGCGCTGGCCATCCCTCCAGATAACCGACTTCAGCATTGCGCACATCAAGCGCCAGTCTGACGCGATCTTTATCCGGTGCGTCATCGCCATTGAACAGCAGGTTCAAGGCAAGCGTGCCATGAGGTATCTCACCTCGGTGAACATTTTTTTTCAGCCATTGGCGCAATTCGGGGTCAAGCGCGTTGAGCGGAAGCCATTCACGGGGGTGCTCAGCTTTGATATCGGAGAACGACAGATCGAGCTTGAAACGCTGATGCCCGCCTTTGGGCAGGGACAGCTCAAAATTACCGGAAGCCGGTGCGCCACGCCGTGTCACCTCCAGTTTCTTGCCGGTCAGCGTGACATTTTCATTCTCGTCAATCTGCCAACCGATAACACCGCTGGCACGCTCGAAGGACCAGGGATTCTCGAACACGCGTGGCATCGAAAAACGCATATCAGGCTTAGCGAGAAAACGTGCCTGCCCGCTTAGGCCCTCCATCTCTACCCAGGCATTGACTGGGCCACCGCCCGGCACGTTTTGCCAAGCGCTTGACGCCAGCGACTCGACACCGGCATTGAGGTGCCAACCATCGTCACGACGCAGCCCGACTCCTGTGACATGGCCTTGAGGATTCATGCCTTCAAGAGCACGATGTATATCATTAGGCAGCGGCAGTAAACCTTGCCATGCCAATGCACGGCCGATATCGAACCCCTCGGCCCGCACTTCAAGACGCTTGAAGTTATCACTGCCTTCGAGCTCTATGTTGGCAGGCAGCGCCGACGCTTTTTGATCACCAAGTTGCGCACCAAAATTACTGATCCAGCCGTGCCAATGGCCGTTGCTACGCTTAAACAATGCGTTGGCGGTAACATCGTTAACAGTAATCTGGGTGCCACGATACGCTAGCTCTACGGAGGGAATATCGATGACACTGCGCACATCCCGCAGCGCGCCGTCTCGCCACGTTGCCCATAGCGTTGCGTTACCCTGTGCGTCGCGAACATGGTAATCCGTACCGCTTGCCAACACTTGAGCGAGCGTTGCTACCTGCCCGGCATCGGCGCGCATCTGCAGACGCGCATCGAAGTCATCACCAGGTTTGGGGAGTTCAGCCACAAGCCATGCACCATCTTCAGTTCTCTCATCAACGCGCACGCGTCCTTCAAGATGTGGACGGCCTTCATGCATGGCAATCAATAGTGAGGGAAGGTGGATCTCCAGCGCCTGCTCCTGACCATGAAGCACGACATTGATATCATTGATCTGCACATTCTGACGTGCTAATCGCTTCATCCAGCGATCAATATCCGCAACGTCAAAATCCATGGCGTTACTACTGTCATCGCTACGCGTATCACGCCAACGCCAACCACCGTCCGGCGTCTGGTAAAGATGTACTGTCAGGCCATGCCCTTCCAGGCGGGAGAATACCGGATAACCCTCGCGTAATGAGGCGCCGCCATCAATCCGCGCGCTGAGGCGATCAAGCTTTAGCAACGGCTGGGCATCTTCTTCACCCTCCCCATCCGTCGCCAGCGACAGGTCACCCAGCTCAAGCCATGGATCAAAACCGGTCAGCGCCAGGTCGAGCTTGCCCAGTCGCCCTTCGACGTCCAACGGCATGCCTACCCAGTCGACGATAGCCTCCTGCGCCCAGGGCTGTTGCAGGATACCCAATCGCAGCGCTGTCAACGTGATTGCCACCAGGACCAGTAAGGTGGCAAGAAGCGTAAGACTCAATCGCAACAGGGCACGCAGTGGATACATTGCCTCACATCAGTACGATATCGTACTGCTCCTGAGAATAATGATTTTCCACTTGGAAGCGGATGGTCTTGCCAATGAACCCTTCGAGATCAGCAACCGCGGCTGACTCCTCATCAAGCAGGCGGTCGACCACGGCCTGCGAAGCCAGCACCGTATACTTCTCCGGTGCATAGGCTCGTTCATTGCGCATGATTTCGCGCAGAATCTCATAGCAGACCGTTTCCGGTGTCTTCAGCGTGCCCCTGCCCTGACAGATATGGCAGGGTTCGCACAGCACCTGCTCAAGGCTCTCACGGGTACGCTTGCGGGTCAGTTGAACAAGCCCCAGCTCGGTTACACCGGTCAGTTTATTCTTGGCATGGTCGCGTTCCAGCGCCTTTTCCAGTACTCGCAGCACCTGGCGTTGGTGCTCAGACTCTTCCATGTCGATGAAATCGATAATGATGATTCCACCCAGATTGCGCAGCCGCAACTGACGAGCAATCGCTGTCGCTGCTTCCAGGTTGGTTTTGAAGATGGTTTCTTCGAGATTGCGATGGCCGACAAAGCCGCCCGTGTTGACATCGATCGTCGTCATCGCCTCGGTCTGATCGATGACGAGATAACCACCGGACTTGAGCTGTACCTTACGTTGCAATGATTTTTGCAGCTCGTCCTCTACTGAGAACAGATCAAAGATGGGGCGCTCGCCAGGATAGTACTCGATATGCGATTCGATATTCGGCATGAACTCGCACGCGAATTGCTTCAACCGAAAATAATTTTCGCGCGAATCGATACGTACACGCTCGATATCATCACGCATGACATCGCGCAGCGTTCGCATAAACAGAGGAAGATCGTCATAAATCAGCGTCGCAATACCCGCATGGCCGCGCTGTTCATCGACCTTCTGCCACAAACGCAGCAGAAACTGCATATCCTGGGCGATCTCATCACGCCCGGCACCTTCGGCGACAGTGCGGATAATGAACCCACCGCCAATGCCTGAGGCAAACTCCTCATGGCATGCGTCAACGATCTTGCGCAGCCGTTCACGTTCCGCCTCATCCTCAATACGCAGTGAGACACCGGTATGTGGTGAGTCGGCCATGTAGACAAGATAGCGTGAGGGGATAGACAGATGGGTGGTCAAACGAGCGCCTTTGCTCCCGATCGGGTCCTTGGCCACCTGAACGACCAATGATTGTCCCTGGTGCAACAGCTGGCTGATGGACACCAGCTCGCCATGTGGCGTATTGGGCGGCATGACCTCCTGGGCATGAATGAATGCCGCACGCTCGAGCCCAATGTCGATGAATGCGGCCTGCATGCCCGGCAAGACTCTGATCACCTTGCCCTTATAGATGTTACCCACGATCCCGCGTCGCCGGCTGCGCTCGATATATGCCTCCTGCAGCACACCGTTTTCGACCACCGCGACCCGGGTTTCCATCGGAGTCAGGTTAATGAGTACCTCACCGCTCATACGGATATCCTTGTCCTTGAAGCATGGTCATTAAACGATGGCAGAAAGCACAGCGCGATTATGGCAATCTAGCCCGGACGGCGCTATGAGACTGTATATACCAACGGGAAAATCATTATTGCCCATGCACTATCGTGGGCGCTGCCAAACCGATATGCCCTGCCGGCCAAGCAATTGCGCCGTTTCGAACAGTGGCAATCCTACCACTGCCGAATAACTGCCCTCGATACGTTCAATAAAGACCGACGCCAGCCCCTGGATGGCATAGCTGCCTGCCTTGTCACATGGCTCGCCGGTATCCCAGTAGGCCTCGATTTCGCCTTCATCGATGTGGCGCATGAATACCTCGGTCGTGACACATGCCTGAAGCTCACCGGCAGGGCCGACAACGGCTACTGCTGTCATCACCTGATGACGCCGCCCCGAAAGAGCCTTGAGCATGGCAATACCATGGGCCTTGTCACGAGGCTTGCCGAGAATCTGACCATCAAGCACGACGGCCGTATCCGAGCCCAGCACCACATTGTCACTCGCACACTTGGCTCCGGCGCGGGCCTTCTCAAGCGCCAGCCTCACGACATACGCTTGGGCCCCCTCGTCACGACCGGGTGTTTCATCGATATCTATCGCACACACCGTGATCGGCACGCCAATCGACGCCAATAGTTCACGGCGGCGCGGAGATGACGACGCCAGACAGAGCGATGAAGTCATTGTCATTACACAGCCTCATCAACGTTTGATTGAATCATTCATTGCCTGGATATGCACATGACCTACGCAATGCCTGCATTCAGATTATCGAAAAACGACGCCTGACCAATTGCATAAGCGTAAAGAACCAGGGCCAGAGCAGCCCCCCCACCAGCGCTGAATAGACGAACTCAATATGCAGCGATGTGGCACCGAAGGCGAGCCTCAGCCACTGTTCAAATAGCTGAACCAGACCAAGAATGACCACAATCATCAGCGCTTGCTGCCATAGTGAGTACATTCGCATGCGCTGATAGAGCAAAAGCGCCAGGTAGGCGAGGCAAGAAAGCAGAAAGGCATTCTGCCCCAGCGGCATTCCTTCAAGCAGATCAAGCAACAGGCCGAAGATGAAGCCATGAAAGACGCCTACCCGCTGCGGCATGCTGAAGCACCAGTATGCCAACATCAGTCCCAGCCAGTTGGGACGCCACAACAGCCACACGTCAGGGAGCGGCATAACCTGTAACCCAAGCGCCAGCAGCAACGATAGCCAGATAGTCAGGTTACTGCGCATGTACACCCTCTTCACTCTCGGTCCCAGCAGTTACTCCCACCGCCTTGAGCGCTCCCATTACAGCGTTTGAATCCAGTTCGGGCTCGGCCTCAAATGCATCGCGGGTAAATAGCAATAGAAACTGGCGGCTGCGATCAATCTGAGCCATGGGACGTGCCTCAACATTGGCGAAAGGGCCACCAGGGTCGCGCTCTACCTGCGTCACCTGAGCGACGGGGTAGCCTTCCGGGAAACGGTGCGCCAACCCTGAAGTGATCAGCAGATCACCCTCCTGGATATCAGCGTTATTGGGTACATGCAGCACCTCAAGGCCATCGGATCCACCATTGCCCTGCACGATGAAGCGCAGCCCGTTGCGATTGATCTGAACCGGCACGGCATGACTGGCATCGGTGACCAACAGCACTCGACTGGTATACCGCGACACCGAAATAACCTGACCGGCCAACCCCGAGGCATCAACGACAGGCTGACCGACATAGACGCCCTCACGCTGCCCCCGGTCAATGATCATTTGCTGAATGAACGGATCATTGTCGAGCATCATCAGTTCGGCGGTGATATACGGAATATTACCGCGCGGAGTGGCCTTGAGCAGCTGGCGCAGCCGGTCATTTTCGGCAGCGAGGCTCGCCATCCGTTGGACGCGCTGGGAGAGCATCAGAAGCTGACCGCGCAGATGCTGATTCTCATCGATAAGGTCATTCTGGCGCATCACCGCCATGGATACCCAACTCAGGCCTTTCGATGGCAGGCTAACCGCCCATTGAATCGGCGCAACAGCTGTCGAGAACTGCGCCCGTGCGGACTCAACCCAATCAAAGCGGTGATCAGCAAACATCAAGGCAAAGGCCAGGATCGAACACAATAGCATCCGATAGCCCGGAACAGGTCCGTGCGTAAACAGAGGTTTGATAGGCCTTCCTCCCGCAGGCCGACGACCGCCGACATACTATCGGCGATCGCGGACGGACTCAGTCTGTGGACAGCAGCTCGAAGGAATGCTGATCGATCATTTCAAGCGCCTTGCCACCACCGCGTGCAACGCACGTCAGCGGATCTTCGGCAATGATCACTGGCAGACCGCTTTCTTCGGCGATGAGCTTGTCGATTCCACGCAGCAGCGCACCACCACCGGTAATGACCAGCCCACGATCAGCAATATCGGAGGCAAGCTCCGGCGGAGACTGTTCGAGCGCGCTCCTTACTGCAGCGACAATTGACGCCAGCGGCTCCTGCAATGCATCGAGGATCTCATTGGAATTGAGCGTAAAGCTGCGTGGCACGCCTTCAGCCAGATTACGACCACGCACATCGATTTCACGCAGTTCACCGCCGGGATAGGCACAACCGATCTCTTCCTTGATCCGCTCAGCGGTCGCCTCACCGATCAGGCTACCGTAGTGGCGACGTACATACGCCGTGATCGCTTCATCGAAACGGTCACCGCCGACACGCACGGACTCGGAATAAACCACGCCGGATAGTGAAATGATCGCGATTTCGGTCGTACCGCCACCGATATCGACAACCATCGACCCCTGAGCTTCCTCAACCGGCAGTCCCGCACCGATCGCAGCCGCCATGGGCTCTTCGATCAAAAATACTTCACGCGCACCCGCACCTTCAGCAGATTCCTTGATCGCACGGCGTTCGACCTGAGTCGACATGCACGGCACGCATACCAGCACGCGCGGGCTCGGCGTCAAAAAAGTACTTTGATGCACCTTGCGGATAAAGTACTGAAGCATTTGCTCAGTAACGGTAAAATCAGCAATCACGCCGTCCTTCATCGGACGGATAGCAGTAATGTTACCGGGCGTGCGGCCAAGCATACGCTTGGCGTCCAGGCCGACAGCAGCAACGCTGCGCATGCTGCCTGACTGGCGAATGGCCACGACCGACGGTTCGTCGAGCACGATACCGCGACCGCGCACGTAAATCAGTGTATTGGCCGTTCCAAGGTCGATCGATAGATCGCTGGAAAACAGCCCCCGTAAACGTTTAAACATGAAAGTCTTTCACCTAGTGCAGACCGGAACCCTGTGCGGATGCAAACGGTATCATCGCCCCGAAGGCGCGGCAAGCGAGGCTGCCTGCCAAAAGCGCTAAGATATGATACCTTTTTTGCCTATTTGATCTCGTTAAATTTGTACTTTTTTTAATCTGGCTTACAGGAACCCTTATGGCGATTGAACATGCAGACGTACTGCGGGCCGCTCACCTGGCCCGTTTGGGGCTCGACGAGCAGGAAGCTCATGGTTATGTTAATGACCTTTCCCGCATCCTTGAAATGGTCGATCGCTTGCAGAGCGTCGATACCGAAGGCGTGCTACCGCTTTCTCATCCGCTCGACGCCACACAACCCTTGCGCGCCGATGAAATCATTGAGCCGAATCGTCGTGAGGCCTTTCAGTCCTGCGCACCGGCCGTGGCTGATGGGCTTTATCTTGTCCCACGCGTCGTCGAATAACCAACGCTTTAATTATCCGGATCATCGCCAGTTCCATACCATGGCGCTCTGACCGGGCCATGACAATGCATAGCCGAACGAGTCAAGGAGTTCGCTAGTCCATGCACGACCTCACTCTCGCCGAACTCGCCCGCGGGTTGGCCAGTGGCGACTACTCCAGTCGCGAACTGACTACCGCCCTGCTTGCGCGGATCGATCATCTCGATCCCCAGCTCAACAGCTTCATCACCGTAACGCACGAACGCGCCTTGGCCGATGCCGACGCCGCCGACCAGGCGCGCCAAAACGGTCAGGCAGGGATTCTTGCTGGCGTTCCGATCGCCTACAAGGATATTTATTGCACCGAAGGCGTGCGCACCAGTTGCGGCTCGAAGATGCTCGATAATTTCGCCGCGCCCTACGACGCCACAGTCGTCGAGAAGCTGAAGCTTGCCGGTACCGTATGCTTGGGCAAGACCAACATGGATGAGTTTGCGATGGGCTCCTCCAACGAAAACAGTTTCTACGGCCCGGTCAAGAACCCTTGGGATACCCGTCTTGTTCCGGGCGGATCATCTGGAGGCTCAGCTGCTGCCGTTGCCGCAGGCCTCGCGCCGGCCGCGCTGGGTACCGATACCGGTGGCTCGATTCGTCAGCCCGCCGCGTTCTGTGGCATTACCGGCCTGAAACCAACCTACGGTCGGGTCTCGCGTTATGGCATGATCGCCTACGCGTCAAGCCTTGATCAGGGCGGTCCAATGGCACGCACAGCCGAGGATTGTGCCCTGCTGCTCAATGCCATGGCTGGCCATGACCCACGCGATTCAACCAGCGTGTCCCGCGTCGTGCCCGACTACACTCACGACCTGGAAAAACCGCTTACCGGGCTGAAGATCGGCTTACCCAAGGAATATTTCGGCGACGGGCTCGACAGTGGCGTCGAACAAGCGGTGCGGGAAGCGATCAAGGTCTATGAATCACTGGGTGCCCAAGTGATCGACGTCAGCTTGCCGCATACCGACCTCGCCGTGCCGGCCTATTACGTCATCGCCCCAGCCGAAGCGTCTTCGAACCTGTCACGCTATGACGGCGTGCGCTTCGGTCATCGCTGCAAGGACCCAGTCGATCTGATCGACATGTACAAGCGCACTCGCGCCGAAGGCTTCGGCGACGAGGTCAAGCGCCGCATTTTGATTGGTACGCATACCCTCTCCGAAGGGTTCTTCGATGCCTACTACCGGAAGGCGCAGCAGGTACGCCGGCTGATCCGTCAGGATTTCCTCGATGCTTTCGAAAAAGTCGATGTACTGATGGGACCCGCAGCACCGACCACCGCTTTCGAACTCGGCGCCAAGGCTGACCCGGTGCAAATGTACCTGCAGGATATCTATACCATCGCCATTAACTTGGCGGGTATTCCAGGCATCAGTGTCCCGGCAGGTTTCGCCGGTCAGCACCCGACGGAGCGCCGCCCAGTCGGCCTGCAGATTCTCGCACCGCACTTTGCCGAGTCGCATCTGCTCAATGTTGCCCATGTCTATCAGCAAGCGACCGATTGGCATCAGCGTCGCCCTGAGCTCGATGTTTAATTCGTCCAGGTTGCGGCGACAGGAGATACGTTAATGCAATGGGAAACCGTGATCGGGCTGGAAGTTCACGTCCAGCTCGCCACTCAATCTAAAATCTTTTCCGGTGCCTCGACCGCTTTCGGCGCCGAAGCGAATACTCAGGCCAGCGCGGTTGATCTCGGCCTGCCCGGCGTATTGCCGGTGCTCAACGAGAACGCCGTCGCCATGGCCGTTCAGTTCGGGCTAGCCATCAACGCCCAGATTCCTGAAATCTCGGTATTCGAGCGTAAGAATTACTTCTACCCCGACCTGCCCAAGGGCTATCAGACCAGTCAGATGGCGCAGCCGATCATCGGCCCAGGGGAAGTCGAGATCACGCTTGAGGATGGCTCGACCAAGCGGATACGCATCCATCACGCACACCTTGAGGAAGATGCCGGCAAGTCGCTGCATGAGGACTACCACGGCATGACCGGTATCGATTTAAACCGTTCCGGCACCCCGCTGCTTGAGATTGTCTCCGAGCCGGATTTGCGTTCGGCCAAGGAAGCGTCAGCCTATATCAAAGCCATTCATGCCATTGTCACTTATCTAGGCATTTCCGACGGCAACATGGCCGAAGGTTCGATGCGTTGCGACGTCAACGTCTCGGTGCGCCCCAAGGGTCAGGAAACCTACGGCACCCGCGCCGAAATCAAGAACGTCAACTCGTTTCGTTTCGCCGAGCGCGCTATTGCCTTTGAAGTCGAGCGTCAGATTGACCTGATTGAAGATGGTGGCAAAGTCATTCAAGAGACGCGGCTGTTCGACCCCGATCTCGACGAGACGCGCAGCATGCGTACCAAGGAAGAAGCCAACGACTATCGCTACTTCCCCTGTCCTGACCTGCTGCCGCTAATGCTTGACGAAGCTTACGTCGAGCATCAACGCACCACGCTACCGGAACTTCCGGCCGAGAAACGTCAGCGTTTCCAGCATGAACTCGGGCTTTCGGCTTACGACGCTGACTTCTTGTCGAGCTCGCGTCCGCTGGCCGAGTACTTCGAACGGGTCAAGGACGTAGCCGGTGATGCCAAATTGGCCGCCAACTGGGTTCAGGGCGATTTGATGGCACGGCTCAACAAGGACAGCCTTGATATCACTGAAAGTCCTGTCAGCGCCGATCAGCTCGGCGGCTTGCTGCTGCGCCTGAAGGACGAGACGATCAATGGCAAGGCCGCCAAGCAGGTGTTTGCTGACCTGTGGGAGCGCAAGGGCGAAAGTGCCGATGAGATCATTGATGCCAAGGGCCTCAAGCAGGTCACTGATACCGGAGCGATCGAGGCGATGATCGATCAGGTGATTGCTGACAATCCGGTGCAGGTCACCCAGTACCGCGAAGCGGAAGAGGACAAGCGTGGCAAGATGATTGGCTTTTTCGTCGGGCAGGCGATGAAGGCATCACGCGGTACTGCTAACCCGCAGCAGGTCAATGCGCTGCTGAAGCAGAAACTCGACGCGTTGCTATAAACGCCAAGCTCTGAGTAACGTAGCGCCCTGAGAAACAAGAAGCCCGCGCCATGCGCGGGCTTCTTCGTCAGTTAACGCAGCTTAGTCATCGATGGGCGGCGTCGGCAGTACGCACATATCATGCACTTCGACTGAGGCGGGCTGATTCAACGCAAACACTACCGCACGAGCGATATCTTCAGCCTTGAGCGCATTCTCGCGCGGACTGTCGAAGAAAGGCGTATCGACTAGCCCCGGCTCGACCAGCGTGACCCGAATACCGCTGCCACGCACCTCTTCGCGCAGGTTATACGCCATGCTCTGGACCGCGCTCTTGGTCGCACCATAAAACGACCCCGGCAGGGTACGTCGTCCTGCCACCGAGCCGGTGATCAGGACATGCCCGCGGCTCGATTTCAACGCCTCAAGACTGGCACGCAACGTCAGTGCCGGCCCCAGCACATTGGTCAGCACGACTTCGCGCCACTCGTCAGGGTCACTCCCGGCGAAGCCCTTACCATCGAGACCACGCCCAGCATTGGCAAAGACGGCGTCAAGACGGCCAAATTCATCCAGCACCTGCTTGACCATCGCCTGCTGTGAGCCCCAGTCCTGTACATCACAGGATACCGCTATCGCCTTGGTGCCGTGGCGCTCAGTAAGCTCTTGCGCCAACGCCTCAAGCTTGTCGGCACTTCGCGCCGCGAGGGCAACATGGTAGCCCTGCTCGGCCGCCAGTTCCGCTGTTGCTCGCCCAATCCCCGAAGAGGCGCCAGTAATCAGTAGTATCGGGCTCGTCATGATTCACTCCTTCGCTTTACAATTCGCATCTTGCATCATGCTAGTCAGTGATATCGTCATCATTCGTTGATGACACGCGTTTGGTCCTGCAACAGTCATAGATGAATGACATGCCGCCTGCCAAATTCATTCGTCCGGCATGGTTGCGATGTCGCCTGCTTTTGCCCGTTTCGTTCGACAAGGAATCGTTAAATGTCTGATGATGTCGGCGTCCGCCTTAAGGCGCTACGCACGTTACGCGGCATATCCCAGCGCGAGCTTGCCAAACGCTGTGGCGTGACCCACTCAAGCCTGTCACTGATTGAACAGGGGCGCGTCAGCCCTTCTGTCAGCTCGCTTAAAAAGATTCTCGACGTTATTCCGATCAGTATCGGCGATTTCTTTACCATGGACTTGGAGAACCGGGACCAAGTGTTCTACCGGGCCGATGAGCTTGCCGTTTCAAGTACTGGTGATGTGCTCTACACGTTGATAGGAGCCAATCGTGAGCGCCGCGCCCTGTCGTTCATGATCGAGACCTACCCACCCGGCGCTGATACCGGACGTGAAATGATCGCTCATCGTGGCGAAGAGGCAGGACTGGTACTTGAGGGAGAAATTGAAATCACCGTTGGGGGCGCCACACGCGTGCTGAGCGCTGGCGAAGCGTACTATTTCGACACCAACACCCCCCACCGCTTTCGCAATCTTGCTAGCACATCCTGCCGCATGGTGAGTTGTTGCACGCCAGCGCATCAATTTTGATCAAGGCCCATCCCATTGATGACAAATGCCTGTTGCTTTGTTTAGCTTGTACGCATACGAACACAGCAACACTCCCTTAGACTTAACCCTAAGCGACCTGGCTGCCGGTTTAACGTAAGATACAAGGTTACCCCGCTACTCGCAGGCGAAAGGAATCGCGCACTGCGTAGCTTTGAAAAATTGACAGGGAATGATCAATGGAGCGCGAAACGGTGCTGCCTCTCACGCAACGCCCCCACGACCCACCCCTCGCCGTGTCTGCAGATGCGTCTATCGATGTGACCCAGGCGATACGCCGCATAATGATCGAGGCGCTGATTGAACAACATAGCGACTCGGCCATTCACGCCGCCATTCACCACCACTTCAGCGCCTGCGGTGGTTATCTTCGCGCCCGCATGGCCTTCGAGACTTCTTGCGCACTTGGCTTGTCAGAGCACGATGCCTGCTTACTTGCCTCGGTCTGCGAGCTGCTGCATAACGCCTCGCTCGTCCATGACGATGTTCTTGACCACGACACACAGCGACGCGGTCAACCCAGCATCTGGCATGCCTATAACGAAGGCGTTGCCATCTGCCTGGGCGACCTGTTCATTTCCACGGCGTTTGGCCTCTGCGCTCAGCTTGAAACGCACTGCGAGCATCTGCCGGCGCTGTTGACGCTGGTTAATGCCAAAGTCCGCGCTACCATCGAAGGTCAGGCACAAGCCTTTTCATCGGCCCTGCGTGAAACACTCGAGTTTTCCCGTTTCACAAACGCCGCCAAGGGTAAGTCCGGTCCGCTGTTCAGTCTCGCACTTGAAGCGCCGCTGATCCTGAGCGGGCATCATCACGCCCTAGACGATGCCCGCCTGGCTACCGAAGCCTTCGCTGTCGCCTACCAGATTCTCGATGATATCGAAGATTATGAGCAGGACATGGCGCTTGATGAATGCTATGGCGCTTTTAATCTGATCCGCGCTCTGGAGCGCGGCGGCGTGACGGAAAACGCGTCGCGATTTGCCTGCGAACATGCCTTGCGCCTGCTGGATGACGCACAGCGACACGCTCAGCGTCTACCCATGGCCAGTGGCAACTCTCTTCATCATCATGCCGAAATGCTCAAGCAGCGTTTCGTGCATGCTTCGATCTAAGCGACAGTCATGCAGACTATTGTTATCGGTGGTGGATTCGGCGGCATGGCGGCTGCGCTCAGGGCGCGCCGCAAGGGGCATGACGTTACGCTCATCGAGCGCTGTGAAACGCTGGGAGGCCGTGCCCAGGTCTTTGAAGACCAGGGCTTTCGCTTCGATGCTGGCCCCACCGTCATTACTGCTCCGTTTCTGTTCGATGAGCTGTTTGCGCTTTTTGACAAACGCCTTGCCGACTATGTCACCCTCGTTGCCCTAGAGACCTGGTACGAATTCTATTTCCCTGACGGCACGCGCTTCGCCTACGGGCAAGACATGGACGCCACATGCGAGCAGATTGCCCGCTTTTCACCACAGGATGTGGCGGGTTATCAGAGTCTGCTTGAGGCGTCACGCGAGATTTACAAGGTCGGCTTCGAACAACTGGCTCATGTGCCTTTTCACCGCATGAGCACCATGGCGGCACAGGTGCCGGCGCTGCTGCGTCTAGGCAGCTATCGCTCCGTATGGGGAATGGTCTGTCGTCATATTGAACACCCATGGCTCAGGCGCGCCTTTTCGATTCCTCCGCTGCTTGTCGGCGGCAATCCGTTCCAGACCACCAGCATCTATGCGCTGATTCCCTATCTTGAACGCAAATGGGGCGTGCATTTTGCCATGGGCGGTACCGGTGCACTGGTCGCAGCGCTTGAACGTTTGATGATTGAAGAGGATATCGAATTGCAGCTTGGCAGTACCGTCGAGCGAGTCATCGTCGAACATGGTGTAGCACGAGGTGTCGAGCTGGAAAATGGCGAGAGAATCACCGCTGACATCGTCATTTCTAATGCCGATGCTGCTCATCTTTATATGCATATGATTGATCAGCCCTCGACCTCGGCGCGCTTGAAGCTGGCCCGAGCGCACTATTCGATGGGGCTTTACGTGCTCTATTTCGGTACTAACCGACAGTATGACGATATTGCTCACCATACTATCTGGCTGGGCCAGCGCTACCGCGAACTGTTGACCGATATTTTTAAACACCGCACCCTTTCTGATGACTTTTCGCTTTATCTCCATCGTCCGACGGCAACCGACCCCTCTTTTGCGCCTGACGGCTGCGACTCGTTTTATGTGCTCGCGCCGGTACCCAACCTGATGGGCGAAATGGACTGGTCGATTGAGGGCGAGCAACTCGGTGACAAGATACTCGAAGCATTGGAAGATACGCTCATGCCCGGCTTGCGCGAGTCGATTGTGACGCGCTTTCACATGACCCCTGAGGACTTCAAGACCCGTTACCTGAGCATGCATGGCGCCGGCTTCTCGATAGCGCCACGTTTCGATCAATCGGCGTGGTTTCGCTTTCACAACAAGAGCGAAGGCATCGATAATCTTTATCTGGTCGGCGCCGGCACGCACCCCGGCGCGGGAATACCTGGTGTGCTGTCCAGCGCCAAGGTCATCGACACCCTGCTCCCTTCGGCGCATTGAAGACGCACGAGACGACACTATGCAACAAGCCCAGCAGACACTTGCCAAACATGGCAAATCATTCTGGTTTGCCAGTCGCTTCATGGATAAGCGCGACGCGCGCGACGCAGCCCAGCTCTATATGGTGTGCCGCGAGCTCGATGACCTCGCCGACCAGGAAATGCCGGACCCTGCCATGAATGCCCAGGCGCGCCAGCGCCTGAGCACGATTCGTCAGCAGCTAATTGCCGGTCATGGCAGTGATGTCACCGCCAACTATTTGATTGATCTGGCTGAGCGCCGCGGGCTTGACCTTCAGGCTGCAGTGGCGCTGATCGACGCGCTGATCAGCGATGTCGACCGGCCAGCCTGTATCGAAAGTGACGCCGAATTGCTCGATTACTGTTATGGCGTCGCCGGAACGGTCGGCGTGATGATGTGCCCGGTCCTGGGTGCGCCGCCGCGTGCGGTTCCCCATGCCATCGACCTTGGCATTGCGATGCAGATGACCAATATCGCCCGTGATGTGCTCGAAGATGCCACGCAGGGGCGTCGTTATATTCCGGGAAGCTGGCTTGGTGGCCGCAGTGCTGCGAGGCTGGCGCGCTGTCATGCAGAAAACTGCGATAATGCAGAGGACCGCGACACCACGGCGCGCGCTGTTGAGCGGCTGCTTGACCACGCCGAGCGTTACTATCGCAGCGCTGCCGACGGCTTCGCCTACATTCCCCCTAAGAATCGCACCGCGATTCGCATCGCCGCGGAAGTCTATCGCGGTATCGGCCAGCGTTTGCGTCAGCGTAATCATGCCTGGTGGCAAGGGCGTGTTTATGTCCCGCTCAGCGGTAAGCTGTGGCTGGCGACACGCACATTAAGCGGACGTGGCGACATTCAGGCCTCCGGGCGCGATGACCATGAAGGTGCCTTGCATCACCATATCGCCGGGCGTCCCGGAACTAATGCCTGAGCCTTTACAGTGAATCGCCACGAACTGCTGATTCTCGGCGGAGGCTGTGCCGGACTGAGCCTTGCCTATCATCTGGCGCAATCAAGGCAGGCGCCTCATACCTTGATTATCGAACCGCGTACGCTTTATGAAGATGACCGTACCTGGTGCGGCTGGCCACTGCAGCCTCACGCCTTTCAGGACTGCATCGAGGCGCGCTGGGATACTTGGCGTATCACGACATCGCAAGGGGCTCATCAAGTCGAGGCAAGCCCTTATCCCTATGAGATGATTCGCAGTTCACGTGTTTATGCCAAGGCGCTCGCCGCCATCGATGCTCACCCGAATATCGAGCGCCTCACGGGACGGCGCGTCACGAGCATCGAAGATAGCACCACAGGCGTAATCGTCACGCTCGATGACGGGCAACGCTATCAGGCACGCTGGGCCATCGACACCCTTCCTCGTCCCGAACGGCTTGCCGAGCCATGGCTATGGCAGGATTTCGCTGGTCTTGAGATTGAAGCGCCGTCTATCAATGCCGGTGATATCCCGGAACTTATGGACTTTCGCGTGGCGCGTGCAGACGCACTTGATTTCATTTATGCGCTGCCCTTCGCACCGCAGCGAGCGTTGTTTGAATGGACCCGCTTTGGACGCCCCGCCTCGAACCCACTCGAACTTGAAGCTTGCCTGATCGCTTATCTTGATGAGCGTTTTGGTCATGATTATCGTGTGCTGCGCCGAGAAACCGGCAGCCTGCCCATGGCGCCCAACTCGCCTCAGTCGGGCTGCTCAGTCATCCGGGCCGGTGCCTATGGCGGATCGATGCGTGCCTCAACCGGCTACGCGTTTCATGCCATTCAACGCTGGGCTGAACCCTGCGCCCAGCAATTGCTTGCCGGTCAGTCACCTGCCGCGCCCTCGCAGAAGCGCTACCTTGTCGCCTTGGATGAAATTTACATGACCGCGCTCTCCATGAACGCAGCAATGGCGCCAGAGTTTTATCTGGCGCTTTTCAAGCAGATTGCTCCTGCTGCGGTGGTGCGCTTTCTTGCAGGTGAGCCCAGCCTTGGCGACATCGCCGCTGTTACCACAAGCTTGCCCAAACGCCCATTTCTCGCCGCCGCCTGTCACTGGGGGACGCGTCATCTATTCCGCCCTTGACCAGCTGCGCTATTTGCTTAGCAACATGATGTACTACCGCATTGTTGCCCTACCTCATTGATTAGCCAGCTTAGTTAAAACAATAGAACTTATAAGGACTTAGACCATAGTCTAGCTGGCGTTTATTCCCCCTTAACTTTCTACTGCACAGGCCGTCAATGCGTTAACGGCTCCCATTAAATGACACGCGCATTAATGTAAGCCTGCTCGTTTATTGCCTTTCTTTATTTGTCATTCGGAGAACTCATGATGAAGCGTATCGCCAAACCGATCGCATTTATTGCCGGCCTGGCAGCACTGCTTGGCGTATCCATTGCGCAGGCAGAAGAGATTGTCATCAAGTTCTCGCATGTGGTTGCCGACAGCACGCCCAAGGGTCAAGGCGCGCTTATGTTCCAGAAGCTGGTCAAGGAGCGCCTCGGTGACAAGGTTCGGGTTGAGGTTTACCCCAACTCATCGCTTTATGGCGATGGCAAGGAAATGGAAGCGCTACTGCTCGGTGACGTACAGATGCTTGCCCCGTCGCTGGCCAAGTTCGACAAATATAATGAAGCGGTGCAGATCTTCGACCTGCCCTTCTTGTTCGACAATCTGGCGGCGGTGGATCGTTTCCAGGCCAGCGAATCCGGTCAGGCGCTACTGTCCTCCATGGAAGACAAAGGCATCATCGGGCTTGGCTACTGGCACAACGGCATGAAACAGCTATCTGCCAACAAGCCTCTGCATGAACCCAAGGATGCGCGTGGCCTCAAGTTCCGCGTTCAGGCTTCAAACGTGCTTGAAGAACAGTTCAAGCAAGTGCGTGCCGTTCCACGCAAGATGAGCTTCGCCGAAGTGTATCAGGGCCTGCAGACCGGCGTTGTCAATGGCGCAGAGAACCCCTGGTCCAACATCTATAGCCAGAAATTCTACGAAGTACAGGACTACATCACCGAGTCCGATCACGGCGTACTCGATTACATGCTGATCACCAATGCCAAGTTCTGGAACGGCCTGCCTGATGATGTACGCAATGAGCTAAACGCCATCCTGGCCGAAGTCACCACTGAGGTTAATGATCAGGCGCGCGCAATCAACGAGCGTGACAAACAGAACATCATCAAGGCGGGGACGTCTGAAATCATCCAATTGACCCCGCAGCAACGCAGCGAATGGCGCGAGGCAATGCGTCCGGTATGGAAGAAGTTCGAAGGCCAGATTGGTGCTGATCTGATCGAAGCCGCAGAAAAATCGAATAGCGCTACATGATCCTCTGGGCTTCATTGGAAGGAACGCGTTGATGAAAGCAATCGCGCAGGTATGGAATCATCTGGAGGAGGGCCTGGTGGCCTTCCTTCTTGCTGCAATGACCCTCGTCACTTTCATTTATGTGATGTTCAATAACTTGTATGTTGTCTTCTATGCCGCCGCTGATGCGATGCCTGCACTGGAGGATTTCTGGTTTTCCATTGGCGATTTCCTGCTTTCTGCCGCGCAAGAAATGACCTGGAGTTCAGCCCTGACCCGCGTCTTTTTCGCCTGGCTGATCTTTCTGGGTATTTCCTACGGTATTCGCGTCGGTGCGCATATCGGGGTTGATCTGCTGGTACGGACCTTCCCTGCCCCGCTTAGGCGCGCCTGCAGTCTGCTTGTCCTCTTTATCGTGTTCGGCTATGCGATGCTGATGATGATCTCTAGCTATGACTGGGTCATGGCGCTATTCCATGCCGAGTTGGGCGCTGAAGATCTTGATGAGTTTCACATCATGCAGTGGCATATCACACTGGTGGTGCCGCTCGGCTTTGCACTGGTCATTCTGCGTCTCATCGAGGCACTCGTCCTGACCCTGAAAGGCCATCAAAACGGCTTGCAAATGGCTGATGAAGCTGCCGATGCACTCAAGCTTACCGCCGATAACGCTACCGACAAGCACCGCGACGAGGAGCCGCGCTCATGACAATCGCCTTTTTGTTCGTGGCCCTGTTCGCATTCCTGTTCTTGGGCGTCCCGATTGCGGTATCGCTCGGGCTATCCGGTGCACTGACCATCCTGCTATTCAGTGAGGATTCGATCCGCTCGCTAGCGATCAAGCTGTTCGAGACCTCCGAGCACTACACTCTGTTGGCGATTCCGTTCTTCTTGCTCTCCGGCGCCTTCATGACCAGCGGCGGCGTTGCTCGACGACTGATCGACTTCGCCAATGCCTGTGTCGGTCATATCCGTGGCGGATTGCCGATTGCCTCGGTCATGGCCTGCGTGCTGTTCGCCGCCCTTTCAGGCTCATCACCGGCTACTGTCGCCGCCGTTGGCTCAGTCGTTATCGCCGGCATGGTGCGTTCCGGTTATACCCAGTCATTTGCCACCGGCATCGTCTGTAACGCTGGCACGCTGGGCATTCTGATTCCGCCCTCGATCGTAATGGTGGTCTATGGCGCCGCCACCGAAACGTCGGTTGGCAAGCTGTTCATGGCTGGCGTAGTACCGGGCCTGCTACTCGGTCTGCTGCTGATGGTGACGATCTACATCATTGCGCGCATCAAGAACATGCCTGCGCTGCCACGCGTTCCGCTCAAGGAAACGTTGCGTCTGGCACGCAAGTCGTTCTGGGGGCTTTTGCTGATTGTGATCATTCTCGGCGGGATCTACACCGGAATGTTCACGCCGACCGAAGCAGCTGCTGTCGCCGCCGTTTATGCCGCGTTCGTTGCCGTAGTGATCTATCGTGACATCAGCTGGCGCGAGTGTCCGCGCGTTATCCTGGACGCCGCGAAGCTTAGCATCGTGCTGATGTTCATCATTGCCAATGCGATGCTGTTCGCCCACGTACTGACCACCGAGCAGATACCGCAGGCTATCACCAGCTGGGTCGTTGAACAGCAGTTCTCGCCGATCACCTTCCTGCTGGTCGTCAACCTCATTTTGCTTGTGGCGGGCAGCTTCATGGAGCCTTCGGCAATTATTCTGATCCTGGCGCCAATCCTGTTCCCGATCGCTATGCAGCTCGGTATCGATCCGGTGCACCTCGGTATCATCATGGTGGTCAACATGGAGATTGGCATGCTGACACCACCCACCGGGCTGAACCTGTTTGTCGCTTCAGCGGTTACCGGTCAATCGTTGACTCAGGTCATTCGTGCGTCGAGCCCGTGGCTATTGCTGCTGATCAGCTTCCTGATTCTGATTACTTACGTACCTTACATTTCACTGGCGCTGCCCAATCTGCTGGGCATGCCTTGAATGTGAACCTCAAACGAAACGCCCCGGCATGCCGGGGCGTTTTTTGTACTGCCATGCGCAATAGCGGATCTCACGCCCTTCATGCCTTTGTTGTTATTGCCTTGGCACCAAGATTCAGCCCTCACGAGCCCTACCTGTTATATTTTATTTTACAGTTCATGACCCATGCATGAAGTTCGCACCATCTTGGCATTTTTTATTTTCCCCTTTACTACTGAGCAAATAAGGGCATGCAGAATAACCGACATCTTGGCCGGGCCTTAAAGGGCTATCACCAATGATACTAAAAACTTGACACCTGCTCGTTGAAACTAAAAGATTAGGTGAAACAACGCTTCACACAAAGGCCCTACCATGCCCATCGATGCCTCCCCCTCCGAGGCGTTACGCTTTCTTGAACGCCATCCAGAAGTGGTCAACGTCGACTTGCTGATCAGCGACCTGAACGGCGTGCTGCGCGGCAAACGTATTCCTCGTGAGAACCTGCTCAAGGCCTATGAATACGGGGTTAATCTTCCCGCCTCACTGTTTGCGCTCGATATTACCGGCAATACGGTCGAAGAGACCGGCCTTGGCCTGGATACCGGCGATAGTGATCGTATCTGTCGCCCGGTCGCCGGTAGCCTGAAGCTGACACCATGGCAACAGCGTGTGCCTACGGCTCAGCTACTCATGAGCATGGAAGACAGCGATGGTTCACCTTATTTTGCTGACCCACGCCAAGTGCTCAAACACGTGGTGGCCAGATTCACAGAGATGGGTTTAACCCCTGTCGCTGCTGTCGAGGTTGAGTTTTATCTACTCGACCGTGAGCGCGACGACCGCGGCCGCATCCAGCCACCCCGTTCGCCATCCACCGGTGAACGCGCGCGTCACAGTCAACTCTATTCGATCAGCGAGCTCGATGAATACGCTGACTTTCTTGAAGATGTCCATCAGGCCACCAGCATTCAGCATCTGCCCCTGGATACCATGCTCAAGGAGTGCGCGCCCGGCCAGTTCGAGATCAACCTTTCCCACCGCGACGATGCTGTTCAAGCCTGCGATGACGCTGTTTTACTCAAACGCCTGATCAAGGGCGTGGCAATCAATCATGGCTTTGAAGCAACCTTCATGGCCAAGCCATACGGTCACGAAGCAGGTAGCGGCACACATATCCACATCAGTCTGATCGACGAACAAGGCCACAATGTCTTCGCTCCCGAGGCACCCAGCCGTATCGGCAGCGATCTTCTCTACCAGGCGGTTGCCGGGTTGCTTGAGCTGATGCCGGCATCTATGGCCATATGCGCACCAAACCTTAACTCCTTCCGTCGTTTCCAGCCTGGATTGTATGTGCCGCTGGCACCGACCTGGGGCTTCGATAACCGCTCGGTTGCCGTCCGCATTCCGTCAGGCAACACGATCGCCACACGTGTCGAACACCGCGTGGCTGGTGCTGATGTCAATCCGTATCTGTTGATGGCGACTCTGCTCGCCTCGATCTACCATGGCATCGAGAACAAGCACACCCCGCCGCCACCGATGGATGGCAATGCCTATAATCAGGTTGATGCCAGCCTGCCGGACAATTGGGGCACCGCGCTCGACTGTTGGGCCGAGAGCGACGTACTCGCCAGCATCCTCGGGCCGAAATTTCATCATGTCTATTATGAGAATCGCCAGGCCGAACGCACACTGGCGCAGCGCACCGTCAGCGCCCTTGAATACGACTGGTATCTGCGACTGGTTTAAAGACTTTTCATCAACTCAGCCGCGTTAGTACAGCACCTGTCAGAATGACGCGGCCGACAGACAGCCGGCCGCGTCCCAGCGGTTCAAGCAGCCATAGCACCAAGATCAACACTAAGATAGGCACGGGCGAGAAAGATATTACTTATCCTGTCTGTAACGATACGCCTATTAGCCGTATAGCGCCGCCTGCAGGGCCGATACCGTCAAGCGATAATGATCGCCCAACCGATCACATGCCCAACCGATCACGTAGTGAGTAGTACCAGGCGCCCAATGCGGAAAAAGGCACCTGCAGCTTGTGTCCGCCGGGAAATGGCAAATGCGGAATATTGGCAAAGGCGTCAAAGCGCTCATTACGTCCTGCCAGCACTTCGGCGATCAGCTTACCCGCCAGATGGGTTGCCGTCACACCATGGCCAGAATAGCCCTGAGCGTAATAAACGTTGTCATTGATGCAGCCAAACTGAGGCAGCCGATTAAGCGTCAGCAGGAAATTGCCGCTCCAGGCGTAATCAATCTTTATATTTGCTAGTGCTGGAAACGTCTGGGCGAGCTTGGGTCGAATCACCGCCTCGATGCTGGCAGGATCACGTCCGCCATACGTCACGCCACCACCATAGATCAGGCGTCGATCCGCCGATAAACGATAATAGTCGAGCAGATAGTTCAAATCCTCGACGCAGCGGTCAGTCGGCAAGAGTTGACGCGCCGTATCTTCATCGAGTGGCTCTGTGGCAACAATCTGGGTGCCACATGGCATCGTTCTGCCCGTAAGCTCCGGTACCGTATTGCCCAGATAAGCGTTCCCCGCTACCACTGCATAAGCCGCGTTGACCTCGCCCGCCGCCGTTTTTATTCGCACGCGGGAGCCATGGTTAACGGATTCCACCACAGAATGTTCATAGATCGTACCGCCCAGTGACTCTACCGCCGCGGCCTGACCAAGCACCAAATTGAGCGGATGAAGATGTCCGCCAGAATGATCGAGCAACGCTCCGGTATAGCGCTCCGAGCCGATCTCACGCTGGTAGCTTTTACCTTCAAGCAGCTCCAATTGCTGATGACCGTAACGCTCCCAAAGCGCCTTGTGCTCACGCAGATTCTGCAGCTGTTTATCATTGCAGGCAGCAAACAGGTTGCCATCCTTGAGATCGCAGGCGATAGCGTAGCGCTCGATGCGCTGACGAATGATACGATTTCCTTCGAAGGCCATATCGCCCAGCGCCTTGGCGGTATCGACACCGTAGCGTGACTCGATCATGTCCATGTCACGGCTGTAACTGTTGACGATCTGACCACCATTGCGCCCAGAAGCCCCAAATCCGACCTGCACGCTCTCCAGTACGACCACGCGATAGCCACGCTCAGCGAGATGAAGTGCCGAGGAGATACCGGTAAATCCGCCGCCAATCACGCAAACATCGGTTTCCACTCGCCCCTCCAACGCAGGACGCGACGGCGCCGTATTCATCGAGGCAGCGTAATAGGAGCTTGTATGTGAAACCTTCGTCATGCTTGCTCTCTGTTAAAAATGGTATCAAGCGTGTAACAGTGCACGTTTGTGTACACGACATCTGTGCCGTCTCGCTACCTTACCCTTGTCTGCTTCTCACCGCCTCTGCGGACTGCTTCTAGCGGCTGCGCGTCTCGTTCCATAACTGCTGGAGCAGCTGCAATTGATCGCCCTCAATGACGGGAACAAATTTCAAGCTCGCACGGGTATCATCGTCCAGCGTTGAGACTTGCTTAAGCGCCGGACTAAGCCTGTCGAAAGCCGCCTTGTTAGGTGTGCGATAAAACGTGTAGTTAGCCGTTTGCGCCGCGATATCAGGACGTAGCAGGAAGCTGATGAACTTATGCGCCAATTCAGGGTGAGGTGCGCGCGCTGGCACTACTAGCGTATCGACCCCACGTTGTGAGCCTTCTTCAGGAATGAAGAACTCAAGGTCGGCGTAGATATCCGGTGCATCGGCTTTACGATAATCGAGATCACCACTATACGTTACGGCTACCTGCGTAACGCCACGTGCCACCTGATCTATTGCCGCAGTACTGTCGGCAAATCCGCTGAAGTTAGGTCGATTCATGGTCTGGCGTATCAGCTTGGCGGCGTTGACCCAAGGTGCCTGCCCAGTACAGTCAAATACCGCGCTCTGATAGGCACACGCCATGCCGAAAGTCACTTGAGGATCTCCCCCGAGCAGTGCGAACGGCTGACTGGCATTAACCTTCGGGTCGAACAATGCTCCCCACGAGTGAGGTAAATCAGGCAGCGTTCTGGTGTTATAGACGATACCGGTCACGCCCCATAGGTAAGGCACGCTGTAGCGATCGTCAGGGTCATAAGCAGGATGTCGAAACTCATCCATAAGATGCTCACGGCCCTTGATCTCGCTAGCATCAAGCGGTTGAATCAGCCCCGCCTTGGCCAAGCGCGGCACATAATAGTCGGTAGGCACGACGACATCATACTGAGCATCACCTCCGGCACGCAGCTTGGAAAACATCTCTGCGTTGGAGGTAAAGTAGCTTTGCACCACATCGGCGTCATATTCCTGTTCAAACTGAGTAATGACCTCAGGGTCCATGTACTCGGTCCAATTGAACAGATAAAGTTTCTCTTTCGCCTGAACATCAGATGATATCAGCACCGCTGCAAATAACGCCGCATGAACAAAAACATGACATCGACTGTGCATTCCCTGCTCCCTTTCTTGTCGTTACTATGAGTCCTCATAACTATGAGTCCTCATAGTGATCGAACCGATCATACGCGCAACAGCAGATGCTCCCGTTCCCATGAGCTGATGACACGGTAATAGGCAGAGTGCTCAGCACGCTTGACCGCCAGATAACTCTTAACGAAACGCTCACCCATAATGTCGGCCAGCGCCTCGCACTCGCTCAGCAGCGCCATCGCAGGTCCAACATCTGCCGGCAGGACATACGGTGTCACACCCGCCAGTCCGGTTAACGGCGGGCGTGGATCAAGCTGCTGCATCATACCCAAGTAGCCACATGCCAGAGATGCCGCCATGGCCAGGTAAGGGTTGGCATCTGCACCGGGCAGCCGATTCTCGACGCGCATGTTTTCCGGCGCACCCACCGGCACGCGCATGCCCACGGTGCGATTATCATAGCCCCACTCGATGTTATGCGGCGCTGAACCACTCGCCTCACTCGGCATCAACCGGCGGTAGGAGTTGATATTGGGCGCAAAAAACGGCATCGCTGCCGGCATGTAGTGCTGCAAACCGCCAAGGTAATGCAGAAACAGCTTGCTTGGCTGGCCGTTTTCACCGGCAAACAGATTTTTGCCCGTCTCGGCATCCCACAGGCTTTGATGCAGGTGCATGGCGCTGCCCGGCTCATTCGCCATCGGCTTGGCCATGAAGGTGGCATACATGCCATGACGCAGCGCGGTCTCGCGCAGGGTACGCTTGAAGATCACTACCTGGTCGGCCAGGGCGAGCGGATCACCATGCTGGAAGTTGACTTCCATCTGGCCCGCCCCTTCCTCATGAATCAGCGTGTCGATGTCGAGTTCTTCGGTTTCGCAGAAATCGTACATATCCTCGAATAGAGGATCGAACTCGTTGACGGCGTCGATACTGTAGGACTGCCGTCCACTCTCCTGCCGTCCCGAGCGGCCTACCGGCGGCTCCAGCGGATAATCAGGATCAGTGTTGGTCTTGACCAGATAGAACTCGACTTCCGGCGCGATCACCGGCTTCCAGCCGCGCGCGGCGTAAAGTTCAAGCACGCGCCGAAGGACGTAGCGCGGCGCAATTTCGACCGGCTCACCGTTCATGTAGTAGCAGTCGTGGATAATCTGCGCTGTCGGGTCATCCGCCCAAGGCACGAGATAGACAGCGGAAGGATCGGCCACCAGTTGCATATCAAGTTCGGCAGGATTCCAGAACCGCAACTCGTCATCGTCGGGATAGCCGCCGGTGACCGTCTGGATAAAGATCGAATCTGGCAGCCGCGGCCGGCCACCGTTCAGATATTTATTGGCGGGCATAATCTTGCCCTTGAGAATGCCGGTCAGGTCGCTTACCAGACACTCGACTTCAGTAATACCGTGGGTGCGAAACCATTCGCTCAGATCCACGGAAGAATGCTTCAGGGTCATAATCACTCCTGGATAGTGGCACTGGCCGACGCGAGGCGTAAATGAAACGCCGCGCGCCGGCGACCCATCAGCGTGACTGTACTTCGTTCCACATCTGCTGGAACATCTGCAATTGTTGCCCAGATAGACTGGGTGTGAACTTCAACCGTGCCATATCTTCAGGACTCGGCTGCGCCGGCGGCTGCTTGAGCGCCTCGTCGAGATTAGGCACGGCCGCCTCGTTAGGCGTGGAATAATAGGTGTAGTTGGTCAGCTGAGCGCCGACCTGCGCATCGAGAATGAAATCGATGAACTTGTAGGCGAGATCAGGATGGGGCGCTTTGGCCGGAATGGCCATCGCATCCACCCAGATTTCTGACCCTTCATCGGGAATCACGAACTTGACGTTCTTGTAGCCCTCGGGATCGTCGAGCTTGTACTGCATGTAATCGCCGTTATAGGTCACGCCAAGCTGGACGATGCCGCGCGAAACCTGCTGTAGCACGGCGGTTGAATCGGTGAAGCCACTGAAATTGGTGCGGTGCTTGGTTGCCAGCATCAGCTTGGCGGCATCGACCCAGTTGTCCTTGCCGGTGCAGGCATAGTCCTTGCCCTGAAAGGCGCAGGCGGCACCGAACATCACCTGGCCGTCATTAAGCATCGAGAACGGCTGCCCCTGGTTTTTTTGCTCGTCAAATAGCAGCGACCAGCTCTTCGGCGCGTCGGGGAAGGTCTCGGTATTGTAGACCAACCCGGTAGTGCCCCATTGATAAGGCACCGTGTACTTGGCGTCAGGATCGTAATCGGGGTTGGCGAACTTTGCCATCACGTTGCCGAGATTCGACAGCTTGCTCTTGTCGAGCGGCTGCAGCAGCCCGGCTTCGATCATGCGTGGAATGAAATAATTGGACGGCACGACCACGTCATACTGGGATGTCCCGCCCGCCTGAAGCTTGGCGAACATCTCTCCCAGCGAGCCATAATAGTTTTGCACCACCTCGACGTCATATTTCTTCTCGAACGCGGAAATAATCTCCGGGTCCATGTAGTCGGTCCAGTTGAACAGATAAAGCTTTTCCGATGCGGCGTGAGCACTGCCAGCGGCAAGCGCACTCAAGAGCCCGGCGACAAGACGAATACGTATTTTCGACATGATGGTTTCCCTCGATCCCTTACTTGTTGTTGCTGACTGGTTATTGTCTGCCGTCACAAATGACGACGCTCCCTGTTGAATAAAAGACTCAGCACCGCAGCCAACGCGACAGCACCGATCATCAACGTGGCGATAGCGTTGATCTCAGGCGAGATGCCGCGCCGAATCGCACCCCAGATATAGATCGGCAGCGTGGCACTTTCAGGCCCGGCAGTGAAAAAGCTGATCACGAAATCATCCACCGACAACGTGAACGACAGGAAAAAGGCCGATAGCAGCGCCGGTTTGAGTGTCGGAATGATGAAATGCACCGCCCGTTGTAGCGGACTGGCATAGAGATCCTTGGCGGCGTCGAACAGCGTCGCGTCGAGGCCAACAAAACGCGAGTAGACGATCAACGCCACGAAGGGTATCTCGAAGGTGACATGGGCAATGATCATCGTCCCGAGCCCCGGGCTCAGCAACCCCGTCAAGCGGTTGAGTTCGACAAAGAACGCCATGTTCGAGATGCCAAAGACAATGTCCGGCATCACGATCGGCAGGTAGATCAGCACGATCAGCCAGCCCAGCTTACGCCCACGGTGGCGGTACATGCCGTAGCCGATTAATGTACCGAGAATCACCGCGATGACCGACGAGACCACCGCCAGCAGTAGCGTATGGCCAATCGCATCGATAATCAGCTCATTGCCGAGCAAGCGCTCATACCAGCGCAGCGAGAAGCCGGTAAATCGCGCCGCGCTATTGGATGAATTAAATGAAAACAGCATCACTATGACGAGTGGCGCGTAGAGAAACAGTAACGTCAGCCACCAGAAGGCGCTCAGGCCGCGCTGGAAAGCGCTCTTCTTTCTCATATTACCACCTCGTCGCCACCGCCAAGCTTGCGTCCCATACGGCGCAGCACGAACAATCCTATGAACGTTGCCAGCAGCATTAACATCGAGCCCGCCGCGCCTAGCGGCCAGTTGGAACCTGCAGCGAACTGGGTGGCGACCAGATTACCCAACATCATCGCCCGCCCGCCGCCAAGTAGCTCGGGTATCACGTACATGCCAAACGCTGGAATCGCCACCAGCACGGAGCCGGCCAGCAGGCCGGGCAGCGTCTGCGGCAATACCGCTACGAAAAAGGCCCTGACCGGCGAGGCGTAGAGATCACGAGCCGCCTCTATCAGGCCATGATTGAGCTTTTCGAAAGCAGCATATAGCGGCAACACCATAAACGGCAGGAAGTTATAGACCAGCCCCAGCGTCACGGCGAAGTTCGACGGAAACAGTCCCAGGTTAGGAGCGATTAATCCTAGCGCTTCAGCGGCATTGGACAGCGGTGTGCCCGGTGCCAATAGATTCATCCAGCCGAAGGCGCGGATGACCTGATTGGTCCATGACGGCACTACCACCAGCAGCAGCATAATCGGGCGCCACTTTTTGCGGCAGGTGGTGATGTAATAGGCAATCGGATAAGAGACCAGTACCACCAGCACCAGCGATAGCGCGGTCTGCCACAACGAGCGCAGCAATGTATAAAGATTGCCCGGGCTCCAGCCCAAAAAGCCGAAGCCTGCCAGATTACGAAAAGACTCAAGCGACAGCGGTAGCGACGGCTGGCCGTAGGGACCGTTGGTCATGAACGCCACCGAGATTAGATAAAGGCTCGGCAGCACCAGAAAGATCAATATCCATGCCGCCCCCGGCATTACCGCAACCAGCAGGTGACGCGTATCCCGCCACATGAGCCGACGGCTTCGGGCGCGCAGCGTGGCATCGATGCTTGCAGAAGAGCGAGTGTTCAAGGCGCATCCTTCAATATCACGATGTCTTCCGGGTAGATCTCGACCTTGACGAGATCGCCCACTTTGAAGAGGCGCTGGCCGCTGTTACTGACCTCTGCCATCAGCTCAGTGGTGCCACAATCGAGGCGATACTCGACGTTGCTGCCCCGGTAGAAGCGCTCCGTGATGCGTCCCTCTACGCGATTGAGATTGATTGGCGCATGGGGGCTCGGCGTACCAGGCGCACTCAGCTCAATCGTCTCGGGCCGGATCAGCGCCAGACTGCCCTCGTTGACATCATCGCTATTGAGTTCGCCCAGCGACGTGGTGAGGCGCTGACCGTCGCGTGCAGAAATCTCGAACAGATTGTCATGGCCCATGAACCGCGCGACGAAGCTGTTGGCCGGGCGTTCATACACTTCCTGGGGCGTACCAATCTGCTGAATGCGACCATCATTGAGCACAGCGATGCGATCGGACATCACCATCGCCTCCTCCTGATCATGGGTGACGAATACGAACGTCATGCCGAGGCGCTTCTGGGTGCGCTGCAGCTCGATCTGAAGCTGCTCGCGCAGTCCGGCATCGAGTGCGGACAGCGGCTCATCAAGCAACAGCACATCCGGCTCACATACCAGCGCCCGAGCCAATGCGATACGTTGACGTTGACCACCGGAGAGCTGATCGACACGGCGATCAATCAGCGCGCCGAGCTTGATGAACTCGGCGATCTCGCTTACGCGACGCTGGCGTTCAGCGCTATTGACGCCGCGCATCTTCAGACCAAAGGCGATATTGTCGCGTACCGATAAATGAGGAAACAGCGCATAGGATTGAAATACGGTGTTGACGCTGCGCAGATGCGGCGGCGTGTCGGTCACATCCATCCCACCAATACTGATCTGGCCATCATCAGGCGTATCCAGCCCGGCAAGCATGCGCAGCAGTGTGGTTTTACCGCAGCCGGAGGGGCCCAGCAAGGTAAAGAACTCGCCCTCGCGGATATCGAGATCGAGACCGTCGAGCGCTACAACACCGCCATCGAAGTACTTCTTGAGCCCGAAGATCGAGATCGAGGACGCCTGCCGTGGTGCACTGGCGTTTTCCTGCCCTGCCTCACCACGTCTCGGGTGATCACTATTCATCGTCTCGGGCGTGCCATGTGGCGCCTGGCTCATGTTTCAGCCTCTTTGAAATCGCATGCCTGCGAGTAAAAAAATGACGTCACTATGTTCGTCTTGTTAATTGCCTTACCTGAATCATCGTTAGCCGTACAGCGGTGCTTATAACCGATCACGCAAGCGATAAAACGATGTAGCCAATACCAATAGCGGTGTACGAAAGCGTGTACCGCCAGGAAAATCGAGATGACGCATACGTGCAAACATATCAAAGCGTTCAGCTTGTCCCATGATGCTTTCGGCCACCAACTTTCCCGCTAGTCCGGCCAATGCCATGCCATGCCCTGAATATCCTTGCACATAGTAAATGTTATTGCCGATACGCCCAAAATGCGGTGCACGATTGCGTGTAATTGCTACCTTCCCTCCCCAGCGATAGGCAATATTGACCCTATCAAGTACTGGAAAGAGCTGAGCCATCTTGAGTTCCATACGCCGCCGCAGCCCGCGGGGCTCACGTCCGGTGTAACTGACCTGCCCCCCGTAAAGCAGCCGACGATCCCCGGAAAGACGATAGTAATCAAGCACGAAGTTAGCGTCCGATACAGCGTCATCCTGAGGTAGCAACTGGCTGACCTGTTCGTGACTCAGCGGCTCGGTGGCAATGATGTAGTTAGCCACGGGCATGATCTTGGTCTGTAATTCAGGGATGAGCCCACCCAGATAGGCATTACCTGCAACAAAAACGAATTCTGCCTCTATCTGCCCTTGTGCAGTGGTTATCCGCGCCGGACGCGCACGTTCGATATCGGTTACTTGTGAGTGCTCAAATATTTCCACACCCCTACGCTGCGCCGCCTGCGCCAGACCGAGCGTATAATTGAGAGGATGGAGATGACCGCCCTCGGCGTCCGCCAAACCGCCCAGATAGCCGTCACTCACGACGCGCTGGCGAAACGCGTCTGGTTCAAGCCACTCCAAACCTTGATAGCCATAGCGCTGCGCCATGGCGTCCTGCCAATGGCGGTAGGCCTTGACATGACGTGGCTTGACCGCGGCATGAATGTAGCCCCATTTCAGATCGCAGGGAATAGCGTGACGCTCGACCAATTCGGCTGTCAGGCGTACCGCTTCACGGCTCATTTCCCATACTTCGCGGGCAGCCTGCAAGCCCAGCGCATGCTCGATCACGTCAAGCTCGGTCCCAAGCCCGGGTAGAATTTGACCGCCGCTACGTCCCGACGCACCAAATCCGATCTCATATGATTCAAGTAGCGCCACACGATACCCCTGCTCGGCCAGATGCAGGGCAGCCGAACAACCACTAACACCACCACCCACGATACAGACATCAAAACGCCGAGCACCGGTGAGAGGCTGCGTGGGCGTCAGCGTGACGGCGACCGAGTCGCGATAATAAGAAGTCGTTTCAGGCATAACACGCTAAATGAGTAGAGGTGCCAACACACCGCGATACAGCCGCGATCTTTGAAACGTTATGCGCCTATCAGCGCCGATACGATTCAACACCATTGTTAATACCGCCCCTTACAAAAGTCTATAGGCGGAGACAGCGCAAGGCACAATTCTGTCAGGTATTGCTATCGACATATTATTAACGCGTTTGATAACGTCGCGGATAGCAGGTCTGTCGGCACTGAACTCATCCACAGCAGCGAGGCCGCAATATGCGGCCTCGCTGCTATTTATGCACGGTCTTTCGATATTTACGAGCTACTACAGACCGAACAGGCGGGGTCCTTGCGGAGCCCGAAATTACGCCATTGCCCGTTCAAAGCATCGAAGGTCGATAAGCCTTGGTGGGGCGTACCTGCAGCGCTGAGTATCTTGACGGCTTCCAATGCCTGAAACGTACCGATCACGCCGACCAGCGGTGCAATCACACCGCTTTCAGCGCAACTCAACGCTTCATCAGAGGCATCTTCACCATAGAGGCAAGCATAGCAAGGTGAATCGTCACGGCGCAGATCGAACACCGCAAGCTGACCGGAAAAACGGATAGCAGCACCGGAAACCAGCGGCGTACCCGCTGCCACGCAAGCACGGTTGATGGCGAAACGGCTGGAGAAACGGTCGGTACAGTCGAGCACGACGTCAGCTTCGGCGATAGCGCGCTCAAGCACCCCGCCTTCAAGGCGCTCAGGTATCACTTCAACCGTACAGTGCTGATTAATCTCTGCAATACGCCGCGCGCCGGACTCGGCCTTGCCGGTGCCAAGGTCGGCTTCACCGTGAGCAATCTGACGCTGCAGATTGGAAAGCTCGACATCATCGTCATCGGCAAGCGTCAATCGCCCGATTCCTGCCGCAGCAAGATAGAGCGCTACCGGTGAGCCAAGCCCGCCCACGCCGATTACCAAAGCATGCGCCGCGAGCAACCGCTCCTGCCCTTCGATATCTACTTCCGGTAGCATTATCTGACGGCTATAGCGCAAGAGCGTCTGATCGTTCATCGCCATTGGAACATTCGACTCGCCTTGTTGCAGTGATCACATCGCCTGACAATCATCGGCTTGGACATCACAATTTGTCGTCCAGCTCATCGATGTCAGGCACATAAAGCGAAAACTCTTCCTTGACCTCTTCCATGACCACGTAACTTTTTGATTCCTTCACGCCGGGCAGCGTCAGGACCACGTCGCCCAGAAGCTGGCGATAAGCCGACATCTCGGGAATCCGGCACTTGAGGATATAATCGAACTGCCCCGACACCAGATGACACTCCTGAATCTGCGGCAGCTTGGCTACGGCGCGACGAAACTCGTCAAACACGGCCGGTGACTGGGTTTCGAGACTTACCTCAACGAATACCAAAAGCTTGGCCTTCAGCGCATCGGGGTTAAGCATCGCCTTATAGCCACGAATAATGCCAGCGCGTTCAAGCCGCTTAACGCGCTCAAGACATGGTGTGGTCGAAAGCCCCACGTTGGATGCCAGGTCCACATAAGAAATTCGCGCGTTGTCCTGCAGACAACGCAAGATATTAAGGTCAATCTTGTCTAGCGTTCGGGATTTAGTTTTCATTATCGCTTATTCCGCGCCGCCCATCGGATTATCGATGACAGTGAATATCAGTGTTGTTATGCCCTTCAGCGTTTATTATTAACACAGATAGTATTCCTCCCACCATGCAGGCCCTGCTTCGTTAACCGTGCGCAACGTGCCCCAGTGTCACACGAGGCCGACCGCCGAGATCATGGCACGTCTCAACGTCAATGAAGCCTGACGCTCTGAACACAGCCTGCACCGCTTCACCTTGCGCCATGCCATGCTCGACCAGCAGCCAGCCGCCCGGTTCAAGATAATCCTGTGCGCTACGCGCCAGATGATATAGATCAGCAAGGCCATCCTGCGCTGCGATCAGGGCTGAACGCGGCTCAAAACGTACATCACCACGCTCAAGATGGGGATCGCTGTCGGCCAGATAGGGAGGATTGGATACAATAATATCGAAGCGCTCGTTCTCTCCAAACGCTGAGAACCAATCGCTTCGCATGAAATGAACGTTGCTCATGCCAAGACGCGTTGCGTTAGTGCGCGCCAGTTGGACGGCTGCCTCAATGATATCCACACCGAATACGGACCATTGCGGCCGCTCACTAGCCAGTGCCAAGGCTATCGCCCCGGTTCCTGTGCCCAGATCAAGTAGTCTGCCCCGCGCAGCTTGAGCACGCTTGAGTGCCTCTTCGACGAGCAATTCCGTATCAGGACGTGGGATCAATGTGGCCTTCGAAGTAGAGAGCATCAACCCCCAGAATTCGCGCTGGCCAATCAGGTAAGCGATGGGCTGGCCCTGCTCACGGGCCGCGAGCAGGTCATGAAAACGTGCCTCTGTACCGGGCTCCACTTCCCGATCGCCCCAGGTGTAGAGCCATACCCGCTCACGCTCTAGCAAGTAAGCGAGCAGAAGCTCAGCATCAAGACGTGGCGTATCGCTGAACGGTACCAGGCGCTGCGTAGCCGTAACAAGTAATTGATCGATGCGCATTGCTTATTGCCCCGCTTAGGCGGTTTGCAGCGCAGCGAGCTGTTCAGCCTGATACTCATGCACAAGAGGATCGATCACTTCGTCCAGGCTGCCAGCAACAATTTCGTTGAGCTTGTAGAGCGTCAAGTTAATACGGTGATCCGTTACTCGTCCCTGTGGGAAGTTATAGGTACGAATACGCTCGCTGCGATCGCCCGAGCCGACCAGAGATTTACGCGCATCGGCTTGCTGTTGGCGGTGCTCGCTTTCGGCGGCCTGTTTGAGACGTGCAGCTAGCAGCGCCATCGCCTTGGCACGATTCTTGTGCTGGCTACGTTCGTCCTGACACTCGACCACCGTGCCGGTCGGCAGGTGGGTAATGCGAATCGCCGAATCGGTGGTATTGACGTGCTGACCGCCCGCGCCGCTGGAACGAAAGGTATCGACGCGCAAGTCACTGGCGTTGATGTCGATTTCACCGACGGCGTCGGCCTCCGGCATAATGGCTACCGTGCACGCCGAGGTATGGATGCGTCCTTGAGACTCGGTGGCTGGTACGCGCTGTACACGGTGAGCGCCGGATTCAAATTTGAGACGACCATAGACGCCCTGTCCGGAAACCCGTGCGATAATTTCCTTGTATCCCCCATGCTCACCATGGCTGGCACTAATGGTTTCGACCCGCCAACCCTGAGTTTCGGCATAACGTGAATACATCCGAAACAGATCGCCGGCAAACAGTGCCGCCTCGTCCCCGCCGGTCCCGGCACGCACTTCCAGAAAGACACTGCGCTCGTCGTCGGGGTCTTTGGGCACCAACAGTTTTTTCAGTTCCTCTTCAAGCGTTTCGAGGCGCTCACTGGCCGCGTAGAACTCTTCTTCAGCCATGTCACGCATATCGGCATCAGCGTCGCTGCGCATCTGCTCGGCATCGTCGCGATCACCTTCGACTTCACGATAGCGCGCCCAGGCCTGCACTAGCGCTTCAAGGTCCGAATATTCCCGGGAATAATCACGAAACCGCATCTGATCGGTAATGACTTCGGGCTCGGCAAGGAGCGCTGCTAGCTCCTCGAAGCGCTCCTGAAAACTATCGAGTCGCTGACGCAAAGAGGCTTTCATTAAATATCCTGTTCCTGTACGGCCACTTCCTGCTTCCCGACCTTTTCGCCAAGCAGCAATTCTTCGGCCGCCTGAATAATATCCTGACGCTGGGCCCCGGACGCAGCGCGCAGCCGTGCGGTGGTGCCGTGCAGCAGCTTGTTGGTGAGCTGATGGGTCAGCTTGCGAATTACCTCTTCGGGGTCCTGCCCCTGGGCAAGCTGTGATAATGCCTGAGTTTCAGCCGCACGGCGCAGCGCCTCAGCCTGCTGGCGATGGCGCTTGATCAGATCGCCGGCGCCGCGAATGCGTTGCTCATGTTGCCAGGCGCTGACGCCGGCGACGATCATTTCTTCGGCCTGGGCCGCAGCAGCTTCCCGCGAACGGCGATTCTCTTCGATTACTTCATGAAGATCATCCACTGTATAGAGAAAAACGTCATCAAGCTCACCGACCTGCGATTCGATATCACGTGGCACGGCGATATCAACCATAAAGAAAGGACGGTGCTTGCGCACCTTGAGTGCACTTTCCACCATGCCCTTGCCAAGAATGGGCAGCGGACTCGCCGTAGACGAAATGATAATATCGGCACAGGTCAAAGCGGCAGGAATTTCCTCAAGCCCGATCGCCACGCCTTCGATTTCACTCGCCAGTGTCTGGGCCCGTTCTCGGGTACGGTTGGCTACGATAACGCCCTGGATGCCCGCCTCCTTGAGATGGCGAGCAACCAACTCGATTGTCTCGCCAGCGCCGATCAGCAATGCTCGCGAGCGCGCCAAATCGCCAAAGATACGTCCAGCCAGGTTGACCGCTGCATAAGCCACCGAGACGGGATTATCGCCGATACCGGTTTCAGTGCGCACCTGCTTTGCGGTTGCAAATGTATGCTGGAAAAGCCGCTCGAGATCACCGTCCAGGCTGTGAAAACGTCGTGCCTGCTGATAGGCACTTTTCAGCTGTCCCAGAATTTGTGGTTCGCCCAGCACCATTGAATCGAGGCCGCATGCGACACGCATCAAATGCCGTACAGCCTCGTTGCCGTGATAGTAGTAAGCACAGCGGATAAGGTCCTCGCTGGGTAGCCGGTGAAACTGGCTTAACCAGTCAAGCACATCCTGCTCACCACTTTCTTCAGCAGTGCAGTAGATTTCAGTCCGGTTACAGGTCGACAGGATCGCTGCCTCACTGACCGCTGATAACGATTTGAGCTCCGACAACGCCTGTTCGAGCTGATTAGGGGCAAAAGCCACCCGTTCGCGAACAGCGAGCGCCGCCGTTTTATGGTTGATGCCCAGGGCAAGAAGCGTCATGTTAACGTGTCATCAAGAACGTTCATAAACGTTAGGCTATCCAATGGCTTAGCGCGCAAAGAAAAGCCTCGTCAGGTCATTGCATGGGACGATGTGGCCTCGTCCTCGCGTAGTCAATCCAATCATTCTACCATAGCACCGATAACCATGTGATGTGGCGCTTTGCCCCCGCACGCTGATCCGGTACTCTGATCTTCTGTGTATATGTAAGGGGAAGGCATGCCTTCACGCTCATTGTTCTTTCCTATAGCGGCGATTTTCATCGCCAGCGGGCCGTTGTGGCTGGCAGGTTGCCAGTCAACGCCGCCTATGTCGGCGCGCCAGGACCCTTTGGCATCGGCCCCACCTATCACCCAAGGGCTTGATGCCAGCGGTCTGAGTCAGTTGCTCGGCGCTGAGATTGCCGGGCAGCGTGGCGACTTTGCTGCAGCAGCGCGCGGCTACTATGCCCAAAGCGAGCGCTATGATTCTCTAGCCTTGGCGCAGCGCGCCACGTTGGCGGCGCGCTACGCGGGCGACCCCGCTCTATTCGAGCGTGCCGCACGGCGTTGGGCTGAACTCTCTTCTCAATCAGCCGATGCCACTGCCGGCGCGCCTCATCGCATTCTGGCCGAAATCGCGGGCAAGCGCGGCGACTGGGATGAAGCCCTGCGTCAGTTACTCGCCGTCGACGCGCTGGGTGAGAACATCGATCTGGAAGCTTTTGTCGAAGATGCTGTCGATGAAGGCGCCAAACCCAACGTGCTGCTCAATGAACTGGACAGCTATATAGCGCAACACTCCGATCGTCCCGCACCGCGCATCGCCGCCGCGCTGCTCGACACCCGAGAGCAGCAGTTCGATACCGCGGCGACACGCCTTGCCAGTGTTGAACAACGCTGGCCAGAACTCCCCATTTTGTGGCTGGCGCGCAGTCAGCTTGAGCTTGAACGGGATCAGCCTGGCATGGCACTGAAAGCCGCGCAGCGTGGCCAAACGCTCGCACCTGATGACAGCCGCTTCGTCCTCGCCATGGCCCAGGCTCATCTAGCATTGGATAACATCGATCTGGCTGAAAAGCAGTTCGATACACTGTTAAAGCGGCATCCCAACAATACGGCTTTGCGGCTTTCACTTGCTCGGCTGTATTTGCAGTATGGCCACGCCACCAGTGCCCGACGCATACTGCTGCCATTAGTGGCTAATAGCACTGATGCTCCAGACGACGCCTACTTCCTCCTGGCCCTTATCGCCGAGCAGCAAGACGATATCGATAGCGCGTTATTGTATTATCGGCAGGTTCGCGAAGGAGAACAATTCATCGCATCGCGAGCACGAGCGGCACAACTACTTATCGGGCATGATCGCCTGAACGAAGCACGTATTTTTCTCGACACCCAACGTCAACGACATCCAGCAAGCAACGCGGATCTACTCGCTATAGAACTCATGCTGCTTGATCAAGCCGGCCAATCAGGGGTGGCCAATCGGCTACTTGATCAGGAAATTGCCGCCCAGGCCCCGAATAATAGTAATCTCATTTTCACCCGCGCCATGCGCGCCATGCAGGCAGACGATCTGCAGGCAATGGAGCGAGATATGAAAATATTGCTTGAACGCAATCCCGATGACGCGGAAGTGCTGAACGCTTATGGCTACACGCTTACCGAGCGCACCGACCGACATGAACAAGCACTTGAACTGATCAAACGCGCGCATGAGCTTGACCCACAGAGCCCGGCCATCATGGATAGCCTCGGCTGGGTTTACTTTCATCTCGGTGAATTCGAACGTGCCGAGGGCTATTTGCAACGCGCCTACGCTGCCATGCCTGATGAGGAAGTCGCCGCGCACTTGGCAGAGCTTCTCATCAACCTGGATCGTCCCGATGACGCCAGAACGATTGTGCTAAAGGCGCTGGATCGTTTCGAGACGCATCCGACACTTGATAGTCTGCTTAAACGCCATCCGCAATTGATGCCCTTTCCTGTCAACGGAAGTGGCACCAGCACCCCTGTTTTCCAAGAGAATGCCCCATGAGAGTCCGTTTTCTTTTACCCGTCTTGTTACTTCTATTTATTAGCGGATGTGCCACCCAAGCACCTATACCGGATGTTGCACGCCATATTGGTGATTGGAAAAGCCAGAGCGCACAGACCAAATCACTCGACACCTGGACTATCGCCGGTAAGGTAGGCGTGCGTACACCACATGACAGCCGTAGCGCCAACCTCGACTGGATACAGCAGCCAACACAGTATCGTATGATGATCAGCGGTCCGTTTGGCGTAGGAAGGAACACGCTGGAAGGAACCATAAACAACGTAACGCTAGCCAATGGTGACGGCACATTTACTGCTGATACACCAGAGCAATTAATGGAAGAACAGTTAGGCTGGTCATTACCCATCTCTTCTCTCGATTACTGGGTACGCGGCATTGCTGACCCCTCGGAATACAGTGAATTTACCTACGACAACGAAGGTTTTCCTGCCGAGTTACGCCAGGCCGGCTGGACAATCCGCTATCTTGACTGGAGTTACGCGGACGGGCTGTGGTTACCACGTCGCCTGAAGATGAATTATGGCGACCTGACCGCCACTCTGGTCGTTAATGAATGGCATCCCCATCAGGCTTCATCATGAGCGAGACGCTGACCCTACCCTCACCGGCAAAGCTCAATCGTATGCTGCATATCGTTGGTCAGCGCAGCGATGGCTATCACGAGTTGCAGACGCTTTTTCAGTTTCTCGACTACGGCGATACCTTGCACTTTACACCGCGGGCAGACGACAGGATCACGTTAACCCCCCCGTTAGAGGGAGTGGACACCGAGCATAACCTGATCGTGCGCGCGGCACGGCTGCTTCAAAATGCATGCAATGTTACTTGCGGTGTAGATATCCGGCTCGATAAGCAACTGCCGATGGGCGGCGGACTTGGCGGTGGCAGCTCCAATGCTGCGACCACACTACTCGCACTCGACCGGCTCTGGAATCTAGGGCTAAGCAATGATTACCTGGCGACACTTGGCCTTTCACTCGGCGCCGATGTACCGGTCTTTATCCGCGGATTTGCAGCCTGGGGTGAAAGCATCGGTGAGCGACTGATCCCCGCGCAGCTGGATGCCCCTTGGTTTGTCGTCATTCATCCCGGCATCGGGGTTGCCACACAGACAGTGTTCAGCCATCCCGAATTGACACGCAACAGTGCGCCAATTAGTATGGCGCGCGCAGTTGAAGGGGGTCGGAACGACTGTGAGCGCGTAGTTCGCATGCTCCAGCCGGCCATCGGTGATGCGCTCGACTGGCTCGATCAATTCGGCTCAGCCATGCTGACCGGAACAGGTGCATGCGTATTCTGCGCCTTGACGAATCGCGCCCAAGCCGATAGCATTTTGCACCGCCTTCGTGAAGAAAAAAACGAAGGACGGTATCGTGATTGGCAGGCTTTCGTCGCTCGCGGATGTAACACCTCCCCTCTTCATACCGCTCTGGAGGAATGCCGGAGCAACATGATGAGCTGATCGTTACTGGGGTATAGCCAAGTGGTAAGGCACCGGTTTTTGGTATCGGCATTCCCAGGTTCGAATCCTGGTACCCCAGCCAATTATCTCGACCATAGCGGATCGACGATCGCTCCTGAACTTCAACCGCCTTGATATCCCACAAGCGTCCATAAGGTGGAAGCGCGTGTCTAAACTGATGGTCTTCGCGGGGAACGCCAACCCCGAACTCGCCCGCAAGGTAGCCGAGTGTCTCGATAATCGACTCGGCCATGCCACGGTCGGTCAGTTCAGCGATGGGGAAATCGCCGTCGAGATCAACGAAAACGTCCGCGGCAAGGACGTCTTCATTTTACAATCCACTTGCGCCCCGACCAATGACAACCTGATGGAATTGATCCTGATGGTTGATGCGTTGCGTCGTGCTTCCGCTACACGCATCACTGCCGTCATGCCTTATTTCGGCTATGCACGCCAGGACCGCCGCGTACGCTCGGCACGCGTCCCCATTTCAGCCAAGGTTGTGGCGGATATGATGGTCAAGGCCGGCGTCGATCGCGTCATGACTATGGACCTGCATGCTGACCAGATTCAGGGCTTTTTCGATGTCCCGGTAGATAACGTCTACGGCTCCCCGATTCTGCTCGACGACATTGAACGTCAAAACTATGACGATATCGTCATAGTCTCACCTGACGTCGGTGGCGTAGTACGTGCCCGAGCTGTCGCCAAGCAACTCAACGCCGATCTTGCCATTATCGATAAGCGTCGTCCGCAGGCCAACCAGGCGCAAGTGATGCATATCATCGGCGATATCAAAGATCGTACCTGCATACTGGTCGACGATATGGTCGATACGGCCGGAACGTTATGCAAAGCCGCTGAAGCGCTAAAGGCCCACGGTGCGCGTCGCGTGATCGCCTATTCCACTCATGCCATTTTGTCCGGCCCTGCCGTCGACAACATTGCTGCCTCAAATCTCGACGAGCTAGTGGTTGGTGACACCATCCCGCTTGCCGAGCATGCGCGACGTAGCGGCAAGATTCGCCAACTATCTGTAGCCGGTCTTATTGCCGAAGCTATCCGCCGCGTCAGCAACGAAGAATCCTTCAGCGCGATGTTCCACTGACATCGCCGCGGTAGCGGCCCCTCGCTCGTTGAGTGGGCCTTTATGGAGACGGCACCAACCTGGTCGCGGGTGGTGTCGTTTTCGACATTGAATCAACGAGGTTTAATCCTATGAAACATGATTATAAATTGACTGCCGTAGTCCGTACGGAGCTGGGGAAAGGTGCGAGCCGCCGCCTGCGTCGTGCGAACGAACGCGTCGCGGCCATTATCTATGGCGGCAGCGCGGAGCCTACACCGATCGCCATCGACAAGCCGGCGTTCTACAAGTCGCTTGAAGATGAAGCGTTCTTCTCTTCCATCATCACCATTGATGTCGATGGCAAGAGCGAACAGGTCGTCGTTCGTGATCTTCAGCGTCACCCGTACAAACCGCTGGTCACTCATGCTGACTTCATGCGCGTCGACGCGACCCACGAAATCACTCTGACTGTACCGCTTCACTTCACCGGTGAAGAGGAGTGTGTGGGTGTTCGTGAAGGAGGCGGCGTCATTCACGTGCTGTCCAATGACGTTGAAATCAGCTGTCTGCCGGCCGATCTTCCGGAATATCTGGAAGTTGATATCAGCAAGCTCGCCCTCGGCGAAACCTTGCACCTGTCAAATATTGTGCTTCCCAAGGGCGTCAGCATCACCGCGCTTACTCATGGCGAAGATTATGACGCTGGTATCGTGGCCGTGACACACCCGACCAAGGGTACGACATCCGATGATGACGATGCTCAGGATCCGGAAGGTCAGACTGCAGCCGATAACGGCGACCAGTAACACCCAGCACTCGTTTATTGCTGCATAACAGGACGTCCGCATGAGCAAGGTACACGCTATCATTGGCCTGGGAAATCCCGGCGCACAATACGCTGATACCCGGCATAATGCGGGCGCCTGGCTGGTAGAAGCCTTGGCACGTGAATGCCTGGAAACACTACGTCCCGAACGCAAGTTTCTGGGTGATTACGCCAAGGTGCGCTTCAAGGGGCACGAGCTGCATCTGCTCGTGCCTTCTACCTATATGAATCGTAGCGGTCAGTCAGTCTCTTTATTGGCCAAATTCTTCAAGCTCGAACCCGAGCAGTTTCTGATCGCTCATGACGAGCTCGATATCCCGGCCGGCCAGGCACGTTACAAGCAAGGCGGTGGCCATGGCGGTCACAATGGCCTGCGCGACATTATCAGCGCGCTGGGTAATGCCAATTCATTTCATCGGCTCCGTGTTGGCATTGATCATCCCGGTGACGCCAAGCTGGTCACTCACTATGTTCTCGGCTCGCCCGGCAAGGCAGAGCGGCAGGCCATTGATGCTGCAATCGAGGAAAGCCTAGCCACACTGCCTGATGCAATTAGTGGCGAGTGGGCTCGCGCCATGAATCGGCTACACAGCTTCAAGGGATAAATAGCCTTACACGCCTCCCTTCTCAATCTATCGTTTCCTTTCTCATCATTAAACGCGTTAATTTCAAATCGACACTCGTCATCGACCGATGACTCACGGTATCCTTTCGCGTTTAAGTAATGTCTCTTCAGGATCGCGCCCATGGGTTTTAACTGCGGTATCGTTGGCCTGCCCAACGTCGGCAAATCCACGCTTTTTAATGCACTGACCAAATCCGGCATTGACGCAGAGAATTTCCCTTTCTGCACCATAGAGCCCAATACGGGCATCGTTCCCATGCCGGACCCTCGCCTCGACAGGCTCGCAGAAATTGTTCAACCGCAAAAGGTTCTGCCGACGACCATGGAGTTTGTCGATATTGCAGGTCTAGTGGCAGGCGCTTCAAAAGGTGAAGGGCTCGGCAACCAGTTCCTGGCCAACATTCGTGAAACGGATGCTATCGCGCATGTTGTGCGCTGCTTCGACGATGACAATGTCATTCATGTTGCCAATCAGGTCGACCCACGCAGTGACATTGAGACCATCAATATCGAGCTGGCGCTTGCTGATCTCGATAGCGTCGAACGGGCCATTCAGCGCCTTGTGCGTGTGGCCAAGGGCGGTGACAAGGAAGCGATCGCTACCAAGGCATTACTGGAGCGCATCCAGCCCCACCTGGCCGAAGGCCAGCCGCTGCGCAGCTTTGGTCTCGATGATGATGAGCGCGCCCTCGTCAGAGGCTACGGATTTTTGACCCTCAAGCCAACGATGTACATTGCCAATGTTAACGAAGATGGCTTTGAGAACAACCCGCACCTTGACGTAGTGCGCATGATTGCCGAAGAAGAAGGCGCCCTTGTAGTACCTGTGTGCAACAAGCTTGAGGCTGAAATCGCCGAGCTTGAGGACGAAGAGCGTGCGATGTTTCTTGATGATCTCGGTATGGAAGAACCCGGGCTCGATCGGGTAATTCGTGCTGGCTATGCCCTGCTCGGCCTACAGACCTACTTCACCGCAGGCGTCAAAGAAGTTCGGGCTTGGACAGTCAAGGTAGGCGCTACGGCACCGCAAGCAGCGGGTGTCATCCATACCGATTTCGAGAAGGGATTTATCCGCGCCGAAGTGGTCTCCTATGAGGATTTCATTGCCTATCAGGGCGAGAACGGTGCCAAGGAAGCGGGCAAATGGCGATTGGAAGGCAAGAGCTATGTCGTTCAAGATGGTGACGTCATGCACTTCCGCTTCAACGTATGATGTTTGTCTGTAATCTCTAAAATACTTGACAGATCAATGGGCTTAGGCGTAACATGCGCCTCCATTGAATGGCTACGTAGCTCAGCTGGTTAGAGCACATCACTCATAATGATGGGGTCCCCTGTTCGAATCAGGGCGTAGCCACCAGATTACAAAAACCTCACAGCTCTTTGGGCCGTGAGGTTTTTTTGTAGGCGTTTGCGACTCGGTTGGGCCGGACGAATCGAATTTAACTATCCGCCAGCCCGCAAATGACTTCGTCAATATCAGTCAAGCACAGCGCGATTACAGAAAGCGCTCAATACGTGAATCAGATGATCGGGGTCATGCGCGCCGGCTGTCTCCCGTATTGAATGCATTGCCCACTGCGGCAGACCAACATCAATGGTGGGAACACCAATTTCACTAGCTGTGATCGGTCCAATGGTACTGCCACATCCCATGTCAGCCCGGGTCACAAACGTCTGCACTGGCACCCCTTGTGTGTGGCAGATATCCCGAAACATTGCTGCTGTAGCACTGTTGGTGGCATAACGCTGGTTGGCATTGACCTTGATGACCGGTCCAGCGTTGAGCTTTGGACCATGTGCGGCATCATGCTTGTCAGCAAAATTGGGATGCAGGCCATGTGCATTATCGCAGGAAATCATTCGTGAGCGTTGGATAAGCCGGACGCGCCCCTCTTCACCACCAACGCCTACGGCATCATTGAGGCGGTGAAGAACATCGGCAAGCATGGTACCGTGTGCCCCGCTGGCACTGGCGCTTCCTACTTCTTCATGATCGTTGGCAACAAAGAGGACCCCTTGAGTTCCATCGCTCTGTAGTAGCGCCTCAAGCCCACAGAAGCATGACAGCAAGTTGTCGAGGCGCGCGCTGGCGATCAGTTCACCCTCGATGCCGAGCTGTGACGGTGGTTGCACGTCATAAAAGCCAAGCTCGAAATCGAGAATGCTTATCTGATCAATATTGTGCTGCTCCTTTATCCAGCGCTTCAGCAAGGTATCGATATCATGATGCTCGCTTTCCGCTTGCATCTGTTCAGGCATCTGCCAGAGAATCGGCGCCATTTGTGTCTGGGCGTTAAGCGCCTTGCCTTGGTTAACCTCACGATCAAGGTGAATAGCTAAGCTCGGAATAATGGCAACGGGGCGATCAACATTGATCAGCAAACCTTCGATAGTGCCGTCAGCTTTACGCACATGGACGCGTCCAGCCAGCCCCAGATCACGATCGAACCAAGGCGCGAGCAAAGCACCGCCATAGACTTCAATACCTAATTGCAGCCAACTGCGAGAGGTAATCGTTGGACGTGGCTTGAGACGCAAACCAGGACTATCAGTATGGGCGCCTATCATACGCAAGCTCTCAAGCGTGCATTGGGGAAGTTGAAAGGCAATCAGCGAAGACCCGTTACGTACAGTATAGTAACGACCACCTGGCACTAACGACCATGCTTCGACTTCATCGAGGGGTTTAAATCCTGCAGCATCGAGACGCTCGGTCATCTGCTTCACAGCATGCCATGGCATTGGTGAACTATGTAAAAAATCAAACAAACGCATTAGAGTATTAGAGTTAAACATCTTAATCCTTATAAGTACTGTCTGTGCCGAACGGCTTGGGCTGCTACAATTCGGACTTTGCAAGTTTGTGCGCGTGAACCACGCGCTAGAGAATGAGTGTACCTGAGACCGGGAGTGCTTAGTTGATGAGCCCGTTTGCAAATGCTCGACACATGGCGGCCTTCGCCCTGTGCTTTTTTTTGGCCATTCCTGCCTTGGCCGATATCAAGCCGACAGACGATGGTCGACAGGCTTCCAAGGAGGTCGCCCAGTCCTTGCGCTACGGGCATTATGAAAATGTCACGTTGGATGATGCCTGGTCGCAGAAAGCCTATAAACGTTTTCTCCACCTCATCGATCCTCAGCATGCCTATCTACTTTCCAGTGATATCGGAGAATTCGCTGACTTGAAAGTTGATTTCAATGATGCCGTACAAAACGGTGATCTGGACCGCGTGTATGCGCTTTACAATCGCTATCAGCAGCGTCTTGAAGACCGTTTAACTTGGCTAATCAACCGCCTCGATCAAAACCCTCAGTTCGACTTCACTACCAACGAACGTCTAGCCCTCGATGATGAAGAGGGCGACTGGGCTGATGATGAGTCGCAGCTTGATGATTTTTGGCGAAAACGGCTCAAGAACGCCGCGTTGGCGATGAGCCTTTCCGATACCGCCGACGACGACATCAATGAGCAGCTCAAGAAGCGTTACGAAGGTCAATTGACTCGTATTCTCCAGACAAACTCAGAAGATGTCTTGAGCGTCTTTCTTAATTCCATTACTGGCTCGATCGACCCACACTCTGATTACCTCTCCCCTAGCCGTGGAGAATCCTTTGACATTCAAATGAAGCTGTCACTTGAAGGGATCGGTGCACTACTGCAGTCAGAAGGCGAATACGTCAAGGTTTCAAGCCTTGTACCTGGGGGACCTGCCGAAAAAAGTGGTCAGCTCAAACCAGCAGACCGGATCGTAGCCGTTGGACAAGGCTCTGCTGGCGACATGACCAATGTCGTGAGCATGCGTCTTGATGATGTCGTCGACTTGATTCGAGGTCCTAAGGGCTCGAGCGTGCGCCTCGAGATCATTCCAGCCAAGGCCGTCGATGTCACCCAGACGCGAGTCGTTGAGATCAAGCGAGATACCGTTAAGCTTGAAGATCAGGCCGCTAAAAGTGAAGTGATTGAGCTTGAGCGTGATGGCCAGACGCAGCGCATCGGTGTCATAACTGTCCCTGCGTTTTATGTTGACTTCGATGCTTGGCAAGCAGGCGAAAGCGATTATCGCAGCACTACACGTGACGTGAGAAAGCTGATCGAAGATTTGAAGCAACAAAACGTGCAGGGCATCGTACTGGATCTACGTAGCAATGGCGGAGGTGCGCTGCAGGAAGCCAACTCCATGATTGGCCTGTTCATCGACCGCGGCCCGACCGTTCAGGTACGTGATGCTCGAGGACGCATTAATCTGTACGGAGACACTGATCGTGGCACTGCCTATGACGGTCCGCTTGCTGTGTTGGTTGATCGCCTATCAGCGTCTGCTTCTGAAATATTTGCCGGTGCGATACAGGATTACGGACGCGGCCTTATTCTCGGCTCGCAAACTTTCGGTAAAGGGACCGTGCAAACATTAAGCGATCTTAGTCACGGCGAGTTGAAAATGACGCGTGCGAAGTTTTACCGCATCTCAGGCGAAAGTACTCAGGAAAAGGGTGTCGAACCTGACATTGCCTATCCGAACCTGTTCGATCCAGAAGAAATCGGTGAGAGCTCCTTGGATAACGCCCTACCCTGGGACACAGTACGTCCAGTCACTTATCGTCGTTATGGCAATCCTGAAAAGTATCTGGACACACTTCGCGAGCGTCATGAGGCACGTGTCATCAATGAGCCTGATTTTCGCTATCTAGAACGTGAAGCGGACCTAGCCAGGAAGCTGCGCGAACAAAGCACTAGCGTCAGCCTCAATCTGGAACAGCGCAAGCGCGAGATGGAAGCTCAGGAAGCGGAGCAATTAGCGCTGGAAAACCAACGACGCCAGGCATTAGGGCTTGCTCCCATCGAGCATTGGACCGATGCCCGTGATGAAGATGACAATCAAACGCCTATTGATCAAGCCCAGCTAAATGAGAGTGCTGAAATACTGCTCGATTACACACACCTGATCAATCCATCCTGATCGAAGTATCCAAAAAAAGCCGCCTGCATCAATGCATGGCGGCTTTTTTATTATCTAAAATCAGTGTCTACCGCAAGAGCAACAAGAAAAATCTCTGTATGTCATAAGCCAATACGGCCAATACACAAACTATAATAGACGACCCAGCCAAAGATAGAAGCTTACTTCCAAGCGCTACCCACTGGTTCAACGTGAGAAATTCAATATTGAAATATATTACTATCGCTGCAAAACAATATTCATAGAATCATTTAAACAAGATATTAAACATTATAAAAGACATCATACTTAATAGAAAACAGCTTAATTCTTAGCAAGTGATAGACAGACCTAACAAACCAATCTTCTCAACGCATCGGTAAAAATTATTTATTTAAACTATTATTTATTACTTCTTTGACGCTAACCAAACCAAGCAGCTCAACTGTATCGTCTGTACTCATGTGATATTCACTCATGAGGCTATCTAAACGCTCTTTAAATTCTTTCTCAGGATCACGAGGCGGCTCAAGACTTCTCAGCATTTCTCCCAATTGTGAATCCAGTGCCCATTTTTCCTTGATGGAAAGTGTACTTTCGCGTGCCATGCTTTTCCTTTTTTAAAATTAACCAACCATTCGGATAACGCGGCTGTTCCCTGACACTTCAATTAGGATAAACGCATTTAATGTCAGCGCAACACGAGCCGTGGAGCTTATTGCATTAGAGCCATAATTTTGAAATTAGTTTAAAATCATGGCTATTTTAAATTAAAAATATTGAAACGACATGCTCTGCGGAGCACCGTTTCCAGGCGCAGGCAAATAAATAAGCAGGTTGGCTAACTCTTTTATCAAAAGTACTTTTACTTGTCAACTGCCAGTAACCTACCATCGGTTAAAAGCGCATGATAAGAAAAATAGAGCATCAACTTGATAAGAAACAAGGTTTCGCGAAGTTAAAGAATGAAGTGTGGTTCTGCTAATACAACTAACATCACCAATAAACTCAAAGTGACAGCACACCAATAGCACAACATTATATTTACAACATGGAGTTAGTTAATAGACAGCTACCGAAGAAGCAGCATTTCTATTGATTGCTAGTATAAGAGGTAGAAAGGTAGCTTAGTTCAGCTTGCCATGATTGATGATAATACCAATCAATATCAGAGTTATGGCTCCCCGAGCAGGACTCGAACCTGCGACCCAATGATTAACAGTCATTTGCTCTACCAACTGAGCTATCGGGGAATAACTGAACTTCTGTGCCAGGACAGGGATATGGCTCCCCGAGCAGGACTCGAACCTGCGACCCAATGATTAACAGTCATTTGCTCTACCAACTGAGCTATCGGGGAATGTCCTTGAGCACGCGGCGTAGTATACGGATTGAGAGCTGAGCGTCAAGCCCAGCAATCTTCACTGCAAGAATTTTTTATCATTATTCGCCCTCCACTCCACTCCACGCCAAAAAGGCGTGACATGCACAAGCCTGATCAGAAGATCACAGAATTTAGCTCGCTAACCCATCTAAAGCTATCTATAGACGATAGGCCGCAGTGAAGTAGGGAAAATCAAACGATCTAAAGAAGCAGGATAAGAGAAAGGAGTAGTGGCTACGCCCTGATTCGAACAGGGGACCCCATCATTATGAGTGATGTGCTCTAACCAGCTGAGCTACGTAGCCATACGGGCGATGAATTATACAAGGGGTCCGTTATTTCACAAGTCCTTGAACGAAATCTTATAGCGCTAGTGCCTCCGTCATAGATAACCGCAACATCTCATGCTGAATCCAACTGTTTGCATCTGCGCCAATCAGCTCAGGCCTTACTCACCATTAAACCTTCCACGCTAGAACCACACGCCATTGCTCTCATCGTAAATATCGAACACACATAAGGTATTCCACCGCTTTCCCCCACCCTTTTCCAAGCTTATAGCTGCTTTAATCCAACCACTGGTCGGCGCAATATTTTTATTAATTGAACGTTCAATAAAAATTGCTATACTAATCTTGCTGCAATCATCAGATCATGCAGGTCAAGATTAAGGAGATATGGGCGGTGCCAAAGATCGGGATGGAACCCATACGCCGACAGCAACTGATCCAAGCTACCATGGAGGCGATCGACGAAGTTGGGCTAGCAGATGCCACAATTGCCAGGATTGCCCATAAAGCGGGCGTATCCACCGGCATCATTAGTCACTACTTCGGCGGTAAGGACGGGCTGTTCGAAGCCACCATGCGCCACATCCTTGGCGATCTAGGGCAAGCGATACGTAAATGGCGTGACAGTACACCGGACGACAGTCCTCATGATCATCTCCATGCCATCATTCGCGCCAACTTCGATCGCAGCCAGGTTGACCGCTCCGTAATGAAAACCTGGCTCGCATTCTGGGCAACCAGCATGCATCGCCCTGACCTGCAGCGCTTACAGCGCGTCAATGACAGGCGGTTATTTTCCAATTTATGTCATCAATTTCATCGTGTTTTACCCCACGACAAAGCGCGTAACGCGGCGCGCGGCCTAGCAGCCTTGATTGATGGCCTATGGCTTCGTGGCGCATTAGTACCCGATGGCTTCGATACCGAACGTGCTATAGCCCTGGCCTATCGCTACGCGGATGAACAGCTGGCTGCCAACTAACACAGCTAAATTTCATGCCTATTCAATTTGGCAGCGACAACATAAACCCTGCTGCTACCAGAATTCAGCTCAACGCGTCTCTGCACCGGTAATGAATGGCACATTCTTTTATCGACCATGAAGCAGGCGCGACCCACTTCAAAACTCAAGGAGCTTTTTATGGCCTTTTTTGAAACGCAACAACTCTATATCGGAGGACAGCGCGTCAACGCCACTTCCGGTGAAACCTTTCAGACGATCAACCCGGCTGATGGTAGCCTATTGGCTGATGTTCAACAGGCGTCTCAAGCTGATGTGGACCGCGCGGTTGAAGCGGCACGTGAAGGCCAGAAAGTCTGGGCAGCGATGACCGGCATGGAGCGCTCACGCATCCTGCGCCGTGCAGTCGAGATCCTGCGCTCGCGCAACGACGAGCTCGCTCGCATCGAAACGCTCGATACCGGCAAGCCACTCAGCGAAACCCTAGAAGTGGATATCGTCACCGGTGCCGACGTGCTCGAATACTATGCCGGCCTCGCCACTGCGGTCGAAGGCGAGCAAATCCCGATCCGCAGCGACTCCTTCGCCTATACCCGTCGCGAGCCACTCGGCGTATGTGGTGGCATCGGCGCCTGGAACTATCCGATCCAGATCGCCTGTTGGAAAGCCGCGCCAGCGCTTGCCACGGGTAATGCGATGGTATTCAAGCCGAGTGAAGTGACGCCGCTGAGCGCATTGCTGCTGGCAGAAATATTCACCGAGGCCGGCGTACCGGACGGCGTCTACAACGTTGTCCAGGGTGACGGTCGTGTCGGCGCGATGCTCACTGAACATCAGGGCATCGACAAGATTTCCTTTACGGGTGAAGTGGGCACCGGCAAGAAGGTCATGGCCGCCTCCGCCGCTTCATCGCTCAAGGAAGTGACCATGGAGCTCGGCGGTAAGTCTCCGCTAATCGTTTTCGCCGATGCCGATCTCGACCGCGCCGCTGATGGCGCGATGATGGCCAATTTCTACTCCAGTGGTCAGGTCTGCACCAACGGCACTCGCGTGTTCGTCGAACGCTCGGTCAAGGAGGCCTTCGAAGCCAAGATGCTTGAGCGGATCAAGAATATCCGTGCCGGCGACCCGCTCAACCCCGACACCAACTTCGGCCCGATGGTCAGCTTCGAACATCTCGAGAAGGTGCTCTCCTACATGGAGATCGGCAAGCAGGACGGCGCGCGTCTGCTGACCGGCGGCGCACGCCTGACCGAAGGCAAACTCGCCGATGGCGCCTACGTTGAAGCGACGATCTTCACCGACTGCACGGATGACATGCGCGTTGCCCGCGAAGAGATCTTCGGCCCGGTAATGTCGATCCTGGCTTTCGATGACGAAGACGAAGTGATCCGCCGCGCTAACGATACCGACTACGGCCTCGCCGCCGGCGTCTTCACCGAAGGGCTGAGCCGCGCCCACCGTGTCGTGCACCGGCTCGAAGCCGGCATCTGCTGGGTCAATACCTGGGGTGAGTCACCGGCGGAAATGCCGGTCGGCGGCTACAAGCAATCCGGTGTCGGCCGCGAGAACGGCCTGGCGACGTTGGCCCACTACACGCGCATCAAATCGGTACAGATCGAAATGGGCCCTTTCGCTTCGGCGTTCTAAAAGGCCTCGTCCGCTTCAAGCCAGGAAGCCGATGCCTGTCGGCTTCCTGTCGCCCAATCAATAATGCGAATCAACGCAGAGGAGCTTGATATGTCACAGGCTCGTGAATTTGACTACATCATCGTTGGAGCCGGATCGGCCGGTAACGTACTAGCTGCCCGTCTGACCGAAGACAGTGACGTTACCGTGCTGCTGCTAGAAGCTGGCGGCCCCGACTACCGCTTCGATTTCCGCACCCAAATGCCTGCCGCACTCGCCTACCCGCTGCAGGGCAAGCGCTATAACTGGGCGTTTGAAACCGAACCGGAACCGCACATGAATAACCGCCGTATGGAATGCGGCCGTGGTAAGGGCCTCGGTGGCTCGTCGCTGATCAACGGTATGTGCTACATCCGCGGCAACGCCATGGACCTTGAAGGTTGGGCGCAGCTGCCCGGGCTCAGCGACTGGACCTATCAGGACTGTCTGCCCTACTACAAGAAGGCAGAGTCGCGTGACATCGGCCCCAACGACTATCATGGCGGCGACGGTCCGGTCAGCGTCACCACGCCCAAGGCTGTCAACAATCCGCTCAACCGCGCCTTCATCGAAGCCGGCAAGCAGGCTGGCTACCCCGAGACTGATGATCTCAACGGCTACCGGCAGGAAGGTTTCGGGCCAATGGACCGCACCACTACGCCCAACGGACGGCGCGCCTCCACCGCGCGCGGCTATCTCGACCAGGCCAAGCAGCGTCCTAACTTGACCATCGAAACCCATGCACTGACCGATCGTGTGCTGTTCGAAGGCAAGCGTGCCGTCGGCGTCGCCTACGCACGCGACGGTGAGAAGCAGCAGGCCCGCGCCCGCCGCGAGGTACTGCTGTGCGGCGGGCCGATCGCCTCACCGTCGATCCTGCAGCGCTCCGGCGTCGGCGACCCCGAATGGCTCAAGCCGCTGGGCATTGACGTCGTCCACGCCCTGCCCGGCGTCGGCAAGAACCTCCAGGATCACCTGGAAATGTATATCCAGTACGAGTGCAAGCAGCCGGTTTCACTCTATCCGGCGCTTAAGTGGTACAACCAGCCCAAGATCGGCGCCGAGTGGATGTTCAAGGGCACCGGTATCGGCGCCAGCAACCAGTTTGAATCGGGCGGTTTCATCCGCACCGACGAAGGCGAATCGTGGCCCAACCTGCAGTACCATTTTCTGCCGATCGCGATCAGCTACAACGGCAAGAGTGCGGTGCAGGCCCACGGGTTCCAGGCTCACGTCGGCTCGATGCGCTCCAAGAGCCGCGGCCGGGTCAAGATCACCTCGCGCAACCCCGAGCAGGCGCCGAGCATCCTGTTCAATTACATGAGCGAGGAGCGCGACTGGGAAGAGTTCCGCGACGCGATCCGTGTCACCCGGCGCATTATCAGCCAGCCGGCAATGGACGAATACCGGGGCCGCGAGATTTCGCCGGGAGAGGACGTCCAGACCGACGAGCAGCTCGATGAGTTCGTGCGCAACCACGCCGAGACCGCCTACCATCCATGCGGTACCTGCAAGATGGGTGACGACGAGATGGCAGTGGTCGACGGTCAAGGCCGCGTCCACGGTATGGAAGGACTGCGCGTGATCGACTCATCGCTGATGCCAGTGATCGTTACCGGCAACCTCAACGCCACCACGATCATGATCGCCGAGAAGATTGCCGATCGCGTCCGCAACCGTGAGCCGCTGCCACGTGCCAATGTGCCATTCCATACAGCGCAGAAGCCTAACCAGAATGCGCCCGATGCTGATACCCACGAAGCGGTGAAGCAGTAACGCATCGCCACGTCACTAAGTGCTAAAACCACAAAAGGCGGCTCTCGGAGCCGCCTTTTTTTGTTTCATGTCAGCCTATGGCTCTCTCGATTCACGCCTGCCAGAAGGCGATGAACGACTGGAACGAGAACCAGAAACCGATCAGCGTGATCACCATCGCCACCAGACCCAGCGCGATCATCCAGCTTGGATGGCGGTAACTACCCATCAGGGAAGCCTTGCGCGAGGCGATCAGCACGGTACCGAGTGCAATCGGCAGTACTAGCGCATTGACTGCCCCGGCAATCACCAGCACTTTCACCGGTCGGCCAACGAAGGTGAAGATGAACGTCGACAGCACGATAAAACCGATGATGAAGGCGTTCTTATGGCGTTCGACGCTCTCATGCAGCGAATACATGAACGACACGCTGGTGTAGGCCGCGCCAATCACTGAAGTGATGCCCGCCGCGAATAGCACCAGTCCAAACAGACGATAGCCGAGCTCGCCCAGCGTCAGACCGAACACCGACGCGGCCGGATTGGAGGCTTCAAGCACGCCGCCCGCACTCACCACGCCCAGCGCGGCGAGGAACAGGCAGATACGGATGAAGCTCGCCGTGACGATACCCAGTACTGCGGCACGGGTAACGTCCTTGACGTGAGATTCACCGGTGATGCCCGCCTCGATCAGCCGATGGCCACCCGAGAAGGTGATATAGCCGCCCACCGTACCGCCAACCAGGGTAATAATCGGCAGGAACAGCGTCAGGTAGCTCTCCGGCACGAAGGTGCGATAGAGCGCTTCCTGAAGCGGCGGGTGCGAACTGAGCATCACATAGCCGAGCATGAACAGCATTACCAGCCCCAGCAGTTGAATGACGATATCCATCACCTTGCTGGCGTTCTTGAGCACAAAGATGACGATGGTCAGCACTGCCGCAATTACTGCGCCCATCACCGGCGGGATGCCGAACAGCGCGTTGAGGCCAAGCCCTGCTCCAGCGATATTACCCACGTTGAAGGCGATGCCACCGAGCACGATAAACGCCGTGATCAGGTGGCCCAGCCCCGGCAGAACGTGGTTAGCGACGTCCTGTCCGCGCCTTTTCGAGACGGTGATGACGCGCCAGATGTTCAGCTGGGCGCCGATGTCGATCAGAATCGAGATCAGGATAGCGAAGGCGAAGCTGGCCAGATACTGCTGGGTGAACAGTGACGTCTGGGTTAGAAAGGCTGGGCCGATTGATGAGGTAGCCATCAGAAAGATGGCGCCACGCAGGATACGCTTCTTGCCTACGGGCTCTTCGGCCGCGGCCGCATTGTTGTTGTCAGCCATGATACTTGAAGCTCCACTGGCGGCGAGTTCAGACCCGCCGCGATGATTGATTGTCGTTGAGTGGATGAAAAGTGCTAATCGTATCTATCACGCCTCAAGGGCAGCGCGCAGCGCCAGATAGGCACGTCGCGCCTGGGTGGCGCTTACCGGGCGCAGCCGCACGCTGATGCCCGGCAGACATTGCCCAAGCCGGGAGACGGACATCGGCGTAAGCGCGCCAAGACGTGGATAACCGCCGATGGTCTGCCGATCGTTCATTAGCACGATCGGCTGACCGTCGGCTGGCACCTGCACGGCCCCGAGCGGAATCCCCTCCGACACCATCGTCTCACGGTGGCAGCGCAGCTGCGGGCCGAGCAGGCGCACGCCCATGCGGTCGGCGCGCTCGTCAACCTGCCAGTCGGCGTTGAAAGCCTCGAACAGACTGCGGCCATCGAAGTCCTCGATCTGCGCGCCAAGCACCATATCGAGCACCACCGGAGCGTCCAGATCGAGGCTAGCGGTAGGCGGCAGCGCCCGCCCCGGCTTCGGCGCAGAGCCGGCCCGGCAGTGCAGCACATCGCCTTTGGCCAACGCCTGTCCGTTGCCATCAAGCCCGCCCAGCCCTTCGCGCACCACGGTCGCACAGCTACCCAGTGTTTCGGGCGCCGCGAAGCCGCCCGGCGCGGCGAGATAGGCGCGCACGCCGGCGAGCGGCTGCGTGAAAGCGAGGCGCTGACCGGGCCGCATAACAAAGCTGCGCCCCGGCACCAGCGGCTCACCGTCCAGCGTCGCGCCAAGATCGGCACCGGCCAGTGCCAGCGTGGTCTCGCTCTCGCTCTCCAGCGCGAAGCCGCCAAGGGCGATCTCAATCACCGCCGCCTCAAGCGGATTACCGAGCAGATAGTTGGCGGCCCACAGCGAGATAACATCCAGCGCCCCGCCCTGGGTGACACCGAGATGACGCACGCCGAAGCGACCGCCGTCCTGCAACAGCGCAAATGGCCCGGCCTCGACCACCCGTAGCACCGCCTGCGCCTGTGAACGTTGCTCGTTCATCGCCGCTCCTCCAGCGCCGTGGTATCACCGCCGTGGCGGATAAAGACGTCACGATTGACCGGCTCGAAGCGCACACGATCACCGGGGCGCAGCAGACTGTAACCGTCACGGTCGCGGTCAAACAGCCGCGCGCTGGTGCGCCCGATCAGGTTCCAGCCGCCCGGCGAGACACCGGGATAGGCTGCGGTCTGACGCTCGGCAATGCCAACGCTACCCGGTGCGATGCGTTTGCGCGGTGTGGCCAGACGCGGCGTGGCGATCAACGGCTCGACCAACCCCATGAAAGCAAAACCGGGGGCGAAACCGAGCGCAAAGACGCGGTACTCGCGCTCGGCGTGGCGGCGGATCACCTCGTCGACAGTGATATTTGCCCGCGCGGCGATCGTTTCGAGTTCAGGACCCACCGCAACGTCATACCACACCGGCAGCACATGAGTTTCACCCTGCTCATCGTCTGCGGGCTCGAGCGCTTCGAGCGTCTGAAGCGCACGCTCCCGCGCCTCGCTCAGGGACAGCCGAGCGATATCAAAGTGGACCATGACGGTGGTATAGGACGGCACCAGATCGATCAGCACGTCAGCGAAGGCTTCGCGCAGGCGCTGCGTTGCGGCCAGCAGCCACGGCATGTTGGCCTCGTCGATAGTGTCGAACAGCCGCACCATCACGCAGTCGAGCGCCACGGTTTCGAGGCGCAGCGCTGGTGACCGGCCATTGTCCTTGGCGGCCATCAGGCATTCTCCACGGCGTCGAGGGCGCTGCGAATCGCCTTTACTGCAGCGACCGATTCGGCATTGTCGCCATGGACACAGAGCGTGTCGGCAGCAAGCGCCAGCGCACTGCCATCGGCGGCGGTCAGCGTCTCGCCTCGGGCCAGACGCGTTGCTTGATCGACGATGGTGTTGCGGTCATGGTGCACGGCGCCCGGTTGGCTGCGCGCCACCAATCGTCCGGCGCTATCGTAGGCTCGGTCGGCAAAGGCCTCAAACCATAGCTGCACGCCATGGCGCTCGGCCAACGCCTGAGTTGGCGCCGGGTCGCGCGTCGCCATGACCATGATCGGCAGCGTCGCGTCGAAGGCAACGACAGCGCGCATGATTGCGGCGAGAATCTCTTCGCTGCCCATCATGGCGTGATAAAGCGCACCGTGAGGTTTTACGTAGCTGACCTGCGTGCCTTCGGCACGGCAGATCGCCTCCAGCGCGCCCAGTTGATAAAGGGTCAGATTCTCGACCTCGGCGGCACTGACTGCCATCGCACGACGGCCGAAGCCGACCAGATCAGGATAGGCGGGATGTGCCCCGACGGTGACGCCGTGGCGCACGGCGAGTGCCACGGTACGACGCATGGTGTCGGGGTCGGAGGCATGAAAACCGCAGGCGACGTTGGCGCAGTCGATATAGGGCATGACCTCGGCATCGAGCCCCATTGTCCAGGCGCCGAAGCTTTCGCCCATGTCACAGTTCAGCTTGAGACGGTCTTTCATAGGGGGTCCTCAGCATCTTTATATTTTCATGACAGCGATGATGTCATTCATCAGCATGAATCACGGCGCGACCAGGCGTTGGCCAACGTCAACGCAATATCACGCTAACTATCAGCACACCGAACTGTCACCTATTTTTCTTAAAATCTTAAATACGTTATTAATTTTTAGCGCTAAATTGCTAATGTTTTCACGAACAGATTCATATCGAGCCTTCGACTCGACAAGCGGCTGCGCCTCACTCATGCTGAGCGACTTATAAGAAAAGTGGTCTCTCGGCGAATGTTAGTGCAACGGATTCAAACTCTTTCCTTATTTGACGCTATCCGGCAGATTACTCTTACATCACCCGATTCAACCCATCGCACCGGGGCGCGGTCATTGCTGACTTGCCTCCGTGATTACGCCTCGACGATATGATCGCTTCATGAACGATACACACGCTTCGCAACGCCCCCCCCGGCAGAAAAGACGCCTTCTGTTGGTTATCGTGGTTCTCGCCCTCATCGCACTGATTGCCTTTGGCTTCTGGCATTTCCGCTCTGGCAGCAACGAGCAAGGACAGGCCAAAGCTCCCGGCGGCAGACCTTTCGGCGGTGGCGCGGCCACCGCTGTGGCTGCCATCGCCGCTGAACAGCAGGATTTCCCGATCTACCTGACCGCACTGGGGACCGTCACACCTCTGCACAGCATTGAAGTGCGTTCGCGGGTCGAGGGCGAGCTTGTCGCGGTCAATTTCGAGGAGGGCCAGTACGTCGAGAAAGGGCAGACGCTGGCCCAGATCGATGCGCGCGGCTACCAGGCCGATCTCGATCAGGCCCAGGCGCAGCTCAAGGAAGATCAGGCGCAGCTCGCCTCGGCTCGTCAGGACCTGGCACGCTATCAGAAGCTGATCAAGAGCAACTATATCTCGCGTCAGGAACTCGAAACCCAACAGCAGTTGGTCAAGCAGTACGAAGGTGCTGTCGAGGCCGACAAGGCAAGCATTCAGAATGCCCGCGTCTCGCTCGACTACACCACCGTCGTCGCCCCTGTTGACGGCATCATCGGTATTCGCAACGTCGATCCTGGCAATGTTGTCCAGCTCGGCGATGAAAATCCGATCGCGACGCTGACCCAGCTCGACCCGATCTCGGTGATCTTCTCGATGCCCTCGAAATATCTCGCCTCACTGCGCCAACGTCAGCTCGCCGGAGAGGACATTGACGTGACGGCGCTCAACAGCGATGAAACCCAGACGCTGTCCAGCGGTACGCTGACCAGCATCGACAGCGCGATCGATACCGCCACCGGCACCATCCGCATGCGCGCCCGCTTCGACAACGATGCTACGACCCTATTTCCCAACGAATTCGTCAACGTACGCCTGACCCAGCAAACCCTGCATGACACTGTGGTAGTGCCCGAAACGGCGATCCAGACCAGTCAGGACGGCACCTACGTCTATGTCGTCGGCGCCGATAACAAGGTGACACGGCGCGCCGTTACGCTTTCCGCCAGCGACGACACCCACGCCGCCGTTGCCTCCGGCGTCGAAGCTGGCGAGCAGGTTGTGGTCGATGGCGTCGACAATCTGCGCGACGGTGCCAGCGTCAGAGTGGTCAGCCACAGCCTGCCCGGTGATGACACCAACGAGGCCACATCACCCGCATCGCCTTCCACCAGCGACAGCGCACAAGATCCGGCCTCATGAACCCGTCTCGCCTGTTCATCCTGCGTCCCGTTGCCACGACGCTGGTGATGCTCGCCATCCTGATCTCCGGGGTCCTCGCCTACCGGTTGCTGTCAGTATCGTCGCTGCCGGAGGTCGACTACCCGACTATCCAGGTCACCACCCTCTACCCCGGCGCTGGCCCGGACGTGATGCTGTCCAACGTCACCTCTCCGCTTGAAGATCAGCTCGGCGAGATATCCGGGCTCGAGGACATGAGCTCAACCAGCAGTGGCGGCGCCTCGATCATCACCCTGCGCTTCAGTCTGGATACCGACCTCGGCGTCGCCGAACAGGGCGTGCAGGCAGCGATCAATCAAGCCAACAGTCTGCTGCCCAATGACCTGCCGATGCCACCCAGCTACAGTAAGGTCAATCCGGCCGACACCCCGGTAGTCACGCTGGCAATCCGCTCTGACTCACTGCCGCTCACTAAGGTCTACGACCTGGTCGATACTCGCATCGCCCAGCGCATCGCCCAGATCAGCGGCGTCGGCCTGGTGACGATCGCCGGTGGCCATCAGCCGGCGGTACGCATCCACGCCAACCCGCGTGAGCTGGCGGCCCACGGCCTCGATCTCGAAGCGGTGCGCAGCGCGATCGACAGCGCCAACGTCAACCAGGCCAAGGGCACCCTCTACGGTACCTACCGGGCGATGAGTATCGACGCCAACGATCAGCTCGTCTCCGCCGACGAGTATCGCAACCTGATCGTCAAGTACGAGGATGGCGCAGCGGTGCGCCTGAGCGACGTCGCCGATATCGAGGATGGCGCCGAGAACGCTTACCTTTCAGCCTGGGCCAACCGCGAGCAGGCGATCATCCTCAACGTTCAGCGCCAGCCCGGCGCCAACGTCATCAACGTCGCCGATGCGATCAAGGCGTTGCTGCCGCGCCTTGAGCAGAGCCTGCCTGGCAACGTCGACATCGAGGTGCTGACCGACCGCACCGCCACCATCCGCGCCTCGATCCACGACGTGCAGTTCGAGCTGATGCTCGCCGTCGCGCTGGTGGTGATGGTGACCTTCCTGTTCCTGCGCAACATCCCGGCCACGATCATTCCCAGCTTCGCCGTGCCGCTGTCGCTGATCGGCACCTTCGGCGTGATGTACCTGGCCGGCTTCAGCCTTAACAACTTGACCCTGATGGCGCTGACCATCGCCACCGGCTTCGTTATCGACGATGCCATCGTGGTGCTGGAAAACATAACCCGCTACATCGAGAAGGGCGAGCCGCCGCTGCAGGCCGCGCTCAAGGGCTCCAAGCAGATCGGATTTACCATTGTATCGCTGACGGTATCGCTGATTGCGGTGCTGATTCCGTTGCTGTTCATGAGCGATATCGTCGGCCGGCTGTTCCGCGAGTTTGCGCTGACGCTGACCATCTCGATCCTCATCTCCGCCTTTGTCTCGCTGACACTGACGCCAATGCTATGCGCACGCATGTTGCGCCAGCGTCCCGCTGCCGAGGAAGGCGAAAAACAGGATGTACGGACACGCAACAAGGCCAGCCTCTTCGAGCGGCTCGCCCATCGCTACGATCTCGCCCTATGCTGGGTGCTGCGTCATCAGTTCGCGACGCTCTGCGTCGCCATCGCCACCTTCGCCGTGACCGCGTTGCTCTATCTGCTGATCCCCAAAGGCTTGTTCCCGCTTCAGGACACCGGCATCATCCAGGGCGTTTCCGAGGCGAGCCAGTCGACCTCGTTCGAGGCGATGGCCCAGCGCCAGCAGCAGCTGGCCGAGGTGGTGCTCGATGACCCGGCGGTGGAGAGCCTGTCGTCCTACATCGGCATCGACGGCGACAACACCACGCTCAATACCGGCCGCTTTCAGATCAATCTCAAGCCGATCGACGAGCGTGATGTCAGTGCAGCCGAAGTCATCACGCGACTCAACGCCAAGACTGCCGATATCGCCGGCATAAAGCTCTATCTGCAGCCCGTTCAGGACCTGACGATGGAGGACAGGGTCAGCCGCAACCAGTACCAGTTCACGCTGATTGACAGCGACCGCACACGCCTGACCAGTGCCGTGGAGGCCATGCTCGAACAACTGCGTCAGGCACCGGCAATTGCCAGCGCGACTACCGACATGCAGAACCAGGGCCAGAAGCTGCTGCTCAAGGTCGATCGAGAGCGGGCCAGCCGCGTCGGCGTGACCATGGCCGACATCGACGCTGCTCTCTACGACGCCTTCGGTCAGCGCCTGATTTCGACCATCTTCACCCAGGCCAATCAGTACCGCGTAGTGCTCGGCGTCGGTGATGAGTTCCAGCGTGGCCCAAGCGCCATCGACCGGCTCTACGTGACCAATGACAACGGTGATACGGTGCCGCTCTCAACCTTGGTGACGGCTGAGCAACAGGTGACGGCACTGTCGATCCAGCGCGACAACCAGTTCCCTTCGGCGCTGCTGTCGTTCGATGTCGCCGACGGCTACTCGCTCTCTGATGCATTCGCCGCGATCGAGCAGGCCGAGACGGAGGCCGGGCTGAGCAGCGAGACAACGCTATCCTACCGTGGTGCGGCGCAGGCCTACTCGAACTCGACCAGTAATACCCTGCTGTTGGTGCTGGCCGCAGTGGTGACGATGTATATCGTGCTCGGCGTACTCTATGAGAGTTTTATCCACCCGCTGACGATCCTCTCCACTCTGCCCTCTGCAGCGATCGGCGCGCTGCTGGCGCTGATGGTGAGCGGCAACGATCTCGGCATGGTCGGTATCATCGGCATCATCCTGCTGATCGGCATCGTCAAAAAGAACGCGATCATGATGATCGACTTCGCCCTCGATGCGCAGCGCAGCCAACATCTGGCACCATTTGAAGCGATCTACCAGGCGGCCCTGCTGCGCTTTCGGCCGATCATGATGACCACCTTCGCCGCCCTGCTCGGCGCAGTGCCGCTGATGCTCGCTTCCGGCTATGGTGCCGAACTGCGCCGCCCGTTGGGGCTGGCGATGGTTGGTGGCCTGCTGGTCAGCCAGCTGTTGACACTATTTACCACACCGGTGATCTATCTCTATTTCGAGAAGCTGTCGCGCTACTGGCGCAGCCGTCGCCAGGATGATCCACGTCAGGCGCTGCCCGAGGATAACGCGTGAGTCTGTCGTCGCCCTTCATCCGCCGCCCTATCGCCACCGCCCTGCTCACGCTTGCCATCATTTTAGTCGGCGCGCTGGCCTACGTGCGTCTGCCAGTGGCACCGCTGCCGGAAATGTCGTTCCCTACCATTGTGGTTAGCGCCAGTCTGTCCGGCGCCAACCCGCAGACCATGGCCTCGACCGTGGCGACGCCGCTCGAACGCTCGCTGGGGCGCATCGCTGGCATTTCCCAGATGACGTCGTCCAGTTCGGACGGTTCGACCCGGGTCATCATCCAGTTCGACCTCGACAAGGACGTCAACGAAGCGGCACGCGAGGTCCAGGCGGCAATCAACAGCGCCCAGCCGCTGCTGCCGAGCGCCATGACCAGCGCCCCGACCTACCGCAAGATGAACCCGGCCGATGCGCCGGTGATAGTCATTGCATTAACCTCAAAAGAGATCGACCAGGGCACGCTCTACGGTATTGCCGACGACACTATCGCGCCGAAAATCTCCCAGGTGCCCGGCGTCGGTAGCGTCAACGTCGGTGGGAGCTCTTCGCCGGCGGTGCGGATCGAACTTGATCCGCGTGCGCTCGACAGCGCCGGCGTTTCCCTTGATGAGGTGCGCAGTGCCATCTCGAATGGCAACAGCAACGTGCCGACCGGTTTTCTGCAGAATGGACGCTACCGTTGGGAAGTTGCCACCGACAGCCAGCTGTTCGATGCCAGCGACTACCGCAAGCTGATCGTTCATAGCGGTGATGATGGCGCCACGATCCGTCTCGGCGACGTGGCCGCCGTCAGCAACGGCGTCGAGGACAGCTATAACATCGGCTTCTATAACCACGATCCGGCGATACTGCTGGTGGTCAGTGCCAGTGCCGGTGCCAACGTGATCGAGACGATCGACGGCATCCGCGCGCGTCTGCCCGAGATCAGCAAGGCGCTCCCACAGGGCGTGAATTTCAACGTGGTACTCGATCGCTCGCCCGGTATTCGCGCTTCACTGCACGAGACTCAGTTCACGCTGCTGCTCGCCGTCGCGCTGGTGGTGATGGTGGTGTTCGTGTTTCTGCGCAGCGCACGTGCGACGATCATCCCCAGTGCGACGATCCCGGTCTCGCTGATCGGTACCTTCGGTATCATGTATCTGTTCGGCTTCTCGCTCGATACGCTATCGCTGATGGCGCTGGTGGTAGCGATCGGCTTCATTGTTGATGACGCGATCGTGGTGGTAGAGAACATCGCCCGTCATATCGAGCGCGGTGAGCCGCCGTTCAAGGCAGCCCTGGAAGGGGCTCGCGAGGTGGGCTTCACGGTGCTGTCGATGAGCGTGTCGCTGGTGGCGGTATTCATTCCTCTGCTGCTGGTGGGTGGCCTGATCGGACGGCTGTTTCATGAATTCGCCGTGACCCTGGCGGCAGCGGTGCTGGTCTCGCTGGTGGTCTCGCTGACGCTGACCCCAATGCTGTGTTCGCGCTGGCTACGCGTGCGTGAACCCACAACCCCGCCCCGCTGGCAGCGTGCCATCGAGCGTATCGGCCACGCTATCGTTCGCGGCTACGAAGTAACCCTCGATGGCGCATTGCGTCATCGCCGCCTGACGCTGCTGTCGCTGGTCGCTGTCATCATCCTCAATGGGTATCTCTATGTCGTCATCGATAAGGGCTTCATTCCCGATCAGGACACCGGCCGCCTGATCGGCGCCGCACGAGGCGACCAGAGCCTATCGTTCGAGGCGATGTCGTCCAAGCTCGAACGTATCCGTACCGCCCTGCTCGACAGCCCCGACGTCGCCACTGTGATGGGCTTCATGGGCGGTGGCGGACCCGGCGGCGGCGGTATCAGTTCGGCGACGCTGTTCATCTCTCTCAAACAGGCGCGAGATTTCGACACCCAGCAGGCCAGCAACCGACTCAGTGCGATGTTCCGCGACATGCCCGGCATCCAGGTCTTCATGCGCGGCATGCAGGATATCCATGTTGGCGGGCGCGAGAGCAACGGTCAGTACGAGGTGACATTGAAGAGCGATGATCTCGATCTGCTCAATACATGGAGTCCCAAGGTCAGCCAGGCGATGCAGGAGATCCCGCAGCTTACCGGGGTAAGTAGCGATACGCGCAGCGAAGGCCAAGCAGTGAAGCTGATCGTCGACCGCGACAAGGCCTCACGGCTGGGCGTTGATATGGACACCGTCGACACCGTGTTGCACAACGCGTTCAGTCAGCGCGAGATATCGAGTGTCTATCAGGGCACCAATCAGTATTACGTGATCATGCAGGTCGCCAAGCCGTTCCGAGAGTCGGCCCAGGCGCTCGACATGCTGCACGTGTTCGATGGTGACGGTAACCGCATTCCGGTATCGGCATTCAGCCATTACGAGCGCAGCACCACGCCGGTCAGCGTTAACCATCAAGGCCAGTTTGCCGCCACTACTGTGTCGTTCAACCTCGCCGATGGCATCACGCTCGACCAGGCGACCCAGGCGATACGCACTCGGCTCGACGAGCTCAATCTGCCGATCGACGTACAGGCCGATTTTGAGGGCAGCGCGGCTTCCTTCCAGAGTGGGGTCGAGGCAATGCCGTGGTTGATCCTCGCCGCACTGGTGACGGTCTATCTGGTACTGGGGATTCTCTACGAGAGCTATGTCCATCCGCTGACCATTCTCTCAACGCTGCCGTCGGCCGGAATCGGGGCTCTGCTCGCTCTGATGGCATTGGGCAAGCCGTTCACGCTGATCGCGCTGATCGGCATCATTCTGCTGATCGGGGTAGTCAAGAAGAATGCAATCATGCTGGTCGATTTCGCCCTCGACGCTGAGCGCCGCCTTGGCATGGCACCATTTGAGGCAATCCGTCATGCCGCGCTGGTGCGTTTTCGTCCGATCATGATGACTACCCTGGCGGCGATTCTTGGCGCCGTACCATTGATGATCGGCACCGATGAGAACGCCGGACTACGTGCCCCGCTGGGCATCTCGATTGTTGGCGGTCTGATCTTCAGCCAACTGCTGACGCTCTATACCACCCCGGTGGTCTATCTCTATCTTGATAAGTTGCGCCATCTAAAACGCCGCTGACCAATGGATTCAGCAGGGCTTCAAGCGGCCATGGCCTATCATTTATGCCATGGCCGCTTGGCTTATACGCATTCAAGTGTCAGGCGAATAATTCGCTCACTTTCCTTGACATAAATAAGTAACAATTATAAAAGACGCTCGATTCCATAATAAATAGTCTGCTCAACACACCCCAAGGGAACAGTAATGAAGACAATAACCTTCAGAACACTGGCCATTGCACTCGGTGTCTCCAGCACCGCCTTGACCGCCCCTTACGCTTTTGCCCAATCCAGCAGCGATCAGCAAACCATTCAGCAGCTGCGCCAGCAGCTCAACGACATGCAGGCCCGCCTAGAACGGCTGGAAAGCCAGCAGGGGGAAAGCCAGCAGAGTAAGACGGGTGCTGACATTACGCGCCTAGCGGATAACAGCTCAAATGATGGCAATAGCGTCCAGGGCAACAGCACTCAGGGTGGCAGTTCGACGACATCCGGAGGTGCCGACAGCACTGGCGTTAGTCAGTCCGCTGCCGGTCAGGAAGTCGCCAACGAACAATCCGGCTCTGGCGACCAGAGCCTGGCACAGAAAAACAGCTCGCTGCTTGAGAAGATGCAGCAGACCCAGATCGGCGGAACGTTCGAATTCGGTCAGGTGTTCAACGACTGGGACGAGGAAGACAAGGACACCGGCGGCGATCTCGATTTCAACAAGTTCATCATCGCCGTGGATGGCGAGGTCGATGATTTCACCTACTCCCTCGACTACCGTTTCTACGACGGCTACCGCTTCATTCAGCACGGCTGGCTGGGCTATAACGTTAATGACAGCAATACCGTCAAGGTCGGCCTGGTACAGGTGCCGTTCGGCAACATGGATTACGGCTATCTCGGCTGGTACGGCAACCTCGGCTATCTCGCTGGCTTCAACGACAACCAGAACCTGGGCGTCAAGTGGGACCACGATGCTGGCGCCTGGACCACCTCGCTGGCGTACTTCAAGAACTCCCAGCTCGGTAGCACCAACGAAAGTTATGGTGCCAACCCGCCCGGCGGCACTGACGACGCCTATCTTGATGATGATGGCAGCCTTGTCACTGGAGACCAAGGCAACAAGTCTGAGAACCAGCTTGCTGCGCGTATCGCCTATACCTTTGGCTACGACACCGACTATGCCACTGAAATCAACCTTTCAGCCAAGGGCGGGCAGCTCTATAACGAAATAACCAACGATAGCGGCGACACCTGGCAGGTCGCCCTCGGCCTCGATGGCAGCTACGGCAACTGGCGCACTCTGCTGCAGGCCACCACCTATGCCTATCATGCCAAGAACCCGAGCGAAGCGATTAGCGGCGTCTCAGACAATGTCATTCAGCTCGGCGCTTTCGGCTTCAATTACAACATCCCTGACTCAGGCCAGGTGTATACCGCCAGCTTGGGCTACAGCCATGACGTTGACTGGGGACCGGTCACCAATCTTTATTTCTACAACGACTACAGCTACATGAGCCCGGATGGTCATTATCCGCTGGCCGGACGCAGCGATGTCGACGATCCCCAGCTCAACGATCTTGGTGTGCTGGTATCGGCCGGGCCGTATTACGCCTGGTTTGATGTCGTCACCAACAAGAACGGCCTGAACTACTTTGGCTCGCCGGTTGATGACAGTTGGCACACCAGTCTGATGTCCCACTTCGGCGTACAATTCTAATCGGCGTATTTACGCTTAAGCGACCTGCAAAAAAGCCCCGCTCTCACGAGCGGGGCTTTTTTATAGCGCGTACTGCCAAGCGCCTGCTGGCCTAAGAGCACCAACGAAATAATGCTGCACTCAACTATAGCGGGCAAAGGCCTGCAGGCTGTCAACGAAGCGCGTCTTATAGTCGTTGAATATTTCAGGGTCACGCTTGAAAGTGCGCAAAATCGCGTCTTCGCTGAAGGTAACGGGCTCAGGGGCTTCGCCTAATGAGGTTACCTTGGAAAGATAATTGAAGCCGATCCGGCTACCGTCGTCGGCGTAGAACCACTTATTGAAACCGAAGGTTTTGAAAAACCCTTCCAGACGGGGGTCGCGCGTACTGACCCGCAGTGCTGTTGTGCTGGTCAGGCGCTCGACCAGCTCACGCGCATAACCCTCGCCACGCTTTTGCTCAGGCGTGGCGAGCAGGCGCATATCCAGCCCCTTGCCCTCCATGTCGAGCACTAGCAATGATGCACTGAGAATACGCCCCTTGTCATCGACCAGTGCCAGCACCCGTGCTGCTTCGTTTTCGAACAGCGCGGCAAGCGTACCGGTAAAGACGATGAGCGGCTTCAACCCCGCCTCTTTGCCATAGATCGCGGCACACAGCATCGCAACACACGCGTCCCGTTGCTCTCCGGCGTGTATTTCAGCCACTTTCATCACAATTTTCGCCTTCTGTGTCGGTCAAGGTCTTGTCAAAACACAATATATCTACCCGCCACGGCACAATGTGCCTTTACGAGCATAAAGCTGCGAAGGCTAGCACATTGCAATATCAGAACAGAACCTGAACCCGCGGATAACGACCTTTTTGCACATCGAGTTTGCGTTCGGGCCCGATAACATGGCAGCACCTCCTTTCGCTTTAATCTGTCCATTGAGCCCATCGAAACACTCGGCACTCAAGAGCATCATCTATACTCAACTGTCGGATCAGGACGATCCACGGGTGGTACGCGTAAGCGGCCGCTCCGCCATGACTGCCAGCCAGCAGCGTGGAGTGAACATCAGCGGGCCCGTTCATCTCCTTTACGAGAATGGACAGCGCTTCGATATCGAGCCCACACTGGCTGCAGTCGGCATACATTCAAATGCATGAGGCAGACATGACGCTTCCCCGCTTAATTGGGCACCGTGGATTTTCCGCCCACGCGCCCGAAAACACCTTATCCGCCATTGATGCCGCCGCCCGTGCCGGCATCAATTGGGTAGAGCTTGACGTTCAGTGCCTGGGCGACGGCACGCCGGTGATCTGGCACGACGCCCACGTCGCGCGCTGCAGCGATGGTGGTCCAACGCTTCTGCGTGACCTGACCATTGACGACGCCCGGCGCCTTGATGTCGGCAGCTGGTTCGATGAACGCTTCACAGGCGAGCGCATTCTGACACTCGATGACGCGCTCGACGCACTCAACGCCCGCGGCATGGGACTTAACCTTGAACTCAAGCTGAGCACCGGACACGACCCGGTACAGTTGGTCGAGACGGTGTTACCCAGAGTGACTTCCGCACTACCCCCCGAGCGGTTGCTGGTGTCGAGCTTCGATGGCGATGCGCTCGATTGTGCCCGTAAGCTCGACAATGATGTCAGGCTGGGAATCCTATATGACGACAAGATACCGCGTGACTGGCCGTGGGATGTCGAACGCCTGCGCGCCTTCAGCGTCCATCCCAACTGGGTGCACCTCAATCAGGAGCGGGTGATTGAACTCAAGCGCGCCGAGATCAGTCTGGTGTGCTACACGGTCAACGAACCCGACCGCTTCGCACCGTGGTGGGAACAAGGCGTCGATGCGGTCATTTCAGACGACCCCACCCTATTCTTTACTGACAGCGACCGTACACGCTGATCTTTAGCGATATCTGCCCCTTCTGAACATTCGGGTCAACGATGAGTGCTGCTTGGCCAAGGTCAAGCGGCACTCTGTCCTATCGTTATTATGCCCTATTGTCATCAACATGCTCCGCCTACAATCTTCTTCCTTCGTGCCGATAATCGCAGCTGATTCCTCGCTAAAGACAGCTGGACTTGCCGACGAAAACGTCGAGTTTCAGCGTTCATTACGTGAGGCAATGCCTTGGCGGATGCCGTTGAGGCAGGCTAATTAGTTCGCACGCTATCTAGCTTTTAGGATTAGTTCCCTATAAATTACTCAATCTTCAAGGCGTCTCATCAGGCCATGAATACCCCGCTTCGCCGCACCCTGCCTCCTCATGGCAGTGCTCGCTGCCTGCGCCATGCGAACGAAGGCTGTATTCTTGACCGCCTCGCCGAGGGTTTGAGCTTCGCCGTCGAGCGTCGACAGGCCGCAAGCCCGTATAGCCCCGTTGGTATCCTGTACTACAGCCCCGAACCACTTGAATCGAAATCGGCCCAGTCATGTCTGACACCTCTATAGGAAACGATGCTCTGAATGTTCAGCTGCGGCTGACTCTGGTCCATGCCGCCAAGGGCAACGGCGCACCGGGCCGGGACGATTGGCAATGATCGCTCTCCCTCCGCTGCGTGACTGGCTGTTCTCGCTTAAGACCTTCAGCGCCTCAATGACGGCGCTTTACATTGCGCTCCACCTGCAGATGCCGCGCCCTTACTGGGCGATGGCGACGGTCTATATCGTTTCCAGCCCGTTCGTCGGCGCGACCAGTTCAAAAGCACTCTATCGCGCCCTCGGCACCTGTCTCGGTGCCAGCGCCGCAGTCTTCTTCGTCCCGCTGTTCGTCGACACGCCGCTGGTGCTCAGCGCCATCATCGCGATCTGGACCGGCACGCTATTGTTTCTGTCGCTGCATGTCCGCACCGCACGCAGCTATGCACTAATGCTCGCTGGCTACACCCTGCCGATGATCGCCTATTCCACCATCAACACACCCGAAGGCATCTTCGAGGTGGCGGTCTCGCGCAGCGAGGAGATCGTGCTGGGCATCGTCTGCGCCAGCATCGTCGGCAGCGTGGTACTGCCGACCCGGCTGACTCCGGTGCTAGTGCAGAGTATCGACAAGTGGTTCGACGATGCATCCGCCTATTGCGCCCAGTTCATCGCCCGCCGCGCCGATTCCGTATCCGTCGCGACGCTGCGCTCGGCCATGGTCGGCACCGTCAACAGCCTGCAGTTGATGATCAGCCAGGTGCCGTACGAAGGCATGCGGCCCCAGACGGTCAAGCAGATCCGTGAGCTGCGCGGGCGCATGGCGCAGCTGCTGCCGGTGGTCGACGCGCTGGACGATATCCTTACCGCGCTAGAGCGACGCGCGCCCGAGCAGGCCAGGCGCCTGGCGCCGCTGCTGGGCGAGCTGGAACCGTGGATCGAGAGCAGCAGTGCACAGCCATCGCTGGCCAGCTGGCAGCACCTTCACCACGCGCTCGAACACCTCGAGCCGAGTACCGAGGAGCTGGCGCAGCCGGCCCAGGCGCTACTGTCCAGCGCACTATGGCGTCTGCGTGAATGGATCGATCTGTGGCAGGACTGCCGCACCCTGCGTGCGGCCATCGCCGCCGAACGCGACGTGAAGTGGACACCTGTTTATCGCCACTGGCGGCTCGGCATCTCCCGCCGCTATTTTGACCGTCCACTAATGATCTATTCGGTGCTGACCACGATCCTGGGTATTTTCATCGCCTCGCTGATCTGGATCGAGACGGGCTGGCACGATGGCGGTAGCGCCGTAGTGCTGGCGGCGGTGGCGTGCAGCTTCTTCGCCGCAATGGACGAACCGGCGCCGCAGATTTTCCGCTTTTTCACCTGGACGATAGTCAGCGTGATGCTGTCGAGCATCTACCTGTTTGCCATTCTGCCCAATATCCATGACTTCCCGCTGCTGGTGCTGGCCTTCGCCGGGCCATTCATCGCCATCGGCACGTTGATCACCCAGCCGCGTTTTTATCTGCCGACGCTCTTGACCATCGTTCAGACAGCCACCTTCGTTGGCATTCAGGACGTCTACAAGGCTGACTTCCTTACCTTTATCAACAGCAATCTGGTGGGCATTGCCGGGCTGCTGTTCGCTTTCATCTGGACGCTGATCAGCCGACCCTACGGCGCTGAGCTCGCTGCCCGACGCATGACCCATGCCAGTTGGCGGGATATTGCCGCCACGACCGCCGCCGAGCCGCTGGCGGACCGTCGCGGCATGGCCGGGCGCATGCTCGACCGCTTCATGCAGCATTTGCCGCGCCTGGCCATCAGCGGGCAGGATACTGCGCCCGCCGTGCGCGAACTGCGCGTCGCGCTTAACGCATTAGATCTGCGCATCTGGCAGCAGCGACTACCGGACGATCAGCATCAGGTAGTGACCGCTGCCCTGGCTGCCGTACATATGCACTTCAGCGCCTGTCTGAAGGCAGGCAGGCCGTTGGCCACGCCGCATGCCGTATTCCATCGGATCGACGCCGCCCTGGCCCTGATCACGCACAGCACGCCCGCCAGCGCCGGGCTGCATGTCATGCATGCCTTGATCGGGCTGCGGCTGGCTCTGCAATCGGGCGAGGCGATTATTGCCGATCCAGCTGTGGACGATCCCTCACTGTCTCCTGCCGGTATCGATGGAGCACCGCTATGATCGGCGATATCGACGTGGGCAGCGTCTACCTGCCGACACTTTTGATGCTGATGCTGCTGACGTATCTCTTTTACCTGCCGCTTCAGGTGCTGCTGACGCGGATACATTTTTATCGCCTGGTCTGGCACCGCGCACTATTCAACGTCGCGTTGTATGCCCTGCTGCTGGGTCTCGTGGACGCTCTCTACCGTCATTGGATGCCATGAAAAAGCCCCTGATATCGCTCGGTCGTATGTTTTTCACCCTCGTGGTCGTCGTGCTCGCCGCGCTCGTCATCTGGCGTCTGGTGGCCTACTACATGTTTGCACCGTGGACCCGTGACGGCCACGTGCGCGCCGATGTGGTGCAGATTGCCCCGGACGTGTCGGGAATCATCGCCCACGTCGAGGTGAGCGATAACGAGCCCGTCCAGCGTGGTCAGGTACTGTTTACGATCGATCCTGAACGTTTCAAGCTCGCCCTGCGCCAAGCCGAATCGACACTGGCCGACCGCCAGACCAGCCTTGATCAGGCCGAGCGCGAGATGCGGCGCAATCGCGGGCTGGGCAATCTCGTCGCCACCGAAGAGCTCGAAGAGAGCCAGACAAAGGTTGCTCGTGCCCGCGCCGCGGTGGCGGAAGCCAAGGTGGCAATCGATACCGCCAAGCTCAACCTGAAACGCGCCACCGTGGTCAGCCCCGTGAACGGCTATATAAACGACCGCGCCCCACGCGCCAGCGAATACGCCGTCGCCGGCCGACCGGCCCTGTCGGTGGTGGACAGCGACTCCTTCCACGTCGACGGCTATTTCGAAGAGACCAAGCTGCCCCATATCCACGTCGGCCAGCGCGTCGATATCCGCGTGATCGGCGAGCAGCGCCACTTGCAAGGGCATGTACAAAGCATTGCCGCCGGCATCGAGGATCGCGACCGCAGCAGCGGCGCCAATTTGCTGCCCAACGTCAACCCAACCTTCAGTTGGGTCAGGCTGGCGCAGCGCATCCCTGTGCGGATCGCTCTCGATAACGTGCCTGACGATGTGCGTCTGATTGCCGGCCGGACCGCCACGGTATCGATCATTACTGATACCGAATACGCCGCGCCCGCCACGGAGAAGACGCCATGAGGCATTGCCTGCGTCCGGCCGGCACGGCCCTGGTAGTAACGCTGCTGAGCGCCTGCAGCGTGGTGGGCCCGAACTATCAGTTGCCGGAACAGGCGCAGATCAATCGTCCCGAGCATCAGGGCGAGTTCAGCGCCGTCGATGCCCAGGCCGTTGTTTCCGCGCCGCTACCGGCCGACTGGTGGCGGCTGTACGACGACCCGGCGCTTAATGATTTGGTGCAACAAGCCCTTGTGACCAATAGCGAGCTGCGCGTCGCCGCCGCCAATCTGGCCCGCGCCCGCGCCGAGCTGGGCGAAGCCAACGCCCGCGGCGGCTTCGAAGCCAGCGCCTCAGCCGGCGTCGAGCGCACCCAGGTCTCGGGTGAAGCCTACCTGCTTGAAGACAAGGTGCCGGTGGCCAACATCGCCGATGCCGGCATCAATCTGTCCTATCAGTTCGACCTGTTCGGCACCCTACAGCGTGGCATCGAAGCGGCCCAGGCCGACGCCGAAGCCACCCAGGCAGCGGCTGATACGGCACGTATTACCGTGGTCGCCGACGTAGTACGCGCCTATGCACAGATTTGTGCCGCTAACGAGGAGCGCGCCATCGCCGAACATTCGCTGGCGCTGCAACAGCAGAGCCTCGAACTTGCCCAGCGGCTGCACGCGGCGGGCCGCGGCACGCTGCCCGCGGTGACTCGCTCGGAGACCCAGTTCAAGTCGCTGCGCGCCGAGCTGCCGCGCTTCGAAGCCGAACGCCAGTCCGGCATCTTTCAGCTTGCAATGCTGCTTGGCGAAGACGCCGGAAGTCTGCCGAGCAACGTGACGCAGTGTGACAGCCTTCCCCAGTTGGCCCAGCGTCTGCCGGTCGGAGACGGTACGGCACTGCTCAAGCGGCGTCCCGACATTCGCCAGGCTGAGCGCCAATTAGCAGCGGCCACAGCGCGGATCGGCGTCGCCACCGGCGAACTCTACCCCACCATCAGTCTCGGCGCCTCGACCGGACTAACCGGCATTGCTGAGCATCTGGGTCAGCCCGCCACCCAGCATTGGGGCATCGGTCCGCTGATCAGTTGGACCCTGCCTGCCAACGGCGCCCGCCAGCGCGTCCAGGAAGCACAAGCGTCGAGTCAGGCCGCGCTGGCCCGCTTCGACGGTGTGGTACTCAACGCAGTGCGCGAAACGGAAACCGGCCTGGCCCGCTATAGCGCTGCGCTGGAAACGCGCGATGCGCTGGTCGAGGCTCAGCGCTCGGCCAAAGTCTCGGCCGAGCAGACCCACCGCTTTTTTATTGCTGGACGCGAATCGGCACTGGCTGATCTCGCTGCGGCGCGTGTGTTGAGCACGACCCATGCCCAACTGGCCGATGCGCAGGCCCAGGTCGCTATGGCGCAAATCGATCTGTTTCTGGCACTGGGTGGCGGCTGGCAAAAGGAAGACGAACAGCAGACGAGTACTGTGCGAACAACCACGCCCTAAGCCCGGCAATCGGGACATGAAAGCAAAAACGCGCCCAATGGGCGCGTTTTATGCTGAGAGCAACGCATTGTGAGCAGCGATGCTGCTGATACGATTAGAAGAAAAGTTCGCGCAGCGCCTGACCTGGCTCTTCCTCACGCATGAAGCGCTCGCCGACCAGGAAGGCGTTGACATGGTGGGCACGCATACGTTCCACATCCTCGCGGCGGGTTATGCCTGATTCGGTCACCACCGTGACACCTCTAGGCACTTGCGCCAGCAAACGAAATGTGGTCTCAAGCGTGGTATCAAACGTACGCAGATCACGATTGTTAATGCCCACCAGGCTCAGGTCGAGCGCCAGCGCCCGCTCCAACTCCGGCTCATCGTGTACCTCAACCAGCACGTCCATGCCCAGCGCCTGTGCCTGCTGATGCAGGTCCTTCATCAGGACGTCGTCGAGAGCGGCAACGATAAGCAAAATGCAGTCGGCCCCCATCGCGCGGGCTTCGAAAACCTGATAGGGATCGACCATAAAATCCTTGCGCAGCACGGGCAGGTTGCACGCCTCACGCGCCGCGATCAGGAAGTCTTCGCTGCCCTGAAAGAAATCAACATCAGTCAACACCGAAAGACAGGCCGCACCGCCCGCTTCATAACTTGTCGCGATCGCTGAAGGGTTGAAATCTTCCCGAATGATGCCTTTAGACGGTGACGCACGTTTAACCTCGGCGATCACGGCGGGGTCACCATCGGCGATACGCTTATCAAGCGCTGCAACAAAGCCACGCGGCATATCAGCCATTTCGGCGTTGATACGCATTTGGGTATCAGTGATCAAGGCGCGCCGCGCGGCGATCTCATCATGCTTGCGATCAATAATCGTGTTCAGGATCGTTGGCAACTCGTTCATGCCTTTCTCGCTCATTATCTGTCTCGCTCGGCACACATACGGGTAAAGTCGGCAAGTTCCGTCATTTTTTCAAAGGCACGCTTGGAAGCCATCGTCTCTTGGGCCAATGTCACACCGTCCTGAAGGGATGCGGCGACATCAGCCGCATACAGCGCAGCGCCAGCATTAAGTGCAACCATGTCCATGGCCGGGCCGGGCTCGCCCTTGAGCGCCGACGTTACCAGGCGCAAGCTGTCCGTTGCTGTCTTTACTTTCAGGGATTCAAGAGAATGGCGTTCGATACCCAGCTGTTCGGGGGTAATGTCGTATTCGACGATTTCTCCTTCCTTGAGCTCGGTCACATGCGTGGGCGAGGCCAAAGATATCTCATCAAGACCTTCCGCAGAATTGACCACCAGAACATGGCGGCTCCCCAGGCGTTTTAATGCATTGGCCATGATCGGCAGTAGCGCCTTGTCATAGACCCCCAGCAGTTGATGCGCCACACCCGCCGGATTGGTCAAAGGACCAAGAACATTGAAGATGGTGCGTACGCCCAGGTCGCGGCGTGGCCCAACCGCATAGCGCATTGCCTTGTGATGCACCGGTGCGAACATGAAGCCGACGCCGACTTCTTCGATGCAGCGCCCGACCAGTTCAGGTGCGAGATCAAGTGTTATGCCTGCGGCTTCAAGCAGATCGGCAGAGCCTGCCGAAGAGGAGACACCACGATTGCCATGCTTGGCGACACGCCCCCCGGCCGCTGCCACTACGAAACTGGCCGCAGTGGAGACGTTGAACAGGTTAGCGCCGTCACCGCCGGTACCCACGATATCGACGACATGATCGCCACTGACCTTCACCTTCAACATCAGCTCACGCATGACCTGCGCAGCCGCTGTAATCTCCTCGGCGCTCTCACCTTTCATCGCCAAGGCAACCAGAAAACCTCCGATCTGCGCCTCGCTGGCCTCACCGGTCATGATCATTTGCATGACCGCGTGCATCTCATCGTAATCGAGATGGCGATGCTTCAGCAGGGCACCAATGGCTTCTTTCATCTGCATGAGCGTTCCCTTTCCCTTACCGCTTCAAATCCGGCCTTTAAAGCGGCCGAAGGGTGTCAATTTCTATTAACGCACCAGTTCGGCTTCAGCGGCATCAGCGTGCTGTTGCCCTACTCCGCGCTTTAGAAAGTTAGCCAACAGCTCATGCCCTTGACGCGAAAGAATCGATTCGGGATGGAACTGCACGCCTTCGATGTCCAACGTCTTGTGGCGCAGGCCCATGATCACACCAGGTGTAACATCGTCGTCGACAGTCGCCGCGGTGACCTCAAGGCAGTCAGGCAAGGTTTCACTATCAACAATCAATGAGTGGTAGCGCGTTACCTCGAGCGGACCGTCAAGCCCTTCGAATACACCCTTATTGGTGTGGCTAATCATTGAGGTCTTACCATGCATAACTTTCGGGGCGCGTATCACGCGACCGCCGTAAACCTGCCCGATCGCCTGATGACCGAGGCAAACGCCAAGAATGGGCACACGGCCGGCGAAGCGGCGAATCGCTTCCATCGAAATGCCGGCTTCATTGGGCGTACACGGCCCCGGTGAGATGACTAGGTGCGTAAACTCACGCTGCTCAAGGTCATCAATAGTCAGCGTGTCATTACGTACCGTATCGACCTCGGCTCCAAGCTCACCCAGATACTGGACGATGTTGAAAGTAAAACTGTCGTAATTATCAATCATCAAAACAGACATGGCGATAATCCTTTGAAATATAAATACTTTAAGTTGTCAATTTCGCGTTATTAACCAGCATGTCATCCAGAATGGTCTCAATGCTTATCGTCTACGTTTGAGAAAGGCCAGACGCAAAAAAGCCGCCCTCATAGCGTGGCGGCTTTCCACTTTCGAGACAAGCGTGGACGCCGCGCTTAGTTAGCGCGCCACCACTGCAGGCTCAAGTTTTGGGGTACCGGTATATTCATAGCCTAGATACTGCTGTCAGGAGGTCATCATGTCAAGGCAGCGCGCCTTTAAGGGCGCACTGCCTTGAGAGATATCAGTCGAGGTTATCAAGCCCCTTCTCGGCCATCGCCACGGCGCGGAACATGGCACGACGCTTGTTAAGCGTTTCCTGCCACTCAAGTTCCGGGTCCGAATCGGCGACGATGCCACCGCCGGCCTGAACGTGCAATTGACCATCCTTGATGACAGCGGTGCGGATGGCGATCGCCATATCCATGTTGCCCTGCCAGGATAGATAACCAACCGCGCCGGAATAAATGCCGCGCTTGACCGGTTCAAGCTCGTCGATCACTTCAAGAGCACGAATCTTCGGCGCGCCGGACAATGTACCCGCCGGGAAGGTGGCCCGCAGAACATCGATCGGCCCCAACCCTTCCTTGATGCGCCCGGTGACATTGGAAACGATATGCATGACGTGTGAATAACGCTCAATAGCCATCTTGTCGGTCAATTCGACCGTACCATCACGGCTAATCCGACCAACGTCGTTGCGGCCCAGGTCGATCAGCATGACATGCTCGGCGATCTCTTTGGGGTCAGAGAGTAAATCGTCTTCCAGCGCCTTGTCTTCTTCTTCATTACGGCCCCGATGTCGCGTGCCGGCAATCGGGCGCAGCGTGATTTCATCATGCTCAAGGCGTGCCAGAATTTCCGGCGAGGCGCCAACAACGTGATGGTCGTCCAGGTTGAAGAAAAACATGTACGGCGAAGGATTGAGGCTGCGCAGCGCCCGGTAGAGATCGAGCGGCGGCGCCGTAAAGGGAATCGACATGCGCTGTGATGGCACGCACTGCATCAGATCGCCGGCGAAGATATATTCCTTGATCTGACCTACCGCATCTTTGTAGCCCTGCTCAGTGAAGCTGGCGAAAAAATCGTTCTCGCCAATATTGCTCCGCCCTGTGCCCGGGCTTGTTGCAGACAACGTCATTGCACGCAGTTGCTGCTCAAGCACACCAAGACGCTCAAGGGCCCCTGAATAGCTATTTTCTTCACGAGGATCAGCATGGACCAGCAGTGATAGTCGCCCTGAAAGATTGTCAAAAACCACCAGCTCTTCAGCGACCATGAGCAGAATATCAGGAACATCGATCGGGTCAGGCTTTTCAACCCCACGCAACCGCGGCTCGATATAGCGAATCGTGTCGTAGCCGAAATAGCCCACCAGACCGCCATCAAAGCGCATCGTATCTTCCGACGCGGGTGCCTTGAAACGCTGACGGAACTGCTCGATCCAGCTCAGCGGATCATCGGCTTCAGTGGCGCCGACCTGTTCGCCATCCATGAAGTGGCGCACAACATGCCCCCGCACTTCGATACGTTCCCGGCATGGCAAACCGATGATCGAATAGCGTCCCCACTTTTCGCCACCCTGCACGGACTCAAGCAGGAACGTCCAGGGCGCATTGGCCAGCTTCAGATAGGTGGAAAGCGGTGTATCAAGATCAGCCAGAACTTCGCGGCTAACAGGAATACGGTTGTACCCTGCTTCGGCCAACTCGGCGAAGCGCTCGTATGTCATCATGCCAAAGGTCTCTAATCGCAAGCTTGAGGGGAGTTACGCCGTCTATCGCGCATCCTATGCCCTTTCACTCAGGGCCGGGGAAATGCATCACCATCGCCAGCGCTTTACTTCGCGCATCAGCGCATGAACCTTTTTATGGGCCAATGACATGACATATCCGTGAATGGATTAAAAATCAAAGGGTATAAAGGCCAGAAAAATATAGTGCCTGTTGGCCAGACATAAAGATTTTTTACCCTAAACGAGTTCCTTAAGCGTTTCAACCATCCAATCCGGGCGACTATCGGCCACCGGCTCGCCGTGATTGTAGCCGTAAGGCACGGCCAATGTACGAAAGCCAGCAGCTTGACCGGCGAGTACATCATTTTTGGAGTCGCCAATCATCAGGCACTGCGCAGCTGGTATATCGAAACGCTCGGCTGCAAAAAGAAGCGGTGCAGGATGCGGTTTTTTCTCATTGAGAGAATCGCCGCCGAGCGTCATTGCGAAAACATCGTCAAGTTCCAACGCTTCAAGAATCGGCGCAATGAACAGTTTCGGCTTATTGGTGATCAGTATCTGAGTGATGCCTCGCGCATGTTGCGCACTCAGGCACTCCTCTACGCCCGGGTAACAGACAGTTCGTTCGCAGGGCGCCTGAGCATAATAATGCAGAAAACGATCATGCACGGCGTCAAGCGCGGCCTGATCGAAGGGAAGACAAAGGCCACGCGCTACTGCATCGACAAGTGCACGCTCGATCAGTTTACGAGAGCCGTTGCCGACCCAGGTGCGTACACGCTCTATCCCGGCAGGCGGCATATTGCGCTCCTCCAGCGCCAGATCGACCGCAGCAGCAAGATCAGGCGCGGAATCGACCAGCGTGCCGTCGAGGTCATAGGCGATCAGGCGAATATCGTATAAAGCGGGATGCATTACGGTGTCCTTGGCAGTTTCAAGAGTGAATCTGGGGCATGGTGGCCAGCAGTTAAATGGCCTCACCTGTTGAAGTTGAGCATTGCGACTAACGTCTAATCCATTCTATCGTCTCGTCAGCACGAGCCGTCAGCATATAAACTAGCCTGATCAAATTACTCAATTTTTATTCGCTTGATCTCACTTCAGCCATGGAGCATACATGAACCCTCCCCGCATCGTAGTGGTAGGCGGCGGCGCAGGTGGCCTTGAATTGGTTACCCGACTCGGCCGCAAGCTTGGCCTGCGAAAGCGCGCCGAAATCGTGCTGGTTGACCGCAACACCACCCACATCTGGAAGCCACTGCTCCACGAAGTGGCCACCGGCGTGCTCGATTCCAGTCTCGATGAACTCTCCTATCAGGGCCACTCCAGCACCCACGGTTATCGTTACCAGCTCGGCACACTTTCCGGTCTGGACCGCGAACAGCGCCGTATCACCCTCGCCCCGATTCACGATGAAAAAGGCCTGCCCGTCCTGGCCGAGCGCACGCTTGAATATGATTATCTCGTGCTATCGCTGGGGAGTGTCTCGAACGATTTCGGCACGCCCGGCGTGGCCGATCACTGTTATTTCCTCGATAGCGTCAAGCAAGCTGAAGCCTTCCGCAAGGCAATGCTTAACACCTTTTTACGTTACGGTGACCCCGGGCATCACGAGCGCTCCCATCTTTCGGTCGCCATCGTTGGCGGCGGCGCTACCGGCGTCGAGCTATCTGCTGAGCTTCTCAATGCCACACAGATGCTCAAGAGTTACGGTTATTCCGAGATTGATCGCAACCAACTGAAGATTCACCTGATTGAGGCCGCGCCGCGCATTCTGCCGGCATTGCCGGAGCGCATCGGCAATGCCGCACGCAAGGAGCTGGAAAAGCTCGGCGTCGAAATTCACGTCAACACCAAGATCACCACGGCCGATGACAAGGGCTTTACCACTGCAGATGGTTCGCGTCTCGACGCCGATCTGACCGTGTGGGCCGCCGGCGTGCGCGGCCCTTCGGTCCTGTCCGAACTAGGCCTTTCGACGCGCCCCAACCATCAGGTCAAGGTGCATCAGACGATGCAGAGCATCGATGATGAGCGCATCTTTGCGCTGGGCGATTGCGCCGCCTGCCCACAGCCCGGCGACAAGATGGTGCCACCACGTGCCCAGGCCGCCCATCAACAGGCCAACCATCTTTACAAGAATCTCGTTGCCATGCTCGAAGGCAAGCCATTACAAGATTTCAATTACCGCGACATGGGCTCGCTGATTTCGCTGGCGCACTTCGATGCGGTAGGTAGCTTGATGCACGGCGCCTCCGCTCGCGGTCTCTTCATTGAAGGCATGCTAGCCAAGCTCTTCTACGCCTCGCTTTATCGCCTGCACCAAAAAGCGATCTACGGCGCCACGCGGACGGCGCTCAAAATCGTCGTTGACCGGCTCAACAACTGGTTACGCCCCAAGATGAAGCTGCACTGAGCACCCGCTCTTTGTTTCAGCTAGCCGCCCGTGCCAATGGTACGGGCAATTTTTGCCCTACAGTCATGCCCTGCTTGGCAGTGGACGTCATCTCCTTTCTTCCCTTTCAGTCGTAGACGCTGTAGTCCTGCGACACACCTTCCTGCCATTGTCCAATTTGCTAACGTCGGTCGTCTCTCTAAAGTAGCTCTGGAACCGTTACCAAACCAGCTGTAGCGAACAGGCACCAACGCAGCAAGGCGACCACACGCATGCCATCTTCGGAAATGCCAGACAAGTCAGTTCGGGCCACGCCAGGCCGCGCCAAGCGGACGACCATCCATGAAGTCGCCAAGGACGCGCGCGTGTCGAAGACCAGCGTGTCGCGTTATCTCGGTGAAGAGCGCAAGTTGCTCTCCGACGATCTGCGCGAACGCATTGAGGCGTCGATCAAGAGGCTGGGCTTCAAGCCTGACCGTATCGCCAGCAGCATGCGGGGCCGTCGGACTCGGCTGATTGGCATGGTGGTCGCCGACATGCTCAACCCCTACACCGTGGCGATGATGCATGGTGCTGAAACGGCCTGTCGCGAGCAGGGCTATTCCTTAGTGGTATGCAATACCGACCGTGACGACGAGCTTGAGCGTCGTCATCTTGATGTTCTGCGCGCCTATAGCGTCGAAGGCCTGATCGTCAACACGCAAGGACGCAACGTCGACATGCTTCAAGAGTTGAGTAACGAAGGCCTGCCGATGGTGATGGTGGACCGCCGCGTATCTGAGCTCAATGTCGACATGGTAGGCCTCGACAATCATCACGCTGTCAGCCTTGCCACGTCTCACCTGCTCGACCAGGGCTACCGGGACATCCTGCTGATCAGCGAGCCCATCGCCGGTATCAGTACGCGTCAGGAACGCAGTAACGGCTTTCAGTACGCCTTGCAGGCCTGCCAAGATGCGCACGGCGACATTATTGAAGTCGCGTTAACCACCCCAGACGCCCTTACAGAGGCACTCAAGCACTTTATGCAGCGTCCCGGGGCCGGTCCAAAAGCCTTGCTCAGCGCCAATGGGGTAGTCACCACTCATATCTGCCACGTGTTGAGGCGTCACGACAGCATCTCCTTTGACACGCTGGGACTCATTGGCATCGATGAACTCGACTGGTGCGCCCTGCTCGACCCGGGCATTTCAACGGTAGCGCAGCCAACGCAGCACATCGGACAGGCCGCCGTCGACCAGCTTCTGGCACGCCTGAGCATGTCAACTCGCCCCATTCAGCATCAGCTATTTGAAGGTTCACTCAACATCCGCGGTTCGACGCGTGCTCGATGAGCATCGTCGAGCCACTAAAAAAAGCGTTATGGAACCGTTCCCATAACCATATGCCAGTAAAAATAAAGATCGTCCCATCAAGGCGGTCGGGAGAGACAACATGACAGTACCCGTAGTGATCTGCACCTCGGCGTTTGGCGCCGAGGTGGTACGTCAGCGCGGCCAGGGGCATTTCGCGATGGCCATCGCACAGGCAGGCGCCGAAGGCATTGAAATTCGTGAGGAGCTATTCACGGATCAGGACCGTCCCAGTGAAGCGCTGGGGGCCCGTCTCCATGATACCGGCCTGCTCTGCATTTATTCCTCGACACTTAAGCTCTTTGAAGACAGCGGCACACTCAACATGACGCTGGCAGACGAACTGGCAATAGCCGAGGCGTTACACGCACGCTATATCAAGGTCTCACTTGGCCAGTTCCCGCTCGCCCCCGAAGAGGCTACCGCAGCTGTCCAGGCACTTGGCGCGACGCTTGAGCATAGCCCTATCACGTTGTTGATAGAGAACGACCAAACGCTAAGCGGTGGACGAATCGCCCCGCTCAAACAATGCCTAGATGCCTGCCGCGCTCAGGATATCGATATTGCCATGACCTTTGATGTTGGCAACTGGTACTGGACCGGTAATGACCCGCTGGAGGCCGCTAGAACGCTCGGGAAGTTCGTTGCCTATGTCCATTGCAAGGGCGTCGAAACGAGCATCACTGCGCACGGTAAGCAGCTGGCCGCACGAGTTCCGGATGACACCGATATGAACGCCTGGTCCAGCCTATGGCAGCATTTCCCCGCAAAATGCCTGCGGGCGATCGAGTTCCCATTGATTGCTGATGACGACGCCACACTCATTGTTCATGCTCAGCAGCAGATCGAGCGGCTGCGTGAATTAGGACAATACATGGCCGATCAGGAGGACATCGCATGACGCTCACTCACGACGTCGCCGCCTTTGGCGAGACGATGGCCATGTTCGTGGCCACCGAATGCGGTGATCTCGATCAGGTCACCCACTTCAGCAAACGCATCGCCGGCGCCGACAGCAATGTCGCGATCGGTCTTTCACGACTCGGCCTGCGTGTCGCCTGGCTGTCCCGGGTCGGTGACGACAGTCTGGGGCGCTTCATTCTTGCCACGCTTGCTGAGGAGGGACTCGACTGCTCGCACGTGCGCATCGATTCTGAGCATCCGACCGGCTTTCAGCTCAAGGAGCGCCGTGACGACGGGCTCGACCCGCGTGTCGAATATTTCCGCCGCGGTTCGGCGGCGAGCCATCTGTCGCTCGACGATTTCGACCCGGAGCTTTTTCTCGGCGCACGCCATCTGCATTGCACCGGCATTCCACCCGCCCTCGGCGAGCACGTGCGCGAGCTGTCACGCCACGCCATGCAGATGATGCGCGCAGCAGGTCGCAGCGTGTCGTTTGATACCAACCTGCGCCCCGGACTATGGCCGGATCAGGCGACTATGATCCGCGAAGTCAACAGTCTCGCGGCGCTGGCCGGCTGGGTATTGCCCGGCATCGACGAAGGTCGCCTATTGACCGGCCGGGAGACACCCGAGGCGATCGCCGATTTCTATCTTGAGCGCGGCGTCGGTGAGGTCATCGTCAAGCTCGGCGCCGAAGGTGCCTTCTACAAGAGCGCCACGGAGCGTTTCCACACGCCCTGCGCCAAGGTCGAGCGCGTCGTCGACACGGTCGGTGCCGGTGACGGCTTCGCCAGTGGCTTCATCAGCGCCCGGCTCGAAGGGCTCGGCGCACGCGACGCCGTGACACGCGGCACCCTGGTCGGCGCCTGCGCCATTCAGGTTGCTGGCGACATGGAAGGGCTTCCCACCCGCATCGAACTCGATGCACTCATCAGCACGCAGCAATAGTAACCACTGACGTCCATTCGCTCTGACGGAGCACGCCAGGGACGTCGAGGAGAAAAATCATGACGCGCAATACCAGCATCACGTCTGCAGCGCTGCCCAAACGGCGCTGGTGGTACATCATCCCGATCGTTTTCATCACCTACAGCCTGGCCTATGTCGACCGCGCCAACTTCGGCTTTGCAGCGGCGGCGGGCATGGCGGACGACCTGAACATCACCCCGGCGATTTCATCGCTGCTGGGCTCGCTGTTTTTCCTCGGCTATTTCTTTTTCCAGATTCCCGGCACCATCTATGCCGAAAAACGCAGCGCCAAACGGCTGATCTTCTGGTGCCTGATCAGTTGGAGCCTGCTGGCCACGCTGACCGGGATCGTGCCCAACGTCTCCGCCCTGATCGTGATCCGCTTCATGCTCGGCGTCACCGAAGCCGCAGTGATGCCGGCAATGCTGGTCTATCTAAGTCACTGGTTCACCCAAGGCGAGCGCTCGCGCGCTAATACCTTCCTGATCCTTGGCAATCCGGTGACGATTCTGTGGATGTCGGTGCTGTCAGGCTACATCATCAGCAATGCCGACTGGCGCTGGATGTTCATCATCGAGGGCGCACCGGGCATCATCTGGGCGTTCTGCTGGTGGTTTCTGGTCGACGACAAGCCGGAACAGGCCAAGTGGCTGAGTCGGGAACAGAAGGATTCGCTGGAAGCCGCCTTTCAGGAAGAGCAACGCGGCCTCAAGCCGGTACGCAACTATCGTGAAGCCTTCCGTCAGCCGCAGGTGATTCTGCTATGCCTGCAGTATTTCTCCTGGAGCATCGGCGTCTACGGTTTCGTGCTATGGCTGCCGTCGATCCTCAAGGAGGCCGGGCAGCTCAATATCGTCGAGGCCGGCTGGCTCTCTGCACTGCCCTACCTAGCCGCCGTGATCGGTATGCTCGCTGTCTCTTGGGGATCGGACAAGCTGCGCAACCGCCGTCTGTTCGTGTGGCCGCCGCTACTGATCGCCGGATTCTCCTTTGCCGGCTCCTACATGCTGGGCGCCGATCATTTCTGGTGGTCTTACACGCTATTGGTCATCGCCGGCTTCGGCCTTTACGCACCCTATGGCCCCTTCTTCGCGATCATTCCCGAGATTCTGCCGCGCAACGTCGCCGGTGGCGCCATCGCCCTGATCAACTCGCTCGGCGCGCTGGGCGGCTTCATCGGTTCCTACGGCGTGGGTTATCTCAATGGCCTGACCGGTACGCCTGCGGTATCGTACATGTGCATGTCCGGGGCGCTGTTCATCGCCGCAATACTGACCATGTTCGCACGCCCTGCCAGTGAAAAAGGATCGCCAGCGCCCATGCCCCGCCACGCATGAGCCTGCTTACAATAATCGAAGACAAGGAGTCGTAAATGGCCAAGCATGTAATGATCTACCGGCGCGGGCTGCCCGAAGCGCTGCTCGAGCGTCTCAAGGAACACTTCGAGATCGAGGATTTCAGCCATCTCGAGAGCCCGCTTGATGACGAGCAATTCAAGCAGGCACTGACCCGCGTCCACGGCATGATCGGCGCCAGCGTCAAGCTCGACCGCAGCGTGCTCGAAACGGCCGACAAGCTCGAAGCGATATCGAGCATCTCGGTCGGCGTCGACAACTACGATATCGACTTTCTCAACGAACGCGGCATCGTGCTGTGCCACACCCCGGACGTATTGACCGAGACCACTGCGGATACTGCCTTCGCACTGATTCTCGCCAGCGCACGACGGGTGGTGGAACTGGCCGAGTACGTCAAGAGCGGCGAGTGGGACAAGAGCCTCGAAGAACCGCTGTTCGGCGTCGACGTGCAGGGCAAGAAGCTCGGCATCGTCGGTATGGGCCGTATCGGTGCGGCGATTGCGCGACGCGGCAGGTTCGGCTTCAACATGGAAGTGAGCTACCACAACCGCTCGCGCCACGAGCAGTACGAACGCGAGATCGGCGCAACCTACAAGGAGCTCGACGCGCTGCTGCGCGACAGCGATTTTGTCTGCGTCACCGTACCGCTATCGAAGAATACCGAGAAGATGTTCGGCAAACGTGAGTTCGAGCTGATGGGCAGCAACACGATTTTCGTTAACATCTCACGCGGTCAGGTAGTCGACGAGGAGGCACTGATCGAGGCGCTGCAAAACGGCACTATCCTCGGCGCCGGACTTGATGTGTTCGTCAAGGAGCCGCTGCCCAAGGATTCGCCGCTGCCCAAGCTGAAAAACGTCGTTGCCCTGCCCCACATCGGCTCGGCCACCCACGAGACGCGCTACGCGATGGCGGAGCTGGCCGTCGATAATCTGATCGCTGCGCTCAACGGTGACAAGCCCAAGGCGCCCTACAATTGGGACGACACCAAAAAGTAGCGGCTACGGCATTCGCATCCTGCCGTCATGCATGTCAAAAGAACCCCGCCTCGTGCGGGGTTCGTTCGTTTTATGCTCGTGCCAGGAATGCCTGATTCGCCGCGTTAAACCCTGCGGGGCGCTCAGCCAACCTGACCAGAGTGGCCGAGGTAATCCTCATCGGTCACTTTCTCCAGCCACGTGACTCGTGAGCCATCCTGCGCTTCAGCGATGGCGATATGAGTCATCGCGGTGGTGTCGGTCGCGCCGTGCCAGTGCTTCTCGCCCGGTTCGAACCAGACCACGTCGCCGGGTCGAATCTCCTCCCGCTCACCGCCCTCGCGCTGAGCCCAACCGAGCCCTGCGGTCACGATCACGGTCTGGCCAAGCGGGTGGGTGTGCCAGGCGGTGCGCGCGCCGGGCTCGAAGGTCACGGTGACACCGCCGACCCGAGCGGGCTCGGTGGTCTGGAAAGGCGCGTCGAGGCGGACGGTGCCGGTGAAATAGTCTGCCGGTCCTGGCGTGGACGGCTTGGAGCCGTTGCGCTGAATATCCATGCGTTTTCTCCTGTAAGGCTGTCGGGGCGCCGCTGGGCCAGACAGAGACGCTTTTCAAGCATGTATTTCAACTGCGCCCCGCTTCAAGCCGACATCAGCGGTCCGGGATTTTTCAGGTACTGCTCCCGGATCGCCTTCGCCGACCAATAGGTCAGCGCAGCGACCGTACCGGTGGGGTTGTGCTGCATATTCTGCGGGAAGGCGTTGGCGCCCATCACGAACACGTTGTGTACGTCCCAGCTCTGCAGATAGCGATTGAGCGCCGAGGTCGAGGGATCGGTGCCCATGATCGCGCCGCCGACGTTGTGGGTCGACTGGTAGTGGCGCGTATCGTAATGATCACCGAAGTTCTTGAAACCTTCGACATGGCTGCGCGGATTGAGCTCGCGCACGATCTCGAGCATCCGTTCGCGCATGAAACGGGTCATGCGGATGTCGTTGTCGTGCCAGTCCAGCGTCATGCGCAGCAGCGGGTCGCCGTTGGGGTCTCTGTAGTTGGGATCAAGGCTGAGATAGCAGTCGCGATAGGCCATGTTGGTTCCCGTCGTGCCCATCGACATCGAGTGGCCATAGTTATCCTTGACCGCTTTCTTCCAGCCGCTGCCCCATTTGGGCGCATCGCCCGGTGTCGGGGTATTGCTGATCGGTGCGCCGCTGCCCTGTGCCGTATAGATGTACGAACCGCCGATAAAGCCATGACGGGCAGAATCGAACGTATCGGGACTGAAATCATCGATCACCTGGCCGTTGGCGCCGGCGGCAACAAAGGGATTGAACTCGATATCGTCGAAGAACATATCGATCGAGCCAGTCATCTGATAGGAGTAGTTACGCCCGACTACGCCGGTGTTGGCTACCGGGTCATAGGGTTTGCCGATGCCGGAAAGCAGCAGCAGGCGCACATTATTGAGCGCATAGGACGCGACGATCACCAGCTCGGCCGGCTGAAACACCCTGTTGCCGTCGCCGTCGATATAGGTGACACCGGTCGCCTTCTTGCCGTCGCTGTCGAGTTCGACGCGGGTGACTTCGCAGTTGGTGCGATAGGCGAAATTCTCGCGCCGCTTGAGCGCATCGAGAATGCAAGTCTGCGGTGACGATTTGGAATAGTTGAGACACCCATATTTGCTGCAGAAACCGCAGAAATTACACGGCCCGAGCTGCATGCCGTAAGGATTCTTCCACGCCTGCGACACATTGGCCGAAGGATAGGGATAAGGGTGCCAGCCCAGATTCTTGGTGGCTTGGGCAAACAGCGCATTGTTGTAGGTCCCCGGCAGCGGCGGCAGCGGATAAGGATTCGCTCGCGGCCCCTCAAACGGATTGCCGCCCTCGATGAGCTGGCCGTTGATATTGCCGGCCTGGCCCGAAATGCCGCATACCTTTTCGAAGAAATCGTAGTGCGGTTCGAGCTCCTCGTAGCTGACGCCATAATCCTGAATCGTCATGTCATCGGGCAGAAAGCCCTTGTCGAAGTGCTCGTCAGCGAAGCTCTTGAGCTTGAGTTCGACCGGTGTGGCGCGGTAAAGCACGCCGGTCCAATGCACCCCCGCACCACCGACCCCGTCGCCGGGCAGAAACGAGGTCAGATAACGGTTGGGCAACGCCGTCTCGTTGAGATTGCGCCGAATCGTGATGGCCGCCTGCGATGGGCGCTGCATCATTTCCATGCGCACTCCATAGGCGAGTTCGTCGGCGGGCTTGGGATAGGTGAAATCGGCGTTGGTACGGTCATTGCCACGCTCCAGCGCTAACACGTTCAAGCCCGCATCGGTCAACTCCATACCCATGATCGAACCGGTCCAGCCGAGCCCTACGATGACGGCATCAACCGGCTCTTTTCTGATAACAGTACTATTGCTCGCCATGTTTTCCCCTCGCTTCCTGCTGCATCCGTTGTTATTGATCGTCCTCGACCGGCGCACCGCCCTTGAGCTGCTCACCGCTGGTCGGCTGCTGGTCACGCCCGGTCGAACGGTAGCCCGGCGAGACGCTGAAACTATGCTCGGGCAGCGTCTTGCGCACCTCGGCGACTTGATCGGCGGTCACCGCCGCGGCATCGTTGCTCCATGCGCCGCGCACGAAGGTAGCGATATCGGCCACTTCCTGATCCGACAGCCGCCAGGCGAAGCCAGGCATCGAGACCGATTCCGGCGCTTTCGGCGTCGAAGGCATCTCTGCGCCAGCAAGGATGGTATGAATCAAGCCGGTGGGGTTGTCGGCGTTGACTAACGAATTGCCATCGAGCATCGGAAAGATATGTCCGGCGCCCTTGCCATCGGTGAAATGACAAGCATTGCAATTATCGAGATAGAGCCGCTCGCCTTCGCTGAGGTCGCGCGCCGACGCAAGCTTAGCTTCGGTCCCGGATTCGGCAATATCGCTCTTGTCCGGTGACGCCGCCTTGCTGGCGCTGCCGCCCGCCTGTCCTGTGTGGGCAGGGATGGACTTGAGATAAGCGGCAATGGCGTGGATATCCTGATCATTGAGATGTGAAGTACTGTTGGCTACTACCGAGGTCATCTCGCCCGAAACGGCAGTGTAGGCGTTGCGCCCGGTGGCAAGCAGATCGACGATGTCCTGCTCGCTCCAGTCAACGACACCGCGGCCACTCTCGCCCTTGCCACGCAGCGCCGGAGCCAACCAGTCGTTGAGGTCGGCACCGGCGAGATAATCCTCATCACTGGCATCAAAGCCCTTGAGCTGCTGGGCAAAGCCGCGCGGGGTATGGCAACTGCCGCAGTGGCCCAGCCCTTCAACGAGATAGGCGCCACGATTGAGCTGATCGCTGCGGTTCGGATCGGGCTGGAACACCTCATCTTCAGTGAACAGCCAGTTCCACATCGCTATTGCCCAGCGCTGGTTGAAAGGAAAGTTGAGATCGGTCTGCTCGGGACGATGATTGACCGGCTCCACGCCGTGCATGAAGTAGACGTAAAGCGCATGAATATCAGCATCTGTGGTCTTGGCGTAGGAGGGATAAGGCATCGCCGGATAGAGATGGGCGCCATCGGCGCGAACGCCATCACGCACGGCGCGAGCAAACTGCTCTTCGCTGTAGTCGCCGATGCCCGTTTGCTTGTCAGGCGTGATATTGCTCGAATATATCGTGCCGAACGGGCTTTCAATCGCCAGACCGCCAGTGTATTCCTTGCCGTCCGGCGCGGTATGGCACGCGACACAATCGCCGACCCGAGCCAGATAGGCGCCGCGCTCGATCACGCCCTGATCGGCTGCCTGCGCGTTGGCCGCCATGGGCAACGCCCAGGCGATCACTCCCCCACCTGCCAGCAATATTTTTTTCATCATCGTAGTTACCGTATTTTGGTGCGCCAAACCCAACTGGGCATTTTCGCGGCCTGCCAGCACCTGTGGTTATTCTTGGAACTAAACGGTGCGGCCCGGTAGTGATAACCTGCGTTTTTATCTGGAACTAACCCCGCTCTCCCGACAGGCTGACCGGCCCGAGCGGGTAAGGCACGTTGTGCTGCTCGACCCACTCGCGGAAATTGGCGCGCGCACCGGTGAAGCCGATCATCTTCCAGGCGCCCATGTGCTTGTTGCCGCCGTAGATCGGATCGGCGAAATAGCCCTCGCGGATGTTCTGCCACAGAAAGGAAAAGAAGACCCCGGCGGTTAACGGCGCCGCGTCGAGCGCGGCAAAATCGATCTTGTCCTGCTCAAGCCGCCCTAATATGTCGTCGCGCGTGGCAGCGTCGAGCGCGGAAAACGCCTTGTCGTGCTCCTGCTGACAGTAACGCTCGACGGCAGCAATGCCATGACGGTAGAGCTCACGTGGCGTATAGGGCAGCTGATAGCCGAGTTCGGGATCACCATCGGTGATGAAGGGTCCCTGCATGTACCAACGATCGGCATGGCCAAAGGGACCGTACAGTTCCTTGTCGATGAAGATCGGCACGTTAGTCTCCAGCGCACCGGGGCCGTGCTCGTCGGAAGGAATCAGTTGATCACAGGCAGCAAGAATAAATTGCCATTCGTCCGTATTGAAAAAAGACGGTTGGTAGTCGGCAAGCGCTGGCGGCTCCTCCGCCGCACTAGCGGTTAACGTAACGCCGCTCCCCAGGCTGACGGCAGGAATCAGGGTTAGCGAGCGTCGCATGAAGTCGCGGCGCTGTTCGTCGTCCGGCATTGAAGACATGATAACGGCCCTCCGGTGGTCATCGCGTCCAAACCGCGTTGCGCGAGACCGCTTGGGTAGTGTGCGGTCTCGCATCGATGCCCTCACCACCTGTTGGGAAGGCCACACACGGCACAAAAAAGCCGTAGTGGTCACTACGGCTTAATCCAACCTTAGGGCAGCATTAATTAAATAAAAAATAGTTAATCTAAATTAGATTCAGCTTCTCCATATTCAAACAGCATGGCGAGAGAACACTCGCCTGCTATCAATGCCTGCTTGTCATGCCTAGGCCGACGCTTGAGCGCATATTCCAGCTTGAGCGCTCGCGACTTATCCCCAACTTCGCAGTGAAAGCGCAGCTGCAAAGGACCCTTGCCGCGTAAGGCACGGGCACCGCGTTTACCTGATTGATGCTCGGCAAAGCGGCGAGTGATATCCGTGGTGATACCGGTATAAAGATGCCCGTACGAAGTTTCGATGATGTACAACGACCAGCATGGCTCAACACGCCGATGCTCTTCTTGCTCAGGCATCAGCGAGCTGCTGACGGAGCTCATTGATGATGGTGTCATAACCGTTGGGGTCATCGTCATCACGTGCGCCGAATACGGCCGAACCGGCGACAAAGGTGTTGGCCCCAGCGCGAGCGATCTCGGCGATATTATCAGCCTTGACGCCGCCATCGACCTCTAGGCGAATGTTACGTCCACTCGCCTCGATGCGCTGGCGTGCCTGCCTGAGCTTGTCGAGGGTGCCTGGAATGAATGACTGACCGCCGAACCCTGGATTGACACTCATGATCAGAATCATGTCGAGCTTGTCGATTACATAGTCGAGGTAGCTCAGCGGCGTGGCGGGGTTGAATACCAGTCCCGCCTTGCAGCCGCCATCCTTGATCAATTGCAGCGAGCGGTCGATGTGCTCGGACGCCTCGGGATGGAAGGTAATGAAACTGGCACCGGCATCAATGAAGGCACCAATCATGCGATCGACCGGCTTGACCATCAGGTGCACATCGACCGGTGCCTTGACGCCATGCTTGATCAACGCCTCGCACACCGCCGGGCCAATGGTCAGGTTGGGGACATAATGATTATCCATCACGTCGAAGTGGATCATGTCAGCGCCGCTGGCAATGACATCGTCGGCTTCCTGTCCGAGGCGAGCAAAATCGGCGGAAAGAATGGAAGGGGCGATCTTGAAATCGGACATGCACAGGACCTCAGGCCGTAAAGGTTTGAGTGAAACAATCGTCTATTCTAGGCCATCGGCGTCGGCTAGGCTAAGAGCGGCGGTCGCCACAGCACACGGTGGCCAATATGCCTGATAACAAACAAGCCCAACTGCAAGGAATCCTCACCATGGCTCACCCTCGCCATCGTCTTGCTGCCGCCCTGCTTGGCGCCACTACGCTGCTGCTGTCCACCGTGACCCTGGCGGTAGCGCAACCGATCATTGAAGGCGAACGCTTCCATCCCGCCGTCGGTACCCATGGCATGGTGGCCACCAGCAACACGCTGGCCACTCAAGTTGCCCATGATGTGCTGGCCCAGGGCGGAAACGCCGTCGACGCTGCGGTCACCGCCGGTTTTGCGCTTGCCGTGACCCAGCCGCAGTCGGGCAATATCGGCGGCGGCGGGTTCATGCTGATCTCCGATGAAAAAAGCGGCAAGGTCATCGCCATCGACTACCGCGAGAAGGCGCCCCAAGGCGCCAGTGAGACGATGTTCCAGGACGAGCACGGCAACGTGATCGCAGACGCCTCGCGCTACACCGCCAACGCCTCCGGCGTGCCCGGTACTGTTGCCGGCCTAGCACTCGCTCTCGACAAGTACGGCACTCTCAGTCTCGCTCAGGCGCTGGCGCCAGCGATCACCCTGGCCGAGAACGGCTTTGCCGTGCCCCAGTTGTTCAGCGACAACATCAGCCAGGCTCGGGAGCGGCTGACCCAGTGGGAGGCGACGCGCAAGACCTTCTTCAAGTCCGATGGCAGCGTTTATCAGCCCGGTGAGGTATTCAAGCAACCTGAGCTTGCGGCAACGCTCAAGCGTATCGCTGAACAAGGCCCGCGTGAGTTCTACGAGGGCAAGACGGCGCAGCTATTGATCGCGGAAATGAAGCGCCACGGCGGCATCATGACGCTGAACGATCTCAACGCTTACCAGCCAGCGCTGCGCGAACCGGTACACGGCAGCTATCGCGGCTACGACGTCTATTCGATGAGCCCGCCCTCCTCCGGCGGCGCTCACATTGTTCAGATCCTTAACATGCTTGAGGGCGACGATATCGGTGCGCTGGGCTTCAATTCAGCGGCCACCATCCATCTGATGAGCGAGGCGATGAAGCGCGCTTACGCCGACCGTTCCCAGTACTTGGGCGACACCGACTTTGTCAATGTGCCGCTTGCAGCGATCACTTCAAAAGCTTATGCCCACTCGCTGCGCGCCCAGTTCGACATGCAGCACGCCACGCCGTCGAGCGAGATCGCGCCGGGCCAGGTTGCTCCTTACGAATCCGACCAGACCACCCACTTCTCGGTCGCTGACGACCAGGGATTGGCGGTCTCCAACACCTATACCCTCAATTTCAGCTACGGTTCGGGGATCACCGTCGACGGCGCTGGCTTTCTGATGAATAACGAGATGGACGACTTTTCAGCCAAGCCGGGGGTGCCCAACGCCTACGGATTGATCGGCGGCGCAGCCAACAAGATCGAGCCCGGCAAGCGCATGCTGTCATCGATGTCGCCGACCATCGTCAAGCACGACGGCAAGAACTTCCTGATCACCGGTAGCCCGGGCGGCTCGCGCATCATTACTACCACGCTGCAGGTGATCATGAACGTGATCGATCACCGTATGAATATCCAGGCCGCGGTCAGCGTGCCACGCGTGCACGATCAATGGTCACCTGAGGAAATCCGTATCGAACAGGGCATCAGCCCCGACACCATTAATCTGCTTGAGGCGATGGGCCACACGGTGGTGACCAAGGAGGCGATGGGCGCCAGCCAGTCGATCGTGATTGAAAACGGTACTTTCTATGGCGGCGCCGACCCACGCCGCTCTACGTCCGCGGCGATGGGGTTGTAAAGATTATCTGCTTGACCTAAAAAGCCCGACGCTACGCGTCGGGCTTTTCTATTGACAGCAACGTGATTTGCATCAATGCGGGGACTTCAATGGCACCAGCCGCGGCGCAATCATGTTTTCCGGACGCAGAATATCGGCGAGCGTCTCCTCATCAAGCAGCTGCTCCTCACGCACCAGCTCAAGCACGCCGCGTCCACTGATCAAGGCTTCACGGGCGATACGCGTGGCATTTTCATAGCCAATGTAAGGATTGAGCGCGGTGACCAGGCCTATCGAGTTTTCGACCAGCGCCCGGCAGTGATCGACATTAGCGGTGATGCCACTGATGCAGTGTTCGCGCAGCATGTCCATGGCGCGCTGCAACAGACGGATAGAATCGAATATCTTGTAGGCGATCAGCGGCTCCATCACGTTGAGCTGCAGTTGCCCGCCTTCGGCAGCCAGCGTCAACGCCAGATCATTACCGATCACCTCGAAGGCAACCTGATTGACCGCCTCGGGAATGACCGGATTGACCTTGCCCGGCATGATCGAGCTACCCGGTTGACGCGGTGGCAGGTTGATTTCATTGATGCCTGTACGCGGGCCACTGGAGAGCAGGCGCAGATCGTTGCAGATCTTGGAAAGCTTAACCGCGAGGCGTTTGAGCAGCCCTGAAAACAGCACAAAGGCGCCCATATCCGAAGTCGCCTCAATCAGGTCAAGCGCCGGCTTGAGCGGCTGACCGCTGATCGCCGCGAGTCGCTCGACTGCAAGCTGCTGATAGCCGGGGTCGGCGTTAATGCCTGTTCCAATGGCAGTGCCCCCCAGATTCACCTCGCACAGCAATTCCGGAACAAAGCGGCGCAGTTTGTCGAGGTCTTCATTCAAAGTTGTCGAAAACGCATGGAACTCCTGCCCCAGCGTCATCGGTACCGCATCCTGCAACTGAGTACGCCCCATCTTGAGCACGTCAGTAAATTCTTCGCCCTTTTTGCCCAGTGTCTGACACAGGCTATCGAGGCTTGCCAGCAGCATATCGTGACCCAGCAGCAGGCCAAGGCGAATCGCAGTCGGGTAGGCATCATTGGTCGACTGCGCCATGTTGACGTCGTTATTGGGATGGAGGTGATGATAGTCACCCTTGGCATGCCCCATCGCCTCAAGCGCCACGTTAGCGATGACCTCATTGGCGTTCATGTTGGTTGACGTGCCCGCCCCGCCCTGGATCATATCGACGACAAATGCGTCATGAAACTCACCACGAATGACACGAGAACAAGCCTGGCTGATGGCCTGATACTTATCGGTACTTAGATAACCCAGCTGGTGGTTGGCATCGGCCGTCGCCTGTTTGACCATCGCCAACGCAGTAACAAATTTTGGATAGTGCGAAAGCGGCACGCCAGAGAGACGGAAGTTGTTGACGGCGCGCAGCGTCTGGATGCCGTAATAGGCATCAGCCGGTACTTCGAGCGTTCCGAGCAGATCCTTCTCGAAGCGGAAACCATCAGAAGATGAAGCATAGGGAGAAACAGCGGAGGCAGCGGTAGTCGAGGACATGTTCGGTCAGCTTACAGTAACGGAGCCAAGATGGACGGGAACTTTCCCGCCGAATGATTCCACTTTAGTCTTAACGCTTAACATACGGCTAATGCCGTTATGCGCTGCGTCATGCCCGAACGGCATGGCCTGCATTGAAAGCAGCTAGAGACATCGAGAAACGATAACTTACAAATAACCAAATAGCATAATAGGCATTATTGTAATTCCTGTAAGCTTTGCTTAGCCTAAACGCCATTGACCTATCACATACGCAGGGACTTTCATGGCTCGCTTCACTCCCCATTGGCTTAATGTCTTGCGCGGCGGTGCGCTCGTCGCCACCCTCGGTCTAACCCTGTCAGCGCCACTGGCGCAGGCAGCGGACCGTGAACTGCTCAACACCTCCTACGATATCGCGCGTGAACTGTTCGCCGAGATCAATCCGCAGTTCGTTACCTACTGGAAGGACAAGACCGGCGAAGATGTCGAGATCAAGCAGTCCCATGCCGGCTCATCCAAGCAGGCGCGGGCCATCATGCAGGGGCTGCGCGCTGATGTTGTCACCTTTAACCAGGTGACCGATGTCGATGTCCTGGCCGAAAAAGCCCACCTGATTCCGGCCGACTGGCAGCAGCGTCTGCCTAACCACAGCTCGCCCTACTATTCGACCATGGCATTCCTGGTGCGCAAGGGTAATCCCAAGCACATCGAGTCGTGGCAGGATCTCGCTAAACAGGACGTTAAGCTCGTCTTCCCCAACCCCAAGACCTCGGGCAATGCGCGTTACACTTATCTCGCCGCCTGGGCTGCTGCCAATGATTTCGACAATGGCGACGAGACCAAAATCCGCGACTACATGAAGCGCATGCTCGGCAACGTGGCGGTGTTCGATACCGGCGGCCGCGGTGCGACCACCACTTTTGTCGAGCGCGGTATTGGCGACGTACTGATCACTTTTGAGTCCGAAGTTAACAATATTCGCAACCAGTACGGTAAGGACGATTATGAAGTCGTCGTGCCCAAGACCGATATTCTCGCCGAATTCCCGGTCACCTGGATCGACGAGTACGTCAAGCGCAATGGCACCGAAGATCTCGCCAAGGGCTATCTTAACTATCTCTATAGCGACGAGGCTCAGCGCACCCTGGCCAACTTCTACTATCGCGTTAACAACGACAAGATCGCCGCCGAATTCGCCGACCGCTTCCCCGAGACCAAGCTGCTGCGTGTCGAGGATGTGTTCGGCAGTTGGCAAGACGCCATGGCCACCCACTTCTCAAGCGGTGGTGAACTCGATCAGCTGCTGCGCCGCTGATGATTGCGTTATCACGTAAACGGGTACTGCCGGGCTTTTCACTGTCGCTCGGCATTACTCTGCTCTATGTATCGCTTATTCTGCTGTTGCCAATGAGCAGCCTTGTTGGCCAGCTTTCCACGCTCAGCTGGGAACAGTACTGGAACATCATCACCGACCCGCGCCATATCGCCAGCTACAAGGTAACGGTCGGCACGGCACTGGCAGCATCACTGGCCAATGCCGTGTTCGGTCTGCTGCTCGCCTGGGTGCTGGTTCGCTATGAATTTCCCGGCAAGCGCATTCTCGATGCACTGATGGATCTACCCTTCGCCCTGCCTACGGCCGTAGCCGGCATCACGCTGGCTACGCTGTATAGCCAGAACGGTGCCATTGGTGAACTGCTTGCCCCTTATGGCATCGAGGTAGCCTATACCTGGGTCGGTATCGTACTGGCTATGGCTTTTACCAGCATTCCCTTCGTGGTACGCACGGTTCAGCCGGTGCTGGAAGATTTACCTGGGCAGATCGACGAAGCAGCGTTGACCTTGGGCGCCTCGAACGGCTACGCCTTTCGCCGCGTGATCATGCCGCATATCTGGCCGGCGCTGGTAACCGGCACTGGGCTCGCCTTTGCTCGCTCGCTGGGCGAGTACGGCGCGGTGATCTTCATCGCCGGCAACATGCCCTACAAGACCGAAATCACCTCACTGATGATCGCCGTACGCCTTGAGGAATATGACTATGCCGGCGCCGCAGCGATCGCCTCGGTCGTGCTGGCAGTCTCACTGTTTCTTTTATTGGCCATCAATATATGGCAGGCGCGGTTTTACAAACGCCTGCACGGAGGACGCGGCTAATGCGACGCATCGGTGACTCCCCGCCCGTTCGCGCACTGCTGATCGCGCTGGCACTGGTGCTGACAGCGCTGTTTCTGGTCGTGCCGCTGGTCAGTATCTTCTATCAGGCCTTCGCCAGCGGCCTGGGAGAAATCTGGGTCAATCTGAGCGACGAATACACATGGTCCGCGATCACGCTGACGCTGCTGGTCACGGTTATCACTGTGCCCGTCAATCTGGCATTCGGCGTGTTTCTCGCCTGGCTGGTTACCCGCTTCTCCTTCCCCGGCCGGCGCATTTTGCAGACCCTGATCGATATTCCATTCGCTGTCTCGCCAGTAGTGGCTGGTCTTTTGTACCTGCTGCTCTATGGCCGTGGCGGCTGGCTGGGCAGTTGGCTTGCAAATTATGATCTGCAGTTGATGTTCGCCTGGCCCGGCATGGTATTGGTCACGGTGTTCGTTACCTGCCCGTTCGTGGCGCGTGAGTTGATTCCGCTGATGCAGGCTCAGGGCAGCGCCGAGGAGGAAGCCGCGGTGACGCTTGGCGCGCGCGGCTGGACGCTGTTTCGTCGCGTCACATTGCCCAACATTCGCTGGGCGTTGCTCTATGGAGTAATTCTGACCAATGCACGGGCAGTTGGGGAGTTCGGCGGTGTATCGGTGGTCTCCGGCTCGATTCGCGGCGAAACCAATACGCTGCCGCTGCATGTCGAGCAGCTGTATCAGGACTACAACACGGTAGGCGCCTTCACCAGTGCCTCGCTATTGGCCGGACTGGCGATTGTCACGCTGGTTATAAAAGCCTGGCTTGAGTGGCACACTGCCCGCCGCAGCCATTAATTCAGGATTGCATATCGCGATGAGCATCCGTCTTAACAATATCTCACGGCGTTTCGGCGCCACCACAGCGCTGCATCCCCTGTCGCTTGACATCAAGCAGGGCGAGTTGATTGGCCTGCTCGGCCCGTCGGGCTCAGGCAAGACCACCTTGCTGCGTATCATGGCCGGACTGGAATCACCCAACAGCGGCACCATCCATTTCGGTGAGCGTGATGTTACCCACGTCCACGTTCGCAAGCGCCGAGTCGGTTTTGTCTTTCAGAACTACGCCCTGTTCAAGCATATGACCGTCGCGGAAAATGTCGCCTTTGGACTCAAGGCACGCCCACGAAGCGAACGCCCCTCTCACCGCGATATCCGCGAGCGGGTTTTAGGCCTGCTGCAAAAGGTAAGACTTGAAGCATTGGCTGAGCGTTATCCGGCCCAGCTGTCCGGGGGTCAGCAGCAGCGCGTCGCTCTAGCACGCGCACTTGCCGTCGAGCCTGACGTATTGCTGCTCGACGAGCCGTTCGGTGCACTCGACGCCAAGGTGCGTATCGAGCTGCGGCGCTGGCTGCGCCACCTGCACGACGAATTCGGCTTCACCAGCGTTTTCGTCACTCACGATCAGGAAGAGGCACTGGAGCTTTCCGACCGCGTAGTCGTGATGAGTGAGGGACGTATCGAACAGATCGACACGCCCCACCAACTCTATCGCCATCCGGCCAATCGTTTCGTATTCGAATTCCTGGGCGAGACCAACCGCCTCGAAGGCGAAATCGTCAACGGAGTGCTAACCAACGGGGAGGCACGCTTGACGCTGCCTGGCGCAACGGGGTCGCGCGCCGAAGTGCTGCTGCGCCCCCATGAGGTGCGATTGGCGGAAAGCTTCGACGAGCATGCCCATCTGCCGGTAAAGGTCAGCGCCATTTCCCCGGTAGGTGCAGAAGTGCGCGTCGAGCTCGAAGCCAACTGGATGAGCGACCCCTGGCAGGCGACGATGACGCATCATGACTATGAACAGCTGACGCCAACACGTGGCACTCGGCTTTACGCACACCCTACCCGCCAGCATCGCTTCGATCTCGATTACGCCATCTGATCAACGCAGTACAGGCCAACCGCATCGGGTTGGCCTGTCACGTTACGGTCTCTGTCAATGGAGTGCGCCAGCCGGAGCGTCAACGTACGGCAAGTGCCTCGTCATCTTCCGGCCCCTTGCGCACCATCGTCCAGACAGTTTCGCAGATGCCATCATCCACATGCTGGGTGCCAAGCCTTGCGAGCGTGAAATTGGGCCCGAACAGGCGCTCTATTTCCGCATCATCAACCGAGAAAGGCGGGCCAACATCGGCACCACGCCCGTGGGTCAGGCTGACTAACAGCCCAGAGGTACCTGGCGCCATCATTTGCGCAAGATGAAACGCATAGCGCTGCCGAGTGGCGGCAGGTAGCGCGATCAGTGCCGCTCGATCGTAAAAGGCAGAAAAGGAGAACGTCTCATCGGCAGAAAAGTGAAAAAAGTCACCTTGCCACAGTTCGATATTGCCCTGGCGATAACAGACAAAATCATCCTGACGAAAACGGGTAACTTCGCCTCGCCCCTCCGCTACAAACTGCTCAGCCGCTTCTCGTACCAGTTCGATACCCAACACCTCATGGCCACGCTCCGCCAGCCAGCGCATGTCCAGGCTTTTTCCACACAACGGCACCAGCACTCGCCCATTGGCAGGAACCGATAGTGCTCGCCAATGGGCTTCAAGCGCCTCATGCGGCTCCTGCTTGTGAAAACCGATGCGCCCTTCCTGCCAGCGGGACAGCCACTCCTGATGATTCATAGCCGTACCCGTTTAGAACCAGCGATCACGCCGCTTACGGCGACGCGGTAAATGCGGCACGATCAAGCCAAGCAGCAAGCCTGCGCCCGCCACGCCGCCGCCATACATGAAATAGCGCATCAGCAGGTCATCTCGCTCAGTATCGAGCCGCGCCTGGTACTCACGCGCCTGCGATTGCGCCTGGGCCAATTGCTGGTCGAGTTTCTGGGTCCGCGCTTCTAACTCGGCAATGCGGCTTTGCCTCACATCAAGCGTTTCCGTCATGCCGGAAACCTTGCTTTCCCATTCACTATCAATGTTATTCAGCCGAGTCGTGAGTTCGCTGACCTTCTGTTGCAGCTCCGGCATTCTCTCACTACGGCTGCGCTGATTCTGCAGTTCGTCCGATCTTATCCACACGGTATCACCACTACCGCTGCGAATCCGGCTATAGTCGCCTTGTGTTTCAAGCAAGGTAACTTTCTCGCCGGCATCGACAGTGCCCACGATCCGATAACCGTCTGTCGGACCGCTTCGCACATAGGTATGGAGATCGTCACTTACCCAACGTGTTTGATCGGCATGGGCCACGCTGGCCGCCGCCCCCATCATGACACCGATAAATAAATGCTTGATTTTGGTCATAAAAAATTCGTTTCTTTGCAGTTGTTAACTTACGGAAAAATAGCTCACACACGGCGATGAGACTGCTCAGGCGGGCATCCTGCCCACCTGTGAAAACCGTCTGCTGGCGTTTTGCCGTTTGATCCAGCCATCCACACTTTCTGTGGATAACCCTTGGGAAAACATGCATCGATAACTTTTCGGGCCGCCGCTATTACTGACACCCGCACAAATTGTTCAAAAATTGATCAGCACTACAAGTCGTCGCGTGGCGGCCCGCTCATCGGCATGGGAAAGGGGGCAATCTTGCCTTCAGCCTTGACGGCCTTGGCCACCCCTTCACGCTCGACCTCGTCAATACGGACAATGGCATTCAGCGGCAGATAGCTGCGCTGTACGCCATCAAAGGCATGACGCAGCTTTTCAGCGCTCGGGTCAACCACGACCTTTGACGTGTCACCGAAAACAAAACCTTCGACCTCAAGAAAACCCCATAGATCGCTTTGATAGATTTCGCGCGCGTAAAGCTCCCAGACCTCACCCTGCTGCTGAAAGACCACTTTGTAAATCGGCTTTGCCGCCATTGCTGCGATGCACCTCATCGTTACCCTCCGGACATTTCAGGAAGGCATATTGCAAAATAAAAGGGGCGAGTCTACCACACCGTATTTGCGCTGCCTTCAACGAACGCACGATGCTGGCCGATACGCCAGGAAAAACGTATAATGCGTGACCCGATTCCCGCATCCGGCTAGATCGGATCGCCGCATTTTTTATTTTATCGCAGTGGCGAGCTAGCGGCAGCGGTCCTCACGGTTATTCGATATACATTAACCCTGTTCTGATTCATGTCACGCTGAATGCAGCGTGACAGCCCATCACATTGGCACAAGCACATGGCGAAGAAACTCTTCATCAAGACCCACGGCTGCCAGATGAACGAGTACGACTCCGCTCGCATGGCGGATCTTCTCGGCGAGTCTCATCAGCTGGAACTGACTCACAACGAGCATGAAGCAGATGTCATCTTGCTCAACACCTGCTCGATTCGCGAGAAGGCGCAGGAAAAGGTCTTTCACCAGCTGGGACGCTGGAAGAAGCTCAAGGCGGCCAACCCTGACCTGGTCATTGGCGTGGGCGGCTGCGTAGCAAGCCAGGAAGGCGAGAATATCCGTAAGCGCGCGCCACATGTTGACATGGTATTCGGTCCGCAGACATTGCACCGCGTGCCGGACATGCTCAACAGTCGCGCGGCAAACCAGATCTCGGTGGTCGATGTGACCTTTCCCGAGATTGAGAAATTCGACCGCCTGCCAGCGCCAAGATCCGAAGGTGCTACCGCCTTTGTCTCGGTCATGGAAGGCTGTTCAAAATACTGCAGCTTCTGCGTCGTTCCCTATACGCGCGGTGAGGAAATATCACGTCCGTTCGAATCGGTAATGGATGAAGTCATTCATCTTGCCGAACAGGGCGTGCGGGAAATCAACCTTCTCGGTCAAAACGTCAATGCCTATCGCGGCTTGAATCTACTTGGTGAGGAGATTGACCTCGCTGAGCTGATTGCCTGTGTGGCTGCTGTGGATGGGATCGATCGGATCCGCTTCACTACTTCGCATCCGGTTGAGTTTACCGACAGCCTGATCGACGCATACGCTGAAATCCCTGAGTTGGTCAGCCACCTGCACTTACCGGTGCAGTCCGGCTCGGATCGTATCTTGGCCGCAATGAAGCGAGGTCACAATCGCGAGGAATATATCGCCAAGATGGAGCGCATCCGCGCGATTCGTCCCGATATCAGCTTCTCATCGGACTTCATCATCGGTTTTCCCGGTGAAACCGAAGAAGACTTCGCTGATACCATGGACCTGATCCAGCGCATCGGCTTTGATCATTCTTTCAGTTTCGTCTATTCGAAGCGCCCTGGGACGCCGGCATCATCGCTTGAGGATGACACCCCGGAAGAGGTGAAAAAGCAGCGTCTGGCGATTTTACAAACGCGCATCATTGAGCAGGCCACGCAGATTTCACGTCGCATGGTAGGCAACGTTGAGCGCATTCTGGTAACCGGCTTTTCGCCCAAGGATCCTGGCGAGCTGTCGGGGCGCACCGAGAACAACCGTGTAGTCAATTTCCGCGCTCCCAACCCGATTGATTTAATTGGATATTTCGTCGATGTTGAAATCGTCGAAGCCTATGCCAACTCTCTACGCGGCGAGCTGGCCTCTGCCCAGCTATACTGAAGCCCACGTACCATCAGCAAGGACGCTTTTGCGTGTATTGCACATTGCCCCGGTGATAGCCGGGGCAGTAAGCTGATGACATGCCCTTTCATTTCACTTTTCAATACGCACGGACTGAACGATTTTGAGCCAAAATCCCGGTAACGCGCAGCGCATACTCCAGCTTTCCCTCGAACCCAACGACCCCATGCGGTTAGCCACACTCTGTGGACAGCAAGACGAACATCTGAAGCTTATCGAAGAACGCCTCAACGTCACGATTCGCAATCGGGGCAATGCCTTTCAACTTGCAGGCCCCAGTGCCCAGGTCAAGGCCGCCGCGAATATCCTTGAATATCTCTATCGTGAAGCAGAGGCCAGCGAACTGACGCCTGACACCATTCATCTCTACCTGCAGGAGTCGAGTCTCGAGGCTATTGCAGAAGAGGAAGAAGAGAACGGCGTTCCTTCTGAAGGCGTCATCCTTCGTACGCCGCGGGTCATGATCAAGCCACGCGGCCATAATCAGCAGGGTTATGTCGAGTCAATTCGCAACCACGACATCAACTTTGGCATTGGCCCTGCCGGTACCGGCAAGACCTATCTTGCCGTTGCCGCCGCGGTGGAAGCGCTCAATCAGCAGGAAGTGCGCCGCATTCTGCTGGTACGTCCTGCCGTTGAGGCCGGTGAAAAGCTGGGCTTTCTCCCCGGCGATCTGGCGCAGAAGATCGACCCCTACCTGCGTCCGCTCTATGACGCACTCTACGAGATGCTCGGCTTTGAGCAGGTCGGCAAGCTGATCGAGCGGCAGGTGATCGAAATCGCGCCTCTGGCCTACATGCGCGGCCGTACCCTGAACAACGCCTTTATCATCCTGGATGAAAGTCAGAACACCACGCGCGAACAGATGAAAATGTTCCTGACGCGTATCGGCTTCGGCTCGACCGCCGTGATCACGGGTGACATTACCCAGGTCGATTTGCCACGCGGCTCAAGCTCGGGACTGACGCATGTCATTAATGTCCTCAAAGGTGTTGCTGGCATCAGCATGACCCACTTTGTCGCCAAGGATGTGGTGCGTCACCCGCTGGTGCAACGCATCATCGAAGCCTACGATGCCTTCGAGTCCCAGGAGGACAATCAGCGATGAGCGCCCCCGTTGTCGACTGCCAGGTGGCCGTCGACTTCGCCGCCCTGCCCGACGAGGCGAGTCTTGCACGCTGGATAGGCTGTGTGCTCGATGCGCATCCTGAAGAAGCGCGCAATGAGATCACGGTGCGTTTTGTCGATGAGACAGAAAGTCGTGAGCTCAACCGCGATTACCGTGGCAAGGACTCGTCGACCAATGTGCTGTCCTTTCCCTTCGAAGCGCCGCCGGAAGTGCCTATTCCCCTGCTGGGTGACTTAGTGATCAGTCCTCATGTGGTCGAACGTGAGTCAGAAGATCAGCAAAAAGCGCTGATCGACCACTTCGCCCATATGGTGGTCCATGGTACCTTGCATTTACTGGGCTATGACCACATTGAAGAGGATGAAGCCGAACGCATGGAGCAGATGGAACGCGACCTGCTGGCTACTCTAGGCATAGCCGACCCTTACATTGACAGTTCTATCGAGGACGAGAGACCACACGCATGAGCGACGACCGATCGGGGAGCCAGGGCGGCAAGTCCTGGCTCGACAAGCTGCTCGGCGCTTTTTCCGGCGACAACGATGAGCCCAGTAATCGCGATGAATTGAAGACCTTTCTCAGAGAGGCTGGCGCACGCCTGAACCTCGATCAGGACGGTTTGACAATTATCGAGGGTGCCTTCGATATCAGTGACCAGCAGGCGCGCGAAGTGATGATCCCGCGCTCGCAGGTGGTCGCGATTCGGGCCGATCAGCGTCCGGAAGATTTCCTGCCCATCATCATGGATAGCGCGCATTCTCGCTATCCGGTTATCGATGACAGCCTCGATGAGATTCTTGGCATATTGCTGGTCAAGGATCTATTGCCACTGATCATGCAGAGCGACGCCGAACGTGAGCGTTTTCAGCTACGCGACGTGCTGCGTCCCGCCATGTTCATTCCCGAGTCCAAGCGTCTCAATAGCCTGCTCAAGGAGTTCCGCGACACGCGCAATCATATGGCGGTCGTGGTCGACGAGTATGGCGGTACGGCAGGACTTGTCACTATCGAAGACATCCTTGAGCAGATCGTTGGCGATATCGAAGATGAACATGACATCGACGAGGAAGACGATATTCGCGATCTGGGCGATGGTACATGGGCCGTCAAGGCACTGACGCCGATTGATGATTTCAACGAGCGCTTCGAGACCGACTTTTCCGATGAAGAATTCGATACGGTCGGTGGCCTGGTCATGCAGCGTTTCGGGCATCTGCCACGCCGTCACGAAGCGACCGAACTTGAAGGCTGGCGCTTCACGGTACTCAATGCAGATAATCGCCGTATTCGTTGGCTGCAAGCCGCACCGATCACGTCGGAGCCGTCAAATGAAGATAGCGAGCAGGCACACGATTGACGTTGCCGTACATCTCCAGACTGCTGTCCCACTGATTGATCTGGTATAAGTGCTAACCGAACCTGACGGGTTCGGTTTTTTTATATGTTAGGCCTAAGGCCTCTTTGCTATTTGCCATGCACTAACACAGCACATTGCTCGACTGCCGAGAGATAACGACACAGCAAAGTGCACGACGTGATTATGCCAAGACACTTGCTCGACACGTTTTGCTAGGAAAAGCCATGACGTCATTGCTAGAACGGCCCTGGGTCGGCCACATGATTGCGCTTGTTGCCGGCGCGTTGACAACGCTCACGTTCGCCCCTTTCGATCAATGGTGGCTGGGACCACTGTCCATCGCTCTACTCTATGGCTCCCTGGCCCATACCTCAGTACGTACCGGCGCTTTTCGTGGCTGGTGGTTCGGCGTCGGCCTGTTTGCGACCGGTACTTCATGGGTCTACGTCTCGATCCACGATTTTGGCAACACAGGTGCTGTGCTGGCAGGGCTACTCACCGTGCTGATGGCACTGGGCCTGGCGCTGTTTTATGCCATAGCTATGGCAATCTATCGCCTGGTTGCACCGTCACGGCTGGATATCATTGCCTTCGCCGGGGTCTGGACGCTGGGCGAAGCCTTCCGCAGCTGGGCCTTGACCGGCTTTCCGTGGCTCTATCTTGGCAGTGCTCATGTCGACTCACCTATCGCTTCGTTGGCCCCGCTGGGCGGCGTTTATTTACTGAGCCTGGTCGTCGCCCTCTCCGGCGCGCTGCTCTGGCATATTGTCGCCAAGCGCCAGTGGCTGTTGGTAGCACCGCTGCTGGCGCTGTGGCTCGTGCCCCTGCTGCTGCCCAAGCTGTGGGCAACGCCGTCTGATACCCCCGTGTCGGTCTCACTGGTCCAAGGCAACCTAGCCCAGTTAATCAAGTGGACCGCCGAGGGCCAGCGCACCGCCGCCAATACTTATGCTGGCCTCACGCGTGAGCAGTCCAACGATGCCGAACTGGTCATATGGCCAGAAACCGCCTTGCCGATGTTCGAGGATCAGGCACGCCCTTTTCTTGAGCGTATGCAGTCGACATTGTCGTCCAACACAGCGCTTCTGACCGGCATCGTGCAACGTGACGATACCGGTCATTACTACAATAGCGTCATTTCGGTAGGGGCCAGCCAAGGAGAGTATAAAAAGGAGCATCTGGTGCCGTTCGGTGAATATCTGCCGCTTGAAAGTACGCTGCGCGGCATCATCGGCTTTTTTGATCTGCCCATGTCGAGTTTCGGCACTGGCAATGGTGATCAACCGCCCCTTCTCGCTCATGGGCTTCGCCTGGGCGTCGCGATCTGTTATGAAATTGTCTATCCCGACCTGGTTCGCCAGCGTGCCAAAGACGCCAACGTGCTGTTGACCGTCTCTAACGATACCTGGTTTGGCCATTCGATCGGCCCACTACAGCATATGCAAATGGCCCGTCTGCGGGCGCTTGAGAATAACCGCTATCTGCTGCGCGCCACCAATAACGGCATGACGGCGATCGTTTCTCCTCGCGGCGAGATCATCGCTCACGCGTCGCGCTTCGAAAAAGCTGTCCTTAATGGTGAAGTACGTGCCATGGCAGGCGAAACCCCGTTTACCCGCACCGGTAGCCTACCGACGCTGTTGCTAGCCTGCCTAATGGCAGTTGTAGGCTTGATATTCACCCGTCGAGAACGCAACAAACACTGAGGGCTTAAACCATCAATGCCGCCATGAGTACTTAATGATGATGCAGCTGTTAAAAGCCTTTCTTCTGCCGCCCGGCTGTTTTTTGCTTGCCCTGCTGGTGCTAATGATCGTCTGGAACCGTATACCTCGGCTGGCACGTGCGCTCAGTTTTGCCGTCGTCATCCTATTCTGGGCGGTCGCCACGCCTCCCGTGGCAAGCCTGCTGCTCACGCCTATCGAACGCGTCATGCCAACGCCGCCATCACAATGGCATGAGGCCCAGGCAATCGTCATTCTCGGCGGTGGCCGTGATTATGACGCACTGGAGCTGGGCGGACGTCACCGCGTCAATGAATACACGCTGGGCCGTCTGAGCGAAGGCGCACGCATTGCGCGCAAGACAGGACTTCCGATTCTTGTCACCGGCGGCAAGGCACCTTGGGAGCGACAATCGGAAGCCGAATTAATGAAGCGCAGCCTGGAGGAAGAGTTTGGTCTGACACCTCGCTGGCTTGAAGGTGACAGCCGAGACACGACAGAAAATGCCGAATTCACGGCACGCATTCTGAAAAAAGAAGGCATCGATACCATCCTGCTGGTGACCAATGCCTGGCATATGCCGCGCGCCGTACGCAATTTCGAAAAAACGGGACTGAAGGTCCTGCCCGCGCCTTTTGGCTTCACCAAGAATGTTTCAGGCGGGAGTACCTGGTGGGCGCCCAAGGCTGACGCTCTTGAACGCTCTTATTGGGCACTCTATGAGTACCTGGGGTGGTTTGCTGGCCACTAAAGGCCTGACTATTGACCCTTGGCGCAGCTAGAGCGGTGCACGCTGAAAATAACGATGCCCGCACGCATGGCACGGCTCAAGACGCGTTGGCCGTATTAGCGTCACGATCTCGCCACAGTGGACACAGGCCATGCGTCCAGGCGCTGCAATTTCGCCTTCGTAATAATCGGCACGGGCCGCTTCGAGATCGTCCTCGAAGCGGGTACGATCGACTACCGTACGATCAGCCACCGAGAAGAGCCCCTGGCGGATGCGTTCGGATATCGTAACAATGTCAATACCCAGCCAGTTCGCTACGCTCTCGCCGCCGCTGGCGAGATAGCGTCGCAAATCCGCCAAATCGCGCTCCACCCAGGCGCGCAGCAGCGCCAGCTCGTCTTTGGTGAAGTTCTCGACATCTGCCTCGAACTGCACCGCCTCATCAATCTCACGCTGTAAACCCTCGCGGTTCAAGCGGCTCTGACCCTTATCTTCAGCCTGCCCCCGCTGCGGGTCATCTACTGTAGAAGAAGCGCCATTATTGTCACGATGAAAGCGTGCCAGGATACGCTCATAGGCATCACTCAGTCGGCTATCGCGCTGGCCGTCATCCGGTCGATGATCGTTATGTTCGCTCATGGCTGCTCCTCGTTGAAAGACCTACTGCAAGAATGACACAAGCGGGGCCAAGTCGATCCCCCTATCTGTCAATCGCTGACTGGGTTATGCTTGGAAACCACTTATTCAGCCTAAACCGTAGCGCGCTTCTCACCGTGTGAATATACCTTTTCTACACTGGTGCACAGGGACGAAGACGCTTGTCGCTCCGGTTTCATTATTTTAGAGCCAGCTTCTGCATTTTAGGAAAGTCGCGCTTATCCTGGCCCCTTTCCACCCGCTTAACAGTGCAGAGCGAGGCCCTGACCCCAAGGTGTCAAGACAAAGACGATGGACGCACAGTACAACCCTTTCGAGATCGAACGCAGCGCTCAAAATTTTTGGGAAAAGAATCGTTGTTTCAAGGCCGTCGAAGACGCCAACCGTGAGAAGTTCTATTGCCTTTGCATGTTCCCCTATCCCAGCGGCAAGCTGCATATGGGCCATGTGCGCAACTACACCATCGGCGATGTCATCTCCCGCTTCCAGCGTATGAACGGCAAAAATGTGCTGCAACCGATGGGTTGGGATGCCTTCGGCATGCCGGCTGAAAATGCCGCGATCAAGAACAATGTCGCTCCGGGGCAGTGGACCTACGACAACATCGACTACATGCGTCACCAGTTGAAAGCACTGGGGTTCGCCTATGACTGGGATCGCGAATTCGCGACCTGCGATGTTGATTACTATCGCTGGGAACAGTGGTTCTTCGCCAAACTGGTCGACAAGGGGCTGGTCTACAAGAAGAACTCTACGGTCAACTGGGATCCAGTCGACCAGACAGTGCTCGCCAACGAGCAAGTCATTGACGGCCGCGGCTGGCGCTCTGGCGCACTGGTCGAGCGCCGTGAAATCCCGCTGTGGTTTTTGAAAATTACCGATTACGCCGAAGAGTTGCTCGCTGATCTTGATACCGTCGATTGGCCGGAGCAGGTCAAGACCATGCAGCGCAACTGGATCGGCAAATCAAAAGGCGTAGAGCTCGATTTCGATATTGCCAGCGATAGCGGCGACGTTCCTGCTGGTGCCGAACGGCTCACCGTCTTTACTACCCGCCCCGACACCCTGATGGGCGTGACCTACGTCGCCGTCGCCGCTGACCATCCGTTGGCAAAGGCAGCCAGCGAACGCCTGCCTGCGCTTGAAGATTTTCGTGAAGAGTGCCGCAAGGGCGGCACGTCTGAAGCCGATCTGGCCACGATGGAAAAGAAGGGCATGGATACCGGCTTCAAGGCGGTCCACCCGCTGACCGGAAAATCCCTGCCGGTTTATGTCGCCAATTTTGTATTGATGGAATACGGTACCGGCGCCGTAATGGCGGTGCCCGGTCACGACCAGCGCGATTGGGAATTCGCCTCCAAGTATGCCCTGCCCATTCTGCCGGTTATCGCCGACGCTGAAGGCAACGCGCCGGATTTGTCCGAGAGCGCGTATACCGAGCACGGCCAGCTGATCAATTCCGGCGAATACGACGGTCTGGATTTCGAGGCGGCGTTCGAGACGATCTCCAAACGTCTTGAGTCTGAAGGTCGCGGCAAGATCAAGGTCAACTTCCGCCTGCGCGACTGGGGCGTGGCCCGTCAGCGCTATTGGGGCGCACCGATTCCAGTCAAGTATGGCCCGGAAGGTCAGACCGTACCGCTGACTGACGACGAACTGCCGGTAGCGCTGCCAATGGAAGTCGAGTTCGATGCCACCGGCTCACCGCTCAAGAAGATGCCGGCCTTTTATGATCTTGGTGACGGCTGGACGCGGGAAACCGACACCTTCGATACGTTCATGGAGTCGTCCTGGTACTACGCACGTTTTTGCTGTGCGGACAATGACCAGGCCATGCTCGATGAGCGTGCACACTACTGGCTGCCCGTCGATCTCTATATCGGCGGTATCGAACATGCCATTTTGCACCTGCTTTATGCCCGCTTCTTCCATAAACTGATGCGCGATTTTGGCTTGGTAAACAGTGACGAGCCGTTCAAGCGTCTGTTGACCCAGGGCATGGTGATTGCCGAAACCTACTATCGCGAACGTGCCGATGGCGGTAAAGACTGGTTCAACCCGGCCGACGTCAGTGTCGAACGTGACGACAAGGGCCGCGCCATTAGCGCTACACTCGACAGTGATGGTCAACGCGTCGAGATGGGTGGCATCGAGAAGATGTCGAAGTCGAAGAACAACGGTGTCGATCCTCAATCGATGATCGACCGCTTCGGAGCCGACACAGTGCGGCTGTTCATGATGTTCGCTGCACCGCCCGAGCAATCCCTGGAATGGTCAGATTCAGGTGTTGAGGGCGCGCACCGCTTCCTGAAACGCCTCTGGAAGCTGGTTAATGAACATGTGAAGTCAGGCCAGCCGGGTGAGCTTGATCTCAACGCCCTCAATGATGAGCAACGTGCGTTACGCCGCAAGACGCACGAGACCATTAACAAGGCGAGCGATGACATCGGCCGACGTACGACCTTCAACACCGCTATCGCTGCAGTGATGGAGCTCACCAATGCCATCAGTAAATTCGATGATCAAAGTGCCCAAGGTCTGGCCGTGGTGCGTGAAGCAGTCAACGCCTGTGTGCTGTTGCTTGCCCCTATCGTTCCCCATGCGGCCCATGCACTTTGGCATGCGCTCGGCCATGATGAAGCGGTCATCGATACTGCTTGGCCGCAGGTGGATGAGGCAGCCCTCAAGAAAGACAGCCTCGAACTGGCCGTACAGGTCAACGGCAAGCTGCGCGCCAAGCTTGAGGTAGCGGCGGAGATCACAAAAGAAGAGATCGAACGTCAAGCGCTTGAGAATGAAAACGTACGGCGTCACATAGAAGGCAAGACGATCCGCAAGGTCATTGTTGTACCAGGCAAACTGGTCAATATCGTTGCGCAATAATGCCTATCTATATCGCTGGGATTTGGACAACCGCAAGGAGACTCGAGTGAAGCGTCGTACCTTCCTCACCTGTCTGGCTGGTATCACTACTGCACTCGTATTGAGCGGGTGCGGTTTTCAGCTTCGTGGCTACGGTGCGCCCGAGCTATCAATTGAGCGTCTGGCGCTGTCCGCTGCAGATACCGGACCACGCGCCCAGTTGACTCAACGGGTATCCCAGACCCTGGAAAGCGCCGGCGTCACGCTTGATGACAGCGCCCCGCTGCGGCTCAACCTGGGCGAGGCGAAAACGACAGAGCGTGAACTGTCCTTCGGCGATGCCGGCAACCAGGAGCGTGAGGTCACCTTGACTCTGCCCTTCTCGGTCCAGCGCGTCTCCGATGGCGCTTACCTGCTTGATCAGCAGCAGGTCGAGTCACGCGGCACGTTCTATACCAGCAGTGATCAGTTGCTTTCACGCGATGACCAGCGCGAAGAGCTGCTGGAGGACCTGCGCGACGATGCCGCGCGCCGCCTGCTTGAGCGGCTACGCAATCTGGATACGCAATCGGTTTCGACGCATTAATGAAGGTTTTTCCTGACAAGCTCGCCGAGCAGTTGCAAAAGAAGCTCGCACCGGTCTACATCGTGGCCGGTGACGAGCCGCTATTGCACATGGAAGCATGTGATGCGGTACGCGCTAAAGCGCGTGAAAGCGGTATTGAGGAACGTGAGGTACTGCACGTCGAGAATGGCTTCAACTGGGGGCAGCTATTTGAAGCAGCCAACAGCCTTTCATTGTTCGCCGACCGTAAACTGATCGAGCTGCGCATGGGTAGTCAGGCGCCTGGCCAGGAAGGAGCGAAAGCGCTGGAGGCTTACGCCGAAACCGCCAAGGCAAACGGCAATATCTTGCTGTATTCCAGTGCCAAACTCGACCGCAGGCTTCAGCAGAGCAAGTGGTTCAAGACGCTTGATGGTCTGGGAGTATTCGTTCCCGTCTGGCCGGTAGAGCATCAGCGTTTGCATTTCTGGATTCGTGACCGCGCCAGCCGTCACGAACTCGAGCTTGATCATGACGCGGCAAAGCTCTTGGCCGACCGTGTCGAAGGCAACCTGTTAGCCGCTGATCAGGAACTGTCCAAACTTCGCCTGCTGTATCCACCTCGAGCCCGCCTCAACGCCGATGCTATCGCCCGGGGCGTCGAAGATAGTGCACGCTTTGATGTCTTTATGCTCAATGAAGCCTGTCTTAAAGGAGAGCGGGAGCGTGCCTTACGTATCGTCAAGGGACTTAAAGGCGAAGGCATAGAAGCGCCGGTAATTCTTTGGGCGATTACTCGTGAACTGCGTGTTCTGCTCTCTATCCGTCAGCATCTCGATCAAGGACAGAGCATTGAGCAGGCCTGCAAGGCACAAAAACCGATGATTCCTGACAAGCGCCGCCCACATTATCAACAGGCACTAAAACGCCTGCCCCATAAACGACTGCACAAGTTATTGTTATTTGCTCAGCGCGTTGATCTCGCCATCAAGGGTGCTGGCCCCCTTCCCATCTGGAACGCGTTAAATGACTTGGCGCTTACCTTTGCCGGTGGACGTGGCCCGTTAACCGAGTGGCCCGACGCTTATCGGTCGCAAGCGTAATACGCGATAACCAAAAGACAGCAGCATGGCGTCTACGATGGTAATGAATGTAAGTTACTGCCAACTCCCTTATAAAAAGCGTCTGATCCATTGCCTGCGAGCGTGCGCTAGCGCATGATCAAAGAGCTTTCTTTACCGCCGATTTTTCAGCGCTGGATCGCCCGGCTGCGCCGTTATCATTACCTCTGGCCAATATTCAGCTTCGCCAGCGGCATCTTCAGCTTTTTTCTGATCAACCGACAACAATCCCTTGGTGCCTATCTAGCGCTGGCCTTATTGCTGACCTGGAGCTTGTTGCTGGCAGAGAATTTATGGTCGTGGCTGCATCGTCATCGCCGGCGCTCCCGACTGCCCCGCATCGTTGCCTCCTTCTGCGCGCAGATGACGCACCAGGAAACCCTGTTCTTCTGTTTACCCTTTTTCCTGATCACTACCATCTGGAATAGCACTCAGGCGCTGTTCACCAGCCTTTTATTGATCGCTGCACTGGTTTCGATTATCGATCCGCTCTACTTTCGTTTAGCTGATCGTCTGCGCTGGCTATATTTTGCTTTTCACGGGCTATGCGCATTCGTGCTGATGCTGGTGCTATTACCACTAATGATGCATCTGACTACAGGCGAAAGCATCCTGCTGGCCTCAGGCGCCATCGTGATTGTCAGTCTGCCCAGCCTGATCACGCTGATGCAGCCGCACGGTGTGATGGGGTGGCTGGCCATGTTCGGCCTTGCGGGACTATTGAGTACCGGAGCATGGCTCGGCCGTGACGGCATCCCGCCAGCTACATTATGGATTGCCGGTCATGCCCTGTCTCCTGAGTTCGATGCCTCAACGCGACAGCCACGCGGCAGCATGCCTTTAGCCAATGGCATTATTCAGCAGCGAGGCCTCTACGTGTACACCTCGATTAATGCCCCGCGCGGCCTTAACGAGCGGATATATCATGTCTGGCGTCATGATGGCCGGATAGTAGATCGTGTTCCTCTTACTATTCGAGGCGGGCGCGAACAGGGCTATCGTGCCTGGTCGCATAAGCAGAACTTTCCCGAAGACAGCCGTGGCAAATGGCGTATCGATATCGTCACCGATACTGGCCAACGCCTGGGCGTCATCCGCTTTTCCATAGCCGATGATGCCAGTACGGCGTCGCTGGCTGATGGGCGTATCAAGACACCACCGGGTATTAGCTGGCTACATCTTGCCACGGGAAACAAGTCAACTTGAGACTGGGATTTTTCGTAGCGTGTAATTCATAAGTGTTATGTGATAAAGCTTTACTTGCACACATACCCCTGCTTTCGTGACAATAGGACTTTAATTTACAACCTAATTATATCGCCATGCATGAATCGCTCTGTTTGAAATTGTCGCGAGTTCCGCGCTTGTGGCGTGCGATCATCGATTATCGTCTAGCCCCCTTGGGGCTGACCCAGACGCGCTGGGTCACGCTATATCATCTGTGGAACATGGGCGACGGCCAGCCACAATGCGACTTGGCGCGGACTATCGGTGTCGAGGCACCTTCGCTGGTGCGTACCCTCGACCAGTTGGCCCACCAGGGCCTGATCGAACGCCGCCCCAGTGATGAGGATCGACGCACCAAGCTTGTCTATTTAACGGACAAGGCCACGCCTTTACTCGAACGCATCGAGACCGTCGTTCAAGAAGCACGAGAAGAAATGCTGCATGGCATCAGCGACGCTGACCTCGATCATTTCGAAACGGTTCTGTGCCTGATCGAGAAAAACGGCCAAACGCTGCTTTCACGTCAAGAAACCTGATCCCACCTATCAGGCTCGGCTTACGGTGTGTTATTCGTAAGCCGAGCCTGAGCGACTTTCAACTGCTCGGCCAGTATGGCGAATGCAGCAGCGTCCAGCGTTTCATCCCACCATAATGTGAGCGCTCTCGCATCCGATTCCAGAGCTCGGATATCCTTGGGCAATTGCTTGAGCAAGGTTTCAACGGCTGATCTTTTGTCGAAGCTCAATGACGTCAAGGACGAATGTACACTTTTCCAACCCACCGGGGCGCCAGTCATTCTCGTGATTTGCCCCGGCGTGTCTCCTTCTTGCGCATTTATCAAGGCAAAACGCGGCCCCTGCAGCTCACGTGGATAGTGAAGCCGATAGGCGACTGTAGACAGAGAATCCTCCAGCCATGGCGTTTTTTCAATCGCCACACGAAACCCTTGGCGACGCGCCTCATCACGCAGCGCGATCTGTCGGCGCTGATGTAGTGAGGGACGCATTGCGATGACCGGTGCCATAGCAATGAACAGAATCACCACCAGTATCAAGAGTGTCTTCATGAAGGCTTCCTAATGCTTGCGCTGCGTTGATTGGCTGCATAACACAGCGATACAAAGACGTTGTATCACCTCAAACTCCCGCTTACAGTGAGGGATGTCATAACCAGTTGGGGGCTGCAGTCATGAGTTACGAATATCGCCACATCCTGGTCGCCGTCGATCTGACCAAGGATTCCAGCCGTGTACTGGAACGCGCGCTACCCATTGCGCGACGCAACGACAATGCCAAGATATCGATCATGCATACGCTTGAACCCCTGGGATTCGCTTATGGCGGCGACATTCCCATGGACCTGACCTCCATTCAGGATCAGCTTGACGAACATGCTCGCGAACGGCTGGCCGAAGTTGCTGATCCACACGGCATCCCACGTGAAAACCAGCATGTCGTGATTGGTATGCCTGATTCCGAAATTCATCGCTTCTCGGCCGAGCATGGCGTTGATCTGATTGTGGTTGGCTCTCACGGTCGGCACGGTTTTGCCCTGTTGCTGGGTTCGACTTCGACTGGAGTCCTGCACGGTGCGCAGTGCGATGTACTTGCCGTACGTGTGGGTACTGAAGAGAACTCGGAAGAATAAGCGCACCCGGGCCGGCCCTTATGCCGGCCGGCCCCAGCGCTTTCAGACGGATTAAATCACTCGCCCTCTCTCACCGCTTCCAACTCCATCCAGCGTTCCATCGCCTCATCGAGTTCTCGCTGACGTGTCGACAGCTCGGCCAATGTTGCATTAACCGTATCGCCATCTTGCTGGTAAAACGCTGGCTCACCGATGGTTTGCTCAAGTGCCGCGATATCTTGCTCAAGCCTTTCGATCATCTCGGGTAGCTGGTCAAGTTCGCGCTGCAGCTTGTAAGACAGCTTCTGCGTCTTTTTTGCAGGCGTTGCAGTAGCCTCACTGATGCTGTCCTGCTTCGTTTTGCCCCCACTCTGAGATGTGGGCTTTTGCTGCTCAATCTGACCTGATACGGGCGGCAATTTGCCTCCCTGGCGCACCCAATCAGTATAACCGCCCACATATTCCCGCACTTGTCCTTCACCCTCGAAGGCCAGCACGCTAGTGACTACGTTATCCATAAAATCACGGTCGTGACTCACCAACAGCAGCGTACCGTCGAAGTCAATCAAGAGTTCTTCGAGGAGTTCAAGCGTTTCGACATCGAGATCGTTGGTGGGCTCGTCGAGCACCAGCACGTTGGCCGGTTGGGTAAACAGCTTGGCCAGCAGCAGGCGATTCGATTCCCCCCCTGACAAGGCCTTGACCGGCTGACGCACACGGTCAGGAGCAAAAAGGAAATCCTGCAGGTAACTCATCACATGCTTGTCTTTCCCGCCTACGGTGACGAAATCACGGCCCTGCGCGACGTTATCAAAGACCGTGGCATTCAAGTCGAGCCCGGCCCGCAGCTGGTCGAAATAAGCGACCTGGACGTTAGTCCCCATACGAACCTGCCCTTCGCTGGGTTCAAGCAGCCCCAACAGAATCTTCAAGAGCGTCGTCTTGCCGGCACCGTTACGCCCGACGAAGCCAATGCGATCGCCGCGCTGAACTTCCAGGCTCAGGTTACGAATAACCCATTCATCACCGAAGCGGTGATTCACGTTTTCCAGCTCAACAACGCGCTTGCCGCTTCTCTCGCCACTGTCCACCGTCAGTTTGGCATTGCCATGACGATGACGTCTCGCCGCCTGCTCCGCCCGCATTTTCTCAAGCGCACGGACGCGGCCTTCGTTGCGCGTCCGTCTCGCCTTGATCCCTTGGCGAATCCAGCTCTCTTCCTGGGCCAGCTTCTTGTCGAATTCCTGACGCTCACGCGCTTCTATTTCAAGCTCATGCTGCTTTTGAGCCTGATACTTATCGTATTCACCTGGATAACGGCCCAGCTTGCCACGGTCGAGCTCAAGAATGCCGGTAGCGAGCCGCTTCAGGAAAGCGCGGTCGTGAGTGATAAACAACACCGAACCGGAAAACTGCAGCAACTGCTCTTCAAGCCAGAGGATGGTGTCGAGATCAAGGTGGTTGGTAGGCTCGTCAAGCAGCAGCACATCGGGCTCGGCAACTAGAGCACGCGCCAGCGCCACACGGCGCCGCCAGCCGCCGGACAGTCCTTCCATCGCCGTATCGGCAGGTAGATCCAGGCGTGTCAGTACCGTATCGATACGCTGATGATACGACCAGCCATCAAGAGCTTCCAAACGGGTCTGCAGGGTTTCCAGACGCTTCATGTCAGGCTCTGGCGCCGCCACCAGCCGGTCGTACTCGGCCAGGAGGCTGCCCACCTCGGGCATACCTTCGGCCACGACATCAAAAATGCGTCGTCCTTCCGCCGGAGGCAAATGTTGCAGCAGCGTGCCCACGCGCAGACCCGGCGCCCGCCAGACCGTACCGCCATCGGGTAGCGCCGCGCCGGAAACAAGTGATAATAGCGTCGATTTACCGGTACCGTTACGCCCGACAAGCGCTAGACGCTCACCTTTTTCCAGCGTCAGCTCAGCGTTGTCGAGCAACACTTGAGTGCCATAGGCGAGTTGAAGCTGTTCGAGTTTTAGCAACGTCATGCGTAGCGTCCCGCTGAGAAAAATGAAGATGGCCTATTGTAGCGCATCAAGGCGCCAACGCGTGGAGCGTTAGCATCAGGTTTTCCGTACAATGGTGTATTTTCACGCTTAAGCCGTGCGCTGACGCATATTCCATGATGGTTATACAGGCGGGCTGTATTCAGCCTGCTGCGCTACAGCCATTGTGATGTTTCAACTGGAGTCTTCATGCTGCCCGACGCTTTGCGCTTCAGGTCGCCCTCGCCGCTGGTCGATATTGGCGCCAACCTGACCCATGAAAGTTTTGACCGCGACATGGACGATGTCCTCGCGCGCGCCCATGACGCCAATGTGCAGGCATTAGTGCTTACCGGTACTGACCGCGAACATATTGACGCTGCCATCGCCTTGGCGGAAAGAGATAGTCCGGTTGCACTTTACGTGACAGCCGGCGTTCATCCTCATCACGCGACACAGTGGGATACATCGCTCGCCGCCCATGTGGGCCATGCGTTGACACACCCCAAGGTGGTAGCTGTCGGTGAGTGCGGACTCGACTTCAATCGCGACTTTTCACCGCGTCAGGCACAGGTACAGGCGTTCGAGGCTCAACTTGAATTGGCGGCTGCCAGTGGCAAGCCTCTATTTCTGCACGAACGTGACGCCGGCCATGAAATGCTCGAAATATTGAAAACCTGGCGCGACGACATCGGCGACGCCGTGGTTCACTGCTTCACCGGTGAGCGCAAGACACTGTATGGCTATCTCGACCTTGACCTGCATATCGGCCAGACCGGCTGGCTATGTGACGAGCGTCGCGGCCATCATCTACGAGAATTCATTAAAGACATTCCACTCAACCGGTTGATGGTCGAAACCGACTGTCCCTACCTGCTGCCGCGTAATTTGCCTGCAAAGCTCAAGGGACGCCGCCACGAACCGGCATTACTGCCTTGGATCGTGCGTGAGATCGCTGCTTGCCGCCACGATGATGAAGAGAACGTAGCGCGCGAAACAACGCGTACTGCGCAGCGTTTTTTCAATTTGGATGCCCTTTCCGATCAGCAGGGAGCACGTACCGATGACTGACTTTCCCGGTTTCATTGCCATTGAATCCGGTGATGGCGACCTGCCGGTCGCCATCGCCTGGTCACTGCCTGATGGCCGTATCAAGCACACTTTGATACAACCCGGCGAGCATTGGCTGGAAGAAGAAGGCACTAGTCTTGGCGACTACAGTGAGGAAGAACTCTACTCCCTAGGCGTGAGCCCTCTCGATGTGATCCGTGAAATGGAAAATGATCACTTCAGCGATACCCTGTATACCGCTGGAGTGATTGATGATGAGGCCGCGCTGTCGCGCCTGTTTGATGAATACGGCATGGACCCCTTCGTCGAACTTGCCCCGGCAGAGACGCTTTATCCCACGCTGGATATCGGCGAATGGAACCGCGAACGCAGCGACACCTTCAGCGAGCTGGGGTTGGAACCACTCCGTCCTGAACATGAGTTGCAAGTCATGTTGACGCTGCATGCGCGCCTGACCAGTAGCGGTGAAGATATTTAAGCTGACGTCTTGCGGCGCTTCTCCGGTTTTTTATGGGCGTGTTGCTCGTCATGCCAAGCGCCAGCGAGCGTGATCGCTTCCGAAAAAGAAGCGCCGTGCTGATAGAACGCTTCAAGCGCTCGCCGGAAGGTCTCGGCACGCACTGCCAGACCTTCACGCCTGTAGCGTTCGGCTTGCGCACTCACCTTGGCGGCAAAGGCTTCGCGGTCCACCTCAACCTCCCCGTTGAGGTTATCGACACTGACATTGAAACGAAACGCACAGGCCTCGCTCAATAACATTTCAATGGCCTGAGGCACGACTTCGGCGCTTTCAAAAGCGCGCTGCTGATCGGCATCGCGCCCGTCGGGAAGATACCAGTAGCCATAATCTTCAAGCTCGCGGCGCCTTGCCCCGGCAACACACCAATGACTAACCTCATGCAACGCGCTGGCAAAAAAGCCATGGGCGAAGATGATCTGGTGTGTCTCATCAGGCCTCGTCGCCGGACGATAAAGCGGCTCATTATCTCCCAGCACTAGCCGGGTGCGATAACGCTGCTTGAACAATCCGTCAAACAGCGTAATAAGATCTTGATGGCGGTGTTCCACTGCCGTTCTCCTTACGTGCAAGCACGCCATTATAACGTGCAGAAGCGCAAGCCGCCGGAGGATATTTTGCTAGACTGCGTTGCTTTCTCTACTTTTTCTTCAGCTCAGGATATGGCGTGTGGCTCGACTTTCCATGGCTAGCTTTTCCATGACGGCACTTGCTCGCAGCCGAACAGAAGGCAAGCAGCTCCTGCGTCTGGCATTACCCATCTGCGGTGCTCAGCTGGCCCAAGCGGGCATGAGCACAGTTGATGTCATCATGGCTGGACGCGCCAGTGCGACCGATCTTGCCGCTGTATCGGTGGGTGCTAGCCTATGGGTTCCGCTGATGCTGTTCATGACCGGAACACTGATAGGGCTGACGCCCATCGTGGCGCAACATTTTGGCGCCGATAAGAAAGCGCTGATTCGTCCCAGCGTACATCAAGCGCTTTGGGTAGCGCTGGTGTTGGGATGTGCCGCGGCTGGCTTGATCTGGGCTCTAGTAGAACCGGTATTTCGCTTTATGGACGTACCGCCTCATGTTGCCTCGCTTTCCACGGGCTATCTACATGCGGTGGCGTTTGGTATTCCGGGCGTTGCCTTTTATCAAACACTGCGCGCCTATTCCGATGGCATGAATCATACGCGTCCCGCCCTGTGGATCAGCCTGATTGGCCTTGGCGTAAACGTGCCATGCAATTACGTGCTGATCTACGGCGGCGCTGGCATGACAGCGCTATTAGGTGATTATACCCCCGCCCTGCTCACCTCACTGCCTGCGCTCGGTGCGGTAGGCTGCGGAATTGCGACTGCCCTGGCGATGTGGGTCATGTGTGGCGCGATGATTATGTATACCCATCGCGCCAGAGCTTACCGAGGCGTTTCGCTCTGGTCCAAGCCTGCTGCGCCCAACCGTAAGCTGATCTTCGAGCTGCTGCACATCGGCTTACCGATTGGTGTCGCCATCTTTGCTGAAGTTACGCTGTTTACCCTTATTGCCCTGTTTATCGCAGGCTATGGCGAAGTAGTTGTCGCCGCTCATCAGGTCGCGCTCAACTTCACCTCGCTGTTGTTCATGCTGCCCCTGTCACTTGGCATGGCGCTTACCGTGCGGGTCAGCAATACATTGGGCCAAGGCAATGCGGCTCACGCGCGGTTTGTTGCCTGGAATGGGGTCGGCTTGTCACTGGGGGCCGCCATGATCAATAACATGATCCTTCTGGCAACCGCCAGCTGGGTCGTCACGCTCTATTCCAGCAATGCCGAGGTACAGCATCTCGCCAAAATGCTGATGTATCTTGCCGTGATTCATCAGATCTCCGATGCCCTGCAGGTCAACATGGCCGGCGCGCTGCGTGGTTACAAGGATACGCGCATCATCATGGCGATCACGCTCTTCTCTTACTGGGTCGTCGGGTTAGGTGGCGGCCATCTGCTCGGCAAGGGCTGGCAGGGCGTATTTGAAGGATTAGGGGTCTACGGCTATTGGATAGGGCTGATTGCAGGTCTTACCGTTGCGGCATCGCTTTTAGGGCTGCGCCTGAATCATATCAGCAAGGCATTGAACAATGGCAAAAGGCCTTTGGATACTGTTACTGAGTAGCTTGGTGCTACTAGAAGGATGCAGTGAGCGTCATCCCGCCGACGCGCTGCTGGTGGACTACCAGCAGCGCGTGTCTCGGGCCCTTGAAACATCTATGCCCGAGCCCGCGATACCCCCTAATTTCGAGGCATTACCCGCACGTGAAGCACGCCTGTTTGAGCTTGAGCCACTGCGCACCGGCATGCTGGACATTTATGCATTACGCGAGTGCGGCCTGGTCTCGCTGGTTGCAGCGCGCAACAATCAGCTGGGTAAGGTCGCCGTGCCAAGCCACCGCTGGGTCTACGAGCTTACACTCTGGCGGGTACTTTACGGCTGTAAGAACAGCCAGGTGCCCGAGCGCCTTTCGCCTAATAATCGTGCCAACCTTGACCGTTTTCTTACGCTAAAGACGGAACAGCTCCCTTATATCAGTTGGAATGCGCTCTTTGACTCACGCGAATGGGTTGAGAGTTTTACACGTTCAGCGCTCCCCATCGCTCCAGAAGAAGACTTGCCATTAACAAGTAGCATTCAAGCATTGGACTACTTGCGCTACGCCACAGCGCACCAATTCGATTCAGACTGGCAGCCTGAGGTGACCACGATCGATGCCCAGTTTCATGTGCTCGATAACAATCTGTTGAGTGCCCGGCTATTGAGATCACTTTTGCTGGTTACCCAGCGGCTCGACGAGCTTTCAACAGTCATGGAAAAACGATTGGAAACACGGCCGATATGTTATCGGGGGCATTCCAATCCACAGGCCGATATCCTCTATAACGTTTTTCTTCATTATTATGTTGGCCGTGTGCAGCCTTATCTGGCACTTACCCAGCGCAGTAGTCAGCAGTGGTTCAGCGCCGTCAACGCTCTGCTCGATCAACATACCGTCTCCCGTCCCGAAGTGGCGCACTACCAGCAAAGATGGCTTTCCTTCGACACGCCTCATGCACCTTGGCAGCGCTATCAGCACGCCATGTCTCGTCATATCGCGCTGTGGCAGCAGATATGGCAAAGCTGCGGGCGGATGCCGGGAAGCCAGTGAGCCGACCCTTCTAGCCCAATAATTTTTTCGCAGGGTTTCAGACAGCAACTATAACTAAATGTCTTTATTATCTTTAAAAATCGGAGAAAAATCCGATAAAACAAGCGAGCCTAAGCAGCGCAATAAACGCTACACGCCGAAGGCGTGCAAAGTAACTTAACTTTCTGGTGGTAGCTGTGCTAATAGTGAAGCGAGCGTTGCCGAAAATTTGGCGTCATTTATTTCGTTAATGCTCAGCGAAAGAATAGATATTCGCCGGGTTTGCAAGGGAATAGTGGCGACCTTTGACATCAGCGTTCGGGTTATGGCCGATCGACACCCGATGAGGAGGGCATTTATGGGCACCCCGCTATCTTCCCGCCCCGCCAAGGTTATCGACTTGGAAATTATGCGCGACCGGTTTCGCGCCCGTCAGCGCGTCACCCGCTTGGCGCCTGAACTCGACGGACTGGAAATGCTGTATCGTTTGGCCTCTGATCCGGATTCACTCTATGGCATGCCAGTACTTGCCTGGGCTATACGTGAAGACGGCGTAGTCATGGGTATGGTGCCATGGATGGAATGCTTGACGCCGTGCCATACGCTTGATGACCCTGAACATGGGCACTTTGTAGGCTATCGTGACCCTGAAACTGATGAGTTACTGGACAGCCCGCCCGAGCATAAGATTTTAGAGCTTGAGCATGCTGCTGCTTACTTCGACTATGAGGCAACGAACGAGACCACGCTGATCCAGCACCTTCCGGATACACATGGCACGCATGCACTGTGCATCGATGACGATGACGGCCCGTGGCAACTCAAGCAGATTTACGGTTGGAGACTTTATAGTGATGGGACTATCGAGGCGCTATTGCTCGATGAAGAAAAAGAGTATCAGACCCCCATCCTGCCCAGTGATGAGTGCCTTTATCCAGGTCATAGCCGCCACCAGATAGTGTATTTCTTTCAACGCGCCATCGCCAATCGCATCAAGAATAAAGATCCTGACACACTAGAAGCCTTGGCCCTCATGGTGGGCAACACGCCCTAGTCTGTCTCTTCTCAAGGACTTGCCCTCAAAAAAAGAAAAGGCGCCATGGTGGCGCCTTTTCCTTTGAAATATTTCTCTTGCCCCCTCTTGGCAGCCGTTATGTCTTCAGGCGAATGAAGTATTCGTAGTCTCCATCCTGTTCACGCTGCGCAATTAGCTCATGACCCAAAAACGTACAGAATTTAGGAACATCGCGTGTCGTGGCCGGATCTGTCGCCACGACTTTGAGCACATTGCCGGCTGCCAGATCTCGCACCCGGTTATGCATCATCATGATAGGTTCTGGACAGTAAAGCCCTGACGTGTCGAGCACGTCATCATAAGCAGGTAGATCAGCCATAAATTGCTCGTGTAATGAAATAAGTCGCATTTAGATCGACACTATGGTGTAAGGCTTGTCTAGTCCAGAAGGCGAACGTAAACGGTCACTTCTTCACGGTCATGATAGAGATGCCGACAGGCGATTTCTGCCTTGATACCAGCTGCTTTCAAGGAATTCTGCAACTTCTCAAGACACAGACTAACTTCCTGCCAACGGCGTTTCATTGGCAACTTGAGATTGAAGACAGCTTGCCAGCACCAGCGTTTCGTCAGCCAACGCTCTACCATTTCCGTCACACGCATTGGTCGGTCGACAATATCGCACACCAGCCAGTCGAGCCGCTGCGGCGGAGCCCAGACAAAACCATCCTCACGTAGATGGTCAATCATGCCGCTACGCATCAACTCGCTATCCATCGGCCCGTTATCGATGGCATAAACATACATGCCCTTACGAACCAACTGATACGTCCATCCGCCTGGCGCTGCACCCAAGTCTGCCGCCTGCATACCGTCATGCAGCATGTCGGGCCACGTCTCACGCGGCAAGAACTCGTGCCAGGCTTCTTCCAGCTTCAAGGTCGAACGACTGGGCGCCTCACGCGGAAACTTTAGATGACGGATACCGCCGGGCAGCTCACTGCGATTGCCTGGGAAACTCATCGCCACCTGGACACAGTCGCCATGGGTCCAGAACAGATGCAGTCGACGGCCACCCGCGCGGCGCTTCAATGCCCCCCGTTTTTTAAGTACACCTTCTAGGGGTTGCTGCAAAGACTTGATCAGGCCGGCCAGCGCCTTGCCATCATTGGTATCCGGTGTTTCCTGCCAAAGTGCCTCGAAATTCCATCCGCTCGCTACGATCTGTTCAATAATGGGCGAAATACGATCCTGCCTTGATAGATTCTCCAAAGGCGCAAAAGCGACTAAAGATTGGCGTGCAAATACTAACGAGCGCAGCGAAAGCGCCTGATGAAGTTTATTGACCGGATTATCATCGACCGTAGCAAAACGCACATGGCCACTTCCAGATATCGCAAGAGGATAACCGGCAAAACCAAGCACAGCAGCTTTTTCGGTAATTTCTACGGCAAGATCCGTTTCGAAACCGGCGCGGCAATAGAGGAGAAGTTCGGTCGGCGTATTCATTAAATGATGCTTGTCAGCTCTTGATGAGGCATGAAAAGTGCGCAGTGTACCCGCTCTCGCGCTGGCATACGAACACAGCTATCGCCTATCAGGATGTGCGAAGACATTAGGAGCTATTGTCATGATATGAATATGCACACCCTCGTTGCCAAGGGCTTATTCTTACTTGCATATCTTTTGTTTGCTCACCGCTGCCGTTAGCTTGTGTATGCGCATGAAGGCCTGCACTGATATACTCTGGCGCGACCGCTGGGTCGTCGACATACTATAAAGCTGGACCCACCGAATCCAAACCCCTGCATGATGGTCCGAGCGCTTTCGCGGGCATAACATTGTTAGGCAGGCGAACAGCCTAAATTTCCGGCGTTTGCTATAAGCATCCCGAGCCTAACCCGCACCGCTCAAGATTCATGCATTAGCTGTGACAAGAGAGGTCAACGCAAAAAATGTCCAAAACGCCGAAGATCATCTACACGCTTACCGACGAAGCTCCTGCCTTAGCGACCCACTCCCTGCTCCCCATTATCGACGCCTTTACCGATCCTGCCGGCATCATAGTAGAGACTCGGGATATCTCACTGGCGGGTCGGATCATCGCGCATTTCCCTGATTACCTAAGCGATGAACAAAAAATTTCTGATCATTTGGCTGAGCTTGGCGCTCTGGCAACTACGCCGGAAGCCAACATCATAAAACTGCCTAACATCAGCGCCTCGACTCCACAGCTCAAGGCGGCTATTAAGGAACTCCAACAGCAGGGTTACAAGCTGCCGGATTATCCAGATGAGCCTGCAAACGACACTGAAAAAGATGTCAAGGCTCGCTACGACAAGGTCAAGGGTAGCGCGGTCAACCCCGTTCTGCGTGAAGGTAACTCCGATCGGCGCGCGCCACTTTCTGTCAAGAATTATGCTCGCAAGTATCCTCATCGGATGGGCAAATGGAGCACCGATTCCAAATCTCACGTCGCGCATATGAGCGAAGGCGATTTCTACGGTAGCGAGAAGTCCGCGCTGATCGATAACGGCGGTGACGTAAAGATTGAGCTGGTCGCAAAGGATGGCAGCACAACCGTCCTCAAGGAGAAAACCACTCTTCTGACCGGCGAGATCATCGATGCATCAGTAATGAGCAGCAAAGCCCTGCGCCGCTTCGTTGCTGCTGAAATTGCCGATGCCAAGGCCAAAGGCATACTGTTTTCGCTGCACCTCAAAGCCACCATGATGAAGGTGTCGGACCCCATCATGTTTGGCATGGTAGTCAGTGAGTTCTATAAGGACGTGCTCGACAGGTACGCTGAAGAACTTAAGCAGGCCGGTTTCAACCCCAACAACGGCATTGGCGATCTGTACTCGACGATCAAATCGTTGCCCGCCGACAAGCAGGCCAAGATCGAGACTGAAATTCAGGCGCTCTACGCCGATCGTCCACCGCTGGCAATGGTCAATTCACATAAGGGCATAACCAATCTGCACGTGCCTAGCGATGTGATCATTGACGCCTCCATGCCAGCCATGATCCGTGACTCCGGCAAGATGTGGGGTGCCGATGATCAGCTGCACGACACTAAAGCAGTGATTCCGGATCGCTCCTATGCGGGTATCTATCAAGTGACGATCGAGGACTGCAAGCAAAACGGCGCCTTCGATCCGACTACCATGGGCAGCGTACCTAACGTTGGCTTGATGGCACAGAAAGCTGAAGAATACGGTTCACACGACAAGACCTTCCAGATTCCGACTGACGGTATTGTACGTGTCGTTAATGCCAATGGAGATGCCCTGCTCGAACACGTCGTCGAAGCTGGCGATATCTGGCGCATGTGTCAGACCAAGGACGCGCCTATTCAGGACTGGGTCAAGCTGGCCGTTACCCGTGCCCGCGAGAGTGGCGATCCTGCCGTCTTCTGGCTCGACCCGCATCGCGGTCATGATGCCCAGATGATCAAGAAAGTTGAACGCTATCTGAAAGACCATGACACTTCCGGTCTAGATATTCGTATTATGTCTCCGGAAGATGCCATGCGCTTCTCCCTGGAGCGTATTCGTAAAGGCCAGGATACCATTTCGGTAACCGGCAACGTTCTGCGTGATTACCTGACTGACCTGTTCCCGATCATGGAACTGGGTACGAGCGCCAAGATGCTATCGATCGTGCCGCTGATGAACGGTGGCGGTTTGTTCGAAACAGGCGCAGGTGGTTCCGCGCCTAAACACGTTCAGCAGCTTATAGAAGAGAACCATCTGCGTTGGGATTCCTTGGGTGAGTTTCTGGCGCTTGCCGCCTCCCTTGAGCACTTGGGCAATACCTTTGGTAATGCCAGAGCCAAGGTACTGGCAAAAGCTCTGGATCAGGCTAACGGTAAATTCCTCGATAGCAACAAATCACCATCACGTAAGGTCGGCGAAATCGACAACCGTGGTAGCCATTTCTATCTTGCGCTCTACTGGGCACAGGCGCTGGCTGAGCAGAACGAAGATGCCGAACTGAAAGCGCTGTTCACCAAGTTGACTGAGACCCTGGAAGCTAAAGAGGCGACCATCGTCGATGAACTCAACAAGGTACAAGGCAAGCCGGTAGACATTAAAGGCTATTATCATCCAGATCATGCACTAGCCAGCAAGGCTATGCGTCCGAGTGAAACCTTCAATGCCGCATTGGCGATGGTTGCCAAAGGCTGATCGAAGCCTGAAGTGGATCCAATGATTAGCTAGAAGTACAGGGTAGTCATTAGGCTGGTGGAAAGGGCCCATGCACAGCATGGGCCCTTTTTATATCCATAGGGTGGTACACCATGACTAGCAAATTACCATCACCTCCCCATATATGTATTGATGACGATATTAATCCATCTCTTTACTATCGATCCCTTCTTTGCCTGTTAGCCTTCTTGGCTAGAAGATGGACACATGACCAAAAAAGCCTGCCGCTGTGGCAGGCTTTTTTTCTGGGTGAGTGATCAGAGGGGTGCCCCGGCTGGCAACGTCGCCAGGCAGTGCCAGCCCTGTGGATAGGCTTTCATGTAAGTGCCATCCTTGCCCTCGATCAGGGCATTGAACACCTTGAGCGGCTTGCCTGCGGCCGACCAGGCATTGAAGCGTTTGTAGACCGCGCTCCAGCATCCGAAGGCGCCGAGTAGATCCCGCCCCGCCACGGATAACCCATGCGCATTAGGTAGAGTATTCTTTCACTGTCATCCGCGGACTAGGCTTATAGTAAATGGCTTGTTGAAACAGTAACAGCCATCTTAGTAATGCACATCACAAGCCTCGCCACGATAGGTTGCAGGCATCCGCGCCCAGTACCGTTGCCGTAGTTCCCGCGGGCTATGGCCGAAATGCTCACGCATCATACGAGAGAAATGACATGGATTCTTGAATCCGCACTGGAAAGCAATATCAGCCATACTTCGCGTGGATTGAATAAGCATCTCTTCGGCTTTGCCCAGCCGAACCTGCCATAAATACTGTATAGGTGAAGTACCAACCTGCTCATTGAATAGCCGCGTCAGGTGCTGGCGACTGAAACAAGCATAAGCGGCGATATCCTCCAATGAGCAGGATGATGCGAAGTGGCGTTCAATGTAGCTCTTCGCCTTTTCTACCGAACGGTGCAATACACTTGGTTTATCCGGCAGAAGGTCAAGATAGTGCAAGCACTCATAAAACACGCTTCTTGCCAGCGCATCACGTAGCATGCCAGCTTCTCCCGGACGTTCGTATTCCAGCTCCAGCCCCGTAGCCAGCAATGCTTTAAGCCGTGTACTAGCTGAAAACTTGCCGAACGTTCTGTCTAGCAGGTCTTGGGTCATAGGTGTATCGAGAAACTCACCCGTTTCACACCAGCTGGCATGGCAGTAGCAATCGCTGGGAAAGTGCTGTATCACCTGCTCGCGACTGCATACCAGGCAGGCCTCGCCAGCATGCAATACAATTTCACGCCCATCGATCGACAAGATGCTCCGCCCCTTATTGAGCATTGCCAGCCAGAGATAAGGTCCGCGTAGCGGGCCGTAGCTGCCGCCCCGCTCATAGGTGGTTTCACCAAACCGGAACACTTGATCTTCAGCGAACAGCTTCATACATGAATTCCCATCAGATAGACGCATTGAATATTCAATAAGCGTGCCAACAAAACTTATCTGTAAGGAACATGGTCTTGACTAGGGCCCGCTAAACACGGGACGTCGATTGTCTGCGCTACACCTACTTTGTAAGCTCGCAGGGCCAACGACAATAAAGATCTCAGGTGCCACATGTACAAAAAAATCAGGAAACCACTTTGGTTACTTGCTCTATTCATCAGTAGCCATGCCACTGCGAACAACTCCACCAATCCGTTGCAGATGAGCTTCATGTATGGCGGGCCGGTTTCGAATCCAGTCGGCTGGATACATGGCCATGAAATCGCCCGTAAGCAATTGGAGAAAGAATTCTCGGGCGGGCTTAAAACCCGTTACGTGGAAAAAGTGCTAACGACGACTGCTGCGAGCAGTGTGATCCATCAACTATCGCGCCAAAGTAGCGACATCGTAGTGGGTGCTTCTTTCGACTTCATGAATCCGATAATGCAGGCCGCGAAACAGAACCCCAATACCATCTATCTCTGCGCGTCCTGCTACAAGCAGGCGCCGAATGTAGGCAATTACCTAGCTTCGACCTATCAGGGTCGCTATATCGCCGGCATCCTCGCTGGTTACATGAGCAAGACCGGAATTGCCGCCTATATCGGTAGTTACCCACTGCCAGAGGTTATTCGTGATATCAACGCTTTCCTGCTCGGCATGCGCACTGTCAATCCTAAAGCCATCTTGCGTGTCACTTGGCTGAATACTTGGGATGATCCACAGAAAGAGATGGAAGCCGTAACACTGATGGTCGCTCAAGGCGCCGATGTAGTGACAGCACACAACGATAGTGCATCGGTAGTAATGGCTGCTGAGCGCGCACATGTCTACAGCGTCGGCTACGGCTCGGATATGCGCAAGTACGGTCCCAAGGGCCAGCTCACAGCTATTGTCCAAAACTGGGAACCCTACTTCCGCCAGTCTATAGACGCTGTACGCTCTGGCGCGTTTAAAGGAGGGGATTACTGGGGTGATGTTGTCGACGGCATTGTTACTCTGTCGCCGTTCAACGACGCCATTCCGCAAGAGGCTCAGGATAAGGCGTTGGCCATGCTGGAAAAGCTACGCCAGCGTCAGCGCGATGTTTTTGTCGGTCCTATCAGTAACCAAGCCGGTAAAGTGGTGGTGCCCGCCGGGATGACCCTCGGCCACAAGGAACTGGCACGCATGGATTACTTCGTAGAAGGCATTAACGGAAGCCTGCAGTGACCAATTACTGCCAATGCCTGCCAAGGCCCGTCTTTCAACAATTGATTTGCTACCCATAAGCGTCAACCTGGCGCTGGATGCATACCAGACATCGCTACCTGAAGCCATAGGTGATGAGTTATGGAATTCTCTAAGTCGGTGCAGCCATTGGATAAGCTCTCATTCATCCGTGCCCTGCCCAAAGCCGAATTGCATTTGCATCTCGAAGGCTCAGTAGGAATCGAAACGCTCGTTGAGCTAGCCGCCAAGCATAGCCTTGAACTGCCACTACATGATAAGCCTGAAGATCTGCTCAGATTCGCCGACCTCGGTGAGTTTCTTCAGGTCTACGATCTGGTATGCAGGTCGATGCAAGACGTTGATGACTTCATCCAGGTCACCTACGAGATGCTGCAGCGCTGTGCGGATCATGGCGCCCGTTACGTCGAGTTCTTCTTCAGCCCGCATGCCCATACCGGGATCGACTATCCCTTGATGCTCCAAGCTATTCGCGATGGGATGCAGGCTGCCCATGCCGATTTCGATATAACGTCACGGGTAATTCCGGCGCACAGTAGAGAACTCGGCGCACCAGCAGGAATGGCATTTCTCGAACAGGTGCTAGCCAACCGCTGTGACGAGGTGATCGGCATTGGCCTCGATTACCAAGAGCGCCCTTATCCCCCCGATCCATTTCAAGAAATGTACCGTCTCGCACGCAAAGCGGGGCTGCAGACCACCGCACATGCCGGTGAAGATGGCCCGGCTGCCTATGTGCGAAGCGCTTTAGATACGCTCGGTTGTCCACGCATCGACCATGGCTACCACATTGTTGATGACCCTAGGTTGATCGCCGATTGCCGTGCTAGGGGCATCTGGTTTACCTGCTGTCCCACCACCACTCTCTATACCACTCAATGGCGAGATCTCTCATCAGCTGCTCACCCCATTCGTCAGATGCTCGCCGCCGGGCTTAATGTCACCCTGAATACCGACGACCCGGGGTTGTTCCGCACTAACCTGAGCCAAGAGTACGCGGTGCTTGACCTTCCACCCGAGCAATTGGCGCGACTCGCGCTCAACAGCTTAGAAGCGGCCTGGCTGGATGAAGCGCTGAAGAAGCACTGGCGCGACGAGTGGCAACAAGAGATTTCCAGGCTTTTCTCCCGGCTGGCTGCATGATGCAGGATTCTTAGAAAGATCCTTCTTTTTTAGTTTGAGCGCGCCACGCCACTTGCTTGTGTCAGCTGAATCATGACCTAAACCTAACAATGTAGAGGGCTCCTTTAATGAACCATTTACCGATTATTTCCGTGGCGGATCTCAGAAGTGATGATTCGGCCAAACGCCGCTATGTAGCTGACCAGCTGGGCAGGGCTTGCCGTGAGGTGGGCTTTTTCTATGTGGTGGACCACGGTATTCGTGAAGCTACCATTGACACCGCCTTCGCCGAGGCAAAGCGCTTCTTCGGATTGCCGCTGGAAGAGAAGCAGAAGCTGTCGATCAAGTTGTCGCCTCACAATAGAGGATATGTGGCAATGTCTGATGAACGCTTAAATCCCAAGGCTGGCGTGGATATGAAGGAGGCCTTCAATATTGGTGTTGATTTGCCCGAAGACCATCCAAAAGTGAAATCTGGTGAGCCGTTTCGAGGTGCTAATTTCTGGCCGGACCTGCCGAACTGGAAGATTAACACCCAAGCCTACTTCGATGCCTGTTTAGATCTCGGGAGGTTAATCCACCGAGGTTTCAGTCTCGACTTGGGACTGCCGGAAATCTTCTTCGATCCCCATCTCGCTACTCCCATTGCGACCCTGCGCATGCTTCATTATCCCGCCAGTGCCAGCGAGCAAGCCCGGCAGGACGGCGGAGCAGGTACCCATACTGATTACGGCAACTTAACCCTGCTCGCTACTGATACCGTGGCCGGGCTGGAAGTCCGCAATAGGCAGGGCGATTGGATCGAGGCACCTCATATACCTGGGGCCTATGTGTGTAATATTGGTGACTGTATGATGCGTTGGAGCAATGACACCTATGTATCCACGCCCCATCGAGTACGGCCACCGCAGCAGGAACGTTACTCGATCGCCTTTTTTCTGGAGGTAGACCCAAACTCAGTGATTGATCCACGCGATATCATATCGAGTCAGAGTCCGAAATATGAGCCTGTCACATGCGCGGATTATCTAGCGTCCCGGCTAAATGCTACTTATGAGCACCGAGCCGTTGGGCAGTCCTGAGCTGTCTGAAACAGGGCATTTGTTCTATTGAACTCCCCTTCAAAACCTTGCTAGCCATCCCATCCTTTCTAGGCTTGACGGAATGGCTAGCAAACTCGTAAACAACCAATTAGGCATCAGTTTCGTCACGTGCGCCCCCAGCCGATCCAGGCATCCACCCTATAAGCCTCCCCTCGACCCGTCGCTGTATAAGTTCTCTTCGTTGGGCAGCGTAGAGTCGGCACGGTGCGGGTCATGCATCTTGAATGGAATCCAAAGATCACCCAGCGTACTTTACACACGACATGCAGCAATTGGCATCGTAGCGAAATAGCAGCACGAATTTGAAGACGAAGCCTAGTTATGCGACGCAATAAAGATACTCTGCGTTTAGCGCAACAGATAGGGTCCGAAGGGAAGGAATGCCAGCCGGATCTAGGTTGGGGATAGCACCCGGCCCTTGATCATGAAGACAGTAAGTGAGGCAGGCTTCGCATCATCGGCCAGGTTTACTAACCTTTTCAGCTCTCCAAGGCACGGCAGTATCATCGATACATCAGCCGGAAAAAACTATTTCAATGAGGAAGAGTTTATTTTGAAACGCGCCATGTTTAAGCGCCTTTCCAAATCGCTTGCCTTGTATGCAAGGCATAAATAAAAAACCCCGCACCGTAAGGTGCGGGGTTGGGTATAGATGCCTGACGATGACCTACTCTCACATGGGGAGACCCCACACTACCATCGGCGCTGAGCGGTTTCACTACTGAGTTCGGCATGGGAT
>NZ_PVRV01000024.1 GCF_003012345.1 Phytohalomonas tamaricis
GCCATTCCGAAGAATTTTCCAAACAGAATCAATGTCTTGCGCTTCCTCCGCCACCGACCCGAAGGACTCGTCCCCGGCAGCGGATGCGTACTTTACGCCTCCCTCTCTTCGAGCGCAAGCGGTTTTTTGAAAGAAAAAAGATAGAGCTTTTCAGGCCTATCATGGAGCCTTCATATTTCGACCGACGAATAACTGCTTAGATCGAAAATAGCTCGGTGAAACGATGTACGGGCGTGGCCTCGAGCGCTTTTTGGTTCTTGCATAACGCGAAGATCTGCTCACAGCGCTGTGTCGGAAAACGGGTCGCCAGGTTTGCTCTGAACTTGGCCTCCAGCAGCGGTATCCCCTCCTCGCGGCGGCGGCGGTGACCCAGCGGATATTCTACCGCGACCTGTTCGGTACTTGAGCCATCCTTGAAGAATACCTGTATTGCGTTGGCAATCGAGCGCTTGTCAGCTTCAAGATACTCGTGGCTGTAACGCGGCTCTTCGACAATTTCCATCTTGCCGCGCAACTGATCGATGATCGGATGGGCGTGATGGAATGCATCTTCATAATGTTCGGCATTCAATTCACCAAAGACAAGCGGTACGGCAATCATGTACTGCAAGCAGTGGTCGCGATCGGCCGGGTTGGCTAACTGCCCGACTTTGGAGATGATGCGAATCGCCGACTCATGAGTAGTTACCACGATGCGCTCAATCTCGTTAAGCCTGCCTTCAAGCCGGGGATAGAGGCGTACAGCAGCTTCGGCCGCCGTCTGGGCATGAAACTCGGCCGGAAAGGAGATTTTGAACAGCACATTCTCCATCACGTAGGTACCGAACGACTGCGGCAGCTTGAAAGTCCGCTCCGCCTCCGTCTTCAGCCGCTGATCCTTGTTGGTCTTGGCAAACAGCACATCGTAAAAGCCCCACTGCGGCGCGGTGAGCACACTGGGAATGCCCATTTCTCCGCGCAGAGCAATATCAGCCAGCCTGACCCCACGTGACGTCGCATCCCCCGCCGCCCAGCTCTTGCGCGAACCAGCATTGGGTGCGTGACGATAGGTACGCAGACTCTGCCCATCGACGAAGGCGTGAGACAGCGCGGAAAGCAGCTGTTCACGATCAGTGCCCATCAGCTTGGCTGCAACTGCCGTCGAGGCGACCTTGACCAGCACGACGTGATCAAGCCCGACGCGATTGAACGAGTTCTCCAGCGCCAGTACGCCCTGAATCTCATGGGCCATAATCATCGCTTCGAGCACGGCCCGCATGGTCAGTGGCGCTTCACCCTGAGCGACACGCTTTTGTGACAAATGATCGGCCACAGCGAGAATGCCCCCCAGATTATCGGAGGGATGGCCCCACTCTGCCGCCAGCCAAGTGTCGTTGTAGTCGAGCCAGCGAATGATGCAACCAATGTCCCACGCTGCTTTGACTGGATCGAGCCGGAAAGAAGTACCTGGTACCCGTGCGCCATGTGGCACTACCGTGCCTTCAACGAGGGGACCGAGATGCTTGGTACACTCCGGGAAACGCAGCGCCAACAGACCACAGCCCAGCGTATCCATCAGACAGCTGCGTGCCGTATCGAGCGCCTCAACACTGTCGATGTGATACCCAAGCACATAGTCAGCGATCTTCTGCAGTACCTCGTCATAATCGGGGCGCACATTCACATCGACATTAGTACTCATCCAGATAATCTCTTGTTATTTCAATTATTAAACACTTAAGCGCGCTGCTCAGTTGGCACCCATTCACGCTGGTGCTCCCCGATGTAGTCAGCGCTCGGACGGATGATGCGATTGTTGGCGCGCTGCTCGAAAACATGGGCGCACCAGCCCGCGGCCCGTGCGCAGACGAAGATCGGCGTGAACAGCTTGGTTGGGATGCCCATGAAGTGATAAGCGCTGGCGTGATAGAAATCCGCGTTGGGAAACAGCTTCTTCTCGTCCCACATCAGCTGCTCACAGCGCTCGGAGACGGTAAAGAGCGTTTCATCACTCGTCTCGTCCGCGAGCCGCTGGGCCCAGGCCTTGATGATATCGCTACGCGGGTCATGGTCACAGTAGATCGCATGACCGAAGCCCATGATCTTCCCCTTGTTTGCCAGTATGCTTTTGAGACCACGCTCCGCCTCATCCGGGCTCTGCCACTGAGCGATCATATCCATCGCTGCCTCATTGGCTCCGCCATGCAGTGGGCCACGCAGCGAACCGATGGCTGCCGTCACGCAGGAATACAGATCGGACAGGGTCGAGGCGCAGACCCGCGCCGTAAACGTCGAGGCGTTGAACTCATGCTCGGCATAAAGAATAAGTGAGGTATTCATCACGGCGGCATGTAACTTACTTGCAGGCCGACCGTGTAGCAGATGAAGAAAATGCCCGCCGATCGATTCGTCGTCGGACTCAGTTTCGATACGCTCGCCGTGATGAGAGTAGCGATACCAGTAGAGCAGGATCGAGGGCAGCACGGCGAGCAGGCGATCGGCCCGCATCTGCTGCTCATCAAAGCTCATTTCCGGTTCAAGGTTGCCGAGCATTGAGACACCCGTACGCATCACATCCATCGGATGCGCCTCGCGCGGAATCTGTTCAAGCACGCTCTTGAGCGCCTCGGGTAATGCGCGCAGCCCCTTGAGCTTACCGATATAGTTAGCCAGCTCGTCACGTTTGGGCAATTCACCCTTGAGCAGTAGGTAAGCGACCTCCTCGAAACCTGCCTTGTCGGCCAGATCGTGAATATCGTAGCCGCGATAGGTTAGCCCCGAGCCCTCCTTGCCCACCGTGCACAGCGCTGTTTCACCTGCGCTCTGGCCTCTCAATCCCGCACCAGCAAGAACCTTACCTGCCATGGCGTGCCTCCTTGAACGTACTGGCCCTTTTGGTTACTGATGCCCATCGGCAGAGGCCGAAGAAAAGAGCGCGTCGAGTTTTTCTTCATAGGCGTGATAATCAAGAAATTCGTAAAGCTCATCGCGCGTCTGCATCAGCTCAACCACAGCCTTTTGATCACCGTTGTCGAGAATGCTGCGATAAACCTTAAGCGCTGCGGCGTTCATGGCGCGGAACGCCGACAACGGGTAGAGCACCATGCGGCAGCCGACCTCAGCCAGTTGTTGCTGATTGAACAGCGGCGTGGCGCCGAATTCGGTGATGTTAGCGAGTACGGGAGCATCGAGCCTGTCACAGAAGGCACGGTAGTCCTCCAGCGTATGCACTGCCTCGGCGAAGATGCCGTCGGCACCGGCCGCGAGACACGCCTGTGAACGCCCAATCGCCGCATCGAGCCCCTCCTTTTGGAAGGCGTCGGTACGGGCAATGATGAAGAAATCGGAATCGACGCGGGCATCGACCGCCGCCTTGATGCGATCGACCATTTCCGGCTGCGAGACGATGGCCTTATTGGGACGATGACCACAGCGCTTCTGTGCCACCTGATCCTCGATATGAATCGCCGCCACGCCGGCGCGTTCCATCTCACGGATCGTACGTGCAATATTGAACGCCCCGCCCCAACCGGTATCGACATCGACCAATAGCGGCAGCTCAGACGCAGCTGTGATCCGGCGTGCATCTTCGGTGACGTCATTCAATGTGGTCATTCCCAGATCGGGCAACCCGAACGAGGCATTGGCCACACCGCCTCCCGACAGATAAATCGCCTGATGACCTACCTTCTGCGCCATGAGAGCGGTATAGGCATTGATCGTACCCACAATAGGCAAGGGACGATGAGCGTCGAGTGCAGCGCGAAAACGCGCACCGGGAGTAAGCTGACTCATGGCGTGCGCCTCCGAGAAATAGGGTCGTTGTAATCCTCATCGTCCAGAGCCATCGCATAGCGCTCGGCCACACTCTTGCGCGATGCAGTGATATGGCGACGCATCAACATTTCCGCGAGTTCTTCATCGCCTGCTTCAATGGCATCGACAATGCGATGATGTTCGACAAACGCCCGCTGTGGCCGTGCGCCCTTGGCACTGAACTGGGTTCGATACAGCCGTACCAGATAATAAAGATCGTCACATAGCATTCTCACCAGCATGCGGTTGTGACTGCCATGTGCGATCAGATAGTGAAAATCAAGGTCTCCCTCGCGCTGAAAATAGGCCTCACCCTGCTGCATATCGCTCTGACGTTCATGCGTATTCAGCACTTCACGCAGCGCCCTGACCTCGTCAGCCGTCATATGACGCGCAGCAAGACGTGCCGCCATGCTTTCAAGCGCCTCACGCAAGTCAAAAAGCTCAAGTAGCTCACGCATCGACAGCTTGACGACACGGGCCCCCACATGAGGTTCGCGTTCAATCAGGCGATGCATTTCAAGGCGCCTCATGGCTTCTCGCAACGGCCCACGTGAAATACCATAAGTACGTGCAAGTCCAGGCTCGGTAATCTTGCTGCCGGCAGGCAACTCGCCCTTAACGATAGCTTGTTGCAACTGCTGGAAGACGCGCTCGGCGAGCGTACGGACTTCAGGGGAAGCGGGATCCTGATTAAATTCAGTCATGCTCATTGTCAACAATTGAGAACATCGCTCAAGATAACTTAACAGAGCAACTAATCAAGCAATACCAAGTCAGATTGCTATTTATCTTTAGTGGTATGCGACTATTCATACTTCTTAATTGTCAACACTCACAGCGCGAACCCTTTGTCACCACCCCACCGCTACTAACCCACTATAGAGGCCAGCCGCCGCGGCTTTTGAAAAGGCAGAGAGTGATCGGTTCCCGGTAACTCAATGAACGTCCAGTCAGCTCGCGCAGCCGCCAGTTCGCTGTGATAGCTCTTCATGGCAGCCAAGCTTTTGCCGCCCACCACACTTGTCACGTTACACTGTGCAACGAGCAGTGCATCACGGTCGAGCGTATTTACTGCATGAGTCACGCAATCGAGAGCGTTAGCGAACCCGAGATGGCGTCGTGCCAGACGGCTTATGGTCATTCTCTCTACACGTGGATTACGTGAGCGATGCGGTGAAATCAAATCAAGGAAACGAGTGATTCCCAGCTCTGGCGTGGGCGCACTACGAATTTCTTCGGCAGCCTCAGCATAGCCTTCGCGCACGCGTACCATCATGGCGTGATCGGCTCGCTCAAGCATTGCCGGTTCCAGTAGAGAGATTGCCGCGACCCGCTCCGGCATGCGCTGCTTGAGCCGCATTGCCACCAATCCGCCGAAGGAATAGCCGACCACATCGACACAAGCCAGCTGCTCATGATCAAGTAGCCCGATAATGTCATCGACTACCTGATCCAGCTCGAAGGGATCCTCACGCCCCTGAAGCGCGCGGGTCTCGCCCGCTCCTCTCAGGTCCGGAATGAATACTTGCCTGCGTGTATGAAGATGGGGACAAAACGGCCCCCAGGTCAGTACCCCCGCGACACCGGCGCCGTGCAACATCAACAATGGATACGCGCGGCCCGGCTCTACATTTTCGGGATACTGCCGCTCAAGACGCTGCCAGCAAAGATGTTGGTCAGAGAGCGTCACGTTAACCTGATGATGGTTAAACTGCTGAAAAAACGACTGGCGCATGATGATTTCGATCTAGGGGGGGCTATTCTCTTGCCATGCAAAGCGGCGGACAAATCGCCGCCCCACTTATAGAATGGCGCGTCACGTTTAATCTAGATGGATGCCCCTCATGCCGCAACGCCTAGAATGCCATCCGTTGACCTACCATCGCTCGCCTCTGGCCTATTTTGCTCAGCTGCGTCAGCGGCCGGGCGCGGTTCTACTCGATAGCGGCCGACCGGAGATCTCGAGCGGGCGATACGACATCATGTCGAGCGATCCGCTTTCCCTGCTTACGACGGATCAAAATGGCGCGGTAAGCTGTGACGCGTATCCCGATCTGTCTCCACATCCGGTCAAGGCACAGCGTGAGCTACTGGCACAGCTTGACCTTACTCTGCCGGAGACATCGCTACCCTTCACTGCCGGCCTGATCGGTTTCTGGAGCTATGACTTCGGACGTGTTGTTGAGCCGTTGCCTACTCAAGCCGTTGCCGATATCGACTTTCCGCTCTGTCGTCTCGGCCTTTATGACTGGTCAATCGTGCAAGATCATCAGCAGCGCACTTGCTGGCTACTGGCAACACCGGAACGCCGCAAGCAGGTACTAAACTGGCTGGCGCAGCCCCCTCCGCTTGACCGGCCTTTCACGTTAGCGTCACCTTTTCAGCCGACCATCACGCGTGCCGCGTATGGCCAGCGCTTTCATCGAATCCAGCACTATATTCATAGTGGCGACTGCTATCAGGTCAATTTTGCTCAACGTTTCTCGGCTTCCTACCAGGGGGATTTGTGGCACGCCTATCAAGCACTACGCGAGGCCACCCCAACGCCCTTTTCTGCATTCATGACCTGGCCAGACGATTCAAACCGCGAGTGCGGCGTGTTATCGCTGTCGCCTGAGCGCTTTTTGCGTATCGATCATGGTGAGATACTGACCCAGCCGATCAAGGGCACCCGTCCGCGTGGCGTGACGCCCGCGCTGGATGCACAGCTTGCGCACGATCTACAACACAGCACCAAGGACCGTGCCGAGAATGTGATGATCGTCGATCTGTTGCGCAACGATATTGGCCGTGTCGCGACACCTGGAAGCGTTCATGTCCCAGCTCTCGCAAAACTGGAAAGTTATGCCAATGTTCATCATCTGGTGAGTACGGTAACCGGCACACTGGCCACTGAGCATCACGCACTCGATGCATTGACGGCCGCCTTTCCCGGCGGATCGATCACCGGCGCGCCCAAGATACGGGCCATGCAAATCATCGATGAACTCGAACCCTTTCAGCGCAGCCTTTACTGCGGCAGCATCGGTTACGTCGATATTCGCGGTCACATGGATACTTCCATTGTGATCCGTACAGCAGTGGCTAGTCAGGGACAGCTTCACCTTTGGGGAGGAGGCGGTATTGTCGCTGACTCCAATGAACAAGCCGAATTCGATGAAACCTTGGCTAAAACCGGGCGTCTCATCGCCGCACTTGAAAAAACTGAAGGCTAATTACGACGATATGCGGCTGCCGTCGGTATCGCGACTGTACCCCTTTCCCGTTGACGTTTATGATTGAGAACGATTTTCGACCGCATTGTTGGCGTGTGTTCATCATCTGTTTTATGCGTTTCGTACGGCACGAGCTGCCATGGTGGCAGTCATACTGGTGCCGCAATCTGTGGTACACGCCTTCTTGGGACTCAGACGAATAGCCTGCGCCCCGGTAGCACAACACCGCTTCATCCACATTCCAAAGGGTCTGCAATGCCCCGTAGCCTGACTGCCGCAGCAACACATCACCCAGCTCCCGAGGACAGTATCAGTCGTTACCACGCCCGCCGTCGGCGTCATTACTGGCTGTTGGCAGCGATGGTCATCGTGACGATAGGCGCCGTGATTGCCGATATTTCGATCGGCCCCGGAAACTATCCCTTGCAGGACATCATTACTGCCGTCATCCATCCCAGTGAGGCCCCGCGCATTCTGGCCGTTGTCATCTGGGAAATTCGCCTGCCCGTCGCGCTGATGGCCATCGTGGTGGGCACCTCGCTTGCCGTCGCTGGCGCTGAAATGCAGACCATTCTTAATAATCCCTTGGCTGATCCCTTCAATCTCGGCATCACCCAAGCCGCGAGCTTCGGTGCAGCGCTTGCCATTGTGCTGGGTTTCGCAGTCATCCCCGGCTTTGGCCCATTATTGACCACCATCAACGCCTTCGTGTTGGCGATGTTCTCTTCCTTGATCATCTGGAGCATCAGCCGGTTGCGTGGCGTCAGCATCCAGACCATGGTACTGATGGGCATCGCGCTGATGTTTTTCTTCAATTCCCTGCAGGGCATTTTGCAATACATCGCCTCGGCCGAAGCGCTGCAACAATTGATTTTCTGGACACTGGGCTCACTGTCACGTTCGAGCTGGCCCAAGGTTGGACTCGCCGCATTGGCCCTGGTGATCACGCTGCCGTTCTTTTTCAGCGCGGGCTGGCGTCTGACGGCATTGCGCCTGGGAGACCTTCACGCTAAAGCGCTCGGCGTTAATGTCGGCCGATTGCGACTGACGGTACTGATGTGCAGCTCGCTGCTGGCTGCCACGGCCGTTGCCTTTGTCGGTGCCGTGCCCTTCGTCGGCTTGGTTGCCCCCCATATTGCACGGCTTCTGGTGGGTGAAGACCAACGCATCTTTCTACCGATGTCGGCCCTGACCGGAGCACTATTGATGTCCCTGACATCCATTTTGTCGAAGACATTGATCCCTGGCGTGCTATTGCCCATTGGCATCATTACCGCACTCATCGGCCTGCCCTTCTTCATCTCACTGATTTTGAAAAGTCGCAAGGAGCTGTGGTGATGAGTCTGACCGTCGAGAATCTCTCTGCCACGCTAGGTCGCACGCAAATCCTGCATGATGTCAGCGGTCTTCATGCCCGACCGGGAGAAGTCACTGCGTTGATCGGGCCCAACGGTGCCGGCAAATCGACATTGCTGAAGGCCATCGCCGGCATCGAGCGCGCACGTGGCAACATCATGCTTGATGATCATGACATGTCGTCTCTCGGCTTTGCAGAACGTGCTTCGCGCCTTTACTACCTGCCTCAGGATGTCGGCTCACGTGCGGCCCTCAGCGTATTTGAAGCCGTGTTGCTGGCACGACGTACCGTGGCGCTGCCCGGCCAACGCAGCAATGATCTCCAACTGACTCAAGATGCGCTGTATGCTCTGGAGCTTGAGCACTATGCCGAGCGTGAGCTCGGCCAGCTCTCTGGCGGTCAGCGTCAACGTGTCGCTATCGCTCAGGCCATAGTGCGCTCGCCACGTCTTCTCATGCTGGACGAACCTACCAGCGCACTCGATCTTCATCACCAGCTGCAAGTGCTTGACTGGCTGTCCTGCCTGGCGCGCGAGCGCAACATGATTATCATTATTGCCATCCATGACCTGAGCATGGCGGCGCGTTTTGCCTCCCACATCTGGGTCATGAAAGACGGCCGTACCGAAGCTACCGGCTCACCGCATGAGGTGCTGACGCCGGACAGATTGCGCGCAGTTTACGCCATAGAAACGCATGTTGAATGGCCAGAAGGCGAGCCACCTCGGATTACGCCTTTGGCCGCCACGCGCCGGTTGGGTGAACGCGAACACTGATCTGTCGTGTCAGGGCGCTCTAAGCTTCGAACCAATCGCTATTGGGTGTCGTACTCGGCTTTTTGCTAGGGTAGATGCATTCCTTGGAGGATCGTGAGGTTACCTGTCCTTGCGATCATGAGTTTACTTACCGGAGTGAGTGATGGACTTTGATCTCGATGCCATCAACCGTGATTTAGGCAATGATCCACAAAAACTGGTCGAGTGGGCGCTCGGCCTTGGCAAGCCAGCCATTTGCACTACCAATTTCCGCCCTTTCGAGGCGGTCATTTTACATATGGTGTCACGCGTTCAGCCTGACATTCCCGTCGTGTGGATGGATTCAGGCTATAACACGCCAGCGACCTATGCCTTCGCTGACGAAGTGACGCAAAAGCTGGGATTGAACCGTATCATCTATCTGCCCAAGCGCACCCGCGCCCACCGTGAAGCAGTCGAGGGTGAGCTGCCCAGCCTGGACGACCCACGCCATGCCGCCTTCACACAGGAGGTCAAACTCGAACCGTTTGAGCGTGCGCTGCGCGAGATGAACCCTACTGTCTGGTTTACGGCGCTACGTGCTTCTGACACGGCGGCCCGCGCCCAGATGCAGCCGGTCAGTATCAACAAAGATGGGCTGATAAAGGTCGCACCGGTGCTGCATTGGTCATCAAAAGATATGTATGACTATCTTGTCGCGCACGACCTGCCCAATAACTTCGATTATTTCGACCCTACCAAGGGTGAAGAAACACGCGAGTGTGGCTTGCATATCGAACATTGAGCTAATGGCTGAATGCCAGCAGACAAAAACGCCTGACTAGTTGATAGTCAGGCGTTTTTTTAGCCTAGCGATTTGCCAGCATTGTGCTGCGTAGCACCAGAGCTTGACGTCAGCGAACCGGCAACTCGACATGCTCGAATAAAGCCTGATCGGCACGCGGGCCAGCATAAAGCGCTGCTTCGACGGTATCGCGATCCAGGTGTGCGGCAAAACGCTGCAGAAAATCGAACATGTAGCTGCGCATGAAGGTGCCGCGCCTGATACCGATCTTGGTCGTCGAACTAGCAAACAGATGGCTGGCATCAATGACGACAAGATCACGATCTGCGACTGGATCGACTGCCATATGCGCGACGATGCCCACCCCCATGCCAAGCCGGACATACGTCTTGATGACATCGGCATCGGAAGCGGTCAGTACGACATTAGGCGTCAGGTCATGCTCGCGAAACGCATCATCAAGCTGTGAACGCCCGGTAAAACCAAAGGTATAAGTGACCAGCGGGTAGTCAGCCAACTGCTCGAGCCCCAGCTTTTTGGTACCCACCAACGGATGATCGCGCGGCACCAGGATACAGCGATTCCAACGGTAGCAAGGCAACAGCACCAGATCATTGAATAGCTCCAGCGACTCGGTACAGATGGCAAAATCAGCCAGCCCCTCCGACACCATCTGGGCAATCTGCTTGGGTGTCCCCTGCTGCATGTGCAGCGCCACATCCGGGTATTTCTGCGTGAACTCTCGAATCACCGGCGGCAATGCATAGCGTGCCTGAGTATGTGTCGTTGCAATCGATAAGCTGCCGCGGCGGTTGTCACTATGTTCCTGAGCAACATTTTTGATGTTTTCAACCGTGCGCAACACGCTGCCTGCCAGCTCGATGATTGAACGACCGGCAGGCGTTATCCGCGTCAGATGTTTGCCGCTACGCGCAAATATCTCAACGCCCAATTCATCTTCAAGCAGGCGAATCTGTTTGGAAATCCCCGGCTGGGAGGTAAATAGACTTTGCGCCGTAGCTGAAACGTTCAGCTGATGACGGGAGACCTCCCATATGTAGCGCAATTGTTGAAGCTTCAAAGCTCATCTCTCCTGACGAGATCACTTTTTTAATGCTATCAAGCAATAAAATAATGAACAATGATTCCTTTCGGATATATCGACGTCCGCGTAAATTATAGATCCGACCTTATAGGTATCAGGACAGCTTCAAGGATAGCTGATGCATTTCACAGACTTTATTTTATACGTACTCGCCGGTGCCGGAGTAGGCGTCGCGGTAGGCCTCACAGGTATTGGCGGTGGTTCATTGATGACGCCCTTGCTGCTGATGTTTGGTATCCCCCCCCATGTTGCTGTCGGCACCGATCTACTTTACGCCTCTATCACCAAGTTCAGCGGTATCTATAGCCATCAGCGCCAGGGCCATATCGACTGGCGGGTCATGAGCTGGCTGGCATACGGGAGCGTTCCGGCCGCCATCGTTACCGTAGTGGTGCTGGATCTATTTTTCGCCGATGCCAAAGGATACAGCGAACTCATTACCAGCATGCTGGGCATCATGCTGATCATGACCGCCATTATTTTGATCTTTCGCGGCCCATTGCAGCGCTACGCTGCCAATCATGACGCATGGATGTCACGTCATTCGAGAACCCTGACCATTATTTCAGGATTGATTCTAGGAGTCTGCGTCACGCTATCTTCAGTAGGTGCCGGTGTATTCGGCACTGCTGTATTAATGCTGCTGTACGTCAAATTCAGTCCGGGCCGTATTGTGGGCACCGATATTGCCCACGCCGTACCGCTAACCTTTGTCGCTGGGGCCGGACACCTTTTTCTAGGCAACATAGACTTTTGGTTGCTGGGGGCCCTACTAATAGGTTCTATACCCGCCATTCATCTTGGCGCGATGATGACGAAGCATGTCCCGGACAAGTTGCTACGCGCTTTCTTGACCACCCTGCTACTTGGATTAGGCATCCACTATGCTTTTTCCTGAATGTGCACTGACTTGCAGCGGCTCATTGAGCGCCTATATCATCATCATGACATCAACGCATTTGCCTCACTGAGTTGCAACCGCTACCATCACCCACAAAGCTGCTTAGCAGCGTAATGATATGGAGATCTTCCCATGGCAAATAATGTCGATGTCACCAATGCTAATTTTGAACAGGAAGTACTGCAGTCAGATAAGCCGGTTCTTCTGAAATTCTGGGCGCCGTGGTGCGGCCCTTGCAAGATGATGGCGCCTGTTGTCGAGGAAGTCGCCGCAGAGAAATCTGACGCAGTCAAGGTTGTCAGCATTAACGTTGACGATGCACCTGACATTGCTGCTGAACAGGGCGTCCGTGGTGTTCCTACCGTCGTCATGTTCAAGTCCGGCACCAAGGTCGCTTCATTGGTCGGCGCACAATCCAAGCCTCAACTGACGCAGTTTATTGATCAAAATATTTAAAGACGTTTGATGGCATTCATAGGGTCGTATGGCCTGACACCTTAACCGTATGATTGCTTATTATGTGGCGATTTGAATACTAGCACTAGCTTGATGAGACGCGGCCTGCCTTCGAAAGAAGGCAGGCCGCTTTTATTTAAGACTGCTTTTACTTAAAGCTGCTAGCCTCAGCTACGTTTCGGTTTTCGCTGCGTTGGGCCAATCATGATCGATAACCAGCGGGTATCAGGATGACTGTCGAGCGCTATCTTGAGCGACATCGTCAAGGGCACCGACAGGAACATGCCTACCGGGCCAAAGATCCATCCCCAGACGACCAACGACAAGAACGCTACCAAGGTTGACATACCCAACGTCTGCCCCATCACACGCGGCTCGATCAGGTTGCCTAACAGGAAGTTGATCGCCGTATACGCCCCTCCCAGCAGCAGTGCTTTAACCCCTCCTCCATCAGGCATGACCAAGGTCAGCATTACTGCTGGAATCGCGGCCAGAATCGAACCGATATTGGGAATGTAGTTAAGAAAGAAGGCTAATGCCCCCCAGAGAAAAGCAAACTCGATCTTGAGCAGCACACAGGAAAGGCTAACCAATGCACCGGTAATCAAGCTGATGATGGTTTTGACGATCAGGTAACGCTGAAGGGTTAGAGAAAATTGCGTAAAGCGCTTCAGGCTCGCATCAGGACGCTGCACGGCAAGTGCCAGTTTATTTGGAAAGTCGAGAATTTCGAACAGAAGAAAAATGATCATGATGAAGATGATCACGCTCTGCGAAAGAACATTGCCAATGCCGCCCAGTAACATTGGCATCATCTGGGTCAAGGTAGTGGGATCAAGCAACTGTGACGTAGCATCGGGATTGATCGGAATGCCTATATCATTAAACCAGCCCAGCAGTCCCGCATAATGATGGCGTAATTCTGATTCAAGTTTCGGCACCTCATCGCTGAACTCGCTCAAGCGGCTGATGACCAGAGAGGTAAATAAGCTTAATGCCAGCCCAAGCACGATCAGTACACAGCATACCGACCAGGTAACTCCTAATCCCCGGCGATGTAACCACTCAACGGGGCGTGCGCATAACACCGCGATAAAGGTAGCCAACAGGATCGGTACGAAAAGCGCCGTGCCGAGCTTCAGCCCCGCAACGATAACAACCAGCGAGGCACAGGTAAGCACCAGATGGTAAGGAAAGTGCGACGCTTTCTTTTCAGGGTCTTCCATGACCACCTCTTGCTTTGCCATAAGACCAAATTGGTCTGTGAGATGAGCGTCCCGCTTATTTGACAGTTTCAACCTCATCATGAGTAGACAACTACCTCTGCCAACTCATATCTATCAGTCAGTTATTGGCACGGGTCCTATCAGAACGCTTTTTACTTGAGCCTTTTGAGGCATCTCTTTGTGGTAAAACGGCCTCACAACCAATGCTTTATCATTACCATAGTCATAAAGTAGCCATGGTGGCATTCATCAAGCCTTACTAACTTTAGGCGTCAGCGTACGTATCAGTATATTAGCCAGCACGCTAGCACCCAGCATACCTATAACCATTGGCCATACACTGGGGATTTCGAAACCGCTGACCAAAAAGCCAACTAATCCCCCCGTAGTAAACTGAAGGCTGCCCAGCACCGCATTGGCAGTCGCACTCATCTTAGGAAAATGGTCAAGCATCGCCGAGACTGCATTAGGGGTGATCAGTCCGCCCACGCCAACAAACATCATGATCAAAACCATCATGACCAGCACGGTATCAAGACCGGCCGCGATGACCAGTACCAGCGCAATACCTGCAGTCAACTGAATGCCGAGCCCGATACGCAACAGGCGCTGAGGCGAATATTTACCGAGCAGACGAATATTGAGTCGGTTCGATGCCGCCATGACAATGATGTTAGCCCCGAACAGAAAAGGATATACCGAAGTCGAAACCCCATAATACGAGATATAGACATAAGGGGAGCTGGTGATAAAGGCAAACAGTCCAGCGAAGGAAAATGCGACGGCGGCAATATAGCCCATCGCCTCGCGATGCTTCAGTACACTGGCATAATTGCGCAATACCTGGCGTACGCCAGGCGGATGGGCTTCTCGGAGCTTCGTTTCGGGTAGTTGCGTAATCACCAGCCACAACAAAAAGGCGGCATAAACGCCTAGAAACGCAAAGATAAGCCACCACCCGCCCATCAGCAGCAACATACTGCCGATAGAGGGTGCAGCAAGCGGCGCTAACATGAGAATCAGCACCATTGTTGAAAGCACCTTGGCTGCTTCACGCCCTTGAAAACAGTCACGTACGATAGCAGGAGAATTCACCACACACGCCCCGCCACCCAGCGCCTGAATGAAGCGCAACAGCCATAACATTTGCAGGTCGTTGACCTGCGTAATGGCCAGGCTCGCCAGCATAAACGTTGTAATGCCGCCCAGCAGCACGGGCTTACGCCCTAAGCGATCCGAAAGTGGACCGAAAATGAGTTGCCCGAGCGCAAACCCCAGTAGAAAGACGCTAATGGATAGCTCGGTATGATGAACGCTGGCACCAACGTGCTCAGCCAGCGCGGGAATTGCTGGCAGATAGGCATCAATAGCCAGCGGCGCAAGCGCTGTATTGGCCGCGACCAACAATGCCAGGCGCCGTGCACCTATGAGTTGCAAGCGAAGCTCCTTAACTAAAAGGCAGGGTTTGACAAAATACTCTCATGACGCCATCCGGCACACGCGCTATGGAACGCGTATCCGCTTATTACCTGACAGCAACCGTATCGTGAAACCCACTATAACTAGTGGGCAGATCGATCCTTCCTCAAGGATGACTAACAGCCGCGTTGCTGCTCAAGTAGCTCGATCAACGGCTGGAACTCAACACGGTTATGCTCATTGAGCAAACCCAGCGTACGGTGAGCATCAAGAATACGAGTACGCAATTCTTCCTCGCCACTCTCGACGGGTGGCAGCTCATTTAACACGCTGGGTTCCATCGTGGGCGTCTCCACAATCGTTACATAGTCACGCAACCCCATAACTTCCAGCATTCTGATAACGTCAGGATGCTGCACAACGACCAAAGGGGATGCATGCAGATGCGCACGTACGGCCAGTGCTATCTTGGCGCAAAACCCCAGTGCGGTGGAGTCCATATTATTGACTAGGCGCAGGTCAATGATCACCTTGTCGAGCCCTGGCAATTCAGCAAGCGACTGCGCCTGCTGATCCAGGGTCGCACATAGCGTCAAGCGCACATCTCCAGACAGCTTAAGGACAAAAACGCCCTTTTCAAAAGCGGCCTGGATCCGTCCCTCATCCATCGTCGAATCCGGATAACGTCATAAAGGTGAGATCATCTGGCAGAGCATCAGCCAGCGCCAGCGAAGCGCGAAAAGCTGCGATGTCATCTGCCTCGGCTATTCGGCTTCGAAGCGCTTCCAAGCGTTCTTCAAGATTAGTGCCAGGAAGGCAATCGAGCACACCATCGGAACATAGCCATAATGTGAATTGCTCGGGCAACGTCACGCAGTAAGCGGGGTACTCGATATCGGGAAAAAGCCCCACCGGATGCCCTTCGCCTTCCAAAACCGTCACATTGCCATTGGCGCTTAAATAGGGCATCGGCAACTGGGCGCCCAACGAATAGTGAAGTTTACGCGTTTCGCGATCGATCACACCGATAAACAACGCAGCATGCTTGCCGACGCCTGTGCCCAGCAGCTCGCGATTGATGCGAGCCAGCCAGCGTGCGGGCAGAGCCTCGGGAGACCGGCCGTTCCAGAGCCCTTGCCAGCGTTGGAACAGCGCCTTGAGCAGTACCGTGACAAATGCTGAAGAAGCGCCATGGCCTGATACATCGGCAAAACAAAACACGGTGTAACGTTCACCCACCACTTGATAGTCGAGATAATCGCCTGACAGGTAAAGTGAAGGTGCCAGCCAGTAACTTCCTTGGACGCCGTTCAATTGTTGCTGGCTTGGTGGCAACAGCTTGCGCTGTATCTGACCACCGGCATGCAAATCGTGACGCAGCAACGCGAGATGAGTTTCAAGCTTCTCGTTAAGTTGCTCCAAACGCTCGCGATCGCGTTTATTCGCCAGCGCCATGCGCCGATATTCCAACGCACGACTCAACAGGCGACACAGTACCAAGCGATGCGCCAGAGGGTCGATGACATAATCAATTATGCCAGCATCAACGGCAGCAAGCAGGTCAGCGTCGTTTTTATGCTCACTTACCATGATCGTGGGACAGCGATTCGCAAGGAGCGCCCACTGCTCACGAGTGGTCACTCGCGCATGAGCCACCACCCCGTCGAGCTGTTCGGGCAAATCCACGACTTGATCCACCGCAATCACATCAAAAAGATGCTCGCGTTGCAGTTCGTCAAGCAGCGCATCACGATCAGCCCCTGGTTGATCAACAAGGCCAATCACCGGAATGGACTTAGGCATAGCGCGAAGTCACTTTCCTTGCAAAGGTGTTATTGCGCAAAATCGTCGTCGTTGATATCACCAAAATCCCCACTGGCAAACGGATCTTTACCGGGCTTGCCATCGTCAATCAGGAACTGACGACGCTGCAAATAAGTATCGCGGATGAAGCTGTAACGATCGCCTTGCATCAGCTTCTCCTGCTCGAGCAGGGCAGCACGCGTATTGACCAGATGTACAGCACGCACTCCCCAACGCGTGGTGTCATCTTTGACATATGCGACCGGATCGCTATACCAGTCCACCGGAAACCCTGCCGTATCACGTACCGTACTTGGGCCCAACAGCGGCAACATCACAAAAGGTCCCTGACCGACACCCCAGGTAGCCAATGTCTGGCCAAAATCTTCATCATGACGCTCCAGACCCATACGGCCTGCTGGATCAAGCACGCCACCTAGCCCCAATACCGTATTAATCACGAAGCGTGAGGTGGAGATACCCGCATTGGTCCACTTCCACTGCAAGACGCTATTAAGAGTGTTGCTGACCTCACCGAGGTTATTGAAAAAATTACCGACGCCTGTCTGAACCGGTTCAGGAGTCACGTAATCATATCCCTCAGCAACAGGCTTTAACGCGTAGTGATCAAGCGTATCGTTGAAGGCAAAAACACCGCGGTTAAATCCTTCCCATGGGTCGTTAGGGTTAGCGTCCTGAGTCTGCGTGCCTGCACAACCCGTCAGCGATACTGCAGCTGCCGTCGCGGCCGCTAAACTTATCCATGAATTCATGAGTCACCTTACAAAATTATACCATCTGTCTCGACGCATAGGCCCATGCGCTGCAGGTTGCAATGCTCAAGCAAACCCAAGGGTTCCGACACTCATAGCGCTCAGAGAAGAAAAGTATCGCTCCGGGCACTATCATCCTGCTTACCTATCCAAGGAGGAGAACGTAACGGCCTCCATCATGCAAAAGCACTTTACGCGCTCCTGACTTAAAAAGCTTACTTTATGACATGATTTTGCGCTTATCAGCACGCTATTAGCCAGACACATGCCAGCGATACTAAAATTGTTCGATCGCAACATGAACGGCGAAGATATCGCCCTCCCTGCAACGTCGCAAACACGAAACTAACCTGGCCGCCTCGTCCTTCAGCGTTGATTAAGCTGACGCTTACCCTTCCGTCAGCTCACGCCAGCGTTTCTCCAACCGCTTACCCGACACCGGTGCTTGCGTTCCGAGCTGTTGAGCAAAGAGTGATACTCGAAATTCCTCAAGCCACCAGCCAAAGTCGATAAGCTCCGGATCAATCAACCCATGACGGCGATCACGTCGCTCATCCAGACGCCGCTGGAAGGCATTGACCTCCTCCATCGCCAGCTGATCTCGACGCATCTCGCGCGGTGCTTTCTCAAGTCGAATCTCAGCGGCTTCCAGATAACGCGGATAGTGTTTGAGCCATTCTCCCGCTTCGCTGATAAATCCGGGATGCACCAGACGCTTCAATTGCACCTTCACATCGGAGAATGTCAGCGCCAGGGCAAAATTGACCTTACCCTTGAGCAGCTTGCTGACACGCAGATGGCCCTCAAGGGCTCGTTCAACCTGAGCAAGAAGCTCATTACCATGCTCGACAAGAAGTTCCCGACCCTTCTCGATACGTGCCTTCATCTCATCGGCATCGCGTGGCAGCGGATCGAAGGCGAATACCTGCAGGAAGGTCGCCTCGACGAAATCATCAATAAACTGTCGTTTGCTACCCACGTTGGTAAAGAGCAGCGCGCAGCGTTCAAGCCCCGGCAAATCACGTGATAGATAACGGACCTGATCAGGTAGCTGACGCATTGCCAGACGCTTGATACCGTGCCGATGCCGGACAATTGCCTTGCCCGGATGGTCGAACAGCTCAACGCCCAGCGTATCCCCCTCATCAACCAGCGCGGGATAGGCCTCTACACGAATGCCCGCCTGCGACTGGGTATAGGTCTCTGGCAGATGACCACGTGGCCAGTGTGTAAGTCCGCTCTGCGCCAATTCGCTGCCGGCAAGCGCCTGCGTGCTCTGAAGCGCCGCGTCAGCAAAGCGCTGTTCAAGTACATCAACATCACGCCCCTCACCCAGCACGTTGCCGTCATGATCGACAACGCGCACATTCATGACCAAATGCGTCTCGAGCTGATCGTAGCGCCACATATCCGGTGACAAGCGTACACCTGTCTTCTGACGCATGAATTCCGTCAATGCCGAACTCAACGAAACTTCATTACTGGGCACCAAGGCCTGAAGCGCTGCATCAACCCAATCAGGAATGGGCACTACCTGACGGCGATACTGTTTCGGCAAAGACTTCATCAGCGCGATAGCTTTTTCGCGGCGCAGCCCCGGCACCAGCCAGTCAAGACGCTCGCGAGGCAAGGTTGACAGCATCGACACCGGCACCGTAATGGTCACCCCATCATCACTTACCCCTGGTGCAAAGTGATAAGTCAGCGGATAGCGTACCCCCTTGATCTCTAACTCGTCAGGGTACTGCTCAACCGTCACCTCCTCGGCATCACGGGCCAACAGTGTCTGCTTGTCGAGAAACAGCACCTGAGGGTCGTGTTGCTCCGCCTTGCTGCGCCAGCGTTCAAAACTCTTGCCATTGTAGATATCCGCTGGCAGACGCTCATCGTAGAAATCGACCAGCGTTTCCTCATCAACGAGAATGTCGCGCTTGCGCGCGCGATCCTCGAGGTCCCCCACTTCCTCGATCAAGGCGCGATTGTGTTCAAAGAACGCGCCTTGGGTACGAAACTGTCCTTCGACCAGCGCTGCGCGAATGAATATCTGACGCGCCTCCTCAGGCGATAGCGGGCCATAATGCACCTTACGACGCGCAACAATCGGCAGGCCAAACAGGGTTACCTGCTCAAACGCCACTACCTGAGCACGCTTCATCTCCCAGTGCGGCTCGCTATAGCTGCGCTTGGTCAAATGCCTGGCTAAAGGCTCAACCCATTCCGGTTTAATCGCCGCCACTTCACGGGCGAACAAGCGTGTGGTCTCGACCAGTTCGCCAGCCATGATCCACTTCGGCGTTCGCTTGGCCAGCCCCGACCCGGGATGGATCATGAACTTGCGATTGCGCGCGCCGAGATAATCACGGTTTTCATGATGCAGACCAATGTTGGAGAGCAGACCAGCCAGCAACGCCTGATGAAGACGGGTGATATCGGCCGGCTCAACGTTTTCGGTTAAATCAAGCTCACGCGTCAGCTGTTTGAGCTGGCGATAAGTATCGTGCCACTCACGCAGACGCATGTAGCTTAAATAGTTTTCTCGGCACCACCGTCTGAGCTGGCTGCCGGAGAGCTCTTCGCGCTTTTCCTCAAAACCGCGCCATACGTTGAGCCAGGCTGCGAAGTCGGAATCCGGATCAAGCCATTGACGGTGCGCCTGGTCAGCCGCCTCACGCTTTTCTGCCGGCCGTTCACGCGGGTCCTGAATCGATAGCGCACTGGCGATGATCAGCGTTTCCTTGAGGCTGCCTACCTCACCACCAGCAAGCACCATTCTGGCCAGACGAGGGTCAATAGGCAGCCGTGCCAACTGGCGCCCTCGCGTGGTCAGATGAAACTGCTCATCGACAGCGCCTAATTCATGCAACAGGCGAAAGCCGTCCTTGACGAAGCGGCTGTCGGGTACATCAACGAAGGGGAATTTCTCAATGTCGCCGAGCTTGAGCGACAGCATCGACAATATGACTGACGCCAGATTGGTGCGCCGGATTTCCGGCTCGGTGTACTCGGGGCGCGACAGAAAGTCCTCTTCGCTGTAGAGGCGAATACAGACCCCTTCAGCAATACGACCACAACGCCCCTTGCGCTGATTGGCGCTGGCTTGGCTGACCGGCTCGATGGGCAGACGCTGCACCTTGGCGCGATAGCTATAGCGGCTGATCCGCACCAGGCCAGGGTCAATGACATAACGAATCCCCGGGACGGTCAACGATGTCTCGGCCACGTTGGTCGAGAGTACAATGCGTCGTCCGGTATGCGGAGAAAACACCCGGTTCTGCTCGGCATTGGATAGCCGCGCATAAAGCGGCAGCACTTCCGTGTCGCGCAGTTGGGCACGGCGTAGCGTATCGGCGGTTTCGCGAATTTCTCGCTCGCCAGGTAGAAAGATCAGTACGTCCCGTGGTCCGGTAAACCAGCGTTTTTCACGCTCGATCGCCTGTACCTCTTCCACGGCGCGCAAAATCCCTTCCTGCAGCGTCAGGTCTTCTTCATCGGCCTCTTCCCGCGCCAATGGCTGATAACGTGTCTCAACCGGGTAGGTACGCCCTGATACCTCAACGACCGGTGCTGGCCCCTGAGGTCCGGCAAAATGTTTCGCGAAGCGGTCTACATCAATCGTCGCGGAGGTGATGATGACCTTCAGGTCAGGCCGCCGCTCAAGCAGACGCTTCAAATACCCAAGCAAGAAATCGATGTTGAGGCTACGTTCGTGAGCCTCATCGATAATGATCGCCTCGTAACGTTCAAGGTCACGATCATGCTGGGTCTCGGCCAGCAAAATACCGTCCGTCATCAGCTTGATGAGGGTGGTATCGGCGGTCTGGTCAGTGAAGCGCACCTGATAACCGACCTGATTGCCCAGCGGTACGGCCAACTCTTCGGCCAGACGTGTGGCAACCGAACGCGCCGCAAGCCGACGCGGCTGGGTATGGCCAATCAGGCCACGGCGGCCAAGTCCGAGTTCAAGACATATCTTCGGCAGCTGGGTGGTTTTCCCCGAACCCGTTTCCCCGGCAACCACCACTACCTGATGATCACGGATCGCGGTCAGGATATCGTCGCGTTTCTCAGCAACGGGCAGCTCAGCGGGATACTGCAGCGTAAAGGGCTGGGCACGGCGTTTCTCGACGGCAGCTTCAGAGCGCTCAATATGACGCTCGATATCAGCCAAGGCGCGGTCGACCGGCTTGTTGCTCGCCAGTCGGCCGATCAGTTTGGCTAGACGGCGCTCTTGGTCATGTGCATCCGCCAGCAAACACTTGTCGAGTCGCTGGCGTAGCACGTCGAGTTTTTGACGGGAATCGATTGCGGTATCGCTCAAGACGTCCTCATGACGATGGAAATCCTCATGCAATGATTATCAACGGCACCGGAAACCGGGCCGTCTCCTTGCATGAGGATGATATAGATGGGATTACCGCTATTGTAGCGCTAGCATGTCCGCTCGCCTACACATGCGACTTCTGTCTGGCCTCGTCACGCAGCTCGCGCCTTAACACCTTGCCAACATTACTCTTGGGCAGTTCGTTACGAAACTCAACGTGGCGGGGTAACTTGTAACCTGTCAGGCGCTCCTTGCACCAGGCGCGCACCTTGGCCTGATCGAGCCTGTCATCCTTGGTGACGATAAATGCCTTGACCGCTTCACCCGATGCTTCGTCGGGTATACCGACCACTGCCGCTTCAATGATATCGGGATGGGCCATTAGCACGTCTTCAATTTCATTAGGATAGACGTTGAACCCTGACACGATAATCATGTCTTTCTTGCGATCGACGATACGAACGAAACCGTCCTCGGCAATCACGGCGATATCGCCTGATTTCACCCAACCATCAGCTGACAATGCCTTGGCGGTATCCTCGGGCCGATTCCAATAGCCCTTCATGACCTGCGGTCCTTTCACACACAGCTCTCCTGACGCGCCGATGTCCAGCGTCTCTCCTGCATCGTCAATGACCTTGAGCTGTGTATCTGCCACCGGCCGGCCGATGGTACCCAGCCGGATATCTTCGGGAGGGTTGACGCATACCACCGGCGATGTTTCGGTCATTCCATAGCCTTCAAGAATCTGGCAATTCGTTATCGCCTCCCAACGCTGCGCCACCGCCGAGCTGAGTGCCATTCCACCAGAGACGGACATCCGGAGGTTGGAAAAATCCAACGCCTTGAAATCATCGCGTTTGGACAGAGCTGCAAACAGTGTATTCAAGCCGATAAATACAGAGAAAGAGTGTTTGTGCAGCGTCTTGACGAAGCCATCAAGATCGCGCGGGTTAGGAATGAGGATACTGTGATTACCGGTCTTGCAGGCAAACATGCAGTTCAAGGTGAATGTATAGATATGATAGACCGGCAGTGGCGCGATGATGGTCTCGCGTCCCTCTTTCAACATCCCTTCCAACACTTGCCCGGTCTGCAGCATGTTGGCAATCAGATTGCGATGGCTCAGCATCGCTCCCTTGGCGACGCCGGTTGTCCCTCCTGTGTACTGCAGCACGGCGAGATCGTCTCCGTCGCGCCGTGGTGCCCGGTCGGTATTGCCCGTATTTGCCAGCGTGGTACGAAATCGTACGGCGTTAGGTAAGCGGTACTTCGGTACCAGACGCTTTACGTATTTGGCACCAAGATTGTAAAACCAGCGCTTGGGCCCGGGATGCAGATCGGCGATTTCGGTAATCACCACATGCGCGACCTGCGTCTTCTCAATGACCTTATCGAGCTTGTCCGCCATGTGGGCAAAGATCAGCGCGCCCTTTACACCGGCATCTTCGAACTGATGCTGAATCTCTTCCGGGGTATAAAGCGGATTGGTATTGACCACTACCAGTCCCGCACGCAGTGCCCCGAATACAGCCACCGGATACTGGAGCACATTGGGCAACAGAACTGCAAACCGGTCGCCCGGCTCAAGCGAGGTCTCGTTAACCAGCCAGCTCGCAAAGCGTCTGGACAAGCGATCCAGCTCTGTATAGTTCAGCGTATGCCCCATGCAACTAAAAGCCGGATGCGCGGCATAGCGCTGCGAAGCCGTTTCAATGACATCCATGATCGAAGCATAGCCCTGTTCATTTTTCAGAGGGGGGCCGCTCACGGTCGATACCTGGGCCTGCTCGGTCATCCACTATCCTCTAACAACTGTCAAAATACTTTGATTCTAAACGAAAACGCCGCCGCTGCCCGGCACTGGTTCCTATGGAGCATAGGCGTATTCCCCAGACTCATCATTATCCATTGTGATAGAAAGATAACCTGACATCCGCTCCAGCATGGTATTTCCTAGCCGTTCGTCTTAGGCTTGGTGACATTGACTAAGAAGAAGGAGCGTCTCACCTCATGGGCCAGATTTTTGCGGACAATTCACAAGCCATTGGCAATACCCCACTGGTCAAGATCAATCATCTGACCAGCCATCCCAGAGTGTATGTCAAGCTCGAAGCACGCAATCCGGCACTTTCAGTCAAGTGCCGGATTGGTTCGAACATGGTATGGGACGCCGAGAAAAGCGGCGCCCTGAAGCCCGGCATGGAGATCATCGAACCTACCTCTGGCAATACCGGCATTGCGCTGGCCTTCGTAGGTGCAGCGCGTGGCTACAAGGTCACTCTGACCATGCCCTCCTCAATGAGTCTGGAACGCCGCAAGGTGCTCAAGGCATTAGGGGCCGAGCTGGTACTGACCGAGCCGGCAAAAGGAATGAAGGGCGCCGTCGACAAGGCGCGCGAAATGCGCGATGCCGAACCCGAGCGCTACTTCATGCCTCAGCAGTTCGACAATCCGGCCAATCCCGAGATTCACTTCAAGACGACCGGACCTGAGCTTTGGGAAGCGACCGATGGCGATCTCGATGTGCTGGTGGCGGGCGTTGGCACCGGCGGCACCATTACTGGCGTATCTCGCTATTTCGAAAAGGAACGGGGCAAGGCGCTTTACTCGGTAGCGGTCGAACCCGCCGAATCACCGATTATCGCCCAGCACATGCGCGGTGAGGACATCACGCCAGCCTCGCACAAGATTCAGGGCATTGGCGCCAACTTCATCCCCACCAACCTCGACCTTGAACTGGTCGATCGCGTCGAGGCTGTCACTGGCGATGACGCCATGGCCATGGCGCGTCGATTGATGAGCGAAGAAGGCATTCTCTGCGGCGTCTCATGCGGCGCAGCCATGGTTGCTGCACTTCGTCTGGCCGAAGATCCTGAATATCGGGACAAATCGATTGCCGTCATCATGCCCGACAGCGGCGAGCGCTATTTGTCAGGCCCACTGTTCGAAGGGCTTTTTACCGAAAAAGAACTCAATCAGTAAGCGCTGATTGTTAAACAGAAAACGCCCGCCTCTCAATGTGAGACGTGGGCGTTCTTTATATGCAAACAGCTATAAGCAAACAACAGGCCTTTTAACTTGCTCTTCGCTTATCCTTGAGTAATTCAACCTGTTCGCCGTTGTGAAACACGGCCAGCTCGCCTGGAGTCATGCACACCCAACCGTCCTCATCGGTCAGCGGGTTGGTAGCGACGACCGTTGCCACCATGTCCGGATCGAGCTGCGCATCAAGATCAAGTTCACATGCGTTATCTTTCAGCGCCGCCTGCCCAAAAGGGGCGCGCCGCGTAATGTACGTCAGACGCTTGGAGCAGAAAGCGTAAAGCCGGCTACCCTCTGACAGCAGCATGTTATACACCCCCATTTCGTGTAACTGCAGGCACCAGATGTGCAAGGCGGCACTCAATTGGGGCGAGGTGAACGTGAACGGTGCTGACAGACTAAACTCATACAACCGATCGAGCAGCCAACAAAAGGCGCGCTCACCATCAGTGGAGCCCAATGGTTGGAAACGTCCACTCAGCGTTAGCGTCTCGGGCCGCTCAATCTGGCCGTGCATCACATAACTCCAGCAGACCCCACCAATTTCGCGCTTGAAAGGATACGTGTTTTCGATGCACGTCTCGCCGACATTTCCTTGTCGCACCTGCCCTAACGCAATGGTGCTTTCGATCGGATATTCACACAACAACCGCGCTACAGGTGAACGCGCGGCCGGTAGAATGTCGTGAAAGTCGCGGTAGCCACCCGGCTCGAAAAAACCAATGCCAAAACCATCCACATGGGAGCCGGTAATCCCGCCGCGCGGAAAGAAGCCTGTCAGACTGAAGCAAAGGTCTGTCGGCTTGCTGGCACTCAAGCCGATCAACTCACACATGCGGCTCTCTCCTCTGCTGGCGACGGCGCCGCCTCTGCTGACGACGACGCATAGCCGTTATCAGAAATAACAGTACCAAAACACCTATCACAGCCCAGACCCAAGGCTTGCGTACATACTCCTGAACATAGCGCTCAACCGTAGGCCACCACGGCTTGAGCGTTTCCCATACCCGCTGCAGCGACCATTGCTGGTCCTGGACTTTCTTCTCCTGCTGCGGCTCATCGGGCAACTGTTCAGCGTTGACAGCAGCGCGGTCGAGCGAAGCACCGGAAAGGCCGATACGGGCCTCTTCATTTAATCGTACCGGAGGCAGCGGAATATGCCGCGTCTCGCCGTCCAGTGTGACCTGAGCGTCCAGCACCACGGGAACTGACTGTTCAGGCAGATCAGCCGGTAGTGCAACACGCCAATGTTTATCATCACGCGTCTCGACCGCAAGCGACTCGCCCTGCAACGTTGCGGTAAGCGTCGTGTTACTGCTATCAAGGCGAGGGTGTGCCGCCTGCAGTGCAATCGATGACTGATCGGGTGCCAGCGCTGCACTGATGGCCGGCGCAACGTTGACACTCTGAACGCGCAAACGCTGAAAATCGGCGCCGCTGGCCAATACGCTCAAACGAGCATTGCCCAACAACTCAGGCTCAACCAGCGTTCCGCGATAATGGCCATCTTCATCCCGCGTGAGCACCGTGGATATTTCATTACCATTGTTGTCGCGTAGACGCGCACTTACCGTCATATCACCTTCAGCTGCATAGGGTTCACCATTTTCAGTGAGCCAGGCGTCGAGCGGTACATCAAAATACTGATACAGCGTGGCCGAAACCGACGACGTCTTCAGCATAAGTGAGGAGGTAATCAGGATGCGGCTACCAGGTCCCACCTGCCCTTCGACATGCCACTCACCGGGCGTCGGCGACGGCACGGTAATCAGGTCATAGCGACGATCGCCGCGCCAATGCACGCCGCTATCATTGGCCACATCGTCTCGCTGGATACGTTCACCATTGGGCCCCACCAGGGTAATGGGTGCGGCCGTATCATCATGAAAGATCAGCGCGGTAAACTCATCGACACGATCATCAATGGAGAAGCGTCCATCGATAAGCGGAACCTGCTCGCTCGGCACGACCTGATCAAGGACGTCGAGAAACGAGCGCAGCAACGCCTCAGACGTTTCCGCCACCGCAGCAAGCCCTCCTGTACGCTGGGCCAGATCTCGCAACAGATTGGCATCGGCATTGTGCGACAGCGCAATGGTATGCACGACGACATCATTACCTGCCAGGCGTGGTGCCAGTTGCGTCAGGATACGCTGACGCGAAGCGGCGTCGCGCTCGGCCTTGTCCTGGCCGTTTGCGGGAATATCGACCATGCCATCCGTCAGAAGAATGACATGATTGTGCCGCGTGTTATTGCGTTGGCCCTCTGGTGTTACGCTTTTCAGCGCCGCTTCAAGGTCGGTGAATTGCTGATAGTCACTTAGCTGAGGAAGCACCGCCAGTGCCTTCTGGCGCCAACTGTCGTCGACGTTATCCATGGGAAGTGGATTGGCCACCCGAGCGCCGAATGTCCAAAGCCCTGCTCGGGTGTTCAGCGGAAGCAAATCGACAAGCAGACGCACACCACTGGCACGAAGATTGGCCGGATCGTTGGCTTTCATACTGCCGGAGACATCGATCAACAACCGGACATCGGCAGCATTGTTGTCTTGCGAATTTGCATCCTGCGCACTCGCCATGCTCCAGCACAGGCACAAAAGCATACCAAGGAGGACTTGCTGCATTGCCTTCATTGCTTCACCGCCTGTTCAAATCGATGGTTCACGACGTGCCTGTCCAGCGTGGCGCTGTACGGGCCGACGTTCATTACTATCGTGTTCATCATCTTCGTCATCATCACGACGACGTTTCAGAGCAATCGCAGCGCCAAGGGCAGCACCTATCCCCATTCCCACAAGAAGCAGCGCACCTGCTCCGGCCATCTGTCCCGTATCATGCTGAAGCTGACCGACAATGGCGACAATCAACGCCGGTGCCCAGCCAGAATAGCCGAGCTGATTCTCGGGCCCAGGTACGGAGAACGTCGAAGGCGTTGCCAGCAGGCCAGCCACCAGGCCCACCAGTGCCCAGCGAGGTAACCGAGGCAGGAACGATACGCCGAAATAACCTGCAGCGAGCACGATCAGTGACAAGACGCCATAACAGAGCCAAAGTAGTGGCAGTGAATCGGAAATCAGCATTCTCAACCTCGTAAACGATCTTTGATCTGCCATGTTACACTTCAGACTATGAAAGCACAGCCGTCTACTCACTCTCCAACGCTTCGCTTCCGGCGCGCCGATGATCCCCACTGGCACTGGCTGGAAAATCGCGACGATGCCGAAGTCGAAGCATTTTTAAATGCCGCCAACGAAGAGGCCGATCAGTGGTTCGCACCGCTGAGCGCGCTTACCGAAACGCTATACACAGGGCATCTCGCACGTCGAGAGCTTGCTGTTACCGGCCTGCCTACGCCTCTCGATCACTACACTTACTGGAGTGAGACAGCATGTGACGCCAATTATCCGGTCTGGTGGCGTAAACCGCTCGATGCCGAAACACCGCATGAAAAGCTGCTCGATTTAGAAGCCATGTCGAAAGGTGAGGCATTTATCGAGCTGGGCGATCTCACGCTCTCGCCTTCCGAGCAGTGGCTTGCTTATACGCTCGATACTCAGGGCAACGAATATTACGACCTTTATTTGCGGCGTCTTCCCGATGGTGAGCCGATACGCTTGATTCGCGACATCGGTCCTGAGCTGACATGGGCCGAGGATGATCGCACGCTACTGTTTACACGCTACGACGCTACTCAGCGCCCGGCCAGCGTATGGCGGCTCGACCGTCAAGGCGGTGAGCCCGTATGTCTGTTCGAGGAAGATGATGTCGAGTTCTGGGTCGGTCTGGGCAAGACCCGCTCAAATCAGTGGTTGATGCTTGAAACAGCATCAAAAGACACTTCGGAATGCTATCTGATCCCCGCGCATTCGCCCGAGACGCCACCGCGCTGTGTCAGACCGCGCGAGACCGGCGTCGAGTACAGCCTGGAGCATCGGCCCGGCTATTTTTATGTGTTGCATAACCTCAAGGCGCCTCATTTTCAGCTCGATATCGCAACAGAGGACGCCCCCGGGCATTGGCAGCCATGGATCACGCACCGCCAGGAAACCACGCTTGAAGACATTGACGCCTTTTCCTGGGGTGTCGTACTGACAGAGCGCGATCACAATGAAGCGCAGGTCCACCTGCGCCTGATCGAATTTGATACATCAGCAGAAGATGCCCATACCCAACGGCGCGACTTCTGGTTACCGCTGCCGGAAACGCCCTGCAGCCTAATGCTCGGCGATACACCGCACTTCGATGCGCGCAAGCTGCGTCTGCGTGAGGAGTCATTCACAACCCCGCCGCATTGGACGGAGTTTGATCTCGACAGCAATACGCGGACGCTGCTTAAACAGCAACCCTTGTATGGCAGCCTTCAGCCCGAACACCTCGAGTGCCGCAGAATATGGGCAACCGCAAGGGATGGTGAGCGTGTACCGGTCTCGATTGTCGCACGCAAGGATGTATTGGGTCGCAGTCCGCTCCCGACGCTGCTGTACGGCTATGGTGCCTATGGCGAGGTGCTGGACCCCTGGTTCTCGATTGCACGCCTTGAATTGCTCGACCGTGGCGTTGCCTTTGCTGTCGCACATGTGCGCGGCGGCGGTGATCGCGGTGAACCGTGGTACCTGGCCGGAAAGCTTGAGCACAAGGAAAACAGCTTTCACGACTTTATTGCCGCGCGCAATGCACTGGTCGATAGTGGCATTGCCGATGGTCATCGCATTGCTGCCTATGGTGCAAGTGCCGGCGGCCTGCTGGTGGGCGCGAGTTTGAACCTTGATCCTGAAGCGTTCTGCGCAGCGGTACTTGATGTTCCATTTGTTGACGTGCTGCGCACCATGGAAAATCCGGATCTGCCGCTGACCACGGCCGAGTATAGTGAATGGGGCAACCCCGGCGAGACGGATGCGCGGCGCAGAATTCGCGCCTACTCTCCGCTCGATAACCTGTCAGCGGCTCCTTACCCTACCGTCTTTCTTCAGGGCAGCTGGCATGACTCACGTGTGCCTTACTGGGAACCGGCAAAGCTGTACGCCCGCCTGACTGAAATCGGTACAGCACGCGGCCCTGTGCTTTTGCGTACTGATATGACCTCGGGACACGGTGGCGCGTCTGGGCGCTTTAGTGCATGGAAAGACAATGCTCGCCAGGATGCGTACATCCTTTGGGCCTTAGGACTAGTCGAGCATCCCTGAGCACCCTTGACGAAAAAAGGCCCGTCACGAATGAATGTGGCGGGCCTTTTTACATGCAGTCATACACACCCGTGGCGGCCTCTCAATACTCGATCGGCAGTACGGCAATGATGTGATCTTCATAATCTTCTTCGTCAACGTCGCGCTCGGATACTGCAAACGAACGCACGCTGATCCCTTTACGGTGGACCCGCTCGGGATCACCGGAACGCAACGGATGCCACCGTGCCAGCCCTCTCCCCTCCGCCATGCGCCGATAACCGCACGTTTCGGGCAACCAGCGAAAGAGTTCGACGTTATCAAGCGACAGCTTTGTACACTCAGGCACCTGTGAAAAGCGGCTGGGATAATCGCTGCAACGGCAACTATCAATATCAAGCAGCTTACAGGCGACATTGAGCGTTGCGATATCGCCGGTATCTTCCTCTTCGATCTTGACCAGACAGCAGCGTCCGCACCCGTCACAGAGCGCTTCCCATTCTTCGTCGGTCAATTCTTCAAGCGTCAGGCGCTCCCAGAATCTTTCACGCATCGCCGGCCTCAACTGAACGGAGGTCATCAATAGCGATCTTGCGTCGGCGCACGATGAGGGTCCAGCTTCGACTCATCACGAGGCGGCGGCATCTGTAAATAATACCCCTGACTGCGTATCGTCTCGATCACCTTGGTAGCATCGGCGCGTGCCAGTTTCTTTTCCGGCGTCAACAGCACCGTCATGACGGGTTCGGGGCGCCCGAACATCGCGCTTAACGCCTCGGGGATATCCTGCAAGCCACGCGCCTTATCGACATAAAGATACATTTCATCCTTGCGTGTGCTTTTGAATACCTGGCATATCAATCGCTCTGTCATGCGTTTTCCTCAAGAGTGATGAGCGCCTTGCGGACCTCTTCGGCGAGTAGCTCGCTGCGCCAGCCCTCATTGATCGGCAAAGGGCGATTGGCCAGATCAGCGGCCACCCATGTTTCCAGCTCGCGTCGACGTGCCAGCAGCTCTGGCTCGATTTCAAGCCCTTCCGCACGTGCCGCAACCACTTTCTTTAACGCTTTCAACCGTTTCTTGAACGGTGGTGACAATGGGGATGGCAACGCTTCAGGCAAGCTATCTTCATCGAGCGCCAGCGCTTCGCGCACAATCGCTAAAATGGCGTCGCCTTCACGCTTGACCATGGTCGGCTTGATATCCTCAATCTGCGCCAGTTCATAGCGATTTTTGGGCATTGTTTCCGCAATCGTATACAGCAACGCGTCAGAAACGAGCCGGCCACGGGGAATATCGCGAGTCTGCACCTCACCTTCACGCCAGGTAGAAAGGCGCTGCAAAAGAGCTAGCTGACGGGGTGAAAGCCGCCACGCTTGGCGGTGTCGACGCAGCCACTGCGAGTCGTCGCGAGGGGTACGTGCGGCATCAACCAGCTGTGCACAATCGGCCTCAAGCCAGCCCAAGCGATCATATTGGCGCAACCGCTCTTGCTGTGCCTTCCATATATCGGGCAGATAGGCTACATCCAGCGCAGCATAGGCACACTGTTCTTCAGAAAGGGGCCGCGCCAGCCAATTCGAGCGCGTTGCATCCTTGGGAATATTCTCATCAAGCCAATAGGCGACTAGCCGCTGGTAACTCATTGCGGTTTCACCCCCCAGCAGCCCTTGAGCGATCTGCGTATCGACCAGAGGACGCGGCACATCTCCCAGCCAGAGAGAAAAAATATCCATGTCCTCGCTGCAGGCATGCAACAGCTTCAATGGGCCATCAGGTCCCATCAACGCTTTTAGCTCCGCATTGGGCGCCACGGCCTGAGGATCAATCAAGTAGACGGATTCCCGCGTCCCGAGCTGAATCAGCGCAGGGATTGGATGAAATGTCGTCTCACGCATGAACTCGGTGTCTACGCCGATCACGTCGACATTGGCCAGCGCTTGACAGGCACTTTTCAGCGCCTCAGATGTCGCGACCCAGTGCCGCTCAATAGAAATCATGTCGTACGTGTTCTCAGCAAGACTCATTCACTAAAAGGTTGTCGTCCGACGAATGCCCGCGACAGCGTGCCCCCATCGACGTACTCAAGTTCGCCCCCCATCGGGACGCCATAGGCCAGACGCGATAAGCGCACACCATAACCACGCAGCTGCTCGGCAACATAATGCGCCGTAGCTTCGCCTTCGACCGTCGGGTTGGTGGCCAGCACGATCTCTTCAACCATGCCTGCGTTGACCTGCTGCTCAAGCTGCTCAAGCCCCAGATCACCGGGGCCGATGCCGTCAAGCGGCGAAAGGTGGCCATGCAACACAAAATAACGGCCACGAAAGCCACCTGCTTCCTCGATCGCCAGCAGGTCAGCCGGCGATTCGACCACGCACAGCTGACTATCATCACGGCGTGAGCTTTCGCATATCGCGCAAAGCGGATGCTCAGTCAGGTTCCGGCATTGCTGGCAATAGCCGACGTGTGCAAGAGCCTCTTCCAGCACACGGGCAAGGTGCTGCCCGCCCTCACGATCACGTTCGAGCAGATGCATCGCCATGCGCTGAGCGGTCTTGGGCCCTACGCCTGGCAACACACGCAGCGCATCCAGCAGTCGATCAACCAGCGGAGAAAATGTCATCAGAACGGCATCTTGAAACCAGGCGGAAGGTTCATACCATTGGTGATGTCTTCCATCTTCGATTTGGAATTCGTCTCGACCTTACGTACGGCATCGTTGACCGCCGCAGCCAGCAGATCCTCAAGAAAATCCTTGTCTTCTTCCATTACTGAAGGATCAAGCTCGACCTTGGTGACATCGTGACGACCATTCATGGTGATCTTGACCATTCCGGCACCGGCTTCACCCTGTACTTCCTGCTGGGCGATCTCCTCCTGTACCTGCTGCATCTTTTCCTGCATTTCCTGAGCTTGCTTCATCAGGTTGCCCATGCCGCCCTTGAACATGCTTGTCACCTCTCGGTAGAAACTGTCTGATAGATAATATAGGTAAATCACACTGCACTATCGTTTCGAACGTAAGCGGGCAAACTCAACGCTCCTGCTCGAAGGATGTCACGCTCTGTTCCAACAAACGAGCCGCAAAGTGCTGCTCGATTTCCTTGATATGCGGGTCATGACGCAAAGCTTCAACTGCGCGTCGATGTCGCTCGGCCAGTTCACGGTCACGCCGGGACTTGGGCGTTTCCCAGTCCTCGGGTATGGCACCTTCCTCGATCGCTACTCGACGGGCACAGCCAGCGTCTGATAGTGCCGCTTCGAGGCGCTCACGATGAATGTCGGAGTTCATCGCACCCTGTGAGGGATCGAGAATCAGCTTAAGCGTGCTGCCATCATCATGGGAGACAATGCAGTGCGCGACGAGATTGCCCGTCATGCCACTCAGTCCAAGCTGTGGAAAAAGCTCAAGCCACTGCGCATGGGTAATCTCACCCTGCACCGAGGAAGATGGTGGCATCGGCGCTACCGGTGCTGTCGGCGCTGCAGCATCGGCGGAAACGGCAATAGTGCCGGTGTCAGTTATCTTTTCGGCTTGCCACTGCTCAGAATAGGTATCCGCGCCATGTTGCTCATGAACAGGCATTGACTCAGCGCTGATATCTTTAGGCGCCTCTACCGCCTTATGTACATCTTCGTAATTACCCTGTAGTGGGACGGATTCATCGTCCCAAGGCGGTACATCTTCAATTGAAGAGACATCGTCACGTACAGTGAATGCCGCGGGCAGCGGGTCAGCCGCTACCGTCTTTTGATCGGCCCACGCCTGTGCAGTGGCGGCTTCGTGATCGCCATCATGGTCATCATACGATGCACCACTCATCGCAGGATAATCACGGTTCTCATGGAAGTGCTCTGACTCGCTTGTCTCTCTAACAGGCGATCCAGGCGATGCGGACACAGGCGCAGGGACTGCATCCTCATCGCCTGCATCCTTACTGCGGGTTGTCGCACCGTTTTCCTGCGACTCCCGCGTTCCTTGCTGAGGACGTGCGCTAGCGTCACCACGCATCGGCAGCGGAGTCTGCGCTGGCTTCGGAACGCCCTGAGGACGAAATGCCAGCATGCGCAGTAGGGTCATTTCAAGCGCTGTACGCGGCTCGGGCGCATACTCCATATCGCCGCGCCCCTGCAGAGCGATCTGATAATAGAGTTGCACATCTTCAGCGGTGAAACGCTGCGCCAGCGCCAACAGGTCGCGTTGATCACCGTGACTGTTATCGAGCGCATCAGGCACCATCTGCGCAATCGCCAAGCGATGAAAGACGCCGCCTAGTTCATCGAGCACGCCACTGAAATCAGGGCCCTGCTCAGCCAGACTGGCGACCTCACTTAATACGCGCGCCGCGTCACTTTCCGCCAACGCCTCGGTGAGCGCAAGCAGATGGCGATGATCAAGCGTCCCGAGCATTGCCGCAACATCGTCGCCTTGCACCTCACCCTGACCAAAGGCTATGGCCTGGTCGGTCAATGACAGCGCATCGCGCATCGAACCGTTGGCCGCCTTGCCTAGAAGCCACAGTGCCCGTTCATCGAACGGCACGTCTTCAGCGCTCAGCACCCGCGTCAAATGCTCAACGACACGCTCAGGTGGCATATGTTTGAGCGAAAACTGCAGGCAGCGCGACAGTACAGTCACCGGCAACTTCTGCGGGTCCGTGGTTGCCAGCAGGAACTTGACGTGAGGAGGCGGCTCTTCCAGCGTCTTGAGAAGCGCATTGAAGCTATGCGTCGACAGCATGTGCACCTCATCGATGAGATACACCTTGTAGCGTCCCTGCGTCGGCGCGTACTGGACGTTATCGAGCAGTTCGCGGGTGTCTTCCACCTTGGTACGCGAGGCAGCGTCCACCTCAATCAGATCGACAAAGCGCCCTTCGTCAATTGCCCGACAGGTTTCGCATTGGCCACATGGCTTGGACGTGACCCCATTCTCGCAGTTCAAGCATTTAGCGAGAATACGTGCCAGCGTGGTCTTGCCGACGCCACGGGTCCCGGTAAACAGGTAGGCATGATGTAGCCGTCCCTGATCGAGCGCGTTGACCAACGCGCGCTGGACATGTTCCTGACCAACGAGTTCATGAAAGGTGCGCGGCCGCCATTTGCGGGCCAATACTTGATAGCTCATGCAGCGAGGGTGTCCTTGCACGCGATACGACATGCTCAAACACATGCCGGAACCTGATGAAAAAAGGCTCGGTGTTGGGCTTACTGACGCTCATGGTAACGAACGTGGGGAATCATTTTATAGCGAGCGAATGGCGCATACCAGCAACTTGCAAGCCAATGCGTAAAAGACAAAGAATTCAGAATAAAAAACAGGGGAAATGAAGCAGCACTAACTTCAGGCGCAAAAAGAACGTTGAGTTAGATTGACAGGCTACGAAACTAGAAATATGCCAGGAGGAAACACGCCGTTGCAGCGATACCTAGGCTAATTAAGGAGGCAACCCCCACCAGCCACATCCCGGCACACGCAGCCACCGCTACCGTTGCTCCCTTCCGGGCCTGGCGGGGTTCGCAGTTTAGCGTTGCGGGAGGACCGGCGGGGGCCACCACAACCGGACAGCCACTTAAGCATCAATTAGTTAGACGCTGTGCTGACCGAGGCGTGCATCATACCAGCGTGATTGCCGGGCGACAAGCACATGACGATGCATGGCATTGTATACGAAGATATCCGTATAGTGCACGGCAAGGAACGCGACAACCCAAGACACCATGAAACCGGTCCATTGGTACATAACGATTGATGAAAAGTACGAAAACCAGCCCGATCTCGCACGACAGCGGCATACAAACCTGCGCTAACAGCACGCTTCTCGCCAGCACCTAGTGCAAGTGAGCGCATAAGTGGCGACAATAAATGATGAAATTCCGTTCACGCCGAATCCGCACAGATGCTTGGCCGATTCAGAACGACAGATAACCACAGCTTAATCATTAGCGGGAAACGGCATGGCTCTACTGCTGATAGAAGATGATCCTCTCCTGTCGGAAACGCTGGAACAGCTCCTTTCTCAAGCGGGGCATGACGTCACCAAGATTACCGATGGCAACGATGCCTACCAGCAGCTTTTGTCTCATGACAATGACTGGCAGCTCATCATTTTAGATTTGAATCTTCCCAAGCGTAACGGACTCGAAGCCTTGGCCGCCTTGCGTAGCCATGACCGTGACACGCCGGTGTTGATCCTCACCGCGCGCGCCACAATCGAAGACCGCGTCAAGGGCCTTGATCTCGGCGCCGATGATTATCTCGCCAAACCGTTTGCCCTCGATGAGCTTGAAGCACGGATACGCGCCCTGCTACGGCGTCACCGCAATGGCAACGATATATTGACCCTGGGTTCGATCAAGCTTGATGTGACTACGCAACGTGTTTATATCGAAGATGAACCACTTTCACTGCCACCGCGTGAACTGCGTCTGCTTGCCTGTCTGTTGCGTAACGCCGGGGAAGCGGTCGACAAATCGCGTCTGGTAGAAGAGGCCTTCGGTGACGATGAATCGCTGCGCGATAATGCACTTGAGGTCTATATTCATCGCTTGCGCCGCCGCCTGAGTCATAGTGATGTCAATCTGCGCACTGTACGTGGCTTTGGCTACCTGCTTGAACGCGCCTGATCTCATCGCGAAATGAACGTCACGACAAGCCTCCATCGACGCCTACTTGTGTGGTTGTTGATACCCTCCATCATCCTTGGCACCGTGTTGCTTTTCCAAGCCTATGCCAGCGCTCGCGATGGTGCCAATCGCGCCTATGACAGGTTGCTCGACGCCTCCTCACGCGTGCTTGCCGAACAGGTCAAATGGCAGCAAGGCCACCTGTGGTTCGATGTACCTGCCTCAGCGCTCGACATGCTCGCGCCCAACGAGGAGCGCGTGTTTTACACGCTGGTGGATAATCAGGGACGCTTCGTCAGCGGCAATGTCGAACTGCCAGCCCTTCCTCGTCGTTCTCTACCTGACACGCATTCCTACGAATTCGCTGCCGCGACCATTGAATTTGAAGGGATGCCGCTGCGTCTGGGGGTAAGACGTGCCCGTCTTTCCGACTGGGATCGCAACGATCATTTCGAGATCCGTGTCGCCCATACCATGGAGTCGCGTCAGCAACTCACACGCGCCCTGATTGAAGGCAGCATGCTACGTTTTGCAGGTATTTCTTTGATTGCCATCGCAGCCGCCTTCGCTGCTATTCGCGCTGCACTACTTCCCCTCAGGCGACTGCGTCACGCGATCAAGGCACGCTCAGCGCATGATCTTTCTCCCCTAGCGTTGCCTGTGCCTCATGAAGTGCGTGAACTGGTTAACGCCTTAAATGAGCTACTTGCCCGCCAGCGTCAGGCGCGGGCCCATCAGCAGCGCTTTATCGGTGATGCATCACATCAGCTCAGAACGCCGCTAGCCGGTCTTTCAGCGCGTGCCGAGTTGGCCTTGCGCAGCCAGGACCCCACACATTGGCGCGAGGCATTAACAGCCATGCTGGCCACTTCAAACCGTGCCGCACGTCTGGCGAGTCAGCTCCTTTCTCTGACGCGCCTGCAAGCCAATGAAACACCAGCGGAAAAGCGCCCCGTCAGGATCGATCTATTGGCGCGTAATGCCCTAAACACTACGTTGGCTCACCAACGCCATCGCACCATGGATTTCGGGCTTGAATTGCCCGAGTCACCGGTAATCGTCATGGCAATGGACTGGCAGCTTGAAGAAGCACTGGCCAATCTGATCGACAACGCCACACGCTACGGTGCGCAACGTATCACGCTGGGTGTCACCGCCATGCCGCCGGCCCTATGGGTAGAAGATGATGGCCTGGGGATCGCTTTAGACAAGCGCCGCGAAGTGTTGCGCCCTTTCTACCGCGGACAGGAGGATGGCCAAGGCTCAGGCCTGGGATTGTCCATTGTTGCCAGCATCGTCGAAGCACATGGCGCAACACTTCACCTACTATCTGGCGCTGATGGAAAAGGATTACGCGCCATTATTGAATTCTCATCTACTGACGCCGAGCATATCTTATGAATACTATTTGCGGCGTGGCGCTATGGATTGGCCTGACGCTCTCTTTTAACGCCCAGGCTGAAGACGTGCATTTTCCCGCCTCAGTTGAGCCGGCAAGACATCTGATCATCGAAGGTGCGCTTGAATCTGAAGTCTTTACTCCCGTACTTGCGGCCTTTCATGCGACTCATCCAGATATCGAGCTGACCTATCGCAATCTGGATACGCGCACACTCTTTGCCCAATATCGTGATCAACCTCAGCGGCCCACAGCAGATTTAGTCATGTCATCGGCCATGCCATGGCAATATCGTCTTGCCAATAACGCTAATGGGGACACCTTGGGTAACGCTATCGACCCACAATGGCCAACCTGGGCACGCTGGCGCAACGAACTGGTGGGTTTAAGCTTTGAGCCGGTGGTCATTGTCTATCGCCGTGAACTTATCGAGCAGATCGGAGCACCGCGCAGTCATGCCGAACTGGTGGACGTACTCATGACGCAACGTGATGTGCTGAAGCACCGCGTGGTGACCTACGATCCTAGGCGTAGCGACACGGGATTTACGTATGCCGTTGAGGATGCCCGGCTTTCACCGCAATATTGGACACTCGTCAGCGCCCTTGGCGAGGTGCAGGCCAGCCTGACTGATAGTACAGCGGCAATGCTTGAGGGGCTCGAAAGCGGCCGCTACCTCATTGGGTATAACCTTATCGGCTCGTACGCCTACGCCGCTGCGGCCAGAAACCCCGAACTTATCGTTCGGATACCCAGCGATTATGCGCTGGTTAATCAGCGTCTGGCCCTGATCCCGCACAATGCCACCCATCCGGACACCGCACGACTGTTTCTTGATTTCTACACCCACCCTGCCGGACAACGCGTCGTCGCTGAACGCACATCGCTCGGTGCGCTCTCACCGGCCCTTTCCGGCAAAGGCACAGCCGCATCGTTACGTGCGCAACACGGTGATGCATTACGCCCTATTCAGCTCGGCCCAGGCCTGCTGGCATTAGTCGACCCGCTAAAGAGAGAAAGCGTCATGACCCGCTGGCAACGTGAATTCGAACGCGCTCAACCAGTAAAATCACCGCCAGGCACCGCACCGGAGCCACTTAACCTTCCTGCCCACTCAACCGGAGAACACCATGACACGCGCTGATCAGCTTCTCGTCGTGCTAGGCCTCGTCCGCTCACGTACACGTGCCCAGCGCCTGATCAAGCATGGCCGGGTGATGCTGCTCGGTGCCCAGGGGGCCCGGCGCCTCGACAAGCCCAGTGAAAAGCTGCCGGATGACAGTCACTTCACGATCGAAGAAGATGCTGAGGAACGCTACGTCTCGCGCGCTGGGCTCAAACTTGAAGCGCTACTTGAATCGGGCGGTATTACCCTGAGTGGCATGACCGTGATCGATATTGGCCAGTCGACGGGCGGCTTTACTGACTGCGCCCTGCGCTTTGGAGCAGCTAAGGTGATAGGCATTGAGGTGGGCCGCGGACAACTCGACTCAGAATTGCGACAAGATGACCGTGTGGTCTGCCTTGAGGGAATTAATGCGCGCTCATTACCCCACGAAGCGCTAGCCGAGCTTGCACCGCAGGGTTTCGATGCAGCAGTGATCGATGTGTCATTTATTTCCCAAACCCTGATTTTGCCTGAACTGGCTGCCCTGCTGCCTCAAGGTGCGCATATGCTCTCGCTGGTCAAACCCCAGTTTGAACTCTCGCCTGAACTTATCGGCGCGGGCGGCCTGGTGCGCCATCCCAGCGCCTATGCTGATGTGGAAAAACGGCTGCATGAATGCTGCGCTGCGGTCGGCTTTGACATTCGTCTCTGGCGCGATAGCCCCATCACCGGCACAGATGGCAACCGTGAATTCCTGCTGCACGCCATGCGTAGCTAGCCTGGAACAACCGGCGCTCAATGCGCCGGCACATCACGCTCCGTTCATGCCCAGTTGATCGGCAGCCTTGGTATCGATCTTACGAGCATCGCCATTGCTGTTGTGTAGCCATACATCCATCTGCTGGAAGGCGACACGTATGCCCTGCTCACGGAACAGCGTATCAACACGACGATTGATCTCATCGGTCACCGGCAAGCGATCGCCCAGATCGTTGACGTAAACGCGCAATTCAAAATCGAATGCATTGATGCCATAACTCATGCAAAACACCTGCGGCTCCGGATCCTTGAGCACGCGGCCATGTTCATCGGCAATCTGATGCAGTAGCCGATGTGCGACATCAAGATCAGTTCCATGAGCAACGCCGAACTTGAGTACCACGCGCGTGATGTTATCGCTCAATGACCAGTTGATCAGCCGGTCCGTCACGAACGTCTTGTTAGGAATAATGATCTCCTTGCGGTCGAAATCGGTCACCGTCGTTGCACGAATGCGGATACGACTCACCGTGCCATGCAGATCATTCAACGTGATGGTATCGCCAATACGGATTGGTCGTTCAAACAGGATGATCAAACCAGAAATGAAGTTGGCGAATATCTCTTGCAGGCCAAAACCAAGCCCTACCGACAGTGCGGCCACCAGCCACTGCAACCTGTCCCAGGAAACGCCGAGCGTACCCAGGGCCACCACAACACCACTGCCTACAATGACATAGGAAAGCAGGGAGGATATCGCGTAGGCGCTACCCTGCTTGAGGTTCATTCGAGAGAGCACCATGACCTCAAGGAGTCCCGGCAGGTTGCGCGCCATGACGGTCATCAAGCCCACCGAGATGAGCGCGGTCAATACATTGGCCAGGGAGATATTCGTCATGGTGGCGTTTTCGCCCTCGCCGCGTCTCACTTCCCAGACATTAATGGTGTCGAGATAAGAGAGCACGGTGAGCAAATCAGCCCACACCAGATACAGGACCAGCGTAAAAATTAGAAACAGGATCAACTTGGACAGGCGCAAGGACTGCTGATTGACTTGCTCCATATCAAGCGGGGGCTCCTCGACCACTTCAAGACCGCCCTCGGCTCCCTCCTGTACCTGGGCACGGCGGCGCGCGACGGCACGGCGGTAGGCCAGACGCCGCGCGGCTACGGCCAACCCGCGTACCACACTGGCCTCAACCAACAGCCACAGGGCGAGAATGTAAAGCGTAGTGATGAAGCGGCCACACAACTTCAACGCCGTATATTCATAGCCAAAAACCACCAGCCCGGCCAAAACCAGAGGTACGCCGGAGAGCAAAGCGCCCAGCACCATGCGAAACATCTTGACGCCAAAATAAGGCACATGCGCAAAGATCAAACGCGCCATCACCACACTCATCGAAATGAGTCCGGCCAGCAGGATCAACAACCCGATCGGCTGATCGGCTAGCCGATTCTGCGACTGATCAGCGAGCGTGGATATGGTAATGATCGGAATCAGCGAGATGCCCAGCCAGAACAGCAGCCGGCGCAGGCGAGCAACGTAGGCTGTGGGCCAATGAAAATGGCGGGCGGCGACACCGTCAGGTACCAGCAATCTTCTCATTAACGCGAATATGCCCCAGACAAGCGCCAGGCGCAGCACCACCTCACCTAACGATACGGCAAAGTTTTCCCCACCCAGCCTCAGCACGCCACCAACGCCTAGTAACAACAGCGGGCCGGTAGATGCCAATACCAGGTTGAGCAAAATGGCGCGTGGCGTGTGCAACTGGGTATCACGCTTCAATCGGCCAATTTCATTATGTAACTTGAGCAAATGCGCTTTGATACGGCGGCGATAATAGGCAATCCCCAACGCCATAAACAGGATCGGCAACATCCATAATGCCTGTACGGAGGGCCGCTGGACCAATGATGTTAACGCATCGCGCCACTCCTCATCGGCCACTTCAGCCGCTAGCGCCTGCGGCAGGTTCTTGAGCCATGACCAGCCCAGTGGCTGACCATTGGCAATCCAGAACAGTTGCTCTTCAATCGTTGAACGTACCGTATCGCTGATACTATAAAGCTGCTGCTGGTTTAGCTGGAGATCAATGGCACGCCCGAGTAAATTGCCATATTCACGATCTAGCTGATCAATCAGATCACGCCGCGACTGATACAGCTGCGTAAGCGTTGTCTTGAGTTCAGGCGTAATTTCAATGTTGGCTTTGGCTATTTGCTCATTAACATAGCGCTCAACGTTCGTCAGCGCTTCACGTGCCTGGGCAAGATCGAATTGCTTAAGGCGCAGGTCGCCTATCTCTTCCTTTAGCCCCTGCTGCATATCCACATCAGGCAGTGACTGACGCTGTTGACGCAGGATCTTAGCGAGCAGCAGGCTCCCCTGCAGTGCCTCGATCTGCTCGTTGAGCGTGCGTTCAACCTGCCGTACGCGATCGAGTTGTGTGCGAACTTCAATACCTTTACGGATTAGCGTGTTCACACGATCAGTAGTCGTGAGCAGGTCCTGGCTCAACGCCCGGTTGTGTGCCCGCGCCTGCTCGATTAGGGGGCTATTTTGCTGGGCGTTGCTATCATTTTTGATCGCATCGGCAATAGCCTGTTCAGACTTATCGCGCCGCCTCTGATTGATGACCGTCTGCAAGACAAGCAGCACACTCTCGTTTTCTTCAACCTGGCGGGTCAGAAGCTCACGGCGCGTCTGAGCAAGATCACGCAGCTCGGTATTATTGGCCAACTCACGACGATTCTGCTCGATTCTGGTTTCAAGCAGTGCCTGCTGAGCACGTAAGCGATCACGCTCAGCATCGCTAAGGGCACCCGTATCATCGTTGGTCGCACCATTAAGCCGACTCTGAATCTGCAGAATCTGTGTAAGCGCGTCCTGAATAGAAGCCTGAGCCCGCTCAGGTAACGTCTGCGCATTGATCAACTGCCGGTTGGTCTCGGCCAGTGCATCCTGCTGCTTTTTGAGCAGGTCAAGCGTAGCCGCCATCCGCTCCTCAAGCGTATCAAGCGACATCTGATCCAAGGCATCGGTGGACAACGTATCGTGTTCATCGAGCTGCCTTAGCTCACGCTCATAGCGTTGACGTAAATTGGGCGCTTCCTGGGCCTGGCGCTCAAAGGCCTGCAGATCAGCCTGCGCTTCATTGTATTGCTGAAGCAGCTCAAGTGTAGCGTTCAGCGTTTCAATGGTTGAGCGAGTATCTGCATCGGGAGATTGAATCGATTGCAGCTGATCGAGACGCTGCTTGACATCAGCCGCGCTGGGGAGATCATCAGCCGCCCACACTTGGCTACTGCCAAATACGCCACTCATACATACAAGCAGTACCAGCACCCACCAAAGAGGCCGGACCCATTGCCACATTGCAACAGCGCACGCGGAGCCTGCTACGTCTGGATAGGCAGCAGTGCGTTCCCTCCCCCTACCGTTATGCATTATCGGAACATTGTCTTCGTATACTCGATTCAACCCGGGAGATTGATCGCCTGCGAGTGCCTTCAACCAGCTTTTACGCATCACTACCGCCATTCGTTAGATGCCAGCACACGACTGCCTGGGCATCGGCCACCCATCAACCTCATCACGACATTGTGCATCGGGACGTTCACTGGCGCGCATTGTCATGAGTGGAGGGGCTTCTGACAATCCCCCCCGGTAAGACAATTATCACCTTCGAGCTGCAACGTGGCATGTTCGATGCCGAAACGCTCCTTAAGCACGTTGTAAACACGTCCCATCAGCGCGTCACGATCGGTACCTCTGCGCACGACCAGATGCATGCTGACCAGCGGCTCTTGTGCAGTGAGCCCCCAGACATGAATGTCATGCAGGCTGTCTACGCCTTCAAGGGGCTCAAGCGCCGCACGAATATCATTGATGCCGATGCCCTCTGGCGTACCTTCAAGCAACAGGTGTGTTGAACGCCGCAGAATTTTCCAGGCCGCACGCAGAATCAGCACTGCCGCCAGCATCGACAGGATTGGATCGGCTATGTTCCAGCCCGTCACCATGATAATCAGTGATGCGGTAATCGCGGCAATCGAGCCTAGCAAGTCACCCATGACATGAAGCGCGGCACCACGCATGTTGATATTGCCCCGGTCGCCGTGATGCAGAATCCAGAAGGCCGCGATATTCACCAGCAGCCCCAGCACAGCGATCCATAACATGGGCCCGGCCAGCACATCGACAGGCATGAAAAAACGCTTGATTGCTGAGCCTACTATCCATAAAGCAATACAGAACAGTGCCAAACCATTGACGAAAGCCGCCAGCACCTGAAAGCGTTGATAGCCATAGGTACGTCGCCTGTCCGGAGTGCGCCGTCCCACGCGAAATGCCGCCAACGCCAAGGCCAACGCCGCCGTATCGCTGAACATATGCCCCGCATCGGCCAATAATGCCAACGAACCTGATATCACTCCTCCGACTATCTCTGCCAGCATAAATCCGCCAGTCAGCATCATGACCCAGCGCACACGCCGTTCACTGTCTGCTCCGCTGGGGATGTGACTATGGTCATGGTCATGGTCATGGTCATGGTCATGGTCATGGTCATGGTCATGGTCATGAGTATTAGGTGCCGATCCCTGTTTCGTCATGATAGGTACCCTCATCTCTTAATTGCATTTCAGCTTAAGACTGCAGCTTTTTGTGTTGCCTTAATCGACATTATCAGTACAAATCGCCATTATAAGTCATCGCAATATGCTGCTCTGTCAGGACACTTATTATGGCTTTCACTATGCCGCCTCGTGCTGCACTCCCCCTGCTTATTACTGCTTCATGGCTACCTTTCGCTGCACAGGGCGCAGAAGAGATCCAGATCAGTAAGTTACAGCCCGCCTTTGAATCGCTGATGGGCATTAACGATGTCCATGACGTTCATGTCTGGGAGCTTTCGCCGCAGCAAAAGCTAGTTAGCGCCCATCTCGTTGTAGACCCCACAGTTGATCGTGATGCATTACTCGTACGTGCCCACCGTATGCTCCAGGAACGTTTTGGCGTAGCACACGCCACCCTTCAGCTTGAAGGAACGGATGAGCACGCAGCACAGCAGCAAATAGCAAGCACGGAAGAAGTAGACGCCTCACCCGAAACGGCGGCTGCCCGCCAAGCTGAGCAAGAGCAGTCGACACGCAGGTATTATGAACAGATGGCTGAAGAAAACCCCATGGCCATCTCGGTTTATAGACGCAACTACATCATGCCCTGGACATATAACGCGCGGCCTGATCAGGAAACTTTTCGTGATATCGACGACGATGGTGAGGTCGATAAAATGGAAATCAAATTCCAGCTCAGCCTGAAAGTCGGTCTTCTCAATGACGTCTTCAGCAGCAATGGCGATCTGTTCTTCGCCTATACCCAGCGTTCATGGTGGCAAGCTTACAATTCGGACTCATCCTCACCGTTTCGTGAAACCAATTACGAACCTGAAGTGTTCATGAGCTTCGATAATGACATGACGCTTTTTGGCTGGACCAACACGCTCAATCGAGTTGGTTTCGTTCATCAGTCTAACGGTCGCTCTGATCCCTTGTCCCGTAGCTGGAACCGTGTGTATCTAGACACGCTATTTCAAAATGGCCCTTGGAGCGTGAGCGTCGCGCCGTTTTGGCGAATTCCCGAATCAGAAAGTAACGACGACAATCCTGACATCGAGAATTATGTCGGTTACGGGGATATCACGGTTGGCTTTGCCAGAAATGAACAGGAAGTCACGTTATTGACTCGTGGTAACCCGGGCAAGGGCAACTACGGTAATCAACTCGATTATTCTTTCCCTCTCTTTGGTAAGGTAAGAGGCTTCGTTCAATATTACGAAGGCTACGGCGAAAGCCTGATCGATTATGATCACTATAACCGTCGCATCGGTTTAGGGTTTAGCTTGAATGCATTTTCAGCTGGCTTGCCTCAGGCCCGTTGAAGCGACAAGCGGGACTGCTTATGATGAAATTGCTCTTAAATGTCAATGGAGGACTGTTACATGGCTATGTACCCTACCGATAAAAATGATCGCGACGTAAGCAAGGAGCAGTTGCGCGAAGATCTTCGTCAGCTCTCTCAAACCGTTGAAGAATTGATGAATGCCAGCGCTGAAGATAATAGCGAACGCATGTCAAAGCTGCGTAAGCAAGCGGAAGTACGTCTTCAGGCAACACGTGCCCGCTTGGCAGAAAAAAGCGATTATCTGCGTTCGCAAACCCGTGATATCACGGATTGCTGCGACAACTATGTCCATGAGAACCCGTGGCGCAGTGTCGGTATCGGTACGGCAGTGGGCGTCTTTGTTGGGTTGTTGCTGGGACGTCGCTAATGACCGAGCGTAACGGCCCCGCTGAGAATGTCTTCAGCGCTGCCCGACGCTTGTTAGGCACTCTGCTCGCCACAGGTGAGACGCGCTTGCGTCTCGCTGTTATCGAGCTTGAAGAGGAACGCGCCCGCGCCTTTGCACTTCTGCTTATGGCGGGAATCGCGATGCTCTTGATTGCCTTTGGCATCGGCATGCTGATGTTACTGATCATCGTCACGTTCTGGGAAGATCATCGCCTTCTCGCCATTGGCATTTCAGCACTCGTTCTGATGCTTCTAGGCATCATCATGGCGATGAGGGTACGCGCGTTGGCCAGTCAGCCTACTCTGCTGCGCTCAACACTGAGCCGTTTGGCAGAAGACCGTGACAGTGTTGAGCATAACGTGGAGCGATATAATGAATCTTCGTGAGCTTCAGGAAAATCGAAGGCGCCTAGAATACAAGATATTTCAGCAACGCCTCGATATGGCCGTTGCAGTACGTGATTGGCACGAAGCCACTGCTCCCATCGATAACGGCTGGGCCGTGTTGATGCGCTATAAAAAACCCATCATGTTAGTTGCCAGCACGGTACTCGTGGGTGGGGTCCGCCGTCCTAAACGTTCATTTAAATTGCTGCGCCGCGGTGTGCTGGCCTTTACGGTAGGCAATAGAATCAGAAAACTGTTGCATAAGGTTTAAAAGCAGATCACACCGCTCGCTCTTGTTGCCACGTAGCCTGGGTACATCACAAGGCTTGTCCGCACGCGACACCTGATGCCCAGGCCCACTGAAAGTTATAACCTCCCAGTTCACCGGTAACATCCAGCACCTCCCCAATGAAATGCAGCGCTGGCTTTTCATTCACGGCAAACGTCTTTGACGAAATCGCTTGGGTATTTACGCCACCCATCGTTACCTCTGCCGTGCGCCACCCCTCAGTCCCTGCAGGCTTGATTGTAAAACGGTTTAATTTCTCTTCCAGCTCTTCCAAGGCACTATTTGAACATTGTGCCAGCGTGCCCTCAATTTCGAACCATTGACAAACTGCCTGCGTAAGCCGTTTGGGAATATAGTCATTCAACCAGGAGGATAACTGCCGCTTGGGGGTATTATTGCGCTCAAAAGCCAGCCTCTCGGCAATGCGCACCCCAGGCAACCAATCGATCGTAATACTATCTCCGGGCAGCCAATAGCTTGAGATTTGCAGCATCGCAGGGCCTGACAGGCCACGATGGGTGATCAATAGCGGCTCACGATAGAACCCATTACGACACGCCACCGTTACGGGCACCGAGATTCCAGCTAACGGAGACAGACGCTCTTTCCATTCCGATGTAAGCGTAAAGGGCACCAAGGCCGCTCGCGTCGGCAGTATATCCAGCCCGAACTGCCGCGCAACATCATAGCCAAAACCGCTGGCTCCCAAGGTAGGAATTGACAATCCACCCGTGGCAATGACGACCTTTACGGCACTGATTCGTCCAATCGAGGTATCAAGCATCATGCCGTCGCAATCATCCTCAATGGCATTAATTGACGTGCCCAGACGCAGCTCAACCCCGGCCCACTCGCACTCAGTGAGCAACATTTGAACAATAGATTTACTGGAATCGGCACAGAACAGCTGCCCCGGTGCTTTTTCTACATGTTCGATACCATGGCGCTCAACCATATCGACGAAATCATGGGGGCTATAACGCTTCAGTGCCGAGATACAAAAGTGAGGATTATTTGAAAAGAAATTGCCAGGCTTCGTATCTAGATTGGTAAAATTGCACCGCCCGCCGCCTGACATCAGAATTTTTTTACCCGCTTTATTGGCATGGTCGAGCACCAGCACACGCTTCCCGCGATAGCCCGCCGTTAGCGCACACATCATTCCTGCCGCCCCTGCCCCGATGATGACAGCATCATATCTTGTCATGTTGCTAACTCCGAAGAACCTGGTATCACAAACGCACTCCAACACATTCTTCAGTTCAAGAAGCAGGCTGATCAATAAGTCTGTTAGCCATTAACCTTACTAGTAACCGAACATAAAAAGACCGCGCTCTATCAAAAGCGCGGCCTTTTTCAATGCTTATATGTTTGACTATTTCTTATCAAACGGCGCCTCGACGTGGCCGCCAAATTGCTTACGCATCGCAGACAGTAATTTTTCACCATAGGTGTTGTCAGAGCGTGAGCGAAAACGTGCAAACAACGATGCCGCCAGTACATCAGCAGGTACAGCTTCTTCGATAGCCGCCTCAATAGTCCAGCGGCCCTCTCCAGAATCACTCACCTTGCCTGAGTACTCGGCCAGCGAATCATCCTCAGCCAAGGCGATAGCCGTCAGATCAAGCAACCATGAGGAAATCACACTGCCACGACGCCACAGCTCAGCAATATCAGCAAGTTCTAAATCGTAACGCTGATTATCGGGAAGCTCAGGCTTGTTGCGGTTTTTCAGAATATCGAAGCCTTCGGCATATGCCTGCATCATGCCGTATTCGATACCATTGTGGACCATCTTGACGAAGTGGCCCGCGCCATTAGGACCGCAGTAGAGATACCCCTGCTCAACGCGAGGATCACGCGTTTCTCGCAATGGGGTACGAGAGATATCGCCCGCCCCAGGTGCTAGCGTAGCGAAAATTGGGTCTAGTCGCTCAGCCACATCTTTTTCACCGCCAATCATCAGGCAGTAGCCGCGCTCACGCCCCCACACTCCACCGGAAACGCCAACATCAATATAATGGATCGATTTTTCGGCAAGCATCTCGGCACGCCGTACATCGTCTTTGAAATTGGCGTTACCCCCATCAATGAGCGTGTCATCGGCGGCGAGCATGCCTTGCAATTCAGCAATAGTATTTTCGGTAATGTCGCCGGCAGGCAACATCAACCAGATGGCCCGAGGCCGAGGTAACTTAGCAACAAGGTCATCGAGGGACGAACTGGCTTCAGCGCCGTCCTTCTTTAGGGTTTCAATAGCTTCAGGGTTGGCATCGTATACGACACATTCATGCCCGGCGTCCATAAGGCGACGAGCAATGTTTCCGCCCATGCGGCCCAGACCGATAATTCCAAGTTTCACTGGCGCACTCCTTGACGTTGATAGGGCAGCAGCCTTGCTGTGGATGAGAATCACTTATTCCAACAAGTCTATCAAAGAAGCACCCATCTCGCCTGTTAGAGCCAATCAAATCTAGTGGCTGTGCGCGATAGATAGCCAGAGCGGAACATTCACGTTGAGCATGGCCTTTCGCTTTTAGTTTGTTCTTATTTCTTTTCTCATTTTCATATCTGCTTCCGCCCTTAGCTCAGTCGCTGCTGTGATGAACTTGAAGATCGTTGGCTGTAGCAACAACGACACCGGATCAGCACAGAAACTAGCCTCAATATTCATTGATAGTATTAAACATTATTTTTCTCAGATAACTTAAAATACACACTAACATACTTTCATTCACAAATCTGAATTACTCAGCACAGCTATACATCATTCGTCACCCACAATAACGAACTAAACGATGACTTAAAAAAGCGAATGGCTGAGAAAAGCAAGAGGGTAGCATCGTGGTCAGAGAAAAGTTCGTTGCACTAGATTGGCTCCGCTTCGGTCTTGCCATCTACCTTGTGCTGTTTCACACCATTAGAGAATATTCTGAAATAAGCGATATTCCTGCTCTGTATAGCGCACTGAGCCTTGGCTTTTTTTCTACGAGTACATTTTTTGTTCTTTCGGGCTTTCTGCTGGCACACGTTTATATCGGTCGCAACACCAAGGCACGCTTTGATACTAAATCCTTCTTTATAAAACGTTTTGCTTCGCTGTATCCCCTTCACCTACTGGCATTAGCAATCGCTATTCCATTGATGATGACAACGTCAGCTAACATGGGAGAGATACATGTCACGCCCAACACCAATAGCTGGTTATTAGATAGACCTGACATTGATGCACGTGCTTTAAGCCCGACTGGTTTCATTACCAACCTAAGCCTGCATTTCACCATGTTGCATGCCTGGAACCCGATCTACACCACGTTCAACTCACCAACATGGTCATTGTCAGCACTGTTTTTCTTTTATCTGACCTTTCCTTTCTTTGCGCCACGTATATCTAAAACACGCCGCCCACTCATTCTGCTAACGGTTCTCTGCATCATTTATTCGATCCCCGCCTGGATCATGTTTATCGCGGACATCCAAAGCGTTGTCGCCCACGGCCTTCTGCACCGCAATCCCCTACTACGCCTACCAGAGTTTCTGGCGGGTATCATGCTTTACGTAAGCTATGTCAAATACAACCATTGGCTACGCCATAAAATGACGAGCACACATATTGGCGCCATGCTGATGTTTATCGTGGCATCCTTCGCTGCTACCGCTTACTTGCACAGTGAAGTAGGTGAACAGTGGTATTATCTGGTCCATAACGGACTGCTACTTCCCGCTCAGTTGATGCTCGTGCTGCTCTGTGCCTGCTACCAACCCTCAGCGCACACATCAACGGCACTGTTAGCATCTCGTCTGGGGTGCGCTTCTCTATCGGTCTTTGCTCTTCATGTCCCTTTAAACATCATCGCTTCCAAAGCCGAAAAAGTGGTGTTAGCCCTCTATTCGATTATCGAAAATGGTGGATCACTGTCGTCATTCATCACAGTCGCTATGCAACAGCAACGCGAGCTTGAGCTTTATCCTGTTTACCTGTTCGCCACCATCATTATTTGCGTGGTGTTCCAAGAGCAGTTGGTGAACAGAATAAGACAAGCGCTTCAGAATAGGCTGCTTCCCGCACAGGCTCGCCTGAAGCGTGCTTCACCAAACTCATCCTATCGAAGAGCACAGCCCGAGTAATTACCACCAATTCCATCTAAGACATTTGAAACAGCTATGACTATGGTTATTAGTAGTGAGGCACTAATAACGTATGGAAGAGGCTATAGACATGTTGCGATACATCGTTTTGGGACTAGCGGGCATGGTGGGCTCTGTCATGTCTACCGCTGCCTTGGCCCAAGCGGGGTTTAGTACTGAACCAGTACAGCTAGGGCACTATCTGCTCGCTAAAGGCCAGGAAGGTATGGGAACGAATGCTCTCGATGATGAGGCGATCGACATGACACCCGATCCAATTAATCAGCACCAGGACCAACGCCTCGGCAATGATGAACAGCCTGATTCACCATCCGAAATGGTAAACGATAAACACGGTAGTGAAACAACACGAGAACCTACCAAATGGCGAGAAGACTCTAACTCCAGATCATATCTTGGTGACGATGATGAGTAATGCTGGAGAGGATCTAAGAAGAAGTGAGCCAACAAACGTACATAAAAAAGAAGAGCAAATGCTCTTCTTTTTCGTTTAGTCATAACAGATCTTAGGAGGCACTCTGAAAGCATTCATACTCATCAGTGCCAACTTACACCTAGTCTATGCTCCGATAAGTGCCTTAGATTGACTCAGCACGAAGTGGCCCTTATCGCCAAAGTCTGCCTGCGCTACGTCGTGAACATCTCTGGCCTCGTTTATCTGAAAAACAGATATTAGAGATTTCATCTCGTCCGCTTGATTACCGAGCAATACCGCTGCCGCCGTTGACTCTTCAACCATTGCAGCGTTCTGCTGTGTCACTGAATCCATTTGAGATACCGCCAAGTTGACCTGCTCGATACCTGAAATCTGTTCACGAGTCGCAGCAGATATTTCCTTCATCATGGCGGCCAACTGATGGATCGCCGCCTCGGTCTCACCGATGGTTTTGCCACTTCGCTCAGCCTGTCGTGAGCCTGCCTCGATTTTTTCGCGCATATCTTCAAGCAATGAGCGGATCTCACTTGCTGAGGTAGCGCTACGGCTCGCCAATGCTCTTACCTCACCCGCTACGACAGCGAATCCTTTACCTTTTTCGCCGGCTCTCGCTGCCTCAACCGATGCGTTCAGCGCAAGGATATTGGTCTGAAAGGCGATAGCATCGATTGCCTCGATGATTCCATTCACTGTTTTCGAGCTAGCTGCGATCTGGTGCATCAGAGCGATGTTCTGCTGAACATCCTTGCCACTACTCTGAGCACTCTGCGAGGCGGCAACAGCCAACTCACTGGCCTTTACCGTGGTTGCAGTATTCTGTGAGGCGGTAGCTGTCATCTCTTCCATACTGGCAGCCGTTTCCTGCAGCGCTGCTGCCTGCTGCTCCGTACGCGTAGAAAGCTCCTGGCTTCCGGATTTAACCTCATGAGCACTGCTATGAACGGTATTACTGGAGTGTCTTAACGAGACAACCAGAGTAGCCAACGAGCGACTCATCTCGGCCATTGCCTTGAGCAGTTGTCCCGTTTCGTCCTTGCTCTTCACAGTAATGTTCTGTCTAAGGTCACCTTCGGCAACACGCTGCGTAACATCCAGAGCATGGCGCAAGGGCACGGTAATACTACGCGTGATGGTATAAGCCAGCGCTATAGCTAAAATAAGCGCTATGATGGCCACGCCTAATAGGACTGACGCTGCCAAATGGTACTGGTTAGCAATCACATGACTGGCATCTTCCATGCGCCTTGCAGCGGTTTCATTAATTTTTTCAGCCAGTGACTCAAGCTGATAGACTTGGTCCTTATATTGGCTGAAGGCCGTATTAGCTTGGCCTGCACTCGTCAGCTCCCCGCTGATGATGCGCTGATAGATGGCTCGGTAACCCACTGCATAGGCTTCCAGCGCCTCAGTGGCTTCACGATAATATCCCCGTAACTCTTCAGCGTCGGTGAGTTGCATGCCTTTTGCAAAGGCATCAGCTAATCCCTGTTTAGTGTTTTCCCATTTATCATGATAGGAATGCACCTCATCCAAATTTTCAATATTGATGAAGGTGTCTTTCTCATAACGCCGCTCTTCCAAAGCGAGCCGTTTGATGTTTAGAGCATTCTGCGCTAAGGCGGCGTCACGCTGCAGGGCTAGGTCTGCTGTTCTTTTAACAGAGTTCAGTCCGTAGAATCCCGCCCCGACGCAAACGGCGAGGAGTACAGACATAATCGAGAAGGCAATACCTAGCCTGAGGCCGATGCGGAAACGGGACAACATTGCTGAAATCCTTGCTGATAGGAATGAGAGTGCAATATCGACCGTCTCTATTATTTCTTTCTATTGCTTAAGAAAATATCAAGTAGTCCTAACCGGACCTTAGGCTGCGTTGGACGCGTCTTTTATTGGGATGCACCCTGCCCACCCAACTCATACGGCCTAAACCGAATCACCTCCTCCCCAACGATATCGTTGATCTCAAGGAAAGTGGCCTGCAACGGCTCTAGCTCATTCATTACGAACACGCGCGCCGCTTTCTCAACATCACCAAACCCACCGGTATTCTGCGGAATGATGCCCATCAACTGCGGCGGGATCCGGTGACCGGCGAGCTGATCGTCACGTGTCGCGTTCTTAATGCTCATGAACTCATCCTTCGCGGCGACCTCGCTGATCGGAATGATCTGGATGCCATCCTTGCTACCGTTCGGTGAGTACATGAACAGGTTCTTGAAGTTGCCGACGCCCTTCGACTCCTTCAGTGCCGCACGCATCGCATCGATGTCTTCCTGATTCTGGGCCGGATCGCTGACGTACATGATGAAGCCGGCATGAGAGCCATTGAGGTAATAGCGCCGACGAAACAACGTCGCGGATTCGTTCAGCCATACCGACTGCAGCGCGCCGAGATAATCCGGTACCCCGTAGATCTCCTGGTCAACATCAGGCTGCAGTAAATGGATCAGCCGGTTGCGCGGGAGCTCGCTGCGATCGGACCAGTTCGGCACCCAAAAGTACCGATCAAGATCCGCACCGCGCCGCACGTACTTGGCCCGCGCCGGTCGAAGGTCGAGCAGCTTGCCCAGCCGGCCGCGAATCTGTTCGAGGTAGCAGTATGTAAGCGCACGCAGGAACTGAACATGATTGAGTTCATGCTGTGGATGGTCCTCGCCTCTCTGAAGCAATGACACTGGATTGGGAGGATGTGGTCGATCTGGAACGAGGAATCATCAAATACCAGCGGCGGCAATTCCGACACGCCTATCGCGTAACAAAGACACGCCGATCGACGCGAGAGAAGACCCTGCCCGCTCCGGCACGCGAGGCCTTGAAACGACAAAGGGGAAACAGCGATAAGTTGCTGTTTCCCCTTCGAAATTCTGTGGCGGAGAGGGAGGGATTCGAACCCTCGAAGCCTTGCGACTTACACACTTTCCAGGCGTGCTCCTTCGACCACTCGGACACCTCTCCGTACTGCGCGCCCTATCGGGCTTAGCCCGACAGAACGGCGCACATCCTAGCGCGGCAACGCATTGATTGCAAGCGAGTTATGCCAGAGCCACTATTAAGCCGCTGGATCACTGCCATCGCTCAACAAAATCTTCCGGTTCACGCACTGGCAAACGCTTGGGCCTGCCTGCCGGCTGGCCGAGGTAAATGAACCCGACCAGTTCGTCGTTATCACCCACGCCCAGCCCTTCACGTACAACGCCATGCCCAGAAAACTTGCCGGTACGCCACATTGCCCCGAGCCCCTGCAACTGGGCCGCATAAAGCATGGCGTGAGCTGCGCAGCCTGCCGAGATGATCTGTTCAATGCGCGGTACTTTATGATGCTCCTGCACGCGGGCAATGACGGCGATAATCACTGGCGCACGCAATGCCTTCTTGCGCGCCTTGTCGAGAGCCTGTTCATCTACCTCAGGATCATCAGTCTGCACCGCACGAGCAAAAAGCTCACCGAGACGCTCACGCCCTGCACCTGCAATTTCGATGAAATGCCACGGCGTCAGTTGATCGTGATCGGGGGCACGTAGCGCAGCACGGTAGATCGCATCGAGCTGAGACGCGTCAGGTGCCTGATCCGTCAACTTACCCATCGAGCTGCGTTCATGCAGCAGCGTCATAGCATCCATAGCATCACTCCTTGATGGCCTGGTAGGTTTATAGTGGGTCGTGAGCTTGCCGCACAAGGCATCATCTACTGCCGCGCTAGTCGCATCGCGGCCGGAGGGCTTTCTCCCTTGGTTGCCCGCCAAGGGTTGATATCCAGCCCGCCGCGTCGAACGTAGCGCGCCATGACCAACAATTGTTCAGGCTGCGCTTCTCGCATCAGATCCATGAAAATGTGTTCAACACAGTGCTCATGAAAGTCCTGATGCTGGCGATAGGAAATCACATAAGCCAATAATCCAGCACGATCCAGTTTTGGCCCGCGGTAACGAATCAGCACACTGCCCCAATCCGGTTGCCCTGTCACAGGACAGTTGGATTTCAGCAGATGGGAGTGGAGCGTTTCTTCGACGATTTCCGTACCAGCCACAATCAATCGAGGCGATGGTGAGTAAGTATCGATCTCGATATCAATGTCATCTATACATTCCCCTGGCATTGGCGCTGACGCTAATGCGGTGTCATCCACGCCGAACAGTTCGGCGCTCACCTTGGCACCAGCCGCATGAGATAAATCATGCACAAGACGCTCTCTCACAGCCTGCTCGTCATCAAAATGCGTCTGATTGAAGCTATTGAGATAAAGCTTCCATGATTTTGATTCGATCAAGCGCGGCGAGCTGGCCGGAAGACGAAAGCGAGCAATTGCCACTATCGGCTTCCCTTTTGCATTCAGCCATGACAGTTCGAAGGCCTGCCATTCATCTTCACCAATGAAAGGCAGATCATTTTCGATAATCCCGAGCGGCTCACGATTGATGGCACGCTCGATAGGAAAAAGCAGCGTCGGATCATAACGATCGGGATAAGCCGACACTTGGCCTAGTGGCGCATTATGTAAAGGATTCTGTATCTGAGTCATAGTCAATTAGCTACGCAGCCCTTTGCCACGCTTTAAAAGCCATAGGCCAAAACAATAAAAAACGATAATGAATGCCGCGATGGCCGCAAATGCCAAAGTCACGTTGATATCGGAAATCCCAAGAATACCGTAACGGAACGTATTCACCATATAGAGGATCGGGTTGATCAGCGAGACGTGCTGCCAGAACTCCGGCAACATGCTAATCGAATAAAAGACACCGCCCAGATAGGTCAGCGGCGTCAGAACGAAGATAGGGACAATCGAGATATCATCGAACTTGTTGGCCAGTAGCGAGTTGATAAAACCACCGATCGAAAACAGTACGGCCGTCATGATGACCACAGCTATAGTCAGCAAGGGATGCTGTACGTCAAGATGGGTAAAAAACAGCGAAACGGCGGTGACAATAATCCCCACGCCGAGCCCGCGTGCCACGCCACCAATGACAAACCCCATCATGATGACCCAGTTCGGCATAGGCGAAACGATTAACTCCTCGACACTGCGCTGGAACTTGTTCGAGAAGAACGATGATGCCACGTTGGAATAGCTGTTGGTAATCACCGACATCATGATCAGGCCAGGCACGATATAACTCATATAAGGCACCCCTTCCATCTCGCCGACACGCGATCCGATCAGGTTGCCAAAAATAATGAAATACATCGTCATGGTAATGGAAGGTGGCAGCAACGTTTGCGGCCAGATGCGCATGAAACGACGCACTTCGCGAACAATAATCGTCCACAATGCGGTCCAGGTCTGCTTGGCATTCACGAGCGAATCCCTCCGGCAGCCTTGGGCGCCGAACCGCTACTCTTCTCCACTAACGACACGAATAACTCCTCAAGGCGATTAGCACGATTACGCATCGAAACGACTTGAACGCCCTGCGCGCTCAATTGTGAAAAGACATCGTTGAGCTTCTGGCCTTTGACAATCGAAATCGCCAACTGCGCTGCGTCGATCTGGGCTAGCTCGAAACCTTCAACGAGAGGCATCTGTTCAATAGGTGCCGCCAGATCAAGCAGGAAGGTTTCGGTATCGAGTTGAGTCAACAGATCACGCATCGTCGTGTTCTGAATGATTTCACCCTGATTGATGATCGCAATATTGCGGCAAAGGCTTTCAGCCTCTTCGAGATAGTGAGTCGTCAGGATGATTGTGGTGCCTTCATCTTCGTTGATGCGGCGCATGTATTCCCACATGCTACGACGCAACTCGATATCGACACCGGCGGTCGGCTCATCGAGAATCAGCAGGCGCGGCCGGTGGATCAAGGCACGCGCAATCATCAGGCGACGCTTCATCCCTCCTGACAGCATACGTGCCGTGCTATTGCGCTTATCCCACAGCCCAAGATCCTCAAGCAACTGCTTGGCACGCGGTTTGGCATCACGCATCGACATGCCGTAATAACCTGCCTGAGTGAGGACAATATCCTCGACCTTCTCGAACTGATTGAAGTTGAATTCCTGTGGCACTACGCCTAGATAATACTTGGCCTTCGAGAAGTCCTGGTCGATATCAACCCCATGAATAGTGACCTTACCGGACGTTTTATTGACCAGCGAGCAGACGATACCCAGCGTAGTGGATTTGCCGGCCCCGTTAGGTCCCAATAAAGCAAAAAAATCCCCTTGAGGGACTTCGAGATCGATACCTTTCAAGGCATGAAAATTATTGCCATAGACCTTGCTGAGGTTCTGGATAGATAAGGCTGGTTCCACCATCAAGCGCTCCGTGCACGACGAGGGCGCTAATATGAGGAAGAGCGCGCCCCGAATTCAATCCGTTGGCCATGATCAAGCAAGCCGATGGATTATGAAAACGCGAAAATGACGCCTAGTATAGGCTACGTCATTAAACGGCGACAGAATACAGATTGGAGCGGGAAACGAGGCTCGAACTCGCGACCTCCACCTTGGCAAGGTGGCGCTCTACCAACTGAGCTATTCCCGCGCGAACATCGAAGATATAAAAGAAGTGGCGTCCCATAGGGGGTTCGAACCCCTGTTACCGCCGTGAAAGGGCGGTGTCCTAGGCCACTAGACGAATGGGACGCATGGAGCGGGAAACGAGGCTCGAACTCGCGACCTCCACCTTGGCAAGGTGGCGCTCTACCAACTGAGCTATTCCCGCTCAACAAACGAAACCGAAAAAGTGGCGTCCCATAGGGGGTTCGAACCCCTGTTACCGCCGTGAAAGGGCGGTGTCCTAGACCACTAGACGAATGGGACGCATTGGAGCGGGAAACGAGGCTCGAACTCGCGACCTCCACCTTGGCAAGGTGGCGCTCTACCAACTGAGCTATTCCCGCCCGATTCGGACTTGATAAAACGAGGTGGCGTCCCATAGGGGGTTCGAACCCCTGTTACCGCCGTGAAAGGGCGGTGTCCTAGGCCACTAGACGAATGGGACACATCGGACTCGTCTTAACGAAGTGGCGCGAATCTTACCGATGCTTAGAAAACGTGTCAAGTGTTCAAAAACACTACGCTATCTTTATGCTCATCACGCCATTATCAAAGGATCGCCCCTTCCCCCTTCAATAATCATTATGATGCCCTCATATTATAATGACAGGCCAAAGCCAAACGACGATGGAGCAAGCCATGACCAAGGTCACCAAAACCGATGCACAATGGCGCGAGCAGCTGACTGACGAAGAGTATTACGTCACGCGTCAGAAAGGCACCGAGCGCCCTTTTACCGGCGACTATCAAGTGGAACCCGTGCAAGGCATCTACCATTGTGTCTGCTGTGGCGCCCCGCTATTTGAAAATGAGCATAAGTTCGAGGCCCATTGCGGCTGGCCAAGCTTTGACCGCCCGTTAGCTGATGCTGCCGTCGAGGAACATCTTGATACTACCCATGGCATGCGGCGTATCGAGGTAACCTGCCGGCGCTGTGACGCCCATCTTGGGCATGTCTTTCCCGATGGTCCCAAGGAAACAACGGGCCAGCGCTATTGCATCAATTCTGTCGCTATCACGTTTCACCAGGGCGAGTAACAGCTTAAACCGTGAGTAATCGCTATGGGCGGCCATCCTTCTGCTAGAATGGCCGCCTTTTATTTCATCTCAGCTTTATCACGGCCTGGAGAAAACAATGCTCGGCTGGTATCCCGGACACATGAACAAGGCACGCCGCCAGATCAAGGAGGCGCTGCCGGAAATTGATGTGGTAATTGAAGTACTCGACGCTCGCCTGCCCTACTCCAGCGCCAATCCCATGCTCAGTGAACTGATCCAGCACAAGCCGGTGCTCAAGATCCTGTCTAGAGCCGATCTGGCCGATCCGGCCATGACCCAGGTCTGGAGCGATTATTTTGACGCACAGGACAACACGCGCGCCCTGCCGGTAGTCACCACGGAGACGCGCCAACTCAAGCGCATCCCGGCGATCTGCCGCGAGATGGCCGGTCACGTCCGCGCTGATCGCGACGTCCGCGTCATGGTGATGGGCATTCCCAACGTGGGCAAATCGACGCTGATCAACGGCCTCGCTGGCAGGAAGATCGCCAAGGTCGGTAACGAGCCCGCCGTGACCAAACGTCAGCAGAAAATCCGCATCAACGGCCAAGTGGCATTGACCGACACGCCCGGCGTGCTGTGGCCCAAGATTGAAGATCAGGCCAGCGCCTATCGGCTTGCTGCCAGCGGTGCCATTCGTGACACAGCACTGGATTATCTCGATGTTGCGGTCGTTACCGCAGCAGAGCTGGCCCGGCGTTATCCTGACCTACTGATGGCACGTTACAAGCTCAAAAAAGTCGACCCTGAAGACGCCACGGCGATTGTTGCTGAGATTGCCTCAAAGCGCGGCGGCCTGCGCGCGGGAGGCGAAATTGATCTGCATCGCGGCGCCGAGGTGTTATTGCATGAACTACGCAGCGGTACGCTAGGCTCTGTCACGCTCGAAACGCCTGATGACATCATCCCACTCGAGGTGCTGCGCGCCGAGCGAGAGCGCGAACGCATGGAGCAGAACGGAGAACAGCCGTTACATAACGATAACGACACCTCACCTTCACACGAATGATGCTTGCTTGCACGCCGCAGCGCGGTATGCTGAGCAAGCGCTTACGCGCTCGGCTCAGCCATTTACGCCTGCGGATCAGGAAAGCATGAATACGCCTATCAAGAAGTCCCATAAGCTCGATCAAGTCTGTTACGACATTCGTGGCCCCGTCCTTGAGCATGCCAAGCGCCTGGAAGATGAAGGGCATCGTATTCTTAAATTGAATATCGGCAACCCCGCCCCATTCGGTTTTGAAGCACCGGAAGAAATTCTGCAGGACGTGATGCGCAATCTGCCCACCGCTCAGGGCTATTGCGATTCGAAGGGGCTTTACTCGGCGCGCAAGGCGATCATGCAGGAATGCCAACGCAAAGACATCAAGGGTGTCGGCGTCGAAGATATCTATATTGGCAACGGCGTTTCCGAGCTGATCGTCATGGCAATGCAGGCCTTGCTCAACGACGGCGATGAAATGCTTATCCCCGCGCCCGACTATCCACTCTGGACCGCCGCGGCAAATCTCGCTGGCGGTCATCCAGTGCATTATCTCTGTGATGAAGAAGCCGATTGGGCACCCAACATTGATGACATCCGTGCCAAGATTACGGCCCGCACCAAAGGCATCGTGTTGATCAATCCCAATAACCCGACCGGCGCCGTCTACCCTCCCGAGGTGGTCAAGCAGATTCTACAGGTCGCCCGCGAGCACGGCCTGATCGTGTTTTCCGATGAGATTTACGACAAGATTCTGTACGACGGCACTGAGCACGTCTCAACCGGCGCACTCGCTGATGACGTGTTTGTCATCACCATGAATGGCCTATCAAAAAGCTATCGCTGCGCGGGCTTTCGCAGCGGCTGGATGATTCTGTCCGGCGAGCGTCGCCACGCCAGTGACTTCATTCAGGGTCTGGACATGCTCGCCTCGATGCGCCTGTGCGCCAATGTTCCTGCTCAACATGCGATCCAGACTGCTCTTGGAGGGTATCAGTCAATTAATGACCTGATCCTGCCCGGCGGCCGTCTATTGGCACAGCGTGACATCGCTTGGGAAAAGCTCAACGCCATTCCCGGCGTCTCATGCGTCAAGCCCAAGGGCGCACTCTACATGTTTCCGCGCCTCGATCCTGACGTCTATGCGATCGAGGATGACCAGAAGCTGGTGCTCGATCTGCTGCTTGAAGAAAAGATCTTGCTGGTACAAGGCACCGCTTTCAATTGGCATGAGCCCAACCATCTGCGCATCGTCATTCTGCCCTGGGCGGATCAGCTCGACGATGCCATCTCGCGTCTCGCACGCTTTCTGGCCCGGCGCCGCTAGCCGCTCGATACGGCGCCAAGCCTAAACCAGCCTTAATAACATGTTGAAACTTGGCGCCAACAGACATATCTAACGAAACAGCATTTCTTTCTAGGGAGAACCCTCACCATGATGAGGATTTTACTGTTTCTCGCCACTAACCTGGCTGTCGTTCTGGTAGCAAGCGTCACGCTACGCTTATTGGGCGTAGAGGGCTATCTGACGGCAAATGGGCTGAATATGACCAGCCTTCTGATCTTCTGTTTCGTCTTCGGTATGGCCGGCTCACTGGTATCGCTGTTTCTATCGAAGCCGATGGCTAAAATGAGCACGCGTGCGCAAATCATCAAGCAGCCTGGCAACTCAACTGAACAGTGGCTGCTCGATACTGTACGCGACCTGTCTCGTGATGCTGGCATCAAGATGCCTGAAGTAGGTATCTTTCCTGCACAGCAATCCAACGCTTTCGCAACAGGCTGGAACAAGAATGATGCATTGGTGTGCGTGTCAGCAGGGCTAATGAACAATATGCGCCCCGAAGAAGTACGTGCCGTTCTCGCCCATGAAGTCGGCCACGTCGCTAATGGCGATATGGTCACGCTGTCTTTGATTCAAGGCGTACTGAACACCTTTGTGATGTTCTTCGCCCGCATTGCCGCTCAAGTCATCGACAGCTTTCTACGGCGTGACGATGAAGGTGGCGGTCTCGGCTTCTTTGGTTATTTCGCCGTTGTCATCGTACTTGAAATCGTCTTTGGGCTGGCCGCCTCGGTCATCGTCGCCTGGTTCTCACGCTGGCGTGAATATCGCGCCGATGCGGCAGGGGCACATCTGGCCGGCAGCGGCTCGATGATCAACGCACTTTCGCGCCTCAAAGCCGAGCACAGCATGCCTGATCAGATGCCCGAGTCATTGACAGCGTTTGCGATCACCACAGGTCAGACGCGCAAGCTGATGGAGAGATTGTTTGCCAGCCATCCGCCGCTGGACGATCGTATTCGTGCGCTAAAGGAAGCCGCTTATCGCCAGTAAAGCGATGACTCACTTTTCAGATTGGCTTATCTGCGCCCGCATATGCGGGCGTTTTTTCATCTTACGCGAAGGCGCTGCGACAATAAGATATGTGCGCTACAACCTGTCCTGTCGGTCAGCCATTACTTATTGGCAAGTTTGATGTTAAAGCCAAAACTCTCCAACGTCTCCCGCAATTCCCCGGCATTACGCTTGAGCTCCAGACGTAACGTCGAAAACTCACGGCGTGTCGGATACTCGGCACGATAGGCATCGAATCCCTGTGCCATCCCCAGCCGACGCTGATAGCGATCAAAGCCCAAAACATCGCGGCGCACGTCATAACAGGCCCGTACGCAGGTAGACAACGCCTCAAGCGGCGGCGCCCAACCGCTCAGCACGAGACGCCGAAGCCAAGGCTCCGGCTTGAGCTGGCCCAGCTTGCAGCGTATCGGCAAACCAAAATGGCGGCAGACCGCTTGATAGACCATCTCCGTGCCACGCATCTTACCATCGAGACTGTAACCAGCGATGTGTGGCGTGGCGATATCCACCAACGCGTACAGCGCTTGGTCAATCGCTGGCTCGTTTTCCCATACATCCAGCACTACACGCAGGTCATGCTTGCGCTCCAGCCGTTCACGCAACGCCGTATTATCAACGCATGCGCCACGCCCAGCACTGATGAGAATCTGCCCAGCACGCAGGGTCTGGATACGCTCACGGTCGAGTAAATGGTAGGTCGCATGCTCACCCTGCCGAATCAGCGGCGTATGCATGCAGATCACATCGGCACGCTCAATCAGGGCATCAAGCGACAGAAAATCCTTTCGCCCTTCAGCCTCGGCACGCGGTGGATCGCAGATCAAGCAGTTGATATCGAGATCAATTAATCGCTCATGCAAACGCTTGCCGACATTGCCGGCGCCAACGATACCGACTGTCTTGTCACGCAGACGACAGCCTTCTTCCTCGGTCAGTAGCAGTAGGCTAGACAGGACGTAGTCGACAACGGAATCGGCATTGCAGCCAGGCGCATTAGCAAAGCCGATGTTATTGGCACGTAGCCAATCGACATCAACATGATCAGTACCGATGGTCGCCGTACCGACAAAACGGACCTTGGAACCCTCCAGCAGCGCCTGATCCACTCGCGTAATCGAACGTGCCAGCACAATATCGACATCGCGCACGTGCGCTGCATTTATCTCCCGGCCGGGGACACGTACTATCTCGCCATAGTTACCAAAGAATTCCTCAGCGAGCGGAATGTTCTTATCCGCTAAAATGCGCATCGTTTACCTCATTTCGCTCGTTTCTATGCATACGGAGTGTACGCTCATGATGACGCTCAACTTCGTATCGTTATGCTAGACAATACAGGTGTTTGTAAGCACCGGCGGGGAGGTTACAATCCGGCCTCGCCGCAGCGTGTAATCAAGTTATCTTAGGTTCACGCCTTGGACGCGACAAGCATTGACCTGCCATTAGTTTCGGAGAAGGCCGTGATCATCCGTTGGGAAAGCGACCACGACTACGTGCTGGTGCACGTACATCAGGACATGTTCGGCGATTGGATCGTCAGCCGAGCCTGGGGCCAGATAGGCACCCAATTCGGCGGCCTTAAGCACATGCTTGCCGAAGATTTTTCTCAGGCCATGACCTGGGTCGAGGATATCGATCATATCCAGATTTCGCGCGGCTTTACGAAAGTGCTATCGACCTCAATCGACACTCCGGAGGCCAAGGAAGCGATGCGCCAGCTCTCATTACTGGAACAGAGCTGACGCATGGCCTTAACGGCTCGCCTTCAGGAATGGCGGATCAGGAACACATGGTGAATGTCAGGACGGCGCTGAAAATCCGGATCAAGCATACGTTTGGATATATCTTCCACCATAAACCGTTCACGCAGCGATTCATCCAGCACGAAACGGCGCTGATTGTTTGAGAAAACCAGCGTACCGCCCGGTGCCAGGCGCGCCATCGCCAACTGAACAAGACGGATGTGATCGCGTTGAATATCGAGCGTATCTTCCATCTTTTTTGAGTTCGAAAAGGTAGGTGGGTCCAGGAAGATTAGATCGAAGTACCCATCAGCCTCTTCCAGCCAACGCATGCAGTCGGCGCGTACCAGGCGATGTTGGCGCTCATCAAGTCCGTTGAGGCGAAAATTGTCGCGTCCCCAGTCAAGGTAGGTGTTCGACATATCGACACTGATACTCTCCTTCGCGCCGCCGATAGCCGCATGTAGCGTTGCGGTTGCGGTATAGCAGAACAGGTTGAGAAACCGCGTACCGCTCGCCATTTGCCCTAGCTTCTGGCGCACTGGACGATGATCGAGAAACAATCCCGTATCAAGGTAATCGCGCAGATTGACCCATAGCCGCACATTGCCTTCACGCACCTCGAAGCGCTCATTTGAAGTCGACTGCCGGGTATATTGCGCCTTGCCGCTCTGGCGCTCGCGCCGCTTCAGATAGACATTACCGGGCTCAATGTTCAGCACCTCGGGAATTACCGCCAGGGCATCCAGCAAACGGCGCTCGGCACTCTTGGCATCGACTGAACGTGGCGCGACGTACTCCTGCACATGAACGCATGAGTCGTAGACATCAACCGCCAGCGCATATTCCGGCATATCAGCGTCATAAAGGCGGTAGCACTGAATCTGCTCCCGCTTGAGCCACTTGGCGAGCTTCTTACGGTTTTTTTCAAGACGATTGGCAAACATCTGCGCACCTTGCGAGCGCGCACGGGAGGGTGCCGGTTGTCTGGCCTCCCCCTCTCCTTTTCCTTCGACCCTCTTGTCCTCTTCGCCCCGGCCAGCACGTGAAAAGATATCGATCAAGAACAGCTTGCAATCCAGAGCACCGTTCTTGAAGGCATACTGTTTTTCGGCCTTCAGTCCAGTACGGTGACCCAACTCAGGATTGGCCGTAAACAGGGCCAGACGCCAGCCGGCGAATGCCTGACGTAGCCGCTCGCCCAGCGCCGCATAGAGAGGCACCAGCGTGGGCATATCGCCGAGACGCTCACCATAGGGAGGGTTGGTAATCACTAGTCCCTGCTCAGCACCCGGTGGCTTCTCTAACGTTGCCACATCGGCCTGAGTAAAACGTACCAGCGACTCGACCCCCGCACGGCGGGCGTTATACCGCGCCGCCTCCAATGCGCCAGGATCCAGATCCTGTCCAATCAGCACTAACTGACAACGTCTCTTACCCAGGCTCGCACGTGCCTCGGCTTCCCTATGCAGCTCCTGCCAGAGTACGTCGTCATGGCGTGCCCAGGCGTGGAAACCAAAGCGGGAGCGTGCCACATTGGGAGCGATGTCAGCGGCCATCAACGCTGCCTCAATCACCAATGTCCCCGAGCCGCATAGCGGATCGATCAAGGCATTTCCTTCCTTGGCTCGCCCAGGCCAGTCGGCACGCACCAGCAGTGCCGCCGCCAGATTCTCCTTCAGCGGTGCCTTGGCTCCATCAAGGCGGTAACCCCGCATATGCAGGCTGTCGCCGGACAGATCGAGCCCCAACGTCAATTTTTCACGGTAAAGATGCGCATAAAGCCGTAAGTCGGCATTTTTGGGATCAACGTTCGGGCGCCCTTTGCCCTGCGCGATCATTCGCTCAACGACGCCATCCTTGATCAGTTGCGCGCCAAAGCGGGTATGCCGGACGCTATCGCTCTGCCCGTGGAAATCAACTTTGAAACTTGCGCCCGGGGCTATTTCATTTTCCCAGGCGACCTGAGCCGTGGCGTGGCGTACATCATCGGTCGAGACAATCTGCTCAACGCTTGCAAGGCGCAAAATGACGCGGTTGGCGAGCCGCGACCACAGGCAGCATCGATAAAGCGTATCAAGTGCCCCCTGTGCATATACGCCGGCTACGGTCGTGCCTTCAACAGCCGCGCCGAGGACAGTAAGTTCCTCGGCGAGCAGCTGCTCCAGGCCTTTGGGACAAGTGACGAAAACGGACAGTTGGGATGATGCGTCGGAAACGGTCATAACGATCCAAACGGCGTGCAAGACGTAGTGAAATGTCTACAGCCTGTCATATTCCTGAAAAGATTAAGTAGTAGCGAGCTTATGCCAAATGAGTTTTCGACAGACGGCTTCATGTAGGTAAAGATAAAAGTGTAGCTACGAATCATTGGTGTACTCCACCATCCGCGGAGTTCTCGAACTCGTCTTCATGGCGATCATGAATGAACGAGCGGCATAACGATTATGCGAGAGGTCATCCATCCGATGAAGCGACAAAAACGAGACCGTTTTCAAAGGGCTTATGTTAATGGATATAAAGCTGGCGTTAGCGGACGATCCCGAGATATGTGTCCCAGCCAGGAAGTTAACCTTCGTGAGTACTGGATGAGCGGGTGGCGCGAAGGGCGTGGTGATCAATGGTCCGGCATGACCGGCATCTCCGGGATCCACAAGAACCCTTTGTTAATCTGAACGCGTCCTTGTTTACTGTATTTAATGTCAAGGCCTGCCACTGCGCAGGCCTTGCTTTTATCCATCCCTTGAACTCAGCACCCGCGCACAATCTGCAATCAGCTGGGGACCATGATAGATAAGCCCTGAATAGAGCTGGACGAGATCGGCGCCAGCCTTACGTTTCTCCTCAGCATGCTCTGCCTTCATTACCCCCCCCACGCCAATGATCGGCATCGCTGGCAGGCATTCGCGCAGCGTCATAATGACCTGACTGGCCGAATCCCGTACGGGCGCGCCTGATAGCCCTCCAGCCTCATCACAGTGATTCAAGCCCTTGACGGCGTCCCGGTTGATTGTCGTATTGGTGGCAATCACCGCATCGATGGCGTTCTTTTGCAGACTACCCGCAACAGATTCGATTTCTTGTGGCGTCATGTCCGGCGCAATCTTGACGGCCAGCGGTACGTGTCTGCCATGGCGAGCATCCAAGCGTAGCGTTTCTTCTTTTAAAGCGCCGAGCAGTGCATCGAGATGTTCACCAAACTGAAGGTTACGCAGCCCTGGCGTATTGGGCGAGGAGATGTTGACTGTGACGTAATGCGCCACTTCATGTACCGCTTTAAGACATACCAGATAATCATCTACCGCGCGTTCGACCGATGTCGTCAGGTTCTTGCCAATATTGACGCCAATGATACCTTTAAATTGACTCTTGCGGACATTGGCAACCAAGTGTTCGACACCGGCATTGTTAAACCCCATCCGGTTGATCAGCGCCTCACGCTCCGGCAGACGAAATAACCGCGGACCGGGATTACCGGGCTGCGCCTTGGGCGTCACCGTACCTACTTCGACGAAGCCGAACCCCAGCGCACCTAGCGCATCGAGATGATCGGCATTCTTATCAAGCCCGGCAGCCAAGCCAATACGATTGGGAAACCGTAGTCCCATCAGATCGACAGGCGCCTCGACGCGCTCACTGACCAGCATCCGGCTCATTTTCAGCTGATGCATCAGATCAAGCGCAGCAAGTGTTACCCCATGAGCGGTTTCCGGGTCGAGACGAAAGAGCAGCGGGCGGATAGACGCGTACATGGGCATTCCGAAAAGAAAATGACGGGGCCGCGAGTATAGCGATACTCGACGTACCCCGTCATCCCATGTACTGCTTTGACCGTAAGGGTCAGCGGTTATTGCCGTGCGTGCGCCTTAGTTCAGCTGTTCGACGCGTAGCGTAAAGCTATTGACGCCCGACTGAGCAGAGCCGTATTTCTGGCCCCGGACATAAACCGTATAGCGGCCTGGGGCAAGCTGCTGCTCGATAGCAAAATCGCCTTTCAAGCCTTGCCCCGCATCACGGGCAATCACACCGCCTTTCGCATCGCGAATTTCCGCAGCCAGACGATAGGATCCGGCATCGGCACCAAAGGTTGAACTCTTGACGCTGACCTTACCGGCCTGAACCACATCAAAGGTCAGCACTTCACCGTTTTCACGAATGGGAATTTCCTTGACGATACTCGATTGCGCCGGCGTCTCGACTTCAGGGCGTGCTTCATCGGTTACGCGCTGATGATCAGGGTTTACTGCGCTGCCGGCAGCGGCCTGTTCCAACGCTTGCCCGCTCGGGCCGGGCTTGGGCGGCGCACTGGCAGGAGACGTTGTGACGCTGGCGCTGCGCTGGGAGCTGCCGATGCCCGGAGTAGTCGCTGAAACACTAGTGTCTTTATTGCTGGTTAAAGCAGCGCTACCTTCCGGCGCCAAGCGCTGAACGCGATTGGCATCGGCCAGACCGCTATTGCCGGGATGATCAGCGTTATCCACGCTCACCGTGATCGTGCGGTTGCCTTCCCGTACAGGACTATGGTTCTGCCCAGTGATCACGACACTGTATTTGCCCGGTGCCAACTCATGTTCAATTTGAGCGCCACCACTCTGCTGATCACCTGATGCACGGGCCAACGTATGGCCCTGTGCATCCTTGAGCACCGCATCGAGCGTATAGGCACCGGACTCGCCGCGAAAGCCACGAGCGGAAATCAAGTAATCACCGGGCTTATCGACCTCGAAGTCATGGCTCACCGGCTCACGACCTAAATACATGCTGCGGCTCAGGCCATCGGATTCACGATCAATGTAATCGGAAACATCGACCTGATCGGCGGCCTGCTCCGCGCGCTTGAGCGCCGCGCTCTTGTCAGCCATGGCGTCCTGACTCAGAACCAGAATGCCCAGACCCAGGCCTAGTGCCAACTGAAACGTTTTACTTTTCATGATGCTTCTCTATCAACGATCCTAAAAAAAGCGCGTGACATCTCGATGCGTCATTGCATCAGTGAGGCCGAGTGGCGCCAACTCTCTGATTCTGCTTATCGTTCACCTTCAAAAATAACGTCATCACCGATGCGGATATACTGCCCGACGCCCGTTTCAACGATCGCGTTTTCACCAAAAAAGGCGCCAGCATCAGCAATATGCGTCATTTGGGCCAGGGTTCTCAATGGCTCCTTGGGCTCAGGCATGACTCCGGTGTATTGGTCGACGGTTGTGATCTTGCAGCGTTTGCACGGCTTGCATAATCGCAGCGCATAGTTGCTCTTTTGATGACGCAGCAGCCCATGACGATGTTCAGCAAACGCAGGCGCCCCCTCGATTACCACATTAGGCCGAAAACGATTGATCGGCACGTTCGTGACCTGCGTGTCTGACTCATCATGCAAGCGCTCATTAAGCGCCTCAAGTGAAGACGCTGAGCCTATCAGGAAGGGGTAACCATCGGCGAACCCTGTATAGGCGATCGTATCGCCCAGTACTTCGGGCTCGACCCGACGGGTGTTGTTCTCAGGCACGCACTTCAGCCGCAATGACTCACCCTTGTGTTTACCCAGCACAGCAGTTAACCAGGCAGCCGCCTCGTCACCCATATCGACACCTGAACAAGTCTTGCCAAAAATAATGACCGGATCGGGATTACCTTGCGGATATCCAAGCGAGAGCCGTAACGTTTGCCCATCAGCACTGGTCAGCACAAGGCTATCCTCTGTCAGCGCGGTAGCAATCGTTGCCATCGCCGGGCACTGACGCTGAGTGAGAAACTGGCCACTTGCGGTGGTCACCATCCAGCGGCGGTCGAAAGCAAGCCCCTCGGCGGTAATAAGCGCTTCGCTGGCGGCGATACCGCGCAGCGATTTGACCGGATAAATAGTGATTTCGCTCACTTTTCCCATTAAACCGGTCACCTCTTGATTATTGTCGTTCATGTACGTTCCAACAGGTCAATAAGCACGGACCTTACCATAGAAAAGGCACCGCTTAAGCAGCGGTGCCGAATTCCTGTATCAGTGATACCAGTAACGCTCATCATGCCGATGACATCTGTCGAGCTAATTGCTTATCCTTCCGAACTGGCCATAGCCAGTTCATCAAGCACACGTACTGCCACGGTAAATAGCGCAAAGCTTACCTGCGTATTGTGCTGTACTTCGTTAAGCAGCTGACACCAGCGCGCTACGCCATTGCGGTTCAGTTCAAACCAGTGGGCAACACGTTCATCACTATCCAGCGGCGCGCTTTCAATCTTGAGGATACTGGCAGTTAACGCCAGCTGCTGACGTTCGAAATCATCACGTAGCGCTTCACGTGCGAGCGACTGCCAGCTGTCGTGAGCCTCCAGTTGATTGAACTGCTTGGCCAGCCACGGCAGTTGCAAGCGTTCCCCAACGCTATAGTAGGTATCCGCCACACGCTCCATCTTTTCGCTCGAAGCCCGCGCCGTCTCGATGATGCCCAATCCGGCATACAGACTATCAGCCGCGGCAATCTGGCTGGCCAACGCTTCCGGCACACCCGCGTCACGATAGGCATCGCATTTTTCCTGCCAGCGTTCGTACTCTGCACCGCGCAAACGCTCGGCTATATTCTCGCTCAGCTGACTGATACGCGGAGCAAAATATTCGATAGTGCTCCCCACATCTTCCTGATGGCGCTGACGTAGGAAATAGCGTGTCGCACGGCGTACCAGCCGGACCAGTCCAAGCATCATGTCATACTGCATACCGCTGGCAACCTGATAGTCGAGCGCCTCGATCTGCTGCCAGAGCGCAGGTAAATTAAAACTGTCGCGTGCGATGACATAGGCACGCACAACCTCTCCTCCCGTGGCACCGGAAATGTCCATCAGCCGGCGCAAAAAGGGAATGCCCATGTGATCGATCAGATCGCTGGCGATCTGAGTAGAGACGATCTGATGCTTTAAGCGATGCTGATACAGCTCGTCGGGAAAACGCTCGACCAGTTGGCGCGGAAATGCGCGTTCAAGATGGCGTTGAATATACGCTTCATCAGGAATATCTGAATCAGCCAGCAGGTTCTTCAGGTCGATCTTGGCGTAGGAGATCAGCACCGACAGCTCCGGATGCGTCAGTCCCTTTTTGCTTTCGGCCCGCTCAGCCAGCACCTCATCACTGGGCAGCGCTTCAAGCTCACGGTCCAACGTTCCTACTGCTTCGAGATCAAGAATAAAGCGACGATAAGGGCCGATATTATCCTGCGAAAGCATCCGTGATAGTGATAACGCCTGGGTCTGACGATAGTTGTCATCGACCACCAGCTCGGCGACCTCATCGGTCATTTCAGCCAGAAACTGATTACGCTGCTTTCCGGTCATGTCGCCTCGCGCCACGATATCGTCAAGCAGGATCTTGAGGTTGACCTCATGATCCGAGCAATTCACACCGCCTGCGTTATCAATGAAGTCGGTGTTGAGGCGAACGCCAGTGTTTGCCGCCTCGCGGCGCCCAAGTTGAGTGACACCGAGATTGCCACCCTCCCCGATCACCTTGCAGCGCAGCTCCTTTCCATCGACACGCAAGACGTCATTTGCCTTGTCACCGACCTCACCATGCGACTCGCTACTCGCCTTGACGTAAGTACCAATGCCGCCGTTCCAGATCAGGTCGACATCGCTTTTCAAAAGCGCATTGATCAATTCGACAGGTGCCATACGCTCCTGGGCAAATCCAAAGCGTTCTTTCATTTCCGACGTGATCACAATCGACTTGGCATCACGCGAGAAGACGCCACCGCCTTGGGATATCTTGCTGGCATCATAATCTTCCCAGCTTGAGCGCGGCATATCGAAAAGGCGCTGGCGCTCGGCAAACGATACCGCTGCATCGGGATTGGGATCGATAAAAATGTTGCGATGATTGAATGCTGCAACCAGCTGGATTTTTTCAGACAACAGCATGCCGTTACCGAATACATCACCCGCCATGTCGCCGATGCCCAATACGGTAAATTCCTGCTGCTGAGTATCAACGTCCAGTTCACGGAAATGACGTTTGACCGCCTCCCAGGCGCCACGAGCGGTTATTGCCATGGCTTTGTGGTCGTAGCCGTGCTGCCCGCCGGACGCAAAAGCATCCCCCAGCCAGAATCCATATTCCTGCGATAGTGCATTGGCAATGTCGGAAAAGGTCGCCGTCCCCTTGTCGGCAGCGACGACCAAATAGGGGTCGTCATCATCGTGACGTACCACGCGCTCAGGTGTGACGACCTGCTTTTCAACCAGATTATCGCTGATGTCCAGCATGCCGCGGATCAACGTCTGGTAACAGGCAATACCTTCGCGCTGAATGGCATCGCGATCACCGTCGGGTAACCGCTTACAGATGAAGCCGCCCTTGGCACCGCTAGGTACGATGACGGCGTTCTTGACCTGCTGCGCCTTGACCAGCCCCAGTATTTCAGTACGGAAATCCTCGAAGCGGTCCGACCAGCGCATTCCGCCCCGTGCTGTCTTGCTGCTGCGTAAATGAACACCTTCCATACGCGGCGAGTAAACAAAAATCTCATAAAGTGGACGCGGCTTGGGCATATCCGCAATTTTACGCGGCTCCAACTTCAAAGAGATGTAGTCCTTCGGTTCACCGCGTGCATCGGGTTGGAAGAAGTTGGTCCGCAGCGTGGCCTCGATCAGCTCCACATAACGACGCATGAGACGATCGTCGTTCAGGCTCGACACCTCATCAAGCATCGCGTTGATGTTCTCACGGCAGTCCGTGTACGCCTGTTCATCATGAGTGACGTCCGGGTCGAAACGCATCTTGAACAATGCCACCAACTCACGCGTGATGGCGGGATAAGCCGTCAAGGTCGTGGCGATGTACAATTGGGAAAGACCAAAACGGATTTGTTTCAAATACCGTGCGTAGGCACGCAACATCGCCACTTCACGCCAATCAAGCCCCGCAGTAATGATCAGACGATTGAACGGGTCGCTCTCCGCCTCGCCGCTCCATATCCGCGTAAAGGCATCGATGAAGGTCTCACGCATGCTATGTAGATCAATGCCGTTACCGGAGGGCCTTTCCAGATCGAAATCATGAATCCAGTAGTTCCCGTCATTACGTTCAATGTCGTAGGGACGCTCACTCAGCACGCGCAGCCCAAGGTTCTCAAGCAGCGGCAGCACGTCCGAGAGCGGTACGGGCCGGTCATGATGGTAAAGCTTGAGACGAATATCTTGCGCCTCGCTATCTGCCGTCCGATAGAGACTCAACGCAATCGGTGCACCCTGATCAAGTTCATGCAAGTAACCGATATCGTAGACGGCAGCACGCGGTGAAAAATCGTCACGATAACCGGCAGGAAACGCATCGCGATACAGTGTCATCAAGCGATTGGCCGATTCCTCGCCTACGCCCTCTACCAGGGCCGAATGCAATTCATCTTTCCAACTACGGGCAATCTCGATGACCCGCTGTTCGATCTTGCGCTCGTCCCTGTCTACGGGAGTATCGCCATTGAAGCGCAAGATCAGCTGAATGCGTGCCAGGACGGACTCAGACAGGTAGGTATTGAAATCACCGAACGAGGCATCGAGCACATCACAAAGATAATTCTGAATGCGTACACGAAGATCGGTAGAGAATACGTCTCGCGGCACGAAGATCAGACAGGAATAGAACTTGCCAAAGCGATCCTCACGAATGAATACCCGGACACGGCGACGTTCACGAATACTGAGAATACCGAGTGCCGTACGGCAGAGCTCATCAGCGGACATCTGAAACAGATCATCGCGAGGAAAGACCTCAAGTATCTGCAGAAGTTGCTTACCGTTATGTCCCCTCGGGTCGACACCGGAGCTCTCCATGACCGCTTGCACCTTGCGACGCAGCACAGGAATCGAACGCGGCGGATCATTGTAGACAGACAACGTATACAGACCGAGGAAACGCCGTTCACCAATCACCCGGCCCTGATCATCAAAGCGCTCGACAGTAATGTAGTCAGGATAGGCAGGCCTGTGGATACGGGCGTGATACGCACTTTTAGCAAACGAAATCAGCTCCGGTATCAAGACATATTCACCGGCATCTTCACTATCTGAATCCCGGTTGGGTTCTTGGTGATAACGCGGCTTATCGAGTTTAAGTACTCCCAACTCGCTGCCTTCACGCTTACTCAAACGCGTCTGGCTTCCCTGCTCGGACACAATGGACTCTTCGTAGCCCAGGAAGGTGAAGCGATCATCTAGCATCCACTCCAGAAAAGCGCATGCCTCATCGGCATCACGCGCATCGATGTCAGCCGGCCGCCGGCTACGCATCTCCTCGATTGCAGCATGCACTTGCTGTTGCATCGCGTCGAAGTCGCTCACCGCAACACGTACTTCTTCAAGAATCTCCGTCAGACTCGTGGCGAGATCATCAAGCATGGCACGATCAGTGTGCCGATCGATCTCGATGAAGATGATCGATTCCTGATCAGACGGTGCGTCACTATCCTTGACACCAGAGACCCGTGTCATGCGCTGCTGCTCACGCTCAACAGCAAGAACGGCATTATGAATGGCATGGACAGTAATGCCTCGCCGATTCAGCTCGATGCGCACCGAGTCGACCAGAAACGCCATATTGTCGTTGAGTACTTCAATGATGGTATGGGTTGATTGCCAGCCATGTTCTTCAAAGTCGGGATTAAATACCCGCACCTTGGCAGCATTCGGCTCACGCTCCTGAAGAAATGCCCATGTTGTCAGGGTGGCACCAAATACATCATCGAATCGTCGCTCGGCGAGGTCCTCGAAGGAGGCGCCAGCATAATAATGATGAGCAAACGTGGCGACGGCTCTCGCCTTGTCGTCACTAAAGCGTGCGGTTAGCTGTTCTTCAAGCTGAGCCAGAAATTCCGTCTTGGATTCTGTCGCGATTCGCTGCATCGATTACCTCTGCTGGGCTCGTTCGGCGTCTCATTCAAAAGAATATGTGCATTCAAAAGAACACGGCCGAACATGAATGAGCGCAGCCTTGGGCTGCGCCGCTTTGTCACCCAGCGTAACGCCAAAATCTCCATGCCTCCTATTGTCTTAACGTATCGACATGAGGCATAAGCATTCGGCATCACCCTGGGCGCGCAAGCGATAAAGCCAGTCTAGGTATATTAGCTACGGGAGAGCAAATCAGTTATTTCGAGCCTGCAGGAAAACGCCACATTCGCAGTGGTCGGTATAAGGAAACTGATCGAACAACGCAAAGCGAACTATGCGGTGGGTACGGGATAACAGATCGAGATTCGCCGCCAAGGTATCGGGATTGCACGAGATATAAACGATATTGGCGTATTTGGCGATTTCCTCGCAGCTTTTAGCATCAAGCCCAGCGCGTGGAGGATCAACCAGCACCGTCGAGAAATCGTAACCATCCAATTCAAGCGCACTCACCCGGCGCCCTGCACTTTCTCCCGCCAGCGCAGCAGAAAACTCCTCGCTCGACATGCGCGCAATCACGGCGTTATCGATGTTGTTCTCTGCCAGGTTGACTTGAGCTGACGCAACAGAGGTACGTGAAATCTCGGTAGCCAGCACACGAGGGAAATGTTCGGCCAGGGCGATAGTGAAATTACCGTTGCCGCAGTAAAGTTCAACCATATCCCCACCCTCGGCCTTGATGACGCCTCGTGACTCAGGACGTACAACATCCCGTGCCCAGCGCAACATATGCTGCGCCACCTCGGCATTGGGCTGTGTAAAGCTATTTTCCACCTGCTGATAGATGAAACTATGACCGTCAACGTCAAGGCGCTCAAAAACATGATCGCGCTCAAGCACGATGCGCTGTTTACGGGCGCGTCCGATAATTGATGCCCCCAACCGTGCCTGCAGCTCTAGTGCTTGCTGCTGCCAGGCCTCGTCCAGCTGACGGTGATAAATAAGCGAAATCAGCGCCTCTCCGCTCAGGGTAGTCAAAAACTCGACCTGAAAGAGCTTGCGCCGTAGCACGGTGTTGTCACGTATCTCATCAATCAATCGTTGCATTAGTTCATTAATACGGCGACTTGCCACCGGATACTGATCAACGCGAACATTCCGCTTCTGTTTAGGATCATTGGCATCGGCTTCAAACATGACGTAATACACATCATCTCCGTCATGCCAGAGCCTAAACTCAGCACGCATGCGGTAATGACTGACAGGCGATGCGAACACTTCTAACCGGGGCGGTTCAAAGCGAGCGAATTGAGCACTGATGCGCTCACGCTTGGCATCAAGCTGAGCTTGATACTGATCGGGATCAACAACGGGTAAACTCACGAAAGACCTCTATAAAATACGATGGCCACCTTCGGCCTATGCCGATCAGGACAGATTGAGCAATAGCCATCCAAAGGCAAGCTAGTGTAAGGATTCCGGCATGACACTCAAGTCTTCAAGCATCAGCGGCTCAGGGGCGGCGAAGCCGAAGTGCGCCAGGGCATGCGCGAGCCCATCCTGGCCTGGAGCTGTTGCCATGCTCATACCCACACCGCGGGTCTTGGCCGGGCAAGAAATGACCGAAGCTACTCGCCGGGCAATAGCGGCTCCGGAGTCTATCCATACCAGCTCACGTGGCGCGAGAGCCGCTAAAGGCTCTCGCAGCAGCGGGAAATGAGTGCAGCCCAGCACCACCGTATCGAGAGCCTCGATATCAAATAGCGGCTGCACGGCATGGCGCAGCTTATCGGTTGATAAGGTGCGACCAGCAAGGTAACGCTCGGCCTCCGCGACCAAGCCATCGGCAGCGACACGTATGACTCGACACTCACTTGCGTACTCTTCGATGAGGCGATCCGTGTAGGGCCTTCTGACAGTAGCCGATGTTGCAAGTAGCCCTATCACTTTGCTTGCGCTCATTTGAGCGGCAGGTTTGATGGCTGGCACCGTGCCGACGACAGGAATGGTAAGACGCGAACGCAGAGCCTCAAGCGCCAGCGTACTCGCCGTATTGCACGCTACCACCAGAACGCTTGCCCGTGAACGTTCGACAGCACAACAACATACCGCCACGATACGCTCAATCAACCACTCATCGGGCTTGGTACCATAGGGCAATGCGGCGTTATCACACACATATACAAGTGCAGCATCACCCAGACAGGCGCGTATCTCTCCGACCACCGATAGCCCACCCACCCCCGAGTCGAAAATCAGTATGGCACCTTCATGCATGGCATTGCCTATTTCATATTTCAGCTATGTTGACCTAGCATGAATTCTATCAGCGGCGCATGGCCTGCGCCCACTGAAGCAGGCATTCAGATGTCACATGACAGACTGGAGCAGATTAAAGGTGGACTGGGCACGCTAGCATAAGCATTGAGACAACTAGCTTTCTAAGCTAGAAGCGGCTGGGCCAAGTACCGTAAAATTGGTCTGTTTTATCCAACATTGTGTTATTCGCCAGGCCATCTGGCTTGAACGTATTTTTCTTTTACGTCTAGAAAGGGAACTTCAATGAAACGACGTACGATATACGCATTGGGTGTGTTCATTTTGGCCGCCCTGCTGATGATTCTTCTTGCCTTCAGCTTAGGCAATGCGCCAAAGAAGAATGCCATCGCTTTTCAATATCCTGCCATTGAGCATTACGGAGGCATTGCCGAGCGTCACGATACTCAGGAAGTCCCGGTAGCGAGCCAGGATTACAGGGTTATTTTCGATGTCGTCAGCGGCACCAACGATCCACGCGCCATCAATGGAGGACTGGATAAGGTTGCCCGCGCTATCAATGTCTTTGCTGCGTCAGGCGTACCGCTCCAGAGACTGCATCTGGTTGCCATCATTCATGCCAAGGCTACACCGAGCCTGCTCAATGATGATACTTATCAAGCCTGGTATGATGTCAAAAACCCCAACACCGCCCTGATAAAAGCGTTAACTGATGCTGGTGTGAAGGTTGTTGTCTGCGGACAGTCCTTGAACCACTTGCAGATAAAGGATGAAGAAGTGAATCCACAGGTGATTCTGGCACCATCTGCACTCACCACATTAGCTATTTATGGCAATCGCGGTTACGCCTACGAGCAGCTCTGATACAAAGGTCAGGGAAATAAAAAACGGTGCCTGCATGACAGGCACCGTTTTTGTTTGACTCTTTTCTCTAACTTTCTTTAACCGGCACTTCCGTTATTTGGTTCATGAACTGACAGCGCTATACAGCTCGCTTAATGAACCTCATCATCCCCACTCATGCAGCCGATGCCGGCACGGCTTTGAATTCCTGATACAGCTGAGGATATTCTTCTTTCAGCCTCGCCAACTGCTGCTCTGCATTGGGCGGCAACGCCTTGCGAAGAGTCACATAGTCATGTTCATCAAACTCGGACTCGATTAAAGGAAATAGCTCTTCCCGCTCGCTGCGTAGATAGCTTCGATGTGCATCCAGATATTCTTTCATATCATCAGCAAAAAGATCCATCGGGATAATCGCATCCATAAGGACCATATCAAGATTATCACTGAGCCGATCGAGCCGTGCTTTAACGTTCTTGTAGTCATCAGCCAGCCGACACACTAATGAACTGGACATATCATCTCGAGCAGACAAGCGATCTCCACAAAGCGTTTCAAGAGGAATGATGTAATCCTCCATATAGCCGAGGATGTAGTCGACCACTTCTCGAATCAGCCGAAAATCAGGACGCTCTCCATTGACCAGCGTTTTCTGCTTGAGCATAAGCACATGCAGAAGACGAGCCATATTGGCATGTTCTTGACGGAGCTGGGTCAGCGTTAGCATGGCGGCTCTCCTAGTGCGAAGCGTGACACGACTGTGAGTCAACGCAGTCAGTTTAAGGCAGAGTATGCTATTTGCACGGGCCGCGAACTATATCTTTAGTCGTGGTGCAACATGATGCCACACGCTTTGAACAACTACATCGTGTCATTCATCCAACGACGAATTTCCCGTCGATCACGATGAGAACTGAGCTGAACCGTATTTACGGTTTTTGGAACGAGAACATATTCATCATTGTCGCTCTTCTCAATATTGAAACAACGACGTGCACCGATCGGTTGGTCTTCAGGCCCGAAGAGGCCAATCAGGCGCAGCTCAAATGATTTGAATGTCATCTCGCCTTGCGGCAAGGATTGAGAGCCGACATCAATGCCGTGGTGGAGGGCCACGCCTTTCATCAACTGACGATAAGAACCGATCTGAATGTACTGGCCTTGGCTTAGCGGTCCCTGACGAGTGACCTGCCGCAGCTCCGGCGCGTCCTGCTTATCTTCCTTACTTTTCTGATTCTCATCGGTATAATCGGTCACATCATAGACATACGTGCCATCGGACGTTTCTATAACACCGACGATTGCCTCAAGAAAAATGGGCTCCTGGCTCATATTGCTGACAATGCACAATGAATCCATGCCTCTGCCACGGCCACGGTTAATGATCAACTTGGCATGACGCTGGCGACGGAAGTTATTGAGCAGCAGTTGCAGATATATCCCCCATATCAGCAACATACCCAGATTAAGAAATGTATTAAGCAACTGCGCATTCTGACTAAGCCAGTTCCACACATCATCCTCCTTGATATCGACTTTCAGAGCTGTTCAGTTCCCGCCTCAGCCCTAGAGGCGCTTGTTTTTACTGGCCGCATCCAGGCTGGCCAGCCAATCGAGCTTCTCTGCAATGCGCTTCTCCAAACCACGCTCGACAGGTTTATAGTAGCGGGTGCCAGCGAGCTCTGCCGGAAAGTATTCTTCCCCGGCGGCATAGGCATTGGCCTCGTCATGGGCATAGCGATATTCCGCCCCGTGCCCCATCGATTTCATCAATGATGTCGGCGCATTGCGCAAGTGGACCGGCACATCCAGCCCGGGTGTTGATTTAACATGCGCCACCGCAGCATTGTAAGCCTTGTAGGCCGCATTGCTTTTCGGCGCGCTGGCAATGTAAAGAATGGCTTGAGCGACCGCCAGCTCGCCTTCCGGTGAGCCGAGACGCTCCTGAACGTTCCAGGCGTCCAGGGACAAGCTTAACGCTCGCGGGTCAGCATTGCCGATCTCCTCACTGGCCATGCGCACTACGCGTCGCGCAATGTAGAGGGGATCGGCCCCACCTTCCAACATACGACAGAACCAGTACAGCGCGGCATCCGGCGCACTACCGCGCACTGATTTATGCAAGGCGGAAATCTGATCGTAGAACAGGTCGCCACCGCGATCGAGGCGGCGCGTACTTTCTCCCAGTACATCTTCCAGTACTGCCTCACTGATCCGCACCGTACCGGTTGAAGCATCCGCCTCGCCCATATCTGCAGCGATTTCAAGCAAGTTAAGTGCTCGTCGCGCATCGCCATCCGCAGCAAGGGCGAGCAAATCGCGTATCTCATCAGGCACATCAAGCGCCATATCGCCCAGCCCTTCGGGAACAGACAGCGCGCGATCGATAACGGTACGCAGCTCTTCAGATGTCAGTGCCTTGAGCACGTGCACTCGTGCGCGTGAAAGCAGGGCATTGTTCAACTCAAACGAAGGATTTTCCGTGGTCGCCCCGACAAAGGTGAAAACGCCCTCTTCAACCCACGGCAGAAAAGCATCCTGCTGCGCCTTGTTGAAACGGTGCACTTCGTCGACGAACAACAGGGTGCGTTTACCATGCTGGCGTCGCTGTTGAGCCTGCTCGGCAGCGATACGAATATCCTTCACACCTGAAGAGACGGCGGACAAGGTCGCAAAATGCGCCTGGGTGTGTTCAGCGATAAGCCGAGCCAGCGTTGTCTTTCCAACGCCGGGCGGCCCCCACAGGATCATCGAGTAGAGCTGATCTCGCTCAAGCGCTTGACGAAGCGGCTTTCCCGCTGCCAATAGATGCGACTGCCCAATATAATCATCTAAACGCTTGGGACGTAGCCGTGCCGCGAGCGGCTGCCCGGGCGGCACGGCATCAGCAAACAGATCGCTCACTGGCCCTCACGAATGACATCTGCGCCCGTAGGAATATGAAAGTTGAAACGGTCGTTGTTGATGGAGGGATTATTTTTGACGTTACGGAAATTGATAGCGGTACGCTGCCCGGTGCTATCTGACAGTTCAAGCCCGGCCAGTTGCTCGCTATTGAAGGTCATTTCGAGCTCTTCGAACAGCGTGTCAGGTGACTTGGGCGACAGTGTAAAAATTTCCGTTGTCCCTTGCTGACGGCGACTAACGCCATAATTGGCGGTAAGTTCACTGGCCTGCCCCGACAGCAACAACGCCGGTGTATGTGTAACGCGCTGGTCCAGCGGGCGGATGCTGACCTGCTCAAGATCAGGGTCATACAGGAAAACCTGCTGCCCATCGGAGACGACTGTTTGACGGTAAGGCGCACTCACTTCCCAGCGGAATTTACCTGGGCGTGACAGCCACATGTGGCCCTTGGCATTTTGCAGGCTACCCGAATTGACACTATCAACGACCCGCTGGTCGAAATCCGCCGAATAGGTTTTAAGCGGTTCCAGCAGTTGTGTCAGCCGTTCCGCCGCCCCCGTTTCTGTCTCCGCCCGCGCCACGCTGGATATGAGCAACGCCGTCAATAGTACAAAAACCGCCTTTATCATTCGCATCAACACCACTCCTTGTCTTGAATCTTTGCCTTGAACCTTTACAAGAACGGCGCCCGAACCTGACATCCGGGCGCCGCTTTCGATCGACTTCAGGCCTCAATACTCGTCCGTTTTCGACACCCAAACGCTACATTAGTGCCCTGCTGGTGGCCCCGCCAGCACCTCTCGGCTGCCGTTGGTCCCCATCGATGAGACTACACCGGCGGATTCCATCGCTTCCACGAGTCGGGCGGCGCGGTTATAGCCGATCTTGAAACGGCGCTGTACTGCCGAAATCGAGGCACGGCGCGATTCAGTCACATAGGCAACCGCCTCATCATAGAGCGCATCCTGTTCGGCATCATCGCCTTCAGCACCCTCAGCCTCAAGGCCAGTCAGAGCATCAGCAGACACACCGCCGGATAAGATTTCATCGATGTACTCAGGCTCCCCGCGTCGCTTCCAATCATCGACAACGCGATGTACTTCATCATCATCAACGAACGCACCATGCACGCGCATCGGTAAGCCCGCACCCGCCGGCAGGTACAACATGTCACCATGCCCAAGCAGATTCTCAGCACCGCCCTGGTCGAGGATAGTGCGGGAATCAACCTTGGACGATACCTGGAATGCCATACGCGTTGGGATATTGGCCTTGATCAAGCCAGTCACTACATCGACGGAGGGCCGCTGTGTCGCCAGAATTAAATGGATCCCTGCCGCACGTGCTTTTTGCGCCAGACGAGCAATAAGCTCTTCGACTTTCTTGCCGACGATCATGAACATATCGGCAAATTCATCAATGACCACGACAATGTAAGGCAACTTCTCGAGTACCGGTGGGGGTTGATGCATCTCCCAGGGCTGCGGCTCCCATAATGGGTCAGCAACCTGCGCGCCTGCACTCTCGGCCTCATCGAGTCTGGCATTGAAGCCTGCAATGTTGCGCACGCCCATCGCCGCCATCAATTTATAGCGCCGCTCCATTTCTGCCACACACCAGCGCAGCGCATTGGCTGCTTCCTTCATATCGGTGACTACCGGCGCCAGCAGATGGGGAATACCGTCATAAACGGACAGTTCCAGCATTTTCGGGTCGACCATGATCATGCGTACTTCATCCGGCGTGGCCTTCAGAAGCATTGAAATCAGCATGGCATTGACGCCCACCGACTTACCCGAACCGGTAGTACCAGCGACTAGCAGATGTGGCATCTTGTTGAGATTAGCCACCACCGGATTACCGCCGATGTCCTGCCCCAAGGCTACCGTTACTGGAGACTCGGCATCACGAAACACATCAGAATCGAAGACTTCTCTGATACGGATCATCGCCCGATTGGGGTTGGGAATTTCGATACCTACTGTTGGCCGCCCAGGGATGATCTCAACCACGCGCACACTCTTGACCAGCAATGAACGTGCCAGATCCTTGGACAGATTACTGATTTTTGACACCTTCACCCCAGGAGCCGGGCGAATCTCGAAGCGCGTGATCACAGGCCCGGGCCAAGTGTCGACGACCTCCGCCTTGACGCCATACTCGCGTAGCCGTACTTCAAGCAATTCGGCCATCTGCTCAAGCTGTTCCGGCGTATACGTTGGCTCGTACTTGTCAGCCGGCGTCAACAGCTGGATGGAAGGCAGCCTACCAATCGGCTCAGGCAGCGTATCGGGATTTGGACGTTGATTCTGCAAATGCTCAACGGTCCATAACGTCGGCCCGGTATATTCCTCTTCCCTCGGTTCTTCCGGCTCATCAACATAAGCCTGTGTGTCTGGGATACGAGGAGAAGAGGGTTCGCTTTCTTCGCTATAGTCTCCTGACTGAGGGGCAGCGGGTATTGCCTGGGGCGCTCGAACGCCAACCTCCTCATAACGAGTACCATTTTCTTCCTGCTGATACGCTGTCGGCTCGATAGCGGGCGCATCCGTGGCGATATCGGCCTCCTCCACTGCATAGCTAAAAGAAGGCTCAACGCTTACAGCATCAGCATGGGACTCTTCAGAGCGCCGTGCAGTAATAGCCATGGTGCTCATGGTGCTCTCTGCATCTTCCGCATCATGCTGATAATGCATGGCAGGGGCAGGCACACGGTCATGTGGCTCATCATCACGAGCACTGAACCGACTTGCAACTAAATGCTCAGGCTCAGTGCTGGAGCGCTGCTCATAAAAACGATGCTGCTCATGTAAATCTTCATCGCGCGCTGTGCTTAACCGCTGAGATGCAGGAAGCTCAGTAGCAGATGCTGCTGGTGCTCCATGGGTAGCAACTGCGACCGAACCAGGCTTTTGTGCAAAAGACTCCTCATCGCGAGCACTTAAAGGGACCGATGTCTGAGCAGGCGCATCATCGTCAGGTAACACAGGCTCCGGAATTATCTCGGGAATACGGCGGCGCGTCACATCGGCGAGTGGTTCACGACGCGGACGAATAATAGCGTCACTAGACTCGTCATGCGTATCAGAATGCGGCCCCGTATTTGGCGATGAAGACGCAGGCGGAACAACAGAAGATGCAGGAGTATCAGGCTCTCTCGGCACCGATGGTTCATGACGTACCTCCTCCTCACTCCTTGCCTCATCCGACAAGAAAGGTGAGGTAGTCGATACTGCCGGCTGAGACAGCGTATCTTCCCGGCTTGCCGCCGGACTAGCCTTAATGTCATGCGTGGATGGCGTTTGTAACGGTGCTTCCCAGGGAATCGCCGTGCTGTGAGGATCAGCGGTAGCCGCTGGGCTGTAATTCTCCTGCCGTACGCTCGCGGGTTCCTTGACCTGCGCTGCATTCTGCTGCCAATCGATAGAAGGCTCACGGCGAGGTTCAACGGTTTCTACATCATTTAGGGCATGTTGAGGTGAAGGTGCTACGTTGGTTTCTTTCGGCTCACCTTCATTCAGGTCGGGTTTACGCCAACGTACGGGCACCAGACGCTGCCAAAATGGCGCTTTACCATGAGTTGCCTGAGCTTGATCGACCTCCTCCTCGTCCTCCCATGCCTCATCAGTAAACGACTCATCGGCGAACTCATTATAACGTTCCTCTTGCTCGGCCAGCTCGGCGAGTCGCTCTTTATGAGCTTCACGACGAGCCGCTGCCCGTTCGCGGGCATTGCCCAGCCGGTCCATGCACCAGCGCCAGGCTTTCACTGCCGCCTTGCCAACTTCATCATTGATAGCCAGCCATGACATACCCGTAAATAATGGCAAGCCGCAAAGGAAACAGGCCAGTGCGATCAGCGTAGTGCCTCGAGTCCCCACCAGCGCACCTAGTGCGCTGGAGACCCCTTCTCCAATGATGCCTCCAGCACCATATGGCAGGTCACTATCAGGACGATAGAAATGAATGGAGCCCAATGTACACGTTGCGAGTAGCACCAGCAGCAACCCGCCGCCTCTAACGGCGAGTGCTGTCGGGTCCCATACTACATGCGCCTCACGGGCGCGCATCAACCACCAGGCACCAAAGCCCAACATGCCGGGCCACCACAGTGCACTGGCACCGAACAGCGAATAAAGCACATCGGAAAGCCACGCCCCGAACGGTCCCATCCAGTTGGATATCTGCTGTTCAGGCCCACTATGCGACCAGCTGGGATCGCCCGGCGTATAGCTGAAGAAAGCCAACAGCAGAAATACACATACGGCGAGCATGACAATTGCCACGCCTTCTTTCGTAGCCCCTTGCAAGTGTGCACTCATACGACGTGCCTGGCTCTTGGCACGTGTCGCGGCACGATTGCGTGCATGTTGCTTCTTGCTGGCGCTCGCTTGCTGCCTTTTTTTGGTGCTCAAAGGCCGTCCCCCTTGCCGACAACCGGCGATTCATGTTCCGCGATTAGGCGAATATCATACCTAGCCTATCGAGCGCGGCACAGGCCTTGGCAAGTTAAAGAACATAGAATCCAGTAATTACATGCACTCTGCCGCCTCCCTCAGCAAGTATTACCGTCCAACTCAAGTCATTGCCTGCCCTTGACTCAGTCGGAACACCTCAACAGTCTCTCGCAACGTCTGTGCCTGCTCGTTCAGACTGGCAGTTGTAGCTGCCGATTCCTCAACGAGTGCGGCATTGTGCTGAGTGGTTTCATCAAGTTGAGAAACAGCAATATTAATCTGCTCAATTCCCAGTAACTGCTCATGAGAAGCCGCGCTGATCTCGGCAACCACTGTGACGATGCTACTGATGCGGGTAACGATGTCGCGCATTTGCTGTCCAGCCTCGTCGGCACGGCTGTTACCCACACCGATTTCCTCGACCGCATGAGTAATTAACGCCTGGATTTCTCGGGCTGCTTTGGCACTGCGCTCGGCAAGCATCCGCACTTCACTGGCAACCACGGCGAAGCCGCTGCCATGTTCACCAGCACGCGCCGCTTCGACTGAGGCATTGAGTGCCAGGATGTTGGTCTGGAATGCGATCGAATCGATAATGCCAACAATGTCGGAAATTCGTTTTGCCGTATTTTTCATTCCGCTCATTGCCTCAACAGTGAGCTCCACTGATTGCCCAGCGCTACCGACATCGTTTGATACTGCGCGCACCAGATTATCGCTTTCCTGGGTCCGCTCATTGTTCTGGCGCACAGTCGCACTAAGCTGCTCTATGCTGGCAGCCGTTTGCTCAAGACTGGCCGCCTGAGACTCGGTGCGCCGCGACAAATCTGCGTTCCCAACGGCGATTTCATGGGAACCATGGGATACGGCATCGATCGACTGCCTGACCTGCGTGACAATTTCCGTCAATCCATCACTGATACCGTTCATGGCATTGGTCAGCTGACCAATTTCATCCTGGCTGGTATGCGTTATCCGGTTTGCAAGGTCACCCTTGGCCAGGCCCTGTGCGTACGTCACCACTTTGTGTAGAGGCTTCGTCACCATTTTGTGGACGAAAAAGAACAAAATGGCAGCCGTGAGAAGCGCCAATCCCAGCGCCAGCAGCATGAAAGTATTGCGTGCATTTGAGATTTTCTGATTAATCTCGTCATCCATCGCTGTGCCTGCGATGATCCATTCCCAATCGGGGTAGGCCTCGAAATATGTCGTGCGCGCCGCATCGTCACTCACATCCGCTAACGAGTAGCTTACTCGGCCCGAAGGCTGATCAAACATTGGTTTGAGAACATGTTCATTAGCATCGTTTGTCAGTTCGAGAATCGAGCTGCCTTCATTCGGGCTTCCTGCAAGCACCTTCCCATAGCCATCACCCGGCTTTGCATCAACGATCATGTAATAACCACGCTCGCCCACCTTGAGCGCGCGGATGCGCTCCTTGAGTTCGGCGATCTCTTCTGTAATATCCACACCGATGAATACCGCGCCGATGATACGGCCGGCATTGTCCTTAACAGGTTCATAGCGCGTGATATAAGGAACACCAAACAGCGTGGCGAGCCCCGAGTAGACCTGTCCATTGATCAAGCGATCATAGCTTTTTGATTTCCGGTCAAGCAGCGTCCCGACTGCGCGTTGCCCTTGATCATTTTTCAGTGACGTCGTGACGCGAATAAAATCTTCTCCGCTGCGGGCAAAAATTGTTACTGGTTCCCGGGCCTGCGCAGTAAAACGATCAACTATGTCGAAATTAAGGTTCAGTGGTTCCCCACCGGTACTCAGCATGGGGACTTGTCGCCCACTAATGTCGACAAATTCATCTTCAGATAGGCTGAACGTGCCCGGCAGCGTCGTCTTGAAAATCGACAAAAAACGCTCCGTCTGCTGCTGCAGGTTCTTGTCAAACAGTTGGATCATATCGATGACCGAATGTTCTTGCGCCTCGATGTCAACTGCAGCCTGCTGCTTGAGCATCTTTGCACTGGAATGAGACAACCCCCAACTGAGGGCAGCAAAACCAATGAGTTCAAATAGCACAATTAAAGCGACAAGCTTTGCTCCAATACCTGCTGAGCGGCACCTATCTAGAAAACTTTGCATGGTAGTTTCCTGCTGAAACCGTAATTTGATGACTTAAGCTATGGAAGGTGTAACTTTTGTAATAATAGGTTACGGCTGATACAAAAGGAACTTTAAATTCATCAACCACTACATCTTATGGCTATATGGATGTGCCTAGCTCGCTTATGATGATGTTGATGTCCAGTTGAAGATGAATACTTGCATGCTCACATGGTTGCCTGCCTCTCCAGTCAATTTTCCGCCTATTGAACAGGCGCTAGAAGAGCCTGACGGTTTACTGGCAGCTGGCGGAGCGTTGACTCCCGAATGGCTACTGGCTGCTTATGCTCGCGGCATCTTTCCTTGGTATGGTGAAGAGCAGCCCATCCTCTGGTGGAGCCCCGACCCTCGTCTGGTGTTATTCCCTCACGAGTTGAAACGCAGTCGCAGCCTTGCCAAGCGACTGCGCAACGGCGGCTTCACGGTGTCTTTTGATCAGCTGTTTTCCGAAGTGATGCAGCAATGCGGAGATATTCGAGCGGACAAGGAAGGAACGTGGATATCAGAGGAAATGAAGGAAGCCTATACCCGCCTACATACATTGGGATATGCCCACTCCGTAGAAGTGTGGCAAAACAATCAGTTGGTGGGCGGTCTCTATGGTATTGCTTTAGGACGCATCTTCTTCGGCGAGTCCATGTTTTCTCATGTCAATGATGCATCAAAGGTGGCGCTCGTCTATCTTGTTGAGCATTTAATCTCCCACAACTTTGTTTTAATCGATTGCCAAGTCCGTACCCCTCATTTGACAAGACTCGGTGCACGTGAAATCGAAAGACAAGAGTTCATGCGCTACCTTGATCAGTATGCTGTCATCGATTTAAGTCCGACCCATTGGGCCAATGACCAATAGCGCACGGTGCAGCATAATCTTATTTCATCACTGGTCAACTCTGAAAAGGCAAGCCCGTGAGCGATCATCCATTGACACCGTCGGCACGGGATCTCCGTTTTTTCCTTACTGTGCCGCATGTATGTAGTTATCTGAAAGATCGAGAAGCCACTACGCTGTTTCTCGATCCTCATGAATTGCCAAGCGATGAGGTTTATAGCGCTCTGACGCTGCTAGGATTTCGGCGCAGTGGAGGCCACTTGTACCGACCACATTGCGGTGACTGCCGAGCCTGTATTTCGGTGCGTATACCGGTTGAGGATTTCAAGCCTAACCGCACACAACGCCGCATCCTGAGGCGTAACAGTGATCTTGAGGTCATCGAAAAACCAGCTGTTTTCGATGAGGAGCACTATGCGCTCTACTCACGTTATATCAACCAGCGCCATCGTAACGGTGATATGTACCCTCCTTCTCAGGAACAGTACCAGGCATTCTTGACCTCCAATGAAGGATACACGCGCCTGATCGAGTTTCGTCTTGAAGGTGAGCTTATTATTGTGGCGGCCGTTGACACGCTTTCACACGGGTTATCCGCTATTTATACTTTTTTCGACCCTGACGAGCGCTGGCAAACACGTTCGCTAGGGAGCTATGCCATACTTTGGCAAATTGAGCATGCGCGTATTCATGATCTACCTTATGTTTACCTCGGATACTGGATACGCACCTGCCAGAAAATGCGCTATAAGCAAAATTTTCAACCCCTAGAGTATCTAGATGGTCGATTATGGCGGCGCGCTATGCCTGAGCACGCTTGAAAGGCAGCTGAATTTTGCCTTGATGTGTTACATCGGGCACAATACAGGGCTAATTTAACGATCAATGCCATTTTATTGCCTAATGGATGGCGATTGATCGTATAATGTTTGTCGCTTTTTATTAACCGAGTAAGGGCTTGCTTATATGGCACGAGAAGATCATATCGAGATGGAAGGTGTCATTATCGACACACTTCCCAATACTATGTTCCGCGTTGAGCTGGAAAATGGCCATGTTGTCACCGCTCATATCTCCGGCAAGATGCGCAAGAACTACATTCGTATTCTGACGGGTGACAAGGTTAAGGTAGAACTTACGCCTTACGACCTTTCGAAAGGCCGCATTGTTTACCGCTCACGCTAATAGATCAGCCTTGATAGTACAGCTATTCCCTCCTCCCATCGCAATTTCGCGATGCGCTGGCAGTTCATGCCGATCAGTTATTGACGTGTTTACCTGACGAAAAAACGCCCCGTCCGAAGACAGGGCGCGTTAATGTACACATTGGCAGGAGACAGGCTTAAGCCAGCTCTGTCTCCGTTGCCAAGTGCAGTTCATTTCCTTCAACTGTCACATGAACCAGTCCACCATGGTCAGCCAAGTCACCGAACAGAATCATCTCAGCAAGTGGCTTTTTAAGCTTTTCCTGTATTAAGCGAGCCATGGGCCGCGCACCCATGTCAGGATCATAACCATGATCTGCCAACCATTGGCGCGCATCATCATCGACGTCCAACTGGACACGTTTTTCATCAAGCTGCGCCTGCAGCTCGACAAGAAACTTGTCGACCACGTTACGCACTACTGACATGTCCAAACTACGGAACTGAATAATGCTATCGAGACGATTACGGAACTCAGGCGAGAATGTCCGGCGAATAACTTCCATCGCATCGCTGGAATGATCCTGCGTCTGGAACCCGATCGAGCGACGCGATGCCTGTTCAGCTCCCGCATTTGACGTCATGATAATAATCACGTTACGGAAGTCAGCCTCACGACCGTTGTTATCCGTTAACTTGCCATGGTCCATAACTTGCAGCAGCAGGTTAAACACTTCCGGATGCGCCTTTTCGATCTCATCAAGCAACAGCACACAATGTGGCTGCTTGGTAATCGCTTCTGTCAACAAGCCGCCTTGATCGTATCCGACGTAACCGGGAGGCGCACCGATCAAACGCGACACCGTATGCCGCTCCATATACTCGGACATATCAAAGCGTACCAGTTCTATGCCCATTAGCTGGGATAACTGACGCGCCACCTCGGTTTTACCTACCCCAGTCGGCCCGGCAAACAGGAAACTACCCACTGGCTTATCGGGCGAGTTGAGTCCAGCACGTGATAGCTTGATCGCTGCTGACAGGCTTTCAATCGCCTCACCCTGACCGAATACCAGCATTTTCAGATCGCGCTCAAGGTTGGCCAGAAGCTTACGATCTGAACTGGAAACACTCTTTGGCGGGATGCGTGCAATAGACGCCACAATCGCTTCGATCTGACCTACGTCAATAGTACCGACTCGTGCCTCAACCGGCAGAAGACGCTGATGCGCACCAGCTTCATCAATTACATCAATAGCCTTGTCAGGCAGATGACGATCGTTGATATAGCGATCAGCCAACCTTACTGCAGATTCCATCGCTGCATCGGTATATTTAAGCTGATGGTGTTCTTCGAAACGACCGCGCAGACCTTTAAGGATGCGAATCGTATCGTCTACGGAAGGTTCCATGACATCAACTTTCTGGAAACGACGCGCCAAGGCACGATCCTTCTCGAAAATGCCACGGAATTCCTGGAATGTAGTCGAACCGATACAGCGCAATTCACCCGATGACAGCAGCGGCTTAAGCAAGTTAGATGCATCCATCACACCACCGGATGCAGCTCCAGCACCAATAACGGTATGAATTTCATCAATAAACAAGACCGAATTAGGCTCTTTCTTGAGCTCAGCAAGCAGTGACTTCAACCGCTTCTCAAAATCACCCCGATATTTGGTGCCTGCCAACAAAGCCCCCATATCGAGCGAGTACACCACAGCATCAGCAATGACGTCGGGCACGTCCTCTTCGACGATCCGCTTGGCCAAACCTTCAGCAATCGCCGTCTTGCCTACACCGGCCTCACCGACCAGCAGCGGATTGTTCTTGCGTCGACGCGCCAGAATCTGCACGACCCGCTCAAGCTCGTGATCACGGCCGATAAGCGGATCGATCTTGCCCATCCTCGCCTGTTCATTGAGGTTGGTCGCATAGCCTGTCAACGGATGAGAACCACCCTCACTGATGCTTTCTTCCGTTTCTTCAGATTCCTGATTACCGCTCGGTGCTTGGCCATGGCCAGCCACCTTGGATATACCATGAGCGATATAATTGACAGCATCTACCCGAGCAACGTTTTGTTGCTTGAGGAAATAGACCGCCTGGCTTTCCTGCTCGGAAAAGATCGCGACCAGCACATTAGCGCCGGTAACTTCACTCTTTCCAGAAGATTGCACATGAAATACTGCGCGTTGCAGCACGCGCTGGAAACCGAGCGTAGGCTGAGTTTCACGATCATCCTGCTCTTCAGGAATCAAAGGCGTGGTTGAATTGATAAAATCCTGCAAGTCCGTGCGCAGCTTATCCAGATTAGCACCACAAGCGCGCAGCACATCGGCGGCGGAAGCGTTATCCAACAAAGCCAACAGGAGATGTTCCACGGTCATGAATTCGTGGCGCTTTGAACGCGCCACGGTGAATGCCGTGTTCAGGGTCAGTTCAAGTTCTTTACTCAACATGGCAGTCCCCTCGTAGCCGCCTCGGGCAGATCAGTCCGCCCGATCGATATCGCACAGCAGCGGATGCTGGCATTCACGAGCATATTGATTAACCTGATGACATTTAGTTTCCGCAATATCGCGAGTGAAAATGCCACAGGTCGCCTTCCCCTGCGTATGGACGGCCAGCATTATCTGAACCGCCTTTTCCTGATCCATGACGAAGAAGGTTTGCAGCACTTCAACAACAAACTCCATTGGAGTGTAATCATCGTTATGCAGCACCACTTTATATAATGGCGGTTGGGCCAGCTCAGGGTCGCTGGTCTGCTCCATTACATCGCCATGACCTTCCTTTTCCGGTTCTGAAGGACGTGTCATTCCTGTCCGGATCAGCCCTCCATTAACATGAAAAGCTTCGCTATCTACTTTGAACATAAGTTGCTGGGCCAATGAACACAAGCAAGAAGTGACTTGGACGCTCGTTTCAAACACATCATCATACTGCGAAGCATCATTACCTATGACCTTAAAATGGTGCCTGAGACCATCACTTGCAACCTCTTTCAAGCGAAAAACTCCGAATAATCACCATACGCGTCTACTTCAAGCATAAGATTGAATATCCACCAATTACCATGTCATACATTATATTAGTTTAACGCTACCAAAGAATGGCGCTGACGAGGCAAGCCAGAGTAGGCTTAATCCACATGCCCCGTGCAAGAGAACCAATGAGCACTCTCTATCTCCTGAACAAACCTTTTCACATGCTGTCCCAATTTACCGACACCCAGGGACGAGCGACGCTAGCCGATATCATCGACATCCCCGATATCTACCCTGCAGGTCGGCTTGATTATGATAGTGAAGGGCTTTTACTTCTGACTGATGACGGCGCGCTTGCGCATCACATTTCTAGTCCCGATCATAAACAGCCCAAGACATATTGGGTTCAGGTAGAAGGCGAGCCTAATGAGGAAGCGCTCAAGGCACTGCGCGGTGGTATTACTTTAAACGATGGGCCAACCAAGCAAGCCAAAGTACGCCGGATTTCTCCTCCGCACCTACCTGAACGGCAGCCGCCTGTTCGATATCGCGCCACCGTTCCTACCAGCTGGCTGGAACTGACCATTACTGAAGGGCGTAACCGCCAGGTCAGGCGGATGACGGCGCATATTGGGCACCCTACCTTGCGCCTGATACGTGCTGCCATTGGATCATGGCAGCTTGCAGGCCTCGCTCCGGGAGAATGGCGCAAGGAGACGCTGCACATGCCGCAGCGCCCAGCATCTCCCACTTCTCTTCACTCACGCAAGCGAACAACCAAATGAACCGTTGGACACCCCATGCTACCGTAGCCTCGGTAGTAGCACGAGACGGCCATTATCTGATGGTTGAAGAAGACAAAGGCGGAGCACATACCGTTTTCAATCAGCCGGCGGGCCATCTGGAGGCAGGTGAAACACTGGAGCATGCTGCGCTTCGTGAAACGCTTGAAGAAAGCGCTTGGCAGGTTCACTTGACCGGCTACCTAGGGCTTTATATCAATACGGCATCTACAGGCATTACCTATCACAGCCACACGTTTCTTGCAGAGCCTGTGCGGGAAATCAACACACCACTCGATGAAGGCATCGTTGCTGCCCACTGGCTAACGCTTGATGACATCAAGATGCTGGAAACTCAACAGCGCTTGCGTAGCCCTCTCGTCATGGCACGTCTGCTTGATGCCAATGCAGGGCAATGCTTTCCGCTTAGCATTATTCGTGAACAAACCCATCCTCTGCAGACTTAAGAGACGTTGACGCTTCGGGTATAATCACTACCCATTCGTAAAATGCCAATGAGATCATTGATGACTTCCCATACCGGTACGCATGCCGACACCGCTGCCGACAATATCCGGGGCAAGGTTATTGTCGGCATGTCCGGAGGTGTCGACTCTTCAGTTTCCGCCCTGCTATTGCGTGAGCAGGGTTATCATGTCGAAGGCCTGTTCATGAAGAACTGGGACGAGGACGACGGCACAGAATATTGCACGGCCAAGGAAGACCTGGCGGATGCTCAAGCCGTGTGCGATAAACTCGGCATCACGCTGCATACCGCCAATTTCGCGGCAGAATACTGGGACAATGTGTTCGAGCACTTTCTGGCCGAATACAAGGCCGGACGTACACCCAATCCAGACATCCTGTGTAACAAGGAGATCAAGTTCAAGGTCTTCCTGGAATATGCCGAGATGCTTGGCGCCGAGCTTATCGCGACCGGACATTATGTGCGTCGTGGTGAGCGGGACGGCCATGCACGTCTGCTCAAGGGTCTCGATCCCAACAAGGATCAGAGCTACTTCCTGCACGCTGTCGGCGAACAGGCTATCGCCAAGACATTATTTCCGATCGGTGAACTGGAAAAGCCCGAAGTGCGCGCCATCGCCGAGCGACACGGCCTTATCACTGCCAAGAAAAAAGACTCCACCGGCATCTGTTTTATCGGCGAGCGGCGCTTTAGTGATTTCCTTAAGCAATACCTGCCCGCGCAGCCCGGCAAGATCGAGACGCCTGAAGGCGATGTGATCGGCGAGCACATGGGGCTGATGTATTATACCCTCGGCCAGCGTCAGGGGCTGGGCATCGGCGGGATCAATGGTTATCCCGAAGAGCCTTGGTATGTCGCAGGGAAAGATCTTGAACGCAATGTGTTGATCGCCGTTCAGGGCAAGCATCATCCGCTGCTCTATACCGACACACTCACTACCGAGGTGGTCGACTGGGTTGCTGGTGAAGCACCCGCGCGTGAATTTAGAGCCGCTGCCAAGGTACGCTATCGTCAGAATGAGCAGCCCTGTCAGGTACGTATCAATGCCGATGGCGGCGTCAGCGTCACGTTCGACACGCCACAACGTGCCGTCACGCCAGGGCAATCCCTGGTGCTCTATGACAAAGACATCTGTCTAGGCGGTGGCGTCATCACGCACGCTTGGCAACATGCGGAGCATGCGGCATGAATCAGCAACAGCGACAGGCCCTGGCTCTGGCAGGCGTCTTTCAGGCCGCAGCCGTTGTTGACGAGCTGGCACGCACCGGCCATCACGACGAACGTGCCTGGCGCACCCTGATCCTCGCTACCATCGATACTAACCCGGCCACGTTCGAATCGATTTACGGTGATAATCACAACAACTTGCGCTTGGGTATCGATACGTTACAGGGCGTATTAACCCGCACGCCAAATTCGCCCAACGTCATGCGCTATGGTTTTTCACTGATTTTATTGATGCAGAAACTGCAAAAGCAGCCGCAGATGATGGATACATTGGGTGAGCGGCTTAATCGTATCAATGCCCAGGCCGAGCATTTTGGTCATACCCATGAGAACGTCATCGCCAGCCTCGGCGAACTCTATCAGGATACGTTATCGACATTTAGTTACCGTATCGTCGTCCAGGGTGATCCCAGCCTGCTGCAGAGTCGCATGATGCCTGAGCGCGTGCGCGCCATTCTGATGGCAGGGGTGCGCTTTGCATTACTCTGGCATCAGCAAGGTGGACGCCGCTGGAAGCTGATCATGGGTCGCGGCGCACTTAGACAGGCCCTCAAAGACATCGACCGCTACTGACCCGTTACCTTTTCATTGCCACCGCGCCCCGACGCCTAACCTCTGGACACGAGCATGCAACTTTCTTCTTTGACCGCCCTCTCCCCTGTTGATGGCCGCTATGGCGATAAAACCGCCGTGCTGCGTGAACACTTCAGTGAATACGGTTTGATTCGCGCCCGCGCTACCGTCGAGATCCGTTGGCTCGAGTGCCTCGCCGCGCATCCCGAGCTCAAGGAAGTTCCTGAGTTCTCTGACGGCGCCAAGCATTTTCTTGATGCACTGATTGCCAACTTCTCACTGGCGGATGCCGAGCGGGTCAAGGAGATCGAGCGCACCACCAATCACGACGTCAAGGCGATCGAGTATTTCCTCAAGGAGCGTCTGGCCGAACACGACGAACTCAATGCAAGCAGCGAATTCGTCCACTTTGCCTGCACCAGCGAGGATATTAATAACCTCTCGCATGCCTTGATGCTACGCAGTGGCCTCGACAGCGTACTGCTACCGATAATGCGCGACATCGTAAGCGCAGTAGAAAAGCTTGCTCACCTGCATGCCGACCAGCCAATGCTGTCGCGCACTCATGGCCAAACCGCCAGTCCGACCACGCTGGGCAAGGAGATGGCCAACGTCGCCTATCGTCTGCGTCGCCAACTCAAGCAGATCGAGTCAGTCGAAATATTCGGCAAGATCAACGGCGCTGTAGGCAACTACAATGCCCACTTGGCAGCCTATCCTGAGATCGACTGGGCCGCGAACGCGCACACTTTTGTCGAGTCGCTGGGGCTAAGCTTCAATCCCTATACCACCCAGATCGAGCCACACGACTACATCGCCGAATTCTTCGATGCGGTGTGCCGCTTCAATACTATTCTGATCGACTTCGACCGCGATGTGTGGGGCTATATCTCGCTGGGCTATTTCAAGCAGCGCACGGTGGAGGGCGAAATCGGTTCATCGACCATGCCGCACAAGGTCAACCCGATCGACTTCGAGAACTCCGAAGGCAATCTTGGACTGGCCAATGCCGTGCTCGGTCATCTCGCCCAGAAGTTGCCGATCTCGCGCTGGCAGCGAGACCTGACGGACTCCACTGTCCTACGTAATCTCGGCGTTGGCCTGGCCCATGGCCTGATCGCTTATCAGGCGACACTCAAGGGAATCGGCAAGCTTGAAGCCAACCCGATGCGCCTCAATGACGATCTAGATCACAGCTGGGAAGTGCTCGCCGAGCCGATTCAAACGGTGATGCGCCGCTATGGCATCGAGAAGCCTTACGAAAAGCTCAAGGAATTGACCCGTGGCAAGCAGATCGATCAGGCGGGTTTTGCCACTTTTATCGACACCCTTGAGCTACCGGAAACGGTCAAGCAGGAGCTCAAGATGCTGACGCCTGCAACCTATACCGGCAACGCTGCGGAACAAGCCAAGGCGCTCTAGGCAGACATCGCATTACTCACTATTTCTCCGGCGCCTGATGTTAAATACATTGGGCGCCGGCATTTGTTTAGAAGCCTATTTTGGAGATATCGCATGTCAACACCATTGACCCTCTTGGGTGGCCTGAGTGCCGAGCAGTTTCTTGCCGACTATTGGCAAAAACGCCCTCTGCTGATTCGTGGTGCTTTTCCTGATTTCGAATCACCGCTATCACCTGATGAACTGGCTGGCCTGGCCTGCGAGGAAAACGTCGAGGCGCGCTTAGTCGAAGAGCATGGTTCCAAGGGCCCCTGGCAGCTCAGTCACGGTCCTTTCGATGATGATACCTTCTCAAGGCTAGGCGATCGCGACTGGACGTTACTGGTCCAAGCAGTCGACCACTATGTTCCCGACGTCGCTGAGTTACTTGAACACTTCGACTTTATCCCTAGCTGGCGTCTCGACGATATCATGGTGAGCTACGCACCTCCGGGTGGCAATGTCGGCCCTCATGTCGATAATTACGATGTATTTCTGCTCCAGGCCAGTGGTCAGCGTCGCTGGCAAGTCGGTGGACTGATTGATGAAGATGCCCCGATCATTTCGGGAATAGATCTGCGTATTCTGGAAAGCTTTGAAGTCGACGCCGAGCAGGACTGGGTACTTGAGCCCGGCGACATGCTTTATTTACCTCCGCGCATCGCCCACCACGGTGTCAGTCAGAGCGATGATTGCATGACCTTCTCGGTCGGCTTTCGCGCCCCTTCCGCCGATGAGATCGTGACGTCATTTGCTGACTACATGGGTGAGCAACTGTCGGAGACGCTTCGCTACAACGATGCTGATCTCAAGTCAGGTGATCATGCCGGCAAACTCGAAGCTGCCGCCATCGAGCGGGTCCGTGCGCTGCTGCTCAAGACACTAGACGACCGTGCGCAGCTCGCCCAGTGGTTCGGACGTTACATGACTCAAGCTAAGTATCCTGACCAGTTAGTTGAAGCAGAAGAACCGGTCCATGCCGATGAAGTCGAAGCCGCGCTCAAGGACGGCATCGTACTCGAACGCACCCTCGGCTCACGCTTTGCTTTCCATGAAGATGAGCATGGCGTCACGCTGTTCGTCGATGGTGATGGCGTAAGCTGCGAAGCACGTCTTGCCCGCCATCTGGCGTCCACCGCACCAATCGACGAATCCGTGCTGCGCTTTCTCGATGCCAGCGTACTGCTCGCCGCGCTGCTTACCCGTGGCAGTCTGTCATGGCCCGGAGACGATGAAGAGTGAGCGTCGCTATTGAAAGCGGTGATTGGGCAACGCTCGGAGAGGACTGCACTGCGATTCGCTATAGCGTCTTCATCGAGGAGCAGCAGGTGCCGGTGGAAGAAGAGTTGGACGCGCGCGATGGCGATTGTCTGCACTTCCTCTTACGTGTCGACGGCGAGCCCGTTGGCACTGCACGCCTTCTACCTGATGGGCATATCGGCCGCGTTGCCATTCTTGCCGCCTATCGTGGTAAAGGCTTGGGGCGCGAACTGATGCAGACCATTATTGAAAAGGCGCGAGATCGCGGCCATGACTCGGTCGCACTTGCCGCCCAGACCCACGCGCTCGACTTCTATGCACGGCTTGGATTCATTGCGCATGGCCCCGAGTTTCTTGATGCAGGCATTCCCCACCGGGACATGACGCTCAACTTCAAGGGGTAAACTATATTCTGGCGTTTACGCCCAGTAGCGGCAAAACGATGTTGTTTAATTCGTCTAAACTGAAGTTCATATTGGATTGTCTAATTAGGAAACATTGTTCGCGAGCGCTATTTTAAAGCATACGCCAACGTTTGGTTCCACTTAAGCGTGTGCAACGATGGAGACAGTACTTATGAAACGTTATTTAGCAGTAGCAGCGTTAGGCCTTCTCACGCTCGGTGGTTGTGCCAACAGTGATATCTATTCTGGCAATACCTACACAGGCGATCAGGCCAAGACAGCACGCAGCGTAAGCTATGGCACTGTCACAGGCGTACGCCCAGTCACTATCCAGGCGGGTAACGCCAACGATACTGGGCTTGGCTCCATCGGTGGCGCCGTAATTGGTGGCCTGTTAGGCAATCAGTTCGGCGGCGGTTCAGGCCGTGTACTGACGACAGCGGCTGGTGCTTTGGGCGGCACGGTCGCAGGTACCAAGATTGAGCAGAACGCCAACCAGGTCGACGCCTATGAAATCCAGGTTCAGCGTGACGACGGTCAAAACGTAGTGGTTGTGCAGAAAGCGGACACACCTTACCAAGTCGGTCAGCGCGTACGTTTGATCGGCTCCGGTAACGACTTGAGTGTCGCGCCCCAGTAACCGCATCAGCGCAACATGGATAAAAAAACCGTGCGTCGTGAGACGTACGGTTTTTTAATTATTTATAATTAATATAACGCAATTTAATTAGCGCCCTATCAAATGAACGGGACGATACGCTACATTAAGGCGTATTACACATAAAAATCTTTACCTCGATAAGGATGTCACCATGGTACGTCGTGCACTGCTCTTTGCTGCTTGCGCCATCGGCTCTTCCCCTGTTCTGGCCGATGGTATCTTGTCCCTCAAGGTGGAAAATGATCTTTTGGCCGTCGGCGATCAAGATGGCCACTATACCAACGGCATCGAAGGCGCCTGGACCTTCGAACCTGGCGCCGATCACTGGACACGTCGCCTGTCCAACAGCATTCCCCTGTGGTCGCACGGCGAAGTCGATGCCGTGACCTACCGTGTCGGCCATCAAATGTATACGCCGACCAATATCAAGCGTAGTGACCTGATCGAGGATGACCGTCCTTATGCCGGTTATCTTTACGGCGGTATATCTCTGTTTCAGGACAATGCAAGCCGTTGGTTAAGAACTACAGATGCGCTCCATCTCGATATAGGGATCGTAGGCCCTGCAGCGGGAGCCAAACACTTGCAGAAAGTGGCACACAACATCTCCGGTAGTGACGACCCCGAGGGTTGGCATAATCAGCTACATAACGAGCCAACGGTCTCTCTCGGCTGGAGCCGCGCTTGGTGGCTACGCAACTCACTCGGTGGCCTTGAGCTGGAATACGGACCCAATGTCGGTTTCAATCTCGGCAATCTTTACGACTACGCATCGAGCGGCATAGGCCTGCGCTTCGGCCACGATCTCGAACATCACTACGGCATCCCCGGGGTAGCGCCGTCACAGAGCGGCCGAAGCTACTTTACTCCAAATGCTGCTGACTTCGGCTGGTTCGGCTTCGTTAATCTCGAAGGCCGCTACATGGCACATAATCTTTTTCTCGACGGTAACACTTTCGAGGATAGCCATGATGTTGACCGCCGCGAGTGGGTTGGCGATGCCCAGGCCGGGGTTGCCTTCAACTGGAACCGCTGGAGCCTGGCCTTCACCCATGTGTGGCGCACCCACGAGTTCGAGGAACAGGATAGATCTGACCGTTTCGGCTCGCTGGTACTATCGACGTGGCTATAACTCTGAGCCAAGCATTATAAGAAAACCCTGCCGCTTGGCAGGTTTTTTTTACATCATAGCGTGAGGAATATCTCACTCTCCGCCCGGAGAGGTGTTACTCATCGTCGAAATGCTTTTCCATACGCACCGTTACATAGGCAGCAAGCCCGCAGGAAAAAGCGACCGCTGCTATCCAGAAGAGATACCACATGACATTCTCCTCGCGCTTACGATTTCAATAAAGGACATGATTGTTGCTGGAAATGTGCTCAAGGGTGATGCGCCGCCACATCTTGATATAGCACCACAGGGTGTAACTCAGGATCACAGGCACCATGACTAGCGCGACCCAGAACATGATTGTCAGTGTCATCGCACTCGACGTTGCGTCCCACAGCGTCAGGCTCGCCGCCGGCTGCAGGCTGGAAGGCATGATGAAGGGGAACATCGCCAACCCAGCGGTTGCAATCACTCCTGCCATCGACAGTGAGCTGGCAACGAAGGCTAAACCGCCCCGCTTCATACCGGCCAGTGCGAAGGCCACCAAAGCGCCTGCGATGCCCAGCAAGGGCGCGATCCACTCAAGCGGATTGTCGTATTTCGCCAGCCAGCTCGCATGGGTCACACTCTTGTTAAGTAAGTTCATTGCCCCACTGGTATCTCCGATTTCGGTCACGACATAGCCCATTCCGGACTGACCGACCCAGGCGCCAGCGATCATGAACAGCACCACCAGCGCTATCGCCCCGCCCTGCAGGGCAACGCGTGAACGCTCGGCGACGACACGGTCGGCGCGCGCCATCAACCAGGCACCGCCATGCATCACGATCATCGCCACCGAGATCAGCCCGCACAGAATCGCGAAAGGATTGAGCAGTTCGAAGAAGGTGCCGGCGTAGCTCGCCCGCATCATCGAATCGACCTCAAACGGCACGCCCTGAAGCAGATTGCCGAAGGCGACGCCAAACACCAGCGTCGGAACGAAGCTGCCGAACCAGATCAGGCGGTCCCACCACGTACGCCACTGCGGCGACTCGATCTTGGAGCGGTAGTCGAAGCCGACCGGGCGGAAGAACAGCGCCAGCAGCACGAGCAGCATGGCAAAATAGAAGCCCGAGAAAGCAGTAGCATACACTGGAGGCCAAGCAGCGAAAATAGCGCCGCCTGCGGTGACTAACCAAACCTGATTGCCGTCCCAATGCGGCGCAATGGTATTGATAACTACACGCCGCTCAGCATCATTGCGGCCGACGAAAGGCATCAGGATCGCAGCCCCCATGTCCATACCATCGGCGATCGCGAAGCCAATCAGTAATACCCCAACCAGAAGCCACCAGATCAGCTTCAACATTTCGTAATCAATCATGATTCTGCCCTCTTATGCGAGCTTCGTGGTGGTAGTCACAGGCGCGGGAGAAGCATCATCTGCCTCGAGTCGCTGGTTCTCCAGGTGATAGCGGCCGGTATGCAAGCTTGACGGACCAAGCCGTGCAAAGCGGAACATCAGCCACATCTCGACGACCAGCAGCGCTGAATAGACGGTGATGAAGCCCACCAGGCTGATCCACAGATCACGCGCCGTCAGCGATGAGGTGGCCATGAAGGTCGGCAGGATTTCACCAATCGCCCAGGGCTGACGACCGAATTCGGCGACAAACCAGCCGGACTCTATGGCGAGCCAAGGCAATGGAATCGCGCACAGGCACGCCCGCAGCAGCCAGGTGTACTGGGTGTAGCGGCGCGTGTAGCAGATCCACAGTGCAGCAATCAGCAGCACGAACATGGCAATACCGCACGCCACCATCAGGCGGAAGGCAAAGAACAGAGGCATGACCGAAGGAATGCTGTCGATCGCCGCCTGATGGATCTGCTCGGGCGTGGACCGGGCAGGGTCGGCGACATAACGGTGCATCAACATGCCGTAACCCAGATCCTGCTTATGCTGCTCGAACACGGCGCGCGCCTCGGGCGTGTCGTTGCCGCTGCGGATCGCCGTGAGCGCGGTTACCGCCTGGATACCATTGACGATGCGCTGCTCGTGCTGAGCGACAATGTCCTTGAGGCCAGTGACCTGCTCGGTGGTTGAACGAGTGGCAATCAGCCCCAGCACATAGGGAATCTTGATTGCAAAGTCGGTCTGCTGCGTTTCCTGATTGGGAATACCAAACAGCGTGAAGGACGCTGGAGCCTCTTGTGTCTCCCATTCGGCTTCGATCGCAGCAAGTTTGTACTTCTGCACATCGCCCATCTCGTAGCCGGACTCGTCGCCAAGCAGCATCACACCGAGCACAGCACACATGCCGAACACAGACGCGACGGTAAATGAGCGCTTGGCAAAGGCCACGTCGCGCTTCTTGAGCAGATAGAAAGCGCTGATGCCGAGTACAAACAGCGCGCCAGCCACATAGCCGCCCATCACCGTATGGACGAACTTGACCTGCGCCACCGGATTGAACAATACCAGAGCGAAATCCTGCATCTCCATGCGCATGGTATCGATGTTGAACTCGGCACCGAGCGGGTTCTGCATCCATCCGTTGGCGATCAGTATCCACAGCGCGGAGAAGTTCGAGCCGAACGCGACCAGCCAGGTCACGGTCAGATGCTGATACTTGCTCAGACGATCCCAGCCAAAGAAGAACAGGCCGACAAAGGTGGATTCAAGGAAAAAGGCAACCAGCCCCTCAATGGCCAACGGCGCACCGAAGATGTCACCTACATAGTGGGAGTAATAGGCCCAGTTAGTGCCGAACTGAAATTCCATCGTCAGGCCGGTGGTGACCCCGAGAGCGAAATTGATGCCAAACAGCTTGCCCCAGAATTTCACCATGTCCTGATAGATCTGTTTTCCGGTCACGACATAGACGGTTTCCATTATCGCCAGCAGGAATGCCAATCCCAATGTGAGCGGAACGAAGAGAAAGTGATACAGCGCGGTCAACGCGAACTGCCAGCGCGACAGTTCTACCAAACTTTCCGAGATCATGTGCTTGCCCTGTTCTTTGAAAAGGACGCTTACGATGTTCCCTATGTCGCTTTTTTGTTGGTGACCTGCTGCGACGAAAGAGACCCCCATAAAAACCCCATGGCTTTTATGGTTTTTGATTGTATGCCTCGCGCCGCTCAACGAAAGTGGACATGTTGTCGCATGTATCTGAAAGATTCATACTGTAACCATCCGCATACCAGCCGATAGTATTAAATCACCTCTATTTATTAAGCATTGAACACTGCCATGAAAGACACGATTGCACCCGAAACAAGAACACTGTTCGAAAATGCCGGACTGACGAGTTTTGACGTCATTTGGAATAAGGAAATTCCTGCGGTCGATGCTCCTAATCTGGAGCGAGGCGGACATTCTGAAGTCGGCCTTCTTGAGCTGGATACATTGGAAGGTACAAAGCGCTTTTACGTTAAACGTCAAATCAACCATCTAGGCAGGAGTTTCGCCCGGCCTCTTGGCGAACCGACGTTTGCGCGCGAGTTGCGTAATATCAAACGCTTCGCCCACAAAGGCATCCCCGCGCTGAGTGCCGCCTGGTATGGCGAGCGGCGCAGCAGCGATGGCTGGCGCGCCATCCTGGTTACGCCCGAGCTGGCCGGCTACGAGGATCTCGTCGGGCTACATGCACGCTGGGAAAATCTTGATGAGGATTCACGTCTGGCTATCGTGGCAAGCAGCGCGCAGCTGGTGGGTAAACTTCACCATGCAGGCTGGATGCATGGCAGTCTCTATGCCAAGCATGTCTTTCTGAAGCAGGACGGAGAGCAGCACTGGCAGGCACAGTTCATCGACTTGGAGAAGTGCCGCCCGCTCCTCACCCGTCGTGACCGGCTGCGCGACCTAGAAATCCTGATGCGCCGCTTACCCAAGTGGGATAGCACCACCCTACGTCATTTCTTTGTCCACTATCTCGGCGGCGACACTAGCGATGCGAGAATCAATAGCTGGCAGCAGGCGCTGGAAAAACGTCAGGCCAAGAAAAAAACTCAAAACATTAAAATCTACTAAAGTTAGTGAATAACTCTAAGCATTGTAATTTCATCAATGGATTCGATTACAAAAACCAATAAAAAACCATGTGACAAATCAAACAGTGTTTCCTATAGTTGTTTCAAGCGTTAGGAAACAGCGTTCCCTAATCGAAAAAAAAGTGATGACAAAGGGCGCTTCGCCCATTGCAAGGAGATATTCATGAAACTGACAAAAGTACTTTCCGCTACTCTGCTCGCTGGTACTGCTGCATTCGCCGCTCAGTCTGCTCTGGCATATGGTCAAGGCGATGTCTTTGTTCGCGGTGATGTTACAAAAAACACCGCTACTGGCACTGGCAATATCGACGATACTCATAGCTGGAGCGGCGCTGTGGGCTATATGCCAATGGATCAGGTGGGCGTTGAACTGAGCACTGGTGGCCGTGAGCGTTATGATATCGACGATAACGGTTCGTTCAAGGCGCGTCCTTACAACTTGGTAGCGCAGTACTACCCACTGGGCGGCACTGATGCCAAGGTTCAGCCTTATGTTGGTGGTGGTGTGAATTACACCAAGTTCTCAAGCCAGCGCCTCAACGATGGTGCCAAACTTGACAGCGATACCTGGAGCTGGGTGGGTCAGGTCGGTGTCGATCTGAATGTTACTCAGAACTGGGCGATCAACGGCTTCGCGCAGTACACCGATCTCGACAGTGACGTGAACAACAGCGGTCGCAACAACATCAATATCAACCCATTGACCATCGGCGGTGGTGTGAGCTTCCGTTTCTAAATAGCATTTTGCTAGAAGCAGTAAGCAGAAGCCGGCCCTAGGGCCGGCTTCTTTCATTTGCGTCGGAAAAAAGTCACATAAGCACTGTGCGACAACACGCCACACCCCAACAATGCCCGCACTAAGCGTGTGGTTATAACTGCGACGAATTACCACATTTCAGCGTAGCGAAACGCTCGTTAGCTTGATCGCCAGGACATCGGACACGGTCCATTTAGCATGTCCGTTTCGATTATTTAAAAAAATGAAACGGACGGGTCATCAAGGAGAACGAAATGAGCATGTCGAAATACGCAATCGCTGCGTTACTGGCCACGTGCAGTCTGTCTACCACCCATGCTTGGGCTTACGGTCAGGGCGATCTCTATACCCGTGTGGGCGTGGCCAAGGTCGAGCCTACCGGCGGTGGCGGCCAGCTGGCAGGTGGCGAGGTCGATGTTGATAGCGAAACCGGCACAGCGTTCACGCTGGGCTATCGTTTTCTCGACCAATGGGGGGTCGAATTGCTCGCCGCGCCGCAGCGTTTCAAGCATGACATCCATCTCAGCAATGGCGTAGACGCCTCCACCAAGCATCTGCCGCCAACGTTCACCCTGCAGTACTACCCATTGGGAGGTAGCGCAGCCCAGGTTCAGCCCTATATTGGTGCCGGTGTCAATTACACACGATTCTCCGGTGAGGAGGTCGATGCCGCCGGCCTGAGTCTGGATATGGACGATTCCTGGGGCTGGGCCGCCCAGGCCGGCGTTGACCTGCTGATCAATGACCACTGGGCCGCCAATCTCGGCGTGTGGTATCTCGATATCAACTCGAAAGCGACCGTTAAAAGCGGTAGCGCGGCCGTGGATAGCGAGCATGTCGATATCAACCCTATCATCGTCATGGGTGGGATCAGCTACCGCTTCTGATACGTTGTCGTGACGTCATAACACGCGCGCGGCTCGCTTATGGACCGCGCGCTTTGCATTTCTCGCTCGTACACTCTGCATTTCCTTTCAGCCTATCGCCGTCATAGGCGATTGCCTTTTGTCAGCCCGGACATGATTGGCGATAATCTCGCCTGTCCCACTTCGACGTTAACGCCGCTCGACGGTCGTCATTCATTTCCGCTGAACACGAGATAGTTCCTTGTCCAGATTGTCCTTCACAGATGTACTGGCGCTGGGTTTCATGACCTTCGCGCTGTTTCTAGGCGCCGGCAATATTATTTTCCCACCTCAAGTCGGTCAAAGTGCCGGCGTGGCCTACTGGCCTGCAGCACTAGGATTTTTAGCCACCGGTGTAGGCTTACCAGTACTGGGTATTGTTGCAGTTGCAGTAATAGGTGGTGGGCTGGATAAAATGGTGTCGCCACTGCCTAAAATCGCCGCGGCGCTGTTCGGCTTGGCGATCTACCTGAGCATTGGTCCGATGTTTGCCCTGCCAAGAACCGCTACCGTCGCCTTCGAAATTGGCGTGGTGCCGTTCATCTCGCTGTCCCATAACGTGGGGCTGATGCTTTTCACCGCGTTATTCTTCACCGTGGCAGTGATTCTTGCGCTCATTCCCGGCCGCCTGGTCGACGTGATCGGCAAATGGATCACGCCCGCTCTGATTGCTCTGTTGATGATCATTGCCGTCGCCACCGTGATCGATCCCCAAGGACCACTGGGGCCGACCAAGTCGGACTGGCAGAATGCTCCGTTCAGCCGCGGCTTCCAGCAAGGCTACCTGACCATGGATACTCTCGCCTCGATGGTATTCGGCATCCTGATTGTCACCGCCGTCAAGGCCCGAGGAATCAGTGACAAGGCGGCGCTAACCCGCTATACCCTCTATGCCGGGCTGATCGCTGGCCTCTGCCTGGCATGCGTCTATCTGCCGTTGACCTACATGGGGGCCACCAGTCACAGCGTGGCGCCAGAGGCAGGCGAAGGCCAGTTGATCCGCCAGTATGTCCATGCGCTGTTTGGTACGACCGGACCGCTGCTGCTCGGGGTGATCATCGTGCTGGCGTGCCTGACCACCGCCGTGGGTCTATTGACCTCGTGCGGAGAGTATTTCCATCGCCTGATTCCGAAGCTGCCCTATCGCGGCACGGTAATAGCCCTCGGCGTCATCAGCGCGGTGATCGCCAATCAGGGGCTCACTGCGCTGATTCAGGTCTCGGTACCGGTTCTGGTTGCGCTCTACCCGCTCGCCATCGTGCTAATTGCGCTGTCGTTTCTGCGCCGCTTCATGCGCGCACCTCGCCCGGTATTCTGCTGGGCCATGGGATTAACGCTGCTGGTCAGCCTGCTCGATGGTCTATCAGCGACCGGAATCGCCGCGCTCTCCGTTCCGGCGACAGCAATCAAGATCCGGCTGCCGCTGGGCATGCAGGATGCCGGCTGGATAGTGCCGGCACTCATCGGCCTGATCATCGGCTGGCTGACCCAGCCGCGTGATACAGCCGGCGACAGGAGCCGGTCATAGACGCTGCTATCGCTAAGCCAAACGCGTCAGCCCCAGCATCGACAGAGTCTCGTCACTGAGCGCCTCGACGCTGGGCTGAGCCTGCAACTTTGCGTGATAGGATTCACTGAGAAACGCTCGGCCGGCAAGCAGATGGTGCATGTATTCCTGCGCTGGCCTGAGCCTCTCTCCGGTCCGGGCCGCCGAGGCGATATACACCCAGGCTTCGATCGGCCCTTCCCTGCTCTCAATCACCATCAACTGGCGATCGTACTCGACTGGGTAACCCTCAAAAGGGTCCATCAATGAAATCTGCGCATCTTCGACCAGTTCGTAAAGCACACCCTCAACATGATGCCCCGCAGCAGGGCGTACATTGGCATGCGATAATCCAGCCACGCGTGAAGCCTTATCGAAGGTCAGTTCCCAATGTTCAAGCCGTCCTGCAAGCGCTCGTCGTGTGCCACCGACACGTGCCTGCATACGTGCCTCGTTCATGTTGCTACCGTAGGCGAAGTAATACCCCATCTTCATTCAGCTCCTTCCGCCCTCGTTCATCACACGGTCAAGCTTCTGGAGCGCCCCGACCACGCTCTGGCGTGCTCCTAAGCTATAATCTTGCATATAAACTTCCGCAGCTGGGGCGATCTGAGAGTTTGTAGGTAACGTTGCCTTGGCATCGATCAATGACCAGAGCCGCGGCACCAGCAGAAAGCGCAACCATTGCGGCAATGTCATGGTATCGATGCAGAAGGGTTGGGTACTTTCAAACGCCTTGGCTTCGGGCTGGACTATTGTCCATAAATCGGCAGCTTGCAGCGCCGCTTCCAAATTAGAAAGTGCCTCACGAAGCTCCTGATGCTGGGTCATATGCTCTCCATTGAAATGTAATTTTATCGTGCGCGATTCATACACAGATTGGTTGCATGAAGGTGTGAATAACTCTGGGACAACATCGTCGAGCCCTTTATTGATGGGCCGCGAGAAAGATTGCACAAATTTTCACCAGTGCACGTTTGAGACTGGCAAGCCGTGGCTCGACACGTTACATTGCCCGCCCGCCGTTCGAACAACGTCACTCAAGATTCTAGCGACGAGTCATGCAAGCGATTAATACACTGTACGAATTTTTTCAACGCGCTGCGATCACGCCCCGCCTCTATCATATGGGCCGACGCGTTGTACCTTGCTCACTCGAACATCTGCATGAGTTCGAACAAGGCCATATTGCCTGGGAATCTCCCTGGCGGCTCGAGGCCCGTCTCGCGATAATTTTTTCACCTCGCGCTGACAGTGATGATCCTGCCGTCTGGTTCCTTGCCCTTCCACTTGACGAGCAAGGTTTTCTTTCACCGGCGCTGCGAGATGCGTTTCTTCAACGTTTGCTGGAAACCTTGGGGCGTAGTGCGCTAGCCCCTACTATTGCCGACACCGCGCAGGTCGACAATCTCATGCAAGACAATCCGCTTGCCTTTACACCGGAGCCGACCTTTCGCGCCATGTTCACCGCCCGAGCCAGCCATGATATGAACAGGCCGGCCAGCACGCACTGGGAACTTGCCGATAGTTACTTCACCGGCCAGCAGCAACTCGACCATTGGCCAGCATTGAGTTGGCAAGGGATAGCCGATTTCGTGGTCCGTCGCCAGGCACAACACGACGTCGATATTGCTTTACGGTTGCCTGAGTTACCTGCAGAAGCCCTCGTGGCACTCTGCTACTGCCTTGAACACGTCCCGCCCATGATCGATGGCTTAATTGACGCGCTGCGCCAACGCGGCGAGCAGGCCAGGGCTGAGCATGACACAAAAGTATTCTATGCTTGTCTACGAGCGGCGATAAGCAGTGCCAACGCACGCGCCAGTGACTGGATGGATGACTTGCTTATGCAAGCGACACATGCCGATAGCGAACTGCTGGCAGCATGTGCAGCACGTGGCTGGCACCACCTTGAGCATGGCGAGCGTCTTCCCCGCTTTCTTGATCTTGCAGCCCAGGGGTCGGATACACAATTTTCCGCCCTGGCACGAGACCTCGCGATGGTGCCACGCCTGCGTATTCCCGTATTGATGACGCTGCGCCAAGCAGCACCCGATTCCACTATTGGCCGACGCCTCAAAGCATTAACCAGAAGCTGAATATATGACTGCATTGCCTTATGAACCACGCGCCATTATCGGACGGCGTGAGATGGTCACCTTACCCGAACTCGACCTGACGCTGGTCTGCAAGATAGATACTGGCGCCCATACTTCGGCTCTGCACGCCGAAGATATCGAGATCGTCGAATCAGACGATCAGTGCTGGGTTTCATTCACCACTTGGACAGGCGATGAAAAGGAAGAAAATGCAAGGCGTTTTACTCTACCCATACATGACCGACGTAAAGTTCGCAGCTCCAACGGGGTCAGTGAATGGCGTTATGTCATTCAAACACCGATGCAGCTTGGCCCACTCAGTTACAATATTGAGCTAACTCTCGTCGACCGCAACGAGATGCGCCACCCCATGTTGTTGGGACGGCGTGCAATGCGGCGCTTGCTTGTTGCACCAGGTACCTCTTTTCTCCACGGCGCGCCCTGATTCCGTAAGGATTGGCTATGCATATCGCTTTACTCTCGCGTAACAGCACCCTGTATTCCACGCGCCGGCTTGTCGAGGCGGCGGAACAGCGCGGTCATACTATACGTATCATCGATACGCTGCGCTGCTATATGAACATTACTTCTCATCGGCCCTCCATTCATTATAAGGGCGAAGAGTTAGAGACATTCGACGCCGTAATCCCGCGTATCGGTGCATCAGTCACGTTTTATGGCTGTGCCGTGCTACGTCAGTTCGAGATGATGGGCACTTACGTTTTAAATGATTCGGTCGGCATTACACGTTCACGTGACAAGCTTCGTTCCCTGCAGCTACTGTCACGCAAGGGACTGGGCCTGCCCGTCACAGGTTTTGCCCACTCGCCGGATGATATTCCCGATCTGATCAAAATGGTCAAGGGCGCCCCACTGGTCATCAAACTGCTTGAAGGGACTCAAGGCATTGGCGTCGTATTGGCCGAGACCAATCAGGCGGCTGAAAGCGTGATTCAGGCGTTCATGGGCATGAAAGCCAACATCATGGTGCAGGAATATATCAAGGAAGCTAAAGGCGCTGATCTTCGCTGCTTCGTTGTCGGCGACAAAATTGTCGCCTCGATGAAACGCCAAGCGGCAGAAGGCGAGTTTCGCTCCAATCTTCATCGCGGCGGCAGCGCCACGAGTATCCGTATTACTCCGGAAGAACGTTCAACGGCCATTCGTGCGGCCAAGGCCATGGGGCTGCGTGTCGCCGGGGTTGATCTGCTGCGCTCCAATCATGGTCCAGTCATTATGGAAGTTAACTCATCACCTGGTCTTCAAGGCATTGAAACTTCTACGGGAAAAGACGTTGCCGGACTGATCATCGAGCATCTGGAAAAGCATGCTGCGCCTGTAAACAAGGTACCGCCACGTCCCAAAGGGTGATATTTCCAGGTACGCTAAATTTATTCTGAACTGGCAAAATGGCGCTTGCGCCTTCACAATCAGCGTCACCGGAGGTGACCGCTCATGTTTCTCGACAATCGCCAAGCGGCGATAGACAGCCTGCTCGAGGCGCTAGCCGACAGCCTCGACTATTTCCAGGATAATCTGACTCGTTTAAACGAGCCGGTGCTTGATGTGCTGCGCAAGCATTTCGATGAACGCCGTGAGTACCTCAGCGAATTACAAAAATTGACGCGCAAACATTTGAACCTGTTACCGCGTGACGCGGATGTCGAGCGTGATGATTATCTTTGGTTGTGGAGCCGTCTAAAGAGCTTTGTTGGGAATGACAGTCAAGTACTGATTAATGAGCTCCTCGAACAGGAACGTGTGCTGATGCAGGCGCTTTCGACTGCCTTCACCCACCCCCTGCCCGAAGAGATGGAGCCTGTCATGGAAAGTCTGTGGCGCAATTGCCGCACGCTTATTCGCGAACTCTATCGATTGCAAGGACAGAAGCGCCCTCGTATTCGTCATCGCCGCGGATAACATGGAAAGACACTGATAATGAGTGGATTGCCGCGAAAAAAGCCGCTTGGTCAGGCGGCTTTTTTATTCAGGCAATATAACTTTGGGACCGAGAAAGTGAGGTTGACGCCCCCAGATATAAAGATCACCTACCATCCCCACGGTCGCCAACCACTCCCGCACATGCAGATTGAAATCAAGACGTGCCCGGCTGGGCTGTGCAGCACATCCGCTGGCGTTTAGCCCCACCTCATCGGCGATGAACAAGGCGCGTGGTAAATGCCATTGCTGAGTGATCAATACGACTCGATGAAGCCCGAAGACCTTCTTGGCGCGTACTAGCGTATCGAACGTACTGAACCCGGCATAGTCGAGCGTCATGCGCTCTGTAGCGACATTGCGTTTTTTCAGATCACGCCACATGTAGACAGGTTCGTTGTAGTAACGAGTATGATTATCGCCGGAGAGAAGCAGGTGCTGGATACGATGGAGCCGCAGTAAATGCGCAGCAGTATCCAATCTCGCATTGTAATACGGGTTGGCCCCACCTCCGCGTAATCCATAGGAGGTGCCAAACACGATACCAATGGAGGCTGGCTCGCATAGCATTACATCGCTCTGGATACGATCACGTGTGGCTCCCCACACCCATGTATTGATCACAACCACAGCAATAAAAATACTGCAAACAAGACCCAACACGCTGTAAGCAAGCGTCTTGAGAAAGCGGAACATGCCGTCTCCTACCCAGAGAAAATACTCACCGGCATCATGATCACGTTATCGTGACCTTACCTAGCGCTACACAGATGAAAAGCTTATATGAAAGGCTTCCATGAGTTCGCGCTAGCTTAACGAGAGGGCTAGCGAACAACAAGCCATCCTTAGAACATGCCCAGTTCAAGACGCGCTTCTTCGCTCATCATTTCGCGCGACCATGGAGGACTGAAAACGATCTCGATATGCACTTTCTTGACCTGGGGAGCGCCGAGAATCTTGTGGCGAGCATCTTCTGCAATAACATCGCCCATGCCACATCCCGGTGCGGTCAATGTCATACGGATGTTGACCATCTTCTCGCCGGATAGCAGCGTATCGATGCGACATCCGTACACCAGCCCCAACTCCACGATATTGACCGGGATCTCCGGATCAAAACAGGTGCGAAGCTGCTCCCAGACAAAAGCCTCCAACTCTTCATCAGAGGCATGTTCATCAAGTGTCGGTCGTGCAGCAGCCTCAAGACCAAACGCATCGAGATTATGCCCTTCAATCAGATATAGCCGTCCTTCAACCGCTATACTGACCGAGCTTCCCATCGCCTGCATAACTTGGGCAACAGTATCCTCGTTTAAGGTCACCGTTTTGCCGAAGGGAATTGAAATCGCTTCGACGTCACGCTGCAAGGGAAGCTGCTGTCCCTTGTAAAGGGATTCGAGCTGACTCATCGTCTCTCCATCAAGCTACACATTGCATCGTCCATCACGTATCAACGTAGTCTTTAATCTCAGCGCACCATAACCAGCACACGGTTTAAGGCATCGACAAATTGATCGACTTCTTCAAGTGTATTGTAAACGCCAAACGATGCACGGCAGGTCGCATCAACGCCGAAGCTATGCAGCAGCGGTTGGGCACAATGATTACCGGTACGGATCGCCACCCCAAATTGATCGATCAGCAGGCCAATATCCTGTGCATGGGCACCATCGACCAAAAATGAAATGACACCCGATTTCTCAGGAGCTTGACCAATGATCCTCATTCCATCAATCGCCAGCATGCGCTCAGTGGCATGCTCAAGCAGGCGATGCTCCCAGTCATTGACCAGCTCGAAATGAAGCCCTGTCAGCCAACGAATCGCTCGTTCCAGTGCGATCACTTCAGCGATAGCAGGTGTACCAGCTTCGAACTTGTGCGGCAGCTCGGCATAAGTCGTGCCTTGATCAAAACTTACCGTCTTGATCATCTCTCCCCCGCCCTGCCACGGCGGCATCGCCTCAAGCAGCTCCGCCTTGCCGTATAAGACACCAACACCCGTCGGACCGTACATCTTATGGCCGGAGAACGCATAAAAATCGGCATCGAGATCGGCAACATCGACACGCTGGTGCGGCACCGCCTGGGCACCATCCACAAGGATCAAGGCACCTTTGTCATGCGCAATCCTCGCCAATTGCTTGATGGGATTAATCGTACCCAAGGCATTTGACACATGCGCCACCGCAACCAGTCGTGTGCGCTCGGTAAACATGTGCTCATAAGCATCGAGATCAAGCACGCCACGCTCATCGACCGGAATGACTTTAAGCGTGACACCTAATTCATTGGCCAACATTTGCCAGGGCACAATGTTAGAATGATGCTCCATATAAGAGATCATCACTTCATCGCCCGCCTTGAGCTGACTCCGGCCCCAGCTATGCACCACCAGGTTAATGGCCTCCGTCGTCCCCCGCGTAAAGATCACTTCACGGATGCTCTCGGCATTAATGAACTCGCGCACGGTATCGCGCGCGTGTTCATAAGCCCCAGTGGCCTCCTCGGATAGCGTATGCAAACCACGGTGGATGTTGGCGTTGTAACGATGATAATAATCGTCGAGCGTATCGATCACAGCCTGCGGTGTCTGGCTTGTCGCGGCGCTGTCGAGATAGATCAACGGCTTACCGTCGTGCACCTGACGGGCAAGAATAGGAAACTCCTTGCGCACCTGTTCGACATCGAGGATGAGATCGTTCGCGACGGTCATTACTCGGACACCTCCACCAGACCTTCAAGGTTGAAACGTTCAGGCAGCTTGCCAGCCACAGCACGCTCGACACGCTCAGCGACTTCCGGCAACCGCGTTGCCTCCATCACCTCATTGGCAAAGGCCAGTGTCAGCAGGCCACGGGCTGTCTGCTCGTCAATACCGCGGGCACGCAGGGCGAATACCGCGTTCTCGTCGAGTTGGCCGGTAGTGGCGCCATGCGAGCACTGCACGTCATCGGCATAAATCTCAAGCTCTGGCTTGGTGTCGATCTCGGCACGATCCGATAACAACAGGTTGGCGTTGCTCTGATAACCGCGCACTTGCTGTGCATCACGCTTGATATAAACCCGGCCGTTGAAAACGCCTCGTGCGCGTCCTCCCAGAATGCCCTTGTAGTTCTCGTTAGAGAACGTCCGAGGCGAGTTGTGATTGACCTGGGTATGGTTATCGACGTGCTGGCGCTCCTGCCCGAAGAACAATCCCCATAGTGCAGTCTCAGCATTTTCACCATTGAGATCGCAAACAAGATCATTACGTACCAGAGCGCCGCCCAGATTCAGATTGTGTGAAGCGAAATTGCTTTCACGGCTCTGATCAACATGCAGACTAGAGACATGGAACTCGCTCTGTGCTGCTTCCTGCAACTTGTAATGCGTCAGGTTTGCGCCGCGATCGAGGAACACTTCGCTGATCACGTTGGTAAAATTAGCCGCATCCTGCTCGCCGACATAATGCTCGACGACCATCGCTTCGCTATTGGCGCCAGCCGATATCAATACCCGTGGATGACTCATTACTGGCGATCCACTGCGAGAGAAGAACAGCAGATAAATCGGCTTTTCAATCACCTTGCCTGCATCTAGACGAATCACCGCGCCTTCATGAGCGAACGCTGTGTTGAGTGCCGCAAAGGGGGAAAAATCCACGTTGGCAAGCCGACCCAACTGACCACCCACCGCCTCATGATTATCGATCAGCGCCTTTGAAAGCGGCTCGACACTGATGCCGTCGGGCAAAGCGCCTATGTCAGAAAGCGTCTCGGACAATAGGCCATCGACAAATACCAGACGATGAGCATCAAAGTTCAGACGCAACGCATCAAAACGCTCAGCGCTGAGCTCCGCGTCCTTTGGCAGCGCAAATTCGCCGTTGGCAATGCGGCTGACATCGGTGTATTTCCACGCTTCGTGACGACGGGTCGGAAAACCCAGCGCTTCAAAACGTGCAGCACCTGCCTGCCGGCGAGCGGCAATCCAGCTAGGCTCGTCGACAGCGGAAGAGACATACTCAGTCAACCGATTGAGAAAGGTATCGGGTGCACTCATGCAGCAGATTCCTCCAGAATCCATTCATAACCACGAGCCTCAAGCTCATGGGCTAAAGACTTGTCACCGGACTTGACGATACGGCCATCGACCAGTACATGAACATGATCGGGCGTAATGTAGTCCAGCAGGCGCTGGTAGTGCGTTACCAGCAGAATCGAACGCTGGCTATTACGCAGCGAGTTGATACCTTCGGCCACCACTTTCATCGCATCGATATCGAGACCCGAGTCGATCTCATCGAGCAGCGCCAGCTTGGGCTGCAGAATCAACATCTGCAGGATCTCGTTACGCTTCTTCTCGCCGCCGGAGAACCCTTCGTTGACAGCACGCTGCAGGAAACTGGGGTCCATCTTCATGAACGCAATCTGTTCCTTGACCAGCTTCATGAACTCCGGCGCAGGTATATCACCCTCACCACGCGCTTCGCGCTGAGCATTGAGTGCGGCCTTGAGTAGATAGATGTTCTTGACGCCGGGAATCTCGACCGGATACTGAAAGCCCATCAGAAGGCCCGCCTGAGCGCGTTCTTCAACTTCCAGCTCAAGTAGATCCTTGCCATCGAAAGTGATGGTTCCTTCACTTACTTCGTAACCGTCACGCCCGGCCAATACCGCAGACAAGGTAGACTTGCCGGCGCCATTGGGCCCCATGATGGCATGCACTTCGCCCGGATTGATGGTCAGGTTCACGCCTTTAAGGATTTCGTTACCTTCTACCGTAGCGTGCAGATTCTTGATCTCGAGCATGATTCTTCGACCTTAAATGCTTGGCGAAGCCGAACGTAGGCTCCGCAGAATTCATCTTGAACTTGCTCGCGTAAAGGCGAGCAAGGTTATATCCATTGTCATGAACAGTGGCTTATAGCCGTACCAATCAGCCCACCGAGCCTTCGAGCGTCACGCTCAGCAACGCCTCGGCCTCGACGGCAAACTCCATCGGCAGCTCCTGGAAGACATCCTTGCAGAAACCATTGACGATCATATTGACTGCGTCTTCTTCGTCTATACCGCGCTGACGGCAATAGAACAGCTGATCATCACCGATCTTGGATGTCGTCGCTTCGTGCTCAACCATCGCACTCGAGTTGCTGATTTCCTGGTATGGGAACGTGTGCGCTCCGCAACGATCGCCGATCAACAAGGAATCACACTGCGTGAAATTACGCGCATTCTTGGCACGCGGCATAATCTTGACCAGTCCACGGTAGGCCTGATCACTTTTGCCTGCCGCAATCCCTTTGGCGACGATTGTCGACTTGGTATCCTTGCCGATGTGAATCATCTTGGTGCCGGTATCGGCTTGCTGACGACCATTGGTTACAGCAACGGAGTAGAACTCGCCGACACTGCCATCACCACGTAACAAGCAGGAAGGATACTTCCAGGTAATCGCCGACCCGGTTTCCACCTGAGTCCAGGTGATTTTAGAACGGTCGCCACGGCAGTCACCGCGCTTGGTCACGAAGTTATAGATACCGCCCTTGCCATCTTCATCCCCCGGATACCAGTTCTGCACCGTGGAATACTTGATATAGGCATCCTCAAGCGCCACCAACTCGACTACAGCGGCGTGCAGCTGGTTCTCATCACGCATGGGCGCGGTGCAGCCTTCGAGATACGATACCTGTGCCTGTTTTTCACAGATAATTAACGTACGCTCGAACTGACCGGTATTGGCAGCGTTGATACGGAAATAGGTCGATAGCTCCATTGGGCATTCGACACCTTCCGGCACATAGACGAATGACCCATCGGTGAACACCGCTGAATTCAGCGCAGCGAAGTAGTTATCGCCCTTGGGTACGACTGTACCCAGATATTTTTTGACCAGCTCCGGATGCTCACGGATCGCTTCAGAAATAGAGCAGAAAATCACGCCCGCTTCGTGCAGCTTATCCTTGAAGGTTGTGGTAACCGAAACTGAATCGAATACCGCATCAACGGCAACGCCTGCCAGTGCAGCACGCTCGTGCAAGGGAATGCCTAGTTTCTCGTAAGTTTCGAGCAACTTGGGATCGACTTCATCCAAGCTTTTCGGTGCATCATCTTTTGATTTGGGTGCACTGAAATAGGAAATAGCCTGATAATCTATCGGCGGATAATTCAGATGCGCCCAATCAGGCGAGGTCATTTTCAGCCATTGATGATAGGCATCCAGACGCCACTCCAGCATCCACTGCGGCTCACCTTTCTTCTGCGAAATAAACGCAATAACATCTTCATCCAAACCGGGCGGTACAGTTTCACTTTCAATGTCAGTCACGAAGCCTTGCTTATATTCGCGACGGACGAGCTGTTCCATTTCTTCAGTTGCCATGGTGCTCTCCCCCTCATCGGGTACAATTCAAATCGGTCAGCCTTCAGCTACGTTCACAAGCGATACGCTCTGAATAGGCAGTTGCATAGGCAATTTAATCGGTGTTGTCTGCGCCAAGTGCGCCAGCGTCACGCTATCCAGCAGTTGGCGTATGGCGATCGATACTCTCTGCCAATTATCCGCAACACCACAGGTTGCGGCGAGATCACAGTCGCCTGTCGCGTGACTGCACTCTGTCATAGCTACTGGGCCATCAATCGCTGCGATAATATCGCTGACGGTAATTTGCGAAGCTGGGCGGGACAATTGGTACCCGCCCTGCACGCCACGGCGCGACTGCAACAAACCAGCGCGCAGCAGCATTTTTAGCGTCTTGCTCACTGTTGGCCGAGGCAACCCCACGTCATCGGCAAGCTCAGCGGCCGCATGCGATTCATTGGGATGACGGGCGATTTGGGCCATAACCACAGCGGCGTAATCACTTAATTTCGATAGTTTCAACATGCCTGGTTCACCCCCTGCATGATTAAGGACTATTTTAGTCCTAATTGCACGAAGAGTGAAGCTAGCCGGCGTTTATCAGCTTGATAGTTAATTTTTTTGACACGTTCGGCGAAGATCGATTTATTAATATAAATTATTGTCATTTGCATTTCGCACGTTGCGAACATACGTGCGTTCGGCAATAGCTGCCAAGAAAGGCCAGCAAACCAACAAAGATACCAAACAGAGGGACAAGATACGAAAAAGCCGGCACAAGGCCGGCTTTTATTATGCTTGAGCATCAACCCTCTATTATGCTTGAGCATCAACCCTCGAAAGGATTGCGCAGCACGATAGTTTCGTTGCGGTCGGGACCAGTAGAGATGATATCGATTGAGACACCAATCTCTGCCTCCAGGAAAGAAATATAGGAACGCGCATTGGCAGGGAGGTCTTCAACGTGCCTGATGCCGAGCGTCGATTCAGTCCATCCAGGTAGGTCGTGATAAACCGGTTCGATTGCCTCATAACCTTCTGAATCGACCGGGTTATCGATCAGGTCGCCATCCTTGGTGCGATAACCGACGCAGACGCGAATATTCTCAAGCCCATCAAGCACGTCCAACTTAGTCAGGCACAACCCAGAGACAGAATTTATCTGCACCGCATGGCGCAACGCTACAGCATCGAACCAGCCACAGCGGCGGGCACGCCCGGTAGTTGCACCAAATTCATGGCCACGCTCAGCCAAATGTTGTCCGAACCGGTCAAATAGCTCTGTGGGGAAAGGTCCAGAGCCTACTCGTGTCGTGTAAGCCTTGGTGATACCCAACACATAATCCAGATAGAGTGGACCAACACCAGAGCCGGTCGCAGTGCCGCCTGCCGTAGTATTGGAGCTTGTCACGAATGGGTAGGTCCCGTGGTCAATATCAAGCAATGACCCTTGGGCGCCTTCAAACATGATGTGATGACCAGCCTTGCGGATATCATGCACCAGCGTGACGGTATCACACACCATAGGACGCAGCTCTTCGGCTATCGCCATGGTCTGATCCAGTACCCGCTGAAAATCAACCGGCGCTTCACCATGGTAGTGCTGCAAAACGAAGTTATGATAATCCAGCACTTCGCCAAGCTTGCTGGCAAAACGCTCGCGATAAAGCATATCCCCAAGACGCAGGCCGCGACGTGCTGCTTTATCTTCATAGGCAGGCCCGATACCGCGCCCGGTAGTACCAATTTTGGCGACGCCCCGCGCCTTTTCCCGTGCAACATCAAGCTGAACATGGTACGGCAGGATAAGCGGGCAGGCCGGCGAAAGACGCAAGCGTTCCCGTACCGGCACGCCTTGTGCCTCAAGCTCGCGGATCTCGTTAATCAGTGCCTCAGGAGAGAGCACGACACCGTTACCAATGATGCACGTCACGTCATTGCGCAAGATGCCCGAAGGGATGAGATGGAGGACCGTCTTCTTGCCATCGATAACCAACGTATGGCCGGCGTTATGCCCCCCCTGGAAACGCACCACCGCCGCGGCGGACTCCGTTAACAGATCGACGACCTTGCCCTTGCCTTCATCGCCCCACTGCGTGCCAAGTACTACGACATTTTTGCCCATTGCATTCGTCTCAAGCTGTAGCTCTGTAAACATTGAAGAGGTGGCAACTCAACGGCAGCTATTGCACACCCAGCGCGACTACCTGCCACTGCCCTGCTACCTCAACCAGTTCCCTATCGCAGCGGTGAGCTGCGGCATTGGTAGATTGTCCAGGCAACGCCTGGACAACACGTTCTCCAGCCGCCCTGAGTTCGCCGACTCTCATGCGAAGCGCAACATCCTCACGAGCCGGAGCCCAGATACCATCACATGGGGGCTCCTGTTCAGCAAGCGAAGCCAGCATCTTTAAATCCATCGAGCAGCCAGTCGCAGGCCGTGGACGACCGAACGCCCGGCCGGTGTCATCGTAACGACCGCCCTTGGCCAAGGCCTGACCATAACCTGGTACATAAGCAGCAAAAACCATCCCCGTGTGGTATTGATAGCCTCGCAGTTCAGCAAGATCAAAATACAACGAAACGTGGGGAAATATCTCACTGATACTGCCCTGAATAGCAAGCAGCTGACTCAGCGCATCGGCTACTGAAGCTGGTGCGGCAGCAAATACCTCTCGGGCACGTGCCAATACATCATGCCCTCCATGCAAGCGGGGAAGATGACAAAGCATGGCAGCCAATGCAGAATCGCTGACGAATTGCGCTACCAGTGCATCTACATCGCTCAGGTTTTTTCGCTCTACTGCTTCGAACAGCGCAAGCTCGTCATTCTCATCAAGCCCCGCTTCCTCAGCCAGCGCACGGTAGATGCCGATATGCCCAAGCGCCAGATGGATGTCTTCAGCCCCGGCAACGGTCAGGCTCGACAAGGCAAGACGCAGAATTTCAATATCCGCTTCAAGTCCTGCGTGACCAAACAGTTCAAGCCCAACCTGTACCGGGCTGCGCCCCCCTTGATACTCATCTGCCTGAGCGCGCAGCACATGGGCGCAATAGCAGAGCCTTACCGGCCCATCTCGGCGCAGAGAGTGGGCATCCATACGTGCCACCTGCGGCGTGACATCGGCACTGGCGCCCATCATGCGGCCGGTCAACTGATCAGTAAGCTTGAAAGTCTGAAGTTCTAAATCGGTACCGGTGCCTGTTAACAGCGAGTCAAGAAACTCTACCGGCGGCGGTACTACCAGGTCATACCCCCAGCAATCATAGAGATCAAGCAGCGCCCGGCGCAGCGATTCCATACGCAGCGCCTGCGGGGGCAGCACTTCATCCATGCCATCGGGGAGCAGCCAGCGGTCAGCAATCGTCATTAGGCCTGTCCTGCCAGAGAATAAAGACGTGCAACGTCAAAAACGATACGGATAGCAATCTACGCTTCACGATGAACGTATCAGCCAGATCGCGCCCGTACCGATAAGCATGAGCACAAGGCCCAGCATACGTAACTGTCGATTGGGCAATGTTGATATCCCAAGAACTGTGCGCTTATAGGCGGCTGGGCTTGCGAAAGGTAACAGCCCTTCGATTATCACCACCAGACACAGCGCAATCCATAGTTCCTGAAGCACAGGCACATCGCCTTATCTCAACGTGAAACTTATCGTAAGCCATGTGAAAAGCGTCTGGTACCAGCCTTGTGCATAGTGCAAAAGGGAAATCACAGCCACAAAAAAACCGGGCCACGCCCGGTTTCAAGAGTCTATCATGTTTTGCCAATTCATGTACCCCGCGAGGCACAATCACCTTTCACGGGGTATCAGCCTTATTGTGCCGTATCTAGGCTCGGTTGATGGAAGTAACGGAAAAACTCGCTGTCCGGACTCAACACCATCAAATCGCTCTTATCGTTGAAACTGTCGCGATAAGCCTCAAGGCTACGATAGAAACGGAAGAACTCTTCATCCTGCTGATATGCCTGCGCATAGATAGCTGTAGCAGCGGCATCCCCTTCACCACGTAGCGTCTGGGACTGCTGATGGGCACGAGCCAGAATAACTTGACGTTGGCGGTCAGCATTAGCACGAATTCTCTCAGCTTGTTCCTGCCCCTGAGCACGATACTCACGCGCTTCACGATGGCGCTCGGTGCGCATGCGTTCATAAACCGCCTGCGAAACTTCACTGGGCAGCTCGATGCGCTTGATGCGGATATCGAGGATGGTGACACCTAATTCTTCACGCATCGCTTCATCAAGACGCTTTCTTGGATCATTGATCATTTCATCACGCTGTTCGCTGATGATCTGAGTCAGTTCAAGACGTCCAAAAGCATTACGCAACGCTTCATCCACGCGAGGAGCAATCAAGCGCTCGGCCATTTGACGATCACCCGTGGTCGCCTCATAAAAGCGCCGCGGGTCGACAATTTTCCACTTAACGAAAGAATCAACGATAACCGCCTTCTTTTCTCGCGTCAGATAACGGCTGGCATTGGCATCAACGGTAAGAACCCGTGCATCAAAGGTACGCACCGTGTTGTAGACCGGTACTTTGAAGTGCAGGCCCGGCTGAATGTTATCTTCCACTACGGCACCGAAGCGCAGCTTGATGGCCTTTTCCGTCTCATCGACAATATAAAGGCTGCTGCTGGCAATCCAGGCCACTATGGCAAGAAGCGCAATAATGACCAAGGCACGATTATTGATCATTGACGGCCCTCCCGTTGAATGGCACCGCTACCGTTCTGACGAATATGTTCCACTACTCGTTGAGACAGTGCCTCAAGCTGGTCGGTGTCCACATTCTGACTGTCATCATTATTGAGTGCAGGACGCGTCTGTCGACCCTGGCCCAGCTTGTCTAACGGTAAGTACATTACGGAGTTGCCTTGATCCACATCGATCAATGCCTTGCTGGTCTTACTGAAGACGTCACTCATCGTTTCCAGATAGAGACGTTCACGTGTCACAGCAGGTGCCTTTTCGTACTCACGCATCAGATCGGTAAAGCGGCTAGCATCACCTTGAGCTTCAGCCACAATTGATTCCTTGTACCCCTTGGCTTCCTCAATGACACGCTGTGCCTCACCTTGAGCTCGGGGCAAAATGGAATTCTCGTAGGCCAGCGCCTCGTTGATGGAACGCTGACGATCCTCACGCGCCTTGATGACATCATCAAAGGCTTCCTGCACCTGATCAGGCGCAGAAGTACCCTCAACGTTAACTGCCTGCAGTTGAATGCCGATACCGTATGCATCGAGATAAGACTGTAGCCGCTGGTTAACGTTGGTTGACAACAGCTCGCGTCCCGACGTCAGAATTTCATTCATATCGGTGCCGCCCACTTCGTGACGAAGAGCTGAGTCGAGGGCATTCTCGAGGCTCATTTCCGGTGACTGAACGTGCAGCACGAAATCACGCGGATTGGACACCAGATACTGCACCGACATCCTGACCTGAACGATATTTTCGTCTTGGGTCAACATTGACGCCGACTGAGTCAAGGAACGCACCTGTGTCACGTTAACCGTACGGATGTCATCCACAATCGGCGCATTCCAATGCAAGCCAGGATTTACCGTATTCAGATATTTGCCGAAACGCAGTACGACACCACGCTCCGATTGGTCAACGAGATAAAAGCCTGATGCGAACCAGACCGCGATGGCAACAATGACAAGCACCCCGGGCAGCATGAACGTACTGCGTCCACCCCCATTCCCGTTGTTGTTGCCATCGTCATTGCCACCACTGCGACGCTTGCTGAATAAGCCGTTTAGTTTGTTCTGCAGCTTTTTCAACGTTTCATCCAGATCAGGAGGGCCATTGGGTTTATTACCCCCTCCACCATTGTTACCCCCGTTGCCGCGACCACCGCCGCCCCAAGGATCCTTCTGGTTGTTGCCACCTGGCTCATTCCAAGCCATACGTTGTCTCCACTAGACAGTAATTGCGAGCGTTACGCCCCAGCCGCTCAGAATTCTTCCTTGAAGTCTTCGGGAGGCAGATAATCTCGGGGATTTTCACCAGCTCTGGCAAGCAATTGCAAGAAATCTCGACGCGGTAGCCGAATAGAGATAACCGTCTTGCCCTGTTCGTCGTAACTCTCCTCACGAACGGCATCGAGCTCGTGCAATTGGGCGCGCAACCATCCTTGTGAAGGCGCAAGCGTCAAAGAGAGATCGAGGACGTCTACGGCCAAACGCTCGGAAAGCGCTTGTTCAAGCAGGTCAAACCCACTCTCATCGCGGGCCGAGAGCCAGACCGTGTCCGGATGGCCATGATCGTCACGCTCAAGCCGTGGAGACATGCCCAGCAGGTCAATCTTGTTCATGACCAGCAGTCTAGGCACCTCACTGGCCCCAATCTCGGTTAGTACCGCATTGACCTGAGCGATGTGGCTGTCCCTCTCGGGATCACCCGCATCAATAACATGGATAAGCAGGCTCGCCTCGGCAGCCTCTTCCAGCGTGGCACGAAAAGCTTCGACAAGTTTATGCGGCAAATGTCGTATGAACCCTACGGTGTCAGCCATGACAATCGGGCCAACATCTGGAATGTCCAAGCGCCTGAGCGTCGGGTCCAATGTCGCGAATAACTGATTGGCTGCGTACACATCGGACGAGGTCAACGCATTAAAAAGCGTCGACTTGCCCGCGTTGGTATAACCTACCAAAGACACGGCAGGAATTTCGGCCCTGCTACGGGCGCGACGGCTCTGATTGCGCTGACTACGCACCTTGTCAAGACGCTTGTGAATAGCCTTGACCCGCGCACGCAATAAGCGGCGGTCAGTTTCAAGCTGGGTTTCACCCGGACCACGCAACCCGACCCCACCTTTCTGGCGCTCAAGGTGCGTCCAGCCGCGAACCAGGCGTGTCGACATATACTCGAGCTGCGCCAGTTCAACCTGCAATTTCCCCTCATGCGTGCGGGCACGCTGAGCAAAGATATCGAGAATCAGACCGGTACGATCAAGCACACGACACTGCAGCTCTCGCTCCAGATTTCGCTCTTGAGAAGGCGTTAGGGTGTGATTGAAAATGACAAGTTCGGCGTGGTGAGCTTGAAGCGCATCGCGCAGCTCCTCAACCTTACCCTCGCCGATGAACGTTCGTGAGTGTGGCGTACGCCGACTCCCCTGAATCAGGGTAGCCGGCGCGGCCCCAGCAGAACGGACTAGCTCCAGGAACTCGGAAGAATCTTCAGGTTCCTTGGCGTCCTGGACATCAATATGCACCAGGACGGCAACTTCTCCACTATCGGGACGTTCGAAGAACAATCAGCGCCTCACAATCAAGCGTCCGGACCGGCAGGAGCATTGGGATCCTGAGCCGGCAAACGGACATTACGGGAAGGCACAACCGTGGAAATGGCGTGCTTATAGACCATCTGGCTAACGGTATTACGCAGCAGTATCACGAACTGATCGAAAGACTCGATCTGTCCCTGCAATTTGATGCCGTTGACCAGAAAGATAGAAACCGGAATCCGCTCTTTGCGCAGGATATTCAAGTACGGATCTTGAAGGGACTGTCCTTTGGACATGTTGCTCTCCCAAATATATTTCGTTTATTTGATGTGGTTATCGATTTTTTTCGCAACAATGTGCGCGAGAACGGCCCACGTTTTGACGCTTTGACGTCGCGGTTCGTGACCGAGCATCTTACGCTAAGTGCTGCCTGCACGCACGATTTTCAATACCTTGTCGAGCATATCTTCCTGCGTCGAATCGACCCAATGAACCCCCTGCCAGCTGCGCAGCCACGTAAGCTGCCGCTTGGCAAGCTGACGAGTGGCAATGATGCCGCGCATCTGCATCTGGTCAAGGTCATAATGACCCTCAAGATGCTCCCATACTTGACGATAGCCTACGCTTTTCATCGAAGGGAGTGCTAAATGTAGATCATTCCGTGCGCGCAATGCTTTGACTTCGCTTAAAAAGCCTAGTTCAAGCATTTGAATAAAACGATGTTCAATGCGTTTGTGCAGTACGGCACGATCACTGGGCGCAAGAGCAATCGACACAACGTTCCAAGGAAAGATGCTACGCGATTGCCTTTGCCAATGTTCAGACAGCGGCTGCCCAGTGAGGCGATAGACTTCCAATGCCCGCATCAAGCGCTGCGGGTCATTGACATGAATACGCGCCGCCGAAGTCGGATCAACCGCTGACAACTCGGCGTGAAGCGCCTGCAGCCCCTCACGTTCACGCTGCGCTTCAAGTTCCGCACGCACTCCTGCGTCAGCCTCCGGCAGTTCTGCTGCGCCTTCAAACAGCAACTTGAAATAGAGCATCGTGCCACCGACCAATACCGGTACTTTACCTGCCGCGCTGATGCGAGACATCTCGGCCAGCGCATCGCGGCGAAAGTCGGCGGCCGAATAAGGCTCAGCAGGATCGCGGATATCGATCAGACGATGCGGTGCGCGCGCGAGCTCAGCGGGCGAAGGCTTGGCCGTACCGATATCCATGCCACGATAGACCATTGCCGAATCGACGCTGATCAACTCAGCATTCATCTGTTCATGCAGTGCTATCGCACAGTCGGTCTTGCCCGATGCAGTGGGTCCCATCAGAAACACGGCGGTAGGCAAACGGCCCTTCGTTTGGATGTGCTGCATTTCTTCTGCTTGCGGCACTGGCTACTGCCCTCGTAGAAAAAGTTTATCGAGATCATTCATGGAGAGCTCGATCCACGTCGGGCGACCATGGTTACATTGCCCGCTACGCTCGGTGCGTTCCATATCACGCAGCAATGCATTCATTTCCATTATCGTCAGCTTACGGTTAGCGCGCACGCTACCGTGACAAGCCATGGTCGAGAGTATTTCATTGATATGGGCGGTGACTCGGTCCGACTGCCCGTAGCGCTCAAGATCAGCCAGCATGTCACGAATTAGCGGTTCGACGTCAGCCCGAGCCAGCAGAGCCGGCAATTGTCGTACCAATAGCGTCTCGGGCCCGGCCACATCCAGCTCGACGCCCAACTGTGCAAAGGCGTCACGTTCACGCTCAGCACGCTCAACTTCAGCTTCACTTACAGCAAGTGAGACCGGCACAAGCAGCGGCTGAGCATCCAACCGGCCCTGATGCACCTGCTGCTTCATGCGCTCATAGGTAATCCGCTCGTGGGCAGCATGCATATCGACGATGACCATACCGCGCGTGGTCTGTGAGAGGATATAAACGCCATGCAATTGAGCAATGGCATATCCCAGTGGCGGCGCCTCACCTGGCACCTGATCAGGTAGCGGCACTCCTCCGGACGTCATCACAGGTGCCTCTTGATCAGGTGTACTTACCCGCTGATCATGTGCCTCCTGTGGATTGAGTAGCGCAGATTCATGATCCGGGTGAAGCGCCCGGTAACCGGCCATGAACTCATGCACGCGATCGGCTGCGGGACGTTCGCCGCCACTGTCACGACGCCCATACCCGAAAGCAGAAGAACCGCTATCTGAGCTGCTCCCTTCACGTAATGCCATTGGCTGCTGCTGCCAGCTAGGCTGGCTTGACGTCTGCGAAGAGGCTTCCTGCGTTGAGATATCGCGTTCCCCCTCGCTGTCCCGCGCGTTGTTAGGGCGCACTTCTGCAAGTGCCTTGTGCAGGCTCGAAAACAGGAAATCATGCACCAGACGCGCATCACGAAAGCGGACTTCATGCTTGGTAGGATGAACATTGACGTCAACGACTAGCGGGTCGAGCTCCAGATAAAGCACAAACACCGGATGTCTACCGTGGAACAGCACATCTCGATAAGCCTGACGTACCGCATGCGCGACAAGCTTGTCCCTGATCACGCGGCCATTAACAAAGAAATATTGCTGATCGGCTTGCGCCCGAGTATGTGTCGGTAGCCCCACCCAGCCCCACAGCCGTAACCCCGTAGCAGACATATCGATATGCAGCGCATTGCTGAGAAAGCTTTGCCCCAGCAACTTCGCCAGACGCTGCTCCCTCGCCACGCGCTCTTCACCGGCACGTAACTGATGCACGACTTTCTGGTTATGCCGTAGCACCCAGCTGATATCGAAGCGGGACAAGGCCAACCGGCGAAAGCCTTCTTCGATGTGGTTAAGCTCGGTCTTTTCGGTACGCAGAAACTTGCGCCGCGCTGGCGTGTTAAAAAAGAGATCGCGTACCGTGACCGTTGTGCCACGGGGATGCGGCGCAGGCGAAATACGTGACGCCATCTCGCGCCCTTCGGCTACCACGCGCCACCCGGCACTAGGTTCATCTTCAGTATTGGAAAACAATTCAAGCCGTGAGACTGAGCTTACGGCGGCCAAGGCTTCACCACGAAAGCCCAGACTCGCCACGCCTTCAAGATCATCAAGCGTCCCGATCTTGCTGGTAGCATGACGCGCCAGTGCCAGCGGCAGGTCATCACCGGCAATCCCGCTACCATCATCGCGTACGCGGATCAACTTTGCGCCACCGGCTTCCAGCTCGATCTCGATGCGCCGACTGCCCGCATCGATGGCATTCTCAACCAACTCCTTAATGACCGATGCCGGCCGCTCAACGACTTCACCTGCGGCAATCTGGTTGGCCAATCGCGGTGAGAGAACCTGGATGCGTCGCATCTCGTCCATATCACCTCCTTCAAGAGTTCGTTTACGGCTACGTATTCAGGAATGCTAGGGCCATCAAGGAATAACCAGCACCTGACCCACACGGACTACATCGCTGTCGAGATTGTTGGCTTTGCGCAGCGCCGACAACGACACGCCGTTATTAAGTGCAATGACAGACAACGTATCACCAGAGCGGACACGATACTCATCGGCGCCGCCTCCACGCGCCTGATCACGTTGCCAGGCCAGCAGACTGGTCGGCGGTGGGCTCTGCAGGAAGTGCTGGCGAATCCCCTGGTAGACAGCGTTAGCCAGCTTTTCCTGATGGGAGGCCGTTTTTAACAGGCGCTCCTCAGTTGGATTCGAAATGAACCCCGTCTCGACCAGCAGCGATGGAATATCCGGTGATTTGAGCACCACAAACCCTGCCTGCTCGACCTTGGAACGGTGGAGCGTATTGAAGCGTGAGACATATCCCAGCACATCGCTGCCAGCCGACAGTGAATCATTGACGGTGGCCGTCATGCTCAGGTCAAGCAATACGCCGCGCAGCATTTCATCCTTGTCATCGAGGCTAAGATCACCATCCACGCCCCCAATCAAGTCCGCATTGTTTTCGCTTTGCGCCAGCCAACGTGCCGTCTCTGACGTCGCACCGTGCTGTGACAGGGCATAAACGGATGTTCCACGTGGGCTGCCAGAGCGCACGGCATCCGCATGAATGGAGACGAAGAAATCGGCGTGGTGACGACGAGCGATTCGGGTCCGCTCACGCAGCGGGATGAATCGGTCATCGCTACGCGTCAGATATGCCTTGAAGCCCGGCGCAGCATCAAACTTGGCTTTCAGACGCTTGCCTATTTGCAATACGACATCTTTCTCGCGTGTCCGGCCAGGTCCCGTTGCCCCAGGATCTTTACCCCCATGACCCGGATCGATCACGACGATGATATCGCGCTTGGGATGCGCCTTGGCCAGTTGTCGTGATGCCGGCGTCGTCTCCTGCTCAATAGCCTCGCGTACTTTGGGATCGTCCTTGGGATTGCTACCGGCCAGCTTGGCCCGGGCCTCTTTCTCCTGAGCCTGGATCATCGCCTCGATAGGGTCGCCACCGCCATCTTTTGCCGCTGTGCTGCTCTTATCTTTAGCTGCACCCGATGACCTACCGCCGCCAGTATGCTTGAGATCGATTACAAGACGATGCCCGCTATCGCCACTGGGTGGTAACGTGAAATCAGAAGGCGTCACAGGTCGTGCCAGATCAAGCACAATACGAAGATCGTTTCCTTGCCTGATCCCGGAGCGCACTGCCTTTACCGTACTGTCACCATCTGCCGCATGGGACAGATTGGTTTTCAAGTGCGTATCGTCAAGATCGACTACGAGCCGAGATGGATTATCAAGTGTAAAGACATTGGAGTGAACGCTGGCATCGAGATCGAATACCAGGCGCGTGTTGTCTTCAGCACTCCATATCCGCAGACCACTGAGTTCGGCACTTTGCGCAGGCATGGCTACGCTCAGCAACGCCACCAAACCGAATAACCATAAAAGAACAGGGAACTTCATCAGGAATCTGCTTCCTCGTTACACCAAAGACGACTCAATCTGATCAGCGTGGCTTCACCGTGTTTACTGAAAGCTTCAAGCTCTGCCTGACGCCCTTCCTCTATCACGGACAGCGTAACGATGACATCGGCCACCGGTAGCCACCCTTCACCACGGCTGGGCCACTCAATCAGATTAAGCGCAGTGCCGTCGAGGAGTTCACGGGCACCGATGAATTCAAGCTCTTCGGGATCGGCCAATCGATAAAGGTCGAAATGATGGACTTGATACGCGCCGAAATCATAGGGCTCGACCAACGTATAGGTAGGGCTTTTAACAGCACCGGTATAGCCGAACGCCTTGAGCACGCCACGTGAGAGCGTAGTCTTTCCGGCCCCCAGATCACCTTCTAGAAATACGCAGCCATGCCACTCAAGCGCACGCCCTAATACTTCACCGAAAGCGACCTGAGCCGCTTCATCTTTTAGAACCATCTTCATCGTGGGCATCGATATTAACGTTAGGGATTGGCCAATCTTCGCGCGTAGCATGCCAGATCAGTGGCAAGCAGGCCACGTTCTCCACCTTCCGCTGCCGCCATGTCAGCCGCCATACCATGCAGCAGCACGCCGCTGGCGCTCGCTTCAAGCAGATCGAGCCCCTGAACAATCAATGACGCAATGATCCCGCCGAGCACATCGCCCATCCCGCCTGACGCCATACCTGGATTGCCATAGGGATTCACAAATACCTGCGCAGCCGCTTGCCCTCCGACTACCAACGTGCCGGCGCCTTTGAGCACAACCACGCCGCCTCTGCGATGCTGCAACTCAAGTGCTGCTTCACGACGATCGGCCTGAATATCCTTGACTGAGCAGTTGAGCAGTCTTGCCGCCTCGCCCGGATGAGGCGTAAGTACCCAGTCATCCCGACGCAAGCTGGTGTAATTGCTGGCCAGCAAATTCAAGCCATCAGCATCGACTACCCGTGGCCCTTCAGCTGTCAGCACAGCATCAAGCAACCCCTCGCCCCATGCCCCCTGGCCGAGGCCTGGCCCAATCGCTACGCCATCAGCCATCTCCAGCAGCTCTTCAAGATCAAGTGCGTTACGCACAGCCTTGACCATCATCTCCGGGCATCGGGCCAGCGCGGGCGGAATATGCACAGGATCGGTAGCAAGACTCACCAACCCAGCCCCCACCCTCGCAGCAGTCTCGGCTGTCATAATGGTTGACCCGCCAAACCCGGGACGTCCGCCGACTACCAATAAGTGGCCGCAGTGCCCTTTGTGTGTGGTCGGCTTGCGACGCGGTAGACTTTGCTTAAGCCGCTCGGGTTGAAGCAACGTTCCCGCTGAAGCGACACGTTCACGTACGCGGGCATCGACACCCAGCGCTGCAAAATGCAGCGTGCCGGTATAGTCAGGTGCCTGCCCAGTCAGCAACCCAAACTTGCGCCCGATAAAGGTAATGGTGTGTTGCGCCTCGACGGCCTGGCCGAGTACTACCCCGGTATCGGCATCAAGGCCGGAGGGCAGATCGAGTGCCAACACCGGAAGAACGCTGCCATTGATCGCATTGATTGCCTCATCATAGGGCGGCTGAACATCACCGGAAATGCCGGTACCCAGCAGCGCATCGATAATGATCTCGCCCTCGAAGCGGTTGAACTCGCTCCACGCGAGTGGCACTAACTGTTCGTCACGCGCCATCGCTACCGCCTGGCTGGCCTCGCCCTTGAGCGCAGCGGGTTCTCGTAACGCTATAAGTTGAACCTCCAACCCGGCACGCGCCGCCAACGCCGCAACGACATAGCCATCACCGGCATTATTGCCGCTGCCACATACAACACTGATGCCTCTTACTTCGGGCCACAAGCGCTTGATCAATTCAAAGGCAGCCCCGCCAGCATGGCGCATCAGCTCAAAGCCCGAGATGCCCGCATCTATCGTACTGTGATCCAACTCGCGAACTTGATGAGCGAAATAAAGCGTGTTCTCGCCTGAATTCGACATCCGTGTACTCCTCTCAAAGCGATATATAATTAAATCAAGACATCGTGGCGACCGTAGAGTTCGCTGTGACGATAGTGTAGGGTGTGCCTCCCCTCAAAATATCCTGATTCATTCTCTGTCGACCCATTATCGAGGCACTGCCTCTCATAGCCATGGATTCTTCCGATTCCGTTACGCACAAGAATGTGACTTCTCATCGCACCTCACCCGACCTTGCAGCCTTGGCACAACGTATCAAAACGTGGGGGCGCGAGCTTGGTTTTCAGCATGTGGGGATCGCTGATACGGATCTATCGGTGCACGAACCGCATCTGCAGACGTGGCTCGAAGCGGGTCACCATGGCGCAATGGATTACATGCATAAGCATGGCACCAAACGCACCCGCCCGGCTGAACTAGTGCCTAATACACTACGTATTATCAGCGTGCGTATCGATTATCTGCCGCCTGAAGTCGAGACCACCAAGGTGCTGTCCCAGCCGCAACGCGCCTACATTTCTCGCTATGCGTTGGGGCGCGATTACCACAAGCTGATCCGCAAGCGTCTGACGACGCTCGCCAAATGGATCGAGGCTGATATCGGTGGATTCGGGTTTCGGGCCTTCGTCGATTCGGCCCCGGTCATGGAACGTGCCATTGCTCAGAAAGCGGGTCTAGGCTGGTTTGGCAAGAATTCGATGTTACTGCATCCCAAAGCCGGTTCACTGTTCTTTCTTGGAGAGCTATATACCGACCTGCCACTGCCGGTTGACGAGCCTTTCACCAGTGAACACTGCGGCAAATGCAACAACTGTCAGACCTATTGTCCGACTGGCGCGATCGTCGATGACAAGGTCGTCGATGCACGACGCTGCATCTCCTACCTGACCATCGAATTGCACGGCGCTATTCCCGAGCAGTATCGCAAGGCGATGGGCAATCGCATCTACGGCTGTGATGACTGCCAGCTGGTGTGTCCCTTCACGCGCTTTACTCGGGCAAGTGCAGAAGAAGATTTTGCACCGCGTCACGATCTTGACCGGGCCGATCTTCTGACGCTGTTTGCCTGGAGCGAGCCTGAATTTCTAACCCGCACTGAAGGCAGCGCGATCAGACGCATCGGTTACGAACGCTGGTTGCGCAATCTTGCCGTGGGGCTCGGCAATGCGCCTTACTCTTCGGCGATCGTTGCTGCACTTGAGGCCCGTCTCGCTTTCCCCTCCGATCTGGTACGCGAGCACGTTCGCTGGGCATTAGCTGAGCAAAAACGCAAGGCCGAGACTGTGATCGTCTCGGCCTGATCGGCATCGCTTGTAGACACTCTTCTGACAGAGACTATTAAAGTGCCAGCAAGTGCTCACGATAATAGCTAAGCTCCGCTATCGACTCGCGAATGTCATCGAGCGCGAGGTGGGTACCCTGCTTGGTCAGACCATTCAAAATGTTAGGCTTCCAGCGCTTTGCCAACTCCTTGAGCGTTGAGACATCAAGGTTGCGGTAGTGAAAATACGCTTCAAGCTCAGGCATCTCACGCTGCATAAAGCGTCTATCCTGATGCACGCTGTTGCCGCACATTGGTGAGCTGCCCTTGGCAACGTGCAAGGCGAGAAATTCAAGCGTGGCTCGCTCGGCATTTCGGGTATCGCTTGTGCTATTACGTACCCGCTCAGTCAGCCCTGATGCGCCATGAGTTCGCGTATTCCACTCGTCCATCCCTGCAAGCAGCGTATCGGGCTGGTGGATAGCCATCACAGGCCCTTCGGCAATCACATTTAGCTGGTCATCGGTGACGATGGTCGCAATTTCAATGATGCGCTCGCGCTCGGGATCAAGCCCGGTCATTTCAAGGTCGATCCAGATCAGGCGATTCTTGCTGGGATCGGTCATGGACTCTCCTACTAGTATTGAGACAATGCGAGGACATCGCTAGCGGCATGTGACAAGGATGAAACATACTGCATTCAAAGCGTACAATCGCGCAGGCTACTACAGCAACGCGGGCATCACCATAAACCATCCCGAACACCGTCGCCTTATAGCGACCGCCCCTTCAGTAACGGAATTGCATGAGCACACGAAAATTGTCCCGTCAGCAGCGCTGGCGAGTCGAGAAGGTACAGGCCGAGCGCAACGCACGGGCAAGCCGGCGAGATGAAAATGACCGTGGCAAGCTTGAGGCAGGCGAATATGGCCCTGAGCAGCCGGGGCGCGTGATCGCCCACTTTGGTCGCACGCTCGATATCGAAGCCAATGATGGCAGTGTGCACCGCTGTCATAGGCGCGCCAATCTCGATAGCCTCGTGACCGGCGACCGGGTCAGTTGGCGTGAAGCAAATGACGGCACCGGCGTTGTGGTGGCTCGCGGCGAGCGTGACTCCACGCTTGAACGCCCTGATCATCGCGGCCAATTGAAACCGGTTGCGGCTAATATTGATCGCATCTTGATCGTTTTTGCCGCCGAACCTGTTCCGCATCCCAATCTGATCGACCGTTATCTGATCGCCGCAGAAACTACCGAGATACAGCCGGCGCTGGTACTGAACAAGGTGGATTTACTACCGCCACATGGCGGCGAGCTGCGCGAACTCCTGGCCCGCTATCAAGGGTTGGGTTATGAGGTCATCAATGCGACAGTACGTGAAGATGGTGGCCTCGAAGAGCTGCGCCAAAATCTCGCCGAGAGAACCTCCGTTTTCGTCGGCCAGTCTGGCGTTGGCAAATCATCGCTGATCAATGCCCTACTGCCAGACGAAGAACTCAAAGTAGGCGCGCTCTCCGAGGACACGCGCAAGGGGACCCACACCACCACTACCGCCAAGCTTTATCACTTCCCTGCTGGAGGCGATCTGATCGACTCGCCAGGCATACGTGAATTCGGCTTGATGCACCTCGATGAACGTCAGGTTGCCGAAGGGTTCATCGAGTTTCGCCCCCATCTTGGCCACTGCCGTTTTCGGGATTGCCGTCACGTTCACGAACCTGGCTGCGCCATTCTCAAGGCGGTTGAACAAGGTGAAATTTCAGCCACGCGTTTTGACAGTTTCCGCCGCATCATCGCCAGCTTGAGCACATAAGCGATGTCGATACGTCGCTCATGTGAATTATGAGCGACTATCACATGCCCCCTTCTGCATAGTCTCACAATCGCTTGTGCGCATAACCGATTGAAAGCGTAATAAATGTGGAAAGACTATCCAGCCAATAGTGAAACTTTATTCCTTATCTTTTTGAATTTACCGCCATCGCTGCCTATGGTGATTAGGTGCCTTATCGAATGGCGCACCCTACAGGGAGGGCCCGGAGCTTTACGAGGAGACGTATCACGGCAGGCTTATCTTGTTTTGGCGACGCCAGAGTAGCGACACCTCGAAAGTTTCCGGAATGTTTAAGCCACGTAGGGCTTTCTAAGCTTCTACCGAAACTAAACGAAAAGGATTAACCATGTTTCATCATTCCTCAAAACTTCAATATCAAGTCAAAGTAGACAAGCCCGATCCGCAGTTTGCCAATCAACTACAGCAGGCCATTGGCGGGATCGAAGGCGAAATCCGCGTAGCCATGCAGTACTTCTTCCAGGCGATGGGTACGCGCGGCGATGACCGTATTCGCGATCTACTGATGTCAACGGCAACTGAAGAACTTTCGCACATCGAAATTCTGGCTCACGCAGTAGCGCTGAACCTCGAAGGTGCCCCGGTTACCATTCAAGAAGCAGCCGCCAAGGATTCCGTTGTGCATGCCATTCTCGGCGGGATGAATCCGCGTCACGTGCTGTCTTCAGGTATGGCTGCCATGCCGGTTAACGCCAATGGCGTACCGTTTGACATGAGCCATATCTACGCTTCCGGTAACGTAGCCGCCGACATGCTGGCCAACGTCACCGCTGAATCGACTGGTCGTGTACTCGCTTCACGCCTGTACAATATGACTGAAGACAAGGGCATGAAGGACATGCTTTCTTTCCTTATTGCCCGTGACACCATGCACCAGCAACAGTGGTTGGCCGTCATTGAAGAGCTCGGTGGTCTACCTGCATCGCTGCCGATTCCGAATTCCACTCCCGAAGCGCATGAGAACATGGAACACTCCTATTATGTTCTCAATACCTCGCTGGACAAGGAACTTCCTGAAGGTCGTTGGTCTAGTGGTCCGTCTTTCGACGGTCGCGGTGAGTTTACCGTCAAGCAGAAGCCAGAGCCTCAGGGTCAAGCACCTACGCTTGGAAAAGCTCCAGCCAAATCAGGCGCTCAGAAAGAACAGATGTAATCTGTTTCACTTTCTGCTTGAAGCAAAAGCCGGCGATGTTTCGCCGGCTTTTTTATGTCTGTGTTTCCTGTCTTTCCAATGATGAAAAACGCCACTTAATGCGGCGTTTTTATCACTATCACCGACGTTTTTACTCTTGAAAAAGCAACAATATCGATAATGCAAAAAGTACCCACATCGCGGGCTTTATTTCACGTGACTTACCCACGCCCAGCTTGACCAGCACAAAGGCCAGGAAACCAAACACCACGCCGTGAGTAATCGAATACGTCAAGGGAATCAGGATCATTGCCAGAAATGCTGGAATGGCATCGTCGAGCTCGTACCAGTTGATCGAGCGAATCGGGTCGAGCATGAATACACCGACCATGATTAGCGCTGGCGCTGTAGCAATCGCTGGCACCAGTGATAACAGCGGCGAGAGGAACAGAAACGGCAAGAACAGCAGCGCGGCGATAACCGCCACCAGACCGGTACGTCCGCCCTGACTGATCCCTGCCGCCGACTCGACATAAGCATTGGCCGGGCTAGTACCCAGCGGTGCCGAGATCAAAGCAGAGAAGGCATCAATCACCATCGACTGGCGGATATTGCGCGGCTCACCGTTATCATCAAGCAAATTACCGGCCTGACAAACGCCCATGAAGGTCGACAGGGCATCGAAGAAGATGGTGAACAGAATCACAAAAATAAAGGGCGCGTAGGCAAGATGCAACGCACCCATGATATCGACCTTCATGATGCCGCTGAAATCAGGCCAAGCGAAAATCCCCGTGAAATTAACCAGCGTTGGCATAGCCATGTCCGGTGGAAAATAAGCACTGCCATCGCCCCACAGTCGCCCAATTGGAATAGACATCAGCGTGGTGATGACGATACCGAGAATCAGTGCACCCTGTACGCGCTTGGCCACCAGTACAGCAGTGACCGCCAGCCCAATAAGGAAGGTAACAATCGGCGCGCTCATCGGGGCAAGAGAAACGACCGTGACAGGGTTCGAGACGACGAGCTTGGCGTTGACCAATCCGATAATGGTGATAAACAGCCCGATGCCACAGGCAATGGCGTAACGCAGCTGTGCTGGAATGGCATCGATCACGTACTGGCGCACATTGAATGCGGCGAGTATCGCAAACAATACTCCCGCCCAGAACACACATCCCAGCGCGGTTTGCCAGGGAGTGCCGGCACCGATCACCATCGTGTAAGTAAATAGCGCATTGATGCCCATACCCGGGGCGACCAAGATTGGGTTACGGGCATAAAGCCCCATCATCAGGCTGCCAAAAAAGCTGATTAGAACGGTTGCCGTCAGAGCGCTGGAAAAGGGAATTCCAGCGGCACTGAGAATCGCCGGATTGACTACGATGATATACATCGCCGCAAGAAAGGTGGCGATACCCGCCAACACTTCGCGGCGCACGTTGCTGCCCTGCGTTCTTATATTAAACACTCGCTCGAGCACGATGGTTGTCTCCGACTGGACTCATGGAAGGCGCAGTATACAGAATCACATGTTGTTACCGTACTTTCGTTACAGCTTTTCCGCTCCATCAGGCGGGTTTGCCGTGCTCCGCAGCATGGCCTAAGGTTGCTTGGGCCTTATCGTTATGAGTAGAAGCTCTGTATGCAGCACATGAACGACGCCTTTGATTTCGTGGCATAAGGCAAAGTGTGTCATGCTGAAGCCAAGCCATAAGGGAGTCTGCCATGAGTACCGAAAGCAATATTTTGCCTTTGATTATCGAACCCTCCGAACTTTCCCAACAGTTAAGTGATGCCTCGCTGCTGATCATTGACGTACCTGCCAAAGCCGAAAGTTACACGGAAGGCCATGTCCCCGGTGCGATCTATCTCGATTATCGCCGTCTACTGGCCGGCACCGCTCCCGTAGCCAATGACGTACCCGAAGAACAAGCACTGTCCCAGCTCTTCTCTGAGCTAGGACTGACTCGCGATACGCATGTTATCGCCTATGATGACGAAGGCGGCGGCTGGGCTGGTCGCCTGCTATGGACACTCGAACTGATCGGTCATACCCGTTACTCCTATCTCAACGGCGGCATCCACGCCTGGCGCGCCGAGCAATTGCCGCTCTCCACCGAGCCGCATACGCCAACGCCCAGCAGCTACCACGCCGAGTACTTGCATCCCGAAGTCCTCATCACGCGCGAAGAGTTGGCCGAGCGCCTTGGTGACAAGTCGCTAGTCGTCTGGGATGCACGGGGCCCACAGGAGTATCGCGGTGAGAAAGGCAGCAACAAGCACCTGGGCCATATTCCCGGCGCCGTCAACTTTGAATGGACAGACGCCATGGATCGCGAGCGCCAGTTGCGCCTGCGCGACTACGCTGAGCTGGTGACCGAACTTGAGGCCAAGGGCATCACTCCCGACCATGAAGTCGCCACGCATTGCCAGAGCCATCACCGTAGCGGTTTCACCTGGCTGGTCGGCAAGGCGCTGGGATTTGACAGGATGCGTGCCTATCCAGGTTCATGGCAGGAATGGGGTAATCGTGACGATACGCCGATTGAACGCTAAGTAACGCTATACGCTCGGCTTGGCGCCACATCGCAAGGTGGTTCTTGAGCCGGTGTCTCCCCTGCGCTAAGGTGCGGCCACTTTCTCTCAGTTTCAGGATTGCCCTATCGTGAATCGCGATCAGCTTTTTGCCTGGATACAGTATCCGATTCCTCACCACCTGCTTTCCCGGCTGGTCGGACGTATAGCCGACTGCCAACTGCCGTGGGTCAAGGATATATTCATCAAGCGATTCATTCGCGCCTACGACATCGACATGAGTGAGGCGCTGCACTCCGACCCGCACGCATACTCCTCCTTCAACGAGTTCTTCACACGCCCGCTCAAGGAAGGCGCTCGTCCAATCGGGGAAGGTATCGTTTCCCCTGCCGATGGCGTGCTGTCGCAGTACGGCGAAATCAAAGACGACACCCTGATCCAAGCCAAGGGCCACCACTATTCCCTGACCGCACTGCTTGGCGGCGACGAAGCTCTGTCTGCACCGTTCCGCGACGGCCGCTTCGGCACCGTCTACCTCTCGCCAAGTAATTATCACCGTGTCCACATGCCATGCGCCGGCACGCTCAGGCAGACCGTCTACGTGCCGGGCCGGCTGTTCTCGGTCAACAGTGCCACCACCCATCATGTGCCGAGCCTGTTTGCCCGCAACGAGCGGCTAGTCTGCATCTTCGATACCGAATATGGGCCAATGGCGCTGGTATTGATCGGGGCAATGATCGTCGCCGCGATTGAAACCGTCTGGGCCGGCCAGATCACGCCACTTTCTGCCGTACCGCAGAACAACTATTTTGATCGCACCGTCACCCTCGATAAAGGTGAAGAAATCGGTCGCTTCAAGCTGGGTTCATCGGTAGTGATGTGCTTTCCCAACACCGTCGACTTCGATGAGCCGCTATCACCCGAGATGAAGGGCCGCAAGGTACTGCTCGGTCAGAAACTCGCCGCGCCGATCGCCTACGTCTAATATTTACACATACGAAGTCCCCGGCGCCACGCCGGGGCTTTGCACCTCAAGCACTCAAGACAGTACGCGATTCACTTACTTCAGGGGCGCCGTTCGGCACATCATGCGTCAGCAGTTGCGACTAGAAAATGCCACGACCTCCTCGAGGCAAGACTTATCCAACGCCAGCATGATCAGACGGTCAACACCCAGCGCGACACCGCTGCAAGGCGGCATACCCGCCTCAAGCGCGGCCACTAGATGGTGATCTGCTTCGACCTGGGGTTTATTCAACGCCATTCTTGCCTTGTTATCGGCGTCGAAGCGCGCCTTCTGTTCCTCAGCTTCGAGCAATTCATCATAGCCATTGGCCAACTCGATACCGTTCAGATAAATCTCGAAGCGAGCAGCAACGAGACTACCATCCTCATCATGCTTGCACTTGGCCAGTGATGCCTGGGAGGCAGGATAATCAATAACAATATCAATGCCCCGCCGACCAAGCATCGGCTCAATCACCAGGCTCATCAGCAAGTCGAGGCAATCATCGCGCGTCCACTCTTTGGTTTCGATGTTACCGATACGGAACGCCTCGTCACGTAGCCTATCGATCGATGCGGTAAAAGGATCAAGCCCCAGCGCGTCACGAAACAGATCACGGTAGCGTACCCAACGGGTCGGTCCCGGATCATTTGCCAGCACATGGCGAATCAGCGTATCGACTTCCTCACTCAACTGCGTGAGCGTCCACCCTGGGCGATACCACTCGAGCATGGTGAATTCGATATTATGACGCTGACCGACTTCGCCATCGCGGAACACGCGGGCAAGCTGAAAAATCGGCCCACTGCCCGCCGCCAACAGCCGCTTCATATGAAATTCTGGCGAGGTCTGCAGCCACAGTCGCTCCTGCCCGCTCGGGGTGGTGGCCATCAATGAGAGTGAATCGAGATGAACATCCGTGCTTCCTCCGCGTCCGAGCACTGGCGTTTCGACTTCGAGCAAGCCACGCTCGCTAAAAAAGGCACGAATAGTGCGCAATTTTTCAGCACGCGCCTTGATTATTTCAATGGCGGCGCTGGGGCACCAGCTATCGTTCTGCATGGAATTCATCACTATCAGCGGATAACAAAACGCCGAGCAAAAGCCCGGCGTTTGTCAAGCGTCACTCTATCACGCGCGGCCAACGTAATCGCCGCTGCGCGTATCGACCTTGAGTACCTCACCTTCGTTGATGAACAGAGGTACACGAACCACCGCACCAGTAGAAAGCTTGGCCGGTTTGGAACCCCCGTTGGCGGTATCTCCCTTCAGGCCCGGGTCGGTCTCGACGACTTCGAGTTCAATGAAATTAGGCGGCGATACCGAAATCGGGTTATCGTTCCACAGCGTAATAATGTAGCTGACCTGTTCCTTGAGCCACTTCTCATTATCGCCGATAGCTTTCTTGTCAGCAGCATACTGTTCAAAGGAACCATCGACCTTCATGAAGTACCACATCTCGCCATCGTTATAGAGGTACTCCATGTCGATATCCATGACGTCAGCGCCTTCCAGCGTTTCGCCGGACTTGAACGTGCGCTCCCAGACGCGGCCGGTCATCAGGTTGCGCAGGCGTACACGGTTGAACGCCTGCCCCTTGCCCGGTTTGACGAATTCGTTCTCGACGATGTTACAAGGATCACCGTCGAGCATCACTTTCAGACCAGCCTTGAATTCGTTGGTAGAATAGTTCGCCATAATGCCTCACTTGTGGATCGATGCCCTGATGGCATCGAACGTGACTATTTCAAAGCGCCATATCAGCGCCTGCTGAAGATTTCTTAATAAAAGTGTGCCGATGATAACCCGAACCTCGATCAGTGTGCAGGCCGTTACTACTGCCACCTGGCCCGAACAGCTTCGCGACGCCATTCGTGATCCGCAGCTTCTGCTCAAGACGCTCGGTCTTGACAGCTCACTACTACCAGGTGCTACCCAGGGCCATGCCCTGTTTTCCATCCGGGTTCCGCATGCCTATCTCGCCCGCATCCGCCATGGTGATCCTGACGATCCCCTACTACGCCAGGTGTTGCCGATTGGCGCAGAAACAGATGCCATCGAGGGCTTCGTCACTGATCCTCTCGCAGAGGCAGAACATACGCCGCGTCCCGGTCTGATCCACAAATACCATAACCGCGTGCTATTGATTGGCAGCGGCGCCTGCGCGATTAACTGTCGTTACTGCTTCCGGCGTCATTTTCCTTATGGCGATAACCTGCCATCCAAGGCCCAGTGGCAAGACATTCTCGACTATATACGCAGCGATTCAAACATTATCGAAGCCATTCTGTCCGGCGGTGACCCACTGGCCTCAAGCGACAAACGGCTGGCTTGGCTCGCCGATGAGCTAGCATCGATTACGCATCTTAAACGGTTGCGTGTCCATACCCGCTTGCCCGTAGTAATCCCTGAGCGCGTCGACAGCCACCTTCTCGCCTGGCTTTCGCGTTCGCGGCTGCAGAAGATCATGGTCTTGCATATCAATCATGCCAATGAAATCGACGAAGCCGTGCGCACTGCCTGCCAGCGACTCAAGGAGGCTGGCGTCACGCTATTCAATCAGAGTGTAATTCTGCGAGGTGTCAATGATTCAGTCCCAGCGCTTGCGGCACTGTCAGAGGCATTGTTCGAGGCGGGAATACTACCCTACTATCTTCACGCCTTCGACCCGGTGGCGGGTGCGGCGCATTTTGATGTTGGTGACGATGAGGCAATTGCACTGGTGGATGCGCTGCGTGCTGAACTACCAGGCTTTCTGATGCCACGGCTGGTACGTGAAATACCTGGGGAAAACTCCAAGACGCCTTTGTTCTGAATATGCCGCTTTCCGTAACTGATCATATCCTCATGGACGATCCAAGCGATTGTTAATGAACAAACTGGTCTATCCAGGAAATCAGTGGGTAGCCCTCAGGAAGGCGCTTCATCCATACCGCGCAGCCAGAGCGACACTAATTCCTGAGGGGCGCATTGCTCTGGCACGCTGAGCTCTATATCCGGACGTTCCTCATCGCGGCGCTTACGCACTTCAATGCGGAAGTAGCGCTGATCACCTTTACCTACCGAATCATGACTAGCGGCCTGTTCGGCGCGCGCCAGTATGTCACAAACGAAACGGCGCTGATTGCTGCTGCAGCGCTGAAAATCAATCGCTCGCGGTCTGGCGAGGGTAGGCATATAAGCCACCCCACCCTCGCGAGATAGTTTTACCAATGCATCGACGTCGAGTTCGTCGAATCGACTCATATAGCTACTCCGACACCTCGCCAACCGGCCAGCACGGCCTCATACTCGCTGCCACGCCCATAAAGACGCTCGGCATGAGTCTGGGTCAAGCGTGCAAACGTTTGAAAGTCGGCATCATTGGGTAATTGGCGATCGGTCAATGTTGCGTACCAGATACGCCCCGCCTTTTCCCAAGCATAACCGCCAATCGCTGTGGCGACGAGATAAAACGCCCGGTTGGGTATCCCTGAATTGAGATGGACACCGCCGTTATCCTCGCGCGTCTCGATATAGTTATCCATATGCCCGGGCTGTGGATCCTTGCCCAGCACGGGGTCGTCATAAGCCGTGCCTGGCTCGGCCATTGAGCGCAGCCCAATACCATTAACACGTTCGGTCAGAAGCTCCTCGCCTATAATCCAGTTAGCCTGCTCGGCAGTCTGTTGATGGTGATACTGCTTGACCAGTGAGCCGAACACATCTGAAATTGACTCGTTCAACGCACCAGGCTGGTTGTAATACACCAGATTGGCCTCACTCTCGGTCACCCCATGGGTAAGCTCATGACCGATGATATCGAGAGAAATAGTAAAGCGGTTGAATATTTCGCCATCACCATCGCCGAATACCATCTGTTGGCTGTTCCAAAAAGCATTTTCGTAATCGTGTCCGTAATGTACCGTTCCTACCAGTGGCAGCCCTTGGTTATCAATCGAATTACGCTCGAAAATATCCTTGAAGAAGTTCCAGGTTGCGCCCAGGTATTCGTACGCTTCATCAACGGCAATGTCACCACTCGCCGCGCTGTTTTCCTGACGAATCAACACTCCCGGCAGCTCCATAGTATTTTTTGCATCATAAATGAAGCGTTGAATCTCATTAAGCTGACTGCGGCGGTGCAATGCCGTGACCTCAATAGCCTTGCTGGTACGTAAGCTCTGATCGAGGCTCTGCGTAGTCAAGGCACTATGACGTAAACGATCGCCACCATGCTCGATCAATCGCTCAAGGATATGCGGCGGCATGACGCCATAATGACGCGTATCAGGAAAAACAGCTTTCATGTCGATGCTCCACTATTGAAAAGTCTAACGTGGCAAGCCCACTCCCCAAGGTTAGTAAATCAGGCCTAATACTTCGCCTATTAACACGTGTCGGATGTCGTCAGACACTTGAGAACCTAACTATCAGGGAGATAGCACGCGCTTGGTAGCCCGTGAAGCGTATCGTTAAAAATGAGAGTAAGCTGAGGGCAAACTTGTTTTCATGAGGTTTAACCGTGCCCAATATTGTTATTGACTACTCCAAGACACTCGACGCTCGAATTAATATTGAAAGCCTGCTTGATGCGCTACATGAAAGTGCTCTGGCCACCGGTATCTTTCAACGCTCAGCCATCAAAGTATATGCTCGGCCTTTTACCTATGCGCGCACAGCGGGTGAAAAAGCGGAATTCCTGCAGGTGTGTGTTCATATGTTTGAAGGACGCAGCACAGAACAGAAGGCGGCCCTCAGCGATGCTCTGTTCGCCGCTTTGGATAAAGCCTGCCCTACAGATATCGAGATAGCAGTAGAAATCACTGATATCGAAAAAGCCAGTTATCGCAAGCGTACGCTGTAAGCCGACAGACGCTGCCAAGGGCGGCAGTCAAATACACCGAAGGTAAAGAAGCCTGCCATCAACGGCTTCTTTACTCCACCACGGTGAAATACTTGAGCGGTGGGAAAGTCATGGCCCATCGATCGAGCTGCACCTTCGCGCCAAGGCTAGGAACAAGATGACGCGGTTAGGAGAAAACGTACTCACCGTCGTAATCAAACAGTTTCGAAGGCCATAGAAGCGTTGCACTTTCTGCATTCTGACGCGCAGCTTCACGTTCAATCTCCCGAACGAAATACCACAATTTACGTTCGAACTCTTTAGACGCTGGCACAAATTTAATCCCGATCAGCGCTGTTTCGCCCTGCTCAGCATCGTGCATATGGCTAATCTTGCCGGCTTCATGGAAATTATCCCCATTAGGAAACAAAGCCTGCACGCGACGAATATTCTGTCCGATGTGTAAAGTGCCGGCATCCTGTTTCGACACTTCCACCAAACATCCCCCAAGCGACAAATTCTTTAACTTACCCTTTACCGGCGCAGCGTTATCAACGACGAACAGAGATAACCTGGTACTAGTGCACATGCTTTCCGTCAGCTGGGCGCGAAACACGCCTCGCTTGCGCGTAACGACAAGACGAGTAGGCATACAGCATCTAAACTCAATACTCTCACCTCGCCGCTCCACTTCCTTGGCTGCCAGCATATCGAAGCTAAGTGTTCCTGACGCCTCCTTGGCATGAAGAGTAAAGGAAGCATTCGCCGTCAGTCTTTCCATTACATCCGAAAGATTCGCAACATCAAGCATTAAAAAATGCTTATCACGATCAATAGACGTAAGCGATACGGGGTAGTGAACTGGTGTATCGTCAAATTTGACAGTGATATCGCAGATACTGTCCATCAGGGCACGAAGTGTAGAAGCGACATGATTAGGATCAATGATTTCGATCGTACGTGATTTGGAGTTAGGCATATTAGGTTCAAGTTCAATGTAATTGTGCATGCGGGCGTGGCCGAAACATCAGACATTCTATCGGCGCTGTTGAGTGCACCTTGAAACATGCACAACAATAAACCTACATCAGGCTACATCACCTACGGACACCTTTATCGCGATGCTGTCAGCAAAAAACCCGGCAGAAGCCGGGTTTTTAAGAGAAGTCTTTTTGTAATGCTTAACTGTCGGATTCAGAGTGAACCAGATCACTATAGCGATAGCCAAGCAGATACAAGACCGCGTCGAGCCCCAGCGTAGATATCGAATGTCGCGCCTGCTCACGCACCAATGGCTTGGCTCGAAAAGCGATTCCCAACCCGGCTTCCGCCAGCATTTTCAGGTCATTAGCGCCATCACCCACGGCAATCGTCTGCTCCATGCGAATACCTTCACGCGCAGCAATTTCCTTGAGCAAGAATGCCTTGCGTTCAGCATCCAGTATCGGCTCCTGCACCTCACCGGTCACCTTGCCATTTTCGATAACCAGTTCATTGGCATGCACTTCATCGAAACCAAGCCGTTGCTGCAGGTAACGGGCAAAATAAGTAAAACCACCAGACAAGATTGCGGTGCGATAGCCCAAGCGCTTGAGCTGCTTGAGCAGTACTTCGGCACCATCCATCAGCGGGAGCTCTTCAGCGATCTGCTGCAGTACAGATTCATCCAGCCCTTTCAGTTTGCTCATCCTTTCGCGGAAACTCTGCTGGAAATCAAGCTCACCACGCATTGCCCGTTCGGTGACTTCTGCTACCTCATCACCAACGCCGTGACGCCGCGCCAGCTCATCAATCACTTCAGCCTTGATCAGCGTAGAATCCATATCAAAGCAGACCAGACGGCGGTGACGACGCCAGATATTATCCTCTTGCAGGGCGATATCGACACCATGCTCAGCGCCTATCGTCAGGGCGTTGCGTCGCAGGCCCTCGAGATCGACCGGACTAGCCAGCATGTCGCCTCGCAACCAGCACTCGATGCAAGCACCTCCTTCTGGCACTTCGCCATCAAGCCCTTCTCGTCCTGACAGCCGATGGATCAGCTCAATCGTCAATCCGTATGACGACGTCAGCCGCCCTACCTCGGTGAGTACACTTGCAGGCAGGCGTGGCGCAAGCAAGGTCAAGATAAGGCGTGGATAGCCTGTCGCTGCGCTCCAGCGCGCATACTCCTTGTCACCCACTTCAATAAACTGAACATCCAAACCCGCCAAAGCCCTGAATGTTTCCAGTGCTGTCGTAAGCTGCTGACGGTTTTCCCCATCGAACGCAACCAAGGCTTCGAGCGTCACGCAATCAAACGTGACGCTTTGATTGATATCGAGCAAGCGAGTGCCTGCCTGTGCAAGCGCTTGGCCTAACTCAGCCAGCTGGCCAGGATGCGCCGTGCCAGTAGCACGAACCAAAAGGCGTTGGGTCATGTCGTTTCCGTTAACGGCATTCAAAATAGTGATCAGGTGATGTCATTGCTCGGATGAGGAGCGACGTTAATCACGTACCTCAACTTCCAGCCGGTTTACTTTCTGGAAGCCACGCGGCAATTTGCTCCCCCGACGCCCGCATTCGCCTAGATAATAATCGATATCATTAGGCTTCAGCGTCGTTTTTCGCTTACCCGCGTGAATGATCAAAGACGCGCCTGCAGGGAGAATCACTAAATCATGCACGAACTCCTCACGTGCAGCAGACCGAGCGCCTGGAATATCAATCATCTTGATACCTTTACCTTTATTCATCTCCGGTAGCGCAGACGGAGCAAATACCAGCAGGCGCCCTTCATTAGTCACCAACGCTATACGCGCAGCCTCATCAGTGATGAGCGGCTGAGGGGGTAGTACATTGCATCCCTTGGGCACGCTTAATACTGCCTTGCCCGACTTGCTGCGCCCGATCATGTCTTCAAGTTTGGCGATAAAGCCATAACCCGCATCGCTGGCCAACAGATAGCGTGTCTCGGGGGGTGCCAGCATGACGCCCATCATCTGTGAGCCAGCCGGTGGATTAACCCGCCCAGACACGGGTTCTCCCTGGCTGCGCGCCGAAGGTAGTTGATGCGCCGGTAGCGTATAGGTACGCCCGCTATCATCAAGCAGCACAAGCGGTTGGTTGGATTTACCCCGCGCCGCAAAGGCAAATTTATCCCCAGCTTTGTAGGATAGACTCAGCGGATCAATATCATGGCCCTTGGCACTACGAATCCAGCCCTTCTCGGATAGCACGACGGTAATCGGATCGGCGCCCATCAGCTCGACTTCTGACAGCGCTTTGGCCTCTTCACGTTCAACCAACGGGCTACGCCGTTCATCACCGTAGGTTTCGGCGTCCTCGCGCAGCTCCTTCTCGATCAGATCGGTCATTGCCTTTTCGCTGCCGAGAAGCTTGTTGAGCCGCTTACGCTCCTTTTCGAGCTCCTTCTGCTCGGACTTGAGCTTCATTTCCTCAAGTCGAGCCAAGTGCCTTAGACGCAACTCGAGGATTGCCTCAGCCTGACGCTCCGTTAGCCCGAATGAAGCGATTAGCGACGCCTTGGGCTCGTCCTCCTCGCGGATGATGCGAATCACCTCATCAATATTCAGATAGGCGATCAGCAACCCTTCAAGCAGATGGAGACGATCCTCGACCTTGCCGAGCCGGTACTCCAGACGACGACGCACCGTAGCACGGCGGAAATCAAGCCACTGCCCCAGAAGAACGTCCAGTGACATCACCTGCGGCCGACCATCCAGGCCAATCAGGTTCATATTGACGCGGGTATTTTTCTCAAGATCGGTGGTCGCGAACAGGTGCGCCATCAGCGACGACACATCGACGCGGTTCGAACGAGGTACGATAACTAGCCGCGTCGGCTGTTCGTGGCTGGACTCATCGCGCAGATCAGCGACCATCGGCAATTTCTTAGCCTGCATCTGAGCGGCAATCTGCTCGAGAATCTTGGCACCGGAAACCTGATACGGCAGTGCAGTGATGACGATATCGCTATCTTCGAGCTCATAACGTGCACGCATCTTCACCGAGCCACGCCCGCTGACATAAAGCTTCAGCAGCTCATCCTTGGAGGAGATGATTTCCGCCGCAGTGGGGAAATCCGGCGCTGGCAGATATTCACATAGTTCAGCGACGCTTGCCTCAGGATGGCGCAGGCGATGAATAGTCGCCTCTACCACTTCGCGCACGTTATGCGGCGGAATATCGGTAGCCATACCCACTGCAATGCCCGAGCCGCCATTGAGCAGTACATGAGGGAGGCGTGCCGGCAGCACCGCCGGCTCGTTGATGGTACCGTCGAAATTTGGTGTCCAGTCAACGGTACCCTGACCTAACTCGGTCAGAAGAATCTCGGAGAAACGCGAAAGGCGCGCTTCGGTATAGCGCATCGCTGCAAATGACTTGGGATCGTCAGGGCTACCCCAGTTACCCTGCCCATCGACAAGCGGATAGCGATAGCTGAATGGCTGCGCCATCAGCACCATCGCTTCATAACAGGCACTGTCACCATGAGGATGGAACTTGCCGAGTACATCGCCGACGGTACGCGCCGACTTCTTGTACTTGGCATTGGCATTTAGCGAAAGCTCCCGCATCGCATAGACAATACGACGCTGCACCGGCTTCATGCCGTCGCCAATGTTGGGCAACGCTCGATCGAGAATGACGTACATCGAATAATCGAGATAGGCTTTCTCGGTATAGCTGCGCAGCGCCAGGCGCTCGACATCGCCTTCCTGCACGTGAATATCCATGACCATACTTAAATTTCTACCTCTGCCCTGTTGCCGTAACGCTCAAGCCAGACACGGCGATCGGATGAACGCTTCTTGGCAAGAAGCATATCCAGCAACTCATTCGTTTCATCGCCCAACTCCCGCGTCAGCTGCACCAAGCGACGCGTATCCGGCGCCATGGTCGTTTCACGAAGCTGTATCGGGCTCATCTCACCTAGCCCCTTGAAGCGCTGGACGTTGGGTGTACCGCGCTTGCTTGCCAGCTTCTTGAGTACTGCCGCCTTCTCACTTTCATCAAGGGCATAGTGCACTTCCTTGCCAAGATCGATGCGATAGAGCGGAGGCATGGCCACGAATACATGACCGGCATCAACCAGCGAGGGGAAGTGGCGCACGAACAGCGCGCACAGCAACGTGGCGATGTGCAACCCATCGGAGTCAGCATCGGCGAGAATACATATCTTGTGATAACGCAGCTTGCTGAGATCATCACTCCCCGGGTCCATCCCCAACGCTACGGCAATATCATGGACCTCCTGAGAGTTGAGCACGTCATGAGGCTCAACTTCCCAAGTGTTGAGAATTTTGCCACGCAGCGGCAGGATCGCCTGTGTCTCACGGTTACGCGCCTGCTTGGCACTACCGCCGGCCGAATCGCCCTCAACAAGAAAGAGCTCACTCCTCGCGGGGTCCTGTCCTGAACAGTCCGCTAGCTTTCCGGGCAGCGCCGGACCTTGAGTGACTTTTTTGCGCGCCACCTTCTTGGAAGAACGCAAGCGCTTCTGCGCGGCATTGATGACCAGCTCAGCCAGCTTTTCGGCCTGATCAGTATGTTCATTGAGCCATAACGAGAAGGCATCTTTCACCACGGTCGAAACAAAACCCGCCACCGCCCGTGAAGAGAGACGCTCCTTGGTCTGTCCGGCGAACTGAGGATCATGCATCTTGACCGACAGCACGAAGGAAATGCGCTCCCATAGATCATCGCCGGTCAGTTTGACATTCTTAGGCAACAGGTTGCGGTAGTCACAGAAGTCCTTGAGCGCGTCCAAAAGCCCCGAGCGAAGCCCATTGACATGCGTACCGCCCAGCGTGGTCGGGATCAGGTTGACGTAGGATTCCATGACCGGCTCACCACCTTCCGGTAACCATTGGATCGCCCAGTCAACCGCCTGCTCGCTATCTTCAAAGCTGCCGGTATAGGGTTGCGCAGGCAGCACCTCAAAGCCGTCTAAGGCCTGGGCAAGATAATCACGCAGGCCATCCTCGTACTGCCAGACGCTCTCGGCATTATCAGCCTCGAACAGGCTTACTTTGAGCCCGGGGCACAGCACGGCCTTGGCACGTAGTAGGTGCTTGAGACGCGTCAGCGATATCTTGGGGCTGTCGAAGTATGCTTCTTCAGGCCAGAAGCGGACTACCGTACCGGTGGCCTTCTTGGCGCAATCACCGATAACAGCTAACTCTTCGATCTTTTCGCCGCGCGCGAAAGCAATGCCATAGCGCTTGCCTTGACGACACACCTCGACTTCAAGGCGGTCGGAAAGTGCATTGACGACCGAGACACCGACCCCGTGTAACCCGCCCGAGAACCGATAGTTTGAATTGGAAAACTTGCCACCCGCATGTAGCTTGGTGAGGATTAACTCAATGCCGGATACGCCATGCTCGGGATGCATGTCGATAGGCATGCCGCGACCGTTATCGGTCACCTCAATGGCACCATCACTTCTCAATCGAACGGTAATTTCACTGGCATGACCCGCCAGCGCTTCATCCACGCTATTGTCTACCACCTCCTGAACAAGGTGGTTAGGTCGCGTGGTATCGGTATACATGCCGGGGCGCTTGCGCACCGGCTCGAGGCCCGACAGGACCTCGATGGAACTGGCACTGTATTGGCTCATGAAAGATTTTCAGTCATTGATTATCGCAGGTCCAACAAGCGCCCTCGGGCAGCGTCAACCCACCATGGGCCAACACCGCCGGAACGAATGCCGGATATTGACTAAGACCGTGATCGTCACCGGGGCTGATCAAAAAGCGGCTGCCTCGGTACAACGCGAACGCATCGCGACAATCGAGCGTTTCATCCTGAGTGCTCAGCAAAACTAGATAGCGCTCCGGCATACGGGGCACGTGACACTCAAGACATTTGAGATCGTCTTCGAAATGAGCCTCGATGACGAATTGCTCACCGGTAAAAGGATTCTCGTGCGCACTGCCGACCATCTCCGCCGCGATACGCGATGGGCGCACTGCCGGATTGATCAACGCTATGGCCGCGACATCGTAGCGCTCAGCCAGACACGTTGCCAGGAAGCCACCCATCGAGCTGCCGACGATTAGCGTTCTGCCGGTAAGCTCAGTCAATGCCTGCTCAGCCGTCTGCAACGCCTCACGAGGGCAATGGCCAAGAAACGGCGCGCTGAAACATGGCTGCGGCAATGCCTGCTCACAGGCCCGACGCGTCATCATGGCTTTATGCGATGTGGGATGGCTATTAAATCCGTGCAGGAACAGCACGTTATCGACAGCCTCGATTCGATCGTTCATGACGCCAGCATAACGCAAAACCTGTATGAATAAACAGTGCTTTTACGCCGTAAGCATAAAAGCACTTAACGTGTGTTCCTATCCCATCAATGTGAAGACAGGTTCCATACCGCTTCTATCAAATGCCGACTTGAATCGTCCATGTTCTCATGCCCAGCATGATTTCTCAGGATCGAATCAGTCTCGTTGGCGATCTGCTTGCCCAGTTCCACACCCCACTGGTCAAAGGAATCTATGTTCCATATCGTCCCCTGCACAAAAACCTTGTGCTCATATAACGCGACCAACGCGCCGAGGGTCTCTGGATCAAGACGTTCGAACAAGAGTGTCGAAGAAGGCTGATTACCCTGGTAACGCTTGTAGATCGGGGCTTCGTTTTCGGAAGAGACTGCATCATCTCCCAACATCAATACTCGTGACTGAGCAAAGCAGTTCGCCAATGCCAGTCGATGCTGCGTCTTCAGATTATTGCGCAGTCCCTCCTCTTCCACGTTGCTGTACCGATCGATTGGTGCCAGGAAATCGCACGCTACCGATTGTGTACCTTGGTGCAGCAGTTGATAGAACGCATGCTGGCCGTTGGGACCGATCTCACCCCACAGCACAGGACAAGTGGAATAATCGACCTTTTCACCTTCATTAGTGACCGATTTGCCGTTGGATTCCATTTCCAACTGCTGAAAATAACCCGGTAAATGCTTGAGTCGACCATCGTAAGGCAGTACGGCATGGGAACGAATATCGAGGAAATTGACGTTCCAGATGCCCAGCAGGGCAAACAGAACCGGAAGATTATCCTCTACAGGTGCGCTTCGGAAATGTTCATCCATCCTGTGGGCACCATCCAATAAACGACGGAATCCCTCCATACCGATACGCAGAGCGATCGGCAGACCAATGGCGCTCCACAGGGAATAGCGGCCACCGACCCAATCCCAGAACAGCAATTGATGCTCGGGATCGATGCCCCACTCCGTCATCTTCTCAGGCTTGGTAGACACCCCGATGAAATGCTGACGTTTGATCAGCGTATCGTCATCGCCCAGAATAGATTTCAGCCAGTCGACAGCCGTCTGAGCATTAGCCGCTGTATCAATAGTGCCAAACGACTTGGATGAATAGATGAACAACGTCGTTTCGGGATTGAGCTGAGGCAGTACCTCGGCCAGTTGGGAGCCGTCGATGGTCGAGGCAAAATGGAGGTTGATTTCATGCACATCGTCTGCGGCGAATTCATCCAGCGCTGTGGTGATCATCAACGGGCCTAGATCCGACCCACCCACGCCCAGATTGACCACATCAGTTACCGCCTTGCCCGTCGCGCCGCGCCACTGCCCCGCATGCAGCTTGGTGACAAGCGTTTCCATTCGGGCCAGCGACTTATGCACCGCAGCGACAATATCCTCCCCCTCAACATGCAGGGTAGCGTCCTTGGGTAGACGCAGCGCGGTATGCAACGCGGGGCGGTCCTCGGTATGGTTGACGCGCTCACCCGATAAAAGCCGCTCAATAGCTTTAGGCACGCCCGCTTCGCGCGCCAGATCAAGCAGCTTATCAAACGTTTCTGACTTGATACGCTGTTTGGAAAAATCGAGCGTAATTCCCGCCGCACTGCGCGAAAATTGCTCAAAGCGCGGTCCATCCTGAAACAACTGCTTCAGGTGTACGTCATGCATATCCTTATACAGATGAGTTTCTAGGGCCTGCCAGGCGCTTGTTTCACGAATCGACATCGGTTGTGCTCTCCTTACACGTGCAGCGGGAAAATGCGAAGCGTAAACTACATCGCAATAAAGGCCAGGCGCCGCATTCGATCACGTTGACGGGTGATGATTGATGCGACACGACAGCCTCAGGCTGCCGCCAGATCCCGGTCCCTGTTGCTTTCCGACCAGAAATTCATGGCTCGGCGTGCGTGCCAAAAACACTGCACCCGAGCCGCTAAACAGTTCAACATTATCCAATCACGAGTTAATAGTACCGGACAATGACTGACGCATCTTACCGTGACGCACTGTTTTCGACACCCCTGGACCGCGTTTCGAGTTTTTCATTCGATGAACAGGTGGTGCGCTGCTTTCCTGACATGATCCGACGTTCGGTACCCGGCTACGGTCAGATCATCGGCATGATCGGCGTGATCGCCAAGCGCTATCTGCGTACTGGCGCCCATGTTTATGACCTGGGTTGTTCGCTGGGGGCGTCAACGCTCTCGCTCTGCCAGCAAGTTGCTCCTGACACCTGTACCATCGAGGCGGTCGATCTTTCACCCGCCATGGTCGAGCGCGCACGTGACGTGCTCAGCCAGGAATATCCAGAACATGCCATTACCGTGATAGAAGGTGACATTCGCACCCTTGCATATCGACCGGCGGGCATGATCATCGTCAATTTCACGCTGCAATTTCTTGACCCCGCAGAGCGTGACGATGTCATTGCGCGCCTTTTCGACACACTTGAACCCGGAGGCGTACTGATCCTGTCAGAGAAAGTCGTCTTCGATGATACGCAAGCAGAAGACGTTCTTTATGCCCTTCATCATGATTTCAAACGTGCCAACGGCTATTCCGATCTTGAAATCAGTCAGAAACGCAGCGCACTCGAAGACGTCATGATCCCTGATAGCTTATCAGTCCATCATGACAGACTGGCACGCGTTGGCTTCAAACGCCATTACACGTGGTTTCAGTATCTCAACTTCGCGTCGATGATCGCTTTCAAGGAGTGATAACGACGATATCTGCCGGCGCGCCGCAAAGATTACGTATAATGCGCCTTGCCGCCTATTAATCGTTCGCCCTTCGCTTTAAAAGGAATATCCCTCGATGGCCTTTGATGTCCGCCACCGCGCGCTTTATCACGCGTTCATAGAGCAAGGCTTCGACACTTGGCTTGCTCATTTGCCACAGCAACTTGCCAAGGGATTGGACCGCAAACGGCATGGCGATTTAGCGATGTGGGAGAAGGCCGTAGCCAAACTACCAACATTGCCTAAAGAACGTCACATCCAGCTTGATACAGATACTGTCACTGTCAATGTTGCCCTATCGTCCAGCGCCCGGGAACAGAGCGAAAACCTGCTGCGAGCGCTGATACCCTGGCGTAAAGGGCCCTATCAATTGGGTAATATTGTCATTGACACCGAGTGGCGTTCGGACTGGAAATGGCAGCGCATCGCGCCGCACCTTAGTGACTTAAACGGCCGGCGCGTGCTTGATGTGGGCGGTGGCAATGGTTATCACGGCTGGCGGATGGCAGGCGCTGGCGCTCATTTCGTGCTGGTGATTGATCCCTCGCCGCGCTTTTACTGCCAGTTTCATGCGGTGCGCCATTTTATCGGCGACACAGACGGCAACCGTGTCCATTTTCTACCGGTCGGTATTGAGGATGTCCCGGAAAAGCTCGAAGCGTTTGATACGGTATTCTCGATGGGCGTGCTCTATCATCGCCGCTCGCCCTTGGATCATCTTCTTCAGCTACGCGACACGCTGCGCCCGGGAGGTGAGTTGGTACTTGAAACGTTGGTCGTTCAGGGCGATGAACATACCGTGCTGGTGCCCGGAGAACGCTACGCTCAAATGCCCAACGTCTACTTTTTGCCCTCAGCCAAGGCACTGGCGCACTGGCTGACAAGAACAGGCTTTCGAGATGTGCGCATCGTCGATGAAGCGGACACCTCGCTTACAGAGCAACGCAGCACTGAATGGATGGCCTTTCATTCGCTACGTGACTTTCTCGATCCGCATGATCACAGCCGCACGGTCGAAGGCCATCCCGCACCACGCCGGGCCGTGATTATCGCTACGCGTGCTTGATGGCTCATTACCTCACTTGAGTCCAAGGCGTGTCGCCAGACGATGCAGATTGGCCGGATCAAGATCGAGCTGGCGGGCGGCCTCGGCCCATTTGCCACTGCTCGCCTCAAGCGCTGCGCTGATATAGTGACGTTGAAATGCATCGACTTCATCACGCAACGATAGCTTGCGCGGCACATCCATCAGTGGCGATGGTGGCATGTCAGGCGCCATCTCGCTTGCGGCCTGTTCCGGCAAATCGAGATGCTGGGCATGGATAACGGTCATGTCACCGCTCGTCGCGCGCGCTTTTAAAGCCGAGCGCCCCAGCACATGTTCAAGCTCACGCACATTGCCCGGCCAAGCATAACGTCGTAACACGGCTTCTGCTTCATGGCTCAAACGCAATCCACGAAGTCCCAGGCGGACACGGTTTTCTTCGAGAAATGTACCCGCCAACAACAACACATCATTGTCACGCTCACGCAGCGGCGGGACGCGCAGGGGATATGCGCTTAAACGATGATAGAGATCGGCGCGAAAACGGCCTTCCGCAACTTCATGTTCAAGGTCGCGATTGGTTGCGGCAACGACGCGGACATCGACTTGGCGCACCCGCTCACTGCCCAGCGGCTGAATCTCACCTTCCTGCAGGACTCGCAACAGTTTAGGCTGCAACGCAGCTGGCATTTCACCGATTTCATCAAGAAACAGCGTACCGCCATCCGCCATGGCGAAGTGCCCGCGACGATCGCGCATCGCTCCCGAGAAAGCACCCTTGACGTGGCCGAACAGCTCACTTTCGATCAACGTTTCAGACAATGCCGCACAATTCACCTTGACCAGCGGCCCACTCCGCCGACGCGACCGGTCATGCAACTGACGAGCGACACGCTCCTTGCCGACACCTGTCTCACCTGTCACCAGTACATTAAGATCAGTAGACGTAACGAGGGCAATCTCTTCATTCAGTCGCCTCATCGCCTGACTTTGCCCCGTCAGGGCCTGGGTTCGCTCCAGCACGGGCCGGGTATCAAGCGCTTCGTTCAAACGGGCCTGTGTCGACGAGAGCTGCTCAGCCAGGCGCAGGCAGGTGCCGAGCAAACGAGCCATCGCCAACAATTCTTGTTGATCAATACTGTCAAACTGACCGGGGGTTAACGCATCGAGGGTCAGCATACCGATCAAGTGATCGTTATCACGCAGTGCCACGCCGATGCAGTCATGCACAAGCTGTTCTCCCGCCTCCTCTGCCTCACTGGTAACCTCACCCAGCAAACCATCGAAGGGGTCGGGCATCGGATCATGCGGTGAAAAGCGGCACACTTGAGGATGTTCGGCGATAACCGCCAGACGCGGATGCTGGTCGAGCGCAAAATGGCGCCCCAGCACGTCAACCGGTAAGCCGTGTATCGCCACAGGCGATAGCTCGTTACCTTCAGCGACCAGCAACGTTGCAGCGTCACAGGGGTAACGCTCAAGCATGGCAGACAGTAGTGGCTGCCAAGGCACCGGGTCCTGCGCACGCATGGCGCTAATCAGCCGCTGCAGCTCAGCATAGACATTGGTCATCAGATGCCCCCGTCGACTAACGAGAAAGCCCGGTAGGATACCGGGCTTTTGCTGACTACAAAACTGTCACACGATTAGTGCTTGTTGAATAAATCACGCACATCGCATGCTTGCCAATGCGGGAAGTACTTGCGCACCAAGCCATTAAGCTCGATTTCAAAAGCTTCCCAATCCACTGTAGCCGCGCCTCCATTGCTTTCTAATGCGCTACGCACCATGCCCGCGCCGACGGTAATATTGGTCAGGCGGTCAATGATGATAAAACTGCCGGTGCCGGGGCTACGCTTGTAGGTGTCAACCGCCATGGACTGCGTCAGCTCGACAGCACAGCGACCGATATCGTTTAACCCCAGCTGCTCGGCCGCGTAGTGTTCCAGCGTATTAACATCGATACCGTACTCGATGTTGGATATCTGACCGGTCAGATCGCGTGTAGCGAGCTTGAAGTCATATTGACGTCCTGGCACGAGCGGCTTTTCGGTCATCCACACCACATCGGCCACCAGCGCATGGGACATCGGTAATTCGTCGTCCGCCGCGACCAGCCAGTCTCCACGTGAGATATCGATCTCGTCTTTCAGCGTGACGGTAATCGCCTGGCCGGGGTAAGCCGCCTCCAGATCGCCGTCCCAGGTCACGAGTCGTTCAACCGTGGATGTTTTACCCGACGGCAACACCTTGATCTGCTGGCCGGGTTTCAGCACACCGGCCTGCAGCGTGCCGGCATAGCCGCGAAAATCGAGATTGGGACGATTGACGTACTGCACCGGAAAACGCAGATCGGTCAGGTTCTTGTCGCGTTCGATCTCGACGGTTTCAAGCAGATCAAGCAGCGGCTGGCCCTGGTACCACGGCGTGTGGTCACTCTTGTTAACGACGTTGTCGCCATCAAGCGCTGACATCGGCACGAAGTGAATATCATCGGCATCGAGCTTTTCGGCAAACTCAAGATACTCACGCTTGATTTCTTCGTAACGCTGCTCGGAGAAGTCGACCAGATCCATCTTGTTAACGGCAATCACCAAATGGCGAATGCCAAGCAGATCACAGATAAAACTGTGACGACGCGTCTGTACCTGCACACCGTAACGGGCATCAATCAGAATGACCGCAAGGCTCGCCGTGGACGCGCCAGTGGCCATGTTGCGGGTGTACTGCTCGTGCCCGGGCGTATCGGCAATGATGAATTTGCGCTTGTCTGTCGAGAAGAAGCGATAGGCCACATCAATGGTGATGCCCTGCTCGCGTTCGGACTGCAACCCATCCACGAGAAGCGCCAGATCGACCTTGTCACCGGTGGTGCCACGCGTCTTGCTATCCCGAGTGATCGCCGCCAGCTGATCTTCGAAGATCATCTTGGAATCATGCAGCAAACGGCCAATCAGTGTTGACTTACCATCATCAACGCTGCCGCAGGTAATGAAACGTAGAAGATCCTTGGCCTCGTGCTCCTTGAGGTAGGCCTGGATATCTTCTTCGATTAATGAAGATGAATGACTCATGTCACGGAACCTTTGCAAACCTGTTAACGAGAAAGAGGAACGTATTCCCGGGCGTTTGATGTTCAACACGCCCGATGATGACCGCGCCGGTCTAGAAATAGCCTTCTCGTTTCTTGCGCTCCATTGAGCCCGACTGGTCGTGGTCAATGGCACGCCCGGAGCGTTCTGAAGTACGCGTCAGCAACATTTCCTGAATGATCTCGGGCAGCGTATCGGCTTTTGATTCCACCGCGCCGGTCAAGGGATAACATCCGAGTGTCCGGAAGCGTACCCACTTCTGCTCGGGCACTTCACCGTCTTCAAGCGGAAGACGATCATCATCCACCATGATCTGCATCCCGTCACGCTCGACTACCGGACGCTGTGCAGCATAGTAAAGCGGCACGATGGGGATCGATTCGAGATAGATGTACTGCCAGATATCGAGTTCGGTCCAGTTCGACAGCGGAAAGACACGAATCGATTCGCCCTGGTTGACCTTGCTGTTGTAGAGACTCCACAGCTCAGGGCGCTGGTTCTTAGGGTCCCAGCGGTGATGACGATCACGGAAGGAGTAGACACGCTCCTTGGCACGACTCGCCTCCTCATCGCGCCGCGCACCGCCGAAGGCCGCATCAAACTTGTGCTTCGACAATGCCTGCTTGAGGGCCTGCGTCTTCATGATATCGGTATATTTGGAACTGCCGTGATCGAACGGATTGATCCCCGCCTCACGCCCTTCCTCGTTGATATGCTCGATCAGTTCCATGCCTGCCTCGGCGGCCATGCGATCACGGAACTCGATCATTTCATGGAATTTCCATGTAGTATTGACGTGCATCAGCGGAAACGGCGGTGTGCCGGGATAGAACGCCTTGCGCGCCAAGTGCAACATGACCGAGGAGTCCTTGCCGATCGAATACAGCATGACCGGATTGCGGAACTCTGCCGCCACTTCGCGGATAATATGGATCGACTCGGCTTCGAGCTGCTTCAAATGAGTCTGTCGCTCAGGGGAAAGCATTGCGATCGGCAACCTCTCATAACGATAGGACACACCGCTACCGGGCAATGTGTCCTTAATTTGGATCGGTAAAGTCGTCGTTTGAATACCACGCTATGACTAATACGGTAGCGATGGGCACTCATAACGTCAAAGAATTAACTTATATTCCTTTAGGCCACATGGTTATATGTCGACACGTTCAACCCATGTAGTTAGTCGCACTCCGTGAAGCTCAATTACGCGAAATCCGGGGCGTGACGCCTCATCAAGCGCAAAATCATCACTCTTGGGCAAAAACTGATCTGCAGTCGCCGGTGCGGCATATACCTGAACGTCGCCTTCACATGAGGAAAAAGCATGATGTACATGACCAAAGAGAACAGCCTTAACCTGCGCATACGGCACAAGTGTCTGCCAAAAAGCTTCTCGATCATTTAAGCCGATACTATCCATCCACGCCGAGCCTACTGAAACCGGAGGATGGTGCAACGCAATCAGTGCCGGACGGGCATCTTCCTCAAGCAAAGCAGCCAGACGTTGCAGCTGGTCCTGCCCCAACTCCCCACCCGCCTGGCCACATAAACGCGAATCAAGCAGCAGCAATTGCCAGTTGCCCAGATCGACTACTTCATTGATATCACGTATTTCACGCATAAAATCCGGCGCATCGTGATTGCCAGGAATCCAGTACCAAGGACAGCCAAGCTGAGAAAAAAGCCTGCTAGCAGACTGATAGGACGCTGGCGATTCATCATCGCTCACATCGCCGGTCACTATGACCACGTCTGGACTTAACTGTTCGACGCGTGCCAACACCGCTTCGAGCTGGGCACGCGCTGGCCCAACACGATAAAGCGCGTCGGGGTCCGCCTTCAGGTGACAGTCAGTAATCTGGATCAGGCGCATTCAGGTTCCACATATTGATATGGGGACTATAAGAGATCAGGCATCGACGGTATAGCCATGAGCCAACGTATGGTCGAGCCATTCTCCCAGGAAGCGGTTCAACTGCAGTTTCTCGTCGGGCTGATGCATGCGCGCATTGGGATAACGGTAACGGCCCTTGAAATGACGCTCACGCTGGAAATCCGTGACTTCTGCCATACGCACATCATGATACATATGAACGAGCATGCGAGGTGTGTCGATGATGCCATCAAGCACACCACTTTGAGAGACACGAAGTATGGTGGTATACGGCGCACGCTCAAGCACATCAAGATGCAGCGCGCCAAAACGCTGTTCACGCCCCGTCAGCGGAATCTCAAGTTTTTCTCCAGCCTTGGCATCGCCTAGCAAGCGCAACAGACGCAGGAAATTAGCGGTACTTTCCTCCTGAAGGGTCTTAAGATCAGTGACGTATGCTGTTTTCACCACAGGTCAGCTCCTTGCACGCAGACTCGCCCGCTCACGGGCAAGCCAATATAAACAGATTAATGCCATCGCATTGTCAAGATGTCCCGCCTCAAGAAGTTCCCAGGCTTTTGCGAAAGGTAGCACATGCACGAGAATGTCCTCGTGCTCGGTTTCAAGGCCGTGAACCCCACCGAGATCGGCACTATCAATCAATGCACAGTACAACTGGACGCGCTCGCTGGAAGCGCCCGGGCTAGGATAATACGCTGGCATCTCGATCAGCTCAGCCACCTCGCAGCCCGCTTCTTCCTGGGCCTCCCGACGCGCTACTTCTTCAGGGGACTCGTCGGTATCGATCAATCCCGCGACCGGCTCAATCAGCCAAGGGCTTCGCTCACGCCCCACCACACCGGCACGAAACTGTTCCACCATCACCACGGCATCACATTTGGGGTCGTAAAGCAGCACACCCACGGCATCGGGACGTACATGAACCTCCCGCGCAATAGTCTCACTCCAACCACCATTGAATTGACGATGACGCAGATGCCTGCGCTCATAGTCGAAAAAGCCTTCATGAAGCTTTTCCGTCTCGACCCGTTCTACATCTTCTTTGCCAAAATGAGGCGCTGGCGTCTTGCTCGTGTTCGTCATTGCCGCTCTCCTTGTCAGTATTCCTGGGCCTCGTGCCCTTCTCGAGACGCAAAAAATGATGCCCAGCGATAGGTTATGCGTATTTATAACGCACAGTACATACTCAAGATGAGCATCACCAATGCTGAAACGAAGGGGAAAACACGAGAGAAACAGGTCTGAACGGTTGAAACGAAACGGTTGCCTGCAACGCTAGATGGCGACGAAACAGGCATTTTTCAAGCCTTTTTAGCGCACAGACCTCGCATGCAGACACTAATCATCCCGTCGCTCATCGCATCTAACATAACCATTGTCCAGCACATATCTTGTCATGTTCTTGGCATTGGCTACCTTAAAGAGACCGGGAGGTTCAACACCTTACGGCAGAATCAGAGTATAGCGTTATGTCCACCAGTCTACTCAAAGGAGATCCAACATGGTTCCAGAACAGTATGCGGCCTGTATAGAAGCCTGTAATAATTGTGCAGATTTCTGTGATACGTGCACTTCTTCCTGCCTTGGTGAGTCAAATGTTGCGCACATGGCAGACTGTATCCGTCTCAACATCGACTGCAGCCAAATCTGTAGATTAGCGGCTTCTTATATGGCGCGTGATAGCCAGAATGCCAAGCAGCTTTGTGCATTGTGCGCCGATATCTGCCAGCAGTGTGGCGATGAGTGTAGCCAGCATGAGGCAGAGCATTGCCAAAAATGCGCCGAGGCGTGTCATCGTTGTGCCGAGGCGTGCCGCCGCATGGTAGCCTGAGTAGCTATTAAGCTATCGATGGCACGTCGCACCCATGCGGCGTGTCAGTATATTTAGTCCTTGGCAGATATGTCGGCGCTATCTTATCTTGATCCCCCCTTCCTTAGCTCAGCGACTAATGCATGAAAGGACGTCACATGACGCGCTGGCGCGATCCTGCCAAAGATCCGCGTCAAGAGAAGAAAACTGACCTGATCACCGGCGAAGGCTACGCACGCATGCAGGGCATTCATGATCACCTGCGGCGCGTTCGACGTCCCGAGCTATCTCAGAAAGTTGCCGAGGCAGCGGCGCAGGGCGATCGCAGCGAGAACGCTGACTACACCTATAACAAAAAGGAGCTTAACCGCACTATTGCGCGGATCGCTTATCTTGCCAAACGCCTTGATGCCTTGACCGTGGTCGACCGTTTACCTGATGACCAGACTCGTGTGCGTTTCGGTGCCTGGGTCACGATTGAAGATGACGAAGGCGAGGAACTAACTGTACGAATCGTAGGTCCCGATGAAACGGACAACCGCAAACACTGGATCAGCATTGACGCCCCGCTCGCCCGTGCCCTCCTAGGCAAGGCACTTGACGACGATATCGTCGTCGCCGCGCCGGGTGGCGAAACGCACTACATTGTTACGAATATCGCCTATCGCGCCGCCAGCCCATCAGCCTGATATTCAGTCCCTGACCCATCACCATCGTGATCTATCCCTATCGGCCAACCTTGCGTAAAAGGGTAACGGCAAGCCAGACTAGTTTATTCAACTTAGCCGCATCAAGGGGCATTACATGGATGTCGAGCTGCTGGAAATTCGTGAGCACATGGGGCGTTTCGCTCCCTTCGATGCACTCCCCGATGAATTATTGGATGAGGTCGCCAGTCAGGTTGAAATCGCCTATTTTCAGGCAGGCACTGATATTCATCACTACGGTGAAGATATTAACGACCTCCATTATATCCGTAGTGGTGCTGTGGAGATTTTTCGCCGTAATGGCACCCTCTACAACCGGCTAAGTGAAGGCGATGTCTTTGGCCAGTTCGGCCTGCTGCGCAATCAACGGGTAAGCTTTCCTGCTAAGGCGATCGAAGATACGCTGATCTACTTCATTCCCTACCCCGTATTCACTCGGCTCTGTGAAGAGGACGACAACTTCGCCGACTTTGTCGAACTGGAAAGACCCCGCCTCGAAGCTACGGTTGAGCAGCATCACAAGAATAACGACATGATGATTACCCGGGTGCGCAAGCTTATTACACGCCGCCCGGTAATGATCGAAGCGTCAGCTTCGGTACAGCAGGCGGCACAGCGCATGAGCGAGGAAAACGTCAGTTCGGTACTGGTCTTCAGCGCCTCTGCCGGTGTTCCTCAACGCACATTTATTGATGATGATGGCCAACAATGGAGCTTGGTAGGTATTCTTACCGATCCCGATTTCCGTACTCGCGTGCTCGCTGAAGGACTCTCAGCAGACGTTTCGGTCAGTGAAATACTCAGCGAACGTTTGATAACAGTTCAATCTGATGAGTCGGTCCACGAGGCCATGCTGTGCATGTTGCGCAATAATATCCACCATCTACCGGTTCTGCATCGCCGCCGTCCCGTGGGCGTATTGCACCTTTCGGATATTATCCGTTACGAAACTCACAGCAGCCTTTATCTGGTCAGCAATATCTTCAACCAGGCGAACGTCAAGGGTCTGGCTAAACTCAGCGCCAACGTTCGTGAAGCCTTCGTACGTATGGTAAAAGAAGGCGCCAATTCACAAATGGTCGGCAGTGCAATGGCTACCATTGGCCGCAGTTTTACCCGCCGATTGCTGGAACTTGCCGAAGAAGAGCTTGGACCGCCTCCAGTGCCGTACTGCTTCATGGCACTCGGTTCAATGGCGCGCAATGAGCAGTCTCTGGTCACCGACCAGGACAATGCCTTAGTGCTGGATGACCGCTTTGACCCCGAGCAGCACGATGCCTATTTTGCCGAATTGGCGAAAAGGGTCAGCGATGGGCTCGATGCCTGTGGTTATAGCTATTGTAAAGGCGACATCATGGCCACCAATTCGCGCTGGCGCCAGCCGCTTGCGGTGTGGAAACGCTACTTCAGCGAATGGATAGACGACCCCAGCCCAGAGCGACTGCTTCATAGCTCAATTTTCTTCGACTTAGATGGCGTATACGGGGAAGAGTCTTATGTAGAACATCTACAGGACCTGGTCGCGGAAAAAGCCTCGCAAAGCCCGCTGTTTCTGGCGGCCATGGCCCGTAATGCCCTAAGTCGCACACCACCTCTCGGGTTTTTCCGCACCTTTGTGATGGAGAAGGATGGCAAGCATAACAATTCGATCAACTTAAAGCGTCGGGGCACCGCACCGATGATTGATCTTATTCGGGTACATGCGCTTGCCTGTGGCTCTCGTGCTCAAAACTCTTTCGAGCGCCTCGATGACATCGCCAAGACTCAGCTATTGCCGAAAGGCAACGACGACAGAATTCGCTATGCGCTTGAATTCATTGCCATGGTGCGCATTCGTCATCAGGCGCTTGATGTCGAGCAGGAGAACACACCGGATAACAATATCGAACCGGAGAATGTATCAAATACCGAGCGGCACAATCTCAAGGAGGCTTTTCACGTGCTAAGCAACGCGCAGAAATTTCTGGGCTTCCGCTATCCCATGCCTAGACAGCGTTAATTGCCCTCCATGTCGTTCTATTCTCATACTCGCAAGAAACAGCCTAACTGGTCCGACTATTTGGCGCAGCGAGCTAACGCTGCCAAGGGCCCTTGTCTTGAACGCTTTTTTGCGCAAAGCGCCTTACCTCTGGACATGCCCATCGGTGAGGCGCCACTGGTAGCGTTAGACATGGAAACCACCGGGCTAGACGTTAATCGCCACGCTATCGTCAGTGTCGGTCTGGTGCCCTTCTCTCTACGTCGCATTTCACTGGCTCAGCGACGTTACTGGGTGGTGCGCCCATCGCGTACGTTAAGCGAAGAATCGATCAAATTTCACCGCATTACCCATTCTAAAATTGCTGAGGCGCCGGATTTAGACACAATTCTGGACGAGATGCTTGCCACCATGACCGGCCGCCTGGCCGTGGTTCACTATCGACATATAGAGCGACCTTTTCTGGATTCAGCGGTCAAGGCTCGCCGTGGCGAGAGTCTCCTTTTTCCTGTCATCGACACGATGTCACTCGAAGCACGCCGCCACCGTCAGTCGATGTGGGCACGGTTTCGACGCTGGATAGGACGTCCCCCCGCTTCGATACGCCTGCATGACAGCCGAGCCCGCTACGGGCTACCTGCCTACCAGGGTCACCACGCGCTGATTGATGCCTTGGCTACCGCGGAACTTCTGCAAGCGCAAGTCGCCCGCCATTATTCGCTAGATACCCCTGTAAGCGACTTCCTGAGTTGATTTCTTCATTCGCATAATGCAAAAGGCGGCCCGCAGGCCGCCTTTCTTCGCTTGATGCACATGTGAAGTGCGATCCAATCACGTCGCTTTGGGCTCGCTCCGCAGCCCTTGGATAATGGCATAGCACGCAGCCAGCAATACCACGGTAAAGGGCAGGCCCGTGGAAATGACGGCTGCCTGCAGCGCAGTCAGACCACCGCCTAGCAGCAAGGCAATAGCGATAACGCCCTCAATGCTAGCCCAGAAAATACGCTGGGGATTGGGCGCATCCACTTTACCGCCAGCAGTGATGGAATCAATCACCAGCGAGCCAGAGTCGGACGAGGTAATGAAGAACACCATTACCAAGACGATACCAATGAATGAGGTGATGGAGCTCAGCGGCAGCTGATCCAGCATGACAAACAGCTGCAGTTCGAGAGCAGCGTCCCTGACCCCCTCAAAACCGCTACTGAGATACTGATTGATAGCAGTGCCCCCAAAGGCAGTCATCCAGAGCACCGAGACCAATGAAGGTACCAGCAGAACGGCAATGAGAAATTCACGCACCGTACGGCCACGGCTGACACGAGCAATGAACATGCCGACAAAAGGTGACCAACTGATCCACCACGCCCAGTAAAAGGCGGTCCAGCCCTGGCTGAAGTTGGCATCTTCACGTCCAAACGGATTGGCCAAGGCCGGCAAATGCACTACGTAGGAGGCTAGGTTTTCAAAGAAACCGGTCGCGATCATCATCGTTGGGCCCACGATAATCACGAACAACAGCAGCAGGAAAGCCAAGGCCATATTGAGCTGAGACAAGCGCTGTACGCCCTTATCCACACCTGCCACGACTGACATCAGCGCCACAAGCGTGATCCCGATGATCAGAAATACCATGGTAACGTCATTGTTCGGAATGCCGAACAGATAGCTAAGCCCTGCTGATGCCTGCGATGCACCTAACCCGAGCGATGTCGCCAAACCGAAAAGAGTGGCAAAAACCGCAAGGATATCAACAATGTGCCCTGGCCACCCCCAGATACGCTCACCCAATATCGGGTAAAAGATCGAGCGCATGGTCAGCGGCAGTCCCTTGTTAAAAGAGAAAATCGCCAGCGAAAGCGCGACTACCGCATAAATCGCCCAGGGATGCAGGCCCCAATGGAAGATGGTAGCAGCCATGCCTAGCGAAACGGCACCTTGCTCATCACCCGCGGCGGCACCCAGTGGTGCCCAATCGGTACGCATACCGTTGTCACCCATTTCGATGCCACCCAAGGAAGTACCGAAATGCGTCAAGGGCTCGGAAACGCCATAAAACATCAAGCCGATGCCCATGCCTGCAGCAAACAACATGGCAAACCAGCCTGCGTAGCTGTAATCCGGCTTGGCATCAGCGCCACCAATGCGCACGCGCCCCAGCGGGGTAAAAATCAACACGATGGCAACAATCACGAAAATATTGGCTGCCAACAAAAAGAACCAGGATAAATTCCCCGTCAACCAGCTTTTCAAACCATTGAACAACGGTTCAACCTGGTCTTGTAACGCAAGCGTAACGACAACAAAGAACACGATCATCAACGCTGAAACCGTGAAAACTTTGCCGTGTAGATCGAAGTCCACACCGAACTTTCGGGAGGCAACGTTATCCTGACCGATGACATAATCGGTATCAATAAGATTTGCCGGCCCTTCCGGCGCGGGAATTCCCTCGGACGTCTTCTGCTGATCCGATGCGGGTTCTTGGTCTTGATTAGGTTGTTTTGCCACGAAGCACCCTCCGTCTGTGAATGGCGGATTTCAAAAGTGTACCAGAAAAGCAGAGGTCCCCGATGACGGATGCCTACCTTCATGTCATAGGCAAGCAAGACGGGTCGCTAGTTAAAAGTAGATGTCCACAAGCCCAGACGACAGCAGAGCACGGAGGATCTAGCTCCGAGCATTGATAGACATATCCTTAAAAACTCTGTCTTCCAGTAATCCTTCCCCTTCTGTTGTTATTCTTCCTGCGTACAAATAAGCGAGCCTCAACATCATGCCCATTTCACCATTACGGCAGAGTTCAGCTTGGTGAATGAGCACCATGTTCTGACTGTGTTACGGGCCGGAGAAAGCCCTGAACTACGTTAAACCACATGTTGAAGGGCATCGGCTCGCCCAAAAGACATGACTAGTGTAGTCAATAACAAGCGGACATTTCGAAAAAAGCCCGCTTGATCACAATCAACAGTGTGGCTTGCCGCTTGATGCACCTAACCGTTTGTGGCCCGATAAACCTTGAAGCGTCGGTTATCGGCCAATACCTCAACCTGAGTAAAATGCGTTTTCAATATCTGCGCATAAGGCAGAAAAGCGTTGGCTACCAGATAGAAACACCCCCCTTCTTCAATATGCTCAGGCGCCTGCTCAATCAATCGTCGGGTAGGATCATAATCAACCGAACGTTCCTGATGAAATGGCGGATTGGTGACGATAGCGGTAAATCGGCCTGACACATTTTCCAGCATATCGCTGGCGATCACTTCGCCCGATGCCCCGTTCGCTGCCAGGGTGCGGCGTGTCGCTTCCAGCGCGAAATGATTGACATCAGTTGCTGTAACCGCTGCACCGCGTGTCGCAAGCCAAGCGCTGATAATGCCATCACCGCAACCAACATCGAGCACATGGCCTGATAACGTTGGCAAATGTTCAAGTAACAGCCGCGTGCCTTCATCCAACTTGCCATGACCGAACACTCCCGGATGGCTGTGAAGTGTCAGATCAAGCGCCTCAAACCTCAACCAACCGTCCTCAGTATCGCTTTCCGCGTGGCAAGAGGCATGTGTCGAGGTCGCAAATAGCGAACAACGACGCGCGTTATCCACACGCTCACCCGATAACCCAAGCGCTTCAAGCACCTTAGGGACACGCTTGATTCCGCCTTGATGCTCGCCAACAATATGAAGCGGCGTGGTGACCTTCAGCGTGGTGCAAAGCGTTCTCACCCACCACACGCCTAAAGCATGGGATTTGGGCCAGAACAGTAAGGCGCCTTGTACATTGCCTGGCGCCTCAAGCCCCTCGATCACGTCATGACCGGCTTTTCGATACGCTGCGGCGATAGCATGATCTGTACACCACACGCGGCGGGGCGGAGCATGAAGCAAGCTATCGTCCAGCACGGGCGTTACCAGCAGCCAGTCTCGATAGCGATCAACGGGCTGGCGTTCCAGTAACTGACCTACGGGAGTAAAAGAAGTCATCAACGTTCCGGCTTGTAAACACTGTAATGAAGATAGCGGCCAAGTCGCCAATATGGCTCGGTGCGGCAATAACGCAGCTCAAGCTCAGTAAGACGCTCAAGATCTTCCTCGCTGGGATGGCGCTCACGCAAGTAGTCATGGAAGACACGAATCCCCGTTACGGCACGCACTTCAAGCCCGGCGCTGCTTAACCACTGCATCACATCGTCATGCACCAGCGGGGATATGGGCGTGAGGCGCTTGCGCTTGCCTGTGCCTGCCAGACGATCCACAAGCACACGTTCAAGGTTGCCCTTAACGATATTGGAAAAGCGCATCGCGTCGTGATTGAACACCATCAGAGATAGCCAGCCTCCCGGCGCGAGCCGATCTGACAGTAACGGAATAGCCTCGGCGGGACGCACCATCCATTCAAGCACGGCGTGACAGAACACTAGCGGCCATTGCCCCGATACGTACTGATCCAACTGCTGCAGAGCACAATGATGAAAAACGGCGTTACGGCTATTTACCAGCTCTCGAGCCCGCTCAAGCATTTCAAGCGACGGCTCGGCTAGCGTTACAGGATGCCCCCGTTGTGCGGCCCAATGCGCCATTTGCCCAAGCCCCGCTCCTACATCAAGCACTGGCTGTCCAGTAAGAGGCAGTTGTGATTGTAGGGTGTGCTGGAGCAATTGAAGCCGCAAACGCCCACGTGACGCGCCATAAAGGCTACGTGCAAACTTATCGGCCATGCCATCAAAATGACGATCGCGTGGTATTGAATCAGTCACTCGCGCTCCTCGACCAGGCCTACATTATCGGATCGGCATTCTAGCGGGCTCAAGGCAGAGACTCCAACGCCTTTATCTTGTACGTTCAAAGGCTTATAATCCTGTGATCGGTCAGCCCCCATAGCTCAGCTGGATAGAGCGTCCCCCTCCTAAGGGGAAGGTCGCACGTTCGAATCGTGCTGGGGGCACCATCAACTTCTTTGCCAATCCTTCCTTCTTGCTCAAGATTGATCAACTCCCGCTGTGCTCAGGCTGGCTCAGATAATAAGTTCCTATTGCTCTCACCGACTATTATCGCCCATACGTCAGGACAAACGGCTATGAGGCGCTTCTGTTTAAAGCGCCGCTATAAGCCAAATTGAGCAATAGCGTCTTAAGGTAGTAGCCGCGACATACTTTCTGATCCTGGTTTCAGACTTTTATATTCTCACTTCACATATTATCGATTTCATTATCTATACTGAAACTCACCCATTCAGGAAAGGGAGCTTCATTGTGAAAAATACATTAGGATTAATGGGTATAGGTACACTGGCTTTGGTATTGGCAGGTTGCCCTGATAGCGCACCGACCGATGCCGATGAAAAAGATCAGCAGGCGAACTCGGGCCTAGCCGATCAGTGCAAGTCTGCGGCGCAGCAAAGTCCGGACGGTGAGGCGATTGGCACGCATAATACCTTGAGCAATAACGTCAATGAACGCACGCCAGGTGAACCGTTTGACTTGAAGGTTAGTCTCCAAGGACAAGGTAACGCGTTTATCCAGCTTAACTGCACCGTCGACGCAGAAGGTAAAGTGAGTTATCAGGGTTTCGAGAAATCGGAAACACAAGCGGGGCAATAGATTACGCTTGATTAACCACGGAAAAAAACGCGACAAGCCTGGCGGCATTTATAAGATTGGCCGCCAGGCTTGTTTTTTATTGACGCTTTATCAAGCGTTAACTGGCTGAGCAGTAGAGTTAGTGTCTGGTCCATCGAAAACGCCAGTCTGCCGCTCAAGTGTCAGCTCGATACGTACCGTAATACCCTCAATAATATCGATCAATTCATCATCTAACTGGCCCGCTCCACGCAGATATTTCAACAGATGCTCACTGGCTAATCTGAAAGCGTCATCATGCTCGCCCCATGCGCTCTTTTGATAACCATCTGCCAGTTCAGTCTGCCAGCGGCGTAGTAATGCGAGCATCCGAGGCGACTCATCGCTGCCTCTGATATGACGCTGCACACGCAGTGAGACGTGCCCCAGGTTTAGCCCCGTCAGCCCCGCCTCAAGCAAATGGTTCGGAGTATCCGGCGACGTGCTGTCAGCCCGAGATAAGCGCAATAAACGATCGGTCATTCGCCCGTTGAACCACTCAACCGCACCATCGTTATAGCGATCCCTTAATTCTTTCAGATCATCGGCAACTCCGGCGATCATGCGCCGCCGCATGACGGCTCTACCCGGGCCTTCAAATAATAGAAAGAATGTTCTGACCAACAATAATGCGATAAGCACACTCACCACACGATTAAAAAAACTGCTGGCATCAAATGTCATGACATTACTTGGCATTGTCAGCACGATATAGACGACGCAAAAGCCCAAACTATAAAGTCGCGTGGCCATACTAGGCACACCAAGCAAGGCAACGAAGAGAGGCGCACCAAACACCATGATCAGCATCTCGAACGAGCCAGTAACAGGTGCCAGCAATGCGTAGCCAAATACCATCGAGGCAACAATGCCCAGCAAAGCGCCCTTCAATACCGACTTAATCAACATGGCCGGCGCTGGAAACACCGCGAACATCATGCTGAAAATGACCGGCAGGATCATGGCAACAACCATTGTGCTTGCGCCCGTCGCGATCCAGATAAGAGATGCCGTCGCAAACACCATCCCGGAACGCGCACCGGTAAATATTCCTTGTAAATAGTCACGATGCACAGAAAGGCGAACCGCTTTTAGCCGCCTCCGTTCGACATTGGCAATCGCCTGTTTGGCCTCAAGGATGATAATCGCACGCGCCAAAAGCTCGGAGATACCTTGGGCAGCACGACGCTGCAACGGTGTATCGAGGTTCAACGTTTCCTGCGGCTTTTGAAAATGATAGCGCTGGCGTACCAGCATCGCTTTCGCGGCATCGATCGACTCAGCCTGTCGAGCAGCGCTAAAGGTCTTGCGAATATCCTCCAAGGCAGCGAGAAAGGTGGGGTTCAAAAGCTCGGGATATTCACGAATAAAACGACCGTAGACTTGCATATCCGCCAGCAACGTCAATGTCCGCTGTGCCAACAAGTAAGCCGCTCGGGCACGCCCCGGGCCACTGGGCCCTTCATAAATCGCAGCGCTACTATCATTGTTTAGCGTAAGCGTTGCTTGCAATGTCTCGACAATAGTTTGATGCAAGGTCGCTTTATCAACAGCTCGGTCGAATTGCAGTTCAATACAATGAAAGGCTTTATCGACCACATTATTGGCGTGGCCGATAATTAATGTCCTGACACGAGAGGGCCAGATCAACATGCTGACAACCGTAGCGCAGGTCGCGCCAAGCACTATCTCACTCATGCGGGCAACCGCAATATCAAATACTCCTTGACTACTGTTATTGCTCAACAAGGTAATGCCCACAACCAGAATGGCCGTGACCGCTGTCATTGCAAAGCCATAGGTAAGGTTGAAATTACGTGTCAGCGAAGCACAAGTCGCATTGAGTGATACCCAGAATGTCAGGCACATTATTGCCAGCCCAGGGGACTGGAAGAAGAACGACATGATCGTGACACCCACGCAACCGCCAATCAGTGTCCCGCCAATTTGGCAGAGCGCCTTTTCGATTACCATGCCACTTTCAGGGCGAAGCTGTAGAAACACAGCAGAAATCAAGGCCCAATAAGGACGATCGAGATTGGCGTACATCGCCAGATAAAGTGAAATAGCCATCGATAAAAACCCTTTGATCGCATACTGCACGGCGGGCGTCGATGGCGTCAGATAGACACTGAGCTTGGGACCAAGCGTCATGATAAGCTTCTTATCGCAGCGCGGATATCAATGGACATTATTCGCCGGCAGGGCATCCGACTCGTCCCGCCCTATTCCGTTAGGCGCATCGCCTGCGGGCAAGACGTTCGAATCGTCTCGGTCCTTCGCCTGAACTCTGACAGTAGCCGTCATTCCCGCACTGAGATAAACGTCGTCAGGCACCTTGTCCAAGGCGATATCCACAGGAATGCGTTGTGCCAATCGCACCCATGTAAAGGTTGGCTGAACTTGGGGCAGCAATTGATTGTCAGGCGACGTATTGGCATTTGAAATGCCGCGACCAATATTGGTCACATGCCCTTCAAGCCTTTTCTTACCACTCATCAACCAGACATCCACCTTGTCACCGATATCGATGGCAGGAATCTTGGTTTCCTCGAAATAGCCAGTGACATAGAAAGAGCCCGCCTGAACGAGTGACATGGCCGCATTGCCACGACTGACGTAATTGCCCTGACGTAGCTGCAGATTAATGATCGAACCATCTGCGGGCGCTCTGACCTCACTGCGCTCCAGATCGATGCGTGCGCTCTCAAGCTGAGCCTCGGCCTGCTGATAGTTTGCCTTGGCGATCTCGGCGTTGATGCGAGCTGTCGCCAGATCCTCCGCACTTATCGCGTTGGCAGGCAAGCTCTTGCGCCGTTGGTACTCCTGCAGGTTTTGCTTCCAAGTGTACTTGCGGCTTAGTGCCGTAGCCTCGGCCTGCGCGTAGGCTGCCTTGAAGCGCGCATCATTGATGCCAAACAACAAATCGCCTTTCTGGACCGTATCGTTGTCATGTACGGCCAGTTCGGAAACCCAGCCGGACACATCGGGCGCAATAGTGGTGATATCAGCGCGGACACGACCATCCCGGGTCCAGGGCGTATACATATAATAATTCCAAAGCCAGATACCCGCAGCGACTGCAATCGCAACCATCACCAAGGTAATCAGAAGTCTCGTTGTTGTACGCATCCAGGATTCGCTTATTCCATTATTTTCATCAAGAAGACCACCAACGCCAGTATGCAGACGAACAGCGCGACATCGAACCAGGCCTCCTGCCAGATTAGCCGTCCTACAGGCGTCTTATACAAAAGCGTACGCACAATAGCCGCAAGCACAAAGCTAATAAGCGCGCAGAGCAGCAACGGGCTGAAATAAACGCCTCCCCATGCTAGTTCACGTAGGGGCATTGATTACCTTTCCTTTCTTAAGAGTGGCATTCCCATCAAGAGAGCCTATCCCGTACAAAACAAGCATGAGACTCGTTAGCAACATTATTGTTCAATTTATAATAGTACGCTCTGTTGCGCTGATGGTCTGACAGGATCAAATAGTAGGAAACACAACGAAAACTACAATGCCTAAAAAGAAAAAAGCCGGCGCGAGGCCGGCTTTCTATCGATCAGTTAGATCGTATTGAGGGCAACTTAGAAGCTGTAAGCTGCACCAAAGGCTACGCCGTCACCGATGTGGTCTTCACGGTCATAAGTAGCCGCTTCGATGTAAGTGTACATCTGGCTGCTCAGGTTGTAGGTCGCGCCGAGGATGAATTCATTATAAGACTCATCATTCGTATCAGCAGCATTGTAGTGACGCGGATCGATAGTCGCTACAGCATTACTTTCAGCATCAACATAGACGTAGGAACCGTAGAGGTCGCCCATGCCGTAATTCCAACGTGCGCCCAAGCCATAACGATCAACGTCGGCATCACTGTTCCAGTCGGCATCCAGACGGTTCCAGTTTACAGAAACGCGCAGAGTATCAGAGAGCTCATAAGCGGCATTCACGCCGTAGAGGGAACCATAATCGCGATCACCGCCGGTCGCGATAAAATTATCACCAACGGTTGTGCCCGGCTCGAACTGGAAGTTCTTGAGATTATCGTAAACCGCTGCAAGCGTGAGAGCGCCAGTAGTGTAGCGCAGGCCACCGAACAAGGAAGCACTGTTGTTATCGTCGACATAGAAGCGACCAGCACGAGACGCAGTAAGGTCATTGTCAACCGGTGAGCCACTGACTTCAGAATCGGCATCGCCCTTATATTGGGTACCAACGACGAATTGGAAGCCGCCCAAGATCGGGGAAGTATAGGCGATTTTATCACCTTCGTACTCGCTACCAGCAATATCCGCAGCGGCATCGGTGTTATCGAAGTATTCATTGTTAGAAATCGGATCGGCAATCCAATCATCAAACAGTGAGTCCCAAGAACCTACGCGCAGATCACCGAAATTACCGGTCAGCCCCATATATGACTGGTCGCCTCTGGACAGGCCTGAGCCGCCCGAGTTGCCGGCATCGTAAGACTGGTAATAGCCCTTTTGCTCGTCGGCGTTGAATTCGAATTCAGCGCGGAAATAGCCGGTCAGGTTGGGGCTGATAGTATGTTCGCCCTTAACGCCAAGAGTCGATCCGTTGTCGAACAGATCACTTTGGCTTTCATGCGAATTATCCGCATCATTTTCGTAAGCTTCAATGCTACGAATTGAAAGCTGAATGTTACCGTAAAGGTCGAGTTTGGAACCGTCTTGGTTGTAGACGGTAGCTGCTTGTGCACCAGTGGCAACGATACCCAGCGCACCAGCAATCGCAGTCGCTAAAAGCGTCTTTTTCATCGTGATAGTCCTTAACTAGCTTACTGTTCGATTGTCTGCCGAAGCAGATGGCTTTCCGCTTATCCGCGGCTTAACCTCGTTATTGTTCATTGCTCGCCCGGCTACCTTATACTGGCCTCAAGCGGAACGCAATAAGAAAAAACACCGTTTTTAATCTCTTTCTATGGGTTATCAGCCTGTCGATATAAGACCGTTTTAAATGACTAAAAAATCATGACAACAAGATGACAACTTGTTGAAATTTAAAGTTGAATACAAAAAAAGACGCTTATTAAAAGCGTCTTTTGATGTTTACAAAAACTTGTTATTTCCATTCCATACGCATTTTAAACTTTAGTCGTAGATACAGAGTTCAATGACCGTGCTTGGATGTAAGCGCCGACAATTTATCAGCCATACGCTGTGAAGCCTTTTGTGCTTCACGCTCGCGCTGACGCTCTTGTAGTATGCTCAACTGTTCACGGGCATGCTGAGCATCCTGCTCGGTAACAGCTTCTGTGTTCTGGCCATCGAGGTCTACTCGCAAGGCACCGGCTCGCACCGATTTCAAGTAGCGCGGCAAATTGACGTAACCTGCCAATGCCCTTTTGATAAGCTTATCGGGCCACTGCTCGCGCCTGGCAAGCTGCTCGTGAATGCCGATCTGAAGCGGGCGCGTATGCCCTTTGAAGAAGGTTTTGGGATAACGTCGATACCATTGTTTCAACAATGCCTGCGGTGACGGCGCGCTCCCCTCTTGTAGTGACGGCTCTGGTGCTGATTCAGTGCCTGTGTGCAAGGAAGTATCAGGTGATCGATTATTGGAACTCACTTCTATATCATCGCTATTCAGTGCTCTCGCCTCGTTGCTATCGCTGCTAACCACATCGATTTCATCATCTTGCTGACGGCTGTTATTACTTTTTGCATCTTCGCTATCAAGATTATCGTGTTTACTCTCTGTCTCGACGGGCAATTCCTTTTCATCCACTGGCAGCGTTTGCGTTTGACCATAGCGTCCAGCAAGAGGCTCAAACGCCTCAAGACGCGCCTTCAACGCGCGGTTTTCCGCTTCAAGAGCACGCATCTGCAAGCGAGTCTCTTCGAGCTGCGCCCAGGCCCGCTCGGCTTGTTGCTCCAATGCACCAATCAGCGTATCGAGACGATCTGTCACCGCGCCTCTCCCTTTGGATTTATAGGAAAGTCGTCAATATGTGCCAGGCCAATAGTACTGTAAACCATCTTGCGCGCTCCCTTCCCTGATACGCTCAAATGTGGATCACACCCGCTCGTAGCAAACAAAATCGTAAGCCGGCCCATGCTCGGAGGGTTTTCCCGCCGTACGTTCGGTTTCTCTCCAGACGTCATGATCGAACTCGGGAAAGAACACATCCCCTTCCACCGTGATATCGACTTCTGTTAGATATAGCCGGGATGCATAATCAAACGCCTGAGCATAGATCTGACCGCCGCCCATGACCATGATCTCCTCGCTGGCCTCGATCATCGCATGTTGATCGGCCAATTCGAAGGCACTTTCCAGATCGTGGCATACCCTTACACCATCATGCCCAAAGCCTTGATCACGCGTCACGACAATATTCAAACGATTGGGCAGCGGTTTACCAATGGAATCGAAGGTTGTTCTTCCCATGATCAATGGCTTGCCCTGCGTCATCGTCTTGAAGAATTTCAAGTCTTCTGGCAGATACCAAGGCAGCTTATTGCCCACGCCGATGACACGATTTTTCGACATGGCCGCAATCATTGCGACGGGTACGACAAGTTCATTCATACGGCTACCGGCGCTTTAATGGGGGGATGGGGATCATAATCAACGATTTCGATATCCTCGAAGCGGAAATCGAATACGCGCTTCACTTCCGGGTTGAGCACCAAGCGAGGCTTAGCGCGCGGCTCCCGCGAAAGCTGCAATTCCGTCTGTTCAAGATGGTTGAGATACAGGTGCGCGTCGCCGAGCGTATGCACGAACTCCCCCGGTGCCAGACCACACTCTTGCGCCACCATATGCACCAGCAATGCATAACTGGCAATGTTGAACGGCACACCAAGGAAAATATCCGCACTGCGTTGATAAAGCTGGCAAGACAATCGACCATCGGCGACATAGAACTGGAACAGCGCATGACAGGGCGGTAGCGCCATTTCATCAACTAGGGCCGGATTCCAGGCCGACACAATCAAACGACGTGAATCGGGATTGCGCTTGATCTGCTCAATCACATTAGATATCTGGTCGACATGCCCACCCTCCGGACGTGGCCAGCTGCGCCACTGATAGCCGTAGACAGGGCCGAGGTCCCCTTGTTCATCTGCCCACTCATCCCAGATCGAGACACCGTTCTCTTTCAAGTAGGCAATATTGGTCTCACCTTTCAAGAACCACAGAAGCTCATGAATGATAGAGCGCAAATGTAATTTTTTGGTAGTAACGAGGGGAAACCCTTCGGCCAGATCAAACCGCATCTGATGGCCAAACACGCTGAGAGTACCAGTGCCGGTACGGTCGTCTTTACGAGTGCCGGTCTCAAGGACACGGCGCATTAAGTCGAGATAAGGCTGCATAAACTAGATTATTGGGCGCTTTGCGCATTGGATGGTGCCGCGACTGGACTATCGACATGTTGTCGACGCGACCAGCCAATGAGAACGACACCTATAAGGATCATTGGCAAGCTCAACAGCTGCCCCATAGTCAACCAGTCAAAGGCAATGAAGCCCAGCTGCGGATCAGGACGACGCACGAATTCGACCGAGAAACGAAAGATGCCGTAGAGCACCAGAAAGAGCCCGGAGATCATGCCACGTCGCCGGGGCTTACGCGAAACCCACCACAGCACAATGAACAGTACCACGCCTTCAAGCAGAAACTCATAAATTGCCGAAGGATGACGCGGCTCGGGGCCGTATTTTGGATAATCCATCGCCCAAGGTAAATTAGAAACGCGACCGGGCAATTCCTGGTTGATGAAGTTACCCAGCCGTCCGGCGCCCAGCCCAATCGGCACCAGCGGTGCGACGAAATCAGTCAGTTGCAAGAAGGCCAGCTTGTGTTTACGGGCAAAGAGCAGCGCTGCAATCAGCACGCCGATCAGGCCACCGTGGAAACTCATGCCGCCTTCCCAGACGCGAAATATCCATAGCGGATCACGCGCAAATTCGGCCCAGCCGTAGAAGAGCGCATAGCCGAGCCGCCCGCCGAGCACCACGCCAAGTGCACCGTAGAAGATCATGTCACCGACCTGGTCCTTGTCCAGACCAAGACGTTCGGCACGTAAGCGCGCAAGCGCCCAGGCGCCAACGAAGCCGATCACGTACATCAATCCGTACCAATGAATCTGGATCGGGCCAATGGACACCAACACGGGATCAAAGTGGGGGTAACGCAGCATGCAAAGTCCTTAACTGAACCAAACTTTCTAAACTAATGAACGTTGGGAAACGATGGCTATCGAGATTATTCCAGTAAAAATTTCAGCGCGACGATGATCATCAGGCCAGCAAAGGTTCGCTTCAACCAGATATCAGGCAACGCATGCGCCACTCGGGCACCCACCCTGGCCAGCGGCACACTCATCAGTACGATACCAAGAAAAGCCGGCCAGTAAATGTACCCGGTCGACCATTGAGGCAAATCACTGCTGTTCCAGCCGACCGCTATTGCTGTTAACGCACTGATAACGGCGATAGGAATACCGCACGCCGAAGACGTGCCTACCGCCTGCTTCATTTCAACGCCACGCCACTCGAGAAACGGCACGGTCAGCGTGCCACCACCTATCCCGAACAATGCTGACAGCGTTCCGATTACGCCTCCAGCCGCTAGCATCGGCCCACGCCCAGGCAGTTGCTGCTGTTGGCGTGGCCTGGGATTGAATACCATTTTTACCGCGACCAGCAGAAAGAATATCCCGAGCAAAATCGACATTACGGCTCCGGACAGCAGACCGCCAATGAACACCCCTAACACTGCACCGCATACGAGACCCGGCAGCAATAACTTCCAGCAGTCCAGACGTACACTGCCTCGGATATAATGTGCCCGCGCCGAGGATAATGATGTGATCGTGATAGTCGCCAGTGAGGTGCCGATGGCCAAATGAATCGCCACATTATCGGCGACGCCCTGCAAACCAAAGGCGATAACGAGCAGTGGAACAATAACAACACCGCCGCCAAGACCAAACAGCCCAGCGATAAAGCCTGCCAGCGCACCAATCAACAGGTACAGCCCGAGTGCCAACACTGCCGCCTCCTTGCCCATCGCAGCGAAGCGTTAAAGTGTACGCCCCCCGCTGCTTAGTGTCTTGCCCAGATAGTAGGCAAGCATGTAAAACAGCGTTCAGTCGTCATGAGATAAACAGCAATGAAAGGCAGCTCAATCACGTGGCGGCAGGAGATGAGCAATCCCCCACTCATCGAAGCGGTTAAACAGATGAACATGGATGTTAGCCGTAGTCGATAACGCCAGCGTCTCGCGCACCAGCGTCTGGGCCGCGGGCAGCGTCACACGTCGAATCGCCGCACGGACACGCGGCAGGTTGGGTGCATTCATCGACAAAATGTCGTAGCCCATGCCCACTAACAACAATGCTCCGGCGGGATCTCCAGCCAGCTCCCCGCAAACCGAGATAGGCATACCGAGCCGTTGCGAATCCCTGGCAAGCTGATGCATCGCATTGAGTACAGCAGGATGGCAGGCGTCATAGAGGCTGGCTACACGCGCATTGCTGCGATCGACGGCGAGCAGGTATTGGGTCAGGTCGTTGCTGCCCACAGAGAAGAAATCAACACGCTCAGCCAGGGCATCAAGCTGATAAAGCGTTGCCGGTACCTCAATCATCACGCCAATCAGCGGTCGTTTGACATCGTGCCCATCTTCACGCAGCTCGGTGATGGCGCGGTCGAGCAGTCTGAGCGTGGTATCGACCTCTTCAACACTGGCGATCATCGGCAGTAACACACGCAAATTATCTAGCCCTGTGGCAGCTCGCAACATGGCACGCAGCTGAACGATCAGTACCTCAGGATGATCGAGGGTGACACGAATACCACGCCAGCCAAGGAAAGGGTTGTCCTCATGGATAGGGAAATAAGGCAGGTCCTTGTCTCCCCCGATGTCGAGCGTACGCATTACTACAGGCAGCGGCGCGAAACTTTCGAGTTGCTCACGATAAAGCCGTGACTGCTCCTGCTCACTGGGGAAGCGCTGGTGCATCATGAAGGGTACTTCAGTGCGGTAAAGGCCAACGCCATCGACACGCGCCCTAAGCGAGTCGCCAAGCTCCATCGCCAGGCCCGTATTGACCATCAAGCGTACCCGGTGACCATCCTGCGTTTCACTGGGCAAATATTGTTCATGCTCGAGAATCTCCACCAATGCCTTCTCTTCGTCGATAAGGCTTTGATAGCGATGCTCAAGTTCATTATTGGGCCTTACGATTAACCGGCCACGATGACCATCGACGATCATTCGCGTACCCGTCAGTCGCGTCAGGGGCAGCTCGCCCATGCCAAGAACGGCAGGTATTCCCATTGCGCGAGCAAGTATTGCCACATGTGACGTTCCAGAGCCGCGCACAGCGACTAAAGCGACTAACTTTTCACGGGGGATCTCCCCTAGCTGAGCGGCGCTGATTTCATCACCGACCAAGATCGTCTGCTCTGGGTAAACCGCCGGTGTAGCAGCACTTTCCTGCTGCAGATGCCCCAGCACGCGTCGTCCCAGATCGCGCACATCAGCAGCACGCTCGCGTAAATAGTTATCATCGACACGTTCAAGGTACTGCACATGCCGACGCACAACCTGAGCCAGAGCGGCCGGCGCCCACAACCCCTCCCGAATGCGCTTTTCCACTTCCTGGCCTAGCGCCGCATCACCCAGCATCTGCTGGTAAACATCGAACAGTGCCTGCTCCTGAACGGAAATACGACTCGACAGACGCTCAGCCGCATGGCGAATGTCATTGCGAACATGCTCAATGGCGTCATATAGCCGAGCCACTTCCGCTTCGACATCCCCGGCATCGCGTTCGGGGACCGCATCAAGATTGGCTGGCGGGACGACCACAAACGCCTCACCGACGGCCATTCCAGGAGACGCCGCCACCCCCGTCAGTAGCGTCTGACTATTAGGGTCACTCAACCGGGCCAGCGTGCCGGTCGATATCGCATGGATCAACACCCCGGCAAGCTGAGCTGCCATGGTAATCAGGAAAGCTTCCTCGCCCTCATCAAAGCGGCGTTTGTCACGCTGCTGCACCACCAGTACGCCTAGTACCTTGCGCTGATTGATGATGGGCACACCCATGAAACTGGAGTAACGTTCCTCCCCCGTTTCAGCAAAATAACGAAAATGTGAATGCGACGTTGCATCCTCAAGGTTGAGGAGCTCCTCCCGCTGACCTACCAATCCCACCAGTCCTTCTCCAGGGCGCATGGCGACATGCCCGATGGCACTGGCATTCAAACCGATCGTATCCATCAGCACGAAACAGTTACGCTCGGTATCCAACAGGTAAACAGAGCACACATCTGTCTGCATCGCCTTGCGTATGCGACGGACGATGGTCGCTAACGCAGCGTCCAGACTACGTGCACCATTAACCTCCTGAATAATGCGGCGAAGTACCTCGAGCATGGGTAGTCTTATCATCCTTGTCATAATTCGGCTGAGCGGTGCTCCGCTCAGCCGTCGGGGCCCATCAAGTGCTGTAGTCGGGGGGCCAACTCACGCAGAGCACGGCGATAGACCTCACGCTTGAATGGCACTACCTGTCCCAAGGGGTACCAGTAGCTCACCCAGCGCCAGCCATCAAATTCGGGCTTAGGCGTGGTATCAACGCAAATCTGCGTGTCATGGCAGCGAATACGCAGCAGAAACCATTTCTGTTTCTGGCCAATGCATAGCGGTCTCGAATGGGTTCGGATCATCCGGCGCGGTAAGCGATAACGCAGCCAACCTCGTGTACAGGCCAGAATATCCACATCTTCGGCACATAATCCGATTTCTTCTTCGAGTTCACGATACAAGGCCTCTTGCGGCGTCTCGTTGGATTTAATACCTCCTTGCGGGAACTGCCATGCATTCTGCCCCACCCGACGCGCCCAAAGCACCTGACCGCCACTGTTGGCAATAATAATGCCAACGTTCGGCCGGAAGCCATCAGGGTCGATCACGGGTATCATCCTTTGAAAAATAACTTTAAGTCATTCTTCCACAAAGCGAGAAAGCGCATCAATACGCGCTTGGCGGTATTAAAGGCAAAATATCTTTGTAATAATCTCCAGCACTTGCAGCCGATCGGTAAAGCGGCCTTGAGCCGACTCATCCAGACTGGCTCCGCCGACTCTATTTGCTTGGAGATTCACCTTGCGCCTGGCTATTTTCGATTTGGATAATACGCTGCTCAACGGTGACAGCGATCATGCCTGGGGCGAGTTTCTCGTCGAACAGGGCGCTGTCGATGTCGAAAGCTATCGCGCAGCCAATGAACGTTACTATCGAGAGTATGCCGATGGCACGCTCGATATCGCCGAATACTTGAGCTTTGCTTTAAAGCCCTTGGCCGATAATACGCCCGAGCAGCTCAGAGCCTGGCATCAACAGTTCATGGCCAGCAAAATCGAGCCGATGATTCTGCCGGCTGGCGAGGAACTCCTTGCTCAACATCGCGCCCAAGGCGATTATCTCCTCATCATCACGGCAACTAACCGCTTCGTTACCGGTCCGATCGCCGAGCGCTTGGGCGTGGATGATCTCATCGCTATCGAGCCCGAGGTCATTGATGGTTACTATACCGGCCGTGTCTGCGGCACGCCCAGCTTTCGCGAGGGCAAGATTCAATGTCTGGAACAATGGCTCGATGCTCATGATGTCACCCTGGATGGTGCCTATTTCTACAGCGACTCGCAAAATGATCTGCCATTGCTAAATCGTGTAGACAACCCTGTTGCCGTCGACCCTGACGATACGCTCAAGGAAATCGCAACAACACGCGGCTGGCGCATCCTTAGCTTGCGTAAATAGATGAGTACGATTGCTAGAAGTTGATTCAAGAATTCATCAAAGATAAAGGCTAAGGGCTAGCAGCTATCAGGTCAGGTCTGCTTCGATGACTTGGTTGCAAACACAGAAATACGCAGTGAGATGATCACAACGCTGAACCGGGGTTGTATCCTTAGCGAGGATCGGTCAGATTAAAAAATTGACAGTTACTTTCAGTGCTTACGGAGACAGCGCCCATATGCGCAAAGGTATTATCGCCCGTGGCCGAGTAAAATCGATATAGTGCGGAATTCATTTGCCTCGTTACTTACGAACGTTATCTTCATGGCCTCGCATAAGGACACATATGTATAAAAACACTGAAGCCAGACGGTACGTGGAAAGCGACAACGTCGCATGTCGGCATTCATACAGTGATGTATGAAACGTGGGCTAAAGCGGCCTCAAGCGGCGAATTAATTTATCTGCCCTTAGGCGCATGCCGTCTATGAGATTTGCCCATCTCGCTTGCAGCAAACATCGATTTCGTCGGCTTGCAATGCTGTTCGCCTGAATGACCGACGTACATTCTTTGATTACGTTAATGGTTGACAAACACTATGGATGAGGCAGTAGACATCGTACTAGTAGGGGCGGGTGTGATGAGCGCAACGCTTGCGACACTCCTCAATGAGTTGGAGCCGGAAGCACGTATCGAAATTATTGAGCGTCTCGACACGCCCGCCAGCGAAAGCTCTTTTGCCTGGAACAATGCTGGCACTGGTCATGCTGGTTTATGTGAGCTGAACTACACGCCTCAGGCCGACGATGGTTCAGTCACTATCGACAAGGCTGTCCAGATCAACACCATGTTCGAGGAAACCAAGCAGTTCTGGAGCTACTTGGTAGAACATGGCGAGCTTGGCGACCCATCCCGCTTTGTTCATCCAGTCCCGCATATGAGCTTCGTCCGTGGCGAGAAGGATGTGCAGTTCCTTCGCGCGCGTTTCGATGCCATGCAGCAGCATCCCTGCTTCGATGCCATGCAATATACCGAGGATAATGAAGTCATTGCCCGGTGGGCGCCGTTACTCATGGTAGACCGCCAACCGAACGAAGCATTCGCAGCGACATGGACCGATGCCGGAACCGATGTCGATTTTGGCGCCCTGACACGTCAGATGCTGGAACGCCTTGAAGCACTGCCGGATGAGCAGGTCCGTGTCAGCACCGGGCAAACGATCAATGATCTTGAGCGCAACAGTGATGGTAGCTGGACCTTAAAAATTGATGTCAAGGGCGGCCATCAGCGTACTCTGCGTTCACGCTTTGTGTTCCTCGGCGCAGGTGGTGCTTCGCTGCATCTGCTGCAAAAAAGCGGCATCCCCGAATCCAAGGGCTATGCAGGCTTCCCGGTCAGTGGTCAATGGCTACGTTGCGACAAGCCAGAAATTGTGTCTCAACATCATGCCAAGGTTTACAGTAAGGCGGGCATTGGCGCTCCGCCGATGTCGATACCCCATCTCGATACCCGTAATGTTGATGGTACCCCGTCCCTGCTGTTTGGCCCTTTTGCGGGATTTACAACCAAATTCCTCAAAACCGGCTCTATTTTTGACCTGATGCGCTCGGTACGCTCTTCAAACCTTGGCCCAATGATGGCGGTGGCACGCGATAATTTTAGTTTGGTGAAATATCTACTTGAGCAGGTACGCCTATCGCATGAGCAGCGTGTCGAGGAGCTTCAAGCGTTCTACCCCGCAGCCAAAGGGGAAGACTGGCGCCTTGAAGTAGCTGGTCAGCGCGTTCAGATTATCAAGCAAGACCCTAAGAAAGGAGGCGTGCTGCAATTCGGTACAGAAATCGTTGCCGCAGGTGATGGTTCTCTAGCGGCTTTGCTGGGCGCATCGCCAGGTGCATCAACCGCAACCTCCATCATGCTCGGCCTGATAGAACGCTGTTTCCCGGAAAAGTTTGCTTCCACTGCCTGGCAGACACGCTTGCAGCAAATCGTACCTGCTCGTGCCAAGGCCATGGCACAGGATGGGGCGCTGCTCAGGGATGTACGCAACCGAACCAGCCTGACACTCAAGCTCACTGACTCTACTGCCGCCTGAGCGCAGTAGGGCTGAAGACATTACGTAATTCAGCCGTCATTCAAATAAAAAAGCACCGACCTAGTCGGTGCTTTTTACCCAAGTGACACTCACTTCAAACGCGTCTGCTTGACGGCTTGAAACCACTGGGCTCAGCTTGACTGAGCAGGCATGCGTTCCTGTGCAGGCGCATGTGCCGCATGAAGACGTGCTATCAATACGTCTTCGATAGCAAAACGCTCCGTCAGCCCCTTGCGCAGCCTTTCCAGCCAGGCCGGAAGATTTGCAGAATTTTCCTGACAGAGCACGGGATTGGCATAGTCACCATCGAATGCCAATACCATCTGAGTCGACGGATCCAGATTGGCGACAAGCTGATTGCCAGCTTCAAGAGCCTCAAAATCGTTGAACGCCTTCGCCTCTTCACAAAGCTGCGGATAAAGCTCGAAGTGTCCAGCGCTGATATAGTCCATCAACTGCTCACTGAACCGGTCAATCAAGCGCTTATCAACTGGTTCAATCTCACCGTTGCATGCTTCGAGCAATTCCATATAGGCCAATAGTACGTCATGGCGCTGTTTAAGCCAGCGGTCAACGAGGACATGAACGCCTCCCCACTGTTCCTGCGCGGTAGAGCATTGTTGCAGCATGATTCCCTTCCTCCTGCGACGATGCTGGCACCGATCAGGCGGCGCGCAGCGAGCGGACAATGAGTCCGATAGGTATAAAACTAAGTACTATAAAGCCCATCAGGGTCCACATCGGTAACGAAAGCCCTAACCACATACCATGAATTTCTGCACACTCACCGGAACCTGAGAGTACTTGCGACATCACATTCCATAGCGGCAGAACTTCCAGCATATAGTCGAGCCCTGGACCACAGCTAGGCACCTGATCGGGGGGAAGATGCTGTAACCAGACATGACGCCCGGCGACGATGGCACCGCCCAGACTACCTAGCAGTGCCAGCACTCCATAGACACCCCCTCCCCCACGCTTGGGATTATGAAGCGCTCCTATAACAAATACTATTAAAGCGGTTAACACCGCCACACGTTGAAAAATGCAAAGTGGGCAAGGCTCCAGCTCAAAAACATACTGCAAGATGAGCGCTACCGCCATCATCATCAAGCAAAAGGCCGCGCCTGCCAGGCACCAGGCGCGGCAGGACAGGCGCTCCGACGTATCATTCATTCTGCAAGCTCTCTTTTCGTCACCGTGATGCACGTAAATGCTTAGCTCTTCTTGAATACACGAGGCTCACGAGCCTGAGTAAAATAATGCTCAAGAAACGATGCGAAAGACTCGGTATCGTCATTCTCCCTATCACGCTGCTGCTGATGAGACGTTTCCGTGAGCTGCGTAAACAAGGCATCACGCGCACGATCCATTGGGGTATCACGGAAGTAATTCGCCTGCTCTCTCGCCTTCGCTAGCGTCCAATCAATGAAATCGATACCGCTGCTTTCCATCTGCTCAAACATCATGCCCGCTGGCGTCAGCGACGGATCATCAATACGTGGCGCTATTGCAGCAAGCGCCTCGGTATGCGGGTTTTCCTTGTCATCAGCATCGAGCAAAGCTGCGACATCTTGCATTGATGCGAATATCTCCCGCATTTGAGACGCCATGGAGCGTTCACCCTGCATGGTGGGAAGCATCAGCCCCGGCTCACGGCCACGGCTCACCACACGCGCCCGGCTTTCGTCGAGAAGATCACACTCAGTATCGGAAATCCATGGGCTGGGCGACAGCAAACACCAGACCAGAAACGTATCCAGGAAATAAATCTGCGTTTCATCGATACCTAGAGGCAAAAACGGATTCAGATCAAGGCAACGCACCTCGATATACTCCACGCCGCGCGATTCAAGCGCCTGAGTCGGCGTTTCGTCATGGCGCGCCACTCGCTTGGGACGAATATCGCTGTAATACTCGTTTTCGATCTGCAAGATGTTGGCATTGAGCTGACGCCACTGACCATCGGCTTCGACACCAATGTCCGCATAGGCCGGCCAAGGCGTAGAAATAGCATGACGCAACGTACCGACGTAGTTTTCAAGTGAGTTGAAACAGATCTTGAGTTGCGCCTGTACCTTGTTCTGATACCCAAGGTCACTCATACGCAGTGACGAGGCATAGGGTGATAGCAGCGTACGCTTGGCATGGCGTTTCAACCCGACATTACGTCCTTCAAGGAAACTTTCATCCACGGCCGGCGATGCGCCGAACAAGTACATCAAAAACCAGCTGTTGCGCCTGAAGTTACGGATTAGTTCAAAATAGCGCCGTGAACGAAACGCATCCAACGACACCCCATCCTGTCCTTCAAGCTGCTGTAGATGAAGCCACAGCGCCTCAGGCAATGAAAAATTATAATGAATGCCCGCGATTGACTGCATAATCCGACCATAACGAACATCGAGTCCCTTACGATAAACCTGCTTCATGGTGCCAATATTGGAATGGCCATAATCGGCAATCGGAACGCTGTCATTACCATTCAGCCCTGCAGGCATGCTGACAGGCCAGATCAACTCATCGCCAAGATAGCGGTAGCTGAAGCGATGAAGGTCGCCTAAAAACGCCAGCGCGTCACGCGGACGACTGTAAACCGGCGAGATGTACTCAAGCAGCGCTTCTGAGTAGTCCGTGGTGATATGCGGATGAGTCAACTTCGACCCCAGCGTCTCAGGATGCGGCGTCTGTGCAATACGCCCCTGAGTATCGACACGCAGTCCTTCTTTTTCGATGCCACGATGAATACGACCGAATAGTCCCTGACGGGCCGGCCCCTTGAGCCCATCGATACGGTAGGCGAGTTGCTCAGACAAGGGTAAACACCTTCTCTCACGGGGAGAAGCGCGCTTCTCCAAATGGTTTCGACACAAGCGATACTCGTGCCGTTAATAACATAACGGAGCCGAAAGATACGGCCCCGTAAATTAATTCATCATTATGGTGGCATGTTGTTAGCTTGCAAGCATTTTGCCCCAGGCCAACGATGGTCAGCGCTTCTTCGCACCGGCCTTCAGCAATGCTTCGCCCAGAGAACCCAGCGCCCCGCCACCCTCGGTACGCTTGCTTGATGCTGCCGGACGTGGAGATGAGTTGCGCTTGGGTGGCGTACGCTCATGCGAACTGCGTGCATTGCCACCTTCGCCAGGCTCATCGGAAAGCCGCATACTCAACCCAATGCGCTTACGCTCCAGATCGACATCCATCACCTTGACACGCACAATGTCGCCTGCCTTGACGACCTCGCGCGGATCAGAAACGAACTTATCGGATAATGCCGAAATGTGTACCAGCCCATCCTGATGTACGCCGATGTCAACAAATGCCCCGAAGTGCGTAACATTGGTGACAGCGCCTTCAAGCACCATGCCGGGACGCAAGTCCTTCATTTCTTCAACGCCTTCCTGAAACTCAGCAAAACGAAACTCAGGACGTGGATCACGACCGGGCTTAATCAATTCTCCCAGAATATCGGTTACTGTTGGTAAGCCGAAACGCTCATCAACGTAATCGCTGGCCTTGATTGTTTTAAGAAAGCCACTATCGCCAATTAATCCTTTGACCTCACGTGCATTCGAATGCGCGATGCGCTCGACCACCGGATAGGCTTCGGGATGTACAGCAGAAGCATCGAGCGGATTATCCCCCTCCATAATGCGCAAGAAACCGGCGCATTGCTCAAAGGTCTTCGGGCCGAGACGACTCACGTCGAGCACCTGACGACGGTTACGAAAAGCACCATTGGCATCGCGCCATGCCACTATATTATCGGCAAGTGTCGCATTGAGACCCGATACACGGGCAAGTAGCGCCGTCGAAGCGGTATTTAAATCAACGCCTACAGCATTGACACAATCCTCGACCACGGCACCCAGCGTACGCGCCAGCGTCAACTGCGACACGTCATGCTGATATTGGCCCACACCGATTGATTTGGGATCGATCTTGACCAGCTCGGCCAGCGGGTCCTGCAAGCGACGCGCAATCGACACCGCACCACGAATGGTGACATCAAGGTCAGGGAATTCTTTGGCCGCAAATTCAGAGGCCGAGTAGACTGAAGCGCCTGCCTCATTGACCATTATCTTGCTGATTTTTTGATCGTTGACGAGCTTGACGACTTCAGCGGCCAGCTTGTCGGTTTCACGGCTGGCGGTGCCGTTGCCAATAGCAATTAACTCAACGCTATGCTTTTTACACAACGCGACTAGTGTCGCTAATGCCTCATCCCATCGCTTTTGCGGCACATGAGGATAGATGGTGGCCTGATCAACAAACTTGCCGGTAGCATCAATGACGGCGACCTTCACCCCGGTCCGCAGCCCCGGATCGAGACCCAGAGTTGGCCTGGCGCCTGCCGGAGCTGCCAGCAGCAGATCCTTGAGGTTGTCGGCAAATACGTTGATTGCTGTCACCTCGGCCTGCTCACGCAGCCGGCCAAGCAGCTCGGTTTCAAGGTGGGTATAAAGTTTCACGCGCCATGTCCAGCGCACGACTTCTTTCAGCCAGCGATCAGCAGGCCGCCCCTCATCTTTGATACCAAAGGTGCGCGCCACCTCGACTTCCGCCGGATGAATGGGAGCATCCTCTTCTTCAGGCAAGACAATGGATAGCCCCAGCACCCCTTCGTTGCGCGCGCGAAACATGGCCAACGCGCGGTGCGACGGTGTTTTCGATAACGTCTCGCGATGATCGAAGTAATCAGAGAACTTGGCGCCATCGCTCTCCTTGCCGGCGAGCACCTTGGCATGCAGCTCACCTTCCTGCCACAGCCTATCGCGCAGTCGCCCTACCAGCTCGGCGTTTTCGGCAAAGCGTTCCATCAGAATCTGCTTGGCACCATCAAGCGCAACTTTGGCATCGGCAACGTCCTTGGCGCTGTCGACATAGTCTGCTGCGGTTGTTTCCGGACCGAGCGTCGGGTCGTTCAACAGCGCATCAGCGAGTGGCTCAAGACCGGCCTCACGGGCAATCTGCGCCTTGGTGCGGCGCTTCTTGCGATAAGGAAGGTAAAGATCTTCGAGGCGTTGTTTGGTATCGGCAGCAAGCAGTTGAGCCTTCAGCGTGGCATCGAGCTTGCCCTGCTCGTCGATCGCAGCAATGACTGAGCTCCGACGTTCTTCCAACTCACGCAGATAGCGCAAACGCTCCTCGAGAGAGCGTAATTGGCCATCATCAAGCCCACCCGTTAACTCCTTGCGGTAACGAGAAATGAACGGCACGGTTGACCCCTCATCGAGCAGCGTGACGGCCGCAACGACCTGTTGGGGACGAACATTGAGTTCTTCAGCGATACGTGCGGCAAGCGCAGATTGATTAGCGTCCATGTCACCTTGGCAGTCGGTCTAAAACGTGACGCCAAAGTATCATAAAGTGCTAGGTCACGCCGAGACTGAATCCAGTCAAAGCGTGCAAAACAAATGAAAGAAGGAAGGCCTTGGCCTTCCTTCATGAACCACTATCTTGTCAACAGTGAGCCACACATGCTCGCTTAAACAAGCTGAGGACCCGCCTTGACGATAGCCTCATCAACACCGGTAAACTTCTGGAAATTATCGACGAACTTGGCGATCAGCTCACGTGCCTGCTCGTCATAACCCGCTTTATCCGCCCATGTTTCGCGCGGATTGAGGATAGTCGAATCTACTCCGGAAACACGACACGGCACAGTTAGGTTGATACCGGACAAATGCTGCGTTTCGGCATCCTTGAGTTCGCCACTCTGAATAGCATTGATAATCGCACGCGTCGTCGGAATGCTGAAGCGACTGCCGCCGTGCCCATAGGCACCCCCGCTCCACCCCGTATTGACGAGATAGACCCTTGAGCCAAATGCCTCGACACGCTTGATCAAAAGTTCAGCGTATTCGTGAGCGGGGCGCGGAAAGAATGGCGCACCGAAGCACGTCGAGAACGTGGCTTCCAGACTTTCAGAGGAGCCGATTTCTGTTGAACCGACCTTGGCGGTATAGCCTGACAGAAAGTGATAGGCTGCGGCTTCTTTAGAGAGGATCGAGACCGGCGGTAATACGCCACTCATATCACATGTCAGAAAGATAATGGCGTTAGGCTCACCGGCGCGATTTTCTAGCGTCCGCTTTTCAACGAACTCCAGCGGGTATGCCGCGCGGCCATTCTGACTCAGCGATACATCCGTGTAGTCAGGTTCGCGGTCATCATGTAGTACGACGTTTTCAAGCACCGTGCCGAAGCGAATCGCCCGATAGATGATGGGCTCGTTCTTCTCGGTCAGATCGATGGTCTTGGCATAGCATCCACCTTCGAGATTGAAGACGGTGCCTTCGCCCCAACCGTGCTCATCGTCACCGATCAGATAGCGCTCAGGATCAGCGGACAGCGTGGTCTTACCCGTACCAGAGAGCCCGAAAAATAGCGTGGTTTCACCGTTCTCACCGACGTTGGCACTGCAGTGCATCGGCAGTACGTCTTTTTCCGGTAGTAGAAAGTTCTGAACCGAGAACATCGCTTTCTTCATCTCGCCGGCATAACGCATGCCAGCGATCAATACACGACGCCGAGCAAAGTTAATGATAACGGTACCGTCTGAGTTAGTACCGTCACGAGCGGGCTCGCAAGCAAAATGCGGGGCGTTGAGAATCAACCATTCGCTCTTGCTCTTAGGATTGTACTGCTCAGGACGAACGAAGAGCGTGTGTGCGAAGAGACTGTGCCAGGCGGTTTCGGTAGTGACCCGTATCGGCAGATAATGCTCGGGATCGGAGCCGACATGAAGTTCACTGACGAAGTTCGTATCCTTGGTCAGATAATCCTCGACGCGTTCCCACAAGGCATCAAACTTATCGGCATCGAAGGGACGATTGACCTTGCCCCAATCGATAAGATCGCGGGTGGACGCTTCATCGACGATGAAACGGTCCAGCGGTGACCGCCCGGTTCGCTCTCCTGTCTCGACTACCAGGGCCCCGTTCGCGGCCAGGCTCCCCTCGTCACGAGTAATGGCAAGTTCAATCAACTCGGCAGCGCTCAAGTTGAGATGGGCCTGGCCAGAATGCGAACGTGCTGCGCTGTCTTGATTCATGGTCATTATGCGTGTCCTCGGCGTTACGCCGCTCTCTCGTTAGCTTTGGTTATGTTCTCAACGCTCTTTTTACAAGCGCTTCCACGCTATTGACAAGCCATGCGAGTAGTCGCCCCGAGCGAAGGAGCGACATTATGACAAAAGTAGCAAGGCGGGGAAACTTACCTCTTGCCAGGCGCCGGATATAGCATATACCTCCTCAGCAGACCCACCCATGCAGGCTATAGTGGGTCTGTGGTGAAGAGAGGCACACATCAGCATCAATGCAGCGTGGGAGAAGGCGCATCGGGGGTATCAATCAACGCCTCGACCTCAGCGGCAGAAAACACATAGCGTGTATTACAGAAATGGCATTGTGTATCGATTTCGCCCTGCTCAGAGACAATCTCATGCAATTCCTGAGCGCCGATACGGTGCAACGCCTGGGCAAAACGTTCACGAGAGCAGGTGCAACCAAAGGCAAGCGGCGCCGGCTCGAAAACCCGTGCTGTCTCTTCATGAAAGAGGCGAAACAGCGTCTCCTTCGGAGCAAGTGTCAACAGCTCATCATTGCTTAGCGTCTCAGCAAGCATATTGATGCGATTCCAGGCATCCGGATCGAGATTACTGGCATCATCTGGCAGTTTCTGGACCAGCAGGCCACCGGCACGCTCCCCATTGGATGCAAGCCACAGACGTGTCGGTAGCTGCTCGGAACGCTCGAAATATGCTTCAAGACAACCGGCCAGTGTCTCCGCTTCAAGCGCAACGATCCCTTGATAACGTTGGCCATCGCTAGGATCGAGCGTTATTACGATATGACCATCGCCCATGAGCTCAGGCAGCGTTGCCTTATCATCAGGGAGAGCCGCATGCTCATCGAAGCGCGCGATCGCTCGCAATCGCTGCGCCTCTTCACCTGTGCCGGGGTTGGATTCCGCCATCAGTAGCGAGACCGGGCCATTGCCGCGGATTTCAAGGCTTAACACACCGTCAAGCTTGACGGTAGCGGTTAAAAGCGCCACCGCAGCAAGCAGCTCGCCAAGTTGACGGCTGACGACATCAGGATAGTTATGGCGAACCAGTACGTCCTTGTACGACTCATGCAATACAGTGAGTTCGCCGCGCACGTTGGTGTCGTCGAAAAGAAAACGTTGTATGTGATCCATGAACTTCTCGGAGGTAAGGGTACCTGAGGATAAAAGCCGCTATCGTCACGAGGGCAATAGCGATATTGGCATCAGTCGTCCAGCACCTGACGTTGGAAACGGTGAATGTCACGACGCCCTTTCTTGTCGGGGCGATTCTTGGGCGCCATCATTGACTGGTTGGCCAGTTTGCGGTTCTCAGCCTCGCGATCACGCCGCACAACGCTTTGCTCGGTCTCACGATAAAGCGCACGCGCCTCAGGCGCACCGCGTCGCTGATCGGAAACATCGACAATTTCAATTTCAAGCGTGTCCCAGCCCTGTGGTACCTTGAGCATGGCACCCACCTCGACATTCTTGCTGGTTTTGACACGTTCGCCGTTGTAATGAACCTTCCCGCCTTCGATGGCTTTTTTCGCCAAGCCACGCGTCTTGAAAAAACGCGCCGCCCACAGCCATTTATCGATGCGAACCTGCTCACTCATGGTTATCTCCCCTATGTTCACTTCCCTATCAGGGATATCTAATAACTAATATTGTGGCGAGAAGGGATATTCGCAAGGTATTCAGCCGGCAGGATCGAGGCGAATGTTCTCAAGGATTCAAAGCCGGCCAGTTCACGTTCGGGCTGGCTACTGTCAGGCTGAAGGATGCCCAGCAAATGACGGATACCATAATTGCGCGCGCTTTCGAGCACTGCGATATTGTCATCAATAAACAAGGTGCGCTGTGGATCAAAGGGCTCGATTTCGGCCAGTGCTTGCCAGAACTCGGCTGACTCCTTGGCATAGCCGACATCCTCGGATGAGACGACCGCATCGAGATACTTATCGAGGCCTGTCAACGACAGCTTGAGCGCCACGCCAGCACGGTCGGCATTAGTCGCCAGCACCACACGCACCGGCGCCTGCTTGAGCCAGGCCAGGAATTCGGGTGCATCGCTGCGAAAACGAATCAGATGCTGCACCTCGCGTTTCAGCTCCAGCACATCAATGCCAAGCTCACGGCTCCAATAGCGCAGGCTGTACCAGTCGAGGGTGCCGCGCTCACCCAGAATACGCTCGACAAGTATCTGCTGCGCCTGTTCATCAAGCTTATGCAGTTCACGGTAACGTCTGGGGAGATGTTCAAGCCAGAAATGACTATCGAAATGAAGATCCAGCAGAGTGCCGTCCATATCAAGCAGGACGGTATCAATGGCATGCCAGTCAATCATGAAAGTAAACACGGGAAAAGAATGGACTTGGCAGTATAGGCGTTACCCGTCATTCGTGCCTATAGCACTCAGCCACCACTGACCCACAAGGAGATCCTTATCGCCAGAAAAGCTACCGATGGCCATACTTGAATGATCAAGAAAAAGGAGCGAACCATGGCACAGGATAGCAAACCATTAATTACGGCAAGAGAAGAGAAGGCACGCAGTCGATTGTTCCGCGTCGAAGCTCTCGACCTGACATTTTCCAATGGCAGTACCCGTACTTTCGAACGCCTGTGCAGTACAGGTAATGGCGCCGTCATGATCGTCGCCATGCCCGATCCTGACCATGTTCTACTCATTCGGGAATATGCTGCCGGTTTCGAGGACTACGTACTCACGCTACCCAAAGGTGCTGTCGACCCGGGTGAGGACATCATCACGGCCGCCAACCGAGAACTGAAGGAAGAATGCGGCTTCGGTGCCCATAACATCGTGCCATTGACCGAGCTTAGCGTAGCACCGAACTACATGAGTCACCGTATCAGCGTGGTACTGGCAACTGGTTTATATGAAGAACGCTTGGCAGGCGATGAGCCGGAGCCTATCGTCACGGAACGCTACCGTATGGATGAGCTGGCATCATTGCTGTCCCGTGAGGACTTTCATGAAGGGCGTGCCATTGCAGCACTTTTCATTGCCCGAGAACGCATGCGCGATGAAACCATGCCGTTAATTTGGTAGAGCTGGACAAACAAATACCGCCGAACAAGTCGGCGGTATTTATCGGTTCGCTAATAATGCCTAACGAACAAAAGAGCGACAGGAATAAATTACTGCTTGTTATCCCCGGGGCTATCGCCTTGCTCAGTAGGGCCTCCCGGCGAGACTTTTTCTTCCATTTGAGCAGAATGTCCCTGCCGACCAGTATCAGTTACTGCAGCAGCTGAACCTGTTTCGTCAGGACCTGAGCCATTGGGGTTACTTCCCGATGAACTATTTTGACCCTGTAGTTTCTGACTATCGCTCTTGGTGCCCATATATTCCTGTCCATGTCCGGAAGGATTATTCGCTGGCACTTCACTGTTACGCTGTGATTTCTGCTGAGTAGCACTATCAGTGGCATTACCCTGATTCTTTGAAGAGCTACCATTTTTGTTCAACGGCTGGCTATCCGCCTTGCTCCCCATATATTCCTGACCATCACCGGTCGGGTTATTGGTCGGTACCTGACTGTTGCGTTGTGACTCCTGTTGTACAGCGCTGTTGGCATTGTTACCGCTCGCTTCATTACCTGCTGCCATAGTCTGCATGGCCGGAAGCGTAAATGCCGCACAAAACGCCGTTGCAATCAGTTTCTTCATGGTTCCTTCCTCCTGTCACGTCCAGTGGCCGAGGCCGAATACCCAATCGCCTCTATAAGCGAGGGCTTTAAATAGTTCATCCAGAATATTACCTTTCTTCCTGAAAAAGCGCTTATTCTGAACATTACCTTCCTTGGATATTCCACACCCACTCTAGTTAGCGCAAGATTAAAATTGCTACATCAGCAGTGCATTCACTATTGCACTTACCGTTTAGCCTTGTTTTTTACCTTAGAACACATAACGCATATCGTCAAAGTTATGTACAACCTTCTTTTTGCTGCTATTCAGCCTGTATTAAGAAGCTAGCGTGGCTAATGGAGACATTAACGGCATATCCCAACAAGCGGTTATACTGACAACTATCGGGACATGCGTTGGGACTTAATGTGAAGAGTTAGTACTTTCATTGGGCTTATCGCCGTGAACCGACAAGTCACCTCCCTGAGCTTGGGAGTTTCCTTCACCGGGCGCTCCTTGATGTGAAGAATTTACGGTCCCTTGACGCTTCTCACCACTGCCCCGAGGCCCTGTACTCGTATCGGTATTCTCCGAGGAATAATTGCTTTTGCTTGCAACACCATCGGCTTCCATCCCGGAGCTACTTACTTCAGCTGCACGTTCTTTGACGGCTTCCCGAACATCTTCGTCATCACTCATGTTGGTGATTCCATGATCAGGTACCCCTATCGTACTGTTATTTTCCTGATTAGATCCTGCTGCTGAAGCCTGCATCGAAAATACCAACAGTGCTGTAGCAAAAATTGCTGAAGAATACTTCATCATCTCTTTATCTCCTGTTAAAGGCTGAACTGAACCACGTTATTGTAAACATGGTCCGGCGTGCTTATTTCTTTTATTCAATTAAGCAGTTCTGATGCTTGAGTGAAAACAGTTATTTCTTTTGGATTAATAACGCCATAACGTCTTATTTCTCAGACAAACTTACTTCAAAAACATTTTGTTGCGCTACCAACATGAGTCCCTGATCGTTATAAAAGTTTTGTACATCTTCACTGGTATCATTACTAAGCGTACGGAACACGTCGATGCCCTGCTGCTGACTCCAAGCCATCGCCTCCTTTATCAGCTGCCTATCACCACCGTGATGACGCCAACGCGTCTTGACGATCAAGGCACTGACCTCCACTGACGTCGGCACAGCGATACCCATCACGACGTGGGCATGTAACCAACCAACAGGCTCATCGCTTTCTTCGGTATCGGTCGCCACCAGCACGAGATGCTCCGGCTCCTCCAGCAAAATACCCAGTTGCTGCTCCAGCTCGCCGTGGGTCGTATAGATATCCAGCTCGGCCGCGAGCTGCGCCATAACAGGCGCGTCAGACAGCTGGGCCTTTCGTATTCTTATTTCCTTCACATCGATTTTACTCCTCTGGCCAGGTCATCCTTGGATTAACAAGGTTACCGTTACAGGTTAGCCCATCATGACCAATCAAGAGAGCATGCCGATGACCTTAGAAAACAAGGTTTAATCACCAGACGATAAAATTTGTCACCTGTCGATATCTGGCACATTCAAGTGTAGCGATGAACCGATAACGGCAGGAGACAAGACGACAGCAGCCATATTGACGCCCTGCCCCGCTGTTAAACGGCCTTGCCTGGCAACGCTGCTGGATTAGCCGTTTTTGCATCACTTGTTCGAAATGGACATGCAAAGCCTACATAAGGCATAGCGGCCAGCCATTCCTTCGCCCTCACTGTGAACCCAAGTTCACTTTGCACGTATAAAAAAGCCCGCCGGAATACGGCGGGCTTTTAAGCTCGAAACAGGCGAGAAACTCAACGCTCCTCGAGCTTGTCGAGATCACGGACCGCGCCGCGATCAGCAGAAGTCGCCAGCATGGCATAGGCCTTTAACGCCGCCGACACCTTTCGCTCGCGCTTGATGGTGGGTTTCCAGGCATCACGGCCCTTGGCTTCCATCGCCTCACGACGCTTTGCCAGCTCCTCACTCGAAAGCTTGACGTCGATCGTGCGGTGAGGAATGTCGATGCGGATCAGATCGCCGCTTTGCACCAGACCGATCGCGCCGCCGGCAGCCGCCTCAGGCGAGACGTGACCGATCGACAATCCCGAGGTACCGCCGGAAAAACGCCCGTCGGTCATCAGTGCACACGCCTTGCCGAGCCCTTTTGACTTGAGATACGAGGTCGGATAGAGCATTTCCTGCATGCCCGGCCCACCCTTCGGCCCTTCGTAAAGGATGACGACAACCTCGCCTTCCTTCACCTGGCAGGCAAGGATATGTTCAACAGCCTGATCCTGTGACTCGACCACATGGGCCGGGCCCTCGAAGATCAGAATCGAATCGTCGACGCCGGCCGTCTTCACCACGCAGCCGTTCTCGGCAATGTTGCCGTAGAGTACTGCCAGCCCGCCTTCACGCGAGAAGGCGTGTTCGAGGTCACGGATGCAGCCATTGGCACGATCGCCGTCCAGACTCGGCCAGCGCGCTGCCTGAGAGAATGCCTCCTGCGAACGCACGCCACCGGGGCCGGCCTTGAAGAACTCGACCACTTCCGGTGAAGGGTTGCGCATGATATCCCACTCATCGAGAGCAGCCTTGAGCGTATCGCCATAGACGGTCGGCAGTGAGGTGTTGAGCACGCCGGCGCGGTCAAGCTCGCCGAGAATGCCCATGATGCCGCCAGCTCGATGGCAATCTTCGATATGGTATTTCTGCGTATTGGGCGCCAGTTTGCACAGCTGTGGCACCTCACGTGACAGCCGGTCGATGTCAGCCATGGTGAAGTCGACTTCAGCTTCCTGTGCGGCAGCCAGCAGATGCAGGATGGTATTGGTCGAGCCGCCCATAGCGATATCGAGCGTCATCGCATTTCTGAAGGCATCCTTGCAACCGATTGCACGCGGCAACAGGTGAGCTTCGTCGCCTTCATAGTAGCGCTTGGCCAGCTCGACGATGCGGTGACCAGCGGTCTCGAACAGGCGGCGACGGTCGGCATGGGTCGCCAGCACTGTGCCGTTGCCCGGCAGCGCCAGCCCCAGCGCCTCGGTCAGACAGTTCATCGAATTGGCGGTGAACATGCCGGAGCAGCTGCCGCAGGTCGGGCAGGCGCTACGCTCGATTTCGGCGATCTCGTCGTCGCTGTACTTATCATCGGCGGCAGAGATCATGGCATCGATTAGATCGATGCCATGGTCAAGCAGCTTGGTCTTGCCCGCTTCCATCGGCCCGCCGGAAACGAAGATAGTCGGAATATTGAGGCGCATCGCGGCCATCAGCATCCCGGGGGTGATCTTGTCGCAGTTGGAAATACACACTAGCGCATCGGCGCAGTGCGCATTGACCATGTACTCGACGCTGTCGGCGATGATGTCGCGCGATGGCAGCGAATAAAGCATCCCGTCGTGGCCCATGGCGATACCGTCATCGACCGCGATGGTATTGAATTCCTTGGCGACGCCGCCGGCCTTCTCGATTTCGCGGGCGACCAGCTGACCCATGTCCTTTAGGTGGACGTGGCCCGGCACGAACTGGGTGAAGGAATTGGCAACAGCGATGATCGGTTTCTGGAAGTCATCATCCTGCATACCGGTGGCGCGCCACAGTGCGCGTGCGCCGGCCATATTTCGACCCGACGTCGTCGTCCGGGAGCGATACTGGGGCATGGAAATCCTCATTTTCTATTTGGATAAGCGACTAGCGTCTAGTCAACGGCTCTGACGGCCGCTGGGTGTCCAGGTGAGGATTTCATTTTGTCATGGAGATATCGCCTTGACCAGCATCAACTATTGGTCTACCAACGCTGGAACAGCTCTCCTCTTGTAACGCCTCGCCCTTAACGGGAAAGGGCGACATTTGCCAATGCCGCCCTCTCTCTTAGCGCTGCTGACGGTGTCGAAAGTCCGCCATGAAGCTGGCCAGTTTTTCCACTGCCTCCAGCGTCACGGCATTATAGAGCGAGGCACGCAGGCCGCCGATGGCACGATGCCCCTTTAAGCCAGAAAACCCGGCCGCCTCCGCTTCAGCGATAAAACGCTGTTCCAATGCCGTATTGGACAGGTTGAAGGCCACGTTCATCAATGAACGATCCGCGACGGCCGCCCGCCCTTGATAAAAGCTCTCGCTGCTATCCAGTACGTCATAAAGCAGCGCCGCCTTGGTACGGTTGAGTGCATCCATGGCATTGAGCCCGCCGATTTCCTGCATCAGCCAGCGTGTCACCAGCAGCACCACATAAATGGCAAATACCGGTGGCGTGTTGAAGTTGGAATGGGCGCGAGCATGGCTACGGTAATCCAGAAAGCCGGGCAGATCTTCTGGGGCATTTTTGATCAGCTCATCCCGTACCACTACCACGGTAACGCCGGCGGGGCCGACGTTCTTTTGCGCGTGAGCATAAATCAATCCAAAGCGGTTCGCTTCAATCGGTCGCGAGAGGAAATCCGAGGACATGTCACAGACGCGCACCACCTCATCGGATCCCAACATGCGGTGAAACTGCAAGCCCTCCACCGTCTCATTGGAGACATAGTGCAAGTAAGGCGCTGTAGTCGCGAATTGCAGCTCTTCATCCACAGGCAAACGTCTAAAGCCATTATCCTGACCGCTCCACACGACTCGAATAGGCCCCTGACGGCGCGCTTCGGGCAGCACCTTGGCACTCCAGTACCCGGTATCCAGATAATCCGCAGGCGCGCCACCCGGCAGCAACAGGCTCATCGGTACCATCGTGTACTGCTGAGTCGCACCGCCCTGTAGCAGCAGCACGTGATAATCATCGCCCAGGCCGAGCAGGCTGCGGATGTTGTTCTCCAACTCTGTTACCACGGCAGCGAACCAGTCCGAGCGATGGCTGATACCCAGCACCGACAAGCCAACCTCCGGCACCTCAATAATGGCTTGCTGCACCTCGCGCAGTACGCTTTCGGGCAACGCGCCGGGACCACCGGAAAAATTCAAGCCATTGCGTGGATTCATACTTCAACACCTCCGGTTTTCTGCGCCTGAGCACCGCCCTCGGCCCGGCGTAACAGATAGCTGCGCAGTGCGCTTTTGACCTTGGCCATATGTACCTGCTTGTGGGGAAACAGTTCGATCGAATCCATGGCATGTACCGCCATGGCATGACCAATTTCAAATACCAGCAGCTCACCATCGCGAGTTTCGGCACAATCGATGCAGAGATAATCCAGGCCGCTGCGCTCAGCAATCGCATTCAAGGCGTGACGATGGCGCAGCGCGAAGGCGTCGAACCTTTCCATCCAAGCACCCTCCTCGGCGCGCTTGGCAGCGTCCTCGTACATGCCGGCATTGAGGTAATGAATCATCCAATGACTGGAAATCCCCATGTGGCTGGCGAAAGGCTCTCCATCGACCAGAACGACCCGATACTTGCGAAACAGACCGTCACCGTCACTGTAATCGATGAACGCAGAAACGAAAAAATCCTCACCGCTCAGCCGCGTCAGGTAATCCGCCAGCTCATCGGTATCGGCCACCCGCTCCAATCCATGCCCGCCATGCGACCCCAGCGGACGCACAATGACGGGAAAATCGATGTCATGACAAATATCCGCCAGCGTTTTCTCTCCACTTATGACACGCTGTAACTCAGTACGGCTGGTAGGAAACGTGGGCGGAATCAATAGCCCCTCTACGCCCTGCAGCAGTTGGCTGGCTCGCTCACGATCTGTATTGGCAACTCCCTGCGGCCGGTTGATAACGGGCTTGGGCCAATCCGCTAACAAAGGCTCCAAGGCGGTTAATAACGGCCGATTCTCATCAGATTCGCTCATCGCTACCATCACGAGATTGTGTTCCGGCAGCGCCGTTGCCAAGGGATCTCCTTCCTCACTGACGTAATACATCAGCAAGTCGATATCGCAGTCTTCAAGCAGGCAGTCCAGCGGCATGTTGGTCGCCAGATCGCCCGGCGCCATTAGCAACAAGGCACGTAGCCGAGCGGGTTGATGTGCTGCTGCCAAATGGAATGTACGCTGTCGGGTCAAGGCGTGCGCCTGAATGCCCAGACCAAGCTCATGATGCCCCAGGCATAGCATGAGCGTGGCTAGATTCATCCATAGGTTGGCATCCTCGGGGCAAGCTTCGGCACGAGGTAGCTGTTCCTGTGCGATAGGACGCAGATCCTCGCCATTAATGCTCATCCGCAGGAAAGGTGCCAAACCTACAAACGGGGCTGGCGCTGACATGTCTATAGAGGACACAGGTGACTTACCTTGAACGTAAGTGAGTAAAAACCGTCGCCACAGGCGCGAAAAAGCAGACTGCTGATTCGCCATCACCCCGTGAAGCAGTACCAAGATAATGCACGATCTTACTTGGTTATCTCCGGTTCAAACGTGTCGAAATAACCCCAAGGCACGCCTCTATTCTTACTTTTGTACTCCTTCTGTCGTTAGTGAATGCCCTGCTCGGCCAGCAGTAGATAGTCGACCGCCGGGAATGCTCTGGTTGTGCTACGTAATGATGAAGCACTACTAAAGGCGTCGCATGACGCAAGCTCGATGATGGTATGCAACTGATCGGCCCATACCTGCTTTAGCGCCTAAGCCGGTACTTGAGCCGTAATAAACGCAAACGGCACCGATCGATGATCGGTGCCGTCGTCTGTATATCAATTTCCCTGAGAAGATCAATTTCCCTGAGAAGATCAATTTCCCTGAGAAGTTAGCCGAATACTACTTTGGCAACATCCTTGTAGACCTTGGCAAAGTGCACCGTGACGCCCTCCTTGAGATAGTCCGGCAGCTCATCGAAATCTCGCTTGTTGGCCTCGGGCAGTACCAGTTCGAAAATGTCGCTTCTGCGCGCCGCGATCACCTTTTCACGAATGCCGCCCACCGGCAACACCTGCCCGGTCAGCGTGATCTCGCCGGTCATCGCCAAGGGTCGTGCAATCTTCTGGTTACGCGCCAACGACAACAGCGCAGTAGTCATCGTCACCCCGGCTGATGGGCCATCCTTGGGCGTAGCCCCTTCTGGCACATGCAAGTGAATGAAGGCTTCATCGAAATGCCCCGTCTTGACACCAAACTCCTTGAGATGGCCGATGGTATAGCTATAGGCAATATTGGCCGACTCCTGCATCACATCACCGAGCTTGCCGGTCAATTTGAGCCCCCGCTGCAGGCTATGCACCTGGGTTGCCTCGATCGGCAGCGTTGCGCCACCCATTGACGTCCAGGCCAGGCCGGTCACCACACCAACGCCACTCAGTACTTTTTCCTTGCGGAAAATCGGCGCGCCAAGGAATTCTTCAAGATTCTTGACCGAGACCTTGACGCTTTCCTGCTCGCCCTCAAGCAGCTTGACCGCCGCCTTGCGCACGATGCGGTGCAGCTGCTTTTCGAGCTGACGCACGCCCGATTCACGCGCGTAGCCTTCGATCACCTGGCGCAGCGCTGTATCGGTCAAATTGATACGTTTCTTGGGAATATTGTCGCGCTCAAGCAACCGCGGCCAGAGATGATGCTTGGCAATCGCCATTTTTTCCTCAGCGATATAGCCCGACAGACGGATCGTCTCCATGCGGTCGAGCAGCGGTCCCGGAATGGTATCAAGTTGGTTGGCCGTACATACGAACAGTACTTTCGACAGATCAAGACGCACGTCAAGATAATGATCGAGAAAATCGACGTTCTGCTCAGGATCGAGCACTTCAAGCAGCGCCGAGGCCGGATCCCCCTGGAATGACTGGCCGAGCTTGTCGATCTCATCAAGCATGATCACCGGATTCTCAACCTCGACCTCGCGCATCGCCTGGACCAGCTTGCCCGGCATGGCACCGACATAGGTGCGCCGGTGGCCCTTGATCTCGGCTTCATCGCGCATCCCGCCCACCGAGAAGCGATAGAACTTGCGGCCCAACGTTTCAGCAATCGAGCGTCCCACCGACGTCTTGCCGACCCCGGGCGGACCAACCAGCAGCACGATCGAGCCACCAACATCGCCCTTGAAAGTACCCTCAGCGAGAAACTCGATGATGCGATCCTTAACGTCCTGTAGACCATCATGATCACGGTCGAGCACTTTCCGCGCATGGGCTAGATCAAGCTTGTCCTTGGAAGTGATCCCCCACGGCAGTGAGGTCAACCAGTCGAGATAGTTACGCGTAGTGCCGTATTCCGGTGATCCGGTTTCGAGCACCGATAACTTGGCCAGCTCATCATCGATCCGCGACTTGGCACGCTCGGGCACGGTTAGGCCCTCTAAGCGCTTTTTGAATGTATCGACATCATTTTCGCGATCATCCTTGGAGATGCCCAGCTCCTTCTGGATGATCTTTAGCTGTTCACGCAGGAAAAACTCGCGTTGACGCTCCTGCATCTGTGCGTTGACCTGCTGAGAAATCTCGCTTTGCAACTGGGCGACTTCGATTTCCTTGCGCAGCAGTGGCAACACGCCTTGCATACGCTCCAGCACAGGCAAGGTTTCAAGCACCGCCTGTAGCTCCGGGCCCTTGGCTGAGGTAATTGCGGCAGCGAAATCGGTCAGTGGCCCCGGCTCGTTGGGACTGAAGCGATTGAGATAATGCTTCAGCTCTTCGCCGTAAAGCGGATTGATCGGCAAAAGCTCCTTGATGCCGTTGATTACCGCCATCGCATAGGCACGCGTCTCGTCATTGTCCTTATCGACCGGCTCGTGAGGATAGCTGACCTCAACCAGGTAGGGTGGCTTACGCGATAACCAGCGCGTCACCTTGAAACGACGCAGGCCTTGAGCAATAAACTGGATCTGCTCCTTGTCACCTTCTGCGCGGTGGACCTTGACTGCCGTACCAATCGTCGGAAACTGATCCTCAGAGAGCGGGTCGTCATTCACGTCACCTACAAAGGCAAGCCCAACGGTATGATGCGGTGTATTCGCTACCCGCTCCATGGTCTCGTTCCAGCGCGGGCGATTAATTACCAGCGGCTGCACCTGAGCAGGAAAGAAAGGACGGTTATTTATCGGCAGAAGATAGATACGCTCAGGCAGATAATCACGCGTCGGCACGACGGCATGGCCGGTAATCTGCTGATCATCTTGGTCTTGCTGACCGGCATCGAGATCGGAAAGAACATCGGCCTGATCGTCACGTTCAGTCATTCTGTCACCTTGATCTAGTGGGCCTGTAAGCCATTTGCCTAAGCTATGCGGGCACATAGGCTGATTATCAAGAGTTTAGAGATGAATGGTTGTCTTGAGGGATGGCCGAAGCAGTCACCCGCCCGGCTTAAACATGCAGGATAAGGCAAAACCGAACATGCTGTCCGCCCTTGTAAAGGGGCGACAGCATGTTGCAGCGCGGTCAATCGAGATTGTACCAGGGCTGCTGATTGATACTGAGCGTGCTGTCATCAAAGGTAATGTTAAGGGTGCTCTGATCGGGCGCGACCCCTGCAATCAATGCCAACAGTGGCGGCGTATTGGATAGGGTGAAATCGCCATGCAAGCGGTTATAGAAACTCTGCTGCCCCTGCTTTTCACGCAGATCATCAATATGCATCTGGTCTATATGAGTGCCATCGAGGACCATGCTGCCTTCAAGCTGCATCGTTTGTTCGAGCATCGGGCTTTCAAGTTGTAGCTGGTCGATGGTCAAGCGCGGCGACTGTTTGAACATCGCAAAGAAAGACTCCTCAAGAGGCGCGATCATATCCAGCCAGTCCTCTTGGGAATCCGGCGTCGCTTGTGGCGCTTGAGCGGCAAAGCGATCCTGTAGACCATTGAAGAATCGGGAAGCCGCTTCACCATTAATGCGATCGAGGCTGGCCGACATCGTTGCACTGCCTAGCCGCTGCTGAGAAACACTCGCCCCGCCAATCATTAGATGCATCAGGTAGCGTAACTCCTTGCTCTCCAGACTCGTCTGCCCAGTGTAATGAATATCGGTAAGGGCGATCGGCAGCGCATTACGTCGATGGATGCTGAGACTGGCAAGGTTGAGTTCATCGCGCTGACCGAAATCATGCTCCTGACTACTGTAATGCGTAGAAAAAGAAAGCGGCCCCAGCATGATCTTGTCATCGGTATTTTGATAGGCAAATGCCTCAAGCGTGCCATTCAAAGTCATATCACCGGGCTGACCACTAAAATGAAGAAGGCCACCGTGCAGTGTCACAGTGTGGTCAGGATTATCAAGATCTATAGCGGGCAACGTAAGCGTCAGATCTCCTGTCCCCTCAAGGTTGGCAATCTTGGCATCTAAGTCAATCGACTTGCCAGGGGAGAGATAATCGTTGAACAGGTACTTCCCCTGCGGGTCGGTCTGTATATCGATGCTGCCGTCAAAGTCAGTAGACAAAATACCGTGCCTGGCGCGAAAAGGCAGCTCAATCTGTACGGGGCGTTGATCGATGGCAACATTATTCAACCCAATTAATAGCGTGCCCTCGGTATGGAAAAACCCTCGTGAAATGCCCCGTTGTTCTACCGTCAGGTCAGACGACGCGTTGAGCTGTGCGACGGTGCGTGCCATTTGTTCAGCAAACACATGCCGGCTATAGGCCACTCCGCCTAAATACCCCGCACCCAAGATGACCATCACAACAACGAACATGACGACAAGCTTCTTCTTCATACCCTTCCCCTGATCATGCAAACAAACGCATCCGCTGCGCTGCTGTTCTTTATGTCGCGTATTACTGCTTATCCATCCTTTTTGACTGCACTATCTCGTTATCATCAGCGGGTCCGGAGCGCCAGAAAAACATTTTAATACTTGATTTAAAGCGTCTCAGCCTATAGGCCATGCCATTCAGTGCAGCCAGAACCAGAGATGCATGGTGCTCCAGGCATAAATACCGGCAAGGATATCATCAAGCATAATCCCAAGGCCGCCCGCGACGCGCCGGTCAACGGTACGTACCGGCCAAGGTTTGATAACGTCGAAGATACGGAAGACGATGAATCCCCACAGGGCAGCCTGCCAGGAAAAAGGAACGGCTGCCATGGTCAGCCAATACCCAACGAACTCATCCCAGACAATACCCGAATGATCATGCACGCCCATGTCACGTGAGGTCTTGCCACACACCCAGAACCCTAACAGGGTCGCCACACCGACGACCGCCATGTACATGCCAAGCGAGAGATGAGACATCAACCAGTAAAAAGGAATGGCGGCCAGCGTACCGAAGGTCCCCGGCGCAAAGGGCGCTGCACCACTGCCCAAGCCAAACGCTAGAAAGTGTGTCGGATTGCGCCATACGCTGGCAGGAGCACGGTTCATCGCGACTCTCCATAAAAGTGCTGCCAGCCGTGCTGTATCGTGTCGATGCCATGAACTCCTGGGGCCTGGCACATCCGCCCGATGACACTCAGCGTCAGTCCACATGCGGCCAGCTTTGCTCGGGCTGCGCTGAGACTGGACTCAGGCAGGGTAAACAGGAGCTCATAGTCATCACCGCCATTAAGAGCGGCATCGAATGCCTGGTCACCCAGCACTTTTTCAAGCCCTGAAGCCACTGGGATATGAGCAGCTTCAAGCCGAGCGCCGAGACCGGAAGCCTGGCATAGATGAGCCAGGTCACCCAGCAAACCATCGGAAATATCGAGTCCGGCACTGGCTAGACCACGCAGAGCGCGTCCAGCCTCCAGGCGTGGCCATGGCTTTAGATAAGCGTGAAGATGCGCATCGTTCATATCACGTACACCGTTACGCCAGGCGATCAACCCCGCATGGGCGCCGCCCAGCGGCCCCGTCACCGCAATCATGTCATCGACCCTGGCACCAGTGCGGGTAATGGCCTCATTGGCAGGCACCTCGCCATGCACGGTAATCGTCATTGCCAACTGGCCGCGAGTAATATCGCCCCCGACCAGCGTGATACCGCAGGCATCTGCCAGAGTATGCATACCGCGTGCAAAGGCTTCCAGCCAATCAGGATCAATATCCGGCAAGGTTAAGGCCAGCACATACCAACGTGGCGTCGCCCCCATTGCTGCCAGGTCGCTAAGATTAACCGCCAGTGCGCGATGCCCAATGGCCGCGGGCGGTGCATCTTCAGGAAAATGAACGCCCGCCACTGAAGTATCAACGCTGACGGCCAACTGATGCCCTGGGGTGGGTATCAGCAGCGCACAGTCATCGCCCTGTGCAAGGGCGACACCGGCACGCTCATCCGCCATGCCATATCCATCGTCACGACGCTGGCCGTGACGAGAATGGATGAAGTAGCGCTTGATAAGATCGAATTCGCCGAGCATGTCAGCCAGACATCAGCGCCTGCGAGCGCTGACCTCGGCACTGCGCAAGCGGTTGGCCAGCTTGTCGAGAATGCCGTTGATGTATTTGTGTCCATCGGTGGCGCCGAAGGATTTAGCCAGTTCAACGCCTTCGTTGATTACCACGCGATAAGGTACCTCCATGCGCTTGGCAAGCTCATAGGCGCCCAGGCGCAGGATAGCCAGCTCAATCTGATCGAGCTCGGTCAGCTTGCGATCCAGCAATGGCGTGATGTAGTCATCAAGCTCGCCACGATAGCGCGGCACATTGTGCAGTAGTTCATGAAACAGGGCGAGATCGGCCATTTGCATGACCTTGACCCAATTCTCATGATCGGCCAGATCATCATCAGCGGTTTGACTACGGAATTCGGCCTCCAACTGGGTCAACGGCTTGCCTGTCATCTGCCACTGATAAAGCCCTTGCACGGCAAGCTCGCGCGCGGCATGGCGAGCCAGCTGCGACTTGGACGGCGCACGCCGAGGTGCATTCACGACTCACCTCCTCCGAATTGACGCAACAGTGACACCATTTCCATCGCCGCCATCGCTGCCTCTGTACCCTTGTTGCCCGCCTTGGTGCCGGCACGCTCGATTGCCTGCTCGATGGTGTTGACCGTCAACACGCCATTGGCAATCGGCGTATCGAATTCGAGTTGCAGGCTCGCCATGGCACTGTTGCACTGGCCAGCAACATATTCGAAATGCGGCGTACCGCCGCGGATGACAGCACCGAGCGCAATAACCGCATCGGGCTTGAGCACTTTAAGGGCGCGCTTGATCGCAAGCGGCAACTCCCAGGCGCCTGGAACATGGATCAGATCAATGTTTTCTTCATCCACACCATGGCGAACCAGACTATCGATTGCGCCCTCGACGAGCGAATCCACGACATGATGATTGAAACGGCCTACGACGATGACATAGCGACCGTCCACTTCGGTATAGCGGCCTTCCACTTGAGCAATCGGTTGCATAACCTCAACTTCCTCTACGCCTGGACGCGGATGCAACGCATCCAGGCCAATGACAGACAAAAGGGGCTCATTCTAGCGGTTGTTCAGCCTCAGCGATATCTCCGCCGAGCTGTTCAACCACTTCCAGATCGAAACCGGATAACGCCGAGAACCTCCACGGTGAACTCAGCAGACGCATCTTGCCGACACCAAGATTGCGCAGAATCTGAGCGCCGGTGCCAACCGTCAGGTAGCTGCCAGCGCCATCGGTCGCCGGGTTGCGCGCAGAGCGCGTACGCTCGAAAAAGGTGTCGAGCTGATCCTTTAGATCTCGAGCGGGGCGGCCGTCATCAAGCAATACCAACACACCCGAATCTGCAGCAGCAATTTCTCGGATGGCATCTTGAGCAGTCCAGCTGTGGCTGCCTTCCTTTTTAAGCGTCAGCAAATCGCGCAGCGGGTCGGCAATATGCACACGCACCGTGGTAGGCACATCGGCACGGAACGATCCCTTGGTCAGGGCGAGATGATGTGCGCCTTGAATACGATCATAAAAGCAATGCAGCGTGAAGGCGCCGTAGGCCGTTTCAACAGCCTGCGTCTCGACGCGCTCGACAGTATGTTCATTATGAATGCGGTAATGAATCAGGTCGGCAATGGTGCCGATCTTGATATCGTGCTGTTCAGCAAATCGTTCGAGTTCCTCTCGACGCGCCATGCTTCCATCTTCATTCATGATCTCACAGATCACGCCTGCCGGCTCGAATCCCGCCATTGCCGCCAGATCGCACGCCGCCTCGGTATGCCCGGCACGGCGCAATACACCGCCGGGCTCAGCCATCAATGGAAAGATGTGGCCAGGCTGAACGATATCGCGAGCGCTTGCTCCGCGGGCAGCCGCAGCACGTACGGTACGCGCCCGATCAGCGGCGGAAATTCCTGTACTGACCCCCGTGGCTGCCTCGATCGATACGGTGAACTTGGTACCGAACCCCGACCCATTGGCATGCACCATCAACGGCAGGCCGAGCTGTTCGCAGCGCTCTCGTGTCATCGGCAAGCAGATCAATCCGCAGGCATAACGGGCCATGAAATTGATATGCGCGGCTTCCACACACTCAGCAGCCATGATGATGTCGCCTTCATTCTCGCGATCCTCATCATCCATGAGAATCACCATCTTGCCCTGCCGGATATCTTCGACCAGGTCTTGGATCGGGGATAGCGCCATGGGTGCTCTTAATCCTTGCAAGTTATGCATTATCAAGTTCGCTCTACAGGCCCCTACCCACAGGTAGGGCCATGCCATGTCAGCGAACACCAGACCGCTGAAAACGACCTTCAATCAGCCAACGGGCGCCCAGATTACTCCTACGTAACGACAGGTGCTACCTGATCGCGCTCGCATTGAGCCTTCTTCAGCTTATATAGGACGGGCAATGATCCGCCAGTCTTTACCCACTGCACGGATATCATCAATGTCCAGACGCCGCTGCTGTGTCATAGACGTCATACCCGATAATGCAAATAGCGGCCGTGCCTGTCCGCCAAGTAACGCCGGGGCCATGAACAGATGCATTTCGTCGATAAGTTCAGCATCAAGCATCGCGCCAGCCAATGTAGCGCCAGTCTCAAGCAGCACCTCGTTACACCCTTCGTGCTGTGCGAGATGGCTCATCAGTGCGGCGAGATCGACCCGCTCGCCCGTCTCATCTGGCAACTCAATCACCTCAGCGCCAGCATTCAACAGACGTTCTCTACGCTCGTTATTCCCCTGCTGCGCCGTCGCGATCAATGTGCGGCCTGGCTGCGTCAGACAATTCGCCGCCAGCGGCATACGCAGGCGCGAGTCGACCACGACGCGCAGCGGCTGACGCATGGCTATAGTCTCGGCATCGGCACATCCGAGTTGCTCGGCACGTACCGTCAATCGGCTATCATCATAGAGAATCGAGTCTATGCCGGTCATAACGGCGCTTGAACGTGCTCGCAGCCGCTGTACCTCGCGGCGCGCCTCAGCGCCCGTGATCCATTGCGACTCACCACTTGCCATGGCCGTACGCCCATCGAGACTCATTGCCATCTTGAGCCTGACATAAGGGCGACCGCGAGCCATACGTGAAATAAAGCCGGGATTGAGTTGGCGCGCTTCATGCTCCAGCAAGCCATACTCGACCGCCACGCCAGCCTCTTCAAGAATCGCGAATCCACGACCGGCCACCAGCGGATTGGGGTCTTTCATTGCCGCGACAACCCGCACGATACCGGCTTCGGCCAGTGCCAGGGCGCAAGGACCGGTACGACCGTAATGCGCGCACGGCTCAAGCGTGACATAAGCCGTTGCCCCACGTGCTTGCTCGCCTGCCGCATTCAACGCGTGGATTTCAGCATGCGGCTCACCGGTGCGTAAGTGATACCCTTCCCCCACAATGTGGGCATCCTTGACGATGACACAACCCACTCGGGGATTGGGATCAGTGGTAAAAAGACCTCGCCGTGCCAGTTCAAGCGCACGCGCCATGTAGCGCTCCGGAACGGAACTAATCATAGGCTCTCTCCTGTGGTGAACGATCTGTCTGAAAAAGCCTGCACGTCCCTATCTTTGGCTCGAGCCTAGCGCTTGTCGCTCTCATCCGTGGGTGAAAATTTTGGCTCCTGAGCAAGCCTGTCGATCTCGGCACGGAATTCATCGAGATCCTGAAAACGACGATAGACCGAGGCAAAACGGATATAGGCGACCTGATCGAGACGCTTCAATTGCTGCATGACCGCCTCCCCGATCTGGCGAGCATTGACTTCACGTTCACCCTTGGCCCGCAAGTGTTGGCGAATACGTTCAATGGCGGCTTCTATACTTTCCGCACTGACGGGGCGCTTTTCAAGCGCACGCAGCATTCCGGCACGCAGCTTCTGCGCATCAAACGTCTCACGTGAGCCATCGGCCTTGATGACACGAGGCATGACCAGTTCGGCTGTTTCGTAGGTGGTAAAGCGTTCACCGCATGTGAGGCATTGGCGTCGTCTGCGCACCTGATCGCCTTCGGCAACCAGTCTGGAATCGGTCACCTTGGTTTCATAAGTACCACAAAAAGGACAGTGCATCGGGCGTTATCCGACGTAAACAATCGTGATGCATGCGGCGTAACGTCACGCCACACGCCCCTACAAATCACAGCATAATGTCAAAACATTGTAACCGCTCCGTCAGGTGGCGGAAATGCGCTTGTCGTAGCCCGTGGTGGCGTTTAGCCTTCAAACCACTTAAAGACATCATGCTGCGTAAGCAGTGCATCGTAGCCTAACGAGTACTGCCTATACTTTGCTTGCATGAACAAGTGAGGGGTGTGACCGCTTTCGATTTATCAACAGAGGAAATCAACTCATGGATCTTTTATCTTGGATTGTAACGGGTATGGTCGTCGGCGCCCTGGTCAATCTCATCATGCCGGCCCGTATAGCGGTGGGCTATCTGGGCTCAATAGGCATCAGCACGCTAGGTGCGGTCATCATCACGTTTGCGATATCCGTAGCCAAACTTATCCCTGAGGGGGAATTTAGCCTGGCAGGGGTCGCAGTTGCTGTGGCCGGAGCGCTTGTGGCGCAAGTACTGCTTATCGCGTTTCGTCTGATTGCCCGCACCTAGTGGCTTCCAGGCTTTCTGGACACTGAAGCAACTAAGGCCTGCTCATTCAACATGCTCTGCTGCGCATGCGCAGCAGAGCATGTTCGTTTCATCCTCTTTATAACGCTCTGTTATTACCTACCCGCACGCCGTCGCATTGTCCGCATTGATTGACGCTCACTCGTATTGTTCTGATTAGAACTAACACAATGAAACTACTTGCCCTTGCTTGCCAGGCCTTCTAGATTACATAGAGTAAGCATTAGAAAATTGCTTACTTAAAGGAAGCAGGCTTACAAGGAGAACGTTATGGGTATTATCACGTGGATCATCTTCGGTTTGATCGCTGGCGCCATCGCCAAACTTATCATGCCCGGCAAGGATCCTGGCGGGTTCATCGTTACGATTATTATCGGTATTCTTGGCGCGGTAGTCGGTGGTTGGATAGGAACTGCGCTTGGCCTTGGTGATGTATCAGGCTTCAACTTCGGCAGTTTCATAATTGCGGTGCTTGGGGCAATTATTCTGTTGATACTTTATCGCGTAATACGTCGCTAAACTATTTAATACCTTTCTGTATTGAGTAAAGCCGCCTTAAAGGCGGCTTTATTTCTTTTCATATGCTTTGATCGCTTAGCCAATGTAAGTAGCCATACGCCATGACACGCATGGCTTATATCTTCAGCTCGAATGCCAAGTCTGTGTAATGCATCAAAACGAGCTATAGTGGATACATATTCAATAAAATAAGCGAGATTACGATATGCCTGATCAAGCACCCATGCCCAGAACAGCTCGAGTCAATGTTGTCGTTTACAAGAGTAACGATGATGAAGTACACCGCTATGAGGTACGTGGTGTAGACCCTGAAAAAGATATCCTGCTCGGTGAATACGATACAGAAGATGAAGCAAAAAAAGCGGTAGACCAATATGAAGGCGGTGACCCCGTATAATGTCTATCCTCTCACCTATTGTATGACTCAGATGCTTCTACTCGTTTACGGTCCCTTTCATCTGGAACCTCCCACTTGATAGGAAATTACCTTGGGTTACCGTAAACGAGTCTCCTTTTTCAGCTAATTTACATATCCGTTTATCAAGAAGACTGTGTCTTTTGCTGGCTGCGGCTTTTGAGCAAGCTAGCCACTGTGGTAATCACCAGCACACCGACAATGATCGACAATGACAGCGGCGTCGAGATATGCGGCACCCACTCGATTGGCTGGCCATTATTCAAAAACGGCAGTGTGTTCTCGGCCATGGCGTGGAATACCAGCTTGACGCCGATAAAAGCAAGAATGATTGATAGCCCAATGCCGAGATACACCAGACGGTCGAGCAACCCACCAAGCAGGAAGTAAAGCTGCAGCAGCCCGAGCAGTGCGAAGGCGTTGGTAGTGAAGACGATGTAAGGTTCCTGAGTCAGCCCATAGATCGCTGGAATGGAGTCGAGCGCAAACAACAAGTCAGTTACGCCGAGCGCAATCACGACGATAAACATCGGCGTTACCACACGCTTGCCATCAACCTTGGCGAGCAAATTCTGACTATGGTATTCCTCGGTGACCGGCAAGTGGCGCTGAGCGAACTTGACCAGTGCGTTGGGCTCGTAGTCTTCTTTCTCATCTTTGCCATGCGACATGCTCTCAATGGCAAGCTTGAACGCCGTATACAATAAAAACAGGCCGAAAATATAGAATACCCAACTGAACTGGTTGATAGCAGCCGCGCCGACAGCAATAAAAATGCCGCGCATGATCAGCGCCATAACGATCCCGATCAGCAGTGCCTTTTGCTGAAATTCACGCGGTACGGCAAACTTCGCCATGAGAATGACGAAAACAAACAGGTTATCGACCGAAAGACTCTTCTCGGTGATGAAGCCAGCGAAATACTCGATGCCGTGCTGATGTCCCCATACCATCCATAACCCGGCACCAAAGACGCAAGCCAGCGAAATGAAAAAGACTGACCACCACGCGGCTTCCTTTATCGTCGGCGCATGGGGTTTACGTACGTGTGCATAGAAATCGAAGATGAAAAGCGCGGCGATACCAGCGATCGTCGTCGCCCATATCCATAGGGGAACATGCATTTTATTGCCTCCGGCAACCTTGGGCCATTCGAGAAAAAGGCACACTCGACCCGAGCGCTTATTTACTCGCCACAAGCCCGTTAATATTTACCGGAGGTCTCTTCCGCTTGGCGGCGACGGCTCAACGCCGTGTCATGCTCACCAAGCCAACGGTCCCGGGGGCTCGATCATGCTCGAATTAACCCCGTGCTGACGACACCGCTGTAGTCATGCACCACTCATAGCAAGTAGTGCATTGAAAATCCTTGGGAATACTCCCCTCCTGCTCGGCCGTAAGTCTCGTTGAGCACTTAATAAGTTGCAACTGTTATTTCGACTGTCTCTACAGCGCCTATTGGCAGCGAGCGTTTTTTTCGATCAATATAGGTAAAGATACCGATATAACTATGACTACTGCATGCCGGCGCGCTTACGCATGACTGTCTTTTTGACTTCGGCTAAAGGAAATCTCGATGGATCACTCGAACGTTCCGGTAAGAGCACTCAGCGAAGACGAGTTTATCGCCAGAGCCCGTTCCCACCTTCAATTTGTCTATAACGAACGCGCCGAGGAAATTCTCCGCCGTCTGCTTACCGTTATTTCGCGCAACACGGAAAGCATCCCGTCACCGGCTCGACCGCTGTGGACCGAACGCAGTCAGTTCCTGATTACCTATGGCGACAGCATTCTCGATAATCAAAAAGATGTCATGCCGCTCGACTCGCTCGAACGCTTTCTGACCGAGCGCCTCAATAACATCTTCAGCACTGTCCATATCCTGCCGTTTTTTCCGTGGAGTTCAGACGATGGCTTTGCCGTGGTGCATTACCGTGAAGTTAACCCTGATCTAGGCGACTGGGCGCACATACGGCGCATCGCCGATCAGCATAACCTGATGGCGGACCTGGTCATTAACCACGTCTCGCGTGAATCCTTATGGTTTACCGACTATCTTGCCGGGTCCCAGCCAGGGCGTGATTACTTCATCGAGATGCCATCTGACACCGATGTTTCCCAAGTGACACGCCCGCGCAATACACCGCTGCTAGTGCCGGTCCACACGCGTCGGGGCAAACGCTACGTCTGGGCGACCTTCTCGGACGATCAGATTGATCTCAATTACAACAATCCCGATGTTCTGCTTGAAATGATCGGCGTGCTCTTGCACTACCTGTCACAAGGCGCCCGTTTGATCCGCCTCGATGCTATTGCTTATTTATGGAAGGAACTTGGCACAACCTGTATCCACCTGCCGCAGACTCATGAAATAGTCAAACTGATCCGCGCGGTCATGGAGTACGTGGCGCCCGGGGCGCTATTGATCACCGAAACCAACGTACCGCACAAGGAAAACCTGAGCTACTTCGGCGCAGGGGATGAAGCACACCTCGTTTACCAGTTCACATTGCCGCCCCTGCTGGTGCATACGCTGACGTCCGGCGATGCTGGGGCACTGACCGAGTGGGCATCAACGCTGCCGCCACTGCCGAAAAACTGTACTTTCTTCAACTTTACCGCCAGCCATGACGGCATTGGTGTGCGTGCGCTCGAAGGTCTTTTGCCCGAGCATGAAATCAAGCAGATGCTCGACTTGATGCAGCGTTTCGGCGGCTATGTCAGCATGAAGACTGACGCCGATGGCAAGGATTCGCCATACGAAATTAACATCACCTACTTTGATGCCATGAAAGGCACGCGCAAGGGCGCCGACCCATGGCAGATTGCGCGCTTTCTGTGCAGTCAGACCATCATGATGGGGTTGAAAGGCATTCCGGCCGTGTATATCCACAGCTTGACGGGGACGGTCAACGATTACGATAACGTTTCACGCTCAGGGCATCTGCGCGCCATCAATCGCAAACGTTGGCAACGGGAAGAAATCGACCATCAGCTCGCAGCGATTACACCGACGCGCTTTGTGTTCAAGGCAATGACAATCACACTACACAAACGACGCAAGGAACCCTGTTTTCATCCCGAGGCGGAACAGAAGATTCTTGACTTTGGTCCGGGCCTGTTTGCCTTCATGCGTGGCCCGCTAGCCGATGGCCGCCGCCTGCTGGCGATTCACAACGTTACTGACCAGCCCCAGCTCATCCAGTTGCCAGAAGGTTACTCTCGCGAGCGGTGGCATGATCTGTTGGGCACTTTCGAACCGGACGATGAGACGCCGATCCTCAAGCCTTATTACAGCGCCTGGTTAGTCAGCGAAGGCAGCAAAGAAGCCTGAAGCTAAAAACAATGATACACGGCATTTAAAAAAAGCCCTTACCGTACGATACGGCAAGGGCTTTTTTCATGCCTGATTACACTTCAGCGCTGGCTTGTGGTTCAGACATCGCCCGCGTTATCTCTTTCCACCGCATCATGCATTCGTTCGAGCAGATCGGGGAAAGCAGCCTGCACCCTGCTCCAGCTGGCAATGAAAGGCTTGTCGCGTGGCTTGTCGAGGAACGTGTGACCGGCATCGATCAAGCTCTGGGCAAACAGCTCGACAGCCTGCTCTTCACTGTGGCGGTCCACTTTCAAACCGTTCATGGTCGCATCGTTGTAGTAACTTTCGATCAGATCGAGCGCCGTACGATAATAGGTTGCCTTGATGGTCCGGAAAGACTCGGTGTTGATCTGCACACCTAAAGTGGCGAGTTTTCGATACAGGGCCTTGGCAATATCAGTACTCATGCGGTGCAAGCCACCCGACGGGTCATCCTCGGACAACGGTTGATGCTTGTGATCGTAGTTATCGGCGATATCGACCTGACACAGGCGCTTTGTCGAATAGTTACGATGCACCTCCGACAGGACTCCGATTTCCAGCCCCCAGTCGCTGGGGATACGAATATCGTTGAGTACATCAGCACGCATCGAAAACTCACCCGAAAGTGGATAGCGGTAGCTGTCGAGATAGTTCAGATAGTCCAGCGGACCATAAATCTTCTGCAGTGCGCGCAGCAAAGGCGTCACCATCAAACGCCCGACGCGGCCGTTAAGCTTGCCATCGGCGATACGTGCGTAATAGCCCTTACAGAACTCATAGTTGAACTGCGGATTAGCGACCGGATACAGCAGCTTGGCAAGCATGCTGCGATCATAAGTGACAATATCGCAGTCATGCAGCGCGATGGCTTCGGTGCGCCCCGAGGCGAGACTGTAACCGGAGCAGAACCAGACATTACGCCCCTTGCCCTGTTCTTCAGGTGACAGCCCTTCAGCGGCAAGCTCCTCATCGAGCGCCTTGAGTCGCGGGCCATCGTTCCAGAGAATGCGGTGATGCTGCGGCAAGCGTGAAAAGAAATCGCGCGCATGCATGAACTGGTCCCTGTCGGCACGATCCAGCCCGATAATGATTTCCGTGAGGTAAGGCACCTCAGCGAGAATATCGACGATGCGCGTCAATGCCGGCCCTTCCAGCTCGGAATAAAGCGACGGCAGAATCAGGCCCATTGGCCGCCGCCGTGAGAACCCCTTTAGTTCCCGCTCAAGCTCATCAATCGGCCGGTTAGCCAGATTATGAAATGTGGTAATGATGCCGTTCTGGTAGAAATCGCTCATACTCGTCCTCCGTGACCGTCGCCCAACCAGTAGGCCATTCCTTCTGCCCAGCCGGCAGGACCATATGCGCGGGTGCGATAGGTCTTACCCTCGTCAGCGACGGCAATTTCCAAGTTATGATGACCGCGAATAACCACCGCAGCATCGACAACGTCCAACATTGGCACATCATTGGGACCATCGCCCAAACCTATCGTCTTGGCCGTGATACCGAATTTTTCTGCATAACGCTGGGTTAGCCAGGCCATTGCCCGCCCCTTGCTGCTGCGCTCGCTCATTACATGATAGAACCGACCGCCGCGCGTCAGCGAAAGTCCTGCACCGACCAACAACAGCTCGAAACGTTCCAGCGCCTCATCACTGTCGTGCCATAACATGGGTTCAGACGCCTCGCGCAAATGGGCCAGATGAGCGCTTTCAAGATCAAGCCCGGTACATTCGGCAACCTCTTCATCACTAAAATCACCGAAGCCGCTGAACATGAATTCCTGGGTCTCGCGGATCGCCTCTAGCACCTCACGAATACGATGATACGATGCGCCTAGCACGACATCGGCCATGCCATGCTCACCTATCGACTCATCATTCACCCACTCGGCAGGTAGATGGATCGAAGCGCCATTCTCAGCAATAAAAGGTCCTTGCAGCCCGATAGTGTCACGCAACACCATAATCTCGGCTGCGGTCTTGCTTGTATTGATGATGACTGGCGCCCCCGCAGCCTTGAGTCGCGCCAGCCAAGGCAAGGCCGGTGTCCAATCATAGGTTTCATGATCGAGCAGCGAACCATCGAGGTCGGTGAACACCAACAATGAATCGGATAAGGTCAGCATTCAATTCCTCGATTATTGACATCACAGTGAGGGATAAAAGCATCAGGCCTCGCCTCAAAAGTAACGCGCCAAATGCAAATACTGCACCTTAAACTAGAATGGCTCGTTGTTCACCGACCAATTTCCTCAATGGCAACCTTCCTCACAGCTTAGTGGGTATTTCTCTTGTGCTGGAGGGCCAGAGCACGCACACCTTCAAGCGTTGCGGCATCGCTACCACAGAACTGCACGCTGATCCCCGCGGCTTCAAGCGCCACGCGATAGGGTTGCTGCAGTCGTTCCGCGCCGATCAAATGCAGGCTTGCCAGTTCAGGATACCGTTTTTGCATGGCCCTCACCTCCTCACCGATCAATACGCCGGATAAGAAGCTGCCTACTTGTTCAGCGGCAAGTCCCGCATAAAGGTGACGACTACGCGCCTCGAATAGCGCATGCAGCACGCCTCCATCGCCCATGACACGTTCACAGCCCAATCGAAAAGTGGCTTCATTGAAATCTGCTTCCTCTCGTGCCGGCTCTCCCGGCAGAGTATGAAAGCGTACGGCATGATAAAGTTCCCCGGTCATGGCGGTGACAAAATGCTTAAGCTGGCCCTGCTCGACTCGCGCCCACTTGCTATGAGTTCCCGGTACGCAACAAACACCGCTCTCATTGCCTGCCTGTGCCAGTGCACCAAATATCTGCACTTCCTCACCGCGCATCACGTCAACCAAGCCGGTATCGTCATGATCATGTTTACTGTCAGGCGCCACGATCTTCACGCCCGGTACCAGCCAAGCGTTATCGAGCCCTGGCGCAGCAACGACATGCTCAGCCAGCGTGGCAAGATCGACTGGCAACTCAAGCTGGGGCGCCTCATGCCAGCCGCGTTTGGCGCCAACCATGCCCGCCAGATAAACCGGCACCCGGCCTCCGTCGCGCCAATCGTCGACCTGCTTGCGGCAATAATGCGGGAATTCAGCACTTTCAAGCGCACGAATACCGCTCTCGGCGCGCCGGCTATCAAGACATTCCCCACTGGCGGCATCGACCAGGAAAGCGCGAAAATTGCTCGTTCCCCAGTCGATGATAATCAACTGATCACTCATTGCCTGCTCGCTCACCAGTTGCTCGTTCACTGATCAAATTCGTGATATAGCCCTTCGATCTGGCTCATCTGCTCTTCAAGCCGCACCCACTCATTAACCAGCTCACGAGCGGTCTCACCTACCTCACGCGCCGCCTTGCCCGGGGTATAGAGATTGCTGCCAAAGCCAAACCCATTGACACCGGCAACATGCCATTCGGCCATGACATGATGATTGATACCGCCTACCGCCATGATCGGTTGCCCGACCGGAAGTACCGATTTGAGATCCTTGAGATAACCAGGCCCCAGCCGTCCAGCGGGAAACAGCTTCAAGCCTCGCGCGCCGTGTTTGATAGCAGCAAAAGCCTCGCTAGCCGTAGCCACGCCGATCAGTGAACCCAGCCCATGCCGCGCGGCCGCCGAAACAACATCGATATCAGTATTCGGGGTAACCATGAGCGTCGCGCCACAGGCCGCCAGCCGATCAACGTCATCAACTGTGAGTACTGTACCCGCGCCAACGGCGACATCAGCCGGCGCACGTTCAACTAAGCGCTCGATACTCTCCCATGGCGTGGGGGAGTTGAGCGGCACTTCTATCAGCCGGATGCCGGCCTCGATCAGCTCATCAGCCACAGCATCTATTTCACGCGTCTCGATACCGCGCAGTATCGCCACCAGCGGCCGTTCACGCAGAGCATTGTCGAATGCAGTCAAATCCATGAAAGAACTCCTTTGCTTAAGTCGGTGAATGCGCTCATGCGTGCTTACCATTCAGCGATGCTGCCATCCTCATGCGTCCACATCGGATTGCGCCAGCGGTGGCCCACCTTGGCGCGTTCCTCGACAAACGCCTCATCAATTTCAACACCGAGCCCCGGACCATGAGGAATCTCAAGATAGCCATCGCGGATGGTCAACGCCGATTTATCGACCAGGTAGTCGAGCACATCGTTATCCTTATTGTAGTGAATGCCCATGCTCTGCTCCTGGATAAACGCATTGTGCGACACGGCATCAACATGCAGCGAAGCAGCCAGCGTCAGCGGACCGAGCGGACAGTGCGGCGCCAGGGCAACGTCGTAGCATGACGCCAATGAGGCGATCTTGAGTCCTTCGCTGATGCCGCCGCAGTGCGACAGGTCGGGTTGGATAATATCGACCATACCGTCAGCGAGCAGGTCGCGGAACTGATAGCGGGTATGCAACCGCTCACCAGTGGCGATCGGATAACCCAGCCCACCGGCAATATGCTTGAGACTCGGCAAATGCTCAGGCAGCACCGGCTCCTCGACAAACATCGGATGGAACGGCTCGAGTTCACGCAGCAGCATCTTGGCCATCGGACGATGGACGCGGCCGTGGAAATCAACGGCGATACCGAAATCGGGGCCGCCCGCCTCGCGTGCCTCAGCCACCCGCGCCACCGCTTCATCGATCTTCGAGTGGGAATCAACGATCGCCATCTCACTGGTACCATTCATCTTAAAGGCGGTAAAGCCCTGCGCCTTGAGCGTTCTGACGCCATTACCGATGTCGTTGGGACGATCGCCACCGGTCCAGGCGTACATGCGCATCTTGTCGCGTACCGCGCCGCCGATCAGTTGATGAACTGGCACGCCGAGATCACGTCCCTTGAGGTCCCATAGCGCCTGGTCGATACCGGCAATCGCGCTCATCAGGATCGGCCCGCCACGGTAGAAGCCGGCGCGGTACATCATGTTCCACAAATGCTCGATGCGGTGCGGGTCCTGGCCGATCAAATAATCGGAAAGCTCATGCACCGCCGCTTCGACCGTCGCCGCACGCCCTTCGATGACCGGCTCTCCCCAGCCATAGACACCGGCATCGGTCTCAATCTTCAGAAACAGCCAGCGCGGCGGTACCTGCCAAGTCTTCAATTTGGTGATCTTCATGATGTCTCCTAGTTAAAAGGGTCAGTACTACAGGGTAATACCCCGTCGTATATTCACTTATCCATGAGACTGGCAGGCACGCTACTCTGCGCCACGCCCAGGTCCTGCGCGGTGCGCTCAAGCACCGCCCGCGCAGCAGCATAAGCCTCTGCTTCCTGCCGCAGACGAATCGCCTCCATTACCCGGCGATGGCGTTCCAGACTGTCCTTCAGCGCACCGGCGCTGTGATTGGTGGTCTCAACGATCAGCATGATCGAGGGACGCAGCATGTGCGCGAGCTGTGCCCAAACCAGATTGTGGGTGGCTTCGAAGATGGCAGTATGAAAGGCCAGATCGTAATCATCATGGCTTTTGCCCTGCCAGCGTCGGTCAGGCGCATCAAGCGTATGTGTCATACCCTCAAAGGCCTCTTCAATGGCGAGCAGATCGCGACCGTTCGCCTCACGAGCGGCAAGCATGGCGACGAAAGGCTCCACCGCCATCCGAAAGGCAAAAATATCGTTTTGAAAGGCAGGATTGGGTGAGGCATGGCGGATCATCCAATCGGTCACGCGTGGATCAAGCAATTTCCAGTTAGACAGCGGCTGAACGCGGGTGCCATGGCCGGCAAGGCGCGACACGATACCGGTTTCCACCAGGGTCTGAATGGCACTGCGTGCCGTTGCCCGGCTGACGCCATGCTGCGCACAAAGATCGAGCTCACGCGGCAACAACTCACCGGGGGGATAACGTCCCTCGAATATGGCCTGCGCCAACGCTTCCAATAGTTCATCCCGGCCCGTTAATGATGATGTAACTGTATCTTGCATGCACACTCCAAAAGTCGATCTTTACCTTCGCTTATGTCCGACATTTACACAAGCTCAGAGTTAATAGACTTTGGTCGACTGATGCACCATTCATACGGCAGGAAAAAGCTATTCGGCATACGTTAAGTAAGCATGTGGCCTGCGCTGCAGTACGCCAGCCTCAACCAAGTGAGAATAGTCATGAATAACAACGCAATAGATACGCCAACCACGCCCTTATCCGCTCCCCGGCCACACAAGGAATTGTCCAGACGTCGCTTCCTGATCGCTGGCACCGCAGCGCTAGGCGCTGTTGCCCTCCCGGGCGTCGGGCAGGCTGAGCCTCGATACGATGATTTCAACGCGCCCCGAGGCTACCCCGACCCCGCCTGGCAGATCGACCAGTCCGGCTTCGAGGAACTCATGATTGGCAATACCCCATTGGAACGTCACTATACTGAAGGGTTGTGGCTCGAAGGCCCGGCCTGGAATGCAGTAGGACGCTATGCGGTATTCAGTGACATTCCTCGTCAACGCCAGATGCGTTGGGATGAAGTCAGCGGCCAGGTCAGCGTATTACGCGAGAAGGTAGGCTATTCCAACGGCAATACCTTTGATGATCATGGCCGTCAGGTGAGCTGTGAGCATTTCCCATCAAGGGTGGTGCGCTATGAGTGGGACGGCAGCATCACGACGCTAGCCAGCCACGTCGATGGCAAACCCTTGAATGCTCCTAATGATCTGGTGGCCCTGCCTGGCGGCGGTATCATCTTTACCGATCCCGGCTATGGAGCACGAGTCGATTACGAGGGGCGCGCCCGCACAATGGAGCTGCCTACGCGCATCTATTACATTGACGACTCGCTTCAGGCACCCATTGTGCTCGATGAATCATTGGCACGCCCCAACGGGGTTGCGCTATCGGCAGACCATAAACGGCTGTTCGCCTGCGATACCGAGAGTACCGACGATTACACCTCACAGATTCATGTCTGGGACGTTGCCGATAACGGCAAGCAGCTCAGCAACAAGCAGATCTTTTATACCAACAAGGACGCAACGCATGATGGCATCGTCTGCGACATGCATGGCAACCTGTGGGCCAGCAGCGCAGGCAAAAGTAAAGGCGCCAATGGCGTGGTGGTGTTCGATCCGAACGGTCAGCGACTGGGATCGATCGTGCTGCCCGAGCAGTGCTCTAACGTCTGCTTCGTTGGCGAAAATCGTCACCGCCTGCTGATGACGGCCAGCCGCTCGATCTACACCCTCTACACCGCCACACGTGGCACCGTCTGATAGAACACATATATAAAGCGATGGTGTTGGCGTCTGTTGGGCCTCGGGAGGAAATTATTCACTGCCGGGGCTCAACCTGTCTCAATTCCCTGTGGCAACGCGTATCATGACGCCTTCCATATCCGTTGATAGGTTCGCGCATGGTTTTGTCCGAAGAGCAACGCCACATTATCGAGGCCATCCTCAAGGCGCTCGACAGCGAAGGCAACGAGCGCGTGCGAGGCTTGTTCCGCATTCCGGCTGTGGCAGGCGCCGGCAAGACCGTCACCATCACCGAACTGGCGCGAGCGCTGGGCGACAGACGCATCGTGTTCATGTGCTTCAGTCGTAACATCATTCAGCGTGCCCAAGGCGCGCTACCTGCCAATGTGCTGGTACGTACCCTGCACGCCTTGGCCCATGACTTTCTCAAGCATAGCTATAGCCGCAAGATAGATAATAGCGGCATTCATCATCGCCTTGCGTTAAGCACCGTCACTGAGCAGCTCGGCATCGGCTACCGCGATGCCCGCCTGGTACGTCTTACACTGGAACGCTTTCATCTGAGCGGTCAGAGCTATCTATGGGAAGATCATCTCCCTGAACTGCCGGAAGACAAACAGGCATGGCAGGCAGGCGAACAAAAACGCATCGTTGACGCCACGCTTGAACTCTGGCAGCGCCAACGTGATGCCTATGACAGCGCCGTACCGCTCACTTTCGATGCGATGATCAAGCTTTGGGCACTAGCGGAGCCAGTCTACGTCAATGCGCGAGCTGATGCGGAAACAGAGCCCAGCGGCAAGAGCCAGCGCATCACCCAGTTTGGCGATTCCGATATTCTTATTCTTGAAGAAGCGCAGGATGCACCAGAGGTAGTACTCGACTTCCTTGCCCGCCAGCCACAATTGCTGGTGTTTATCGGTGATCCGAATCAGGAAATCAGAAGTGTCATCGCTCCTGCTCAAGGGCTGGACCATCCCCTGCTACGCAACGCCATCAATCTTGAGCTTCGTCACTCCTATCGCTTCGGCGCCTCCGTTGCTGCCGCTCTCAGCGCTATTCTCACCGCACGTGACGGCCGAGTTACCCAACGCATTGAAGGCCTGGGAACGTCACGACTTGAAGACAGCGGGCGTTTCTCGCTGGAACAGCAAGGACTGCATTACACCTTGATTGCACGCACGCTTACGGGAGTGCTCAGTGAGGCGGTCTCACTCAAGCTGGCCGGCAAACAGTTAGCCTGGATTGATGGTATCTATGCCTACAATATTGCCCTGCTTCGCGACTTGGCCTGGCTTGACCAATGCGCACGCAGCAATTTATCCCTGGAGAGTGACAACCACCCCTTTCATCAGATACGAAAGCATATTCGCGCCAAGTATAACTGCCTGGACGATGCGCAACGTGATTTCGAACGTAACGGCGATAATGAAAGCCTTCAATTGATTGCTTTAGTCAAAGCTCATCGCAACATCGACTTGCCTCGCCTGATCAACCAACTGACGTGGGAAGAACGCGAGCGGCAAAATGCCATGATGCAGCATAGCGACCAAGCCCCACCGCGGCGAGATGTAACGCTGACAACCGTCAGCCGTGCCAAGGGGCTTGAGTTTGAACGGGTCGTTCTTGCCAACGATTTCGAGCTCGACGTAGCCACTGATGCCACGTGCTCGTCAGCGCATCGTCAATTAGAACTCAATATGCTTTATACCGCAGCCTCGCGGGCAAAATATCTCTTGGTCATGAACGAGGCACTACGCCGCATTGTCGAGGCTGAGAAAGGTACGATGCTGCCCGAAGCAGAAATTACGCTGGACTATCAGCCACCCATTACCTCAGTTCATCCTTACTTCGGCGCTCACATCGATACGCTAATGGAAATGAACCCGAAACTGCGCAATCAACGCCACAGCAGCAGGGAAGAAACTGCCCCTAAGACTCATGCGACGCTTTCAGGTCAAACCCAGTTGAAGAACAGGATGCTGCAAGATGCCAAGGCACTGGGGGATATTCGCCCTGGGAAAGGTGGGGTAAGAGCAATGCTAGGCATGCGAATAAAGCGAAGAAGTGACGCATGAAGGCATGCCAGCAACATGGCATGATTTTAATTTATCAGACAGAAACAAAAAACAGCACCTAAAACGCAAAAACACCAAGGCCCGCATAAGCGGGCCTTGGTGCTCGAAACCTTACGGTTCGAAAGCTCGTAGCTAACTAGATGTTAGACGGGCTTGATGTTTGCAGCCTGAAGGCCTTTTTTGCCCTGAGTCACGTCAAACGAAACTGTTTGACCTTCCTGCAGAGATTTGAAACCGTCAGCTTGAATTTCAGAGAAATGAGCGAAGAGATCATCGCCACCGTCAGCAGGAGAAATGAAGCCAAAACCTTTGCTGTCGTTAAACCACTTAACTGTGCCAGTTGCCATTTTCGATATCCTTACACGCTAAAAAGCGCTTTATACGTTTGCCGGGTGTTACCCGAGATACAGTGGGTAAAACAAGGAAATATGCACCAGGCTACCGAATAAATCGATCACAACTGACGATATACAACTTGCTAACCAACTGCGTGCATCTTGCCACGTTTACTCGCCTGCGTCAACTCGATTCAAGTCTCAGATGCTAGTAGTTACTTGAATGCCCATAGGCGAGCAGCAAAATAAGACACCAATGGCACCAAGAGTGTAGTAATGGTCAAAGCCACATAATCGGGAAGATCGGTTACGCTTAACAGAATGGCCAACAAGCCATTATTAAGCGCAAAACCAGCAAAGGCAATGACGAAAAACTTGATCACGTTGCCTTCACTCTTGAATGTGAAGTGACGATGACCTAAATAGGAAAACGAGAACGCTACCAGGAAGGCAATAAGGTTGACGACTAAGGGTGACCACGACTGGAAGAAATAAAGCAGCGTCCAAGCGACGCCCAGATGAACAAACGTCGCCCCGCCACCCACCAGCCCGAACCTGACCAGCTTGCCGACTTCCTGCTTAATCGACTCTGCCATTACGATGCTGACTCCTGCGCCTGTTCAGACATGTGCTTTGCGCCGACGGGAGAAGAACCGGGCATTTTGCTATCGTGCTCAACAAGATAGAGCGGCCGCCGCTTGGACTCGATGAACAGCCGGCCAATATATTCCCCCAACACGCCAATCGAGATCAGCTGCATCGCCCCCAGAAACAACACCGCAGACATCAACGAAGCATAACCCGGCATTTCAACGCCAAATATTATTGTTTTAAGAATGATAATCAGCATGTAAAGCAGGCTGACCACCGCCACTATACCGCCCACATAGGTCCAGACCCGTAACGGAATGGTAGAGAAGCCTGTAAAACCATCGAGAGCAAAGTTCCATAGTTTCCAGTAGTTGAACTTCGTCGTGCCGTGCTGACGCGCGGGGCGAGCATATGGCACCCCAACCGAGCGGTAGCCTGGCCAGGAGAACAACCCCTTCATAAAGCGATTACGCTCAGGCAAACGCTTCAGCGCCTCAACGACCCGTCTATCGAGGAGACGGAAATCACCGGCATTGCTCGGGATAGGCGTATGGGAAATGCTGTTGAACAGACGATAGAACATGCCTGCCGAAGCGCGTTTACGCTTGGTGTCCTCATCACGGGAACTGCGTACGCCATAAACCGTGTCGTAGCCCTCCCGCCACAACCGCACGAACTCGATAATCAGTTCAGGCGGATCTTGAAGGTCGACATCCATCGGGACGACGGCATCACCTGTTGCATAATCAAGCCCCGCCGACATCGCCGGTTCCTTGCCGAAGTTGCGCGACAGCTTCAAATAGCGAACTCGGGAATCGCGCTCAGCAGCTTCCTCCAGCTTTGCGATGGTTCTGTCGGTTGACCCATCATCGACAAATAGAATTTCGAGCGCAAAGGACTGATTGAAAAGTGTATCGGTAATGGCCTCAAGGAACGGGTCGATCGCATCTTCTTCGTCCTTCACGGGTACCACTAGCGAGATCAGCTCGTTCATATTCATTCCCTTGAATTGACATACGTTCGGAATTTAGCCGTCAAGCAGCAAGTAATTATTCTAGCCAGGCGCTATGCGAAATTTATGCTCTTCGGTATTTGAGCAATCAACTTATTAGGTTCAGCGATTAACTACCCTACCCTACAGAACAAAGCCACATTGAATCTATGCAGAGTCTGGCGTTTAAAAGATATAAAAAATCACAAACCTGAACATTAAAGCTATTACCAACTACTGATTTAAAAATAAAAAAGCCCGAGACAAATTACTTCTCTCAGACTTTTAAAAAAGCTTTCAATAAAAATATAATATTCAATATGCATTCTTACCTAACAAACCTTTAAATATGGTTAAGAAAATTATCTTAAAATCAAGCCATACTGACCAGTTTTCGATATACCAAAGATCATACTCAATACGCTTTTTTAAGTCTGTATCGCCACGCCATCCATTAACCTGTGCCCATCCCGTAATGCCTGCATTCACCATATGCTTTTGCATGTAACCAGGAATTTCATCCTTGAAATGTTCAACAAAGATGGTGCGCTCAGGACGAGGCCCAACGATTGACATTTCACCTTTAAGTACATTAATGAATTGAGGCAACTCATCCAAGCTTGTACGACGTAACCACTTCCCTATGGAAGTTGTCTTTTTGAACTTGGCCTGCCCCCAAGAGATACCATCTTTCTCACTATCAACTGGCATCGTACGAAACTTCAGCATTTGGAAGGGTTTTCCATTCCAGCTCATACGCTCCTGACGATAGAAAACCGGTCCACGTGACGAAACTTTCACCATCAGTGCGATACAAATCAGCAAAGGAAAAGTTAATAATAGTATAAATATGGAAATAAATTTGTCTTCTATAAGCTTAATAAAATGAGATGGCCCACTCATCGGGCTACAACTCATATCCAATAAATACAGTCCACCCACTGTAGATATATCGTGATTAAGAAGACGCAAACCTTGCATATCAGGCATATAACGTATGTTTACCATGGAATGCCGTAAACAATATAACACCTCTTCAGCAGCTGCTCCCCTCGAAAGAGGTAAGCATATCCAGACTTCATCTGTTTGAAGATTATTGTCTAAAGTGCTATCAAAGGGCCTACAGTCTGATATAGATATTTCGCCACATTGAGAAGCGTCCATCAACCGAACGCGCACGATATCAAACCCGACCGATGGTACTGTTCGCATACGCGCTATAGCGGTTTGACAAGACTCCAGATCCCCCACTAAAGCTACACTTTTACGATTCTTACCTCGCCGACGTAAGCGGTTAAGTATGGGATAAGCAACCGTGCGAATACCCACACTTAGTACGAAAGAGTAAAGCAACCAATATACCAACCACAAGCGTGAAAAACGTGCGCCAGTTTTTGAAAAATAAAGATAGGTAAAGATAATTGCAGCCAATATTGCAAAACTGTGAGCAATACGCACTACTAATTCAACTCTTACAGCTCCCCGCCATGACCGGTAAACACCACTGCCTGAAAAAATAATCATCCCGAGTAGCGTGCCAAAGAGCATCATCCATTGATAACGCTCGACCATGTCATAGACAGAGTCAAAGCGCATCAAATAAGCTATGAACCCACCAATAATAATTGCAGAGGCATCAGCAAGACGCGCAGCCAAATGTGAATATGGCGTAAAGCCAGAAATCGTTTTAATCGGTATAGCCATAGTATGTATGGTATCACTCAGCGCATCTTTTCAATAAACACATATCATTTACTAAATAGTGTTAACTATTAAAAACAAGATAATAAAGACAGTGATGCCTAACTCTCCTATTCCAGAACGCTTAAAGCGCAATCTTACGATCACAGACTCGCTTTATTTGGTCTTCAGAGTGAGATACCAGCAATACCGTTTGATCAGAATGAAGTTTCTTCATCATTTCTGCCTCAGCTTTCTTGCGAAAATGCTGGTCGCCTACGCTTAGCACTTCATCTAGCAGTAATACATCTGGCGTCATGTACATCGCGACTGCAAAACCCAGCCGTGAGCGCATACCGGTAGAATACGTCTTAACGGGCTGATCCATAAAATCGCCCAACTCGGCAAACTCACGAATATCCTCAAGGCGAGCCTCGATCTGCGCACGCCGATAACCTAACAGCATGCCACCCAAAATAGCATTATCAACTCCGGAAAGTTCCGACTCAAATCCAGCACCCAATGCCAGCAGTGAAACTGTAACGCCGTGATTAGTAATAGAGCCACTATCAGGTTTGATAATACCTGCGATCAGCTTGAGCAGGGTTGACTTTCCAGCCCCATTACGACCTACAACCCCCAGGGTCTCGCCACGGTAAATCTCCAAGTTCAAGTCTTTTAATGCCTGGTAGTACTGTGACTTCTGGAACAAACCGCCACGTTGCTTATAACGAACCCCTACGTTCTGCAGCGAAATGATAGCCTCACCTTTTTGCTTAATAATTGGAGAAGCAGGCGACACATCTAATTGTATGGCACTCATTACACTACCACCCGTGGTAAAATACCCTCTACACGCTTATAGAACCAAAGCAACAGAACGCCAGCCAGCAAGCAACCCAGCAGAACCCACCCCATACCACTCCAATCCGGCCATTGATGATCCATCAGTACTCTCCGGTATTGATAAAGGATATTGGCCATAGGATTGGCAAAGAAGAGTGAGTGCCACTGTTCGGGAATGGTATCGGGACTATAGAATACTCCGCTACAAAATAAGATGAACTGAATACCTGTTGGAATAAGATTACTCAAATCACGCACGAATGGCACGAGCATAGCGACAAAACAGCTGGCTATTGCCATTAGAAAGAACTGCAAGAGAACAATGGGAATAAAAGCCAACCAGTAGATGTTGGGAGGCAGCCCATACAAAGTTAAAAAGCCAAGCAACAAGGCAAAAACAGGCAATTGTTTACCAGTATTTTGTAGCACACCAACCAAAGGAAAAAACAGTGGCGAGATACGCACTTGATGCATCAATCCCTGACCTGCAACAATCGAGTTGGAGGATTGCTGTACAGTTTTTGCAAACCACTGGAAGGGCACAAGACCAGTCAGCAGAAAGACAATAAAATCTCCTCCTCCTCCACGATGTAGTAGTAGCCCAAACACTAAATAAAATACTGCCATATAGAGCATTGGGTCGATAATCCACCACAAATAGCGCAGATGGTTTTGATTAGCTTCCGATTTAAGATTCAACCGCGCTTTGGTCCAGACCAGATCGATAAATGCCAACCAATGCCTGCGTGTGGGGGGGGATATTTTATTATCAAGTATCTGCAGATCTTCTTCCGGCTTTTCAAAGCTCTCCAGCCACTCTTGTCCATACTCACGGGCGAGAAGTAGCTGGCGAGCCTTGCGATCATCACCAAGTTGCGAAGCGGCTTCCGCTGCACGGTTATAACCCGCCGGATGCTGAGGAAACCGCTGGCGAACTTCTGACCATCGCTCCAGGGCCACTGACCACTGCTGCTGCCTCATGGCAATATTCGCGTACTGCACCCAAGGAGTCACATCGGCAGAATATTTTTTACGTGCTTCAGAATTATAAGCCAGCGCAACCGTATCATCGCTTTGATCGAGCGCATGATCAGCAGACTTCAGCAATACAGGTAGCTGGTTAGGGAAGCGCTGTCTTGCCAGCTCAAGCAACTGCCCTGCACGTACCGGCCGGTCTCTTGCCTGCTCAAGTGTAGCCAGTTCCAGTAATGCATAGGGATTATCCGGAAAGCGTTCTACAGCAGTTTCCAAAAAGAACTGAGACGTCTCCCATTGTTCGAGATGCCGACAACAGGCGCCAGCCTGTATCCACACCGCAGGTAATTCGGGATAGGCTTGTCGCAGTACCGCCCAGCGCTCAGCAGCAAGTGCCCATTGCTGCTGAGCCATAGCCGCGAGTGCCCATTGAACGACTTTTTCAGAAGGCGGTAACGCTGCCTCCTGAGATAATTCAGAAATATTATCTTGGCTCATGAAGTCTTCAATTAATGTGATGCTTTCAATATGGCCGACGACTGATTATCACGGCTCACCTATTGCTCATGATATGAATATACTTGAAACCAACTATGTCCAGAAACGACGATTCATACTGAGCAGACGTTTGATTGCCGTAGGAATAAATCTCTCTTTATGACTTGCTTTATAAGCCAACAATTTTCCCGCATTGCGCAGTAATGCATTAGGCCAAAGATAAAAATGGCGCAAGCCTAAGTAGGCTAGTTCCGAACGCACAAAGCGAAGCCCTTCCCCACCTGCGGCACCAAAATTCTCATTGATCCAGCTCTCACGATGATAAAACACACCAATATCGAAATAGCGTCGCCATTCTTCAATGAGTGAATAGTTATGCGAATGACGACAGCATGCTTCAGCTATATAAGCTACTTTCCAGCCGGATAACAGCATGCTGGCCGCTACAAAGACATCCTCGCCCAGAATTACATACGTGGGAAATCCTCCAACCTCTTGCAGTGCTTCACTACGATAGGCAGCAAAAGAGTTGGACATGAATGCCGTCTTGATTCCCAGCTCGGGAACATCTTGTAACGCCTTAACCCGTGACTTAGCCGGATAATTGAACAAACGTGCATGACGCGCTAAAAGAGAGGCATTTTCATGAGGCAACTGCCGGCCACAGACTGCACCAACGGTAGAATCTTTAAAAGGATCAATAAGCTCTGCAAGCGCTTGATCGTTATCCAGATAGGCATCCTGCGTCATGAATATGTAGATGTCATAGTCAGGGAAGCGGTCCACCATCATTTGACGCGTGCCGCCATGGTTGAATTGTTCTTGTGGAATGCTGAGTACTTTATACCCTCTAGCTTCGACAAGCTCCCGAGTACCATCCGTTGAGCTTGAATCCACTATAAGCGGAGTCACGCTTAACGATTGAAGCGCCAGCGAATCTAAAAGCCTCTTAAGTTCAGAAGCACCATTACGGGTAGGAATGATACAAGCAACGCGAGAGGAAGATGCTTTAGCATCAGCAAGCATGGTAGGCAACTGTTGTCATGATGGGTCATCCATTACCGAGGCTATCTAGTTTCAGCCAGTCCATCCTGCTTACCCAGCAGTCTATTAAGCGTTAGCCGAATTTTACAAAAAACAAGAGCAGTAGCCGAAACAGAAGGATCCAGAGCCTTGGCTTGCCGATAGATCGCCCAGAAAGAATGTATATACCCCCGGGTTCCGATCAACTTGGAGAAGTAGTATTTGAATCCGATCCGCTTTGAGCCAACACTATTATTCTCATGTTGGCGATACTTAACCAGAGCTTCCGGCACCAAGCCGATCACCCCTCCACTTTGCAATACCTTACATCCAACCCACCAGTCATGCATGATAGCTTCGGCAGGGATAGGCAGCGAAACTTCCAATGCCCGCCGATTAATCATGACGGTACAACCGGTGATGTTATTCTGCACCATCAGTTCACGAAGCTCGACAGTATGACGCGGCAGGCGTTGATAGTCGAACATGGAAGAAGCAATAGGATTTAATGACTCGTCCACCACCTCAAGATCCGAGTGGACTAGCACCGGTTTATCCGGATGGAGCGCTTCCAACTCCTGCATTTTGCGCAGAGTTACTTCTATTTTATATTTTAGCCAAACATCATCCTGATCACAGAACATTATATAAGGAGCATTAGTTAGGCTGAGCAAATAAGCAAAATTATTTTTTGCGCCATGTAAGCTTGATCTATTTATAAATAGATCAAGCTTACCATTAAATTCGCATTCAAAATCCCTAACAATTTTTAATGAACTATCACTTGAGCCATCATCAGAAACCATTACTCTCCATTCTTGCCATGACTGGTCAAGAATAGATCCTATTTGATGGCTAATAAAATCTTCTCCATTATGTAAAGCTAAAACTATGTCTATCATTCGAATCGATTCTATTAACCAAAAACAATTTGATTTGAAATTCTCTGACCTGTTTTAAGCACATAGCATTCTACTACATCACCCTCTTTTTTATCCAAATCAACGTTAAACCCAACGTATCCATGCCTAGGAGGATTAAGCTCAATTAATTCACCACATGGTTTTCCCGCCTTTACACATGCAACTTCGCTACCATTTATTAAAACTTGAATTTCGACCTCATTATCGCTATTTTCAAACCATGCCCATCCTCGGAGATATTGAGAATTAACTTCAGTAATTGCACCATGAACATAGGGTAAGCCTCGAGACTGCAAACTATCCCTTATTTTGTGATCATTTAAACAAAATTCATAAAGCTCAATATCCTTAGAGTTTAATATCTTAAGTTCTGCCAACTGAAATTCGTCAAAATCATACGTATCATTAACACGTTCTTTCCCCATATTAGCTTCCATATAAGGTATGCTAATCGCATACTTTCTATTTATTAATGAAATATCTTTATCATAGCTTTCTGTGATTCCTATAAATCCAATTGCTTGGATTGGAATATTTTTTAACATTTTGCTTTGCTTGTTAACGAAATCATCCTTTTTATAAAATTCTTCAAACTTTCCGTTGTACCCATGTAATCTTACGAAGTGCTTGTACTCCGACAATACTCTTTGAAGCGGATCACGAACAAAGGTTATGCTATTATTTAATTCCATACCATGGATATATTTATCTAAGTCTACATGCCCACATAAAAGAGCAATGTCATTCTTCTCAATTATTTTGTAAAAACCATTTTTATCCTTATTTTCATATATGCACTTTCTAACATAACTTGAAGTTTCCGGAGCCTGTTCAGTATAATCATAACAAACCTTGTCTTTACCAAAATAGCTTTCAGCTCCTAGCCTAAAGCTAGTGCCAGCTGTTTTGGGTATATGAATAAAAAGAAGGGTACTCATAAACAACCTTATAAAGTGAATTGCTGCGCTTAAAATATATTAGAGAAACAGCCTGCATCTAAATAGCAAAAGAGTCTTAATATACTAAAATTACTCATCTTTCTTTTGACTAACATGTAAATCAATCAGTAATTCACACTGAGTATAAATTCATAAACGCTAAAATATTTGAAAGATTCAACGTTTACATCATTTTATCTTCTCATAGTCACGAACTCATCCATTAGATTAAGATTGCCATTCCTGTATTAAATTATACAAATTACACTCCGACTTGCCAATTAAACAAGCAAGAAAAATTCAAACTGAATGGATAACAACAGAATCATCAATGGTTAAATTAATATTATCCCTACATCAAACAACATCCAAGATCATTCCCACACAAAAAACAACAATAAATAGCAACAGCAAACAATTTGAGTTGTATATTATGCAATACGCTAAATTAGTGTTAAAAAATATCCAACGATCATCTTTTACTTAAAGGTAATTAAACATAAGCCGTCTCGACAATGGTAATTGTATATAGCTATTTTTAACGACTATCATACAGAGAGCCTTATCATTTATTGTATTTAAATATATTAAAAGCATAAAATTAGCAAGGATTTATTTAAATTATAAGTTTATCAAACAGCAGGAGAATCCTGTCCACATGTAACCAGCTAACCTGCACTTATTTTGCTCGCTATTTATAAAAAGCATAATATTATGCTATATTTTAGCCTACCCATTTTCATTCAGTTATTTGGCCAATCTCATGTCATTTCTTAATCATCCCATACCACAGAAAGCTATAAACTTAATCATGGTACTCTCTTTGATCTTTGCAATCGCTATCCCATTTTTTTTCTACGTGAAAACTAATCGCTTAGAAAATCAATCTGTACCTAATTTTGATGCATCAAGTAGTGAGTTCAAATATCACATTGATGAATGTCAAGTAAAATCCGACCATCTCTTAGTAAAAGGGTGGGCTTTAATTGTTGGAGAAAGGGTAAACACCCCTACCGACATTTTTGTCAAAAGTACCCAAGATAACTATTTAAAATTAAGATCACGTACTGTCCCCCGACCTGATGTTAGTACCCATTTCAGCATTAATCATGCGGTTAATAAGTTAGGATTTAACGCATCCTCAGGAATAATTCCAGATGATATTAATCATCCTATAGAAATCTTGATAATCAAAAACGATTCTAATGGAAAAACTTATGGTGGTGTTTATGAGTGCAAATAACTCAAATCGTTTTAGCCAAATAACAATTTACTTTGTTATATTAATATTTACATTTATAGTGATATTTAAGGGATTATCACTACAAAACATAGCAGATGATGTATACTTTTCAGAAGCTCTAAAAAATAATAACCTGCTTAGCTTTTTGATGCTTAGATATAATGCATGGAGCGGTAGAACCTTAATTGAAGCTATCATGGTCAGTACTATAAACTTTCATTTATTCTGGAAACTAGCTATTCCAGCATCCTTATTGATCATGTGTCACTATGTATGGAAATTGACTTTATCAAAGCATACTTCCATGTACATAGGTACAATAACTGTTGTTTTCTTCATGCTTTTAATGAGCGGCAGTGTCGCGAAAGATGGAGAGTGGTGGGTAACCGGGTTCTATAATTACTTGCTTCCAGTTTCGCTAGGCTTTTTTAGTTTCAGTACTGTAATTCACAAAGGGCGGTCTTCTACTCTCGTACGCTCTTTTGCAGTTATTGCTGCTATTGTTTGTTGTCAACAAGAACAAGCTGCCATTGCGCTTATCGGTGGATTGAGTATTGTTGCCGTTTACAGAAAAAGCCAAGGCCAGCCTATCGGCTTTGAACTAATCATACTGATATTAAGCATAATCAGTGCCTGCTTTCTATTCTTCGCTCCTGGTAACTATCATCGCCTTCAAGTTGAAAGCAGGTGGCTTCCTGAGTTCCCTTACATGGGGCTCGAGGAAAAGCTTATGCTTGGGCTTGATCGGCTTAACAGTCATGTACATGATGCTGGCAATAGAATAATACTTCTAGCCACCGTGCTTACAGCAATTGTAACGTTCAATACTAATAGAGCATGGTCACTGAAGCCATTAGCATTGGTTATCTTAGGTATTTTTGCATTTAATGTGCTGCTAAACCAAGAGCATCTTGGCCACTTCTCGGATAAGCTTGGCTTTGCTGGTTTTATTAGCCCTAATAACTGGTATCACTATAAAGTATTTTTTTCTTATACTCTCACCATCTTACTTTATCTGGTATTGGCTTGTTGTGCCTTATACATATCCAATAATTTCAAGGACATACTGAAATCATTAGGCCCACTTTCTCTTTCTGTTATCTTAGTAATGGCTGTTTCGTTGTCGCCGACGGTTTATGCTTCAGGCGCGCGCATTTTATACTTACCTGATGTATTATTAATAATATATTCGTGTTTTTTATTGGCAAAATTATTAGATCAATTACGTAATCCAGACACAGCATTAACATCGCCCAATTAAAAACCGTAAAAGCCCAGCAACACTGCTGGGCTTTTTTATTTATTGGAACAACCCAATTAATTCAGTTTTTACTATCCCATTGCTTATTTATTTTACTTTTCTATATAAAGCCATATCTTACACTCTAGGTGGCCAAGAAAGGCTAAAATCCTCCTTGTTTAACGTAAGGTTTAAGCTATACGCAGGGTCGACATAATGATCGGTCCCCCATCTGCTTTTCATATAGTCTATCTCAGAATTAAAGCGAGCTTGCTTTTCAGGCGTGTCTTCATAGCCACGTGAAACTGACTCGTGATGATAAAGCTCGGCATATGGCGTCCAGACATTCCTATAACCTGCTTCAAGCAGCTTGAGACAGAAATCTACATCATTAAAGGCAATCTTTAATTCTGTTTCATTAAGCCCACCGACTTCTTTAAACGCTTTCTTACTCACCACTAGGCAGGCTGCAGTCACCGCCGAGAAAGAGTTTATAACTTTTGCTCGTCCAAAATAGCCAGAATGAAAATCAGGAAAATCCTTATGAGCGTGGCAAGCAACTCCCCCCATACCAACAACAACACCAGCATGCTGAACAGTATTATTAGGATAAAGGAGGCGAGCCCCCACGGCCCCTACTTGGGGCTGACAAGCCAAACTGACCATTTCAGATAGCCAATCGGGGCTGATAACTTCTATATCATTATTAATTAACCCAATAAACTCTCCTGCCGCCTCTTCTACAGCAGCATTATTTAACGCTGAGTAATTAAAAGGACGTTCGTCCCTTATTACTCGGATTCTCTCTTTTTTTGCAAGCTTTGCAAAAAAAGCAAGAGCATCAGGGTCATCAGAGTTATTATCAATAATAATTATTTCATAATTAGAATAAGTTGTTTTTTTAGTAATGCTCTCTACGCATTGTTTGACAAAGTTAAGGGCATTGCGCGTAGGAATAATTAAACTTACCAAAGGCAATGGGTCAGGCAGATCATAATGAGCACGATACCCGATGTTTATATGCTCGACTCTGCCCGCAATGTTTTGCCGTGAAAAGTGTTCATTAAGGGCACGCTCACCCGCATCAACAGCATAGGGCTTCGCTTCAGTTGTTCCAGAAGTGCTTCCTGAATGCACTCTCCAATGGTAAAGCACATGAGGAATATGATGAATCTGCTCTGTTTTTATTTTTTCTATGAAACGAAGCGCCAAATCATAGTCCTGAGCCCCTTCGAACCCCTTTCTGAAACCACCTATCTCATCAACAATAGGCTTATAGTACACACCTAAATGGCTAATCATATTATGAGAATAGAAAAGGTCTCTATTCCAATCACACTTGAAGTACGGTATTTTCCTCTCGCCATTTTCATCGATTTTATCTTCATCCGAATATATTAACTTCACATCCGGATTACTAATAATAGTCCTAGCCACATGAAACAGTGCATGTTCAGGCAATATATCATCATGATCTAATAGCGCTACCCAATCTCCTGTTACAATTTCAAGTGCAGTATTAGAACTCTCAGATATATGACCATTTTGTTTTCTGTACGCTACTTTTATTCGTTGGTCTTCTTTCGAGTATTCATCAAGAACTTTTCTCACATTAGAGTCAGTAGAAGCATCATCTGCTATACACAGCTCCCAATTAGGATAGAGTTGTTTCTGCACAGACTCTATGGCCTCAGCCAACCATTCCGGGTTGGGATTATAGGTAGGCATAACGACTGATATTAATGGCAAGCTTTCCCAGGCAGATATCGTCTGCTTTATGTTTATACGCTTGTTTTCATCAATTGTGTCGTAGCGCCTGATCCACTCAGCATAGTCATTACGATCTACTTCCCCGGAACCTGCTGCAGGAAGAATGATAGAGCCTGATTTAACAGCATAAATGCCTCTCCGGATACCATTCAATCCTTCCGTACGATAAAGCTTATATGCTCTTTTGAAAGTAGGCCCTAACCCGCCTCCCATTTGAACAGACCGCTTTAGAAACTGTATCAGATGATGTTCTTTAACTTGACGTGAGATGAATCTCGCAGGTGCAGTGATCTTCCAACTTTCAGAGTTAATTAATGAATCTAACGTTGCATTCGCGACACTTAAACTTTGCCGATGCTCTGCTAGCTGCTGATTTAAACTTTCTATATTTTTATGATGGCTTTCAGATTCATCGACTTTTATTGCAAGTTCATGACGTTGTTCACTCAGCTCTTTCTGCTGATATTCAAGTTTAGCCTGATAGTCCGAGATCAGTTGCCTTTGTTTTAATATTATATCATTCTGTTCTTCAATATCTTTTTGCTGCTTTTGCATTGTACCCTTCAGCTTCTCTAATTCAATAACTGGGTGTTCGCAAGATGACCAATAATTATTGTTTTGATCAGGGGCCTCTGCATGTAATCCTTTTAGAGGTAAATTACTGCTTTCAACTATCGCCTCTTCACCTACAATAATACGTCTGCCCAAACAATTCTTCTCGGCCTTCCTCTTTTTTATAACGCATAGTGAATCAATAAATTCAATACTATGGATATTTTTTAGCGGGAAGTTATCAAATGAAATTCCGTAAATCTTTTCAAAAGATGTAATTATATCTGACTGTCTAGACTCCACTCCCCAATGATCACAGTTAACAATATCTATTAACTGCTTAAAAAAGGAAACGGAAGAACAAGGGGCATATAGCCCCCCCTCGTAATCCTGCCAATAACTACAGTGCAAATCCTCGACAATGTAGACACCATCATCATTTAGTATATTAAAATAATGCATAAAACTACTAATAATGCTCGATGAAGTGTGTGACCCATCGTCAATAATCACATCGAATCGAGAGCAAAGTTTAGTTATTTTTTCTAGGGTAGTTACAGTACCAGCATCACCGATAAAAACCGTAACACGAGGATCTTTATATTCGAGTTTTGAACAGACAGGATTAATATCGCAGCCAACAAGATGATTCGCTTTGGAAAAATAACTAGCCCAAATCTCTAGAGACCCACCGTTTTGCACACCTATTTCCAGCAGATTAATATCTTCCTGCCGGTAGGGGCTTAACAGTCTATCATATTCATTTAAATACAAGCTCCACTTATCAGATACTTTGCCTTCATGGAACTCATATAATTGCCATAATGTTTTCATAAGACTGAGCCAGTGTGTATTATTAACCAAAACTTCGCATTAATGCCCAAGCCTGCTTTGGATTGATTCGCTCAATCAGCCATTGAACACTTCAGCCTTTTCAAATGGCAATGCCATATTGTCTTTTTCAGAAAGAATAGGTTGCTCAACAATATCAAATGGCCATTTCACAGCCAGTGATGAGTCATCCCAACGGATACTCCTTTCATACTCAGGCGCATAAAAATTAGTGGTTTTGTAAAGGAATTCTGCGCAGTCTGATAACACAATGAAACCATGGGCAAACCCTTCAGGCACCCAGAGTTGATGTTTGTTCTCGGCACTTAGATGTGCACCGACCCATTGGCCAAAAGTCGGTGACGAGCGGCGAATATCAACTGCCACATCGAATACCTCCCCTGCAACTACACGTACCAGTTTACCTTGCGCCATAGGTGGCAGCTGATAATGGAGCCCTCGTAGAACCCCTTTACTGGAACGGGAATGATTATCCTGAACAAAACTGACTTCATATCCTACAGCATCATTGAATTGACGCTGGTTAAAGCTTTCGAAGAAGAAACCGCGGTCATCGCCGAAGACTTTAGGTTCAAACAGGATGACATCAGGAATCGTCAGTGGTGTTGCTTTCATCGTTAAAATTCCTCCACGAGGCGTTTGAGGTATTGCCCATACCCCGTCTTGGCAAGCACATCAGCTTGTGCCAATAGCGCCTCCTTACTGATCCAGCCGTTATGCCAGGAAATTTCTTCCAGGCAAGCAATCTTCAGGCCTTGGCGATGCTCTATGGTTTGCACGTACTGGCTGGCTTCCAGAAGGCTGTCGTGCGTGCCGGTATCCAGCCAGGCAAAACCTCTTCCTAATCGCTCTACACGCAAATCGCCGCGCTCAAGGTAAGCGTTGTTTACACTGGTGATTTCCAGTTCGCCACGGCTTGAGGGCTTGATCTGCTTGGCAATCTCGATCACATCATTGTCATAAAAATATAGGCCCGTTACCGCATAGGAGGACTTCGGTTTTTGAGGCTTCTCTTCGATGGAAACAGCCTTGTTCTGCTCATCGAAATCCACGACGCCAAAACGTTCCGGGTCCTTGACCCAATACCCGAACACGGTAGCCCCGCTTTCCTGGCTGGTGGCGCGGTTGAGCTGATCTGAAAAGTGCTGGCCATAAAAGATATTGTCGCCAAGTACCAGGCACACCGAGTCATTACCGATAAACTTTTCTCCGATGATAAAGGCCTGGGCCAAACCATCGGGGCTGGGCTGAACGGCATACTCAAAACGCACGCCAAACCGTTCACCATTACCCAGTAGCTTTTCGTATTGGGGAAGGTCTTCTGGCGTGGAAATAACCAGAATTTCGCGAATGCCTGCCAGCATTAACACCGAGATCGGGTAATAAATCATCGGCTTGTCATAGACAGGCAGCAGCTGCTTTGAGACGCCACGAGTAATCGGATGCAGACGGGTGCCGGACCCTCCCGCGAGGATGATGCCCTTTCTTGCCATCGTATTGGTCCTTGTTGGTGCTTGGTCTCTGCACGTCGAGCACGGTTGATGCTTATCGCCGCGCGTCAAGATATTCCGTGAGCGCTAACGCAAGCTGAGAGCGCCAATCCGGTAGCGTCACGCCAAGTGCCCGCTCAAGCTTGTTGAGAGAAAGTCTAGAATTAAGGGGGCGCTTGGCAGGTGTAGGATATTCGCTCGTAGGGATGCCGGTGACAGCTTCTGGCGTAATAGCCAATGTCTCGCCTGCCTCAAGCGCATGATGAAAAATGGCTTGAGAAAAGCCATGCCAACTGGTCGTTTCACGTGGTGCTAAATGATAAACGCCGGTATCGATACCCTGGCGCAGCGCATACTCGGTTACTTGCGCGATGAGCCTGGCAGGAGTCGGTGCTCCGACCTGATCCGCGACAACATTGAGCGCCTCACGTTCGCGCCCTAGCCGCAGCATGGTTTTCATGAAATTATTGCCGTGTGCGCTATAGACCCAACTGGTACGAAAGATCAAATAACGGCAGCCACTAGCGGCCACAGCTTCATCCCCTTCCAGCTTCGTACGGCCATAAACGCTTAGTGGCCCCGTGCCACTCGTCTCCTCCCAAGGGGCGTTGCCTGCACCAGGATAAACATAGTCACTGGAGTAATGGACTAATGTCGCTTGGTGCTTGTGGCAATAATCAGCCAATTGAGCGGGAAGCGCGGCATTCAAGCGATGGGCCAGTTCAGGCTCGCTTTCCGCCTTGTCTACTGCTGTATAGGCTGCAGCATTAACAATCAGCTCCGGCTGATGTTGCCCAAGCCACGTATTTACAGCTTCCTCATTTGCCAAGTCCAATTGCGCACGATCAGGTGCCAAGATGTTACCTAGTAAGCACAGCTGCCGTTGCAACTCGAAACCAACCTGCCCAGAACCGCCCGTTACAAGGATTTTCATAAGCTTGTTCTCTCCCCCATACCGAGACGTTCACCTTGGTAACTGCCGTCTAGTACCCGCTTCCACCAACTTTCATTGGCTAAATACCACTCTACCGTTTTACGAAGCCCCGTTTCGAATGTTTCACGTGGCCGCCAGCCTAACTCGCGCTCGATCTTGCCAGCATCTATGGCGTAGCGCAGATCGTGTCCGGGCCGGTCAACAACGAAGGTGATCTGGTCACGGTAATGGCTTTCACCTTCCTGCTTGGGCGCTAACGTTTGAAGCAGATCGCAGAGCGTTTCGACGACCTCAAGGTTGGTCTTTTCATTGTGCCCACCAATATTGTAGGTCTCACCCACTTGACCTTCCGTCGCAACCTTAACCAGCGCACGGGCATGGTCTTCTACATAGAGCCAATCGCGGATTTGCTGGCCATTACCATAAACAGGCAGTGGCTTGCCCGCCAACCCATTAAGGATCATCAGCGGGATCAGCTTTTCGGGAAAGTGATAAGGCCCATAATTGTTGGAGCAGTTGGTCACCAGCGTCGGCAGCCCAAAAGTCCGCTGCCAGGCGCGCACTAAATGATCAGAGCCAGCTTTGCTTGCTGAATAAGGCGAACTCGGCGCATAGGGCGTCATTTCCGTGAACAATCCCTCCGGCCCCTCCAGATCACCGTACACTTCATCGGTTGAGATATGATGAAACCGGAATCCCTGCGCTTTTTCAGGTGCCGACTGTTGAAGGGCCTGCCAGTAACGACGTGCCACCTCCAATAGCACCGAAGTGCCGACCACATTCGTCTGGATAAATTCAGCTGGGCCATCAATGGAGCGGTCCACATGGCTTTCCGCTGCCAAGTGCATAACCACATCGGGTTGATGCGTATCAAAGACTGCTTGCATGGCAGAGGCATCACAAATATCCGCTTGTACAAAATCGTAGCGCGCGTGCCCCTCAACCTCAGCCAACGACTCTAAATTGCCAGCATAAGTCAATTTATCAACGTTGATCACACGATGATCTGTGTTAGCAATCAATTCGCGCACTACGGCGGAGCCAATAAATCCCGCACCGCCGGTTACAAGGAAAGCCTTGCTCATTCCATAATCCTTTGTTGATAACTAAGTACTTAGTTTAACTAAGTGGACCGCTCCATTTCCCCATAGCTTAAATAAGTTTGAGAAGACGGCTGATGATCTCTGTCGGGCTCATTGTATCGGTATTAACCCTCAGCTCGACCTCTGCAGGAGCTTCATATGGGCTGTTGATACCGGTAAAGTCCTTGATCTGGCCAGCTCTTGCCTTTTTATAGAGCCCCTTAGGATCACGCTGTTCGCAAACGCCTAGCGGAGTATCGACATGTACTTCGATGAAGTTTCCTTCATCAAAAAGTGCGCGGGCGGCATCCCGTTCGGACTGGAAGGGCGAGATAAATGCCGTGATAACAATAATTCCGGCATCGGTAAACAGTTTGGCAACTTCTCCGATACGACGAATATTCTCGTTACGATCTGCTTCGCTCATGCCAAGATCCTTGCATAAGCCATGACGAATATTATCGCCGTCCAGCAGCATCGTATGACACCCGAGGCGATTCAGCTCCGCTTCTAAAGCATTAGCTAGTGTCGACTTGCCAGAACCAGAAAGCCCCGTAAACCAGATGCACTTGCCCGCATGCCCCTTGATTTGGGCGCGCATGGCGGGCGTGACGCTGGATCGGTTCCAGATGACCTCGGCCAGACTATCATTGGCGCGATGCTCATAAGGTACGCTCGGCGAGAATCCAGCAGTCTGTTCACCGGATAGGTGCTCGTCATATACGGCAGTCTTGAGTGCATCGATCCAGATCGGATCACGCTCGCCGCAGACGATGAAATAGGGATTGAGCACGCTTTCCTTGCGATTGCAGGTCAGCGGTTCAAGCGTATTGACGTCGAGCACCTCGCCCCCGGCAGCGGTGACGACCGCTTGAGCTGCCGCAGTATCCCACTCGCTGGTCGGTGCCAGCCGCGGATAAAGATCGGCTACGCCTTCCGCCACGAGACAAAGCTTGATTGAGCTGCCCATAGAAGTGCTTTCATAAGTGGGGAGCTTGGAACAGAACGTTTCAAACATGCCAGAGCTATGTGAACGGCTTCCCACTACATACCAAGGCTGCGTATCAGGCTGCGGCAGCTTGCGTACATGGATGCGTCTTTCACCTTCGGCTGAACGCTTGAAGGCGCCCTGCCCCTTCATACCCCACCAGGTCGTTCCTAATACAGGCGCATGCACGATGCCGAAAACGGGTTCACCATCTTCTACAAGTGCCACGTTTAATGTGAATTCGCCATTTTTCTTGACGAATTCCTTGGTGCCATCAAGCGGATCAATTATCCATAGGCGCTGCCAGGTACGGCGAGTCGCGAAGTGAATGTCACTGGCTTCCTCGGAGAGCACTGGAACTTCAGGCGTTATCTGTCCTAGTAGTGCAACCAGGACATGATGAGCAGCAAGATCAGCTTCTGTCAGCGGGCTGTTGTCATCCTTGTACTCGACGGCAAAATCGCGCTCGTAAATAGTCAGCACTTCGCGACCGGCGTCAATTACGCCATCGAGCAAAAGTGCAACCTGCTGAGGGGACAACGTCCAGTTTTGGCTCATCGTCAAACCTTGTCGTTAGTTGTATCAACTCGCTAGAAGCCAGTTTTCAGGAGGATAAGGCACGCTACCGCCCGAGGATTGAACGGACGCATTCCCCATGCCCAACATTAACCGTTTGATATAAAGGTCAATTTATTCAACAAAAAACAGAGTTGTAATTATGACAACTCTGTATTCATGTCTTGAAGAAAGTGATTCTACGCAAAGCGGGAGGAGCATCACACCATGGTTTGTAAATTTATATCTACACGGTAGCACTACCAAGACACACGCATCATGTTTCACAACTGCATGCTTACGTATCAAATAGTAATTGAAGTATTTACATTCATATCTCAACTTAATTCTTGAAAGTCACCTCTGCTGAGTATTTCTTTCTTTTATTATTTTTTATAAGTTTCTCAACGCTAAAGAACTTTCTAAACTTTTCTTTTATTGCAACTTGGCTAAAAATATCGTAACGCCATGCAGACTCGTTGAATAACGTTATATAAACGGATTTATAAGGATGGAGCGTAGAATAAAACCAGGGCTTGCTCTTGGCTAAGAAATGAATAACACCAGGATTTTTGATGGCTTCTTCGTAATCGTCATATGAATAACCTGAATTGGTAATTTTCTTTTTTTCATACTTTGCCCAAGTCGCGGGCTGTATATTCCAGCGCAGCGGAAGACGCTTCCATTGTTTCTCAAAAATGAGATTCAAGGCATCCTGATCGGGGAATTGCAATTCACTGCCTTTTTTTTCAAAAAGGGAAAACAGTTGGCTTTCGTAATCATCTTCTCGCCACTGCTTGAGATCGATAAGTAACGTGCCCGAGTTGAAGTATTCATTTTGAGGAAGGTTCAACGATTTTGGCGGGACTCCTAAGTTTTCCACCGCTCCGATGACTGCTCCAGATAGAGAGGTTCGCCACAGTTCGGCAAGATCGGCTGCAACCAACATGTCGCTATCCAGGTAGATAACTCTATCAATACTTCCCGGCAGCAGCGTGGCTAGGGACAATCTATAATAAGCGGCCAAACCATACCTTTTCACCGGCAAGTCATTGTAATTTCCATTATCCGGTACTACCCATAACAAAGTCCCTGCATACTTATTTACAATGCTACCTATTATTTCTTTATTTTTATCTTTTATCCCCCCATCAATAATAAAGAAGCAAAATTGCTCAGGGTTCTCCGCCTTTTGCAAGGCAGATAGAATAACCATTCCCATCCAGCGCGCGTAATTGTCGTCGCAAGCCAAGACAATATTAATATTACCGGGATTAGATGAATTCATGACATTAAAAATGGAATCTCAAGTTGTCTCAATTGTAAATCAGCACTTATAACGATAGAATTAAAAAAATTACCTCACCTGATATGATCATGCCCCAACGAATTTTACTTATCGTTAGAAGACTAAATATTGGCGGCATTGAACGCGTTACTGTCAACCTTGCCAATACGCTACATCGCCTCGGCCATGAAGTACATATTCTGACCTTGAAGAAAGGAGTCGAGCTGGCTCCGATGGAAGGCGTTATCGTTCATGAAAAGGACGTCGACAAGCAAGTACGCCGCTCGATAGCCGGTGCCAGCTATGAGCTTGCTACGCGAGCCTTCTTGAAACCCCTGCTTAAAGGCTCAGGTTTTTTCTGGCGCGGTATCTACGGACATCGCATCCTGAAGCGCTTCATTACTGATATTGAACAGCAGTACGGCACTATCGATCGTATTATCGCTCGCGGGCAAGGGGCCTTCGAAGCGATATGGCCCTATCAAGATCCACGCTTTTGGCAGGTCTGTGTTGCCCCCGTAGGCAACGAGACCGGAAAGCTCAGAGGCTTCTGGCTGCGCAAGCTGTATGAGGGCAAGCGCGTCGTCTGCAACACCAATGGGGTCAGAATTCGCCTGGAAGAAGAACTTGCCCGTCATGATATTCGTATCGATGCCTGTGAAGTCATCATGAATCCCTGCGATATCGATGCCATCCGGGCTGCTGCGGATGAGCCGGTTGATCTTCCCGCTCGCCCTTTTGTCGTGCATGTGGCGAGACTTTCTGAAGTAAAGCGACAGGAATTCCTCATTCGCGCCTATCTCGAAGCCGATATCGAAGAGGATCTGGTTATCGTTGGCGATGGCCCGATGCGTTCCCACCTTGAACAGCTTGTCGATTCCTTGGGCGTGCGTGACCGAGTGCACCTGATCGGCAGTCGGGTCAATCCCTATCCCTGGATGAAGCATGCCCGCCTGTTCGTCTTAAGTTCACGCAGTGAAGGGCTCGGTATTGTGCTGGCTGAAAGCATGATTTGTGGCACGCCCTGCGCCGCTGTCAATGCACCAGGAGGCGTGGCCGATGTGCTGATCAATGATCAGGCACGGTTATTAGCGGAAAATAACGTCTCCAGCCTGGCGGAAAAGATTCGCGAAGGGCTTGTCCGTCCGCCGGTCCTTGACGCAGAACTGATTGAGCGCTTTCGCGACACTCACATCGCCTCACAGTTTCTTGCCTTGGCCACTCATTAACTCCACATAAAAAAAGCCATGCCCAAAGAGGCATGGCTTTTTCTTTCTGTCTACACCCGATCAGGCATAGACCGGCAGACGCTTGCACACCTCACTGACCTTGGCCTTCACCTCGGCTTCGGCCTGGCTGCTGTCGCCGTTAGCCAGTGCATCAAGAATGTCACAGATCCAGCCAGCCAGTTCCTTGCACTCGGTCTCAGTGAAACCACGCGTGGTCACTGCCGGCGTACCGATGCGCAGTCCTGAAGTAACAAACGGGCTCTGCGGGTCGTTGGGCACGGCGTTCTTGTTGACTGTGATATGAGCACGGCCAAGCGCCGCATCCGCATCCTTCCCGGTAATGTCCTGCTTGATCAACGAAAGCAGAAACAGGTGATCTTCAGTACCGCCGGAGACGATGTCAAAACCACGTTCAATGAATACGCCCGCCATTACCTGAGCGTTCTTGATCACCTGTTGCTGGTAACGGGTGAACTCAGGGTCGAGCGCTTCCTTGAAGCAGACCGCCTTGGCGGCAATGACATGCATCAGCGGGCCACCTTGCCCACCGGGGAACACGGCGGAATTCAGCTTTTTATAGACATCGGCATCGCCACAGGCTGATAGGATCAAACCACCACGCGGGCCACGCAGCGTCTTGTGCGTAGTAGTAGTGACGACATGAGCGTGCTGCATCGGGCTCGGATAGAGACCAGCGGCGATAAGCCCTGCAATGTGCGCCATGTCGACAAAGAAGTAAGCTCCCACTTCATCGGCGATGTCACGGAAACGTGCCCAGTCAATGACCTGCGAATAGGCAGAGAATCCGGCAATGATCATCTTCGGCTGATGCTCACGAGCCAGGCGTGCAACCTCGTCGTAGTCGATCAAGCCTTCGTCGTTCAAACCGTACTGCACAGCGTTGTAATGCTTACCCGAGAAACTCGGCTTGGCACCATGGGTCAGGTGGCCGCCGGCGTCGAGACTCATGCCAAGAATAGTGTCGCCTGGTTTGACCAGTGCCTGAAATACCGCGCTATTAGCTTGGGAGCCTGAATGCGGCTGAACGTTGGCATAATCGCAGCCGAACAGCTCACAGGCGCGATCGATCGCGAGCTGCTCGACCTTGTCGACGAATTCACAACCGCCGTAGTAACGCTTGCCCGGATAACCTTCGGCGTACTTGTTGGTCAGCTGCGAACCCTGGGCCTGCATCACACGCGGACTGGTATAGTTTTCAGAGGCGATCAGCTCAATGTGTGCTTCCTGACGCGCAACCTCTTCTTCCATTGCGCGCCACAGCGTGTCATCGAAACCAGCAATGGACATGTCACGGCTGAACATGTGGAATTCCTCGACGTTAAGACCGTTAATCGCGAGCGTAACCTTCATTATCGCGCCAGGCTCGCGGTTTAAATTCAGGTCGTCATCATACAGGAGGGCCGCTTGGCTTTCACTTGAAAGGACATCATGCAAAGGCTTAAAAGCGCTCACGTTAAAAATGCCAGTACATGAATAAAATGGTAAAACTCTTCTCGCGTATTCACTATTGGATTACGTAGGTGACATTACATTTCTTTATCTTGAAGAGCAGGAAAACTCTCCAGTGCCTTTACCGCTTTCGTACTCGTCTCGGTTTTCCAGCCCCACTCAGGCGCGCTTACACATTATAGGTCTGGTCTCTGTACTGGCTTATGCAGGCTTCTGGATCATCAATCTTGATATTTCGCGCTCGTTCGAGCCGCTGTTGATGCTGGCCTACCTTATTGCCCTGGCTTTGCATCCCCAGCGCAAAGCAGCCATCAAGGATCCACTCTGGTGGTTATTGGGGTTATGGATTTTATTGCAGTTTTTCACCCTGCCCTTTGCCTTCGAGCGTTTCCCTGATTACGCCAAGGAGCAGATTAACGATGTGCGCGGCTACACCAAACTGTTTCTCATTTTGCCGGTAGCCTGGGTACTGGCCGCACGCCATCGCTATGGCATGTGGATGCTGGCTGTATTGTTTATTGGCATGCTAATCGGCTCGCTATGGCATGGTGAGGGATTGCGGCTGATGCACATCATCGAGCAGGGCCAACGTCCTACGCTAGGTTTTCATAATTGGGAGCATGCGGGCGTTAGCTGTGGTGTGGTACTGATTGCGCTGACCTGTTTTGCAGGCCGTTTTATGGCATGGACTGCCTCACGTAGGAACAAGGCTTTGGCATGGCTAGCCCGGCTGGGCTATGTGATGCTATTTGCGCTAGCAGCGTTTGGTGAGCTTATCGTACAGACCCGCGCAAGTTGGCTTGGTCTGGTTGTGGCTTTCATAATGGGCATTGCTGGCTTGCTTATTTTACTGCGCAAGCAAAATGCATATCGGCATCCTGCCATACGCCGCAATGTACTGGCCGGATTGGTAGCCTTCGTTGCGCTAGCGTCGATAGCCGGGACGTTATACGGTGAAAAAATTTCAAACCGTGTTTTCGCCGAACATCACATCATGGAGGAAATACTCGAAGGCAATCTTCACAACGTGCCGTACTCCAGCATCGGCTTTCGCATTCATGTCTGGAATCATGCATTGGAGTGGATTAGCGAACGGCCGCTGACAGGCTGGGGGCCTCAGAGTCACAAGCCGCTGATTATCAGTAGCGGCATGCCTGAGCGCATCGTCATTGGACAGAATCTCACCCACACCCACAACAGTTATCTTGAACTGCTCGTTGCTTATGGGTTTCTCGGGCTAGCTATCTATGTGGCAGTCGCCGTAGAGGTCGCCCGCAGCGCCTGGCAGAGCTGGCGTCGCGGTGACATGCCAACCGACGTGATGGCCTTCGCTTCGCTGTTTTTTATATTCTGGTTGATCGTTAATCTTTTCGAGAGCTATTTCATGTATCGCACCGGAGTATATTTTCATGCGCTGATTGGTGGGCTTGTCTACAGCTATGGAATACGACGGCGCATGTATCCATCTGTTGTTCAAGTACCAACCTGATTTTCGCGTTACGCTACATAGCTTCATTGTTCAGCCGCCTTTCAGGCGGCTTTTTGTTTGCCTCAGCTTTTATCGGTACGAGTACGCTGCACTATTTGTACCTGCTCAATGGAACTTCAGATCACTGCTGCTTTCCATAGAAGAGCCGACAAAATAATGACGACGGATCAGCAAACACAAGACAGGAGTCATGAGGTAATGAATAACGATAAAGCTCATCGAGAGCCACGCATCAACAGCACTAACGGCCATTCAAACCATCAAAATGATCATTTAAAGCTACGCGAAGCCTTCAGGATGCATGAACAGCAATGGCGCATGGCATTGGAAGATGACTTAAATGATGAGCCATTATCATCCGGCTGGAAGCATCGCTGCCGAGGTCCCTTGGCAGTCTGTGCGATTCTCGCTACCGCCTCGGCATTGATTCTTGGTCCGAGCACCTCAGTTGGCCAGCACATCCATCATGAAATCTCCCACACCCTCGCACAATTCACGATGCCGCAGAGCAGCGACCATGCGCCATCAGCGCCATCGCCGATCTATCAGTCCAGTACGCCCGAATCGGCCTCGTAAACAGATTTTTCATGTCGTGGCAGATCAGGCAACTGAGGCAGCACTCCTGTGCAGCCGCCTAGCCAAAAACAACAGCTCCATTACCGCAAACAGTACCAACAGATAGCCGATCATCTCTGTGCCCTCCTCGGCGGCATTCTTGATTGAGCGGCTATAGTCCTGCTCCAGTACCGCCATCCAGAATGCACTTCTGCCATATAAACGTGCGAAGACGTACACCACTAGAAAGCCCGCCAAAAACAGCCCGTAAGACGCTGTAGTGCTGTAATACTTTAATTCCCTCATTAATCGACGACGTTTCTTCCAGGTGTAAATCAACGTCGGCACAGCAAGCAGCGCCACCAGAATCTTCCAGCAGCCATCGAAGAGATAGTCATCCAGAAAAGCGTCCTGCTCGCGGATCAACGAGGCCAACAGGAAACTTGCCATGATCAGCGTGCCGGTACGAAACAGACTGAAACGGGCACGGATATATAGAAGCAGCAACGGCGAGACAAATAGAATGAACGTCTGCGTCAGTTCGGTAATCGAAAGTTCGGTGAATTTAATCGCATCGCCGTCGAGTTGAGCGTCCCACATCATCAACTGAGCGGCCAGAGCCGTCAGCGCAATATATATTACTAGCCGTAAAAAGAAGGAAGCGTCCTGCTTTTTTTGTAAGGCCGCAGGTAAAGGAACGTTGGGGGAAGGCATAGGAAATGAACCATGATTGGTAAGCGTGTTAACGACTATCTTAACATTTCCTTAACCTTTGCGGGATGTGCAACGATGAGATAAAGGTACAGGGTAACCTGTCACCGTACTGACAGCGCTCTCCTCCCGCGTCAATGAGATGAAGGCATATCCGCTGAGGTCAAAGCAGTATTGACCTCAGCGGATACGTTATCCATAAACCTTTTACTCAGGTGCGGCTCTATTCTTCGCCTAATAGATTCAAGCTGGTCATTGGGGCTTGCTTACGCAGCGGTCGCGACAGTAAATGGCCGATCATACCGATCAGCAACGCTCCGCCGAGTGGCAGTACAATCCACAATAGCCAGTGCAGTCGCGGATCGAGATCAAGCCAGCCGGCATAGAGTATTGCTGCCGCGCCATCTGCCAGAAGCGCTGCAAGTACGCCACTCGAAAAGCCGAGCAAACAGAATTCGCTCATCTGTACGCGCGCGAGTCGCTTGTCTCCCGCCCCAAATACACGCAGTAATGCGCCCTCATGCGCTCTGGCCGGGCGCGATGCCGTCAACGCAGCATAAAGCACTGAAATACCGGCCAACAGCACAAAAACCAGCACCAACTCGATGGCGCGAGCCACTTGCCCCAGCAGATCACGTACCTGGCTCAGGATCGCATCGATATCCAGCAGAGAGACCGCCGGAAAGCGTTTAACCAGCGAGCCGAGTTGACGCTGATCGTTGCCAGGCAGGTAAAAGGCAGTGATGAAACTGTGGCTATAGCGTTCCAGCACACCCGGTGGGAAGATCACGAAGAAATTAGGCTGGAAGCTCTCCCAATCCACTTTTCTCACGCTGGCGATCTGCCCAGTGAGTTCATCGCCACCAATATCAAAGGTCAAACGGTCACCGATACCGAGGCCAAGGCGCTCGGCAAAGCGGTCGGCCACTGACAACGGCACCGGTGCCTGCGTGGCGGAATCTCGCCCGAACCACTCGCCCTCTTCCAGCGTGTTGCTCTGCGGCATCTCGGCCCGCCAAGTCAGGTTGATTTCCCGCTGCAAGTTGCCGTCATTGCGGGCATCTACGGGCACCTCGTCACGCGGGTGTTGACCATTGATCGCGACGATGCGGCCGCGCACCATCGGGAACACATCGCTGCGCTGATCGGTAATGCCATCAAGGGCACGGATAAAATCGTCGCGCTCGCTCGGCTGAATATTGATGGCAAACTGGTTGGGAGCATCGGGTGGCAGGCGCTCCTGCCACGACGAGATCAGATCGCCCCGCACCAGTGCAATCAACCCCATTGCCGCAAACGTCACCGCAAAAGCAATGATCTGCCCTAGGCTTGCCTGTCGCCGTCGCGCCAGTTGGCGTGCGCCCAGCCGCCAGGTCAACGGCAACCAGCGGGCAACGCGTAAAAGCCCAGCCAGCCAGATACGTGCGACATACCATAGCACCGCAAGCGCGATCAGCCCGCCGACCAGTAAACCCGCCGAGAGTTTGAAATCACCGCTGTAGAGCCACAGTAGTGCACCAAAAATCAGGCTGGCCATGGCGACCACGACCCACGCCGCCGCAGGCAGCGGATCGAGTTCACGGCGCAGCACTTTCAATGCACTAACACGCTTAAGCCGAATCAAGGTCGGGCCAGCAAAACCGATCAGTACCGCAAGTGCCGTCAGCACTCCCAGCAAGAGCGGTAACAGTCCTGGCGGCGGTAGTTCAAGGGGCAGAAACTGCACCAGTAGTTTCAGCAACGCCCATTGGCCAATCAAGCCGATAACGGCGCCGATGGCCGCTGCAGCCAGTGCCAGCCAGGCAAGCTGGAAGACAAATAGTTGTGTCAGTTGACGCTGAGTCGAGCCGAAGCAGCGCATCAGTGCCGCAGTATTGAGATGACGATCAACATAGCGCCGGGTTGCCATCGCGACAGCAACACCCGCCAGCAGGACGGCAGCCAACCCTGAGAGACTGAGATACTGCTGTGAGCGCTCCAGTGCCCGCCCCAAGCGCGGACTGTCTTCACGCACATCCATGACGCGAATACCGCGATTTTTCCAATTCTCAAGCTGAGCATCGAGTGCGTTGATCGCAGCAGGCGGCCCCTTGGCCAACAAGCGATAAGTGACCCGGGAACCGGGCTGTACTAAGCCGGTGTTCTCCAGATCAGACCGATTCAGGATGATGCGTGGGTTGAAGCTGGCAAACCCTACGTTCTGCTCAGGCTCTTCAACAATCCAGGCCCCAACGGTGAAACGCGCCTGCCCAAGCTTTAGTACATCGCCCAGTTGAAGATTGAGTACCTGTCCCAGGCGAGGCTCTATCCAGACCGTATTGGCCGGAGGAATGCCGCTCGCCGCTACGTGACCTTGCCCGCGATCAAGAGTTACCGCGCCGTACAGCGGATAGCCCGGCTCGACCGCCTTGAGACTGCCAAGCTGGAAGGCATCCCCATGACTAGCCATCGACACGGTATTGACCTGTTCAATGACCTTAAGGCCTGTTCCCGTTAATCGGTCACGGATCTCTGCCTCGAAAGGCGATCCTTTCACCAGTACCAGATCGCCACCGAGCAGCTGCCCCGCCTGACGTTCAAGCGCACGATCAATGCGATCAAGAAAGAAACCGATCATGGTCGTCGCCGCGACCGCCAGTGCCAACGCCACAAACAGCGCGCGAACATCGGCAGCGCGCAGATCACGCTTCACACCTACCAGCGACAAACGCAGCATTGTCATAGGCCCGCCTCCGTCGGCTGACGTTCATGCAGGCGGCCATGTTCAAGCGTCAGTTGACGGTCACAGCGATTGGCCAGGGTCAGATCATGAGTAACCAGCACCAACGTCGTGCCCGAAGCGCGGTTGAGGCCAAACAGCAAGTCAGCGATGCGCTGGCCCGTATCACGGTCGAGATTTCCGGTCGGCTCGTCGGCAAAGACCAGATCCGGCTCGGTGACAAAGGCACGCGCAATCGCCACGCGCTGCTGCTCACCGCCCGAGAGCTGCTTGGGCAGATGGTGCATGCGCTCCACCAGCCCGACCCGCTCAAGCCACTCCCGCCCACGTGAACTATTCATGCCCGAATCGGTCAACTCCTGGGGCAGCAAAACGTTCTCAAGTGCAGTCAGTGTCGGTAGAAGCTGGAAATTCTGAAATACGAACCCTACTCTTCCGGCACGCAGCCGGGCACGGCCATCCTCATCAAGCGCCGCCAGGGACTGCCCGAACATCTCAAGCTCACCGCCGCTGGGCGTATCGAGCCCAGCCAAGAGGCTCAATAGCGTTGACTTGCCGGCTCCTGAGCTGCCGAGTATCGCAACGCTCTCTCCAGCGACCACATCAAGTGAAAGACCTTCTAGAATGGTCAGTATCCGTTCACCACTGGTGACTTCCTTATTGAGATTACGCGCCATGAGCACCGATGCCGTGGCAGCCGCTTTTGTATTATCCGCAGCCTGAGAGGTAGTAGACATAATGCACAGAATTCCTTTGACGTTTCGAAGCAGTGTCATTGCACGCGTGCTCATGCTCGTATCAGGCCTATTGCTGGCCGGTATGGCACGAGCAGATACGGTGTTAGTGCTCGGTGACAGTCTGAGCGCCGCCCATGGCATCGATCGCGATGCAGGCTGGGTCCATCTGCTGCAGCAGCGTCTTGGCGATGAACATCGCGTCGTCAATGCCAGTATCAGCGGCGACACCACCTCCGGTGGTCTGGAGCGCCTTCCTGATGCGCTTGAGAAGTTTAACCCCGATGTCGTCCTGCTTGAGCTGGGTGGCAACGACGGGCTGCGTGGCCTACCGCCAGAGCAGATGAAGAACAATCTCGCCCGCATGATCGAAATGAGTCAGGACGCCGGTGCTCGCGTCGCGCTGCTCGGCATCATGATTCCCCCCAACTATGGCGAGAGCTATGCCAACGCGATCCGCGATGTTTATCCGCAGCTCGCCAAACAGTACGACATCCCCTATGTACCTTTTATCCTAGAAGGTGTTGCGCTACATGACGACCTGATGCAGCGCGATCAGATCCATCCTAACGCCAAGGGCCAGCCGATCATGCTGGATAACATCTGGCCGGTAGTGACGGACGTACTGAACGATAACGCTTGATCGAACGTAGAACTCTGTGATGCAAGCCGCTCATTCGAGCGGCTTTTAATTGGCGAACAGGTGCTAACGCACGGACTAATGCTCTGCCACAGCATCATCCTGCGGCGCCTTCTGCAACTGCTGCATTCCTAAACCGCCAAGAATCAGCACCAGCCCAAGCAGCGTTGACGACAGGATTGGCTCGCCAATCACAACATGAAGCAGCAGCAGCGAGATCGGCGGTGACAAGAAGATCAGATTCGATACCTTTGCCGTACGCGAGACGGTATGTACCGCCAGTTGCCACAGCACGAAGGCTATTCCCATCTCGCACAAGCCCACATAGACACCCGCGCCAAGGCTTGCCCAACCGTGCCATTGCAGGCCGGTCTGCCAGAGCATCAACCCCCATAGCACGGGTAGCCCAACGGTAAAGTTCTGCCACTGCGCGACAAGCGGTGCACGCTCATCACGGCGATTGAACAGCCAATACAGCGCCCACAGCAACGTACTGAACAGCGCCAGCCCCACGCCCACCGGGTCGGCAAAGTTCACATTGAACACGTCACCCCGGGTCGCGATTACCCATACCCCGGCATAGCTGATCAGGCCTGCCGCCAGATCAACCAGCGTCAGGCGCTGTTTGAGAATCGGCACGGCAAGCAAGGCCATGGTTAGCGCCCACGTATAGTTGATCGCCATAGCCTCCTGCCCCGGCAAACGATCATAGGCGGCAAACAACATCAGGTAATAAGCGACGGGATTCATCATCCCCGCCCAGAGCGCCTGGTGCCAGCCATGGCGCAGCGCTGTAGGCATCTCGCCCTTGCGCATTACCAGCATGCTAATAAATGCCCAGGACACTAACGCCGCAATACTCATCAGCTCGATCGGTCGCATGGTTGCAAGCGACCATTTGAATGCCGTCGCCACGGTTGACCACAGTCCCACCGCTCCCACGCCATAAAGCATTGCACGCTGATCCCGAGTCACTGCTTATGCTCCTTGCCTGTCGTATAAACGAAACGCATCATGGCGTTCACAATGTTGCGACGCTAGCAGGATACAACGGCCTGTGCGATACGTTTGACTGCCGCGCCTGCCGTCATTTACGCCCTGCAGAACGCGCTCAGCACATCAATATCATCATTCAGAACAGGAACACGGCATGTCGCAGCCTCAGACCTCTTTTGTCGCCGCCTACCGGCTTGATGGACAAGGTGGAGGGGAAGCCCTCGATAACCAGGCACTACAGGAGCGTTGGCAACATGACGATGGGCAGCTGTGGATGCACCTCGACTTCAGCTTCGATGACGTCAACACCTATTTACACGATATTGCTGCCCTGCATGAAGATGTTATTGAAGCGCTGGTTGAGGAAGACACTCGTCCTCGTGTCGCCCGTTTTTCCGGAGGGTTGGTCACGACCCTGCGCGGCGTCAATCTCAACCCCGGCTCGGCGCCTGAGGATATGCTCTCGCTGCGGGTATGGATCACACCCAACCGCTTGATCACCCTGCGTCGGCGGCCTTTGCAGTCGGTGCTGCGCGTGCGTGAGTATCTTCATGCGGGCGAAGGTGCACGCAATGTCGCTGAACTGCTCGCCGGCATGGCCGATGCGATTATCGACCGAGTCGGTGATCTCAGTCACCGGATCGATACCCAGCTCGGCGAACTCGAAGAAAATCAGCTCAACGACATCGATATTGATGGTGATGACCTGACGCGGGTGAGAAGACCGCTGATCACGCTACGTCGTTTCATGGAGCCGCAGAGCCACTGCCTGAGCAAGCTTGCCGAAGACACCAGCGGTCTGGATGAAACCGCACGGCTGTGGCTGCGTGAATCGGCCAACCTGCTCTATCGTTACGTCGAGGATTTCAATGCCATGCAGGAGCGCGCGCTGATTCTGCAGGAGCAGATATGGAACGAACATAACGAACGCCTCAATGAGCGCATGTACCTGATGGCGATCATGACGGCGATATTCCTGCCGCTGACCTTTCTGACCGGCCTGCTTGGCATCAACGTCGGCGGCATTCCCGGCGCGGAGAGCCCGCTGGGATTCGTCAGCGTCGTGTTCCTAAGCTTGCTCGTCGGCGCCGGCGTCATGGCCGTACTGAAGCGCTGGCACTGGTGGTAAGCCGTATCGCCATCACTTGCTGTTCGGACTAACGATCGATATGGCCCAGGTCACGCTCCGGGTCGAGGCGGTCGCGCACACGCCGCTTTAGCTCCTTGATATCGGGGAAACCACCGTCGCGCTTACGTTCCCAGATCACTTCATCATCGGCGATCACATCGAAGTGACCACCATGACTTGGGGCAAGCGCGACCTGCTCAAGATCCTCACCGAAGGTTTGCAACAGCTCCTGGGCGTACCAGCCAGCACGTAATAGCCAATGGCACTGGGTACAATAATGAATGGTAATACGCATCAACGTTTCTCCATGTGTAGTGATAGTGGATCTTTCGCCTTGGCCGCCCTTGACGCCTCATTACATAACCGCAGAAGGACCTGCCGTGCCTGATGACAATAAGGAACTGTCTCTGAACCATGCCTACGAATGGCTGACCGGAGATAGCGATGGGCGTACTTGCAAGGATATCCCTGAAGACGCCTGCCATGAACAACCCGGTAATTTTTTACGCCAACTGCTCGCGTCACTGGGCAATAAGCTGGCGGATGAAATGGCCAGTGCGCGTCTGATTCTGCCTTGGCTAATGGGCGCGATCGGTGCACCAGTATGGATGATCGGCCTGCTGGTGCCACTGCGAGAAGCCGGCGCGCTGTTGCCACAGTTGATAGTAGCCGGGCTGATCCGTCCACTGCCCAGGCGCAAATATGTTTGGGCGCTAGGCAGTCTGATGCAATGCTTATGTGCAGCCTTGCTCGCGCTGCTGGCCGTGTTCGGACAGGGCGGTTGGGGCGGCGCACTGGTGCTGGCGACGTTGGCCCTGCTCTCCTTGGCACGAGGCGTAGCATCGATCGCTACCAAGGATGTACTCGGTAAGACCATCGACAAGCAGCATCGTGGCGCCCTGCTCGGTTGGAGCGGTAGCCTGGCCGGGGCCGCCACACTCATTGCCGGTGCCGTTTTGGTGCTTTTCGATGATCGCCCCAGCCAGCTTGCCCTGGCGGCCTTGCTCGCTATCGCAGCGCTAGGCTGGGGAGTCAATGCGCTATTCTCAGCGCTAATTCGTGAAGTACCCGGAGCAACCGAAGGCGGTGAAAATGCCTGGAGAACCCTTGTACGCGGTGGGCATAAACTTCAAGAGGATCGCGATTTCCGTCGCTTCAACCTGTGTCGCGCGCTGCTGCTGTCAAGCGCCCTGGCACTTCCCTATATCGCCCTGCTTGGTCAGGGTAAAAGCGGCTCTAATCTCAAGGGACTGGGCATTTTGATCATTCTATCCGGGCTTGCCAGTATGATTGCCAGCCCTATCTGGGGCAGGCTCGCCGACCGCTCCAGCAAGAATGTGATGCGCGATGCCGGGCTTGGCGCAGCCATCTGCTGTGCACTGACAGCGCTGTGCGCCTGGCTGCCTTTTGCCTGGACCGCCACCATTTGGCCTTATGCGGTGCTCTATGCCCTACTAGTAATCGCTCATGCCGGAATCCGACTGGGGCGCAAGACCTATGTCATCGATCTTGCCAGCCAACAGGAACGCGCACTCTATGTAGCACTATCCAATACGCTGACTGGCGGTTTGCTGCTGATGCTAGGCGCAGCAGCAGGGGCGCTTGCTCATTGGCTGGGCAGTGCTGCAGTCTTGACCATTCTCGCTGTCACCATGCTTTGTGCCGCAGGGCTTGCCCATCGCTTGCACGAGGTCGAACAATAGTAGACATTTCATACTCATACGGGCACGTCAGGATAATAAGCTTATTCATGGACGTGCCTTCTAACGAATCATTTCACAGGACGGCGATTGATGACGACTCCCCCACCCATGATTAGCCCCGAACTGCTTGAACGTGTCGTAAACGCCTCCGTTGACGGTATTGTGGTGGCTGAACGTGAAGGTAACGAAGACATTCTGATTTATGTCAATCAGGGATTTGAGCACCTGACCGGCTACAGTGCTGAAGATATTCTCTACCGTGATTGCCGCTTTTTGCAAAACGGTGACAATCAGCAGCCGGGACTCGACCGCTTGCGCAAGGCATTGGCAGCCGGCGAAACATGCAAGGAAGTTATCCGCAATTATCGCAAGGATGGCAGCATGTTCTGGAACGAGCTGTCTATCACTCCGGTTCACAACGATGAAGATCATTTGCTTTACTTCATCGGGATACAAAAGGATGTGACCGATCTGGTCGAGGCTCAGCAGGAGTTGGAAAAGCTTAAGTCCCGCCTTGAGAATGACTAATTAACAAAGACTATCAAGGCTATTCAGGTAAATTTCATCATTGTCAATGCTTTTTTCTTGCCTCTCTTTGAAAAGAACGTTATACAGCGAGCTTACACGCATTATCGTTTTTTCATGGGAGGCGACGCTATGAGCACCGAGCTATATCTCGATGACAGTGACGACTTCGAGGCCATGAACGATGGCAATTACGGCGAATCAAAATCCCGTAATATCAAGGACACCCTCGGCGCACGCCGACGTGTGGAAGCACTTCTCGAAGAGCGTCGGTTACAACAAAATATCGAAGACGATTGGGACTTCGATGACAATGAAGAAGAGTAATTTTCATCTTCTTGATCAATGAAACCAAAACGGACGCTCAGGCGTCCGTTTTCATTGCTATTGCCATCCCGGCAACACGATAAGACCGACGCCGGCAAGCGAACAAGGGCATACACTGGTGTTAGCTGCGTTGTATCACTATCATCGTATCACTTGAACGGGCATGCTAGTCACACAGTCAGGTGTCGCTGAAGGAGCCAGAGACGCGGCACATGCATGATAGAATTCATCCCTTTTCACCCTCTCAACCACTAACCGGATTCCCATGGCGCAATACGTTTACACCATGAATCGGGTGGGTAAGACCGTCCCGCCTAAACGCGAAATTCTCAAGGATATTTCACTCTCCTTTTTCCCAGGCGCCAAGATCGGCGTATTGGGCTTGAACGGTGCCGGTAAATCTTCACTGATTCGCATCATGGCCGGTGTCGATCAGGAGTATCACGGCGAAGCGCGGCCAATGCCGAATATCAATGTCGGCTATCTACCGCAGGAGCCGCAGCTCGACGACGAAAAGACTGTCCGCGAGATTGTCGAGGAAGCCGTCTCCGAAATTACCGAAGCCCAGCAGAAGCTTGACGCTGTCTACGCGGCCTATGCAGAGCCGGATGCCGACTTCGATGCACTCGCCGCCGAACAGGCGCGCCTTGAAAACCTGATCGAGGCCAGCGATGCCCATAACCTGGAACGCAAGCTGGAAGTTGCTGCCGATGCGCTGCGCCTCCCGCCCTGGGAGGCCAAGGTCGGTAATCTCTCCGGTGGCGAGCGCCGCCGCGTGGCGCTGTGCCGGCTACTGCTTTCCAACCCTGACATGCTGCTGCTCGATGAGCCCACCAACCACTTGGATGCGGAATCGGTCGCGTGGCTTGAGCGCTTTCTGGTCGAATACACCGGCACCGTAGTCGCCGTTACCCACGACCGTTACTTCCTCGACAACGCTGCGGGCTGGATTCTCGAACTCGACCGGGGCCGCGGCATTCCTTTTGAAGGCAACTACTCCGCCTGGCTTGAAGGCAAGGAAAAGCGCCTTGAGCAGGAAGCCAAACAGGAGGCTTCCCGTCAGAGGGCCATCAAGCAGGAACTCGAATGGGTTCGACAGAATCCTAAGGGGCGTCAGGCCAAGAGCAAGGCGCGTTTGTCCCGCTTCGAGGAAATGCAATCCGGCGACTTCCAGAAGCGCAACGAGACCAACGAGATCTACATTCCGCCCGGTCAGCGTCTCGGGGACAAGGTGATCGAGCTTCATAACGTCACCAAGCGCTTTGAAGACAAGGTCCTGTTCGAGAACCTGTCATTCTCCGTCCCCAAGGGGGCGATTGTCGGTATCGTCGGCGGTAACGGCGCGGGGAAATCGACGCTTTTCAAGCTGATTACCGGCAAGGAACAGCCCGATAGCGGTGAAGTGGTGATCGGTGAGACTGTCGATATCGCTTATGTCGAGCAGCTACGCGACCATCTGGATGATAACCAGACTGTGTGGCAGGCCGTTTCCGACGGGCACGATACCCTCAACATCAATGGCTACGAAGTGTCTTCGCGAGCCTATGTTGGCCGGTTTAACTTCAAGGGCAACGACCAGCAGAAGTTTCTCAGGGATCTATCCGGTGGCGAACGTGGGCGTCTGCAACTCGCCCAGACACTCAAGCAGGGCGCTAATGTGCTGCTGCTTGACGAGCCTTCCAATGACCTGGATATCGAGACGCTGCGCGCACTTGAAGAAGCCTTGCTGGCCTTCCCCGGCTGCGCTCTGGTGATATCGCACGACCGCTGGTTCCTTGATCGCGTCGCCACGCATATTCTCGCCTATGAAGGTGATTCCGAAGTGGTGTTCTTCGAAGGTAACTACACGGATTACGAAGAAGATCACCGCAAGCGGATGGGTAGCGATACCCCCAAGCGCACCAAGTACAAGCGTATCGACGCCTAAGTGATCGATACTGGCAACGCTTGAATAAAAACGCCCCTCTCAGCGGGGCGTTTTTTCTTACTGTATTTCATGCTCAGTAAGGCGACGGCTCGCCTTCCGGACGCGTCTTGAAGCGCCGATGTAACCATAAATACTGCTCGGGATGCTTGCGGATCGCCTGTTCAATGAAACCGTTGATCCGCGCGGCATCGGCCACCTCATCACCAGAGGGAAAATCCTCGAAGGCCGGAAGGTACTCAAGCGTATACGTGCGGTTGTCCGGATTGCGGTGGAACATCAAGGGCATCACAGGCGCGCCGGTCATCTTGGCAATCTTCGCCGTCAACTTGATCGATGCCGCATCGATGCCGAAAAACGGTGCGAACACGCTCGCTTCGCGACCGAAATCCTGATCCGGCGAATACCATACCGCATTCCCAGACTTGATCCGGCGCACCACACCACGCAGATCATGACGATCAATGGCCGCGCCGAAAATATGCCGTCGTGCCTTGGTCATGAAGTCTTCAAAAACGGGATTGTCATGCGGACGGTAGACCACATCGGCCGGAAAGAATAGCGAATGCAGCGCCCCGCCGAGATCGAGCGTCGAGAAGTGGATACCGATAATCAGTGCGCCCTTGCCTTGAGCCATGGCGCGCTCCATGTGCTCAGCCCCCTTGAATGTCACGCGGTCACGCATGTGCTCGGGGTTTCTGCACCAGCCGGTGGCGGTTTCGAGAATACCGATACCGTTGGCATGAAACGTCTTGCGCACCAACCGATAGTGCTCGTCCTCATTGAGTTCGGGAAAGCACAGTCTCAGATTGGTCTCGGTGATATGGCGACGACGCTTGGCGATACGCCATACCATCTCGCCTATTGCTCGTCCGACCCATAGCTTGAGCCGCCAGGGGAGCCAGGCTCCCAGACGCATCAGGGTGATAGCGAGCCAGGTAGGCCAGTAACGTGGATGGGCAAAGTTGCCGGGATAAGGGGCTTTTTTCTTGGCCATGGTCTCATAATCGATTAATGCGACAGTCAATGAAACGGCGGTCATTCTAGACCGCCGCGAAGCATACGTCACATCGCAGCCATTACTGCGGGTCGTGGTGCCCGTCGTAATAACGTCTGGGCACCCTCGGTAAAATGCCGGTCAGCAAGGTATAGCTGATGGTATCGCAGTAAACGGCAACCTCATTGACGTCAAGAGTCGTACCGTTAGGTCCGTTTCCCCATAGCGTCACCGTCGAGCCGATATCCGCCTGAGGCAGGTCGGTCAGATCAACCGTCATCATATCCATCGAGACCTTGCCAGCCACCTTGGCGCGTAAACCATCGACCAGGACCGGCGTACCGTCGACAGCATGACGATCATAGCCGTCGCCGTAACCACAGGCGACCACACCGATACGCGAAGGACGCGAGGTAACAAAGCGTCCACCGTAACCGATACGCTCCCCACTGGCGACCTCACGGACGGCGATGATTTCGCTTTGCAGCGTCATTACCGGCCGAAGACGCCGGCTCATGTCATTGTTACCTTCCAGCGGATCGGCGCCATACAACATGATCCCCGGACGATTCCACTGCCCGTGCGCCTCCGGCCATACTAGCGTAGCCGGTGAATTGGCCAAACAGACCGGAGCATCAAGACGCTCGCGCACTGCCATGACACTTGCTAGCTGCCGCTTGAAATAGGCGCTATCCAACATATCCGCTGTGGCAAAGTGCGTCATCAGATGAAGTTCACCGACGCCAGAGTGCGCTTGCAGTCGCTGCCATACGGCGTCAATGCCTTGCTCTTCGAAACCCAACCGATGCATGCCCGAGTCGAGCTTGACCCAGACCGGAACGGGCGGATCAAGATGACGCGCACATAGCGCCTCTACCTGCCAATGGGAATGCACCGCTGTCCATAGTCCTTCTCGAGAGATCACCTCAAGTTCAGAGGCATCGAAGAAACCTTCGAGCAGGACGATCGGCTGGGTAATGCCGCCTTCACGCAGCACCATCGCCTCTTCAATCGAAGCGACCGCAAAGGCCGGTGCCACATCGGCAAGCGCCTGGGCACAAGCCAGTGCCCCATGGCCGTAGGCATTCGCCTTCACAACTGCGAGCGTTTGGCTCAACGGCGCACACGCGCAGGCGAGACGATAATTATGACGCAAGGCATCAAGATCGATCATGACGTGCAACGGCCGCGCCATCGTGTTCCTCCTGGAGGGATGAAACATTTATTATTTGGGATGCAGCTCCGCAATGCACGGCTAAGATGATGAAAACTATCTAAAAAGCAAAGTAATACGCTGTAATTACCGCAAGGAATGGAGAAACCGCCACCGCTCACTCATTTACAACGAAAATGCCCGGCAAGACCGGGCATCACGTCCATACGCATCCACACATCACAACAACGTTTAAACGTACTCAACCGCCATTGGCAAGGCCGGCCATCGGATTGGAGCGGTTGTTGTACTGGCCATTACCGAGCTCGATATCACCTGTATCTTGCTTAATATCCAGGCTAACCGGTTTATCTGCGCGTAACCACTTGTTGAGCGCATCGAGACTGTCAGTATCGAGTATGCCAGCTTGTTGACGCAGCGCGAGCAGGTTAAGCACGTAGTCGTAACGCGCCCCGGCATAGTTGTAGATTGCCGTATAGAGGTTTTCCTGCGCATCAAGCACATCGACAATGGTACGTGTTCCCACCTCGTAGCCATTGCGTGTCGCCTCAAGAGAGCTGCGGTTCGATTCGATGGCGCGTTTGTAGGCTGCGACAGAAAGCACGTTACTGGCAACTTGGGAGAAGTAGGACCTTACTTGCTGCGAAGCGTCACGCAACTGATCCTCGGCCTGGAACTGAGCCTGTTCAAGCAGATAGGTATTCTGACGTACCTGTGCACTGGTAGAGCCACCGGTATAGATGGGCAGGGAAAGTTGCACACCGATGGATGCCTCTTCGCCATGACCACGCAGGTAGTCTACACTGCTGCGACTATAATCGTAGGCTGCCACGGCATCCAGCGTCGGGTAATGACCGGCACGTGCCACATCAACATTGGCGCGGGCAATATCGATACCTGCCCGTGCAGCCTGCAATGCCAGATTCTGAGAGTTCGCCATTTCCACCCAGGCACTGCGGGAGCTTGGCTGCGGGTGCTCGATAGGCAGGTCGTCGGCAAGCCCGTCGATGCTGGCATAACGCTTGCCCGTCAAGCGTTCGAGGGCTTCAAAGTTGACCTCAAGCGTGCTTTCCTGAGCGATGCGTTCGGCACGGACCTGATCATAGCTGGCCTCGGCTTCCTGCACGTCAGTAGAGGCAATCACACCGACATTGAACTGCTCTTGTGTCTGTTCACGCTGACGGCCGATAGCGCGTTCCTCGGCGCGTAGCGCATCGAGCTGATCGCGAGCCCGTAGTACTTCGAAGTAGGCATTGGCAACATCGTAGAGCACCTGTTGGCGATCTTCGGCGAGTGTCAGCGCTTCCTGCGCCGCACTGCGCTTGGCCGCCTCCAGGTTATACCAGTTGGTCGCATCAAACAGCGCCTGGGTAGCCTGCACGCTAACAGCAGTAGAGGTGTAATGGTCATCATCCGTACCTGCATTGGTACTTGCGGCAGCTGTAGTATCTGTAGCACTGGCGGCACTAGCAGTACTAGTGCTACTCGACTGGGACTCGACCACGTCGTAGTGCGTCATACTACCGCTCGCCGTGATCTGCGGTAATAAAGCCCCGCGGGCGATGTCTATCCCTTCTTTGGTACTACTGTATCCGGCTTGCGAGGCTGCAAGGCTTGCGTTATTGGCCAGCGCATCACGCGCGATCGTGAGCAGATCGGCTGCTTGGGCCTGGCTGGCCATCGAGATGGCAAACACCAGTGGCAGCACTCTGAACTTCGACATCGGAACTTTCCTGTTAAGGGACAGCACGGCCGTCCACGGGTTGAACGTCAGCAGAGAATAAACGCTCGAATGCGTGGCGTGGAATCGCAAGCTGCGGGCTTTCTTACGTCCTGCACGGATCATTTCAAAACGTCCCTGCGATGCATTGAGATTAATGCATGATAAGACGGTTTACATACAAGATCGAATGTTTATAAGCGTAATTCTATCGCGAACGCCAGCAAAAAATAAGTCGGCTTCTATAACCAGATAGGCGGAGTCTGCTTGTGGCAGGCTCCGCCTATCTTTATCTGCTACTCAAACGTGCAGCAGCTGTCCATGCGTCTTACTCGAAAATGGCATCAAGCGATAGCCCTTGCTTTTCGAGCATGCGACGCAGTTTCTTGAGCGCCTCGACCTGAATCTGACGTACACGTTCGCGTGTCAGACCGATCTCTTCACCGACTTCCTCAAGCGTTGCAGCTTCATGACCCCGCAGGCCGAAGCGTCTTACGACAACTTCCATCTGCTTTTCGGTCAGTTCCGCCAGCCATTCGTCTACATGTGCCTTGACGTCAAAGTCGACCAGATTTGACTCCGGCCCCGCTTCGGTATCATCGGCAAGCGTATCGACCAACGGCTTGTCACTTTCACCACCGAGAGGATAGTCAACGGAAGAAACCCGTTCATTCAGTCCCAACATCTTCTTGACCGTTTCTACCGGTTTATCAAGATGCTCAGCGATTTCTTCGGCGGTCGCTTCATGGTCAAGCTTTTGAGTCAGCTCGCGTGCAGCGCGCAGATAAACGTTGAGTTCCTTGACCACGTGAATCGGCAGTCGGATGGTACGGGTCTGATTCATCAACGCCCGCTCGATGGTCTGGCGAATCCACCAAGTGGCGTATGTGGAGAACCGGAAACCGCGCTCAGGATCGAATTTTTCGACAGCACGGATAAGGCCTAGGTTACCTTCCTCGATCAGATCGAGTAGAGACAGGCCCCGGTTGAGATAGCGTCGAGAGATTTTCACTACCAGACGCAGGTTGGATTCAATCATCCGTTGACGACCAGCGGGATCTCCCTTCTGGGCCAAACGACCGAAGTGAACTTCCTCCTCAGGCGTTAAAAGCGGCGAAAAACCGATCTCGTTAAGATAGATTTGAGTGGCATCGAGACTTTGATGGTATTGCCGTTCCTCGCGATTCAGCGCTTTCTCAAACGCGTCCTTATCCTCCTTGTCATCGTCGAGTTCCAGCTCAACTTCATTTTCTTCGATATCGACGTCCTGCAAGTCCTGTTCAACTACGCTCATATCGATTTTCCCCTTATCGTCCGAAGCTTTCCATGCCCAGAAGCGGGTCGCTCGAGTTATTTTGTACTACATTAGTTCTATGGAATGCTTTTTCATCGCTGCCCACCTCGAAGGAGCAGACAGCGTCCATGGATCTCAGCGATCCGGTAAGAACTTCAACGGATCCTTCGGCTGGCCATCCTGGCGTATTTCGAAGTGCAGCTTGACCTGATCAGCTTCGCTACTGCCCATGGTAGCGATAACCTGACCGGTCTCCACCACATCGTTTTCCTTGACGCGTAACGTGTCATTATGTGCATAAGCACTGAGGAAATGGTCGTTGTGTTTAAGAATGATCAGATTGCCATAACCACGAACACCACTGCCGGCATAAACCACTATGCCCGGTCCCGCTGCTTTTACAGATTGCCCCTTTTGACCCGCGATATCAATGCCAGCGGTTAAATTCGTTTTATCTGCAAAAGTACCGACAATGTCACCCATTACCGGCCACTGCCAGTTGACGTTACTCACCGGCGTATAGGTCCGTTTTGTCGATGGCGCCACTGGCTGTTCGCCGGCCACGCTGGTGCCTGTTTCTTGCTGGGACGAGGGTTGACTGGCAGATGACGAGCCCGCTTGATCGCTCTTCTGCGATGGAGATGATGAGCTCGGTGCTGAGGCCACAGCACCAGCAGCGCCACCACTTACGGTCATTGCCGATTTGGCAGCCGTATTGCTGACATTCGGGCTAGTGCTGGGAGTGGCCTGCGGGCTGGATCCGGCGCTCTGATCAGACAAGAGCCAGGAATCATCAGTATCATCACTGCTGCCCTGCTGAGTGGTATCCCCCAAGGCAATGGTACGTACACCTGAGCTTTGATCCACTGGCCCGGTCGGGGCGGTAGTACCGTTGTCAAGACGCAGCGACTGACCAGGTTGAATATTGTACGGCGGCGCCAGATTGTTCAATTCTGCCAACTGGCGAAAGTCGATGTTCTGCTGCCAGGCGATGCTATAAATCGTGTCTCCACGCTTGACGGTGTAAAGCCCTTTCGGCGCGCTTTGATTAAACGATGCATCTTCGATGACCGGTGCGCTGGTGTTGGACACACAACCCGTCAGGGTGACGGCCAGCGTCAGTGGAAGCCACAGGATCGTGGTCTTAGCCATTGTCGCGATTCTCCTTGGATTCAGGCATTTGTGTTGCAGAAGACGAACGCTCACCGACCAGCATGACAAGCGCGAAACCCACCACCATCAAGGCGATGGCCAGCCACAGTTGTGCAGGCTCACCTGTGACTGAGCTGTAATCACTTGGCATCAGAAAACGATAGTCCAGCGGCACGATATCGCCATTCTCACCCAGCCGATAGCGCGTCAGCTCACGCCAAGGCCATAACGTTGGCAAGGAACCGAGAATAAAACCAATCAACAGCTGCAGCGTCGCGGCGTGGTGATGCTTGAACAGCCAGGACAGCAAACGGGAAAACGTAAAAAGCCCCACCAGACATCCTGCCGCAAACTGGGTCAGCGTCAAGACTTCAAACCCCTTGATCGCCCCCATGACCGTGCCGTAAAGCCCCATTACCAGCAAAAGAAAACTTCCCGACACCCCCGGCAGTAACATCGCGCTGATAGCAATGGCGCCACCAAGGAACAGCACCCAGCCGCTACTACCGCCACTAGGCAGCAAATGCGGCAACTGCGAGGCCAGAAGCACCCCAGCCAACAGCGGCAGCACATGCCAGAGCCGCCACCCATCCAGACGCTGCGCGACAACAATTGCCGATGCCAGTACCAGCCCAAAGAAAAAAGCGTTCAACAATAATGGATAAGCATCCATCAGGTAGGTAACAAAATGCGCCACCGTGATCAGACTGGTCAGAATGCCCAGCATCAAGGGTACTAAAAAGCCAAGATTGAGGTGCTCGTAAAGCCTCGTCCAGCCGCCATCCCGCCAGGCGGTAAAGGCACTGGGGCCGAAGCGCTTGATGGTATGAATCAATTCTTCATAGATACCGGTAACAAAGGCAATAGTGCCGCCGGAAACACCAGGCACGGCGTCTGCCGCCCCCATCCCTGCGCCCTTGAGAAATAGTGAGAGCATTCGCTTCACCGGGTAACTCCTTTTACTAGTGGCACGAATCTGACTGCCTCGAGCCGTCGTTGTTGAAAACCTTCTTTCAGGCGGCGTATCCGGGTCAGCCACTGGTTACCCTGTTCATCCTGCAACGGCGCAATCATGACGCCACCTACGGGTAATTGTGTGATCAGCGCCTGAGGAAGCGCAGGTGCGCAAGCCGTCAGCAATATCACGTCAAACGGTGCCTTATCGGCCCAACCAGCGCTGCCATCGCCATAGTGAAGCTGGATATTATCGCCGCCAAGCCCTCTCAAGCGCTGTGCCGCAGCGTGATGAAACGACTTTATGCGCTCAATGCTGTAAACCCTCGGGACAAGCCTTGAAAGCACCAGCGTTTGATACCCCGAGCCCGTCCCGACTTCCAGCACGCATTTGGGTGCGTGCTCAAGGACACGCTCAGTCATCCGTGCGACGGTGAAAGGCCGCGATAGGGTCTGCCCATAGCCAATCGGTAATGCCGTATCTTCGTAGGCACGATGGCCAAACGCCTCGTCCAGAAATAAATGACGAGGTGCCTGGGCCATGATGTTCAACACGCACTCATTGGTGATCCCGCTATCGCGTAATCGCGCAACTAGCCGATTACGCGTACGTTGCGAGGTCATCCCGATACCGGTCAGATCATGTGGAGTGAGACAGCGCATCAAGCCAACCCTGAACATCATCAAGCGCGTTATGGCGCGTCAGATCGGTTTGCAGCGGTGTAATCGATACAAAGCCAGCCTCGATCGCCGCAAAATCCGTATCCTCCCCTGTATCGGCATTCGGCCCCGAAGGTGCGATCCAGTAGCGCGTGCGTCCGCGTGGGTCCTCGATCGCCAACGGTTGTGCCCCGGGCGCTCGATGGCCCAGCCGCGTAACCCGAAAGCCCTTGATCTGCTCCCAAGGTAAATCGGGCACATTCACGTTCAACAAGCTACGCGGGGGTAGATCAAGTTCTGCGGCGGCACCGGCAAGACTAGCCGCAACCCGCCCGGCCGTTTCAAAATAACGATGCCCTGCTAGAGAAATGGCAATGGCAGGCATCCCTAACGAGCGCCCCTCCATCGCCGCCGCCACGGTGCCGGAATAGAGCACGTCGTCGCCCAGGTTGCCGCCATGATTGATACCGGAAATCACCATATCCGGCTTCTCATCCCAGATGTCACTAACCCCAAGGTAAACACAATCTGCTGGCGTGCCATCAACACTGTAAAACCCGTTATCCATCGCCATTAATGACAAAGGCTTGGATAGGGTCAGAGAGTTACTGGCCCCGCTTCGATCACGGTCGGGGGCGATCACCCTGATGCTTGCATGCGATGAAAGCGCATCATGAAGCGCTTTCAAACCCGGCGCATGCACGCCGTCATCATTGGAAAGAAGCAGTTTGCGCATAGTTTCGTCCCTGGTTATAACGTTGGATGGTCGATCAGCTCACGCAGCACCGCCGTAGCGAAGGCGCCTCGTCCAAGCGTAAAGGTCAGCCACGCACCGTCATCGTCGCAATCGAGCTGCGGCTCAGCGAGTCTGATACGTAACGCTCGACGCTCCTGCCTCAGCCCGGCGCTTTCAAGCCCCACAGCAATATCGTGATGTAACGCGGCAACGGCTTGCTCAAGTTCCGCTATTTCATTCTGGCTATCCAATGTTCCCACGCCCCACAACGCACCAGTGGGATGAATATCAAGCTGTGCCACGCGTGAACGCAGCGCCTCATCGATGCCTTCCGGCATGAAGCGACTCATGGTGCCTTCAAGATTGAACACATCGCCTTCACACGCCTCATTCCAGCTGCCGCAACGGATACGCACCGCCAATATTTCGTTGAACAGAAAGCTGCGCGCTGCTGAAAGCATCAAGCCTTGCTTATCATCACGCTTGCGCCAGCCGCGTGCGAACAACTGGCGGGCGCGAACGATGTTAGCACCGCCCCAGCCAAAGCGCTGCGGGCCAAAATAATTGGGTACGCCCTGCTCAACCAGCTGCTGCCAACGCCGCGTGAGCGCATCACGCCGCGCTGCATCGAACGCGTCCAGCGCGATACGCAGCCGAAAACGATTACCGCGATGCACGCCACGCTTCAGTTTGCGCGGATGGCGATCACTCTTCAGCAATAGCGCGCCAGCATCCGCCACACGCGCTTCCAGATCGTCCGGTGTCGCCTTGCCCGGCAACCACAGTGATACCCACTGCCGGGTAACAGCGCTGCGGTCCTTAAGGCCACTGAAACCGACATCACGCAGCGCGATCTCAAAGTTACGTGCCAGCCGCTTGGTCAGTTCAACCGTGTTCAACTCACGCTTTTCAAGCCACAGCCACAGATGCTCGCCTTCGCCTTCCGGCTTAAAGTCGAGCACCTCCTCGACCATGAACGCCTCTGGCGTTTGGCGATAAAGGCCTGCGCCTACCGGCTCACCGTAGGCCCGTGGCCAGTTGAATGAAGACGCGTCGTTACTCATTGAGCAATCAGCAAGACAACCGCCTCGGCAGCGATGCCTTCCTTACGCCCGGTGAAGCCAAGACCCTCACTGGTCGTTGCCTTTACATTGACCTGCCCCACATCCACGCCAAGATCATTGGCAATCGTTTCGCGCATCGCCGTGATATGAGGGGCAAGCTTCGGTGCCTGTGCAATAACCGTGGCGTCGACATTAGCGATGCGATAGCCCGCATCGACCACGAGCGTGACAACATGGCGCAACAAGGCGCGACTATCTGCCCCTTTCCAGGCCTCATCGGTATCCGGGAAATGGTGCCCAATATCACCAAGCGCACAGGCGCCCAGCAAGGCATCACTGATCGTATGCAGCAGCACATCCCCGTCGGAGTGGGCAACGAAACCGTAATCGAAGGGGATACGTACCCCGCCGATCATCAAATGATCACCGGGACCAAAACGATGAACATCAAAGCCGTGCCCGATCCGCAGCGGCTGAAGGGAAGTCGTAGTGTCAGAAAGCGTCATGTATTGTCTCGCTGCGCAGTGATAATCCAGCGCGCCAGCGCCAAATCTTCAGGATGGGTAATCTTGAGGTTATCGCGGCGACCAGGGACCAATTTCGGCGCCAGGCCAAATGCCTCGACCGCGGAAGCCTCGTCGGTAATCGTCTGTCCCGATTGGCGGGCGGTGTGTAGGGCTTCGTACAGTAGACCATAGCGAAAGGCCTGCGGCGTCAAGGCATGCCATAACCCTTCGCGTGACTCAGTGTGGCCCACTCGATGTGAGCGGTCCTGACGCTTCATCGTGTCCGCTGCTGGCGTGGCCAGCAAGCCTCCAACCTCATCGCCAATCACGCTGGCATGAAGGGTGTGCAGATCATCGACATGTACGCAGGGTCTCGCCACATCATGCACCAGTACCCAATCGTCAGCGTGGGCGCGCCCTTGCAACGCCATCAGTGCATTTAGCACCGAATCAGCGCGCTCATCACCACCGTTGATGCGCTGCCAGTGATCGAACGGCACAAAGCGCTCCTCGAACCAGACATCTTTTTCATCGAGGCACAATATCAACCGTGCCTGCGGCCAGGCACTATGTAGCTTGGCCAGGGTATGCACGATAACGGGCTGGCCATCGAGGTCGAGATACTGCTTGGGCCTCTCGGCACGCATCCGCGTACCTTTCCCAGCCGCAGGAACAACGAGCCATAGCGTGTCATCATTAGAGTCACGTAAGCCTGTCTCGCGGGGCATCATGGCTGCGCTTCCTTGGTGGCATCCACGGTGACGCCGGGTACCCAGAAGAACTGCTCATCGTTACGCACCATGCCAATATCATTACGAGCACGCTCTTCAATGGCATCGAGTCCGTTTTTCAAGTCGACGACTTCGGCTGCCAACCGATCGTTGCGTGCCTTGAGCTCAGCATTTTCATCTGCCAGCGCATCCGCGCGGGCATGGGTACGATGCAGTTCCAACAGGCCGCCTTCATCCAGCCAGAGGTGATACTGCAGCAAACCAAGCATGCCAAGCAGTATGATGAACAGCCATTTCAACATGGGGTGAACCTATTCGGTATCGGGCAGTCCCGTACGTTATTACGCTATTGCTTGCCCACATGGGCAACAGGAATCGAGTGCGCGATTATGCCATCATCAAGGATAGCGCGCAGGCCGTACCGCGTTTTTTCAGTGCTGTATCCACCAGAAAGCCCATGCAGGGAGGCATGATGTATAAATTATCGTTTTTTGTACCGGTTGAAGATGCCGAAAAAGTTAAAGAAGCCATCTTTGCCACCGGGGCCGGTAGCCAGGGTGATTATGAAGCCTGTTGTTATCAAATGTTGGGCCATGGCCAATTTCGCCCACGTGAGGGCGCCCACCCGCATATTGGCAAGGTAGGCGAACTCACCCAGGTAGAAGAGTTGAAAATCGAAATGGTGTGCAGCGATGAGATCATTCATTCAGCAGTCAACGCATTGAAGGAAGCTCACCCTTACGAAGAGCCCGCCTACGAGGTCTATAAACTCGAACAGTTTTAACTTGGGCATTGCGTTATACCGCCGGAGGCTCATCAGCACCCTGGCGTTTACGGATATCGCTGATATGCAAAGGGAAGTGATCGTTCTTGCGGTCGGCGAAGAAGTGCTTGAGCGTCCGTTCAATCGTCGAGAAGGCCAGCGCATCCCACGGGATATCCTCCTCACGAAATAACGCCACCTCCAGACTCTCGATACCCGCTGTAAACTCGCCCTTGAGTTCACCGCGAAAAATCATGTAAACCTGATCAATATGCGGCAGATTGATCAGTGTATAGAGAGTGACATTGTCCACTTCGGCGCCAGCTTCCTCGCGGGTTTCACGCAGTGCTGCCTCGACGGTCGTCTCAGCGTTTTCCATAAAACCGGCTGGCAGTGTCCAGTACCCGTAACGCGGCGCTATCGCCCGTTTACACAACAGCACGCGATCACCGCTTACTGGCAGCGTCCCGGCCACAATCTTGGGGTTCTGATAATGAATGGTACCGCAGCTTTCACACAAATAACGGGGACGATCATCGCCTTCGGGAATCGCGAGGCGCACCGGGGCACCGCAGTGGCTACAGAAATTCATGGGGCACTATCCTCGTTCGACCGCCAAAGCGGCTTCGATGCGTAATTAAGGCGGACGCCCGATCCTCGAACCAAGCCCTAACGACGTGATTTCATTCAGAGAATCGCTTGATGTCAGAGCCATCCATGTTAGAGAAACTACGCGAGCGGCTGCAAGCCTATGCGCCACGGCATTTATCAGGAGACTATCCGCGCGCAGCGGTACTGATGGCCATCATCGACCGTCCCACGCCCAGCCTTTTGTTGACCCTGCGCGCCGTTCATCTCTCGACCCATGCCGGTCAGGTGGCCTTCCCCGGGGGTAAGTTCGATCCTGAAGATCAGAATCTTCAGACGTGTGCGCTGCGTGAAGCGCATGAAGAGATCGCCTTGCCGCCTGACTCAGTCAAGATTATTGGTCAACTAAGCGACCGGCTATCCCTGCACGGCATGGCCGTGACGCCCTTCGTCGGTATCATTCCCGACGGACTGCGACTGACGCCTAACCCCGGCGAGTTGGATGAGGTATTCGAGGTTCCCCTAACGTATCTATTCGACGACCGCCGCCATCATACCGATGTTATCGTCACCGACTTGCAGACCAAGCTCTATGTACCGAGCTATGATATCGGCGGCCGCATATTGTGGGGGCTGTCGGCCATGATGGTCGTTGAGCTGCTCGCCGTAGGATTTGCGCTCGATATCAGCCTTGAGCATCCGCCTAAGGGGAGCGAGCTTCGCCATCCATCTTCACGTCAACGTATCACCGCTTCCAAGAGTAAACGTTCATGAGTATTGGCCTACCCCATCAACGCGAGCGTTTTTACAACGCCGCCGCTATCGACACATTGCTCGACGGCCTCGTCGAGCACGGGTTTGCGATCACCGAACATTTTCTTGATGCCGAGCTTGTCGACGCGTTGCGTGAGGAACTGTTCAGTCTCGAGCGCAATGCTGCGCTCGATAATGCCGGGATCGGGCGTGGCAATGAACATCAGCTGCGCCGGGATATCCGCGGCGACGCGATCCGCTGGCTCGATCAGGAAAGTCTTGCTCAGCGCCGTTATCTGGCGGTCATGGATGACGTGCGCGAGGCGATCAATCGTGGCCTCTATATGGGGCTATTCGAGTTCGAGGCGCATTTCGCTCATTACCCTCCCGGCACCTTTTATAAAAAGCATCTCGACAGCTTCCGTGGCCGAGCCAATCGCGTCATCTCAAGCGTGCTTTATCTCAACCGCGACTGGCCGGCTGATGGCGGCGGGGAAATGGCGCTTTACGCGTCGGACGACGACAGTTGTGAGCTGGGGCGCGTCATTCCCGAAGCAGGAACATTCGTGTGCTTTCTCTCCGACACCATTCCCCATGAAGTGTTACCGACCCGCCTGCCCAGAGCCAGCATTGCCGGCTGGTTCCGGCGCAACGCCTCGCTCGGTGGCGTAGTCGACCCTGACCACTAAGCGCACTTCTGTCATGCTCGAATCGGCCAATCTCGCGACAATAGAGGCATTTATTTTCTGCTCATGGTACGGCTAAGCTTGTCGGCCGGTTTGAAATGAGTGCCGTCATGCCTCTGCAAGTGCGCATGAGCGAGCAATCGACCCATGGATCGTCTACGCAAGGAGCTTTCATGACTACCGCCTATTCCGACTCGCTACCCCCGCATAGCTGGCTGGCGCGGCCGGGGCATCTACGCTGGCTAACGCAGCAAGGCGACGCCTTGGTCGCCTTCGGCAAGGCCGCTCGCCGCCCCGAAGGTGGTTTCGGCTGGCTTGACAATACCGGCCAGCAAACGCCGGACGTGCGTCCGCAGACATTGGTGACAGCCCGCATGACGCATACGTTTGCTCTGGCTGCCCTGCAGGGTATTCCCGGTGCTGGCGCATTGGCTGATCACGGCGTAACGGCGCTCAAGGAAATGTTCGTCGATAACGAACACGGCGGCTGGTTTGCTGAATTGCCAGGTGCCGAGTCCTCCTCGACCAAGGAAGCCTACCTGCACGCATTCGTTGCACTGGCGGCTTCCTCGGCCACAGCCGCTGGCCGGCCGGGAGCGCAGGCACTACTTGACCAGGCCGCGGATATCATCGAAACCCGTTTCTGGTCGGAAACCGAAGGACGCGTGGTCGAGAGCTACAACCGTGACTGGAGCGAAAGTGAAGCCTACCGTGGTGCCAACAGCAACATGCACTCGGTTGAGGCTTTCTTGGCGTTGGCCGATGTCCTCAAGGCACCTGTGTGGCGCGAACGTGCCCTCAGCATTGCTCAACATTTGATTCATGAGGCCGCCGCTAGCGCCGATTTCCTTGTGGTCGAGCATTTCGACACCAGCTGGCAGCAGGTACGCGATTACAACAAGGAAACGCCGGCCGATCAATTCCGTCCCTACGGGCTTACTCCCGGTCATGCGCTGGAGTGGTCACGCCTGCTGCTCAACTTAGAAGCTGGTCTGCTCCTCGCCGGCCAAGAAGCGCCGGATTGGCTGCTTGAAGATGCCAAGGCGTTGTTTGATGCCGCAACCCAGGTGGGTTGGAGCGTCGATGGCGCGCCCGGCTTCGTCTATACCGTCGACTGGTCGCACCAGCCGGTGGTGCGCAATCGCATGCACTGGGTGGCGGGGGAAGCAGTTGCCGCTGCCGCGGCACTCGTCGTACGCACTCAGGAAGAGCGTTTTGAAGCATGCTATCGCCGCTGGTGGGACTACATCGACACTTACCTGATCGATCATGTCCACGGCAGTTGGCATCATGAACTCGATGAACACAACACACCTTCGGAAAGCGTGTGGTCCGGCAAGCCTGATATCTATCACGCCTATCAGGCGACACTTTTTCCTATGCTACCGCTGGCACCGACAGCAGCTACCGCCCTGGCCGAGGCGTACTGATCTCCTGAGCATTCAAGTAACAAGGGTCGGCATACGCCGACCCTTTCTGTTGTTGCTGCCTGCTCTCACGCTATTTTTACCACGTCGCTGTCATGAGCGCGGCGGCGACGCAGGGGGATTGTCATCCTTGCTTTCGGCATGATCGCTAACACTGTTGGCTTCGCTACTCATACCCTCCCCGCTCGGGCCGTTTTCTGCGTGGTCGGCTGCGGCCGTCAGTGCCGATTCACGCCGCTCGGCTTCCAACGCATCCGCCTGTGCATGCTCCTCAACGCCTTCTACCATTTCATTGGTCACCTCCAGCTCAGCCCCTACCACTGACTGCACTGGGTGCGCAGAAAAAGGCGCCACTGGCTGAGGCGCTGGCTTGACGCTACGCCGCCAGGCAAAGAACAGCCCCATCACCAGCGATACGGCAGCGAAGCCGTAAAACAGCCCTGCATCACCGACGAGGCTCATTACTGAGGTCAGTATCGGTGCGCTGATCGTGCAGCCGACCGCATTGATCAGCAACAACCCCTGACTCATGCCTACCAGTGCCCCGGGCGGTGCGCGGTCGGCAGAATGGCTGATCGAGACTGGATAGAATGAAAAGGCCGCCCCGCCGTAAAGAAACAGTGTCACCGCCAGCGTCCAGAAATTGTAAGCCGCCAGCGGAATCAGCAACGCCAGTACTACCAGCACCGCACCGAGCAGGATCAGCACGATCTGGCGATCGTGACGATCCGACCAGCGGCCGATCGGGTACTGCAGCGCCATACCGCCAACAATGACAATCGCCATCAACTGACCGATGCCTTCAATGTCATAATTAATCTGCTGCAGATAGAGCGGTAGCAGACTATAGAGTGCCGCCACCAGCAATCCCGAGCCGAAACTGCCCATCACCCCGGTCGGCGTCATCTTCGCCAGCCGCAGTGGCGAAAGCGGCTCGGCGTGCTCGATCAAAGGAGAAACGCGCGGAATAATCGCCAGTGGCAATACCGACAACGAAGCCAGCATGCCGATCAGCACATAGGGCGTCACATCGGCACTTAAATCGAACAACCCTAGCAGCAACTGCCCCAGCGCTAGCGCGGCATATAGCGAAATCATGTAAAACGCCAACACTCGCCCACGCACGGCGCGATCACCACTGGTCAAAAGCCAGCTTTCGATTACCAGATAAACCCCTACTGTCGCCCAGCCCCCCAACAAGCGCAGGAAAAACCACCAGTAAGCATCGAGCCATAGCGCCTGCCCCAACGCCGCCGCCGCCACAATCGAGGCGAAACAGGAATAGGAGCGGATATGTCCGATGCGCAGCAGGAGGCGGTCATTCAACAGTGCACCGACAGCCAGGCCAATATAGTAGGCCGATGACACCCATCCCACCGTATCTACCGAGGCACCTGCCGCATTCAGGCGCAGTGTCACCAGTGTAGAGAGAAACCCGTTGCCGAGTGCCAGAATGAAAAGACCCAACAGCGGAGGAAAGACTAAGGCCAAAAGTTGGCGAGCCATGAACAACCTCAGGATCAAAATTGCAGTCACAGGGTGCAGAGAACGAAGCGGCGGCGAATATACGTTGGCGTCAGAGGAAAGCCAACTGCCATTTTGCTTATGTGCTTAAGCTAGCAATTTTTAGTCGTATTGCCAGCTCACGGCGTTGAAATGATAACCCTTGGAAGTGGTGTCGCTGAAACGTCTCAAACAGTGCCGATCAGCCTATTGGGCTTTCGTGAACTGACCTGCGAAGCAGGCTCCGTTATACTCGACGCTTCGCAATTCGAACCTGATCCTATGACGCTGACTGATACCTTTAAAGCCCGCGCCATCGCCACGCTCTGGCGGATGCTCTCCTGGCGTACGCCTGCCTCACTGTGGCGGTTTTCCGGTCGCATCGAACCGCTCTATAGCCTGATCGCCGCACGTGAGCGGCGCGTCACTCGTATCAACCTGCGCCAAGCCTACCCCGGCCTTGCCAGGGCAGATAACAAACAGCTCATGCACGATAGTCTGCACCACAGTGTGGCGACCATCATGGAGTTGGGATTTGCTTGGATGGGAGACCCAGCCCGGGTGCGCGACTCAATTCATCAGGTCTACGGACGCGAGCTGCTCGATGAGGCCCGTGCCGAAGGACGGGGCGTCGTTGTGCTTGCGCCCCACTTCGGCAATTGGGAAATTCTCAATTTCTGGCTATCGAGCCATTTCCCGTTTACCGCTATGTACGAGCCGCCCAAGATCACCCCGCTCGACCCGATTACCCGCCAAGGCCGTGAACGGATGGGGGCCGAACTGGTACCGACTAACTCTCGTGGTGTCGCGGCCTTGCTCAAGGCACTCAAGCGCAGTGAAGCGATTGGTATCCTGCCGGACCAGGTGCCCTCATGGGGAAGCGGGGTCTTTGCCGATTTTTTTGGTCGGCCAGCCTATACCGCCACGCTGTTGCCTAAACTGGTGGCACGCACCAATGCGCGTGTTGTGACTGGCGTGGCTAAACGGTTGCCCGACGGCGCAGGCTTCGACATTCACTTTCTCGCCGCTGACGAACGCGTCTATGCTAGAGACGAAACGACCTCAGCCACCGGCGTCAATGCCTGCGTTGAAGCCGTCATCGCGCTCGATCCGGCCCAGTATCAATGGGAGTACAAGCGATATCGTCGCACGCTCGGTGAAGACGAGAATCTGCCCGGCTGGAGGGAAAACCGGCTCTACAGCAGCAAACATCGCTAGCCGAGCAGAAAAGAAACCTTAGTCGCGGAAGTTATTGAACTGCAGCGGTAGATCCGGCCCCTGGTCACTCTTGAGCAGAGCAATCGCCTGCTGCAAGTCATCGCGCTTCTTGCCGGTAACTCGCACTTTATCGCCCTGGATCTGGCTCTGAACCTTGAGCTTGGCATCCTTGAGCTGTTTGACGATTGCCTTGCAGTCGGTCTGCTCAAGCCCTTGCTTGAGCACTACATCCTGGCGTGCCTTGACGCCGGTCAGTACCGGCTCCTTTTCTTCCATGCAGCGCGCATCAATGCCGCGTGAAATCAACTTGGCACTCAATACGTCCATCATCTGCCTGAGCTGAAAATCGACTTCGGCCTCAAGCGAGACGGTTTCCCCATTCAGAGTAAAGCTGGCATCAACGCCTTTAAAATCAAAACGAGTTTGAATTTCACGATTGGCCTGATCAACCGCGTTGGTCGCTTCGTGCTTATCAAACTCGGAAACAATATCAAATGACGGCATAACCCTGTTCCTGTAATCAATTGGCAAACGGTAAAGGTAAAAGCAATCTGCGCTGATTCTAACGTGTCTCGGCATGCATTAAGTCTATTTCCCCACTTACGATTTTAGATCCATCCTTTTTTATTACCCTCGCTAAACATAACGTATGGTATTGCACATGAGAGCGCTATCTGCCCGCGAGGGTTCAGCAAAGCGGCACAGCGGTTATTTCAACCCAGTGTATATTTGCTTTCCTTAATAAAAATACATTTTACAGCCAAAGCGGATATGTATGCCTTCTCAGCTCACACCATCCAATCGCATCGCATGGATCGATGCCGCAAAAGGCACCTGCATATTATTAGTGGTGCTCTACCACACTAATTTGTTCATTATTTTGCCTAGTGAGCTAAGCAGCACACTGCCAAGTACGCTCTGGAACATGGTCATCACTGCCATGAAACCTCTGCGTATGCCACTGTTCTTTCTGATTTCAGGTTTTTTGGTCTATTCGTCCATATTCTCTAAATCATGGCGACAGGTATTCCGCTCACGAATAGGCACCTTGCTATGGCTTTACGCGTTGTGGCTAATTGCTCACTGGGGATTTGAACTATTTTTGATGGAGTATGGTAAACCAGAAGCTATTTACCATGGACACCCGACACCAGAAAGTATAACTGGTTTAATTTGGAACGCTCTGCAAGGCGCTACTGGCATCTGGTATCTTTATGCGTTGGTAATTTACTTTGTCATATGTAAAACCTTTAAACGCTGGGCAATTTTGACATTAGCTATTCTGGCACTGGCTCAGTGTTTTAATGGACAGCTAAGTGAGAAACCTTATGTACAGAGTCTGATCGAAAACGGCATATTCTTCGCGCTAGGGTGTTACGGTCGTAATTTCATCACTTATCATTTCAGTTCTTTTAATACAAAGCGCTTTCTCTTTTCTTCATTACTTACAGCAATTCTAATAGCGATAGTAATGAAATATGACCTATTCTATGTTCCAGGAATAAAATTAATACTGGCATGTAGTATGGTCGTCGCAGCAATTGATTTCTTTGCATTATTAACAAAAATTTTCAGCTTGAATATCCTGCAAAATCTTGGCCGTCTTACGCTGCCTATTTACGTTATGCACATGTTTTTTATTCTAATCCTTGCTCAGTATATCGTTCCTAACAAATTTGAAGAAGATACAGCATTCATCATAAGCCTGCTGGCCCCAGCGATAATCACTCTACTTATTTCCGGACTCTGTCTCGCCCTGTATACCATACTCAACAAACGACAGGGACAGATACTGTTCAATTTTCCGTCCCGTGCTTTTTTATTGTGCGCCAAGTCGCCATCAGCCTAAAACAATTAAAGCACTGGGTTTTAACATTATTATGGTTGAATAATTAACTCTCCACTCAACAGTAATTAGTATGCCGAAACTCATACGAGCAGCGGCATACTTCTTCTGCTTATTGTTTGTATTTAGAGCCTACCTTAGAACCTAAGGTAAAAGAGATCTATCCGCCGTAGTTCAGCAAAGTGGCACAGCGATTATTTTAATGCTGTGTATATTTATATTTACAAAAAAACACTTTTACATCTCAAGCGGATACATATGCCCTCTCAACTCACCCCCTCCAATCGCATCGCATGGATTGATGCCGCAAAAGGCGCCTGCATCTTATTGGTAGTGCTCTTTCATATAAATTTATTCATTCTTCAACCTAGTGCATTAAGCGATACGCTACCGAGCACAATTTGGAATATGGCTATTACAGCCATGACACCATTGAGAATGCCATTGTTTTTTATGATATCTGGCTTGTTGGCTTATTCGTCTGTCTTTTCCCGTTCATGGCAACAAGTATTCCAGTCACGAGTAGGCACTATGCTTTGGCTCTATATTCTATGGACGGTTGCACATTGGGGGCTTGATCTGTTCATGATCAGTCATGGAAGGCTGGACGCTATCCCCGAAGGTCAGCCAATCGCTGACAATGTTATTGGCCTGCTATGGAACGCTTTGCAGGGGGCCACAGGGATCTGGTATTTATATGCGTTAGCGCTTTACTTTGTGATTTGTAAGCTGTTTCGTCACTGGATACTACCTACCTTGATCACCCTTGCACTGATCGAATGCTTCGCAGGACTAGTAAACGATAAATGGTACCTGCAAAGCATGAGCGAAAACGCTGTTTTCTTTGCCTTTGGCTGTTACGGTCGCAACCTCCTTATTCGGCACTTCAGCGCTTTCAATGCCAAACGATTCATTATTCTTTTATTCGTCGCAGCACTACCTATGCCATTAGTCGCCCAATATGATCTTCTGGAACAGCCAGGTATCAAATTAACAATGGCATTTGCTCTCGTATTTTCAGCGATCGATTTCTTTTTATTGTTAAGCCGGTGGTCCAATCTAAAAGTGCTGGGTTTTATAGGCCGTCGTACACTACCTATCTACGTCATGCACATGTTTTTTGTGATGCTGATTGCACAATATATTGTCGTACCGCATGAGTTTGAAGGAACCAACACATTTATCATAAGCTTGCTTGCCCCACTGGTACTTACTCTACTTATTGTCGGGCTATGTCTCGCCCTCTATGCCGTACTCAATAGGCGACAGGGAAAACTATTATTTAGCTTTCCATCGCTCGTCTCTCTATGGCCTGCCAAGCCAAAGGCCCCTATTGCCTGATAAAAATTTTGTTCGATACTGCCTCATTTATGGTTTATTCAGCCTGCCATAATTATCAGCCGGCGCTTCTACAAGCGCTGGCACTTTTATTCCTCTGAGCTCTTAATTCCTCTGTACGCTGTTCATCACCATCGTCTTCGATTTCACTAAAGTGTTATCGATACAAGAGGTTTTCACGGTAGGCTAACGCAACACTGATTTATTACCATTAGACAAAGCGACCCCGACCATGCGCGCCATTATTTCTCGCCTGCTGGCCCCTACCCTGATCGCGGCGACAATGTCCGCCCCTATTGCTTACGCCGCACCTAGTGGCAAGACGGAATGTATCGCCCCAGCCCAGCCCGGCGGTGGTTGGGATTTCACCTGCCGCAGCGTGGCACGCACTCTGCAAGAAGAAAATTTGATTCCCGCCGGCATGCAAACGGTCAACTTACCGGGAGCCAGCGGTGGCGTCGCCTTCAGCCACGTGCTGTCCAAGCGTCGGGGCGATGAGGATGTGATTATTGCCGCTTCGACGGCCACCACAACCCAACTGGCCCAGCGCCGTTACGGTAAAGGCGATTCCGATCAGGTGCGTTGGGTTGCATCGCTTGGCGCCGACTATGGTGTCATTGCCGTCGCCAAGGATTCGCCCTGGCATTCGCTCAGCGAGTTAATGGCCGCACTCAAGGATGATCCACGCGCCGCCAGCTTCGCCGGTGGTGATGTCGCAGGCGGGCTTGATCATATCAAGGTACTGATGGCTGCTCAGAAGGCGGGGGCTGACAAACTGCGCGAGATCAAGTATCTGGCCTTCGATTCAGGATCGGTCGCGATTACTCAATTACTGGGTCATCACATCGATGTCTTTACCGGCGATCTTTCCGAGGCGCTCGGCTTCGTACAGAGCGGCGATCTGCGCCTGCTCGCCGTACTGTCAGAACAGCGCCTACCCGGTGAACTCGCGGATATCCCTACTGCCCGCGAACAGGGCATCGATGTGGTAGCCCCGAACTGGCGAGGCTTCTATATCCCTGGCGGCACGTCGAATGAAAGCTATGCCTATTGGGTCAAGACGCTGGATAGCCTCTATGCCAGCGATGCGTGGCAGAAGGTCATGGCTGACAGCGGCCTGCTGCCCTTTCACAAGTCCGGTGATGAGATGACTGAGTTCGTCAATCAACAGATTCATGATATCCGCACCGTCTCTGACGGCCTCGGCCTCTCTCGATAGCCCTGCGTGGGCCAGCACGAGCACTACTGGCAGGATTGGCTCGGGCTGGCCACACTAAGAGTGTATGCGCTAACGACTAACGACAGAGGTGCTCATGACGTCACCGGAAACGATCACCTATGTCCGCGACGATGAGAACCCCACCATCGCGCGGGTGATTTATATCCTTTATCTGGTCAGCCTCGCCGCAGGCATCACTGCAGTAGTCGGATTGGTCATGGCTTATATCTACAAACGTCGCGCCTCTCCGTGGCTAGCCGAGCATTATCGCTTTCAGATTCGTACCTTCTGGATCGGAGCGCTCTATCTTGTCGCTGCCTTCTTCCTGAGTTTCATTGTGGTCGGCTTTATCGTGATGGGAGCGGTTTATATCTGGACTATCGTGCGCTGCGTACGCGGCTGGATCGATCTTGAGCGCGGCCGCGCCCCCGAGCCGGTGGAGAACTGGTGGTGGTAACCCCATGACCGCCACGCTGCTCACCATTGATGGGCTGACCAAAAGTTACCCGACCCCACAAGGGCCGTTACGCGTGCTTGACCGTGTTGACCTGCGCCTTGCGGCTGGCGAGAGCCTGGCACTGATGGGCGAGTCGGGCAGCGGCAAATCCACGCTGATGCACCTGATTGCAGGTCTCGACGGCTTCGATGAAGGCACGCTCAGGCTCGACGGTATCGACCTCTCCGCGCTTACGGATGCTACCGCCGCACGCCTGCGTCGAGAGCGGATCGGGTTGATCTTTCAACAATTTCATTTAGTGCCAAGTCTTGATGTTGCCGCCAACCTGGCGCTTCAAGCACGCCTTGCCGGGCGCTTCGATGGCGCCTGGTGTGCACGTTTGATCGAACGGCTGGGGCTTTCCGGTCTCGAGCGACGATTTCCCGAACAGCTCTCCGGTGGCCAGCAGCAGCGTCTGGCGATTGGCCGCGCACTGGCAGCGCGTCCAGCGCTGGTACTTGCCGATGAACCGACCGGTAACCTCGACGAGGAAGCGGCCGATGCAGTACTTAAGCTTCTCCTTGAACTGATCGATGAGCACGGCTGCGCGTTGATGATGATTACCCATAGCCCAGCCGTGGCTGCGCCGTTGGCACGTCACTACCGGCTAAGGCGCGGTCAGCTATTCGATGTCACTCATGCCCCGGCACTGACGTGAAGATGACATCATGATAATGAAGGCTAATAGTCATGAAGGGGATTGATGCGTGGCGAGCACTGCTGGGCGCCCTGCTCGGTCACTATCGCCGCCACCCTGGCCAACTTGCCATGGCGCTGCTCGGTGTGATCGTTGCCGGTGCGCTCTACAGCGGCGTACAAACCATCAATGCCCAGGCGCGTGACAGCTACGCCCGTGTCGAGGCGTTATTCGGTTCTGGCGATATCGACACGATTCGCCCCATTGATCGCCCACCAACCCAAGCTGATTTCGCCCGCCTACGCCGTGCCGGGGTGCCGGTCACGCCGCTAGTTGAAGGTAATATCACGCTCGCCTCCGGCCAGCATCTGCATCTGCTTGGCATCGATGCGCTGTCCTTGCCCCCCGATATCGGCAGCGTCGCCCATGGCGCAACGCAGCGGCAAGGTGAATCCTTGACGGCCTTCTTGCGTCCGCCCTACCGCCTCGATGTTGCTGCAGATACCGTCCGCGCCCTCGGCGCGGAGGCCGGTCAGCGCCTGACGCTGGTAAATGACAGGGAACTCCCACCGATCGCCATACAGCGTGAGCTCGCCCCAGAGGTGGCAGTGACCGATATCGCCGCGGCAAGCGCACTGCTTGGACGCGGCACGCAGCTCGATGCGTTGCTGCTGCCTCACGCAGCGCCGCTGCTTGCAACAGTGGCGGAGGATTACCAGCGCAGTCCGCGGAGGGCACCGATCTCACCGGGTCAGCTGTCGGAAAGTTTTCGCCTCAATCTGACTGCGATGGGCATGCTGGCGTTACTTGTGGGTCTGTTCATCGTTCATAGCGCACTGGGGCTGGCACTGGCTCAGCGCATGCCCACCTTCGCGATACTGCGTGCCCTCGGCGTGTCGCGGCGCGCGCTAGTCACGGCACTGGCTCTGGAACTGCTGACGCTCGGCCTGATCGGCGCCCTGCTCGGGCTGGCCGGCGGCGTTGTACTTGCCACCATCCTAATGCCTGGCGTCGCCGCGACGTTATCTTCACTCTACGACGAGCGCGTTGCCGGTGCGCTGACGCTCACGCCCAGTGGCATTGCCGCTGGGCTGGCTATGACCCTGGCGGGCACCGTTACCGCCGGACTGTCGCTGCTGCGGCGCGCGGCGCGGGTCAACGTACTTGCCCCCGCACATGCTGGCAGCGAGGCGCGTAGCGGCATGCGACAACGCCGACGGCTGGCAACCAGCGGCGGTGTTCTGTGGCTGATCGCGGGCGCGCTGTGGCTCTATCTGAGTCGCTTCGCCAGTGCCGATAGTGGCCACGGCTTGCTGCTGGGCTTTGTATTAATTGCTGCGCTGCTGCTCGGTGCCGCGCTATTGCTACCGGCGCTTCTCGATGCCGTACTCGTCACGCTGACGAGGTTATTACGTGGGCGCGCCGTGATCATTGAATGGGCGCTGGCCGATACGCGCCTGCAACTGCCTCGTCTGGGGCTGGCGCTAGCCGCGCTGCTGCTGGCATTGACCGCCAATCTCGGCGTATCGAGCATGGTGGGCGGTTTCCGGCTAACCTTCCTTGATTGGCTCGATCAGCGGCTTTCCGCCGAGCTTTACGTCCATCCCGGCAATGTCGATACGATTACCGTGACCGATTGGTTGCGCACCCAGCCTGAGGTCAACGGCGTGCTGACCATGCATCGGTCAGAGGCGCGCACCGCTGACGGGTTGCCGCTCGACCTGCGCGCCATCGACGTTTCCCCGCTGCGCCAGCGCTACTGGCCACTGCTTGAAAGCACTGATGCGCCGTGGCAGAACGTCAATGAAGGAGGCGCACTGATCAATGAACAGCTTGCTCATCGTCGTGGCCTCACCCCGGGCGACAGCGTCACGCTGAAGACGCCTTCTGGAACGCTCTCACTGCAGGTAGCCGGTATCTACGCCGATTACGGCAATCCCAGAGGAGAAGTGGCGCTTTCGCTTGCCACCTTTGCACATCACTGGTACACCAGCGGCGGGGAAAGTTCACTAGCGGTTTATGTTAACAGCGAGGCTGCAGCAGAGGTCTCCGCGCGTCTGCGTCAACACTTTGATCTCGATGACCAGGCGGTAATTGATCAGCAATCGATCAAGGGCGAGTCGCAGCGTATTTTCGAGCGCACCTTCGCGATCACCCGCGCACTCAATACGCTCACGTTGGCGGTTGCCGCGCTGGCACTGACCAGTGCACTGCTGGCGCTGGGGCGCTGGCGCCGTGCCCAGCTCGCGCCCTTGTGGGCAATGGGCCTGTCACGTGCCCGATTAGCGTGGATCAGCATTATTCAGGTCGTGACGTTGGCCACACTCACCGCGCTGCTGGCGCTGCCGCTGGGCGTGGCGCTGACCGAAGCTCTGGTCGGCATCATCAATGTCGAGGCGTTCGGCTGGCGCCTGCCGCTGCACATTTTCCCTGTCCAGATGGTCTGGGCGGTGCTCCTTGCCGCGCTGGTCGCCGGTGCCGGTGCAGGCATTGCCAGCCTGCGACTGTGGCGCACCCCACCACGGGTGTTGCTTGAGGAGTTCAGGTCATGAGCCGCACTCTGCTCGGACTGTTAGTACTCGCCACGCTAATGCTGAGTGGCTGCGGTGATGATGACGCGCCTGCCGCGGGCGGCCACGGCTACGCTGATCTTGGCAATGAAGCGGCCGGCTATGCCCAGGCCACGCCGGGGGCAACGCTTGCCTTTCCCGTCGATCACGGCACCCATCCCGACTATCGCATCGAGTGGTGGTACCTGACCGCCAATCTTGAAGACGACGCCGGCCATACCTATGGCCTGCAGTGGACACTGTTTCGTCAAGCCATGTCGCCGCCGGGAAGGGAACAGGACACGAAAGCGCCCTGGGCCAGCCGCCAACTGTGGATGGCCCACGCCGCCGTGACCACGCCCAACGGTCATCGCGCGAGCGAGCGCTTTGCCCGTGGCGGCAGCGGCCAGGCCGGCGTTACTGCCGCCCCCTTCGCCGCCTGGCTGGATGACTGGGAATTGAAAAGCACAGGCGAAGCTTTCACGCCGCTGACAGTCGCTGCCGCCACCGACGATTTTTCCTACCGTCTGGAGCTCACCGCTGACGGGCCGCTGGTACTGCAGGGCAACAACGGTTTCAGCCAGAAATCTGCCGACGGTCAGGGCTCCTATTATTACAGTCAGCCGTTTCTACATGCTTCCGGGACGCTGAACCTCGACGGCCAGCCGGTCGAGGTCCACGGTCAGGCCTGGCTCGACCGTGAATGGAGCAGCCAACTGCTCGGCGGCGATCAGGCCGGCTGGGACTGGTTCTCGCTGCATCTTGATGATGGCTACAAGCTGATGGCATTCCGCCTGCGCGGCAGCGACGCGTTCATTTCCGGCAGCTGGATTGCACCGGACGGCATGGTCACGCCACTCGCTGGCGACGACATCACACTAGAGCCGCTGGAACAGCGTGACGTGCAGGGCCATCGCCTGCCGCTGCGCTGGCGTTTGCAGCTAGCCCGGCCGGGGCGCGATATCACACTGGACGTAACCGCCACCATCGATGATCAATGGATGAATACGACTTTCGCCTACTGGGAAGGCGCGGTGCAGGTCAACGGCGACCATAAAGGGGTGGGCTATCTCGAAATGACCGGTTACTGAACGAACGCGACAGCTTGCCATGCGCCACATGAAAAGCCGCCGCGTTGAAGCACCGATTAATCGTCGCTTTTCTTGCGACTGCGCCGTCCCCCTTTTTCCTTTCTTGGCTCCTTGACCGGCTCCTCGCGAGTATCGACCTGCTCGGCGGTGTCATTGATGTCGTTCATGTCGGGCTTGTCACCAGCATCTCCCTTGCGGCCCTTGGCCGAGCGGCGCAGCCAGGAGGTACGCTCCGACTTTTCCATCTCATCACTTTCCACGGCTAGCTCAGCATCGCCGCTCTGCAATGTATTGCCAGCATTGGATGTCGACTCACCAGTGCCGCGCTTGTCGAGGTGGGCCTGACGCGCCGCCACCGTAGCAAGACCCGCCCAATCCTTGTCACCGTCGCCGTTGGCGATTGCGTCGAGCATGCGATCACGTACCACACCAGCCAGCGGTAGGGGCACCCGCTCGTCTCCGGCCGCACTCAGCGCCAGACCGACGTCCTTGTAGCCGAGGGTCATCTTGAACCCGGCCGGCTCGAACTTCTCCTCGGCAATCGCCTTGCCATAGCCCTGGTAAGCCGGCGAGGCAAATAGCGTGTTGGTAACGATGTCGAGAAAGTCGTGCGCCGAAACACCGTAGGCACGCGTCAGTGTCGAAGCCTCGGCCATTGCCTCGATCGCGCTCGCCAGCATGAAGTTGGCGCCGATCTTGACCACATTGGCGCGCTCGGGCGCCTCGCCGACCGGCCACACCTTCTGGCCCATCGCTTCAAGCAGCGGCTGCGCCTTGTCGAGCCAACGCTGCTCGCCAGCGGCGATGATGTTGAGCTTGCCGGCTGCGGCAACATCAGGACGGCCCAGCACCGGCGCGGCAACGTAGCCCAGCCCCATACGTGCATGTAGCTGTGCCATGGCGCGACCGAAGGCGACCGATACCGAAGCCATGTTGACGTGAACCGTTCCCTTCCTCATCGCGTCGATCACGCCACCATCAAGCAGCACCTTATGGGCAGTCGCATCTTCGGCCAGCATGCTGATCAGCACATCGACCTTGGCCGCATCCGAAGGTTTTTTCGCCTGGCGGGCACCGGCCTCGACCAGCGCCTTAACCGGTTCCTCGGAACGATTCCAGACGGTGACACTGAAGCCCGCCTTGACCAGATTGAGCGCCATGCCCTTGCCCATTGCGCCAAGACCGATAAATCCTACTTTCATGGAACGACTCTCCTTGTGTTACCCCAATACGTGACGACAGAATGCCTCTCTCACGGCGCATCAAGCGCCGCGGCATTTCAAGCGATACGCGCTACAGGCGCAGCCCACCAAATCTGCCGGCCTGATAGTCCTCGAATGCCTGCCTGATTTCCTCGCGGCTGTTCATCACAAACGGGCCGTGGGCCACCATCGGTTCTTCAAACGGTGCGGCATGGCCGTAGAGGATGACGGCGTCACTGACCGCCTGCACCAAGACGCTGTCAGCATCGTCGTTGAGCTCAATGAGATGATGCGGTGCCACCGACTCGCCGCCGACGCTGAGCTGGCCGCTCACCACATAGAGAAATACCGTGCGCCCCTGCGGCGCAGGTAGATTGACGTTACCTGACGGCGTAAAGCTAACAGTTGACATAAACGTATCCGTCAACGGCGCTATAGGTCCGTGCGTGCCATTCAGCTCCCCCGCAATCAACTTGACCATCACTCGCTCTTCATCGAGCGCAATGGCCGGAATCTGGTCAAACTGCAGCCCGGTGTAAGCCGGTTCGACCATCTTCAGCCTCGCCGGCAAGTTGACCCATAGCTGCAGAATTTCGAGCGGCCCGCCGTCGCGCTTGAACTGTTCGGGTGATATTTCGGCGTGAACCAGCCCGCGCCCAGCGGTCATCCACTGCACGCCGCCCGCCTCGATCACGCTGGTATGATCGCCGCTGTCGGCATGGGCCAGCGAGCCCTGGAGAATAAAGGTAACGGTTTCAAAGCCGCGATGCGGATGTGGCCCAAACGGCAGTCCTTGATTGTCAGGCGCGTAAACCTGTGGGCCGTGATGGCTGAGAAACAGGAACGGGTCGAGCTGGTCGAGGTTTGGCCCCGGCAGCGGCCGACGCGTGACGAGATCGCCGATATCGTCACGCTGGGCAGCGTGCTGCGTGCGCACGGTTCTGGTTTTCATAAAAGCTTCCGCGGTTAGCTATTGATGGATAACTCACGTCTTGTCATTACTGACAGCATAACCACGCTATTTTATCCCTGCGCAAAAATCGGCCGGCAGGTTTTCTCTAGGACCAGGCGCCGCATGCAGACACTCGGTCAGCAGAGAGACCGGCACCGTTGACGAGTAGCGGGCTTGGGTCACGATCATTAGCTCGCGGTAGAAGGTATGCGCGCCCAGCGAGAGCATGCGCACATCGTCGCTGCGTTCAGGCCACAGCCCGCCCAGCGGCACCAGCGCCACGCCGAGCCCGACCGCGACCATGCGCACGAGCGCCTCAATCTCATCGATTTCCAGCACCGGCGCCGGTGACAGACGCTGGCGCTCGAGAAATGCCGCCACCTGACGACCGCCGAAGGAGCCGCGCTCATATTGAATGAAGGGCTGCGTTTTCAACAACGTCAACGGATCGTCACCGTCAAGCTCAGCCGGTGTCACCAGCACGAAAGGCTCGCGTCGAAACACCTCGCCGCGCAGCGACTCCGGCAGCGCAAAGGGCGGCCGAATCATCAGGGCAAGATCGAGCTCGCCCCTATCGACGCGATCGAGCAGCTCCAGCGACACCCCCGGCACCAGCTGCACGGTGAGCGCGGGTGCGCGGGTACGTAACGCGCGCAGGACCGGCGGCAGCAGACCGCACTGCACACTGGCAATCGCACCCAAGCGCAGATGGCCACACACCGGAGTCTCCGTGACGCCCCCTTTCATCCGCTCGGCCAGTGCCAGCATTTCCTCGGCCATTGCCACAATACGTTGCCCGTCAGGTGCCAGTCGCAGCGCGCGCCCAGTACGTTCGAAAAGTGGCGTACCGAGTCGCGCTTCAAGCTGGCGTATTCTTGCGCTCACGGCCGACTGAGATAGCCCGATGCGTTCACCGGCAGCCGCGAACGTGCCGTGACGGACCACCGCCAGCAGAGTTTTCAACTCATCAAGCATCGCATGAATCCAAAAATATGGTTTTCTGAGGCCAATACTATCCGTTTTGCAGCCTTAAAAGTCGTATTCACAATAGCGATCACCCTATTACTTCATACGCTAATGCAATGAGGACTCCCCCATGGCGCTTTCTCCCTTCCACCTGGCCATTCCCGTTCACGATCTGCCTGCCGCCCGCCATTTCTATGGCGATACCTTTGGGCTGAGCGAAGGGCGCTCCAGCGATCAGTGGGTCGACTTCGACTTCTATGGTCATCAGTTGGTGATCCATGAGCATCCGCCTACGCCCTCGCAGCAATCTGCCCATACCAATCCGGTCGACGGTCACGACGTGCCAGTGCCACATTTCGGCATCGTCCTTGAGTGGGAGCAGTGGGAGGCGCTGGCCGAGCGGCTGCGCCAGCGCGATACTAAATTCGTGATCGAGCCTTACGTGCGCTTCCAGGGCCAGCCGGGTGAACAGGCTACCATGTTCCTGCTCGACCCCTGCGGCAATGCGCTGGAGTTCAAGGCCTTCAAGGACATCGGTCAGCTGTTTGCCAAATAAGCGCTGCAATTGCCGGCCCGACGCTTGACCCAATACCGCCCACCGGCTCAGACTGCGCGATAGATGGCTTGTTTTCGTAGTAAATCACGAGTCATCGCTTGCTTGACGGGGTGCCGGTGGAACCGGCTGAGATTGCTCATGTATTCGGTAGCACCGATACCAGGGCAGGTCCCGATGAACCTGATCCGGCTCGTACCGGCGTAGGGATCAAGCGAAGGCTCTGCCTGCTGTGCCTTTATTCCATTCTCAGGCTCCCTTCTCTCCTTACGCTGTGCGCCGGCATGACCTTGTCATTGCTCTGGAGCACATCACATGAACCACACGCTGACCTTTCTCGCCGAAAGCGCCCGAGTCGACGCGGCCGCTATCGCCCCGCTGCCCGCCTCATGCAAGATTTATGTCGAGGGCTCGCGCCCCGATATCCGCGTGCCGATGCGCGAGATCGCACTATCCCCCACCCAGACCCGCGACGGTGAGGAAGCCAACCCGCCGCTCACCGTCTACGATACCTCCGGCCCCTACACCGATCCGGCTGCACACATCGATATTCGCCGTGGCTTGCCCGAGTTGCGCCGCCCTTGGCTCGATGCACGTAGCGATACCGAATGGCTGGATGGCTTGAGTTCTGAATACGGCCAGCGCCGTGCTGCCGATCCACGCCTCGCTCAGCTGCGCTTCGAGCTGAAACGTACTCCGCGCCGTGCCAAGCCTGGACATAATGTCACCCATCTGCACTACGCCCGTCAGGGCATTATCACGCCGGAGATGGAGTTCATCGCCATTCGTGAAAACCAGCGCCGCCAAGCGTTGGGAACGGCGGAAGTCGAACGCATCCTCGCTCATCAGCATCCCGGCCATAGCTTCGGCGCCAACCTGCCTGGCGAAATCACGCCCGAGTTCGTGCGCCAAGAGGTCGCCGCCGGGCACGCGATCATTCCCGCCAACATCAATCATCCCGAACTCGAGCCGATGATCATCGGCCGCAATTTCCTGGTGAAGATCAACGGCAACCTCGGCAACTCGGCGGTGACATCCTCGATCGAAGAGGAGGTTGACAAGATGACCTGGGGCATCCGCTGGGGCGCGGACACGATCATGGATCTCTCCACCGGCCAGAATATCCATGAGACGCGCGAGTGGATCATCCGCAATTCGCCGGTGCCCATCGGTACAGTGCCGATCTACCAAGCGCTGGAAAAGGTAAACGGCGTCGCCGAAGATCTCACTTGGGAAATATTTCGTGACACCCTGATCGAGCAGGCCGAACAGGGGGTGGATTATTTCACCATTCACGCCGGCGTGCGGCTGCATCATGTACCGCTGACCGCCAAGCGCGTCACCGGCATCGTCTCGCGTGGCGGCTCGATCATGGCCAAGTGGTGTCTCGCCCATCATCAGGAGAGCTTCCTCTACACCCATTTCGAAGACATCTGCCAGATCATGAAGGCCTACGACGTCTCGTTTTCGCTCGGTGACGGGCTGCGCCCCGGCTCGATTGCCGACGCCAACGACGAGGCGCAGTTTGCCGAACTCAAAACGCTGGGTGAGCTGACTAAAATCGCCTGGCAGCATGACGTACAGGTGATGATTGAAGGGCCCGGCCACGTGCCGATGCATCTGATCAAGGAGAACATGGACAAGCAGCTTGAGTACTGCGATGAAGCGCCGTTTTATACCCTCGGGCCACTGGTTACCGACATCGCTCCGGGCTATGACCACATCACGTCCGGCATCGGTGCTGCGCAGATCGGCTGGTATGGCTGCGCGATGCTCTGCTACGTCACGCCCAAGGAGCATCTGGGGCTGCCCAACAAGGACGACGTCAAGATAGGCATCATCACCTACAAGATTGCCGCGCATGCGGCGGATCTCGCTAAAGGTCATCCCGGCGCTCAGCGCCGCGACAATGCACTATCCAAGGCGCGCTTCGAATTTCGTTGGGAGGATCAGTTCAACTTAGGCCTCGACCCGGACACGGCTCGCGCCTATCACGACGAGACGTTGCCCAAGGATTCGGCCAAGGTCGCGCACTTTTGCTCGATGTGCGGGCCGAAGTTCTGCTCGATGAAGATCACTCAGGAGGTGCGTGAGCGTTTCGGCACCGGCGCTGAATCGCATGGCCTGGAAACGCTGGATAGCGAAGCAAAGAAAGGCATGCAGGAGCAGGCCGAGCGCTTCAAGGAGGAAGGCAGCGCCTTGTACAAGGAGATATAGGCTCCGCCACCCACAAAAACGCCGGCACATTAGCCGGCGTTTTTGCAAGGGCTTCGAACCTGTCAGACCATGGCCTGGCCGAAGCGCTGATCGAGATAGCGATTGATCGCATCGGACTCATACATCCACTCCACTTTACCGCTGTCATCCGTGATCTGCAGACATGGCACCTTGACCCGACCGCCGCCCTGCTCCAGCTCGGTACGACGGGCCTGGTCATGCTGGGTATCGCGCAGCTCAATTGGCAGCGCCAGGCGATGCATCTCACGCCTCACCTTGATACAAAACGGACAGGTCTTGAACTGATAAAGCGCCAGCGAGCGACACTGGGCATCAACCTCGGCCTGGGCCTCGGGCGAGCGCTCAATACTCTCGGGTTTATTGAGTTTTTCGCTCAGTATCATTACGGGGGCGAGCACAAGGCGAACGGTTCTGAAGAAATAGCGAAACAGGAACTTCATGGGCGGCTCGGTTCGGTAATAAACGATAGTGAAAACACTTGATACGCCATGGCGACGTTTACAAGCAGCGTCGGGAGCTAACAGCATACGCGCTTGATGCCGCGCTGTCGGCCCGAGAGCTCAACGCTGCCTGAACGCACCGATAAGCCAACGCGTCTTCGAAGCATAAAAAAACCGCCGCGAGAAAGGTCGCGGCGGTTTTCCAGTTTCTGTCCTGCCTGGCTACTCAAAGACATCCAGATCATCAGCAAGTACGACATTGCCGTCATAGCGTGCCTTGACCTCGTCAAGCACCGATGTAACAGGCGCGCTGTAATGCAAGACGTGATACAGCACCAACAGCTGTGGCTGAGCATCATTTGCTAGATCGGCCAGCTCGTTGGTCAAGGTATGCGCATATTGATGGTACGCTTGCCAATCGCTCGAAAGCTTCTCCCAGCCGGTGTGACTGATAGCCTCATGAACAAGGATATCTGCGCCCTTGGCCTGCTTGCGCACCTCGTCATTTAACGAGGTATCTCCCGAGATGACGATGGTCTTGTCTGGCGTGGTGACTTTATAACCATACGCTTTATCCCAGTCGCCGTGTGTAACCGGAAAGGCCTCGACCCTCACCCCATTGTCTTCGAAAACCACACCGGGCGCGTCAAACTCTTGAACGATAGCCCGATGGGCATTTCTGTTAGTGACGGGGCTCTTGTCCTTGAGCCGTGTTTCAGTGTCATCGGCTAACATGGTGTAGACACCTTCACTCATCGCCTGCGTGCCAACAGGGCCAAAGACGTTGAGCTGATCGGCACGCCGCCACCAGTAGGTTCCCAACAGCTCCGGATAGTCGAGGATGTGGTCGCTGTGCAGGTGGGTAAAGAAGAGATACTTGATATGGGTCGGATAGAGCGGCTCGATCCCCAGGCGCTGCGCCGCCTGAATGGCTCTTTTATTAGCGCCCGCCCCCATGTCGAACACGTAGGCTTCGCCATCATGAACAACGGCGACACTTGCACCCGCGCGGTCGCTATCAGGCACTGGCGTGCCAGTCCCCAGCATAACGACCTTGGTCTCTGCATGGGCAGCCATTGGCAGGCTGGCCGCCAGGCCAAGCAGTGCAGCAAGGAAAAAGGGTGCTTTTTTGCTTTTCATCGTGCCACTCCATGTGTGTAAGCCCATGTGTGTAAGCACAGGCGTACGCAGCCATCCGCGCCTAAACGTTCATTTGGCGAATTTATGTTCGCTAAATAACAATCTGCTGTTTATTTTGCCAAGTGGCAATGCGACGAAAGCGGCACCAATATGAGTCTATGGTTCCCAGGAAAGATCACTTTTCTTGAGGGCATAAAAATACCGCCGCGAAATTCGCGGCGGTATTTTTATCTAATAGCCAGCCTGTCGATCAGGTGCGGCTGGTAATTTCCAACAGGTGATAGCCGAACTGGGTCTTCACCGGGCCGTGGACCTTGTTCAGATCTTCGTTGAACACGACCTCGTCGAATTCACGGACCATCTGGCCACGGCCGAAAGAGCCGAGATCTCCGCCCTGACGGCCGGACGGGCAGGTGGAATTCTGGCGTGCGACTTCAGCGAAATCCTTACCGCCTTCAATTTCGGCCTTGAGAGCTTCAGCTTTTTCCTTGCTATCTACCAGAATGTGGCGTGCAGTTGCCTGAGGCATGAGTCACCTTGCGTTATGGATTAAAAAGTAGCGCCGATTATACGCTGCATGAATAAGACAAAATAGATCAATCAGATATGCCCTTTAATGAAAAGGGAACCCGAAGGCTCCCTTTTGCTTGTTCATGTTTTGAATGCTTACCGCTTATGCCTCATTTTTTGAATCTGGCCGGCTCACGTGTTTCACCCGGCGTGCTTTTGGCGGCACCCTTTTCTTCGTCCTTGCGGCCCTTCTCTATCTCATCGGCGTCACCAGTCAGCTTGCCGGTGGCCTCTTGAATCTTGCCGCTTACCTTATCGAGCGCGCCTTCTGCTTTCTTCGACTTTGAATCTGCCATAACGATCACCTCGCTTGCGATAAGAAAACTGTAGTGCCAGACCAACACTGGCCATGAAACGGCGATTGACGCCCGATCATGAGTCTTATCTACAGCATAGACGTTATAAAAGTCGTTGCGAAGTCGTTCATGGCCGACCGGGTGACACGGATAACTTCAGGCGCGTTTGGTGATTTCCAGAAGATGATAACCGAACTGGGTTTTCACCGGGCCTTGCACCTTGTGAAGGTCTGCACTGAATACAATTTCATCAAACTCTCTGACCATCTGCCCACGGCCGAAGGAGCCCAGATTTCCGCCCTGGCGTCCGGAAGGACATGTTGAGTAGTGCCGAGCGGATTCAGCAAAATCCTTACCCGCTTCAATTTCAGCCTTGAGCGCTTCGGCCTTTTCCCTGGTGCTGACCAAGATATGACGTGCAGTTGCCTTCAGCATTGTGTAGTTACCTGATCGAAAGAATTAAATGCGCTGGCGCTGACTCTACGCGGCGACTGACGCAGCGACTGAATAGCCCGCGAGTCACGACATACCCGCTATAGGCGATTGGCAGCTCTGGTCTGGGGATAACGGCAATAGTGGCGTTGTGCTTTATCTTTTTTGTTCGCAAAATCGAGCGAGACATACCAAAAATGTAATAACTACATCGTGACCGAGAGACTAGCCCTGCGATAAGGGCCGGGCCATGTTCGGCTCTTCCTGTGCAGCGCGGGAAAGCCGGAGCAGACACTCGATCGCTAAGGAGCCAGGGAGTGCTTGGAATTCTTTCGATCACCGCGCCGATCTTCATACTGATCGCGCTGGGGTATCTAGCTGTCCTCGCCCGGATCGTGACAAAAGTACAGATACAAGGTCTCGGCGCTTTCGTAATCAACTTTGCGCTACCGGCACTGATCATCAAATCTCTCACCGAGCATCCGCTTACCGAAGTGCTCAATGCGCATTACCTGCTCGCCTACGGTCTAGGCTCGATGACGATCTACTGCCTGGCGGTGTGTTATGCGAAGTTCGTGCAACGCAAGCCACTCGACAAGAGCGCCCTCTATGCCCTGGGCATGTCGACGTCCAACAGCGGTTTCATTGGCTACCCGATCGCGGTCATGGTGGTCGGCTCACCGGCGGGCGTTGCGTTGGCGCTGTGCATGCTGGTCGAGAACATGATGATGATTCCAACAGGGCTGGCCCTGGCAGAAGCAGGTGCACAAAGCGGAGCATCGATTAAAAATGTGTTGCGCATGTCAGCGGCGCGCCTCATCCGTAATCCAATCATTCTTTCCATTGTTGCCGGCGCGGTACTTTCTCTGTCCAGCGCTGAACTCCCCGCGCCGCTGTTCAAGGCGATCGATATGCTGGCTACGGCTTCGGCACCTACGGCGCTATTCGTCATAGGAGGGAGCCTTTTCGGGATCAAGGTGCAGGGCATGGTCAGCGATGTCAGTCAGATTGTACTTGGCAAGCTGGTGCTTCACCCGGTTGCCGTCTGTCTTGCCTTCCTGATTTTTCCTGCAGTCGACCCCGCACTGAAAGTAGCCGCCATCGTCATTGCCAGTTCCCCGATGCTGAGCGTCTATCCCATTTTTGGGCAGCGTTTCAATCTCGAAGGGCTGTGCGCCGCAGCGCTCATGATGTCGGCAGTGGCCTCGTTTATCACTATCAGTACGCTGATCTGGATCATCGACAGGAGTACGCTGTTTGCCATAGGCGGATAGTGGCAAATGGTATCAATGCATTTTGTAAGCTCATTTGGCTATCTTGGGTGGGGAGTTCTTTTCCTCTCCGACCCGGTAGTCTAAGGTGAGTGAACAGATCATCCAGGCAGGAAGGAGCCGCTCGAATGGAAGCCAACAAATCTACAAAAGGCACGTCGCAACATTTACCGTCCATGTGTCAGCAAGTGTCGTTATTTGCTAGAAACTTTTTCAAGCATCCCAAGATGCTGGGCTCGATCATTCCCAGCTCCCCTTTTCTCGTCAAGAGCATGCTCGATCAAGTTAATTGGGAGCAGGCCAGGGTTCTGGTGGAATATGGCCCTGGGGTGGGTACCTTCACTCAAGAGATTCTGCGGCGGATGCATCCCGAGGCAACATTGATCGTGCTGGAAACAAACGAGGATTTCGTCGAATTCCTCAATCAGGCATTTACTGACCCGCGCATGGAGGTCATTCATGATTCAGCGGAAAACATCCAGAGCATACTGACACAGCGCGAACTCAGTGACGCCGATTATGTCATCTCCGGCATTCCCTTCAGCACGCTGCCTGGCGATATCAAGGAGAATATTCTGCGCGCCACGCAAAAGGCCCTAAAGGCAGACGGGGCGTTTCTGCTTTATCAATTCTCACCGACTATTCTGCCTGACTTGCATAGAACCTTTTCAAGCGTGGACCGTAGTTTCCAGCCGTTGAATCTCCTGCCGGCTCACTATTACTACTGCGCACCGTAGAGCCCGCATCCTGTGCTAGCCTGGCGTTATGGGATCATTTCACGCCTGAACGGGCATTCTTCTGGCATTCCATTACCTGCCCTCTTCGTCGTATAAGACCGCCAAGCCCTTTCAGGTGGCGGTCGCTAGCGTGGTATATCCACGCTAGTACTTGACCTTATCTCCTGCATTTCGCTGCTGAAACATCATTGTTGGTGCCTCATGAGCGCAGCTACCTGCCGCCCTGCATGAGTACTATGCCAAAGCGGCTATTCATCCTTTCGCCATACATAACGGCACAGCCTCGATTTACATTATTTGACATAGTTCGCCTCGAATCACCCGCTTAGTATTAATCACTCCAACTTAGTAAAGAACGCACTGGCCATCGATTCGATACCTGACAGCGCGTTTCATCGGTGTCTTGTGATTACTGATCTGCGGGCGAGAGTTAATTCGACGAATTGTAAAACGCGTAGGAGAGTGGGATATGCGCCCATCAGAACATCCAGAGCGGAATGACAAGCGCGCCTCTATCGTGTTGGTCGACGAGCAGGTGGCGCCGAAACATCTAGCAGTGCCAGCTTATGGCCGTGCAGGATATTCCGATCGTCTTGATTACATCGCCAAGGTCATTTTATTCAAGACAGGCAAGCGGCTACGCTGGGTACGGGATGGTCAGATCGTTTCGGAAAAGGTCGCTACCTTCGCCGATCTAAAACGCCGCGAGCAGCGTGTCGAATGGCGCCGCCGTCAGGAATATTACGAGCAGCATGGTCGTGCTCCCGGCCCGACCATTATAAAATTGAAGGGCCTGCGCGCAAAACGCTGATCCTTGCGATCGCCCGGATACGATATCCGATAGCCGCTGTCTGACACGGGCGCTCCTGCCAAAGCAGACAGCGGTGTCTTCTTTCATCAGCGAATGATTAGACTCACGCGAGCAGTATCTGCGGCCCTGCCGCCACACCCTGGTGGCTTTCTTGCAAAGCAAGCCCGGCCTCACCGTTGGTGATGATGATATCGAAACTGTCGAGGCTGGCGAAAAAAGCAGGGCGGATGACGTCCAACTTGCTGTCATCAATCACCAGAATACGCTGCATGGCACTTGCGATTGCAGCCTGCTTGGGCGCGACTTCATGAAAGTGAAAGCAACTGGCGCCTCTGCCCGCATGCAGGCCTGCCGCTGAGATAAAGGCCTTGTTAATGCCCAACCGTCTGATCGCTGCATCCATCTCGTCGCCGCCAAACGACATCGATGAACTGTAGTAAAGCCCCCCAAGCAATAGCAGGCGCACATTCGGCAACCGACTGACCGCATTACCGACATTCAATGCATAGGTCACCACCGTCAGCGTCATGTCACGATCGAGCGCCTCGATCAAAGGCATCAGTGTCGTGCCGCAATCGATAAACAGTGTATCGCCATCCTCGATCAGCGCCGCAGCACGCTGGCACAGGCACTGTTTGACTAGCGCATGGCTGCCCTGCTCTTCATCCAGATTGTAGACGGGACGATAGAGCGGATCTTCAGCCATGATCAGATGTCCGCCAAGAAACTTTACGCTGCCATCACTGGCGGCCACGTCACGGCGAATAGTCATTTCAGACACGTTACATAGCTTGGCAGCCTCCGTCAGCGGGAGCGTACCGCCACGACTTAGTGCCTCCTGCAAGCGCGCCAGACGTTGCCCACTACGAGCGTTCATGTGTCGTTACTCTCCTCGCTGACACCCTTAACATCAGTGCATTCTCATCGCACCTGGCGAAGTAAACCACCTTCTTAAGCATACGTATTTGGCATATAAGCCATGACTATCCGCGCAGGACTGTTAAACCGCAAACAAATAATGTTATATATTTCACAAAATATATAATTCTGGACACTACTATAACACTCGAGAAGAAACCTCATTTTAGTGCAGCTACGCCGAGCGTCTTTCTTCTGCTATTCACTGCATGCCCATGACTCACCGTCTGGTTGAAGCACCTGAACCTATTTCCATTCTCAATGGTGACACAATGACAATGTTACAGCAGGCCGCCGCCGAAGCCCTCACGCTGATGGATCTGACCACGCTCAACGCCGATGACACTGATGAGAGCGTCGCTGCGTTATGCCGCCAGGCGCAGACGCTAGTCGGTCACCCCGCCGCCGTGTGCATTTACCCGCAGTTCATCCCCGCGGCGCGTGAAGAGCTCAAACGGCTAGGCCTGCTCGGTCAGGTCAGAATCGCTACGGTGACCAACTTCCCCGCTGGCAGCGATGATATCGAACGCGCAGTGACGGAAACGCGTGACGCTGTGACTCAAGGCGCTGATGAAGTCGATGTCGTCTTTCCCTACCGCGCACTGATCTCCGGCGACGAAAGCGTAGGACAACGGCTGGTCGAGCAGTGCAAGGCTGCCTGTGGTGAGATCACGCTCAAGGTGATCATCGAAAGCGGTGAGCTCAAGGACGCCACACTGATCCGCCGCGCCAGCGAGCTGGCAATCGCCGGCGGTGCCGATTTCATCAAGACCTCAACCGGCAAGGTCGCGGTCAACGCTACGCTGGAAGCCGCCAAAATCATGCTCGAAGCGATCCGCGCCAGCGGCCGCGACGTCGGTTTCAAGGCCGCCGGCGGGGTGCGCACCGCTACCGAAGCCAAAGCCTATCTTGATCTGGCACGGCGCATCATGGGCGACAACTGGCCAACGCCGGCACACTTCCGTTTCGGCGCATCCAGTCTGCTCGGAGACCTGCTCAAGACACTGGACGTCGACGTTCAGGGGCCAGCCGGGAGTGGCTACTGATGCTACCGCAGGAGATCATTCGTCATAAGCGTGACGGGTTGGCGCTCAGCACCGAGGATATCCGTTTTTTTATCAACGGCATCGCCTCGGACACCATTGGCAATGAGCAGATCGGCGCCTTCGCCATGGCGGTCTATCTCAATGGCATGAATCACGCCGAACGCGTCGCGTTGACCACCGCTATCCGTGATTCCGGTGAAGTGATCGACTGGAGCGACATGAACCTCGCCGGGCCGGTACTCGACAAACACTCCACCGGTGGCGTGGGCGACGTGGTCTCGCTGGTACTGGGGCCTTGGGTGGCGGCCTGCGGTGCCCATGTGCCAATGGTTTCCGGCCGCGGACTAGGCCACACCGGCGGCACGCTGGATAAGCTCGAATCGATCCCTGGCTACAACATTTATCCTGATAACGACACGTTTCGGCGCCTGGTCAGAGACTGTGGAGTCGCCATCATTGGCCAGACTGCTCGGCTGGCTGCCGCCGATAAACGTCTTTATGCCGTACGCGACGTGACGGCAACAGTGGAGTCCATCCCGCTGATTGTCGCTTCGATTCTCGGCAAGAAGCTGGCCTGTGGCCTGCAAGGATTGGTAATGGACGTCAAGGTCGGCAGCGGTGCCTTCATGCCAACACCGGAAGCCTCACGCGAGCTAGCCCAGGCGATTGTCGATATCGCCAATGCTGCCGGCATGCCGACCGCAGCGCTTTTGACCGACATGAATCAAGTACTGGCGACCAGTGCCGGCAACGCGGTGGAAGTCGCCGAGGCGGTCGCACTGCTCAACGGTGAACTTCACGGCGGACGACTGCTGGAAGTCACGCGCGCGTTGGCCATTGAAATGCTGCTGCAGGGCGGGCTGGTCAACGACGCCGAGCAAGCCGGCCACCGACTCGACAAAGCGCTGAGCTCTGGCGCGGCGGCTGAGCGCTTCGAGCACATGATTGCCGGTCTCGGTGGCCCGCATGACTTCATCACTCGCAGTGATCACTACCTGCCCAAGGCACCTCTGGTTCGCCCGATACTTGCCAAGACAGAGGGCTATGTAAATCACATCGATATCCGAGCCCTCGGCATGAGCGTGGTTGAGTTAGGCGGTGGACGCATGACTGCAGGTGCAACCATCGATCACAGCGTAGGCTTGAGTCAGATTGTCTCACTGGGTGATTACATGGTACCGGGCCAGCCGCTGGCCATTATTCATGCACGTGATGAGGCCGAGTTCGCACGTGCGGCACACCGGGTCCAGACGGCCGTCACGTTGGGCGCAGCGCCGTCTATTCATCCCCTTATTCACGATGTGATTCGTCATCGGGAGGTGTCATGAAACGCGCTGTTGTCTTGATCCTCGACTCCTTCGGTATTGGTGGCGCACCGGATGCGGCACGCTTTGGCGACGAAGGTGCCGATACCCTCGGCCATATCGCTCGCGCCTGCGCAGATGGCAAAGCCAATCAGGACCGACAGGGCCTACTCACACTGCCAAACATGGCCCGCCTGGGGCTTTTTCATGCCCACCGCGATAGCAGCGGTGCATGGGCCGAAGGCATCGAGGTGCCCGTTGAGGGCGAGATCGTCGGCAGCTACGCCTGTGCCCGTGAAATATCTTCTGGCAAGGACACGCCTTCCGGGCATTGGGAAATTGCTGGCGTGCCGGTGCTGTTCGATTGGGGTTACTTCGCAGAAAAGGAAAACAGTTTTCCTGCGGATCTACTCGAGGCGCTGGTACGCGAGGCCGGGCTGCCAGGCTATCTCGGTAATTGCCACTCATCGGGCACGACGATCATCGAAGCGCTTGGTGAAGAACATGTCCGCAGTGGCAAGCCCATCTTCTATACCTCGGCCGACTCGGTATTCCAAATAGCTTGTCATGAAGAGCACTTCGGCCTCGGGCGGCTCTATACGCTGTGCGAACTCGCTCGCCGCCTGCTTGAACCCTACAACATTGGCCGGGTTATCGCGCGCCCCTTCGTTGGCAGTCACATTGGAGACTTCACACGTACCGCCAACCGTCGCGACTATGCTGTTGAGCCACCCTCTCCCACTGTGCTGCAAAAACTGGCCGAGCATGGCGGAGAAGTGGTATCGATCGGCAAGATCGCCGATATCTACGCGCACTGCGGCATTACTCGCAAGCTTAAAGCAAGTGGTCATGAAGCTCTGTTCGATGCCACTCTGAACGAGCTTGAGCGAGCCGGTGATAACACTCTGGTGATGACCAACTTCGTCGACTTCGACATGATTTACGGGCATCGCCGCGACGTGGCCGGGTATGCGGCGGCGCTTGAGGCCTTCGATCGCCGTCTACCCGAATTGCTGGCGCGCTTACAGCCGAATGATGTACTGATCATTACCGCCGATCATGGCTGCGATCCGACTTGGCGCGGCACTGATCATACCCGTGAACAGGTGCCGGTACTGGCGTTAGGGGGACCTCTCACCCCTGGCCCACTCGGTGCGCGCGAGAGCTACGCCGATATCGGCCAGTCGCTGGCGCGCTACTTCGGGCTGGACGCAATGGATTATGGCCGCGCCTTTCTATGACACCGTTCATCATCGTCGATTGACGTATAACGCTAACAACATCTTTCCACGAGGCTTTACATGGCAACTCCCCATATCCAGGCAGAACGCGGTGATTTTGCCGACACCGTACTGATGCCCGGCGACCCGCTCAGGGCACAATACATCGCCGAGACGTTTCTGACCGAGGTGCGTGAGGTCAACCGCGTGCGCAATATGCTGGGCTATACCGGCCTCTACAAGGGCCGGCGCATCTCAACGATGGGGACGGGGATGGGCATTCCCTCGACCTCGATTTACGCCAAGGAATTGATTACTGAGTACGATGTGAAATCGCTGGTCCGGGTTGGCTCCTGCGGTGCAGTGCGTGATGACGTCGGCCTGCGGGATATCGTGATCGGCATCGGTGCTTGCACCGATTCTAAAGTTAACCGCACGCGCTTCATGGATCACGATTTCGCCGCAATCGCCGATTTCACTCTGGCCAGCCATGCGGTTGCCGCTGCGCGGGCGAAGAATGTAGCCGTAAAGGTAGGCAATCTATTTTCCGCTGACCTTTTCTATTCACCGCAGAACGAGCTGTTTTCACGCATGAAGCAGTACGGCATTCTCGGCGTCGAGATGGAAGCCGCCGGCTTGTACGGCGTTGCGGCGGAATTCAATGCCCGGGCTCTGACAATCTGTACCGTGTCGGATCATATCCTGCGTGGCGAATCGCTCAGCGCACTGGAGCGGCAGACGAGCTTCAATGAAATGATGGAAGTGGCCCTCGATGCGGTCCTTCTCGACGATCATGACAAGGAGTAGTCCCGATGGCGCTTACTGAAGACACAGCCATGACCGTCTCACCCCAACTCAGGAGCCAGCTGCTTGCGGTGCGTGACAATGCTTACGCGCCGTATTCCGACCATCCGGTCGGTGCCGTGCTGGAGACAGCAGAAGGCCATGTTTATACCGGATGCAACGTGGAAATCGCCAATTACAAGGGGCTATGTGCAGAAGCCAGTGCCATTGCCGCAATGGCTTCGGCGGGAGACAGGCTGATCAGGACGATTTATGTCATCGGGCCCGGCGCGCATCTGTGCACGCCGTGTGGCGACTGTCGTCAACGTATCCGTGAGTTTGCCTCATTAAATACACAAATCCACGTGCTCAATGGCGACGGTCAGCTGCTTAAGTCCTACACCATGGATGAATTATTGCCGGACTCTTTTGGCCCCGAAAATATGGGCCGACCGTCAGCCATGAATCGATAAAAATCGATGCTCAATTACTAAAACGTTCACGCAGATAGCGGTTGATGTCGTCAGATTCATACATCCATTGCACCTTGCCATTATCATGGGTGATTTGCAGACATGGCACTGTAGTACGACCGCCGCCCTGCATAAGCGCTTGGCGATGTTCGGGGTTTTTCATTACGTCACGCATTTCGATGGGAAGTGCAAGGCGTTCGATCTCACCGCGCACCTTTCTGCAGAAAGGGCAACTATTGTATTGATAAAGCGCAAGATTCTGACACTGAAGGTCAATTTCGGACTGACGCTGTGATGAACGTTCGATAGGTGCCGGTTTGTTGAACATTTCGCTCTCCTGTACTCCTAGATTAAGACAATACCCGCAATATCGATTGTCACGAGATGTGATGAATTAAAACAGGGACCCATTGGGTCCCTGTTTTATATTGCCGTGTAATAGCTGATCAGATATGAACTACCAGTTACTACCCGGTCGTCAATCGACTTAACGGTTAGGATCAACCGCATCCTTGATGGTATCTTTCATGTCGCCCTTGGTCTTCTTGGCGTCACCCTTGGTATTCTGAGCCTTGCCTTTGGCTTCGGTATCTTGATCGTCAGTGGCCTTGCCTAAGGTTTCCTTAGCCTTGCCCGATGCCTTATCGATAAAGCCTTCAGATTTATCAGTCTTTGAATCTTTCATGGTCACCTCCAATGTGTACAGCGTATCGCGTTTCTTTTCACATTATCATCGAGTGAAATATTACTGAAACAGCGGCTGCGATCCATCACGCAGATACATTAAGCGTAGCAGCTATGCGCCAGAATGCCATGATCGGCAATGCAGCAACCCGATACTCAGCTTACCTCCTCGACATCGATGACCTTGGAGCGATTCATGACGATCTTCCAGCGCTGAATGACCGCCTGATCGTTCCCCTTCACCTCTTTAGTAACCAGATTGATCTGATAGCGTTTTTCTACCGCCTCCCGAGCTACCTGTTCATCTTTGAGCCGATAGACGTGACGGGATTCTTTGTCCATCAATTTGGAGAGGATATGCAGGTCGAGGTTCATCACTTCACGCGTCTCGTTGTATCCACTCATGAAGCGGGTCGGCGACATGCGCGAACTGCTGCGGTAATGCAAAATCACTTCTTCGCGATGTGTAAGGTTGCCTTTCCTGGCGGCTCGGATATCCTCGCCCAGCTTGTGAAAACGCGTGTAGTCCACCCATTCAAGCAGGCGTCCGACGGTCTCATCACTGTGTGCGTCGTAATACTGACGTCGCCACTTGGGCCGGCCCTTGCGCAGCCATCGCCATAATGTATTGCGTAAATCCTCTTTGAAGACTTCGCGCAAGGCATAAAGACCCGCCAGAACAAGCACGAAACGTAGCGTGAAATCACCCAGAGCATCACGCGCTTCAAGCATGATCATCGACACAACAATCATTACCACTGCGGTGGCTAATGCCTTTACTGCGCGCTGCTCACCGCCTCCCAGTTCTTTCGTTTTTTCTTTCAGCGTCACCGGCCACTCAATCAAGCGGCGTAGCAAACGCATCTTGTTGGACATTCGCGATGGATCATCTTCTGCGCGACTGGAGTTGTACTGCCTGTCGCCGCGATAGCCATGCTCCGTCTTGCAGATATCCAGTAACAGGGCCCTGATTGCCGTGTAGTGTTCATCGCGAGGCAAATGCGCCACCAGGGACAATAGCTGCTGCTCGGTGAGCCATGACAGGTAGTTATCAATATTGGCGTAGTATTTGAGCCGGCTGTCATCATCAGGCACATTTCGTCGCATCCGGCTGAGAATTCCTTGCGTATGCTGGACAAGTTCCTCGACCTGCTCGCAGGTCGTGCTCTCCTTGTCATCGAGCAGTTGACGAGTCGACTGCTCCAGCGCAACAACGTACTGATAAGCATATAAGCTCAAGCTAAGTCGGTAGCGCTCGGAAGATAACTTGCCACGGTCAGCCAGGCGGCTATGGATCAGGGGGAGATTACGCGTATTACTGTAATAGGTACGCTTGAGATGAATGGCGTTGTGATAGAACGCTTCTTCCGATACGACGTGAGTATTGAGATCGAGCTCGCCCGGCACGAAAAGATAGAGATCCAGTGTGTGATAGGTCTCCTCCCGCAGTACTCGCGTTATCTTGACCGTAAATCCTTCCTTTTTTTCTACACTGATCACGCGTCGGCTGCCCTGCTAGGAAAGTGACTATGCTTGAAGCTTATATCACAGCGTTTACGAATTTAAGCCGAGAGACAGACGGTACACTCAGCCGCACTCGCGCCTTTGTTTCATCAGTAGCCGATAGTGTTCCTACGCTCAGCCGTGTCCTATCTGCCATAGCCACCGCGCCTTCTGCGCAACCAAGCTAATTAAACTAAGCTTGTCGATAAACCAAGGTGGCGATGCTGGCGCTCCGTCATGTTTGCTTTCGCATAATGAGATGACCCATCAGCATAAAGTATGCTTAACATACTGGATAATTATCACAGCCTCGATTAAGGATGATCATGGCAACACAAACACAGCATGGAAATAATCGCGGCCGCGACGCTAAAAAACCCACTCAAATCCCCGCTGCGGGATGGCGAGACACGTTACTGCGTGTCAAAAACGAACTGGATGGTGATCATGTTTCACTGGTCGCGGCAGGCATTGCCTTTTATGGCCTTTTGGCGATATTCCCCGCCATCGCTGCGCTTATTTCACTGTGGGGATTACTGTTTGACCCCCAACAGGTCGAGCAGCAAATAGCAGCGCTAAGCGAAGTGCTTCCTCAGGAGGCTGCAGGCATCATCGAGGGGCAAGCACGCCAGGTGAGCGCCAACACTGGTACAGGCATGAGCCTGGCAGCGATTGGTGGGCTGCTGTTCACGATTTACAGTGCGTCCAAAGGGGTAAAAAGCTTTGTAGCGGGTCTGAACATCATTTACGACGAAGGGGAAAGCCGCGGCTTTATCAAGCGTACAGTGCTGGTGATGGCGCTAACGCTGGGCATGATCATCATCACAGTGCTTACGCTCGCCACGATTGCCATTCTTCCCATTGCGATCAGCTTCCTACCTTTGGGTGACACCATCAGTAGCCTACTGCTTTATGTACGCTGGCCTATTCTGTTACTTGTTGTCATGACGGCTATTTCAATCCTTTATCGCTACGCACCCAACCGCCGTGCAGCGCGCTGGGAGTGGGTCAGTGTGGGCTCCGTTGCCGCTACCATCCTATGGATTATTGGCTCGATCGGCTTTTCGATTTATGTACGCAACTTTGCAAGCTATAACGAGACCTATGGCTCGCTAGGCGCTGTGGTCATTCTTCTGATGTGGTTTTGGCTTTCCGCCTACATCGTCTTGCTGGGGGCTGAATTAAACAGCGAGATGGAGCGCCAAACCCGACAGGACACCACCGTAGAGCCGGAAAAACCGATGGGCAAACGTGGTGCTTATGCCGCTGATACAGTCGGTGATAAGCCCTAAAGTATTGAAATGGGAAACATGGCAATAGTTGTCACGATGGCATGGCATTACTTTAACTAACCTGCCATGCCATTCGCGTTGGGGAATGTTCATGGCAAGGCATGACAAGCAACACGATTACCGCGGTCGCCATGCTGAGCGGCCAACCGAAATCACAACGTCGGGGTGGCGTGATACATTTTTGCGGGTCAAGGAACAGCTCGACCGGGACCATGTCACGTTAATTGCCGCCGGCGTGGCTTTTTACGGGCTGCTCGCTATTTTCCCCGCCATTGCCGCGCTTATTTCACTGTGGGGGCTATTACTAGACCCTCAGCAGATCGAACAGCAGATTACTTCATTAGGCAGCATCCTGCCGCCGGAAGCGGCCAGTTTGCTTGAGCAGCAGGCACGCAAAGTAGTAAAAAACACGGGGTCAGGCATCAACTTAACGGCGATAGGCGGTATTTTATTTGCAGTCTTTAGCGCCTCTAGAGGCGTAAAAGGACTGATTGAAGGGATGAACGTCGTTTACGATGAGGATGAAAGCCGCAGCCTGATCAAGCGCACGCTGATGACACTGGCACTTACTTCCGGCCTTATCATCACGACTATTGTCACGCTTGCTGCGCTTATCTTCATACCTGCAGTGGCAGGACATCTACCGCTCGGTGACACGGTCAGCACGTTGATTCTCTATTCCCGCTGGCCCCTGTTAATTGTGTTGGCAATGCTTTCAATTGCCGTGCTCTATCGCTATGGCCCTCACCGAGCTAAACCGCGTTGGGAATGGGTCAGCATTGGTACGGTAAGTGCCACGCTGCTATGGATCCTCGGCTCAATCGGCTTTTCCCTTTACGTTCGAAACTTCTCTAGCTTCGACGAGATCTATGGCTCATTGGGAGCTGTTGTCATTCTTCTCATGTGGTTTTGGCTCTCTGCCTTCATTGTTCTTCTAGGGGGAGAGCTAAATAATGAAATGGAGCGGCAAACCAAACGGGATACTACAGAACGTCCCGAGCAATCAATAGGACATCGCAACGCTCACGCCGCCGATACAGTAGGTAAAAAGCCTTGATATTATCAAAATAACATTGTTGCGATCATTGCCGGTTGGGCCGTTATTCTCTGTTTTTTCTAAAGTCCATAATGCAACTATTACCATAACTTTCCCAGCCGGCTGTCTCAACTAATTTAATTTAATAACAAACACTTCATGTAGATTAACTACTCGGCCACCACTCGCTATAAGTTATGATTTATGGATCACATAAGCGCTATTATGAATAACAGATGCAGCAGGACATGTTTGGATTAATGTTTTCAAGGAAGACCGACTAAATGGACCAGCCAGACATACCAAAGAAAGTTAAAGAAATAAAATTTACTGACCCTAAAGAATTTATCCAGGCATTAATCTCTCCTCACAACCTAGGTCAGCAATTTTTATATCGTGGCCAAGGTGAAGCAGGCTGGACATTAAGACCGAGCATAGCCAGAGAACATACCATTAATTTAGCGGATACCTTTTTTAAGAAGAGGGAAACACCTGCCTCTCTCAAGATATCCTATTATGAATATTCATTGCTTAGAGATTATGCCATCAGCTGTGATACTGCTGGGCTAACTATCCCAGGCGACAGCCCGGAATTAAGAGAAATTCTCAAGATATATAGCCGTAAAAGTGACATCTGCTACGAAATAGCGTTTGAAGAAAACAATGAGGCCATCGTAAGTCCTCCCGATGACTGGTTCTCCGATCAAGTGCTGCCTCTGCTGGCCAAGGCACAGCATCATGGGCTACCGACTCGCTTATTAGACTGGACCATGCTACCCATCGTAGCCGTCTATTTTGCCGTATCCTCAGTGCTTAAATACTGGGGGAACTACGGAAAAACCACCGACACTCAACAATATAATGGCGATATGGGTGTGTGGAAACTCGATGCCAGACAACTGAATCAGGATACGTCGAGCTTTGTCGCTATTGCAGCACCTGGCGCAGCCAGTGTAAATATCGCGGCGCAGCGGGGCTGTTTTACTTACAGCAAGTCAGGGATTGATTCCCGTTTACATGATTTAGAAATAGACAATGATAAAGCCGCTGCAAGCTGCCTAGAGAAGTACACCATCCCTGCTATTCATGCCGAAGAAGTCTATTTCCTATGTACACAGTATGGCATCACGGGGGCCACGCTTTTTCCCGGCCCTGATGGCGCAGCAAGAGAGGCCGTTGAGAAAGCGAATGCTCGCTTATTTAAAACACGATATGATACTTATAACTGAGCAGTTAATGCTTAACCTTGCAATATTTATAGATGTTTATTCTGTTGATACCTAAAATAAATCTCTTTAATTTATGACTGCTTATTTCGTCAGCATTCCCAGACTCAAAAATGTTTTCAACGGATTCAACTCAACAATATACACAACTCACCCATCCTGATTTTATTGCCCTATCCGCAATTTATACTCATTTGATAATAAGCCTTGGCCAAGACATCAAATAATTTATTTATCTTCATCTGTATTTCACTGCGTTTTTACTCAAGACCACATTTTTTAAGATCAATAATAATGATGCTATCAGCCTATGCCGAACTAATAGCCACAGATAATGTCTTACACCATAGGCTCGAAAGAGAGCAATTGAAAAAATGTCGATATCTATTACTTTGACAAGTGAGACTGTATTAAACCATACGGTGCAGGATGTACCGTGATCTCGATGCCACTATTCACAGCAAGGAGCACATTTATCATGCGCCAATCATTTAATCGCTTACTGGGTACCGCTCTTTTATCCAGTGGCATTGCCTTGAGCACAGGCGCCTTTGCGGCAACGCAGGGCCTTTATTCCGCTGATGAGCTGATGGCTGCGCAGGTTTATGCCAAAGGCAATGATCAATCCATCGGCGAAGTCGAAGATATCCTGCTCGGTGATGATATGAGCGTACAGGCACTAGCGATTGATACTGGCAACCTGCTCGATATGGGTGAGAAGGAATATATTATCCAGAAGGGTAAGTTCACGGTACAAACCATTAACGGCGACAATCTCGATGACCTCGAGTATCGAGTAAATCTCGATATGAGTGCCCAACAGATAACTCAACAACCTGAGTACACCAACGACTGGTGGACCAAAACCAAGACCAATGCTTCTAAAATTTGGCAGAACACCAAACAGAATGCATCAAGCGCTTGGGAAGATACTAAATCTGCTACATCCAACTTGCTGGAAAATGCCAGTGATGCCATCGATAACAATACTGATCAGAGCCAGAATCAGTAAGTCTCCTTTCTGCGCCGTCTGTGTTCAGACGGCGCTACCACTACCCGACAGAAAAGTAGTTAGATAAAAGCAAAATGCTTACGAGGATATTTATCTAACACTATTTGCATCGTGTTACTTCGACCTTCCATAGAAAAGCAATACTGGCGCTCTCTTCTATAAAGATTGAACACATTGAAGATGAACACATCACATGCCTCTTAGCGACTCGAAACCGCCCAATGGCAACAGGCAACTAGCAGGATGCTCGAAGCACTGCATGTAGTTTTCGACGCTTTCAGTATCAGTATTGTGCTCTCTGCCAAGGTTCATCCCGAACACCAGCGCTCCCATGATCACCAGAATCGTAGCGAGGCTGAACCACAACGGTTTTTTAAAGGTTTGCATGACACGCCCTCCTTCGATCGCCCGTCTCGATGCACAAACCTAACCGCTAAAGCTATTGTCGTTATAGAGGGCCTACTTTACCGATCAGCATCGTGAATATCATTTTTGTACTTACTTTTACTTTAGCTGACCTTGGCTTAAACACCCGTAGACTTTGTGTCTAGCTAGCGCCTTGTCGAGAGAGCCAATATCTGGGTTCTCCCTGCGGCATCCAAGCAGAAACGGCGCTGCAGTTACGCAGCGCCGTTTCATATTCATGACATTGAACTCTGGTTTTAATGCAGCATTAGCGCTCGCTGCTGTATTTTGCTTCAACATCACCAAGACGGCGAATTTCTCGTTCGGAGTATCCCGCGCTCTTTAGCGGTTGCCAGATGTCCTGTTCAAGCTTCGGTACGTAATTGATGATGACCTCGCTTGCACCATGCAGCTCCACCTCACCTAGCGCCGCAGGCAAAAGCAGTGTTTCGGCCCGACCAAGCGTCTCTTCCCAACCGTGCCCACTGAGCGTGACGGGAGCACCGAGATTGGTCAGTAGCGTGGCGCGATCGATACGCCGGCGATAGCCTTCAACAATGCGCAGCCGCTCCAATGCAAAATAGGGCCCCGCGCAGCAGATACGTCGCTCGACGCCTTCAGACTCATGCAGTACCAGCCCAGGCTGCGGCCCGGATTGGAGATCAAGATTGATCTCTTCAAGCAGCGCATCAATGTTTTGTTCCCACTCCTGGCGACTCAGCTCGCTGCCATCTTCCATTTGCCATGGCATCGCCTGCTGCTGAATATCGGCGGTCTGCTGAATCTCACAAAGCAGCGTTCCCGGCCCAAAGGAGTGAAGGGTACCGGCAGGCACGTAAAACGTATCGCCGGCACGCACTTCATAGCGGTGCATCACTTCATCGTAGGCCTGACGCAACAGCGCATCGCGCAGCTGTGGCTTATCGACGCCCTGCTTCACGCCCAATAGCAGCGTCGCCTCCGGTGCAGCCCAGAGGATATGCCAGGATTCAGTCTTGCCATGAGGCCACTGCCCCGTTCGACGGGCCGTTTCGTCATCGGCATGAAGATGAACAGGCAACATGCCCGTCGCATCGATGAACTTGAATAACAGCGGAAAATGAGGGCCTTGCCAGCCGGGCTCGACCAGCTCGTTTGGGAACTGTTCGACCAGCTCATGTAACGAGCGCCCTTTGAAAGCGCCATTGAGAATCTCGGCGCTTTTGCCCTCCACGTCACTGACTTCCCAGCTTTCGGCCACTGGCTTGTCATCGGGCAGCCCCTTCTTGCCTAATTGCTCGGCGATGCGCTGTCCACCAAAGACATGATGGGCCAACGGCGTGCTTAATCGTAGCGGATACCATTCCATGGTCTCGGCTCCATAAAGATGAATATGGGAAAGTGCTGCTATCTGCGCCTGGAACCGGTTTCTAACCGAGGCGCATACCATCGAATCTACTTATATAAAAGTGGCAATCACGCCGTACAAGCGCAAGCAAAAGCGGACATAACTATCGCTATACGATAACCATCTTTACTTACTTAAAGATGGATAATCCTGAGCGGGCTTGCGCTTTCTTTAAAACGGGTTTGGCGTGTAGCTACCCCGGCAGCGCTTGAGGTGTCTTAGCGCTTCGACTTGCCCGGTCATTTCAAGTTCATCGCAGTAGACAGGATCATGCCAGCCTTCGATATCGATCGTACCGCGATAGCCATTCAGCCACAGCGCTTCGATGATGCGCCGCCAATCACTATCGCCAAGACCAGGAAAGCGGTGGAAGGCGAACGTCTCACGGCCGTGGATGCCATGGCTGCGGATCACATCCCAGTTAACCTGGGCATCCTTGCCATGCACGTGAAAGATTCTGGGTGTCCACTGTCTGAGTTGAGCGACCGGATCGATCAGGTAATAGCGCTGATGCGCCGGCTCCCATTCCAGCCCTAGATTGTCATCGGGCAGTTCATTGAACATCAGCTCCCACGCCGCCGGGTTATGGGCAATATTCCAGTCGCCGCGTTGCCAACTGCCATGCATCGGGCAATTCTCGAAAGCAATCCTCACGCTCTTGTCCGCAGCACGTCGAGCCAGCTCACCCCATATCTCACGAAAACGCGGCAGGCTTGCCTCAATCGGTTGGTTGCGTATGCGTCCTGTAAACGCGGCAATAGTATCTGTGCCGAACAAATGGGCATGATCAATCAACGCTTCCAGCCCGGCCAGGCTCTGGCGACTATCCTCCCCTGCTTCGAGCGGATTGCCATAAAGCCCCAACGCGCTGACACGCATGCCCGAGGTACCGATAGCCTCATGAAGCGTATCGGCCAGACGAGGCAGGTCAATACCGGCCAGCGTGGGGCTAAAAAATGGCTGAATGCTTTCGAAACCGTGGTCGATGAGTGAATGAATGTATCCCTCAAGGTCGTCCGTATCGGCCTTGACCATCGTGCCGATACGTAGATCGAGCGCCGGCGAGTTCATCTCCCCTCCCTGAACATGAATGCCCCGAACAGTTTCCTGTCCAGGGCAAGGATTAAGCGCCTACTAATGATCTTTCGCAGACAATGCCTCAGGATACGTCCGGCTTGAATACCATGAGTCCCAGAGGTGGCAAACGCAGGTCAAGCGAATGCGGCTGGCCATGACTCTCCTGCTCGTCAGCATTGACAGCTCCACTGTTGCCCACGTTGGAGCCTCCATAGCCCTCCGCATCGCTATTGAATATTTCTCGCCAGCAGCCACCGCTCGGCACACCGATTCGATAGTGGTCATGAACCATCGGCGTCATGTTGAGTACCACCAAGAGCGGCGTACGATCAGCACTCCAGCGCGTATAGGCAAATACGCTGTTGGTTGCATCATCTCCGATGACCCACTCAAAGCCAGCCGGCTGACAATCCTGCTCGTACAGCGCTGGCTCTGCCTGGTAAAGCCGGTTCAGATCACGTACCAGATGCTGCATGCCGCTATGCGATGACTCGGCCAGCAGAAACCAGTCAAGCTCGCGGTCATGGCTCCACTCGCGCCACTGCGCGAATTCACAGCCCATGAACAGAAGCTTCTTGCCGGGATGCGTCCACATGAATGATAGATAAGCGCGCAAGTTAGCGAACTTCTGCCAGTGATCGCCGGGCATCTTGTTGATCATCGAGCCCTTGCCATGCACTACTTCATCATGCGAGATCGGCAGCATGAACTTCTCGGAGAAGGCATACACCAGCCCGAAAGTCATGGTGTGATGGTTATAGCTGCGATAGATCGGATCGAGCGCGGCATAGGTAAGCGAATCATGCATCCAGCCCATGTTCCACTTATAGGCGAACCCCAACCCGCCTTCCGAGACCGGCTGGGTCACGCCCGGCCAAGCAGTCGACTCCTCGGCGATCACTACCGCACCCGGCGCAACCTCAGCGACAACCTCATTGAGGTGCTGCAGAAATTCGATCGCTTCCAGATTCTCCTGGCCGCCATATTTATTGGGAATCCACTCACCTTCGTTGCGCGAGTAGTTGCGATAGAGCATTGAGGCAACGGCATCGACGCGCAGCGAATCGATGTGAAAATGCTTGAGCCAATGCAGCGCCGAAGCGAGCATGAAGCCATGCACCTCATGACGGCCAAGATTGTAGATATAGGTGTTCCAGTCCTGATGGAACCCTTCATACGGATGCTCATACTCATACAGCGCCGTGCCATCAAAGCGCGCCAGTCCGTGCTCGTCGGTAGGAAAGTGCGCCGGTACCCAGTCGAGGATCACGCCAATTCCCGCGCGGTGACAAGCATCGACGAAGTAGGCGAATTCCAGCGGCGTGCCGAAGCGTCCACTCGGCGCGAACTGTGACAAGGGCTGATACCCCCACGAACCACCAAACGGGTGCTCCATGATCGGCAGCAGTTCGATATGGGTAAAGCCCATCTCCAGAATATAGGGAATGAGCGAGTCAGCCATATCGCGCCAGCTGTAAACTTCGCCGTCGTCACCGCCATGCTTGCGCCATGAAGCGGCGTGCAACTCATAGACCGAGATAGGCGCATTTTCAGCATGGCGCGCCGCACGCCCCGCCATCCATTCGTGATCCTGCCACTCAAATTCGGTTGGGTCAGCAATCACCGAGGCCGTCATCGGCGGCGCTTCAGTCGAGAGCGCTACCGGGTCAGCCTTCAACGGCAGAACGTTGCCTTGCGGCCCGAGGATCTCGTACTTATAGGACTCACCCGGCTTTAGACGTGGAATAAACAGCTCCCACACGCCCGTAGGCTGACGCAGACGCATCGGATAGCGCCGCCCGTCCCAACCGTTGAAGTTACCCACCACTGAAACGCGCCGCGCATTGGGTGCCCATACCGCAAACCGCACACCTTCTACGCCGTCGATAGTCATGACCTGCGCGCCAAGACAGCGGCCCAGATCGCGATGGTTACCTTCGCCAATCAAATAAAGATCAACATCACCGAGCAAAAGTCCGAAGGAGTAAGGGTCTTCAATTTCCTGCTCGCCCCACGGCCAGCGAATACGTAGCCGGTACGGTGCGGCATAGTCGAGCTTGCAAGCGAACAGGCCGGGAATCTGTACCCGTTCAAGTTGCCCCAGAACACGCCCGGAGTCACGATCCAGTACATCGGCCCCTATCGCATTGGGTAGGTAAGCACGGATAACCGTCCCCCCTTCAACCGGATGCGGGCCAAGCACGGAGAACGGATCCCCATGCGTACCATTAGCCAGCGATTCCGCTGCTCCGGGATGAATGTACAGGTCGCTATCGGGCTTGCGCATAGCCGTGTTCGAATCAGTCATGTTGGCCTCCAGCGGTAAGCTTGTCCGTAATGGTCGCTAATCCACGCAGCGGTACGCCCAGCCAGCTTGGGCGGTTGGCCGCTTCGTAGGCGACTTCATAGGCGGCCTTTTCAAGCGTGAACAGATCGAGTGCGGCAAGTTCGCCATCATCATGCTGCCAGCGATGCGCCAAGTCAGCCGTCGCACTGCGATAAGCATCAAGGAAAATATTGGTGACGTTAGCGCGATACTCGTCAACAATCTGATGACTTATCCGGTCGGTCTCTTCCGTCGCATCGGCACTTTTGGCATTGTCGAGCGCCATGGCCGCAGCATAATCGAACGAGCGCACCAGGCCGGCGACATCCTTGAGCGGACTGTGCTTGGCGCGGCGTTCGGCCAACGGTCTAGCCGGCTCGCCTTCGAAGTCGATCAGATAGGCATCATCATGCGAGACCAGCACCTGCCCAAGGTGAAGATCACCATGAATACGGGTGCACAGACTACCTGTGATGCGTGAGGCAAAGCCCTCTGCGCTCGCCAATAGCTCGTCATGCCGCAGCAGCAGCGCCTCGGCCAACGCCTGGTCTTCCTGTGAGGCACTTTCCTTATGGGTAGCGAGAATATCGAGCGCCTCCTCGATACGTGCACGCACCATGCCTGCCCAATGGGTAACCGTGTCGCCGTCGGCTACTTCCGGTGCGAACGCTGGATCATCGCTCGGTGCCGCCAGGGCGAGATGCATTTCACCGAGCCGTTGCCCGAGGATAGCGGCAAAGGCGTTGAGTGATTTCATCGCGCTATGCTCATTTTCCATGTCGGACATGCCGCCGGTACTGGCATCGCGAATTGCTCGCTCAAGCGTGTTGAGCGTCCACTGCCAAGCATCGCCCTGGTTGTCGACGTACCCTTGGGCGACCATCAACACATGCGGTGTGCCCTCTTCGTCGAAACGCGTAACTTCACCCAGCAAGGGCGCAATATTTTGAAAACCACGCTCGGTCAGATAGCGGCCGATTTCCGCCTCAGGATGAACACCCGCCTCTACCTTACGGATGATCTTGAGAACGACCTCATCACCGACAATCACTGAGCTGTTCGATTGCTCAGCACTCAAATAGCGCACCTCGTCATCGCGTGACAGCTCCAGCGCTTCCATCTTTGAGGTCGGAATAAAGCGGATTGCACCGCCGTCAATCGGTAGCGCGCAGGAAGTCTTCATCGACTCGATGATCAAAAACACGAACTCGCACACTGCAAAGGCATCGGTCAGGTGGCCCACCTGACGGCCGCGCCGCATGCGTGTCATTGAAAGCTGCTGCGCCAGCGCTGAGTGATTTTCCTCACCGATATAGCCCAGCGGCAGCACATAGCGCTCGACACCACGGGCGTTGTGTACTTCAACTTCACTTAACAGCATCGGCGCATGGGTTGCCGTAACGGGATCGCCCGCCAGACGTACCGCATAGGCCAGATGGGTGCGTGTGATCTTTTCATCCTTGGAGCCGAACCAGCGCCGCTTGGGCAAATAAAGCGGCAATGCTTCATTTTCAAGCAGGGCTCGTGAGGGCTCATTGAGAATCTCTTCGATTCTGCGCTTGATGACCAGCGTGACCATATCGGGCATGGGCTCCGGAGCTGGCGTGTGCCAGCTCGGCATATGGGCTTCGCTGGCGAGCATGAACCAGTAAAAACCATACGGAGGCAGGGTCAGCAGGTAAGTGAGCTGACCAATCGGCGGGAAGGTACTACCCCCGATCATTTCAACCGGTACCCGGCCGGCGTAGGCAGAAAGATCAAGCTCTACCGCCTGGGCCGAACGCGAAACGTTGGCCACACACATGATCGTTTCAAGTTCACCGGCTTCATTGGTGTACTCGCGCAGGTAAGCCAGAATGCGGCGATTGGTCGGGTAAAGTAGCTTCAGCGCACCACGGCCAAAGGCTTTTTGCTGTTTGCGCACCGTCAGCATGCGGCGCATCCAGTTAAGCTGCGAATGGGGATCGCGGGCCTGCGCCTCGACGTTGATGGTCTGGAAACCGTAGAGCGGGTCCATAATCGGCGGCAACACCAGGCTGGCTGGGTCGGCGCGCGAGAAACCACCGTTGCGGTCCATCGACCACTGCATCGGCGTACGCACCCCGTCACGATCGCCGAGGTGAATGTTATCGCCCATCCCGATTTCATCACCGTAATAAACCACCGGGGTGCCCGGCATCGACAACAGCAAACTGTTAAGCAACTCGACGCGCCGACGATCACGCTCCATCAGCGGCGCCAGACGGCGACGAATCCCTAAGTTGATGCGTGCGCGCTTATCGGAGGCGTAATGCTCCCAGAGATAGTCACGCTCCTTGTCGGTGACCATTTCCAGCGTCAGCTCATCGTGGTTGCGCAAAAATATCGCCCACTGGCAATCGGCAGGGATTTCCGGCGTCTGACGTAGAATATCGGTAATCGGGAAGCGGTCTTCCTGCGCCAGCGACATGTACATACGTGGCATCAGCGGGAAGTGAAAAGCCATCTGGCATTCATCACCATCGCCGAAATAGGGCCGCGTATCCTCCGGCCACTGATTGGCCTCGGCGAGCAGCATCCGGTCGGGATATTGTTCATCGATGACGGCGCGAATTTTCTTGAGCACCACGTGGGTTTCATCAAGGTTTTCGTTATTGGTGCCCTCGCGCTCGACCAGATAGGGAATCGCATCGAGACGCAGACCATCGACACCGAGATCCAGCCAGTAGCGCATCACATTCAGCACTTCTTCCAGCACGGCAGGATTGTCGAAGTTCAGGTCCGGCTGGTGCGAATAGAAGCGGTGCCAGAAGTACTGCCCAGCAACCGGATCCCAAGTCCAGTTCGATGTTTCGGTATCTAGAAAGATGATCCGCGTACCATCGTATTTCTGATCGGTGTCGGACCACACATAGAAATCACGTTCAGGCGAGCCGATCGGCGCGTTGCGCGCACGCTGGAACCATTCATGCTGGTCAGACGTATGGTTGATGACCAGCTCGGTAATTACCCTCAGCCCACGTTTATGCGCTTCGCTGAAAAAGCGCTGAGCATCTTCCATCGTGCCGTAGTCAGGGCTGACCCCGTAATATTCGGAAATATCGTATCCATCATCGCGTCGCGGCGAGGGATAAAACGGCAAGATCCAGATGGTATTGACGCCAAGACTGGAGATGTAATCGAGTTTCTCGATCAGGCCAGCAAAATCGCCGATACCGTCATTGTCGGCATCGAAATACGATTTCACATGGACTTGGTAAATGACTGCATCTTTGTACCACAACGGGTCTTCAATAAAGGCAGTCGGGGCATTCTCGCGTTCCAGGCTTCCATCAGCCTGTTCAGTTACAGTACCAGGCACTTTGCTGGTATCACCGGCATTCATCATTACGCTACCCTCCCAAATCGCTTCTCCAAGCGATTGATAGATTCATCGGATGTAGCAGTGGCGGTCTGTCTCCTTATTAGCTGACAGGAGACAAGCGCCATATACCGAACGGCTGCAGCGACGGTTCGATGCGCATCCATTGCGTTTTGCCGTGCCACACCCAGCGATGTCCGGTCATAAGATCTTCACCTTGCATATCGGCATCATCACCCAACCCGAACTCCCACAGGGGTAGCTCGAAATGGCCTTCCTGCGCGTGATGGGGGTCAAGACTGATCGCTACGAGAATAAAGTTTGCAAGGTCTGGCGTACGCTTGCCGAAATAGAGAATCCGATCGTTATCAACACTATAGAGCTTGAAACCCAGGTGTGTTTGCAGTGCCGGATTCTGACGCCTTATCCAGTTAAGCTGCGCAATTTCGGCATTGATATTGCCCGGCGCGGTGTAGTCACGCGGCTTGATCTCGTATTTTTCCGAGTCGAGATACTCTTCCTTATTGGGTACCGGCGCGGCCTCACACAGCTCGAAGCCTGAATACATGCCCCACAATCCTGAACCCATCGTCGCCAGTGCGGCGCGGATCAGAAAGCCGGGGCGTCCCGATGCCTGCAGGAAGTACGGATTGATGTCCGGCGTATTGACGAAGAAGTTCGGACGGTAACATTCGCGCAACGGCGACTCGTTCAACTGCGTCAGATACTCACCCAGCTCTTCCTTGGTATTGCGCCAAGTGAAGTAAGTGTAGCTCATGGTGAAGCCGACCTTGCCAAGGCGCGCCATAATAGCCGGGCGCGTAAAGGCTTCGGCAAAGAACATCACGTCGGGGTCACGCGAGCGAATATCGGCAATCAACCATTCCCAGAAAGGAAACGGCTTGGTATGTGGGTTGTCGACGCGGAAAATCTTGACGCCTTCATCGACCCAGCCCTGCACGACATCACGCAGCGCCACCCACAGTTCGGGGACGGCATCGTCGGTATAGAAGTCGACGTTGACGATATCCTCGTACTTTTTAGGCGGGTTTTCGGCATAGCGGATCGTGCCGTCCGGGCGCCAGTCAAACCAGCCCGGATGTTCCTTGAGCCAAGGGTGGTCCGGCGAGCACTGGATGGCAAAATCGAGTGCAATCTCCAACCCATGGTCATGTGCCGCCGCGACCAGGCGACGGAAATCTTCAAGTGAGCCTAGCTGGGGATGAATAGCATCGTGTCCCCCCTCGGGGCTACCAATCGCATAAGGGCTGCCCGGATCATCAGGACCAGGCGTGAGCGTATTGTTGCGTCCCTTGCGATGGGTAGTGCCAATCGGATGGATCGGGGGGAAATAGAGCACGTCAAAGCCCATGTCGCGGATCATCGGCAGACGCTTGTGCACATCATTGAACGTACCGTGACGCTGAGGGTCGTCAGTTTCCGAACGAGGGAACAGCTCATACCAGCTGGCGAACATGGCGCGTTCACGCTCAACATCAAGCGGAAATTCCTGCGCCGTACGTACGAGATGGCGGTACTCGTCGGCGGCATTCATCGCTTCCAGGGTGTCATGCCCCAGAAGAATGCCGACGCGAGCAGATTCATCATCGCTCTCCTTCAGTTGCTGAAGAATAGCCTCGAGTCGGTGTTTATTAGCCCCTTCGGCCCGCTCAATGGCACGCTCGACATGCAGACTTCCCTCTTCAAGCTCAAGCGAAATGGATATACCCGCGGCATGCTTCTTGGTCAGTTCGTTGCGATAGGTGCCGAAAATATCCCACCACGCCTCGATGGCAAAGACATGCGCCCCCACCTGCTGTGGCGTAAATTCCACCTCCCAGCGGTCCGTACCGAGCGGTTTGACCAGCGTCATCGGCTGACGATGTTCCTGCGCAGTATCACTCCCCACCGGCCGCCAGCACAATGCTGCGGCCAGCGTGTCATGACCGTCTGCAAAGATTACTGCGTTAACCGTCACGGGCTGATTGACGGTGGCCTTGGCGGCATACAATCCACTTTCGACTGTCGGCGTAACCGACTCGATGACGATTCGGGGCGATTGCGCCGCTTCCATGGCAGCGTGCTGGTCCGAAGCGGATGGTGATTGGGGATTAAAGCGCTGATCTAATTGCATTGTTCGTGCTCCTCGTGCGCTCAGTAGCGTCACAGAACAAGCCGCCGTATAACGGCCTGCCCTGTGGATGGAGAACTTACTCGTAGGAACTGTCTCGTATCAGCTCGAACAACAGCAAAGAGCGTCCTTCCACTTCATGCTCCATGCCGAAGCGAAACAGCCGGGACGAGGTTAGCTCAGGCTTGTTGGTATCGACCCGACACACCCATCCCGCTCCATAAGGCACTTCAGGCAGGGTAAACGGCAGTGCCTCATGATGTGCGTTGATGAACAAAAGCAGCGTACTGGAAGAGCCAAGGCGACGAATCCCGCTAGGCTGTGCGCGGCCGTCAAGCACGATTTCGATGGCGCGGGCATTAGGGTCTTCCCACTGATCGACATCCATTTCCACGGCTTCTGGCGTCAGCCATGTCACTTCCTTGACGCCCAGCTCCTCATTGTAGGCACCGGACAAGAAGCGGCTGCGTCGCAGCATCGGGTAGCTCTTGCGCATGGAGATCAGGCGGCGCGTAAATTCCAGCAGCGCTTGTCCTTCACCGCTGAAATTCCAATCTATCCAGCCAATTTCGTTATCTTGGCAATAAGCATTATTGTTCCCTCCTTGCGTACGGCCGAATTCATCGCCGGCCAGTAGCATGGGCGTACCCTGCGAGAACATCAGCGTGGACAGGAAATTGCGCATCTGACGCATGCGCAGCGCAGTGATTTCAGGATCGTCCGTTTCACCTTCTACCCCGTGATTCCAGGACAGATTGTCGGAGTGGCCGTCGTTGTTGTCTTCACCGTTGGCTTCGTTGTGCTTATCGTCGTAAGAGACCAGATCACGCAACGTGAAGCCATCATGAGCGGTAATGAAGTTCACGGAAGCATACGGCTTGCGTCCACGATGATTGAACAGATCGTTCGAGGCCGTAAAACGATTGGCCAATTCCGGCAGGAGACCTTCGTCACCTTTCCAGAAGGCTCTCATGTTGTCTCGAAAACGGTCGTTCCATTCCGCCCAGCCCGGCGGGAAGCCGCCCACCTGATACCCACCGGGGCCACAGTCCCACGGCTCGGCAATCAGCTTACACTGCGACAGCAGCGGGTCCTGACGGCAGGAGTCGAGAAAACCGCCGCCCTCGTCGAAACCGTGCGGCTCGCGACCGAGAATGGTCGCCAGATCGAAGCGGAAGCCATCAACACGCATTTCGCTTGCCCAGTAGCGCAGCGAATCGGTGACCATCTGCAACACACGCGGATGGGAGAGATTGACCGTGTTGCCAGTGCCGGTGTCATTGATGTAATAGCGCGGCTCTTCGGGCATCAAGCGATAATAGCTGGCGTTATCGATGCCTTTCAGTGATAGCGTTGGGCCGAGTTCATTGCCTTCAGCGGTGTGGTTGTAGACCACATCGAGAATAACCTCGAGTCCGGCTGCGTGCAGGCACGCCACCATCTGCTTGAACTCATTGACCGTCTCGGTCGCCATGTAATTGGGATGCGGCGCAAAGAAGGCTAGCGTGTTGTAGCCCCAGTAATTGTGCAGCCCCTTTTCCTGCAGATGACGATCGTCGGCAAAGGCATGAATTGGCATCAACTCAACCGAGGTCACGCCCAACGAGCGAATGTGCTCGACCACTTCGGGTATCGCAAGGCCCGAAAACGTGCCGCGCATCGGATCGGGCACCGAAGGGTGACGCATGGTGTAACCGCGCACATGGGTTTCGTAGAAGATCGTACGATCCCAAGGGACAAGAATTTCCTGTGAACGGCCCCAGGTGAAGGCAGGGTCGATCACACGGCACTTGGGCATGAAGGGCGCGCTGTCGCGCTCATCGAAGCTCAGATCACCGTCTTCATGGCCGATGGTGTAGCCATAGAGCGCATCGTCCCACTGGATTTTCCCGGCAATTTGCTTGGCATACGGGTCGATCAGTAACTTGTTGGGGTTGAAACGATGGCCCTGCTCAGGCTCATACGGGCCATATACGCGGTAACCGTAAAGCTGGCCAGGTCGGGCATCAGGCAAATAGCCGTGCCATACCTCATCGGTATATTCCGGCAGCTCTATGCGCTCAAGCTCGATCTCTCCCGTCTCGTCGAAAAGACACAGCTCAACCTTGGTCGCGTGAGCCGAAAACAGCGCAAAGTTGACCCCCAGCCCATCCCAGTTAGCTCCCAAGGGATAGGGCAGCCCTTCACGCACACGTGATTGCTGCTGAAATTTCGGCGGGTGATCAGCCATTTTGCTCTGACGCTTGGTGCCTTGGTTTTCCTTGCTGCTCTTCTGCTCCGACTTGCCTGCAGGTCGCTCCTTCTGGGACTTATCCGTGCTGGCTTGTGACCCTGATTCAGCAGCAGAAGATGCAGCGACATTACGCGCAGCGGGAACGTTCTTTTCCTCGTTACCATCTGTCGCGTCAGTATGCGTGTCATTATTCATAAGAACATCCATGTCTTCACTGCAGCGGAATGCCGTGATAACAACGTTCCGCCGGAAATTTGAAATAAGGCCTACACACCAGGACCTTTACCTACACCTACACAGTTTCATGTCAAACATGTCGGCTGGCGCGTGCTTAACTCGTAACCTAACTCACCATGCAGCATTCTTTACTGGTGCATCCTGGCATCAGCACGCTTATTCCTTAGGAGTACGCGTACGCGGTTTGGCTCCACCAGACTTGGTCGTCTTTTCGGCTTTCGGCTTGGCCGGCTTTTTGGCGGCAGTACTCTTGCCTGCCGCGCTTTTACTAGCTGTGCTTTTACTGGCTGTGCTCTTACCGGCTGTGCTTTTAGTGCTACGCTTGGCAGCTTGCTTTGGCTGCTCGATCAGTGTTTCTTCGGGCGGAGCAGCAGGCATCGGCTCATCTGTCAGTTGATCGCTTCCACTGCCGGTCACCGGTGGCTCCTGGTAAGGGGGCTCTTCTACCGGCGGCTCCGTCGGTGGTACTTCAGGCGGCGACACCGGTGGTTCCTCAACCGGGGGCTCTGTCGGTGGCGCTTCAGGCGGCGATACCGGGGGCTCCTCGACCGGAGGCTCAACGGGCGGCTGTTCAGGCGGAGTCATTGGCGGCTCTTCAGATGGCGGTTGTATCGGCGGCTCACTGGCCACACGCTCAGCCGCCACCATCTTGCACGCCATTTCCCAATGTCGTTCTGACTGCCCTTCCGGATACCCTTCAGATTCCCATATGCGATACGCCAGCTGGCGTATACGCAGTTCATCGTTGGCCATTAGTCATACCCTCGCCTCGTTCGAGGCATCGATGTTATCGGAGGCAAGTAAGGCAATGGGAAGCGACACGAGTATGTCTCCCACTGCCATCGAGTCCGGCGTACCCTTGAAGGAAACGCCGTCCAGCATGTTGGTCCAGCCAGCACTGGCAGGTAGATGAATGCGTGTATCTGCCCACTGGTCGGAGGAAATGCGCGGCAGAGTGGCTGACGTCATCAACGCAGCGGGCAGACGTGGTGCCACAACGACAACCGTACGGCCCTCCAGCTCACGAGCGAAGGCAACAACACGTTCAGCATACGCCCCCTCGACCATGAGCGGAGCGTAATCGCCTTTGGCAAAAAGCTCCGGCAACTGTTTGCGCAATGCTAGAGTGCGTGCGATCACCGCCTGCTTGATGCGTCCGTCATGCCAGCTTTCCAGTAGCTCGGCTGGTGTTGCAGTGTCGGCCAGCGCGGCACGACGAGCGTCAAAATCGACCGGGCGCCGATTATCAGGATCAACCAGACTGAAATCCCAGTACTCGCACCCCTGATAGAGATCGGGAACGCCGGGCGAGGTCATTTTAAGCAAAGTCTGGGCCAGGCCATTGACTGCCCCGGCCGGTGCAACGGCCTGTACCGCCGCGGCAATATCGTTGCGCAAATCCTGCGCTTCAGGCGATTCAAGCAGGGTAAAGATCATGTCACGGCATGCACGCTCATAGCCTTCATTGGGATGCCACCAGTGACTTTCGAGCTTCGCTTCGCGCAGCGCCTTTTTTTGCCAAGCAGCCAAACGCTCAGCGAATTCGTGCATGCCATCATGATCATCAACCGCGAGCCCCAGCGGCCAGGCGCCTACCATGATCTGATAGAGCATCATTTCATCGCCTGGCGTTGGCGCGACGCCATCTTCCAGCGCGGCACGAAATGACGTTGCCGTCGTCATCCAGCAGCGCACACGATCGGCAAACCATTCGGCATGTTCAGATAACACCGCCAGACGCGCCCTGACATCCTCGCCCCGCTTGTGATCATGAGTGGCCGTAGTGAGCAAATTGCGAGGAAAGTTTTCCAGGCGATTCTGATTCGCCGTATGAAACTCCGCACTCGATGCGCTGAAATGCTGCGGATCAAATCCCACATCGTTACGTGAGATCAGTACTGCGCTGCGATAGCCCGCCGTATCTTCGACGGCCTTGGCGGCAACGGGTGAAGTAAGCTGTTGAAACTTGGTAATCGCCTTGAGACGCAACTCACGTTCATGAGCGGCAAACTTCTGTGGCGCTTCCCCGCCCAGCCAGCGCTCCAGATAATCGAGTGCATTGCGCTCGACCGGATCAAGATTGGGCTTCGCTGCCTCCAGCGCCTGACGAAAGACGGCTTCGTCTACCTCCGGGCGGCCCTGCTCGTCAGCATAGGTACGATAAACGCCAAACTGAGCCACCAGTTCACGCAGTGCACGACGAATCATGCCGAGCGTGACGTCACGTGTTGCAGGCATACTACGCGCGACGGCTAACAGGCTACGCGCTGCGGATTCAAACTCACTGGCCAACGCAGTCTTGAGCATTAGCCGGCGCGCACGCTTGACCTCGACTAGAAAATCACCGGGGCGGCCAGAGAGCGATGTCCAGAGTTCACGCAGCGCGGCTTCACCATCGCCGTCATGCTGTAACGCCGAGACATCGTTCATGAATTCATAACCGGTCGTGCCGTCGATATTCCAATCGACGTGCATCGTCTCGCCTTCGGCCAGAATCTTTTCGGCAAAGATGGGGATGTGCTGCCCAGCCAACCCTTCAGGACGCCGTGTGCTTATATCATCGAGCCGTTGGCGCAGTCGCAGGCAATATCCCTTGGGGTCGGATAGCCCATCGATATGATCGATACGCAACCCATCAACCAGTCCCTCCTCGACAAGCCGGAATATCAGCGCATGACTGGCTTCGAATACGTCGGGTACTTCCACCCGGACGGCGCCCAACTCGGTAATATCAAAAAAGCGCCGCCAGTTGATGTCATCCGATGCTGTCCGCCACCACGCCAAGCGATAATGCTGACGCTCAAGTAACCCATGCAACTGCTCGAAGCCCGCATCGGTTGTGGCATCAAAGGCAAGCAATGCCCGCGACATCACATCGCGAAGCTGTGGCGAGGCGACTGCATCACGCAGCCACACATGCGCCTGATTGGCCGCCGAGTGAATGTTGCTTGGCCCACTATAGTGGGTGAGCGCCTCGAACACCTCGGCCGTTCCCTTGAGAGAACTCTCATCGGAATGACGAAGAATATCGCCGTAATGACGGGGGTCAATCGGGAAACGGTGCTCGAAATATTCAACAAAGAACTCGCCACGATCATAATCGCAGCATAATTTGACATCGCCCGAACGCAGCGCCTCATCGTAGGGCGTACCCAGAAACGGGGCCAGAAGCTTACCGTTCAAGGTGGGGTCGGGAGAGTTCCAGTCAATATCAAAATAGTGGGCATGCAGGCTTTCCTGCCCCCATTTCAGCACGTCCTGCCACCAAGGATTTTCCCGACCGCCCACGGCAAGATGGTTAGGCACGATATCGAGTATCAGGCCCATCCCTCGGGCACGCAGCGCCTCGACCAGACGCCGCAATCCACTCTCACCGCCCAGCTCCGGATTGATCCGTGTCGGATCAACGCCATCATAACCATGCGTTGAGCCTGACCGCGCCTTCAGCAGCGGAGAAGCATAGACATGGCTGATACCTAGCGCCTCAAAATAACCGACAAGGCCTACAGCATCATCAAGGGTGAAATCGTGATGGAACTGCAAGCGAGCGGTTGCACGTAGTCCTGTCATAACGGCTTGCTCATGTGGTGTCCTTACCTCATTACAGAAGCCAACCCCCTAAGTGTCACGGCGTATCGTCCAGCCGTGCACGATTCAGCACGTTAAGACGTGCCGATACATCGGGTTGGTCGAGTAGCGTCTCGGCCGTTCCTGGCCAGCGACGACGCCAATTAGGGTGTTCATTGATGGTGCCAGGTAGATTGGCTTGCTCCACCAGGCCAAGCGCATCCTCGACCGGCAAAATAGCCAGCATTGAGGGTGTCCTGCCAATATGGCGTGCAGCGGCTATAAGAACGTCATCGACATTCTCGGTCGCTGCGACATGTAAGAGTTCTGCTAACTGCTCACGCTCGTCCTGACGAGCCTGATACAGCGCTGCTTCGCTTTCATTCTCATCAATCATATCAAGCCGAGCGCGCCACGCGATGTCTCGGCCTGTCCACCAGCCAGCAACGGTAGGCAGATCATGGGTACTGGTCATGGCCATCGCTTCGGCTGCGTACTCTTCGGCCGGCGTGAACTCATCCTCTTCACGCTCGAACCACATCACCCGCATGCCGAGCACGCCACGTGCATCCAGCTTGTCACGAAAGCCAGGTTCAACGGTGCCCAGATCCTCACCGATAACAATCGCCCGATGGCGATGGGATTCCAGCGCCACCAACCTTAGCAGGTCATCGAGCGGATAACGCACATAGGCCCCTTCGGTGGCCTTGGCGCCATTGGGCACCAACCACAGCCGCGACAGGCCCATGGCGTGGTCGATTCTCATCCCGCCAGCGCCTTGAAAGCCTGCCCTCAGCATCTCGATAAAGGCACGGAAACCATGGCGCTTGAGGCCTTGCGGTGAAAACCCGGCCACACCCCACAACTGACCACGAGCATTGAAAGCGTCGGGCGGCGCACCCACTGACAGCTCGGACAACATCTCGCTTTTCCGACTCCAGGCTTGGCTACCGGCAGCATCTGCACCGACGGCAAGATCGTTGACCAGACCGACCGCCATGCCTGCCTCACGTGCGCCGCGCTGTGCCAGCTCAAGGCCACGAGCAATCAGCCACTGCAGAAAGGCATGAAACCCGACGTCGTAGGCGTGTTCAAGCGCGAACCGATTGACCTCTTCACTGCGGGGGTCCTGCAAAGCCTGCGGCCACTGGCGCCAGTCGGTCGTTCCTTGCACGGCACACAGCGTCTCGAAACGGCAGTGATCTTCCAGGGCTTCGCCGCCGTGATGTCGAAACTCGGCAAAATCGGCCATCGCCTCACTGTCGGACTGGCTGCCATTGGACCCGTAGAAATCTTCATAGAGGGCACGGAGCAACGTAAGCTTGTTGCGCGCCGCTTGTGGCCAGTCAATCAAATCAAGCGTTTCCAGCCGTTTCCGCTCATCGCCAAGCCCTAGCCGGGTAATCGCCTTATCGACCGCCGACTCCCCCAATATTTGCTCAGGTGCGGCGTGTAAACCATTGCGCCACAGGCGACTCGAGGGCGAATAAGGACTGAAGCGCTCGACATCGGATGTAAACATGGCATGAACAGGGCTGATCGTCAGGGCATGAGCACCGTGACGGGCGGCCGCACGAACAAATGTTTCCAAGGCTGCCGTATCGCCGATGCCACCATCACCAGGACGATGTAACGCATAAATCTGTGCGGCTAGTCCCCACACCCGCGCCGTGTCGCGCTCACGCTTATCACTCGTTAGCGCCTCGGCAATGGAAAAGCAGCGCTCTGGTGCAACAGCCAGGGTAAGCGTCGTCTCGGCAACCGTGAGCTGATGATAGCCAGGCGTGTCGATCGCCGGCAGTTTGCCATTCGTGTCAATATGCCCCTCAACACGACGGCCATCCTCGCGTATCAACGTAAAGGGCGTGCGTTGTTCCAGACGGCAAGGCAAGAGCAGAGGCACATTGATGTCAGCTGTCAGCAACGGCGGCAGATCAGCAATGCTGGCGGGCGCATTCAACCGCTCTAGGCGCGCTATGCTCTCCTCGATCTGTTCGTCCGTCGCAGCCGGATAGCCCAATGCATCGAGAACATCGCGCATGGCTTGCGGCGGCACGTGCTGATCGTCACCATTGGCGTCCTGCCAATCGATCATGATGCCGGCCATTTCGGCGAGCTGCGTCAGCCGATCGTCGCTCATCACACGGCTCCTTCAGATGCAGTGTCGTTCAGCCATGCTACTGCTCGGGCTGGCGGAAGTTCTTGATTGGCTAACGGGGTCGACTCATCGCTATCAAATAGCCGCCGCCCATTGGGCTCCGGCAATGAGACGGGCTGAGAGCCGATGTTAACCGCTATCGTCAATACGCTATCGTCACCCATCGTCCAGCAGGCAATGACCGCACCGTCCCCCAGCGCCTTGGCTTCACCGAAACTTGCCCCTTCCAGGCGAGGAACAATCTCTTCATGTCGCAGGGCCAACAACGTGCGGTAAAACGCCCGCCACTCCCCATGCTCTTCACTCTCGGCAAGGGTGAAGTCGGGCATTGAGGCGCTGAATGTTGACTCGGCATTGGGATCAGGAATCGCCTTGCGAGCTTCCTCATCGTTGAAGGCGGCGAAATCGGCGAATTCAGCGCGACGGCCTTCTCGCACGGCATCGGCCAGTTCAGGCTTGTGATCGGTAAAGAACAGAAACGGCTGCTTCGAGCCCCACTCGTCCCCCATGAAAATCATGGGAATCATCGGTGAGAGTAGCAGCAGTACCGTCGCCGCTCTCAGCGCATTGACATCGGCCAGTTGGGTGAGACGATCACCCATGGCGCGGTTGCCAATCTGATCGTGATTTTGAAGGAAAAGGATAAAGGCACTAGGGGGCAAGTGACCGCTAGGCTCGCCACGTGAGTGACCATGACGGGTATTCTGACCCTGAAAAATGAACCCTTCACTCAGACAGCGTACCAGCTTGTTGGTCGCATCTTCAAAGTAGTCGGAGTAATACGCCTCGTTCTCACCGGTGAGCAAAACGTGCAATACGTTATGGCCGTCATCGTTCCACTGAGCGTCATAGGCACTTTCAAGCAGCGTTGCCGAGTTGTGTTCGTTCTCAAGCATGAGATGAACCTGACGACCGGCTGATATCGTCTGATTGATTACCGCTGACATTTCAATCAGAAAATCCTGCTCGGTTATGGCATGCACGGCATCAAAGCGCAGCCCGTCGAAGCGATATTCCTTCAACCACATCAGCGCATTGTCGATGAAGAATGTGCGCACTTCAGGACGACGAAAATCGATTGCCGGGCCCCAAGGTGTGTTGATGTCTTCGCGGAAGAACCCCTTGGCATACTGAAAGAGATAGTTACCATCCGGCCCGAAGTGGTTATAAACGACATCGAGAAACACCATCATCTGATGTTCATGAGCGGCATCAATCAGCTCCTTGAGTTCCTCAGGCGACCCATAGGCTGACGCCACGGCATAGGGCAACACACCGTCATAGCCCCAGTTGCGCTGGCCAGGGAAATCATTGAGCGGCATCAGCTCAATGGCCGTAACCCCCAAGGCGGCAAGCTCTGGCAAACGCTCCATGACTCCCACAAAACCGCCCATTGCGCCGACATGCAGCTCATAAATGACGGTTTCATTCCAGGGACGTCCGCGCCAGTCAGGACACATCCATTCATAGTTATAGGGATCAACAACGACGCTATAGCCGTCGACATCCTCGGCCTGCATGCGTGCAGCCGGGTCCGGCACAGGCGTCTCGTCGTTAATCAGATAACGATAGCGTGCCCCCGCCAAACATGGGGTATCGAGCGTAAAATGACCATTATCGAGAGCATCCATCGGCACTGTGCCCTGGCCTTCGATCTCGACGCTGACCAACTCAGCATCCGGCGCCCATATTGAAAAATGCACCGTTTCTTCATCGATGATATTGGCACCGAAGGTGGTCTCGAATTCGAAATGCCAGGCGAGCGCACCTGACGAACTTGCATTATAAAGTGCCCGACGAGTCATGAAGGCCAATCTCCCTGGCGAAGATAAAGAGTCGAAAGCGGAGGCAGCGTCAGCGTAAGCGAGGCTGAGTAACCGTGTGAGGGCTCTTCCTGAGCCTGCACGCCGCTCGCATTACCTACATTAGAACCACCATAGAACACGCTATCGCTATTGAAAATCTCTCGCCACGTGCCCAGCCCCGGAACGCCGATGCGATAGTCATTGCGCGTTACCGGCGTTAAGTTCGTCACCGCGAGCATCGGTGCCGTGCCCTCGGCGCCCATCCGTATGAATGCGAATACACTATTGTTAGAATCATCGCCAACGACCCATTCAAACCCTGCAGGCTCAATGTCACGCGCATGTAGCGCCTGCTCAGCGACATAGATTCGATTAAGGTCGGCAACAGCACGCGAAATACCAATATGGCGCGGGTCTTCAAGTAGCTGCCAGTCCAGCTCGCTGTCATGATCCCACTCCTGCTGCTGGGCGATTTCGCCTCCCATGAATAACAGCTTCTTGCCCGGATGGGCCCACATGAAGGCCAAATAAGCACGCAGGTTGGCTAGTCGCTGCCAATCATCGCCCGGCATCTTGCTCAGTAGTGAGCCTTTGCCATGAACCACCTCATCATGAGACAGCGGCAAAATGAACCGTTCGGAAAAGGCATATACCATGCCGAAGGTCATGTCATGGTGGTGGTGACACCGATAGATAGGATCACGAGACATGTAATTGAGCGTGTCATGCATCCAGCCCATATTCCATTTAAAGGTAAACCCTAGCCCACCCACCGCCACTGGCGCGGTCACGCCGGGCCAGGCCGTGGATTCCTCGGCAATCATCATTGCCCCAGGGCAACGCTCGGCAACGATAGTGTTGAGCTCACGCAAGAACGCGACGACTTCCAGATTCTCGCGGCCACCATGCACATTAGGCAGCCATTCGCCATCCTTGCGGCTGTAGTCACGATAGAGCATCGAAGCAACCGCATCGACACGTAATCCATCGATATGAAAACGCTCCAGCCACTCAAGCGCACTGGCGACCAGAAAGCCGCGCACCTCATGACGGCCAACATTGTAAATCAGCGTATCCCAGTCCTGATGCACGCCCTCGCGCGGGTCGGCATACTCGTAGAGTGCCGTACCGTCGAACTGCGCCAATCCATGGGCATCGTTGGGGAAGTGCGCTGGCACCCAATCAACAATAATACCGATACCCGCTTCATGACAGGCATTGACGAAGCGTGCAAAAGCCTCAGGGGTTCCAAAGCGTGACGAGGGCGCGAACATGCCCAGGGGCTGGTACCCCCACGAACCGGAAAAAGGATGCTCACTGATCGGTAATAGCTCGATATGGGTGAAACCCAGATCGGCAACATAGGGGATCAGCTCGATGATCAATGCATCCCAATCGAGGAAATCGTCATTTTCATCACGCCGCCAGGACCCGACGTGCATTTCATAAATCGATAGCGGCGATACGGCAGCATCGAAGCCCGCCCGGCGTGTCATCCAGACATCATCAAACCAGCGCAGCGCGTCCGGCGCGGGTATGCGGGAAGCCGTTCCTGGCGCCAGTTCACTCTGACGAGCGACGGGGTCAGCCTTTTGGGGCAATAATTCACCGTGCTGGCCAATCAGCTCGTATTTGTAGTGCTCGCCAGCGCCGAGCCTGGGGATGAATAGCTCCCATACGCCAATGCCACCGCGTAAGCGCATCGGGTGACGCCGCCCATCCCAATTATTGAAGTCTCCCACTACCGACACACGCCGCGCATTAGGTGCCCACACGGCAAAGCGAACGCCCTTGACGCCTGCACAACTCATCACATGCGCGCCAAGCGCCTCTGCCAGCTTGAAATGACGCCCTTCACTGATCAGATGAAGATCAAGCTCGCCCAGCAAGGGGCCAAAGGCATAAGGATCTTCCGTTTCATGGATACCGCTGGGCCAGTGAACACGCAGCAGATAAGGCACCCGCTCCGAGATAGAGCCGCTGAAAACGCCTTCCGGATGCTCGCATGAAAGTTCGCCGAGCAAGCCCCCGCCGTTTCGTGCCACCACCTCGACATGCTGTGCCCCAGGCATGAATGTCCTGACCATGACACCAGAAGGCGAGTCATGCAGGCCCAACACGGCAAAAGGGTCAGGATGCGTGCCTTTCACCAAGGCTTCGCAGGCTCCTCCGTCCACTAGGCAATCGATAGGACGTGCTCCATCAGGCACATAGTTTTGTAGCATCATCGCATGCCCTCCGCATTAGCTGACGAGGGCCGTTCGCTCGCCGATTTCGCTTTCGTAAAGGCGCACGTAAGGAAGTACCGAACCGCGCCACTGATAATGAATGGCCATAGCTGTACGCCGCATGGCATAGAAAAGATCGGTTGCGCCGAACACGATAAAGGCACGGCGAATAGCGGTCATAAAGCTTTCCTGCGTCATCTCATCAAACAGAAATCCCGTCACGCCATCTTCGATGGTATCGGCCAACCCGCCGGTACGGTGAGCAATCGGCAACGAGCCAAAACGCTGAGCGTACATCTGGGAGAGCCCACAAGGTTCAAAGCGTGACGGCATCAATAGAAAATCGCTACCGGCATAAATGCAGCGCGCCTCATGTTCGCTGAAACCGATGCGTACACCGATCGCGCCGGGAAAGCGTGCCGCGAGATTAGTCAGTGCCGCTTCAACCTTTGGTTCACCCCGGCCAATCACCACAATCTGACCGCCAGCCCGTACAATCGATTCGGCAACACCTATCGTAAGATCAAGCCCCTTTTGATGTACTAGGCGGGAAACCACAGCAAACAGTGGGCCATGGCAGACAGCCAAACCGAAAGAGCGTCGCACAAATTCGGTATTGGCCCGCTTTCCACTCCAGTCATTGGTTGCGAAGGAGCGTGCCAGATGGGTATCGGTCCGAGGATCCCAGCTGTCATCAATGCCATTGGGAATGCCGGTCAGTTCTCCTCGCAGAGAACGCTCTAACAACAGGCCATCCAATCCGCAGCCGAACTCGGGCGTGGTAATTTCCCGGGCATAGGTCGCGCTTACGGTCGTGATGTGAGACGAGTAATAAACACCGGCCTTCATGAACGACAAATTGCCGTAAAATTCGACGCCCTCTGGTGAAAAAGCCGATTCAGGAATACCAAGCGACGCCATACGCTCCGGCGAAAACAACCCTTGATAGGCCAGGTTATGAATAGTGAAGATGCTAGGCGTATGTACTCCTCGCCAGTGCAGATAACCAGCGGCCAATGCCGAGGGCCAATCGTTGAGATGCAAAAGATCAGGGCGCCAGCTGTACTCCTCTTCGAGCCACTGAACGCCGGAAACCAGATCAGCCGCCGCCAGAGACAACCTGGCAAAACGAATATCGTTGTCTTCCCAATCGACACCGTAAGGATTCAGATAAGGCGTTCCATCGCGATAGAACAGTTCTGGACAAAGTATGATGTAGACGACAAGACCGTCAGGCAGCTCGATACGCCCCAAGTCACAGGCGGGGATGTCAGCAAGCGCAGGCAGATGGGCAACATGCTGGATGTCATAACAGGCTTCCACAACTTCACGATAGCCCGGGATGAGTACACGCACATCAGCATGTTCGGCCATAGCACGAGGCAGAGCCGCCGAAACATCACCAAGCCCTCCCACCTTGACAAAATCTGCCATCTCTGACGTTACGAACAGTATTTTACGAGCCTGCCCAAACGCTATATTGGCGGCATCGCGCATACGTCGCGGAGAGATTCCGACACGGCCAGGGGAGTTGTTGGAAAAAGGCTGCGCTGGCGATTTAGCCTCACTGCGACGCACTACTACATCATCTTTGAACGCTGAACGCCCCATGGTCGATCTCCGTATCTGAAACTGGTAACCGCATTGCCTGCGGCTGGAACGCCTTACGCGACACAGTAATGGACTGTGCCATTTATGTTTAACGCATTGTTTTTATTAAGGGCACTTTACAACTGGAACTCATTAACCATAGCCATTCCTAGCTTATCCTGCGTTAATGTCCAGTCATATAAGACAAATTTTATCTACGCTCCCTTTTTATAAAAATGCCATGGGTTAATCATTCTCACTCAGCCCAATGCTGAACTGTATCTATATGTAAACAATAAAATTGTCAAAGCACGGACAATAAAGCCTACAATACGCCTATCATATACAAGATGACGACCTTTAATTCACATATAGACTTTGCCGAGATGGGCGTCAAAAGAGGTTCTTAGAAGAAAACACTGTTTTAATATTTTGTTAATGTATTATTTTTGTAAGTTTAACTAGATTGTTACCTACAAAAAGCGCTTTAAACTGACATGGCTTTTCAAATACCGACTAGAGCTTGCCATGTGATTTCGCAACATTCTCATCTTGGTCATACCAAGCATCGCCTGCAGAATAATCATTAGCAGCACAAGGATCCGTTGGGCTAGCGCAAGAAAGTCAGCTCCAAGTTTGGTTGCGTCCCACTGACGCTTAAGCATCCTAGAGATTGTAGACTTTTTTAAAAGATTCCATGCGTGATATAGATCGTCACTACTGCCACTTTAATTATACTATTGCACCAGATTGTTAATGCAGTTTGAACATTTACTCACCGCGGAATGATATTTAGTACGCAGTTACTGATAGCATTAACTTCCAACTTTAATACCTTCTGATGATGCCAACCTTGCTTACGTTCTCATACTCGGGAATCAAAATAACTTGTGTTATCCAATAACTATATCTTCATTATTCAATATCATTTAATAACTACAAACTTGGCCCACCCATATTTAGACAAACGTTTAATTAAGCGACGCTAAATAAACGTAAGATTCAACCCAACAAAATCCACACTTTTTGATAGCAACAAACAAGTAGGCAAGCGACACCCTTTATTTAATTGATTGTAAATAGACCGAGACAAATATTAATACTTTTGTGAAGCACTGATTCTTAACTCGGTAGAAAGAATTATTTTTCACAACCGTGAAAGCTTAGGATAGTTTATGGGCATCAATTATTGACGTGGCATCAAAACGTGATTGATACCATAAAGCCGGCCATTAGACGCACTGATACCGTCATTCAGAATACGCGCATCATTGACCATTGTTTGCTCTTCCGAGCGTGTGAATTTCAATGCCTGCCCTTGCTCAGAAGTCACACTGATACGCTGCAAGGCTTTTTCAAGCGTGTAGTCGCCTTCTACAACATGTAAATCCAAAATATCATTCAGGCGATCCCGGCTAGCGGGTGAAAACAGCTTATCGCGGACCCCAGGTTCAAGTGCTTCAAATGCCTGATCGGTTGGCGCAAAAACGGTATAACTAGCATTATTTTCCTGCAGCAATTTATCAAGCCCCGTCGTTTTCGCAGCGGCTATAAAATGCGTGTAATGGCCATTCTTCTCCGCTACCGCAAACAAGTTGTCTTGAGTCTCATTGTCAGCTCTGACCAGACCTCCTGCCCACCCGCTACTCAGCAGGGTCATCATCACACTCAGGCTTAACCAACGCGTTAATCGAGTCATTTTCTCTCCTCTCTCTATTGCTATTGATTCGCTTTGGCCAATGTCAGTTCCCGAGCCATCTGGTAATTCTGCACAACCGCTTTGAGCGAGGCTGCACTATAGTCGTTATATGAACCTACTCATGCTGACTTAGCTACAGTCAAGCAAACAACAAATATTCAGGACTTGAAGCCTATGTTTCATTACATACGATGCGACGTGTAGGTGCCTGAGGCATGCTTCACCTAGCAGGAGGGTTTACCTTGAAAACAATACACAATGAAATGGTAACGACCGAAGGCCAATGTCGAGCTCACTACAGAACCTACCAGCGCTGGCTAGACGATACACCGGCTGAACTATTAAACCGCAAGCGCCGTGAAGCGGACCTGCTTTTTCACCGTGCAGGTATTACGTTCACTGTTTATGGTGACGATTCCGGTACTGAGCGATTAATTCCCTTTGATACCATCCCCCGCATCATACCCGCTAGTGAGTGGAGCATGCTGGAGGCGGGTTGTCGTCAGCGTGTACAAGCACTGAACGCCTTCCTGAACGATATTTACCATGATCAGCGCATTTTGACTGAAAATATCGTACCTGCTGATCAGGTGCTCACCAACCCGCAGTATCAGATGGCGATGCGTGGCGTGACACTGCCTCACGGAATCTACAGCCATATCAGCGGTATCGATCTGATTCGTGATGGTGACGGCAGCTACTACGTGCTTGAGGATAACCTGCGTATTCCTAGCGGCGTGTCCTACATGCTTGAAAACCGGCGCATGATGATGCGTCTATTTCCCGAACTTTTCGCGACTAACCATATTGCGCCGGTTGATCATTACCCAACACTACTGCTTGAGACCCTACGTTCGAGCACGCCTATCGATGCTCCCTGTGTCGTGGTACTCACTCCCGGACGCTATAACAGCGCCTACTTTGAACACGCCTTCCTAGCGCAGCAAATGGGCGTTGAGCTGGTCGAGGGGCAGGATCTTTATGTTCGCAACGGGCGTGTCTATATGCGCACAACGAGTGGCGACCAAATTGTCGATGTAATCTACCGGCGTGTCGATGAGGCCTTCATCGACCCCCTCGCGCTCGACCCCGATTCACTGCTAGGCGTGCCTGGGCTGATGTCGGTTTACCGTGAAGGCGGCGTAGTGCTGGCAAACGCATTGGGTACTGGTGTGGCCGACGATAAATCGATCTACCCCTACGTACCCGACATGATCCGTTTCTACCTTGATGAGACGCCCATCCTCAATAACGTGCCCACCTGGCAGTGCCGTGACCCGCTACAGCTCTCACATGTACTGGCCAATCTGGAGGACATGGTCGTCAAGGAAACTAACGGCTCTGGCGGCTATGGCATGCTTGTCGGGCCTATGGCTAGTAAAGAGCAGCTCGATACATTTCGTGCAAAACTCACCGCTCAGCCGAGCGCTTATATTGCTCAACCAACTTTGGCGCTGTCAGCATGCCCGACCTTTGTCGAGTCAGGTGTTGCACCTCGTCATATTGATCTGCGTCCCTATGTGCTATGCAGCCCCAACGGCATTCGTCTGGTACCGGGCGGGCTGACCCGCGTGGCGCTTACTGAAGGCTCGCTAGTGGTCAATTCTTCTCAGGGCGGCGGGACCAAGGATACCTGGGTATTGGAAGACGATACCCTTCCTCAGCAGGAGGGACCGTGATGCTAAGTCGTACTGCCTCGCATCTTTACTGGCTTGCCCGCTATATGGAGCGCGCCGACAACCTGGCCAGACTTCTGGATGTCAGCGCACGGTTAACCCTGCTGCCGCGCTCCGCCGCCCATGAAGGGTTAACGGCCATTCTCGGGGTTAGTGGCGCCTCATCCGCCTACTGGAGCACGCGCTCGACACTTAATGCCGATGCGCTGCTGAATTTCATGATTGGCGATGTCACCAATTCATCGAGTATTTATCACTGCCTGCAATCCGCACGTCAGAATGCCCATGCCGTCCGCGGTCATATTACCTCTGAAACTTGGGAAGCGATTAATACCACGTGGCTTGAGCTGCAAAACTGGACTGATTCAGGCGTCACCATGCGCAATGCGCCGGAATTTTTCGACTGGATCAAGCAACGCACGCATATCTACCGTGGAGCCCTGTACGGTACGGTGCTGCGTGATGACGGCTTTCGCTTCATGCGTATCGGTACCTGTCTGGAACTCGCCGACAACACGCTGCGCCTGCTCGACACCAAATATCAGATGATCGATCTGGCGCCCGACGCGCCCAAGGATGACGCCACGATACGTGCCGATTATCTATGGCAAACACTGCTGCAAGCGCTTGGCGCGCGCGAGGCCTATACGCAGATTTACAGCTATATCCTCGAGGCAAGTAATGTCATTGACTTGCTGGTGCTACGCGATGATGTACCGCGTTCACTGCTGGCCTGTCTGGACGAACTGGTACAAGCGCTCGCGGAACTTGAGGGCCCTAACGGCAAACCGGCCAAGCGTCTGGCCGGTGAGTTTTATTCACGGGTGCGTTACGGCGATCTTGACGAGATATTCACTCAAGGGCCACATACCTGGCTGACCGAAGCTATCGATGATGTTGCCACCCTCGCCAGCCGTGTACAGACCGCTTATCTGGAGGTGGCCTGATGAAGCTCAAGATCGAACACTCTACGCGTTATAACTACTCTCTGCCGCTGAGATCGAGCATCCAGTACTTGCGCCTGGTGCCCCGCAACGACGCCTCGCAGCACGTGATTGATTGGTGGCTATCCTTACCCGGCAATCCGCCACCACTGACCGATGGCTACGGTAACGTCATGCATGTCCTGACACTTGACCGGCCCCATCAACAGATTCTTGTCGAAGCGCGCGGTATCGTAGAACTCAACCCTAACCATGATGGACGTGTACATGACGATCTCGACCCACGCCCCTTCCTGCGCCCGACGTCTTTAACCACTGCTGACGAACCACTTATTGCTCTGACCGAGACGTATCTTAGTCAATCGCAGGATGTCACTGCGCTAGGAAAACTGCAGCAAGCCATTCTAGAAAAGATGCCTTACATTCCCGGCTCAACGGAAGTATGGCATAGCGCTCAGGAAGCATTTGCCCTGGGCTCTGGCGTCTGTCAGGACCATACGCATGTCATGCTGGCATGCGCGCGCTATAAAGGGCTTCCGGCCCGCTATGTCAGCGGCTATATTCATGTTGCCGACGAGGGGCATCTTGCTTCGCACGCTTGGGCAGAAATCTGGCTGGACGGTGCGTGGCAAACCTTTGACGTTACCAACCAGCTATTGCGGCCCAATCAACATATCAAGCTCGCGGTCGGCATGGATTACCTCGAAGCCTGCCCTATAAGAGGCATGCGAAGCGGTGGCGGCGAAGAAACCCTGCACGTACACGTGAATGTCAGGGCGAACTTCGATAGCCAATGACTGGCAACCATCACGCATCAGCGATTAACGCTCCGACGAGCAGGAAAGCGACCCATGACGTATTGCGTGGCAATGGCATTAAAAGACGGCATCGTCTGCATTTCCGATACACGGACCAACGCAGGTATCGATCAGATCGCCAGTGTTCGTAAACTAAGCGTGTACGGCACACCGGGTGAGCGTGCCATCATCATTCAGACAGCAGGGAACCTCTCTACATCACAGGCTGTGCTGACGCGGCTTGAGCAACAATTCGGCACCGAGTTCGAAACGATCCTCAATACGCCTAGCATGTTCGACGTTGCCAAACTGATCGGTGACACCATGCGTAATATTGTTGCCGATTACGACAATGGCCCTAGCATGCAGAATATCGACATGACGTCATCGTTTCTGGTTGCAGGGCAGATAGGCAAGGCGCCAACCGAGAGCTTCAATATTTATCCTCAGGGAAACTTTATTTCCGCCACGCCGGATACGCCCTATTTTCAGATTGGTGAAAGCAAATACGGCAAACCGGTGCTTGATCGTATACTTGCCTATGACACTTCACTCGGTGAAGCCCTGCGCTGTGGCCTGGTGTCGTTTGATTCAACGCTGCGCAGCAATCTATCGGTGGGCTTGCCGCTCGACATCGCCGTGTACCCAGCGGATAGCCTCGAACCGCCGTTGATCAGGCGCATCGACGAAGATGATGCTTATTTCCAGCAGCTACGTAGTAGCTGGTCGACTGGAATGAGGACCTTGATGGAAAGTATTGACCCTCCACCTTCCGATTATTGGCAACATCATTTGAAATGATTAACCGAAAGCCCGCCAAAGATGGCGGGCTTTCAATTCAGACGCTATCGATAAAGCACGACGCTTAATGGGATAAAGCCGCCACGCTGCGTCTTGACCTGAGCCGGGCAACCAGTACGCCTTTACTGGGAGAGCAGCAGAACGCCAGAATAAAGATCGCCGCCTGGACGAGGACGATACATCCTGCCGTTGTGCCGTTGATATAGAAGCTTATGAGTACGCCGGCATAGGTGGAAAACATCGCCGCGCCCACAGCAATAAGCATCATCACGGCAAAGCGCTCAGAGAGTAGAAATCCAATACATCCCGGCGTGACGAGCATCGCAACCACCAGAATAAGCCCCACTGCCTGAAGCGAGGCAACGGTTGTCAGCGCTAACAGGACCATCAACAGGAGATGCAACCAAGCTACGTTAAGGCCAATGATTCGCGCATGCTGGGCATCGAAGCAGTAAAGCTTGAGATCCTTGTATTGGAGCGCTAACAGAATCAGCGCGATGGCACCGGAAATAAGCAACTGCCGCAGCGCGCTCGCTTCGATACCCAGCAGGTTACCGAGCAGGACATGCATGAAGTGAATATCGCTGGGTACCGCCACGAGCAACATCAGTCCCAGCGCTAGAAAACCGGTAAAGGCGATACCGAGTACGGCATCTTTCTTGACCCGGCTATGGGCGCCTATGGCCCCAGCACTCAGCACACAGAGCAACGCGCTGACCAAAGCGCCTATAGCCATCGGTATACCGATGATATACGCCACGACGATCCCTGGCAGCACAGCGTGTGACACGGCATCCCCCACCAATGCCCAGCCCTTCATGACGATAAAACATGACAGCGTGGCACAGACGATACTGACGAATATTCCTACCAGCAGCGCCTTGAGCATAAAATCATGCTGCAGCGGTCCCCATAGCGGTTCAAGCAGCATCATGACGACGCCTCCTGCTGCCAGCGACGACGATGCGCTAACAGGCCATGTCGCGGCGCCAGCATGAATGCGATTAAAAATACCAGTGTCTGCAATACGACGATCAAACCGCCCACTGACGTATCAAAGAAGAAACTCAGATAAGCCCCGGTCATTGCCGTGAGGCCACCAACGAGCGGCGCAATCCAGAGCATATGTCCAAACCGGTCGGTAAGCAGATAAGCGGTGGCCCCTGGGGTAATCAGCATCGCAATGACCAAGATGGCACCCACCGTCTGCAGCGCAGCAACGGCAGTCAATGACATCATCGCCAACAGCAGTATGTTGAGATAGCGCACATTGAAACCGAGGGCGCGGGCATGTTGCTCATCGAAACAGTAAAGCAGCAGATCCTTCCAGCGCAGCGCAATAATAACGATACAGCCCCCAGCAATGGCTACCAGCTGCCAGGCATCGCCGGAGCTGATGCCCAGCAGATTACCAAACAGGATAGTCGTCAACGATATGGTGCTGGGATTGAGAGAAATCAGTAAGAAGCCGAGTGCAAAAAAAGCGGTAAAGACCACACCGATCACGGCATCACCCTTGAGTGCGGAGTTGCCACGCACCACACCGATGCCGAGCACTGCCAGCAGCCCGGAAACAAAAGCACCGAGTACAAAAGGCAGCCCTAACCAGTAAGCGATCGCCACCCCTGGCACTACCGCATGGGACAGGGCATCACCAAGCAATGACCACCCCTTGAGGATAATGAAGCATGACAGCAGCGCACAAACCACACCGACCGACCCTCCCACCCAGATGGAGCGCGCCATGAATCCGTAGCTGAATGGCATCAGAAGTGTGTCGATCACGGTAAGTGCTCCTGTACCGGTTCGCGCTCCTGTGCCAGCAAGTCAAGAGGGAACTGGCGCAATACGCCTCCGAAGGCTTGGGCCAGGTTAGCCGGTGTAAACACATGCTCGGTCTTGCCAAAGGCGATCAAATTGCGGTTGATCATTGCTACCGTATCGCAATATTCAGGCACAACGCTGAGGTTGTGCGTTACGACCAGAATGGTCATTCCCTCATCGCGAAGCTGCTTGAGTATGTCAATAATTGCATTTTCAGTGGTCGCATCGACGCCAGTGAATGGCTCATCGAGCACCATAATGCGGCTTTCCTGCGCCAGCGCACGCGCGAGAAACACGCGTTTTTTTTGGCCACCAGACAGTGCGCCAATCTGGCGCTTGGCCAAATCAGCAATCCCGACCCGCGCCAGACTTGTTTCCACGGCCACGCGATCCGCGCGGGCGGGAATACGCAAGAATCCCATCCGCCCCTGCCGCCCCATCATCACCACATCGTATACGGAGACGGGAAAGTCCCAGTCGATCTCTTCGACCTGAGGCACATAGGCCATGATATTGCGGCGCTGTGCATGACGGACAGCATGTTTAAAGATAGCTACGCGACCGCTGGCGGGCGGCAAAAATCCCATGATCGCTTTGCACAGCGTCGATTTGCCGCTGCCATTAATCCCCAATAATGCGCAGATACTGCTGCTTTCCAGCGTAAGGCTGACATTCTCAAGCGCCCATTGACCGCTGGCATAGCGCACTGACACCTTATCGACAACAATAGCAGGCCCGCTATCCGAAGGCCGTTCGTTATGGCGAGACATGGAAACCTCGCACTATCAGTTCTGCATTGTACTTGAGCATCTGCTCATAGGTGGGTGCCGGGCCATCTTCACGGGTCAATGAGTCGACATACAGTATCCCTGCGAAGCGAGCGCCACTTTCTGCACTAACCTGCTGCATGGCCTTGGGATTGACCGTACTTTCACAAAACGTGACCGGCACATCATATTTACGTGTCTGATCAATCACCTTGCGAATCTGCTGAGGCGTTCCCTCCTGTTCTGAATTGACCGCCCACAAATAGAGCTCCTTGAAGCCATAATGTTGTGCCAGATATGAAAAAGCGCCCTCACAGGTCACTAAAAAACGCTGCTGTTCAGGCACCTTGTTCAATTTTTCCTTGATTGGGAAATCAAGTGCCGCGAGCCGAGCGCTGTATGCTTGAGCATTTTCATCGTAGCTCTCGGCATTGGCGGGATCGATGGCGACTAGCGCCTGACGAATGTTTTCAACATAGATCGCCGCATTGGCCGGTGACATCCAGCTATGCGGATTGGGCTTGCCTTCATACGGCCCCTCATTCAGCCCTATCGGTGCAATCCCTTTAGTCAGCACGGCGACAGGGACATCATCGAGTCCCGAGTAGAACTTCTCGAACCAGCGCTCCAGCCCGAAACCGTTCCAGAGAATCAGATCCGCCTGGCGCGCCTTGAGAATATCCCGTGGGGTTGGCTCATATTCATGCACTTCAGCGCCGGGGGGAATGATCGATACCACATCTGCTTTGTCTCCGGCTACGTTTTGCGCCATATCCTCCAGCACGGAAAAAGTAGTCACAACAGTTTTACGCTCGGCCCTGCTATCGACGCTCTCCAGCAGAGCCGTAACTGCGACAAGCATCACAAGACAACGCATGAAGCAGCAGCGTCTCGATAGGTACTGGTGCCAATACTCGGCCTTTCCTGTTAGCGCGGCCATGCTATCTCCTCATTACCACGATGTTGACGCCTTCGCCTGGCTAAACATCTTTCGCATTGCGACGACAAGCAAATAGATTAACACCCATACATTTAGTTAACCTTGGTTGATTTTAACTGTAGCCTTTCGTGCACCGCTTGCCAACGGGTCGTGCTGAACGGAAGCTTAAGTGAAGGGGGAATAAATAAGGTTCGTCGCGCCAGGCCACAACCGGGCTGACAAAAAAGGCGACCGGATCAGGTCGCCTGCGTAAAGCGCGGAAGTTAGCATTCGAAGCGCGGATTACTCAAAGAAAGGCTCTATCACCTTGTCGATACCATGAATGATGCCATTGTTGGCCTTGATATCAGGCTCAACGATATTGGCATCATTGACCTTGATACCATCGCCTTTCTTGGTAATCGATATCTGCTGGTATAGGGCTTGAAGATGCTGGGTGTCGCTCATCTCATTGGTCGGTACAAGCCCGCCTACGATCTGATAATTCATGAATCGCTTCAGCGATTCATCAGGAAGATTGAACAACCGATCATGATCCTTCTGGGATAACTGTGAAAATGCCTCATCGGTCGGCATGAACACCGTGTAAGGCCCATCGGCATGCAGCTTGTCGGTCATACCCGCCTTTTCAAGCAGATTCAGAAATGTAGTATAGCGTCCCGACTGCTTCGCCACGGTCACGATGTCGGCGGAAGCACTCCCTCCGTCAGGGCCGCCCTGATCCGTCTCACCATACGCTGACCCCATGGCTAGCGTGAGCAACAATCCAAACGTGGCCAGATAGGAAAAAAAGGTTCGTATCGAAATCATGCTCTCTCCTTGAGCGCAGGCATGAGTGAAAAATTACCGAGCGTGTCCCATTGGACTCGACATCAGCCAACTTCTGTTAATGTAGTCTCGCTAGCGGCGAAACGCATAACTTCATGACTGGCGATGAAACGGCAACAGCGTGCGTGCAGCAACAAGATGCTCAGCCATTGCCGGCCGCTCCCGCCCAAGAAAGTCATCAACGGCGTCACGGAATCGGTCATCCGCCAGCCAGTGCAGAGAGCGCGTCAACACCGGTTCGAAGCCACGTGGAATCTTGTGCTCTCCTTGAGTCCCCGGATCAAAGCGCTTGAGACCACGTTCGAGGCAGTAGGCAATCCCTTGGTAATAGCAGGTTTCAAAGTGCAGGCAATCCGCTGCCACCTCACTTCCCCAGTAACGGCCATACAGGGTATCGATACCTTCAAAGCACAGCGCCGCAGCTACAGGCCTGTGACCTTCGCATGCCTGAATGAGCAGGAGCGCGTCCGGCATGCTTACCAGAAGACGTGCGAAAAATTCGAAATTGAGATAACCCTGTTGCCCACGCTCCAGGTAGGTGATCTGATAGCAGCGATAAAAGTGCTCCAGATCTTCCCGGTTGATCTCAGCGCCGCGCAGGCGCCGCATGCTCAGGCCCTGATCGGCGACCTTACGTCGCTCACGTTTAAGCTCCTTGCGCCGCTTTGAGGTAAAATGAGCGAGGAAGCCCTCGAAATCGCCATAATCGCGATCCTGCCAGTGATACTGGACGCCATGGCGCTCAAGCAGCTGCGGCCAGCTCTGTTTCCACGCGTTCGCCTCATCTGCGGTCGGGAAAAGAAGATGCCAGCTCTGCTCAGGCTGGCTGCGACAATACATGCTCACAGCAGCCATTGCTGTTAGTTGGTCGACGCCATCAGTCAGCGCCAGGCGTGGGCCATAAGCAGGCGTGAACGGAATGGCGGTCAGCCCCTTGGGATAATATTCCCCTCCGGCTCGCTCCCATGCATCGGCCCACTGCCAATCAAACACGTACTCGCCATAGGAATGCTCCTTACGATAGCGTGGCATTAACCCGACCAAGGTTCCCTTTTGCCAGAGCGTCAGATGACAGGGCTCCCATCCCGCTGCAGAAGATACACTGCCCGACGCTTCAAGCGCGTCGAGGAACTCATGACGGAGGAAGGGATAGTGCATACCGCTTACGGCATTCCATTTTTCACGCGCAATATTCGCTACCGCATCAAGCGTTTGAATCTCGAATGACATATCACTCTCGTTTAGGCTATGGCGTGAGGTTTCGCGCATTGCAGGCTTGTTTCCAAGAGTATCGATCTATGAATGAAGTCATACCCAAAAGGAATGAGCATCAAGACACCAAGCTCAACCTCATGGCTATCGTATCCTTCGCACTTGCCGTGCTGGGCTGTTTCGTGACACCCGCTGCGCTCGGTGGTGTCATCTGTGGTCATATTGCCCGTAGCCAACTAAAGCGATGCGATGACAAAGGTGCAAGCTGGGCGCTGGCTGGGCTTATACTAAGCTACACACTCATCGTGCTGGCGTTGGCCGGTATTTTGATATTTGGAGGTGCGGTTGCCGTCATGTTCAGTTTTATGGCATTGACGTCCTGAGCACGCACTAATCTCGTTTCAGTAAACAAAGCATAGCCTTTAAGTACGGATGGAGTCCCCTTAACGGCTACGCTATGCTGAACGCTCACGCATGCCAAGCATTCCATTCAGGGTCACTATGCTGCGCTCGATTCTTGATAACGACTTTTACAAGTTCACCATGCAAAACGCAGTGGTGAAGCTTTTCCCCAACGCCTATACCCGCTACGCCTTCATCAACCGTGGCAAGCATCGCTTTCCGCCAGGATTCGCGGTACGTCTGAGAGAAGCCGTCGATGCCATGGCAGGCCTGCAGCTGACTTCGGATGAGCGTTTGTTCCTCGAGGAAATGTGTCCTTATCTTGATCCGACCTACCATGATTTCCTACAGGGCTTTCGTTACAACCCGCTTGAGGTTCAGATCGAGCAAGACGGCGAAGATCTGAGCGTTACCATCGAGGGGCTCTGGTATCGCACGATCTTGTGGGAAGTACCACTGATGACCCTGATCAGCCAGATATGGTATGAGATGGCCGATGAAAAACGTGATGACGATGACACCGTTGTTGCAAGGACACGTCAGAAAATCGAGCACTACGGCCATCTAGGAGTACGCATTGCCGAATTCGGTACGCGGCGGCGACATTCATACGAGGTCCATGATCTCGTGGTCGGTGCGCTCAAGCGTTACGGAGGAAGTACTTTTACCGGTACCAGCAACGTACACATGGCACACCGCCATAACGTCAAGCCGTTGGGTACCCATGCGCACGAATGGTTCATGTTCCACGCCGCGCGGTTTGGCTTCAAGATGGCCAATACGCTTGCGCTCGAACACTGGGTTGAAGTTTACCGCGGTGATCTGGGCATCGCACTTTCGGATACGTTCACTACTCAGATATTTTTCGACAGCTTCGACAAGATGTTTGCCAAGCTATTCGACGGCATTCGGCATGACAGCGGAGATGCGATCGATTTCGCCAGGACAACGATTGAACACTATCAGCGCCTCGGTATCGACCCGCGCAGCAAGACGATCATTTTCTCCGATGCCCTTGATACCGAAAAGGTCGAGAACATCACACGCTTTTGTGAAGGCCGCATCGGTATGTCCTTCGGCATCGGTACCAATTTCACCAACGATGTTGGGCTGAAACCGATGAACATGGTGATCAAGATGACCGAAACCCGTCCTGAAGGCCGTCAATGGCTGCCCGTAGTTAAACTTTCCGATATTCGAGAAAAGAATACCGGCGACCCCGAAATGATTACGCTGGCACGACGCATCCTGTCATTGCCTAGCTGATCGTTGGGCACAAAAAACCGGTGCTGGATAACATCCAGCACCGGTTTTTTTTTACGTCTTTATCACTGCATTAGCGTGTAATGCGCGGCAATTACTTCTCTGCAAAGACTTTATTAAACACATTGAGCATAACCTGCCAGCTAGCCGCATCGGCGGCAGCATTATAGGCAAGCGGCAACTCGAACTGTTCTGCCTTGGCATTGACTAACGGATTAGTGAAAGCATGCTTGGCATGCGGATACTGCACGACCGTCACTTCCGTATTCACGGAGTCATAGGCATCGACCAGAGATTGCAGCGCCTCCTGCTTGACCATCTGATCATCCAAGCCGTTTTGAATCACAACGCGCCCATCGAAATGCTGCGGTGTTTCGACAACCTGAGCAGGGCTTCCATGGAAACTGACTACAGCCTTGAGAGGCATACCGGCTAGTGCCGCATTGAGTGCAACCCCACCGCCGAAACAATAACCGATGGCTGCAAGCCGCGTACCGTCAACGCCTTCCTGCTTGGTGAGCACATCGATCGCTGTTTCAAGATTACGCTGCGCTGCGGGCCAATCGCTCATGACGTCTGAGGAAAAAGTACCAGCATCGTCCGGATGATCGGCTATCTTTCCATTGCCATAAAGGTCAACAGCAAAAGCCACATAACCGAGTGCCGCTAGCTGCTCGGTACGTCGCTTGATGTATTCACTCTGCCCCCACCACTCGTGAAGGACCAAAATACCTGGACGCTTGCCTTCAGCAGAAACATCCTGCGCTAAATATCCCTGATACTGCTGACCATCGACACTATAGGTAATCGTTTCAGTCTGGACATCGGGGCCAACGCGACCCAGCGTTCCTTCGGCTCCGTAGGTATTGACACTGGCCATCAGCATACCGAGTCCAAATACAATACGTCTCATGAGTGCTCTCCATATAAAATGTAAAAGCAGTATAGCGCTTCACTGACACTATGGAGACAAGATGGCCTTGAACGTATGGCTACTCTGGCCATGGGACAACGCAAAGGAAAGAAACTCAGGCGCGGTGACGCCGCGTACCTCTTGCCACGTCATTAACCGGAGTTGTAGCAGTGACAGCCAGATTGCTGGCATCTTGTGCTTTATCGCTACGCGCATGGCATGCCTCGACCAGCGTCTGGAGCTGATCGCGCGTAATAGTGACGCGCTCAGCACGTGCCTGGCCTTCCCATACGACATCAATTACCGGATGCTCGCGGGTTTGATCAATGCCAACTACACGTCCACTCCGATCGCGTCGCGCATCTCTGATCGTCGATCCGAGAAGCTGATGAACGTTATGTACACATGGTCTTGGCACGTAATGTCGCATGATAGCGGGCCTTTATGGTCGTCTGGCTCTATAAGCCGAAGTGTAACACAGCCTCAAAAGCAAACCACCGCCTCTCTGTCAATCTTTTTTGTTTATTTGTAGCACTTATCCAGATACGAGGTTAACACTTTACCTACACACATAATTCTCAGGTAACTCATAAGCCAAAGGTAGGCCATACCGCCATACACAGCACATGATGGTGGTGTAGGCATGAACAAGACGCTTACCCTTGAATATACGCGTTCAAAGCGTAGCCGCTATTAATCGTCAACCAGTCTCAAATATGAATGCAGGTTCCCTTACAGAAACCATGACAAAAAAAAGCGCTTCGGACACATCCGAAACGCTTGGATAACGCCATTCTGGCACTTAATAACTAGCCAACGCTCCTGTCAGCCGTAGAGAAAGAGGCCAGCCATGCCTTGCCGTAGTGATCGAGAATCCGATACCAGGTGGCCAACCTCATAAACCATTACGCTACTAATTACAGAGTTTTTTGCATCGCCAACGCGGTATCGAGCATGCGGTTGGAGAAACCCCACTCGTTGTCATACCACGCCAGTACCTTCACCAGCCGGCCTTCAACACGTGTGTGGTTGGCATCAAACACAGAAGATTTGACGCTGTGATTGAAGTCAGCTGAAACCAACGGCTTGCTGTTAACTGCCATCACCTGGGAGTTAGCCGCTGCATCCATCATCAGCTGGTTGATCTCTTCCTTGGTAGTATCACGTGATGCTGTGAACGTTAGATCAGCAAGCGACACGTTGATAACCGGCACGCGAATGGCCATACCATCAAGTTTGCCTTTCAACTCGGGAATGACCTTGCCTACCGCTGATGCAGCACCCGTCTTGGTCGGGATCATCGAATGCGTGGCACTGCGCGCCCGGAACGGATCCTTGTGATAGACATCGATCAGGTTCTGGTCATTGGTATAGGCATGAACCGTGGTCATCAGACCCTGCTCGATACCAATGTTGTCGTTAAGCACTTTAACGACCGGCGCCAAGCAGTTGGTAGTGCAGGATGCGTTGGAAACAACCTTGTGCTCAGCGGTCAGAATATCTTCATTGACACCAAACACCACCATCGCATCAGCATCGCTGCTTGGGGCGGAAATCAATACGCGCTTGGCACCCGCTTCGAGATGCTTGGCCGCGCCGTCACGGCTGGTGAATATCCCGGTGCATTCCATCACCACATCAACGTTCATTTCACCCCATGGCAATTTGGTCGGATCACGCTCGGCGAACATCCGTACCTTGTCACCATCCACGGTCAGGTTCTCATCATCATGGCTGATGTCGAAGTTGAAGTGACCATGCGTGGTGTCATATTCGAGCAGGTGAGCATTTAATGCTGGGTCACCCAAGTCATTGATCGCTACGACTTCGATCCGATCACGATAATCGTTTTCGTATAGCGCCCGGAAAGTGTTACGGCCGATACGACCAAATCCATTGATAGCAACACGTAAGGCCATCGCTTCCTCCTCGTGCAAAATTTGGCTTTATTCGATAAATGCCAATAGACATAAAGCCGTGGTTTTGAAAGATTACTACGAAAAATAGACAATCTCGATCGATTTTTCGCGTAATCGAGTCCAACTTTTTGCTAAATTTACCAAAATTACAGCCAACATCTACCGTGATGAGATGAGGTACGCCATGAAAATGCACGATACCGTCACGCAAGTGACTGAGCGTATTCGGGAACGCAGCCATGACAGACGCGCCCGTTACGAAGAGCTGATGGAACGTCAACATTCTCGCGGCGTTCATCGCGGCACCTTGGCCTGCGGTAATTTAGCGCATGGCTTTGCTGCCTGCGGGCCTGCAGACAAGGATCGGTTGAAACTGACCAACAGCGCTAACGTCGGCATCGTCTCCTCCTACAACGACATGCTTTCGGCACATCAGCCTTTCAAGGACTTTCCTGAACTCATCAAGGAAACCGCACGCTCGATGGGTTCAACTGCCCAGTTCGCAGGCGGTGTTCCCGCCATGTGCGACGGCGTGACCCAAGGTCAGCCTGGCATGGAGCTGTCACTGTTCTCGCGCGATGTCATCGCCATGAGTACAGCCATCGCGCTCTCGCATAACATGTTCGATGCTGCCTTATATCTTGGTATCTGCGACAAGATCGTGCCAGGTTTGTTCATCGGTGCAGCACGTTTTGGCCATCTGCCGGCATTGTTCGTGCCGGGCGGACCGATGCCTTCAGGCCTCCCCAACAAGGAAAAATCGCGCATTCGCCAATTATTTGCCGAAGGCAAGGTGGGGCGTGATGAGCTGCTTCAGGCCGAATCCGATTCCTATCACAGCCCGGGCACCTGCACCTTCTACGGTACAGCCAACTCGAATCAGCTGATGATCGAAATGATGGGCCTTCACTTGCCGGGCGCTTCTTTCGTCAACCCCAACACGCCCCTGCGTGATGCCCTGACGCGCTATGCCACTGAACAAGCCATTCGCAATACCGAACAGAGCGGCAATTACCGTCCTTTCTATAAACAGATTACCGAAAAAGCGATCGTCAATGCGTTAGTGGGCCTGTTAGCCAGCGGGGGCTCCACTAACCACACGATGCACCTTGTGGCCATGGCCGCTGCGGCCGGCATCACACTGACCTGGGATGACTTTTCCGATCTTTCTTCCGTGGTTCCCAGCCTGACTCGCATCTATCCTAATGGTCAGGCGGATATCAACCACTTCCAGGCAGCTGGCGGTATGGCTTATCTGATCCGCACCCTGCTCGACGCAGGTTTGGTCCATGAAGATATCAATACCGTTTTTGGCCAAGGGCTTGCCGATTACACCAAAGAGCCGTTTCTTGAAGACGGAGAACTGATATGGCGCGACGGTCCTAGCGAAAGCTATGACAAAGATGTTTTGCGCCCAGCGTCAGAACCCTTCTCCGCGACCGGCGGCCTTGCCGTGGTATCAGGCAACCTGGGACGCGGTGTCATCAAGGTGTCGGCAGTCGAGCCTGAAAACCGCCTGGTCGAAGCGCCCGTGCGTATTTTTCATGATCAAAATGAGCTCAAGGGCGCCTTCGACGCCGGTGAGCTTAATCGTGATGTCATTACTGTCATTCGCTTCCAGGGCCCGCGTGCCAACGGTATGCCTGAGTTACATAAGCTGACACCCTATCTTGGAGTATTACAAGACCGTGGTTACAAAGTCGCACTCGTGACCGATGGTCGAATGTCGGGTGCTTCCGGTAAAGTACCGGCAGCCATACATATTACGCCGGAAGCCCTCGATGGCGGCCCACTGGCTAAATTGCGCGATGGTGATATTGTCCGCCTCGACCCCGATAATGGGGAGCTAACAGCACTCGTTGATAACGACGAGTGGGCACGCCGCGAAAATGCCAGCGCCGACCTCGATCATTTCCACCATGAAATGGGCCGAGAATTGTTTGTTGGGCTACGTAACATGGTGGGAGGCGCCGAAGAAGGCGCAAGTGCCTTCGGCACGTTCGGGGACATTTGAGCGGTGATGACCTTTAAGGAGAAAGGATAGATGACGCGACCCGCCCTGGTCGGTGACATTGGTGGTACCAACGCACGCTTTGCATTGGTAACGCCTGGTGAATTCAACCTGCACAATATCGAAGCATTGGCATGTGCCGATTATGCCAATCTTGATGAAGCCGTAGAGGCTTATCTCGAAAAGGTAGGTAGCGAGTCACCGAAGGAAGCGTGCCTGGCGTTCGCCTGTCCGGTGCATGATGATGAAGTGAAGATGACCAACAACCCTTGGCACTTCAGCAAGTCGGCGATGAAGAAGAAGCTTGGTCTGGATAATTTTAAGGCCATCAATGACTTTACTGCCATGGCGCTAGGCCTGCCACACATCAAACCCGATGATCTTGTTCAGATAGGCGAAGGGGGTAGCGAGTCCGGCCGTGCACGGCTGGTGATGGGACCAGGCACCGGCCTTGGACTGGCCGGCCTGGCGCCTAGTCAGCGTTTCTGGATTCCTCTGTCCGCTGAAGGCGGTCATGCCAGTTTTGCACCGACTGATGAGTTCGAGATGGAATTGCTGGCTTGGTTCCGCAAGCGTTACGGCCGTGTCTCGATTGAGCGTATGCTCTGTGGACAGGGACTGCTCGATCTTTGTACGGCCCACGCCGAATTTGCCGGAAAGTCTTCAGTCTGCAACACGCCCTCAGGGGTTAGTGAAGCTGCCCGCAACGGCGATGAAATTGCCACACAGGCCATGATGCGCTTTTGCAAGATCCTAGGCGATGTCACGGGAGATGTGACCCTGACGCTTGGTGCACGCGGCGGTGTCTATCTTTGTGGAGGGATCCTGCCAAAGATTCTAGACTTCCTGCAGGCAAGCGACTTCCGTAAGGCATTTGCCAACAAGGGCCGCATGGAAGCTTACAATGCGAGTATTGCCACCTGGGTTGTCACCGAGAAGTGGACCGGATTGCTGGGTGCTGCCGAAGCGTTGCATAACGAGGAGGTTTCATGAATGACGACGCACTGCGTCAGGCCCTTGCAGAAACGCAAGGGCGGCGCGACGTCGAATGGCATGGCCGGTCACTACTGGTTGTCAATGAAGATTGGGGCGAACTGGTAGTTTCACGGCATGGTGGGCATCTGCTGCATTTTGCGCCCAAAGGGCAGTCAGGCTGGTTATGGACAACCTCAACGCCCAAACCTGCGCCCGGCGCCATCCGTGGTGGTGTTCCAGTCTGCTGGCCATGGTTCGCCGAATCACCCGATGGTCAGGGACCCTTCCATGGCCCCGCTCGTACAGCAGACTGGCAGATTGATGCCGTTGACGATGAAACCGAAGGCGTTGAAGTCCATCTTTCACCTTGCCTGCGTCTTGATGAGCAGTTCACACCTCGACTGGTCATTTATGCCAATACAAAGCGCCTGAAAATTGAGTTGATCACCGAACATTGTGGTAAAACGCCGGCTAAACTGACCCAAGCGCTACATACTTATTTTGCCGTCGCCGATACTCACGCCTGCCGCATTGAAGGGCTGGCCGGGACACGCTACATAGACAAGCTCAAGGACAATAGCGAAAGCGAACAGCTCGGTGAGCTCGGCGTTCGCGGTGCACTTGATCGTATTTATCACTCCAGCCAGCCGTTGATTCTCGATGATGGTCAGCGTCGTTTGCGTATCGCTAAGCAGGGCAGTGATTCAAGCGTTATCTGGCATCCTGGCGCCGAAGCACCCAGCGATGTACTCGATAGCGAAAAGATGCAATTTCTCTGCGTTGAAGCAGCCTGCACGCGGCTTGACCCCGTGTGGCTCGCACCCGGCGCTCAACACGTCCTGGCCATGCAGGTTACTCTGGAGTCCTGAACGTGAGTGCATTTAAAGACGTTCCGTTTGTTATTGGCATGATGGGCCTGCAGCGCCATGATGAGCTACTTGCAACAAAAACATTTGCAGACTGGCTCGAGGCCCGTGTTGATGAGGGGCTTCACTGGTTCGATCATGCTGATGTCTACGCCAAGGGCGATAATGAACGTCGTTTCGGCGAAGCATTGAACTTACGTCCCGCACTCAAATCACGGATCAAAGTCATTACCAAGGCAGGATTGATCCCTGCCCAGCTCGATTCTTCTCGGTATCAGGTCAAGCATTACAATACCCATCCTGATTATCTGAACCATTCGATCGACAATGCTCTACGGCGCCTCAATGTCGATCATATCGATTACTTTCTGCTTCACCGTCCTGACCCGCTTATCGATGATGAAGCAACGGCTCGTGTTTTAGACGATGCCATAGAGGCAGGCAAGATCGGTGCCGCAGGGGTACATGGTTTTCTCCCTGCACAGTGGCGGCGTCTTCAGAATGCCATGCACCACCCTTTAGCCGCACATGAAATGGAATTATCCATCGCTAGAAGTCAGGCGCTATTCGATGGGCTTTGGGACGCAATGTGCCTCGATAGCCTGACCCTGCTGGCGCGCTCTCCCCTGTGTGGTGGCCGCCTGTTTGAAAATCAGTTGGGCCATTTGCTTAACGAGCTAGCACAGGAACACAATGCCAGTCCCGGCGGCATTGGCCTAGCTTGGTTACGCCGCATTCCCGGCCATCCTGTCCCGGTAGTGGGTACCCTGCGTGAGACGCGTCTCCAGGCTCTACGCAACGATGTCGAAGTCAACATTGATCGTTGCGCCTGGTTCGCGCTACTTGAAGCCGCTCGCGCCCATCGCGTGCTTTAAATGAGCCTACTTGCCAGCGTCTAGATACCCCCTCTCCATGCATTCAAGATGCTTGGCCGCGTACCTTGTTCACGCCCCAACTCGGTGCGCCAATTCCCCGCCGGGGATTAGCGCATCTTCCTGACGACACTCGACCTTACGTAACCTCTTCCTCAAGCTAAGGTAGCGATAGCCCGCGCACGTCTTGAACCTGAGCGATGAAGGGTGTTTAAAATCACTGAGGTCGTGCTACTGTTAAAGACGCCAAAAAAAGCCCGCCAGAAGGCGGGCGAAACAACAGCCTAGGCTGTCGAGAGAGAGGGTTGTCGAGCAAAACCATAGAGGCCAAGCCTCAAATAGCCGGAATAACACCGGCCACGACAATCTTTTTTAAGCGTCTATCATTAGCGCTTTAAGAACTGGGCGGTTTCCTGAGCCAGCTTTTTGATGCCGTCCCAGTCTTCATTTTCGATCATTTCCTTGGGCGTCACCCAAGAACCGCCAATACACATCACATTCCTCAACTTCAAATAATTACCCGCATTATCCAGCGTAATCCCACCCGTTGGGCAGAACTGAACATCGCGCAACGGCCCAGCAAAGGCTTTTAGTGCCGAGACGCCACCGCTGGATTCGGCCGGGAAGAATTTGAAGCGGCGATAGCCGTACTGCCAACCCTTGAGCAATTCAGTGACTGTCGCGATGCCTGGCAACAGCGGTACCGGGCTTTGCACGCCATATTCAAACAATTCGTCAGTGGTGCCTGGAGTGACGACAAAATCTACTCCGGCATCTTCTGCCTGCCTGTACTGAGCAGTGGTCAGTACTGTGCCGGCCCCGATGCTGGCCTCCGGAAGCGCGTCGCGCAGACGGTGCAATGCCTCAAGAGCACAGTCGGTACGTAGCGTCACTTCCAATACCGGTAAGCCACCTTCATACAGTGCACGGCAAAGAGGTACGGCATCTTCGATGCGATTGATCGTCAGTACCGGAATGACCTCAGTGCGCTGACAAATACTATCTATTTCGTTGGTACGGCTAGCAGGAAGTTGTTTATCGAGCGTCATGGCAGGTTCCTCAAAGCGCTGCAATTATCAGGACAAGTCATCATGATCAAGGTGCCCAATACAGCGCCAGTGCATCGTTTAAGAAAGCACGAATCGGCAATTCCGACACTTCATCACTGCCTAGCGCACGGGCAAAAACAGCGCGCTTGTCGGTTCCGGTAAAGTGCAGAAAATGCCGTTTGGCCATTGCCAGGCGATGCCGGCTTAACGTGATTCGCGGCTGAGGTACACTCGGCGCATGTGCAGCAAGCACGAGGGCATCGGTTGAGAGCCCTTCAGCAAGCTGATCACTGTCGGGAAAGAGCGATGCGGTATGGCCGTCGCCGCCCATACCCAGAATCAACGCACTTGCAGGCCAGGACAACGATTCCAAGCGAGCAGCGACCTCATCGACGCCCTCTTCAGGCGTTGATGCTTGTGTAGTCAACGAATGAAAGCTCGCCTTGGCAGCATTGCCTTGTAACAGATGCTCGCTGATTAGGCGGGCATTGCTATCCTTGTCCTCAAATGCCACCCAGCGCTCATCGGCCAAAGTGATATCGACCCGTGCCCAATCCAGTGGTGTCTGAGAAAGCGCCTTGAAAAACGGCACCGGCGTTGAACCACCGGAGACGATCAACAATGCCCGCTCCTGAACCTTGAGATCGGCATCAAGCGCGGCAGCCACTGCTTCGGCCAACCGCTCAGCCAGGTCGATCCGTGCGGCTTCGGATTCTTTCTGATTAATAGTCTTCATACCAGGACCGTCCATCTTGTGTGATCATGGCAATCGAGGAGACAGGCCCCCAGGAACCCGCCGGATAGCGCTTAGGTGGAATGCCACGTGACTCCCAGCCATCGATCAGTTTATCGACCCAGCGCCAGGAAGACTCAATCTCGTCACGACGCACAAATAGATACTGCTGTCCTTTCATCACCTCAAGAATAAGGCGCTCGTAGGCATCGGGGATGCGCGCCTGCGGGAACGCCTGATGGAAGTCGAGGTTCAACGGGCCGGTACGCAAACGCATCCCCGCATCAAGGCCACTGTCTTTGGTCAGCACCTGCAGATCGATACCTTCATCGGGCTGCAGCTTGATGATCAATTTATTGGTCGCCAGCAAGCGCTGATCGGGATCGAAAATGTAGTGGGGCTGCTGTCGGAAATGGATAACAATCTGCGATAGTTTCTCCGGCATACGCTTACCGGTACGCAAATAGAACGGCACCCCTGCCCAGCGCCAGTTGGCCACTTCCGTCTTGAAGGCGACGAATGTCTCGGTCTTGCTTTCGGTATTGGCGCCTTCTTCTTCAAGATAGCCTGGCACCTGCTTGCCACCGACCGAACCTGCGATGTACTGGCCACGCACAACATCAGTGGAAAGCCGCTCGCCTTCGATAGGACGCAATGCCTTTAACACCTTGACCTTCTCGTCGCGGATACTGTCAGAATCAAGGCTTGATGGCGGCTCCATAGCAATCATGCACAATAGCTGCATCAGATGGTTCTGGACCATGTCACGCAGTTGACCGGCCTGATCGAAATAGCCCCAGCGCCCTTCAATCCCCACCGTTTCGGCGACGGTGATCTCGACGTGGGAGATCTTGCCCTGATTCCACTGATTGCCAAAAAGAGGATTGGCAAAACGCAGCGCCAGCAGGTTCTGGACCGTTTCCTTGCCTAGATAATGATCGATACGGTAGATACGGCTTTCGTCAAAAACAGCTCCGATCGCATCGTTGATTTCGATAGAGCTCTTGAGGTCGTAACCGATCGGCTTTTCAACCACAACTCTCGATTGTTCATCGAGACAGCCTGCCGCCTGCAAATTATGGCAAATATCGCCATATATCCGTGCCGGCACCGAGAGGTAGATCGTCAAAGGGATATTACTTGCACGCCCCTTCCGCCACTCGCCGATCATGTTGTAACCTTCGAGCGTACTGAAATCGACCTCGGCGTAATGTAGCCGGTCGAGAAAACGCATCACGCTTTCTTCAGTACGCTCGTTTGCAGGCACGCGTGTTTCGAGCGCATCGCGTACGCGTGCGCGAAAAGCATCAATCTCGTACTCTTGACGAGCGAGCCCCAGAATACGGGTTTCACTGGCCAGCAGGCCTTCACGATCGAGCTGATACAACGCTGTATAGAGTTTCCGGAGAGCGAGATCACCAAGCGCTCCAAAAAGAGCCAGATCGACAGCGGGCGTCTGTTCGTCAATCATGCGGCGCTCCCTTCCGGTCTGGTTAATTTACTGACAACGGTAGCCATGAAGATGTTGTCCTCGCAACCTATTTTCGTAAATTTACCAACTAATTGACTATATCTGATAGTAAAAGTTGGCGCTCACTTGTCTGCACGTTAGGATTCCGACATGTTGTAGTTAATTCACCACATGTTAGTGGTTATCATTTTCTCACCCCATTACAGGATCAGCATGGTGGCACACGACCTGCTAGCCAAGATTCGTCAACGTCTTGACTCCCTTAACCGTTCTGAACGCAAGGTCGCTGACGTCATTTTAAACGATCCCGCCTCAGCGACGGGAATGAGTATTGCCACGCTCGCTCAGGCAGCATCGGTCAGCGAGCCTACCGTCAATCGCTTTTGTCGCAATTTCGAAGCCAAAGGCTACCCAGATTTCAAGATAAAACTCGCCCAAAGTCTGGCAGGCGGAACGCTTTACGTCAGCCGTAGCGTTGAAAGCGAAGATAACGCGGCCGCCTATTCCGACAAGATTTTCGGCGCGACAATCGCAGCGCTTGACGAAGCCCGGCGTGCCATCGATGCCAAACGCATCGAGCGTGCCGTGGACTATCTTTCTCAAGCCAAGCAGATCAGTTTTTTTGGCCTCGGCGCTTCGGCGCCTGTCGCTAGCGATGCACAGCATAAATTCTTTCGCTTCAATCTACCGGTTATGGCTTATGACGATGTGCTGATGATGCGTATGGTCGCAGCCGCTGCACATACGGGTGACGTCATTGTCTTCATTTCCTATACAGGACGTACCAAAGACATGGTCGAAATTGCCCGTATCGCCCGTGAAAACGGTGCAATTGTGCTGGGCATCACCTCCACTGACTCTCCGCTTTCTGACGAATGCAGTGAATGTCTCGGCATCGATTCGCCTGAAGATACCGAGATCTATATGCCAATGACCTCGCGGATGATTCATCTGGCCCTCATTGATGTTCTTGCAACGGGTGTCACGCTGCGGCGCGGCCTGGATTTCTTGCCCCATCTCAAGAAAATTAAGGATAGTTTGAAACCGACTAAGTTTCCCCCCCGCACTTCCTGAGCGTGCCAGTCATTTTATCGTGGCTCCCGGCGCTATCTTTGTAACGATAGCGCCCCTACTTCAAGATCACCATTCAAACCACAACGAGCGTAAACGGCATTAAGATTAAACTGTGTTAATGCTTATTTCCGAGTTAATTTTAGTTCGCCGCACAACCCGCCCAACACCATAGACTTTAGTCGTAAATCCTTCGTCTATAATTGCGTTTCATCACTGAGACGATACCTTTACCCTGCTAATTTTAAGCATGTATGACAATCAATGACGTGTCTGCAAGGAGTCAGCTGACACGATTCACTACGCGTTTCGATACAAGGAGATTTTTTCATGGCAGATAGCGCGTCCTCATCATTGATGAAGGAACAAACCGACAAAATTGTTCCCATGGTCTGGTTCAGTTGCGCACTGGCAGCGCTTGCTGGCCTGTTATTTGGCATGGACGTTGGGGTCATTTCCGGCGCTCAGGCAGGTATCGAGGCGACCTTCCAGATCAGTGAGCAAATGATGGGATGGATCGTCGGATCGATGATGCTGGGGGCTGCGATAGGTGCATTCGGCGCCGGTCAGATTTCACGTTTGTTAGGGCGCAAGAAATCTCTGTTGCTCAGTGCTGTGTTGTTCGTCGCAGGTAGCCTATTGGCCGCCTGGTCATGGAGTCCCGCTGTACTGATCGCGGCCCGTATCCTGCTCGGACTGGCAGTGGGCATTGCCTCTTTCACTGCACCGCTTTATCTTTCCGAGATCGCGCCTGAGCGCATTCGCGGCACTACCATTTCCATGTACCAGCTAATGGTCACGGTAGGAATTCTTGCCGCCTTTCTCTCCAATACAGCATTGAGTTATCTCGAAGGCGAAAGCTGGCGCTGGATGTTGGGCGTGATCGCGATACCCGCGGTGCTGCTGTTCGTCGGCGTTCTGATGATGCCAAACAGCCCGCGCTGGCTGGCCTCACAGGAACGTTACAACGAAGCCCGGCAAGTACTTAACAAGCTGCGGTCTGGAGAGCATGAAGTCGAAAATGAAATGGACGAAATTCAGGAAAGCATGAAGCTGGAACAACACACCAGCGGCTGGGCCATGTTCCGCAGCAATCCCAATTTCCGCCGATCAGTCACCCTCGGTGTCGCGCTTCAGCTAGTCCAGCAGTTCACCGGCATCAACGTGATCATGTACTACGCGCCGAAGATTTTTCAGTTGACTGGTTTTGAGGATACCGCCGCACAGCTATGGAGTACTGTCATCGTGGGATTGGTCAACGTTTTTGCCACCTTCATTGCCATTGGCTTCGTTGACCGCTGGGGCCGCAAGCCCATTCTTTATACCGGATTCGCCATCATGACCGTCAGCATGGCGGTGCTCGGCACGCTGCTGAATATTGGTACGACCACAGCGGCGTTGCAGTACACGGCAATGACAGCGCTACTGGTCTTCGTGGCCGGTTTTGCGATGTCGGCTGGCCCGCTGGTATGGACGCTGTGTGCCGAAATTCAACCGCTCAAGGGACGCGATTTCGGCATTACCTGCTCAACGGTAGCCAATTGGGTCGCCAACATGATCGTCGGTACCTATTTTTTGGTTATCATCAACAATGCCGGCGGTCCGATTACCTTCTGGTTACTAGCGGCCATCAATTTCCTGTTCGTTTTCTTTATCGCCGTCTTCGTTCCGGAAACCAAGGGAATTTCTCTTGAAAAGATCGAGAAGAACCTGATGAGTGGCAAATCGCTACGTAACATAGGCACCTAAGGTTCTGCCACGTCACATGAAAACCCGCCATGTACATGCATGGCGGTTTTTTTATGTTCTCTTTTGACATAACCAACCAAACTGAGCCTATTAATGCCATTTGCGTTATCAACCTCGCCGCATTTGCCTGCAGGACCCTGCATGCTACGGTAATAAACCGTGGTAACATTCTGCTTGTTAAACTTCGCCCCCCTTCCAAAACGCAGCCTGAGGAGTCTCCCCGATGCGTTGGCTATTTGCTCTTGCACTCACCGTGGCCAGTAGTACCGCACTTGCTGATACCTTCCGCTTCACCGCCATTCCCGACGAAGATGAGGCACGCCTGGTCGAGCGTTTCGACAAGGTAGCCGATTATCTTTCCGAGCAGACCGGGCTTGATGTTGAATATATCCCTGTCAAGTCTTACGCGGCGGCGGTCAGTGCCTTTCGCAACAATCAGGTGCAACTGGCCTGGTTCGGCGGGCTGACCGGTGTTCAAGCGCGCCAGCTGGTGCCAGGTTCCGAAGCAATAGCCCAGGGCAAGGAAGATGCTGCCTTCAAAACCTATTTCATCGCCAATACTGCAACGGGCATCGAGCCGAATGAAGACGCGCTGCCGGAGGCCATCAAGGACAAGTCGTTTACCTTTGGCGCCAAGACGTCTACTTCAGGCCGCCTGATGCCGGAGTACTACCTGCGCGAGCGCTTTGACGAAGCGCCGGAAAGTATATTTTCTCGCGTCGGCTTTTCCGATGACCATACGCGCACCATGGCACTGGTTCAGGCCGGCACCTACGATATTGGTGCGCTCAATTACACGGTCTGGGAGGCTGCCGTGAAGGATGGACGCGTCGATACGGACAAGGTCCAAGTGATCTGGTCAACGCCAACCTATCCAGATTATCAGTGGACGATTCGCGGCGACGTCGATCAACGCTACGGTGAAGACACCAAGGCAAAGGTACAAAAAGCCCTGCTTGGCATGACAGATCCAGACCTGCTGGAAAGCTTCCCGCGTGATGGCTTCATCAAGGCCAGCAATGACGACTACAGCCCTATTGAAAAAGTAGGCAAGGAGCTTGGGCTGCTGCGCTGAGTTCTGCCCATCTCTATATACGCCGATGTCGCGATGTCACTAATCGAGTTACACCATGTTGATCTGGGTCATGGCAGCCATATAGTGCTGCCTGATCTCTCGCTGACTATTCGCCGGGGCGAACGAGTTGCGCTGCTCGGCCGAAGTGGCGTCGGTAAATCGACGCTGCTCGAAATGTTGCGTCAGCAGCTTGCCAATCAGGTCGCCTGGTGCCCACAGGCCGACAGCCTGGTACCGACACTGTCGGCGTATCACAATATTTATATGGGGCGGCTTGAGCAATTTTCCCGCTGGCGCAATGTCATCAACCTGCTGCGCCCGTTCAAACAACCCTGGCAGGATATCAATGCGCTGGGCGCTGAACTTGGCCTTGAGGAAGTGATGCGCCGTCAGGTCGATCAGCTTTCTGGCGGACAACGCCAACGCGTTGCCATCGCACGCGCGCTGTATCAGAACAAACCCACTTTTGTGGGTGATGAACCCGTCGCCAGCGTTGACCCGCATCAAGGCGCACGTCTTATTGAACTGATTCATACCCGCCATGAGACGACCATCGTTGCGCTTCATCAACGTGAGCTGGCACTCGCCCACTTCGAACGCATTATCGGTCTCGACGCGGGGCGCATCGTGATCGACGCCCCCAGCCATACGCTTGATCCGGACACGCTCGATGCGCTTTATCAGACGGTATAACAGCGCTACTCCCCGGCTTATCGACAGTATTGTGGGTACAAATATCGGTGCTCGTCTGATGCGGGTCTCGCTCGGTCTGATTGTGCTCACGCTCATTGCCCTGCCGTTTGCTGATCTTGCCATCACTACGCGTGACCCATGGTCCGAACTCGGACGTATGTTCGTCGGTTTCATTACACCGAATATCCTGGCAACCGAATCGCCGCTGCATGCGGTATTGCTCACTGTGGCGTTTGCTTTCTGGGGAGTAGCACTCGGTATCTTGCTCGGCTTCCCACTTGCCCTACTGTTCATGCGTTCACGGCTAGTACGTGTCGGCTGCGCCTTTGTGCGCGCGATCCATGAGCTGTTCTGGGCATTGCTGTTTCTACAGGTGTTCGGTCTTTCGGCGATAACCGCGCTGGCAGCAATCGCCCTTCCTTATGCCGGTATTTTTGCCAAGGTGTATGCCGAGATTCTATTGCAGATAGATACCGCCCCTCAGCAGACATTGCCACAAGGCGTTGATCGGCTATCGCGTTTTCTTTATACCGAGCTGCCGCTCGCCTGGGCCAGACTGGCCAGCTATACCCGCTATCGCTTTGAATGCGCGCTGCGTGCCAGCGTTTTACTCGGCTTCGTGGGTTTGCCGACGCTCGGCTTTCATCTCGAAAGTGCGTTTCGACAGGGGCGCTATCATGAAGCGGGCGCGCTGTTATGGGCCTTTTATCTACTGATCGCGCTACTACCCTTCTGGGCGCATCGCCGTCTGGTGCCGCTCTGGCTGTTAGGAACGCTATTCTTGCTGGGACCATGGCCCACTGTTGATGGCGAACTATTGTGGCGTTTCTTGAGCGTCGATATCTGGCCACAGCCGTTGTTGGCAGGCGATTTCAAAGGACTGGCGCTCTGGTTCACGCAACTGCCGGACCTGCTACCCGCCATCGGCAATACGCTATTGCTCGGCCTCATGAGCACGGCGGGTTCATTAGTGGTTTGCCTATTACTGTGGCCGCTGGCAAGCCGACATTTTGGTCAGCGCGCTACCCGGTGGTTGGGCACAGGTGCGCTCATCGGCCTGCGTTCTACGCCGGAACTGCTGCTGGCTTTCATTTTTCTTTTGCTGGTCGGACCGTCGCTTCTGCCCGCATGGCTCGCGCTGTCTTTGCATAATGGCGCCTTGATTGCCTTTCTTGCCGCCCGCCATGCCGATCAGTTGAAATTTGGCATGCCAGGACTCAAGGGGGTCAATCTTTACGCTTACGAACTGATGCCGCGTATCTATCCGGGCATACTGGCGCTACTGTTCTACCGCGCTGAAGTCATCATTCGGGAAACGGCTCTTCTCGGTATGCTTGGCGTGGCAACCCTCGGCTTTCACATCGACTCCAGCTTCGCCTACCTGATGTTTGATCAGGCCGTGGCCTTACTGCTGATCACGGCACTGCTCAATATCGGTGTCGATGCGCTTTCGCGCCGTTTGCGTCCAGATGCGCTCGCGCCAACCATCGAACGCACCTGTGAAGGCTGAGACTGATGCCAGGCTTCAATAAGGATGAAATATTTGAATATTGAACGCGTCAGGTGTTTTTGGTTGATCCGAACCACGCGCCTTGAAATGAAACACGAAGCCCTTGTACGCCTTGTATTTCTGCGCGCCCGAGTAGGCCGGCAAGTAACTGATACCATCAAGATAAATACCACTATCGTCGACGGTCACGGTGACAATAGGTTCGCGGAACTCAAATTCCCCTTTGGTAAATGACAGCTCGACCTGCCCCTCTTCTCTTATTTCGTTGTGACTGAAAAACGCTGAGCCAGTAGCGTCCTTATCCTCTTTGCGCCATTTCACAAACTGTGGCACGCCGGTAAGTGCTTCGCGGACGTCCTTGGTTTCCTTGATCTTGACCGGCACCTTACCGACGATCCCCGGACGCGCCCGGTTGATCTGGTATTCGTCGTACAATAGCTTGTCGTCACTATCGGTCTTTGAGGCAAAACGCAGCTTGCCCTTCCATACGCCGTCTTTGGTGATCTCGGCATCGCTGTCGAACTCGATGTTGCCGTTGGCGCCGCTATGACGAAATACGATCGGATTGACGTGATTGCGCGCCTTGGCCTGGCTGCCCTGGATGACGAACGGCACATTGCCTGCCCAGTCATCGCTCTCGGCACGTAGCATCGAAGGCGTCATGCGCACCGCATTGCCCGTCGAGCGGCGAGCCACGACGTCAGAACTGGTCACCGAAACGCCGCCCATGTGGCCGGAATGCGTCTCGGAAGAAAACATGTCACGCCACCCGAACACGCACTTATTGGCACTGGCGAAGCAGTTCATGATCTGCTGTTTCATCGTCGTGCGTACGCAGGGCCAATTCTTATCGCCGCCGTTACGCCGCTCCCACCAGTTCCCGATGAAGTTGGAGTCATAGATCAGCTTGGCAAGAATCGCATCGCCTTTGATGTTCTCGAAGATATTGTCCTGAAACGTGGCGCCGTTCAGCGCGCCTTCAAAGATGATCGCGTTTTCGCAGTAGTTGAATTCATTACCGATAAAGCGTGCAGTAGTGGATTGACCGTTGTTTATGTCATGCACCATCACGCCGTAATGCGTGCCGACGAAGGCACAGCGGACAAGGTTGTAATTAACCATGATTTCGTCCACCTCGATGGCGATCTTGCCGTTCGAGAAGGAGACGTTTTCTATCACGGTGTTGTAACCACTGCTGTTGATGAACACGACATCTTTTTGATCGAGCGCGCTGAAGTTCAGGTCACGCACGACCGGGCCATGATTTTTGAACATGGCACCTTTCAATTCCGGACGGGGAACGAAGCGTGCATGTTCATCGCTTTTCCAGCGCTGGCGACCCGACCCGGTCAGATTCTTGCCACGCAGATCAACGGTGCGCCCAATCGCATAATCACCGGGAGGCACATGAATGGTGGTCACAATCTGTGAGCGCGCCATCTTGGTAAAGGCTGATGAGCTATCCTTCTTGCCGGTAGGGTCGGCGCCCCAGTACAAGGCATTTTCAAGCTGCAGCGATTTAAGCGCATCGCGTCCTCCCTCGCTCTGTGTCTCGGCAGCATGCGCAGAAGACGACAGCGCCCCGCCTAGCGTGGCCGCTGGCAGCATCAGCATTGAGCTGCGAATCAAGCGGCGGCGGAGCTCATCCTTGGGTTGGGTCATGGTATTTCCTTTTTCTCCAGCACTAAGGGCGCTACATAAACAATCAAACCGCATCGTAGCAGCGCCAGATATCAACTTTTCCCCACTATCATCAACGAGCATCATGGCGGCGTGCCGTGCCGTTTCGCCACTATTCGTTTCTCGCAGGTATTAAGTCTTTCGGGTATGAATGTTTGTTCTCGCGGGACGAACGCTTACAATGCGCCAATATCCTGACCGGCGAGCTTTCAAACGCGATATGCCTGTTCAACATCCGTTACCTTCGAGTCCGTCAGTATTTCTTAGAGATTGGCGCGCATGGCTTCCAGTTCCCGAAGACGCCTCTTCATTCGATGATAGTCGCATCATTGAAAGCGATACGCCGCAGGCCGCCAATGTCCCGGCCATGCTGAGGCGGCGACTGACACCGCTGGGTCGCGCGATCTGTGAAATGCTCGACATGATCAATGCTGGCAAGGACAATCTACCGATCATTCATGCCTCACAGCACGGTGATGGTCATCGTCCACTCGATATGCTCGACACCATTGCAGCGGGCGACGCCTTGTCGCCGACACGCTTTAGCCTGTCGGTACACAACGCCATCTTGGGTATTTATTCGATCGCGGCGGGGCATCACGCTAGCATGGCAGCACTTGCCGCAGGCGGTGAAGAATTCGAAGGCTTGCTGCATGAGACGCGGGGCTATTTCGCGGAAGGCATCGATGAAGTAGCTGTGGTGCTAAGCGACAGTCCCTTACCGGAACGTTACCGCGCCCAGGCGGTGTCCGCTACAGTGCCGTCGGCTATCGTGATGCGGCTATCTCGACATGAAGGCCTGCCCATCGTTGCCGAACCTGATCCCACCAGGGAGCAGGGTGCAACGCGCATCACACCGAGGCATTTGGTTGATTGGCTTTCAGGTGGCGAAGCACTACATACTCGACGCCCTGCGCTGCGCTGGACAATAACTTCCTGTGCCCATGCCACCGCAGCGGACACGGCGCAGCGCGATACTCGCTGACGGATATGTCTGTCTTCATTACAAGACACTTATTTTATTATTCGTGCATACGCTGATCTGGCGTGTTGCCAATGACCGCATTAAGGAAGTTACATGGCGAATACACCCCTGACGCCACTTGAGCATGAGCTCGCCACATTGATCATTGATACCCTCGAACTTGAGGATGTCACACCCAGCGACATCGCGCCAAAAGCACCGCTGTTTGGGGAAGGGCTGGGACTCGACTCGATCGATGCGCTCGAGCTCGGCCTCGCACTGCAAAAACGCTATGGGATCAAGCTTGATAACGATGCCGAAGACAATCGCGAGCACTTCGCCAGTCTAAGCAGCCTCGCCGCGCTGGTCGAAACGCGGCGCGTCAGTTGATTAGCCTCGATAGATCCGTCGTATGAGAGTCTTGGTTTTCAAATACTGCCTAACATCGGTGCTCATGCTCCGGTTAGCTGCCCCTTTTTTGCTGGCTCATAGCGAGCGCGTACGTTCCAGCATGAGGCGCCGATGAATCAGGCCAAGCAGCTGGCTACCCAGCAGCCTGACACGCATCGGGCTTCATTACCTCGCAGCGTTGGGCAGTGGATAATGGCCGTGCTGTTGCTGCTTTATCCCGTGGCGATCTGGTGGATGCTTCCCCGCTGGGGCAGTGGCCCGCTGCTTGCTATCGGGATAGTCATGCTTAGCTTGCGGGCATGGAAAAGTGGTCAGTGGCTCCTGCATGGGGTGATCGCACTGCCTCTCGTTGCTCTGGTGCTGCTTGGCGAACATGAACTGGGATTACGTTGCTATCCGGTCATCGTCAATCTGTCCATGCTGTGGTTGTTTGCTTCCAGCTTGCGCACCTCCATGCCACTTATCGAGCGCCTAGCCCGGCTCAAGGAACCTCAACTGCCTCCTGCCGGTGTACGTTATACACGCCGCGTTACGCAGGTATGGAGTCTGTTTTTTGCCTTGAATACGCTGGCTTCGCTGTGGACAGCGATTTACGCTGATCTGTCCACCTGGACACTCTATAACGGAATGATGACTTATGTGCTCACAGCCACTGTAATGGCGATCGAGTTTATCGTGCGCCAGTACGTACGCCGCCGGGCATCGACATGATAATGAACGCTCCCTCCGCGTCTGACGTTGAACTGCTGAACGCTCCCTGGCGATCTCAGGATCCGTCCCGCATCGTGGCCTATGCGCCTGATCGGGCATGTACGCTAAAAGCGCTTCATGCACGTATCGCAGCGTGGCAGACAGTGCCCTGTAACCCTGAGCAGCCTATCGCCCTGTTCGAGCCGAACCCTTGGGAGTTCACCTGCGCATTGCTCGCCTGTTGGCATCTTGGCTATCGACTATGGCTACCCGGCGACAATCGCCCGGAAACCGTGGAGAGGCTGACAGCGAAGGGAGCATTATTAATCGGCACCCTGCCCGGTGGCTGGCGGCCATTAGACAATGCCCCCCAATCAGTGCGGTGGGGAGAGCTCAATCAAGACGCTATCGCCGTCGAGCTCTTCACCTCAGGATCAAGCGGCGCACCGACCCGTATTGCCAAGACGTTTGCCCAGCTCGCCTCGGAAACAGACGTACTGGCACGTACCTGGCCACTGGCCGAGGGGGTCGTCATCAGTCAGGTCAGCCATCAGCACATTTATGGCCTGACCTCGGCCATTCTTCGAGCGCTTTGCGAACAACGCCCTTTTTCGCTTGCGACCTGTAGCTATCCGGAAACGCTGGCTCAGTATCTTGAGGCTATGCCAGTGAGTGCGCTTATCAGCTCGCCAGCACAGCTTGAACGCCTTCCGACGACACTGGGTGCCACTTCGTATCGTATCGCACAGATATATTCCTCTGGCGCGCCACTGGCGAAAAGCAGCGCAGAACATGCTGAACACCTGCTTAAAGCGTCCGTCATTGAACTCTATGGCAGCTCTGAAACCGGAGGCATCGGCTGGCGTCGCCAGCATCAGGCCAGCGATTGGACCGTCCTGGACGATGTGGAAATCAAGGTTGTAGATGACCTGCTGCAGCTACGCTCGCCACGTCTGGCCCAGCCAACCCAGTGGCTTATGCATGCTGATCGAGTGGCACTGCATGATTCACATCACTTCACCCTGCTGGGGCGCGCTGATCGAATTGCCAAGATCGGCGGCAAGCGCGTATCGCTTGAAGGCTTGGCACGTCATCTTGAACATCAGCCCAATGTCCTGCGTGCCCACTGCGTCGAGATAGATCATTCAGGCGGACGCATCGGCGCACTTGTTCAGCTCGATGCAGCACAGCTTCCCCATGATCACGCCACGCGACGCGCCTTGATCATGGCGCTGCGTGACCATCTAGGACAAGCCTTTGAGCCGGTTGTACTGCCGCGTTTCTGGCGTTTTGTTGAAGACTGGCCCGTCAATGCCCAGGGCAAACTGACACAAATGACTATTGCGCGTCTGTTTGCCGACCTTGACGATCGAAAGCGCCCGCGCTGGCTCGGCGAACGATTTAATACACCTGAGCAAGTCACTATCACGCTCGAAATTCCCGAGCGGCTGGCGCAACTCAATGGTCATTTCCCTGCACGCCCCATCGTACCGGGCGTTGTCATCGTGCAGTGGGCTTCTGCACTGGCAACCGAGTTATTCGGCTGCGACGCATGGCATACACTTGAGCGCATCAAGTTCCCCCTGCCGCTAGTACCCGGCGAGCGCACGATAATGACATTAATCCGCAGTAGTGCGACACGTATCGATTTCAAGCTCGAATCACGCCACGGCATCCATGCCAGCGGCCGCGGCTTGCATAACTCCTTGCCACTCCCCCAGGCCACCATGCCAAGAGGCGGTAACGCGCATGTTTAATGCCTGCATTATTATTCCGGTCTATGACCATGAAGGCGCCATCGAGGCAACCTGCACCAACGTGCGCCCTCTGGGATTGCCGATCATCCTTATCGATGATGGTAGCCACGAGCCCTGTGCTCAGCTGCTCGACCAGCTCAAGCAGCGTGAAAATCACTACCTGGTTCGGCTGACACGCAACTGTGGCAAGGGTGCAGCGGTACGCGCCGGTCTTGCCGAAGCCGAGCGGCTTGGCTTTACCCATGCCCTGCAGATCGATGCCGACGGCCAGCATGATGTCGCTGATCTGCCGCCCTTTCTGAAAAGTGCTCAGCAGTTCCCCGAAGCGATGACGATCGGCTATCCATGCTTTGACGAAAGCGTACCGCGTCATCGCTACTACTCTCGTTACATCACCCATGTGTGGGTCTGGATCAATACGCTGTCACTGACGATACGTGACAGCATGTGCGGGGTGCGGCTCTATCCGCTCGGCGCACTCAATCGTATGCTGCATCGCTATTCCTGCGGTAATCGCATGGAATTCGATACCGAGGTGCTGGTGCGTTGGTACTGGCGCGGCGGCAAGATCAACAATCTGCCGGTACATGTCCACTACCCGCTTGATGGGGTATCGCATTTCCGACTGTTCCGCGACAACGTATTGATGGCGCGCATGCACCTACGCTTGACCGTCGGCATGCTGTTGCGCGCCTACCGTTTGTACACCAGGCGCACTGCAGAAAGGCAGCACGGCTCATGAGTCAGCAGCATTGGTCAAACGTCAAGGAGTCGGGATCGGTGCTCGGCATGAAAATCATGCTGAGCATTTACCGTCGCTTCGGTGAGCTGCCCTTTCTGATCGCGCTCGCCCCGGTCAGCGTCTATTACTGGTGCCGCAATCCGCTTGCCCGGCGTGCTTCAAAGGAGTATCAACGCCGCTTCAGGGCCACCTACCCCGACAAGCCACTGCCACGCCTGACTACACTGCGCCACTTCATGGCGTTTGGTGTCACCATGCTCGACAAGGTACGTGCCCTGCACGGCGAAGTAGCGCTTTCCCAGATCGACAATCTCGACCGGGAAACGATGCGCGAAGCTATAGAATCCAAGCAGGGCGGCGTGATTTTAGTTACCCACATCGGTAATCATGAGATATGTCAGGCGCTGTCGTCATCACGTGACGATCTACGCCTGAGTCTTCTGATGCATACGCACCACGCACAGAAATTCAATGCCCTGTTGAAGGAAAGCCGCCGCCCCGGCGCAGTGGATATCATCGAAGTCACCGATATCGGCCCCGATACGGCGCAGCGTCTGAAAGAGCGCATCGATGGTGGAGGGTTTGTGGTCATTGCCGCCGATCGCGAGCCGATCGGCGAACAGGGCCGAGCACGCTCGCTCAACTTTCTCGGTGCTCCTGCAGCGTTTCCGGAAGGCGCCTTCTGGCTGACGCTGCTGTTGCGCTGCCCCGTCTATCTTCTGATCTGCGCCCGCGACGGCAAGACGTTCAATGTCCATTTCGAACCCCTTGGCGACAGCCGTGGGGTTAAACGACGCGAGCGCGACAGCTGGATTGGTGAACAGATGCAGCAGTTTGCCCAGCGTCTTGAGCACTATTGCACGCGCTATCCCCTGCAGTGGTTCAACTTCTATCCGTTCTGGAGCGAAGCGCCCGAACGGCAAAAAGCCCAGCAGTCGCCAGGCGTCTGCAGCAAGCAGCCCAGCGAGAATGCTCATGGATGACGATCAGTGCGGCACCATTGCTGAACCACGGCTGAGTCATTCTGACCAGAAGCCAAGCGTCGAGGTCGAACTCACTGTCGCGTTCCATGATGTCGATATGATGGAGATCGTCTGGCATGGCCACTATGCACGCTACTTTGAAGCGGCGCGCGATGCCCTGCTCGATCGTCTTGATTATAACTACGCGCAGATGCGTGCCTCCGGCTATAGCTGGCCTGTGGTCGATATGCGTCTACGCTATGCGCGTCCAGCCCGCTTCAAGCAGCGCTTACGGGTGCGTGCCACCCTGAGCGAATGGCAGCAGCGCATGAAAATTGTTTATGAGATTCGTGACGCCGAGAGCGGCGAACGCTTAACGCGCGGACATACCGTACAGGTTGCGGTCGAACTCACCAGCGGTGTGTTATGTTCGCGCTCACCCGCCGCTCTGATTGACCGTCTGGAGAAGCTCACATGATTTATTCGATGCTTATGGCGCTGCGCCTCCCTCTGTTACTCGCAATGCTGGTGCTGCCGCTTTCCGCTCAGGCGATGTCGCTCGATGAGCTTAATGCTCAGCTGTCACAAACCGCTAAGCTCTCGGGACGCTTCGTACAAGAGCGTTATCTCAAGGATCTCGATACGACGCTTGAAAGCCATGGCCGTTTCGATTACGTGCGCGGCAAAGAAGTGCACTGGCATCTGGAAAAGCCGGTCGAAGAGGAACTGACGCTCGACAAGCAAGGCATTCATCGCGATGGTCAGCCGATCGATGATGACCCTTCCGGTGTAGCACGCCTGATCCTGCAGCTGATGGACGGCAATCTGCAGGCACTGGATGATCGCTTTCGCATTTCGCTTGAAGGCGACAAGGACGCCTGGCAAGCGCTGCTGATCCCTCGCCAACCGGGACTTGCCAACTATATTGATGCCGTGCGTTTGTCCGGCGGTCGTCTGCTCGATCGCGTTCAGATGAACATGCACGATGGCGACCGGCTCACCGTCTTGCTTGATGCCGAATCTACCGCAGCAAAGGCCACCGATGCCGATGCGCCATAAACGCCTGCGCCTTGTGCTCGCCTGGAGCTGGGCGGCATTGCTTGTGGTCTGTACGGTATTTGGCATCAAGGCTTTTGAGGACGATACCCGCTTTGATACACGCGTCACTGCGCTGCTGCCCGAGACACGTCAGAACCCGCTGATCGATCGCGCTAACGACCAGCTCGGCAAGCTGTTTGCCGACCGCTTCGTGCTGCTGGTCGAAGCTGACGATTTACAGGGCGCAACCGCGGCCCTCGCCGAAGCGCTTGACCAATCAAGCGCAATCGAGTCACTGCGCTGGCGCCCCGATGACTTTATCAACGCCAATGTCTTCGATGTGCTCGGCCCCTATCGTTATCGTCTGATCGACGATGCCACACGAACGCACATCGAGTCCGGCGAGACGGCAACGCTGCGTGATGAAGCGCTGCGTCAGCTTTTTTCCCCTACCGGTATCAAGCCGGACCCGCTTCATGACCCGTTCGGCTTACTGCAGCACTGGCTGACACGCCAGATGCCGCAAATATTCAGTACGCACGATAATCTGGTCACGGTAGAGGCCGGCACAGCCCAGTCACATGATGAACGCCGCGCCGCCGTCATCATTGCGACGTTGGCGGGCAATCCCTACGACATGAAGGTACAACATGCGCTCAGCGAAACGCTGGACACGTTCAGCGCTGCGCATCCCGACGTCCGCCTGCTTCACTCCGGTCTTGTCTTTCACGCCACTGATGGCGCACGTCAGGCCAAGCGCGAGATCAGTACGCTGGGGCTGGGCGCGTTGATTGGCTTGATTGCGCTACTTTTGGTCGTCTTCCGCTCCCCGCTCACGCTGGCTACATTACTGCTACCGTTGGCCGGCGGTGGGTTGTTCGCCTTTGCGCTGACGTCTTTGTTGTTCGATAGCATTCATCTGCTGACCATCGCCTTCGGCACCAGTCTGATCGGCGTGGCCATCGACTATGCCATTCACTTGCAGTGCGCACGCGCCACGCAAGGTGAGCGCTTCAGCTTGAGGCACATGCTGCCGGGCCTGACACTAGGCTTGATCTCCAGCGTGCTGGCTTATCTTGCCCAGGCACTGACACCAATGCCGGGACTGACCCAAATGGCGTTGTTCGCTACCTTCGGGCTAATAGGCGCCTGGCTGACCGTCGTGCTTTGGTTGCCACTATGGCGCGTACGCCCTTCGCAAAGCGCTGATACTATTGCTAACCGATTGTGGCGACTGTTCGAGACGCTACGTGGCCGGTTGGGCGTAAAGAGTGCGCTTTTGCTTGCTGCCGTGGCACTGTTGACCATTTTCGTTGGCCTGAAAAGCGACGATAGCCTGCGCTTGATCAACACCTCCTCGCCGACACTGCTCAGCGAGGAAGGCGAAGTGCAATCACTGCTTGGGCGCGATACCGGCACGCTTTACCTATTAGTCACAGCTAGCAGCGCCGAGGCGTGGCTTGAAAAGGCCGAAAGATTAACGCCTCAGTTCGACACATTGATCAGCCAGGGGCATCTTGGCAGCTATGCCAGCCTGACCCAACAGGTTCCCTCGGCAACCCGTCAGGACGCCAACCTGCGAGACGTACGCACGCTCTACCGGCGTGAGCTGCCTATGCTCTATCAGCAAGCCGGGTTGCCCGAAGCGCTTGTCTCACGCGCCATGAACACGCTCGATGACGTACCCAGGCTTACGATTGATGCCTGGCTGGCAAGCCCGTTGGGGGAAAGCGATCGCCGGTTGTGGTTAGGCGATGACGAGCATGGCGGCGTTGCCGGTGTCATTGTCTTCAGTGGGGCTTTTGATGCCGAGGCCCGTCAGGCAATGACAACGCTGGATAGCGATTCGCCTGACATCGAATTCGTTGACCGTGTCGATAAGCTATCCACCATTCTCGGTGAGCTGCGCCGTGAAATCGCCGGCTGGGTTGCTCTGGCCCTTGCGGTTGTGACGCTTTTGCTGATAGTACGCTACCGACGCCGGACCTGGCGGGTTATTGCCCCGGCCGCCGGCGCTCTGCTTGTTGTCCTTGCCAGCTATGCCGTGAGCGGCGTCAGTCTCAACCTGTTCCATCAGCTTGCCCTGCTTTTGGTTTTGGGGATCGGGCTGGATGCGGGCATCTTCGCAACGGAGCACCCCGGCGCCCGTCATGCATGGCTCGCGATTACGCTCTCGACAATTTCCAGCCTGCTTGCGTTTGGCCTGCTTGCCTTCAGCGCCACGCAGGTATTACATCATATCGGCATGACCGCATTGATTGGCCTGCTCGCCGTGTGGCTGCTGGTGCCTCTGGTACAGCCACGTCTACCCGTGCACCTCGAACCTGACCATTGACCGCCTGCCATGGAACAACGCTACACCATGAATGAAGCATCACCGCCCGAGGAACACATCTCTACCGATGTGGCCATTATCGGTGCCGGGCCTGCCGGCGCCGTGGCCGCTAGCGTCCTGCTCCGTCACGGCTTGGCCGTGCAGGTTATCGAGCGCACCCATTTTCCGCGCTTCTCTATCGGTGAGAGCCTGCTTCCCCAATGCATGATCCATCTTGAAGAAGCCGGACTGCTTGAAGCCGTCCAGACCGGGCGCTACCAATCCAAAAATGGGGCTCGTTTTCAACGCGGCGATGAGATCGTCGATATCGATTTTCGCGACAAGTTCACCCCCGGTTGGGGCACGACGTTTCAGGTCGAGCGTGCCGATTTCGACCAGCGCCTGATCGCCGCAGCCGAGGCCTCTGGCGCCACGGTCCGCTTCGGTGAGACGGTGACCGCCTTTTACGCTGACCCGCTAGCTCCTGCACTTGATATTCTCCGCGAAGACGGCTCACGCTACCGCCTCAATGCGCGCTTCGTACTCGATGCCAGCGGTTACGCTCGCGTGCTGGCGCAGTTGGAAGGGCTCTGCCGCGATGCCCGCCTCGAATCGCGCATGGCGGTGTTTACCCACGTTGAGGATCACATTACCGACGATCATTATGACCGTGACAAGGTACTGATTGGCCTGCACCCTCGCCACGCCTCGGTATGGTCGTGGCTGATTCCGTTCTCAAACGGCCGCGCGTCGCTCGGTTTTGTCGGCGATAGCACCATTATCGAGGCCTGCGGCGACTCCCCGCAGGCAAGGCACGCTGCCCTGTTGAACGATGATCCTCAGCTGAGTGCCCTACTGCGCGATGCCCGGCCGTGCCGTGATATAGGCGTACTGAAAGGCTACAGCGCTGACGTGACGCACCTGCATGGCCCCGGTTATGCCTTGCTTGGTAACGCCGGCGAGTTCCTCGATCCCGTCTTCTCGTCAGGGGTGACCATCGCCATCCGTTCGGCCAGTCAAGCCGCCGGGTTGGTGGCGCGCCAGTTAAACGGTGAGACACCCGACTGGGCGACAGAATTCGAAGCGCCACTGCGTCGTGGCATCGATACCTTTCGCGCCTTTGTCGAGGCCTGGTATGACGGTCGCCTGCCAGCGATCATCTTCCACCCCAATCCACCGGAATATCTAAAACGCATGATCAGCGCCGTGCTGGCCGGCTACGCCTGGGATCTTGACAATCCTTTCGCCGCCGAGCCGCGTCGGCGACTCGACAGTCTGGCTGAGCTGTGCGCTCACTCATGATGCATTCACTACTGCTTATCGCTGCAAGGCGGACCTTATGACCTTACGCTTATCGTGGATGTGCTTGGCGGCGATGCTGATGCTTGGCGTCATCAGTCTTGGCGGCTGCGTTGGGCCCAGTATTGCGCCGACACCTAAGCTCACTCACCCTGAAGCCCCACAGACCCTGACCCGCCTGCTCAACTTCGAGCCGATCAAGGCTGAAAGCGAGCCACCACAGACGCTGCTGGCCGTGATCCGTCTTGCTGATGATCAGCTCCGCGTTGTCATCGCTATGCCCACCGGACAGCGCCTGCTGACCTTGGTGCATGATGATCAAGGTGCGCGTTTTACCCAGCAGCTGATGGACCCTCCCTTTCCTGCTGCATGGCTTGCAACGCGGCTCGAATGGGGGTTATGGCCCTATACTGCGCTCGCCACTGCCTGGCAAGGCAGCGAGTGGCGCATTGTCAGCTCAGCACCGTCGCAGGCCAATGCGCGTCAAACCCGTGGTGATCGCGATATCTACCACGGTGATACGCTGATGGCGCATCTCGACTACCGCGCTGATGGCAGCGTCCTGCTTATCGATCACGAAGGCGGCTACCGCCTGACCATTTCTCCGTTATGAGGCCAGCGTTATGACTCACGCCATAGGCTGTCGCCTTTCCGCCCCAGGTATCATCTGTAGCCTCGGCATACGCCATGAAGATGTCGTTGACGCACTGCGCAGCGGCCAGCGCGGGTTGAGCGTGACTGAAGCCTTCACCCCTGGCCGGCCGTTGCCGCTCGGTCAGGTTAACGTCACGCTCCCTTCAACCGAAGGCTGGCCCGAGGATCACAAGAGCCGCAACAATCAATTGATCGCGGCGACATTGGACGCGTTAGGTGATGCACTGCCTGCCACCCTCAAGCGTTTTGCCCCTGAGCGCATCGGCGTGGTCATGGGTACCAGCACCTCTGGCGTACTTGAAACAGAACGCGCCATTGCCCGTACTGGCCCCGGTAACGATTTTGATGATGAGTATCGCTACACCCGCCAGGAACTCGGTGCACCCGCGAAATTCATTGCCGAACGTCTCGCCCTCACCGGCCCGGCCTGGACGTTATCCACGGCATGCAGCTCCGGTGCACGCGCCTTGGCCGCAGCGCGCCGGCTATTGCTCTCCGGTCAATGCGATGCGGTGATTGCCGGTGGCGCTGATTCGCTCTGTGGGTTGACCGTTAATGGTTTCGCCTCGCTTGAAGCGGTCAGTGACGCGCCCTGCCAGCCGTGTTCCGCTAACCGGCGCGGCATCAATATCGGCGAAGCCGCCGCATTGTTCATCGTTACCCGTGAGCCCGGCGGTATTCAGCTGACGGGCTATGGCGAATCCTCCGATGCGCATCATATTTCAGCACCGGACCCGGAAGGACGCGGCGCGGCAAAGGCAATGCGCGACGCGCTATCGATGGCGAAGTTACCACCTGACGCTATCGGCTATCTCAACCTGCATGGCACTGCGACCGAGCATAACGATGTGATGGAAGCCCGCGCAGTGCACGCTGTCTTTACCGATTCACTACCCGCCAGCAGTTCAACCAAATCACTGACCGGCCATACGCTGGGCGCGGCCGGTGCGCTCGAAGCCGCATTTTGCTGGCTGGCGCTGGAGCACGGGTTCTTGCCGCGCCACGTCTTCGATGGCAACTATGACCCGGCGCTGCCCCCGCTGCCGCTGGTGAGCAAGCCCCATGACGGCGTAGTTCAGCGCGCGCTGTCGAACTCCTTCGCTTTTGGTGGCAACAACATTGCGCTGCTGCTGGAACGCACATGAGCTACCCACCCATTGCCTCTCTGGTGCCCCATCAAGGCCCGATGTGCCTGCTTGACGACGTGATCGCCTGCGATGCGCGGAGCCTCACAGCCCGGGTAATACCACGACGAGATAGCCTGCTGGTCGATCTCGCGCGTCCCGAAGCGGGTATACCCGTGTGGGCCGGGCTTGAATGGATGGCGCAGGCCGTTGCTGCCTGGGCGGGACTCAACTCGCCCGCGGACATACCACCGCGTATCGGTCTGCTACTCGGCACCAAGCACTACAGCGCCACATGTGAGCATTTGCCTTTTGACGTGCCGGTCGACGTGGTCATTACGCTCGATTTTCAAGCCGACAATGGTCTGGGAACGTTCCAGGGCCAGCTGACTTGCCGTGGTGAACGCCTCGCCGAGGCCACCCTCAATGTCTTTCAACCTTCCGACTCAGACGAGCTGTTTACCTCATGACCGAGACCATTCTGGTAACCGGCGCTAGCCGTGGGATAGGCCGCGCCATCGCGCTACGTCTCGCCCGTGATGGCTTTGATATTGTGGTGCACTGCCGTAGCCGTGTAACAGAAGCCAACGTCATAGCCGATGACATCCGTGCCCTGGGCCGACAAGCCCGCGTCGTAGCGTTTGATGTCAGCGCACGCAATACGGTTCGGGAAACGCTTGAGCGCGATGTCGCCGAGCATGGCGCCTATTACGGCGTGATACTCAATGCCGGGATGACCCGCGATGCGCCCTTTCCCGCATTGACCGACGAGCAGTGGGATGGCGTGATCGATGCCAATCTCAATGGTTTCTACAATGTCCTGCGCCCGCTGGTAATGGCGATGATTCAACGCCGCAAGCCCGGAAGGATCGTCACGCTCTCCTCCGCTGCCGGCATGATGGGCAACCGTGGTCAGGTCAACTACAGCGCAGCCAAGGGTGGCCTGATTGCCGCGACCAAGGCATTGGCACTGGAACTCGCCAAGCGTCGCATCACCGTCAACTGCGTAGCACCGGGCTGGATTGCCACCGACATGACAGACGATGCAGTCGATCAGCAGACGCTGGCCCAGGTGCCCATGCGGCGCGTGGGTGAACCGGAGGAAGTCGCCGGTGCCATCAGCTTTCTGTGCTCGGCTGATGCGGCCTACATCACGCGTCAGGTCATTGCCGTCAATGGCGGGCTTTATTAGCGTTTGCCACATCAAAATCATCGTGCGCTACAGCAACGCAGCTATCGATATCAAACGGTTAGCTCGCAGGCTCAGATATAAATAGGCGCTACGCAAAAACAGGCCGCCGCTCATTTGGCCCCTGTTAATTTCGCTTTGTTTACATCGCGTAAACGGCTACATTGGGCACCGCTCGGCATATACAGGCGAAGCGATTCTGTCTGGCCTTATGGGCAGGCCGATAGCAGATAGACAGATGCTCGGCTTGCCTGCCGAAACGTCGTTTTCAGAACATGAGTAAGCAACATGGAGGGTCCATCCATGCCATTAAAGAGTTACTTGGCCGCTACCGCTGTATGTGCAGCATTTATCTGCGCTGTGCCGGGCCAGGCGCAAGCACGCGATACCTTTTACATGATGCCTTACAAGGATGTGCTGGCGCTGCCCGATGCTCAGCAGAAGCTTGACCCTGCCATTCGGATGTATTTCGGCGATCAGGTTCATCCGGAAATCCAGACGCGGCGCGGCGGCTATTTTACTGAGCGCAAGACCAACTCCGTGACTAAATCGGATGAAGGCGCCTGCCGCTGGGTCGCACTTTCCGCGCTGATCGACTTGCAGGAGCGTGCGCGTCAGGTCGGTGCCAATGCGATCGTCAATATCGTCAGCTACTACGATAAGCGCGAGAATTCCGACAACAATCGCTATGAGTGTCATGCCGGCAATGTGGTCGCGGGCGTCACGCTCAAGGGCGACATGGTAACCATCAAGTAGGCTGAGAAGCCCGTTTGAATCGCAACAGAAACCGCCTTCGGGCGGTTTTTGCGTTGATGCTTCGGCACAGCGTTAGCCACCCAACGCAGCGCGTGCTGGCAATAATTGCATTCATTAGCAGCATACGATTTTTCTCTTACGGCATCATCCGCCATAATCCTTCGCCTTTGGATATGCCAAGACACAGCAATAACGCGAGGGCAAAGCGGGAAAATGACAAAGAATATAATGAGTAATACCGGCGTCCAGGTCGTGGTAGCCATGATCGTTGGTGCGCTGGTCGGCGTCTGGATGGGTGAACAGGCCGCCATCTTTGCCCCGCTGGGTGATTTATTTATCAACCTGATCAAGATGCTGGTCGTGCCGCTGATTGCAGTCTCCATCATTGCCGGCGCAGCAGGGCTCGGCAATAGCTCAGCAGCGGGCAGGGTCGGTCTGACAACGCTGCTCTTCTTTCTACTGACCTCTGCCCTGGCGGTGGCTCTGGCGATCGCGATGGGCGTGCTATTCAAGCCGGGCGTGGGCGTCGATCTGAGTGCTTCGCTGTCAAGTGAGTATGCCGACAAGGGCGACGTGCCGGGCGTATGGGACACTATTCTAGGCATGATCCCGACCAATATTTTCGATGCGCTGTCTCAGGCCAATATCCTGCAGATTCTGGTGTTCTGCATGTTTCTCGGCATCGCCCTGACCAAGATTGATAAACAGCGCACCGCGCCACTGATCAGCGGCCTGCATACACTGATGGATGCGTTCGTGTGGATGATCAAGGTGGTGATGTGGATCGCCCCGATCGGCGTATTCGGGCTGATGGCCAATGCGGTCGGCACCTTCGGCTTCCACGTGCTTGAACTGATCGCCAAGCTGGTCGTGGTCTATCTTGTGGCCCTTCTGATCTACGGTTTCATCGTTTACCCGCTGATCGTCAAGTTCGGCTCGGATGTCCCGGTGGGGCGCTTTCTACGCCTGATGAAGAAGCCTCAGGTGGTGGCTCTTTCCACGGCCTCATCCATGGCCACGCTGCCGGTCAACATGGAGGTGGCCGAGAAGGAACTGAAGCTCTCCAACGAAACCTGTTCATTCGTGTTGCCGTTGGGTGCCACCATCAACATGAGCGGCAACGCGATCTATTACGGCCTGGCAGCGGTGTTCTTCGCTCAGGTTTTCGACGTTCAACTGGGATTCGGTGCCTATGCGGCGATCGTCTTCACCGCTACCGTCGGCGCGATCGGCCAAGCGGGCGTACCCGGCCCTTCGTTTCTGGTGGTCGCAGTGCTACTCGCTGCCGGCATTCCCATCGAAGGATTGCCGCTTCTGATCGCTCTCGATCGTATCTTCGATATGACCCGCACCGCGCTTAACATTACTGGTGATGTGGCCTGTGCCGCCGTGGTCGATCGTGTCATTACGCGAGCGGCCAAACGCACGCACGCCGCAAGTGAAACCAGCGTCTGAGCGCCATCGTGTCATACAAGAAAGGCCCACCGTCAGGTGGGCCTTTTTGATATCGGACAGCGCAGTTGATGCGCTATCAGCGCAGCAACCGTTAGTCAGCGCAGCAGCAACAGCGGTATCTGAGTATTGCGGATCATTGCTGTGGTCGTGCTGCCGACTAGTAGATGACGAATACGCGAATGTCCGTAAGCGCCCATCACCATCAGATCAATGGCATTGTCTCGTGCATAGGATGCGAGAGTCTCTTCGACATCACCGGAGCGGATTACGCTGGTGACATCAATACCCGCCGTGCTCAATACGCCTTCAGCCCATGGCAAGCCTTTCTGGGCGGCTTCACTGTCCGCACCGATGGTGACCACATGGCAAGCCAGTCCGTTTAGCAATCCACCAGCAGCGAGCATTTCCACGCCGCGCCGTGTCGTTGCGCTGTTGTCGAAAGCGATCATGACCCGCTTGATGTCACGATAATCATCGATCGCCACCAGTACCGGCTTGTGCACGGCACGGATGACGCGCTCCAGATTGCTGCCCAAGTGCTCACTCGCCGTGGCGGCAGCTTCACCGCGCTTACCTAACACCAGCAGACGAATCTCATCTTCAAGTTCGGCAAGCGCCTCGACCAGCCCGCCATGGCGCTGGCGCACCTGAGGCGCATTACACCCTTTCTCCTCGGCGCGCTGCCTGACATCCTCCAGCATCAACTGGCCGTGCTGGCGCGCCAGCTTGCCATGCTGCTCGTCAAGCTGCGCCAGTTCTTCAAGCAGATGTTCACGGCTACCCAGGCCGATATTGCCGCTCAGGTCGGACTCCGGCCTTTCGACATGTTCGTCCAACGCATGCAGGAACGTCAGCGGTGCACCGAGTTTCAAACTTGCCCAAGCGGCATAGTCGCATACCGCCGTAGCAAAGCTTGAACCATCGATACATCCCATTACACGAGTCGTCATGGTGTCCCCCTTAGATCAGTGGCCGCCCATTAGTTTCTCGGCGTCGGGTTTATCGTGAACCGCGAAGCGATCAACCAGCGTTGCACTTGCTTCGTTAAGCCCGATGAGCTCAACATCGGTGCCCTCACGGCGGAACTTGATCACTACCTTGTCGAGTGCTTCGATGGCGGTGGTATCCCAGAAATGGGCATGGGTCAGGTCGATTCTGACCCGATCGACCGCTTCCTTGAAGTCAAACGCATCAACGAATTGAGTGGTAGACGAGAAGAAGACCTGACCGGTAACCGTGTATTCACGGGCGCCATCGGCGGCATCACTGGCGCCGACATGCAGCACGCGGCCGACCTTGTTGGCGAAGAACAGCGCCGACAGCAGCACGCCGACGAGCACGCCAATCGCCAGATTATCAGTAGCGACGACCACGGCAACGGTGGCGAGCATGACGATATTGGTGGTCAACGGCAGGCGCTTGAGATCACGTATCGAGCCCCAGTTGAAGGTACCGATCGAGACCATGATCATCACCGCGACCAGCGCCGCCATCGGAATCTGCGATACCCACGGGCCGAGAAACACCACCAGGATCAGCAGGCCAATACCGGCGACCATGGTCGACAGCCGCGTACGTCCGCCGGATTTCACGTTGATCACCGTCTGGCCGATCATGCCGCAGCCAGCCATACCGCCGAGGAAACCGGTAACGATATTGGCGCAGCCCTGACCACGGCATTCCTTGTTCTTGTCACTGCCGGTATCGGTTAGATCGTCGACGATGGTGGCGGTCATCATCGACTCAAGCAGGCCAACCATTGCCATGGTGATCGAGTACGGCAGGATGATCAGCAGCGTGTCGAGATTGAACGGAATATCAGGAATCAAAAAGACCGGTAGGCTGTCAGGCAGCTCGCCCATATCGCCAACCTTGTGGATATCGAGCCCCATCCACATGGAAAATGCGGTCAACACCACGATGCAGACCATCGGCGAGGGCACTGCCTTGCCGAGCTTGGGCAGATAGGGAAAGAGATAAATGATGCCAAGCCCCACCGCGGTCATCGCATAGACGTGCCAGGTGACATTGGTCAGCTCCGGCAGCTGTGCCATGAAAATCAAAATCGCCAGAGCGTTGACGAAACCGGTCACCACCGGGCGGGCAACGAAGCGCATCAGCGCCCCGAGCTTGAGATAACCCGCAGCGATCTGCAAAAGACCAGTCAGAATCGTCGCCGCGAACAGGTACTCAAGACCGTGATCACGTACCAGCGTCACCATTAACAGCGCCATCGCCCCGGTCGCGGCCGAAATCATCGCTGGGCGTCCGCCGGTCAGTGCGATCACTACCGCCATCGAAAACGACGCGTAGAGGCCAACCTTGGGATCGACGCCGGCAATGATCGAGAAGGCGATCGCCTCAGGAATCAATGCCAGCGCGACCACGAGTCCCGACAGCACGTCGTTTCTTATGTTGGAAAACCAGTTTTGTTTTATCGAGCCAATCATCATCCTATCCAGGTGGTTGTTGAAACAGGTGGTTATTGAACGTAGTAAAACCACGGCCAGAGTTGCGCGCCATATGCCATTTAATGAAATAACCAATCGCCATACGTCGGCTATCTCCGGCTGACGCTCGAAATCTCGGCGCGTTACCACGCACGCTATGAATAAACGTATTTAAACTATCGAACACTATCGGGAAAACGCGCCAGAAAGGCGCCATGATGCTGAAAACGCTCATGTTGAGCGCTTATCGCCTGGGGAAGGCGAACTTAGGGTGGAGTCAGGCTCCAGAGGGTCATGACAGGCGCTGAGAACATCAAATTAGCCAAACATCTAAGAAAAAAGAGTGCGTAGTTTAGCAGGCATAAACCGGACGTACACCCACGAAGCGGCCAAAGCCGGACGTCAGAACGCACGCTGACGTCCAGGCGACGCAAATAATGGCGTTCAATCAACCCGCTGGTAGCCGCCGAGCACGCCCTGCTTCGACAGTACCCACTGCCACAATTGGATATCGCGCGCACGAAACGAGGCGGCGCACGACAGCAGGTAATAGCGCCACATGCGATAGAAGCGCTCACCGAAGCGCTCCTTGAACTGTGGCCAGCTGCGCTCGAAGTTGGCGTGCCAGGCCATCAGCGTCTTGTCGTAATCAGCGCCGAAGTTATGTAGATCTTCAGTGATGAACAGCTCGCCTGCCGCATCGCCGATCTGCCCGATGGAAGGCAGGTCACCATTGGGAAAAATGTAGCGATCAATCCACGGATCGGGCGTGCTTTCACGTACTTTTTTACCAATGGTATGCAGCAGAAAAAGCCCGTCGTCGCGCAGGCAGCGATGCGCTACCTCCATATACGCACGATGGTTCTTGTGCCCGACGTGCTCAAACATGCCGATGCTGACGATCGCATCAAACGTTTCATTGAGCTCGCGATAGTCCTGCAGCCGGAACTCGACCGGCAGGCCGCGCTTCATCAGCGACTTGCCGTACTCCGCCTGCTCGCGGGAGATAGTCACGCCGACGCACTCAACGCCGTAGTGCTCAGCGGCGTAGGCCATGAAGCTGCCCCAGCCGCAGCCGATATCAAGAACCTTCATGCCCGGTTTGAGGTCCAACTTGCGGCAAATCAGATCGAGTTTGGCTTCCTGCGCCTCGTCCAGTGTCGTCGCATTTTTCCAGTAGCCGCAGGTATAGGTCATGCGCTTGTCGAGCATTGCGGCGTAGAAATCGTTGCCAAGATCATAGTGAGCTTCGCCGACTTGCCAGGCGCGCTTGATGCTCTGCAGATTGGTCAGCTTGGCACGCAGTGCGTGCAGGACCAGCTTGCTGGGTTTGACTTGCTCATACAGATTAGCCCTCAGCAGACGAAAAAAGAACTCATCAAGCTGATCGGCCTCCCACAGGCCATCCATATAGGCCTCACCCAAGCCCAAATTGCCCTCTGACAGTGCGCGATCCAGCACTTCCGTCGACTTGATGCGCATGTCCCAAGGTCGGCTGCCGTCGAGCTGGATATCGGCCTTGGCAAGCAGCTCGCCTGCGGTGTGGTAAAGGCTCGACGCCTTGGAAACGGACGCATCTTGCTCACTGAATGACATCTTCACCGGACTTCTCCTTCTTCCCTGATTGACGCGCTGTCTATGGGGTGATCGCGAGGTGACTAGTAATGTTGTCGTTAATCGAAAATAGCCTGTTACCTATAAATTAGTTCGTCTGCTCAGTAAAAATACCGCACAAGCGCGGGACTCGCCATAGTCATGTTCAGTTAGAGAAGTTTCGACTGTGCCACCGCAATGAAATCGCTCAGCGCATCAGCAGCACCGGCACGTCCGCCTTGCGCATCATCGCCGTAGTGGTACTGCCGACCAGCAGATGGCGAATACGTGAATGGCCATAGGCGCCCATCACGATCAGGTCAATGGCGTTGTCTTTCACGTACTTGTCGAGCGCCTCCTCCACATGGCCGGCACGGGTCGCCGTGGTCACGTCAAGCCCAGCGGCGCCCAGCACTTCGCGCGCCCACGGCAGGCCCTCACGAGCAGCCTCACTGTCGATACCAACGGTGACCAGATGGCACTCAAGGCCTTTGAGCAGCGGGCTTGCCGCAAGCGTCTCGATACCGCGCCGTGTGGTGGCGCTGTTGTCGAAGGCGATCATCGCCTGCTCGGGCGTGCGGAATTCCCCTGTCGTAATAAGAATATTGCGGTGCAATGCGCGCACGACACGCTCAAGGTTGCTGCCCAGATGCTCATCGTTGGATTCACCGCGCTTACCCAACACCAGCAGACGGATATCGCCTTCAAGTTCGGTTAGCGTCTCGACCAGTTCACCGTTGCGCTGACGACAATGAACATCAGCTACACCGTCGGCTCTAGCGCGATCCACCGCTGCATCCAACATCAACCGCCCCTGCTCCTGAGCGATCTTGGCGCGTTTCTCATCGAGCGTCGCCAGCTCCTCAAGCAGATGTTCGCGACTGCCGAGGCCGATGTTGCCGCTCAGATCGCTCTGGGTCGCACGTTCCTTGTCCAGCACATGGACGAAGGTCAGCGGCACATCAAGGCGTAGGCTCGCCCAGGCGGCGTAATCGCATACCGTAGGGGCAAAGACGGAACCGTCGATACAGGCCATTACGTGAGCTGTGGTCATACTGTGTCTCCTTTACCTCATAGTGATGACTGTTTAGTGGCCACTCATTATTTTTTCGACTTCTTCAGGTTTATCATCCACGGCGACACGATTGACAATTGTTGCACTCGCCTCGTTGAATCAGGTCGCTTCTCACCTTGTCAGCATTTTCTTGAAATCAAAGACGTTAATGAAGCGCTCCGCCGAGGTGACCAAAGTCCGACCGATGACTCGATACTCGCGGTAGATTCCGTCATTGTCCATACAAGAGCCGCTATCCAGATCAGATCAGCGTTGACATATAACGGCGCCATGAAAAAAGGCATGGCCAGTGCATGGCCATGCCCCAGTGAACCTTTAACTCCTCGCTCACACGATCACGGTGTGTCCTGCCTGCGCCCATCATCGGTGCCAGCGTCGCGCTTGGCCCTGAACTGCTGAAATATCTCGGTGATTTCCAGCGGCAGCGGGAAGATGATGGTCGAGGCGTTGCGGTTACTCATGTCACTCATCGTCTGCAGGTAACGCAGCTGCAGCGCAGCGGGATTGCGCGACATCATGTCAGCGGCCTCGACCAGTTTCTGTGATGCCTGCATTTCGCCTTCGGCGGCAATGATCTTGGCGCGCCGCTCACGCTCTGCCTCAGCCTGACGGGCAATCGCGCGAATCATGTTCTCATCGATATCGACCTGCTTGATCTCAACATTGGCAACCTTGATCCCCCACGCCTCGGTCTGAGCATCGATGATCTCCTGGATGTCGTCGTTGAGCTTGTCGCGCTCGGAAAGCATCTCGTCGAGATCATGCTTGCCGAGCACCGACCGTAGCGTGGTCTGGGCGATCTGGCTGGTTGCCATGCCGAAGTTCTCGATCTGGATAATCGCCCGTTCGGGATCGACAACGCGAAAATAGACCACGGCGTTGACTCGCACTGTAATGTTGTCACGTGAGATCACGTCCTGGCCCGGCACGTCGAGGGTAATGGTACGCAGATCGACGCGCTCCATTTTCTGAATGACCGGAATAACGATGATCAGCCCCGGGCCCTTGACGCCTTGAAAACGCCCGAGGAAGAACACCACGCCGCGCTGATACTCCGGTAGGATGCGAATCGATGCTGCGATCAGAATGATCACGATCAGGACAGGCACAAGGTAGGGAATAATCATGGACGTTCTCCCGAATCCGAAATGTGAGAAGGAGGCGATGCCTGCGGCTCGCCGGGTTCTACCTCGACACGCAAGCCATTCACGGCAATAACACGCAGAGGCTGACCTTTGTGAACGGCAACACTAGCGTGGGCATTCCAGCGTTCACCATGCAGCAGCACGTGACCGTTACCTTCAGCATTGAAGTCATCCCGCGCTACCGCCACCGCGCCGATCAGTTCTTCCTGCCCGCCTTGCGCCGGCTGGCGCCGCAGCTTGGCCAGACGCATTACCATCCACAGCAAAAAGCCACCGATGACCAGCGCCGTGCCGCCGATCAGCGGCAGCGACACCCACAGTCCAGTGCCATCCATCAGCAACACCGAGCCGACAACAAAGGCAGCCAGTCCACCGAAGCCGAGCACACCGACACCCGGTGCGAACGCCTCGGCAATAATCAGGGCGATGCCGACCAGTAACAGTGTCATTCCCGCCACGTTGACCGGCAGGATTTGAAACGCATAGAAGGACAACAGCAAACTGACCGCACCCAGCACGCCAGGCAGCAGCAGACCAGGGCTGAGCAGCTCAAATACCAGTCCTATCACGCCGGCCAGTAGCAGCAGATAAGCGATGTTGGGATCGGCAATAACCGATAAGAGCCGCGTGCGCCAGTCGGGGGCAAAGCGCTCGATGGCGATATCGGCAGTATCGAGCCGCCGCGGGCCGGAAGCGAGTGCCACCTCGTGCCCATCGATACGTGAAAATAGCGCATCAAGACTGGGTGCAACGATGTCGACCACGTTCTGCTGCTCAGCCTCGCTCGCGGTCAAGGTGACGGCTTCGCGAACGGCGCGTTCGGCCCAGTCGGCATTGCGTCCGCGCCGCTCGGCCAGGGAGCGAATATACGCCACCGCGTCTTCAAGCTGCTTGCGCTGTTCAGCGTTGGCTGGCACTGGAGAGTTGTCGTCGCTTTTTTCACCGCTTGGCGCGTCATCGTTATCGCCACCGATCAGTTGGATCGGTGTCGCCGCACCCAAATGGGTAGCTGGCGCCATCGCGGCAATATGACTGACATAGAGCAGATAGGTACCGGCGCTCGCCGCCCGTGCGCCCTCGGGGGCGACATAGATCACTACCGGTACAGCAGAATCGAGGATGGCTGCAATCATGTCGCGGGTTGATGCAAACAACCCGCCAGGCGTATCGAGTTCGAGCACGACCACTTCGGCATTCTCGGCCTCGGCACGTGCCAGTCCGCGCTGGAAATAATCCGCGCTTGCCGGACTGACGGCACCGTTAAGCTGCATGACCAGCGCAGAACGCCGAGACGAGTCAGCAATACCTGACTCAGCTGACTCAGCCGCCGCATACGCTGCCATGGAAGTACCCAACATGATCACGAGCAGCCAGCCAAGCGTAGGCAATAAGGTGAGAGCATGACGCTTCTGGTACATAGAATCCCCGTGCGTCGGTGATGCTTTTCTTCGATATTTATACTGTAGTTGAGCCCCGTCCGTTCATGGAGGATGAACATAAGAATCCACAAATAAAAAGGGGCACCCAGAAACAGGATGCCCCTTTGGCGATGACTTTAAGGCCCGCTATCTAAGACCCACTATCTAAGGCCCGCTAGGAGGTCAGCTGGCTCACCGCCAATTCCACGCCTCTGATTTCCGCCAGCCCTTTCAGGCGACCGATCATCGAATAACCCGGGTTGGTCGTCTTGTGCTGATCATCAAGCAGCTGATGACCATGATCAGGACGCAGCGGAATACACGGCCCGCCTTCAAGGTTACGGCGACGCTCTTCCTTTACCAGCGTCTGGATAACGCCGACCATGTCGACATTACCGGCGAGATGATGCGCCTCGTGGAAGCTGCGTGGCTCATCGGGTTCACGTGTCGTCGCGCGTAGATGAACGAAATATATCTTGTCGGCAAAACGCATCGCCATCTCGACCAGATCGTTGTCTTCACGCACGCCATAGGAACCGGTACAGAACGTCAGCCCATTGGCCGGACTCGGCACCGTATCGAGCAGCCACTGAACATCCGCAGCGGTCGAAACGATACGCGGCAAACCCAGTAGCGGGCGGGGTGGATCATCAGGATGCACCGCCATGCGCACGCCCACTTCTTCCGCTACCGGCACAACCGCACGCAGAAAATAGGTCATATTGTCACGCAGCTTGGCTTCGTCAATAGCAGCGTAATCAGCAAGAACTTCCAGAAACTGTTCAGGCGTGTAGTTCTGCTCTGAACCCGGCAGACCGGCAATGATATTGGACACCAGCTGAGCACGCCCCGCCTCGTCAAGCGATTCGGCGTACATCCGGGCGCGGGTGATCTCAAGATCGCTGTATTCTTCCAGCGAACCAGGCCGCATCAGGATGAACAAGTCGAAGGCGGCAAAGGCATCCTGATCGAAGCGTAGTGCCCAGCCACCGTCTGGCAGTGCAAAGGCGAGATCGGTACGCGTCCAATCAAGAATCGGCATGAAGTTGTAGCAAACGATATCGATCCCGCAGGCAGCAAGGTTTCTGAGCGTCTGCTGATAGTTGGCGATATGACGGTCGCGCTCACCCTTGCCCTGCTTGATATCCTCATGAACCGGTACGCTCTCAACCACTGACCAGGACAGCCCCGCCGCTTCGATCAACGCCTTGCGCTCACGGACCGCCTCCAGCGGCCAGACCTCGCCGTTGGGTATTTCGTGCAGGGCAGTGACAATGCCGGTTGCGCCGGTCTGCTTGATCTCCTTGAGCGTGATAGGGTCGTTAGGGCCGAACCAGCGCCAGGTATGCTCCATGCTGTTTACTCCAGGAACTGAGGACAATTTTTATTCATGACGCCGAAGAAGACACTGCCAGCACCTGACGCGCGTCATGATCAACCAACTCACGATAGGCGCTCATCACAGCCTGCGCAAAATCATCGCGCTCAGCCAGCCGTGCTGGAAAGATGTCACGCAGCGCCAAAAAGGCCATGACCAATGACTGCGCATCGTCACCATGAGCGGCATGCAGTTGTACGTAGATCTCACGCAACGGATCGCTGACGTCGAACGTCTCGCCATTGGCGTCGACGCCTTTCGTATAGCGTATCCAGGCGGCAATGCCCAGTGCGGTGCAGTCAATCGAACGCTCTTCACTCAGGCATTGTTCGGCCCCATGCAACAAGCGCTGCGGCAGCTTCTGCGAACCATCCATGGCGATCTGCTGCAAGCGATGCTTCAAACTATCATTGCCAAAGCGCGCCACGAGCTGCTCAGCGTAGCCGCCCACGTCGACGCCCACCGGCATGTCTAGCGTCGGTGCGGCTTCTTCCGTCATGTAGCGATGAATGAAGCCCGCCATGGCGGGGTCGGCGATCGCCTCGGCCACCGTCGCGAAGCCGGCCATGGTGCCAACATACGCAAGCAGCGAGTGGCTGCCGTTGAGCATCCTCAACTTCATCGTCTCGAATGGGCCCACATCATCGACCATCTCGACACCGACGTGCTCCCACTGCGGCCTGCCTTGAGGAAAATCATCCTCGACCACCCACTGCGAGAACGCCTCGCAAACTACCGCAGCGTCATCATCACAGCCCAGTTCACGCAATTGATCGAACGAGGCATCCGTCATTGCCGGCACAATGCGGTCAACCATGCTAGAGGGAAAGGCGACGTTGGCTTCAATCCACTCGGCCAACCCTTCGCCTTGCCCACCTTCATCCTGACGCGCGGCGAGCTGGACCACAGCGGCGCGGGTACGCCGACCGTTGTCCGGCATGTTGTCGCACGACAGCACCGCGAATGGCGGCAATCCCTGTTCACGGCGGCGGCGCAGAGCAGCGACGATCAGCCCCGGCGCGGTACGCGGCCGCTCAGGATTGGCGATATCGGCAGCAATCGAGGAATCGTCTTCTCTGAGCCGACCTTCAGCCGGGCTCAAATAATAGCCCTTCTCGGTCACGGTGAGGGTGACGATACGCGTCTCCGGTGCGGCCATGCGGTCAAGCAACACGTCAAGATCATCGCCCCATACGCCACTTTTGTCCTGACCAGTAAACAGCGCCTCCTGAATCACGTCGATCTCGCGCAGCGTGACATGCTCGCTATCGCCATATTCAGCGACATGATAGCGATAACCGGCCTCACGCAGCTGGTCGACCAAGGCACGGTTGGAGCGGATATTGGCACTGCACACGCCCCATCTGCCGGCATCAGAATCATTACTTGAATCATTGTCTGAATCATTAAGGCAGCGCTGTAAGTAAACCGCCTGATGAGCGCGATGAAAGGCCCCTAGTCCAAGATGGACAATGCCGATCGCTTCAGGCGTGGCGGCCGCCGAAACACGTGTAACCTCAACCATTCATTTCGCTCCTATCGCGGGCGGCAGCGCTACGCCGACGCGCGTGCCGATGTCATTTAGTTTTGCCGCCACCGCCTCTTCGATGATGACGCCATCCCGAGCCGCAGCCTCCTCCGCCTCAATTTCCTTGAGCCCAGCATAATAGACCCGCTCACGGTCTTCGGCGGGTGGGCAGTTGCGCAGATCGTTAAGCAGCTGATCCATATCACGGCGGAACTCGGCAGCGGGACGGAACATGTCGATGCGGAAGGCGGCGAAGAAATGCCCGACCCGGCCGGCGGCCTCGGCGTTGTCGCGCACGTGCTGGCCGAAGGCGTGACCGGCGAGCGCGCCGCACAGGATGTCGACCATCACCGCCAGCCCATAACCTTTATGACCGCCGAACATGGTGCCGGCACCGCCGAGCGGATGCAGCCCGCCGCCGGCGTAGCGGTTCATGCTGTCGAGCAGACTCGGTGCATCACTGGCATGGCGGCCCCTGGCATCGGCAGCCCACCCTTCCGGCAACGGCTTGCCCCGGCGGGCGTAGACCTCGATCTTGCCACGCGGCACCGCCGTGGTCGCCATGTCGAGCACGAAGGCGTGCTCCTTGTCAGCCGGGGCGGCAAAGGCGATCGGGTTGGTGCCAAACATGCAGCGCGTGCCATCGGTGGGTACGCCGAGCGCTGCGGTATTGGTCATCGCGATACCGATCATGTCGTGCTCAAGCGCCTGCATCGCATACCAGGCGGCGATGCCGAAATGGTTGGAGTCACGCACCGTGGCGAACCCTGCCCCGCCCGTGCGGGCCTTATCGAGTACGGACTTCATCGCAAGCTCACTGACCGGCACACCCATTGCCCCCCTGGCATCAAGGGCGATCGAGATCGGCGTTTCATGCATGACTTCCGGTACCGCATCGGCGACGATCGCGCCAGTTTCCAGCCCCGCCACGTAGCGCGCTAGCCGCGCCACGCCGTGGGAAGGGATGCCGCGTGCATCAGCGGCGACCAGCACCCGCCCGGACAACGTTGCGTCATCGCGCTCAAGGCCGTAGTGAACAAATACATCGCGGCAAAAATTGATCAACGCCTCACGCTCGAAGCGTGGATCATAGCTTTCATCAAAGATCGTCATCGCTCACTGCACCCCCATGATTAGATTGGGTAGCCATAGCGATATCGCCGGGATATAGGCCACAGCCAACAGCACCAGCAGGTTGCAAACCAGAAACGGCACAATCGCCCGCGCCACCTGCACCATCGGCAGCTCGCCGATGCCAGCGACAATGAACAGGCACACCCCTACCGGCGGCGTGGTCAGGCCGATGATCAGGTTGAGCACCGCCATGATGCCGAAGTGGACCGGGTCCATGCCGACCCCGGTCGCTACCGCAAGCAGCGCCGGGAAGAGGATGATCAGCGCCGCGATGGTTTCCATGAAGGTACCGACGAACAGCAGCAGCAGATTGAGGATCATGATCACTGCGTACTTGTTGTCGCTGATACCGAGAATACCATCGGCAATCATCTGCGGAATGCGCTCGCTGGTCAGGATCCAGCCGAACAGGTTAGCCAGCCCGACCAGGAGCATCAGCGCACCCGCCGTCAGCGCGGTATCGACCAGCAGCGTCGGCAGGTTGCGCCAGGTCAGCCCTTTGTAGATGAACATGCCGACCACGAAGGCATAAACGCTGGCGACGACCGACGCCTCGGTGGGGGTAAAGAAGCCGCCGATGATCCCGTAGAGGATGATGAAGGTCATCAACAATGCCCAGAAGGCGCTGCGCCCTTCCTTGATCAGCGCTTTCAGCGTGACACGCTTTTCCTTGGGGTAGTTGCGTTTCACGGCGAGGATATAAGCGGTGACCATCATCGCCAGCCCGAGTAACAACCCCGGTACTGCACCGGCGAGGAACATGCGCCCCACCGAGACGCCGGACAGCGAGCCAACGATGATCATCGGCACGCTGGGCGGAATGATCGGGCCAATCGTCGACGAAGCCGCCGTTACCGCTGCGGCGAACGGTTTATCGTAGCCGGCGCGGGCCATGCCGGGGATCATCACCGAGCCGATGCTTGCCGCGTCTGCTACCGCCGTGCCGGAAATACCGCCAAAGATCATCGAGCCACCGACGTTGGCCAGCCCCAACCCGCCGCGGATATGACCGACCAGCGCATTGGAGAAACGCACAATATGTTCAGTAATGTTGCCAACGTTCATCAGGTTGCCGGCAAGGATGAAACCGGGAATACATAGCAGTACGAAAGAATCGATGCCGCCATACATCTTCTGCGGCACGATGGTGAGCGGAATACCGGCCAACATCAGGTAGCTCAACGACGCAATGCCGAGCGAGAAGGCGATCGGAATGCCTACCACCAGCAGTACGAAGAACACGGCAAACAGCAGCAGCACTTCCATTACGCGTTCCTCCTGCGCAGCAGCACGATCAGTGCTTCAATTCCGCCTAGAGCGCTATACAACAGCACCAGCGCAAACAGCACTACTGTCGAAAAGAAGATGTAGATCATCGGTACATAGAGCGCTGGGGAGGTCTGGAACTGGCCGATCTGGGCGTATTTCCATGCCGAAGGCAGCACGATAGCCGCAAATACGCCCAGCGCCACGCACACCAGCAGTTGATAAGCGGCGCGGCCACGCGCCCCCAGACGATGCTGGTAAAGCTCAAGGCCGACATTGCGGTTACGCCTGAGTACCAGCCCTGATGAGATCGCCACCAGATAGATGAACAGGTAACGCGATAACTCTTCGGTCCAGACTGGCGAAGTTGGCAGCATGGTGCGTGACACTACCTGTAACAGCACCACGACGACGATCGCCAACAGCGCCACAGCGGCCAGAAAAGCGAACAGCCGATCGAGGCCATTGATCAGTTTACCGACCGCACCGCCCAATGGCGGTACGAGCATGACCGGCTCTATAGCCTCATGGGCACGCTGTTCGGGTATCGACGCGGCGGGTTGTTCGGAGGGTGACATAGCGATCTTCCATCCCTGAAATGGCCCGGAGCTCAAGCACCGGGCCGTTACGCTTAGAGGTTCTGGATCTTCTCGTAGAGCGCCTTCTGCTCAGGTGAGAGTGCGCTGACCACGGCTGGCGCCGCTTTTTCCTTGAACGCCTGCTGATCGACCTCAACGAAGGTCATGCCCTTATCCTTCAGGGCCTGCTCAAGACGCTGCTGATCTTTAACAAACAGCTCGGCCTCGTAGGATTGCGCTGTCTTGGCGGCGTCGCGCACTACCTGCTGAAGCTCATCGGGCATGCTGTCGAGCTTCTGCTTGCCGATCACCACATAAATCCAGCTTCTGACGTGGTCGGTCATATCGACATACTTCTGCACCTCGTTGAAGCTAGCGCTTTCAATCAGTGACAGCGGGTTTTCCTGCGCCTCGATGGTGCCCTGCTGCAGCGAGGTAAAGACTTCGCTGAACGCCATCGGCGTCGGCTTGGCGCCCAGCGCCTGCCACGTCTTGACGAATAACGGTACGTTGGGCACACGCAGCCGCAAACCGTTGAGGTCGTCAGGCGTCTTGATGGGCCGGTTGGAGGTCAGCTCGCGTGGACCGCGCTCGAACCAGGCCAACGGTACCAGTCCGGTCTTCTCGGTGATCTGCTGTTCGATTTCCTGACCGACCTCGCCTTCAACGGCCTTTTTCATCTGCTCGGAACTGTCGAAGGCGTAGGGCACGGCCATCAGTGCCGCCTTGGGCGCCCAGTTCTGCAAACTCTCACCGGTAATGGTCATGTCAGCGGTGCCGAGCTGAATGCTGTTGATCACATCCATCTCATTGCCAAGCTGCTCGCTGGGATAGACCTGCACCTCAATGCGGCCGTCGGAGTTCTGTTCAACCTCGTCCTTGAACTTGAGCGCAGCCTTGTGCCAGATGTTTTGCTCGTTGGCGAGATGGCCAAACTTGAGCGTGTAATCGGCAGCATTGGCCAGTGCAGCGGCACCGAGCGTTGAGCAGAGTACGGCGCCGGTCAGTAGCTGTTTGAACATGGCGTGAATCCCCTTTCGATTGTCGTAATGGCAACGGCCGGTGCCTCAGGCACCGACATCGATCAATACCTTGCGCACGCGTTCCGGGTGCTGCTCGATCAGCGTGATCGCTTCGCTCATCTCATCAAGCGGCATGCGATGGCTGACCAATGCTGTCGCATCGAGCCGCCCGGCGGCCATCAGCTCAAGCACCTGAGGGAATCTGCGGTTGTTAAGCCGTGAACCCACCAGCGTCAGCTCCTTCTTGATTACTTCAAGCTGCACCAGCTCGCTCGGCGCGCTGGCAAACCCCAGCAGGCCGATACGCCCAGCCGGTGACGCCATACGCACTATGGGCGGCAGCAGCTGCGGCAGACAGGCCGCGTCGGCAATCAATGGCATGCCCTCGCCGTCGGTCAGCTCACGTACGAACGCTTCGATATCCTGCTGTAAGCCATTGACGGTGCGCGTCGCGCCGAGATCGCGAGCGGTAATCAAGCGTTCATCGATAACATCAGTGACGGTGATGTCCTCAATGCCAAGCGCCCGCGCCATCTGCACAATCGTCAGCCCGATCACACCGGCGCCAAACACTAGCAGCCGGTCGCCGGGATGCGGCGCCATGCGTTCGAGTACATTGGCGGCGATGGTGTAGGGCTCGACCAGCGCGCCGGCATCGAGGCCAATCGATTCCGGTAACGGATTGAGGTTGGCGGCAGGTATGGCAACGTACTGCTCGAAGCCGCCGTCGCGGTGTACCCCAATCACCTGCAAGTTGGCGCAGACATTGGGCCGACCAATGCGGCACGGGTAGCAGTGCCCGCAGTTGATTACCGGATCGACACACACCCGCGCGCCGATTTCGACACCCTCGACGCCCTCGCCCAGCGCCTCGACCACGCCGGAGAACTCATGACCGGTGATGCGCGGATAGCGCACAAAGGCGTTATCGCCGTGGATAATATGCATGTCGGAACCGCAGATACCGGCATAGGCGACACGCACCAGCACCTCGCCTGGCGCAGCCTGCGGCCTATCGATCTTGGTGACGCTGTATTCATGCGGCGCACGAACTTGAAAAGCTTTCATTACCTGATCTCCTACCCGGCGATGCCGTGGCTTATCCGTTACCAATGCCAAAGTGTGCCGTCCTCGAGCCGGTTGACCGGCAGACTGGCACGCTTGTAGGGGTATTTCGCGGCGAGCTTCTCGTCGATGTCGACCCCGTGGCCCGGCGCCTCGCCCGGCGTGAAGTGGCCATCTTCGAAGCGGTAGGCGTGGGGGAAGACCTCTTCGGTCAGATCATCGTGGGGCATGTGTTCCTGAATGCCGAAGTTGGGCACCCAAGTATCGAAGTGCAGCGCCGCGCCCATACATACCGGAGAAAGATCAGTCGCACCGTGGAAGCCGGTACGAACGTGGTAGAGCCCAGCCAGATCAGCAATGCGGCGCATGTGGGTGATGCCGCCGGCGTGGGTCAGGGTGGCGCGGATGTAATCGATCCACTGGTTCTCGATCAGCGTCTTGCAGTCGAAGATCGAGTTGAACACCTCGCCCACCGCCAGCGGCGTGGTGGTGTGCTCACGCACCAGCTTGAAACCTTCCTGATTTTCAGCCGGTACGCAGTCTTCAAGCCAGAATAGCTTGAACGGTTCGACTTCCTTGCCAAGTCTGGCAGCCTCGATCGGCGTCAAACGGTGATGAGCGTCGTGGAGAATATGCAGATCGTCGCCGAAGCGTTCACGCACCGCAGCGAACAGCTTGGGCACATAGTTCAAGTATTTGGCGGTGTCCCAGACGTGTTCGGCGGGTAGATCAGCGTCGGCCGGTTCGTAGCGCTCGCCGGCCTTCTTGGCCACCCCATAGGTGGTGGCGATGCCGGGAATGCCGCACTGCACCCGCACCGCCCGATAACCCTGCTCGACGTGACGGGCGACTTCATCGAGACAGCCCTCGATGTCACGTCCGGTGGCATGGCCATAGACCATGATCCGCTCGCGGCTCTTGCCGCCGAGCAGTTGATAAAGGGGCATGCCGGCAAGCTTGGCCTTGATGTCCCACAGCGCCATATCGACTGCGCCTATCGCACTCATCGTCACCGGCCCGCGCCGCCAGTAGGCGCCGCGATAAAGGTAGTGCCAGATATCTTCGATACGCTGCGGATCGCGGCCGATCAGCGTCGGTGCGACGTGTTCCTCGAGATAGGCGACCACGGCCTGCTCGCGACCGTTGAGCGTCGCGTCGCCGATGCCGTAGACGCCTTCGTCCGTCTCAATCTTGAGCGTGACCAGATTGCGGCCCGGGCAGGTGACGATGACGCGCGCCTGGGTAATCTTCATGCCCACCTCTCCTTTAAAGAAAGCGATACGACGTTTCCAGAGCAAGTGCCAGAAACACCGTGATGCTGCCTTTGTAGAGGATCATGAGCATAATTGGTATGCCAATACACCAAAGTATAAGCCACCAAAGCGCCTTTAGGCATACCAATTAAGCCCTGCGCATCAGTGGCGGCGCGTGCTGCAGCCCAAGCTATAACTTTAGTAGAACCTGCTTTTATTCAAGATTTGTATCGAACCCTAGAATACGCCGGGTTCAGATTGGCAAGACAATCGACGATAAACTCGCTAAATTGGCATACCAGTTCATCACCATCCTTGCACAGGAAGCATCAATGGCTCAGCGTCAGTACCAACTCATCGCCGAGCGTATCAAGCGTGAGCTTACCGAAGCGCGTTATATCCCCGGCACCCGCCTGCCAACCGAACGCGACTATGCCGAACGCTTCGAGGTCAGCCGCACAGTCGTACGCGAAGCATTTATCATGTTAGAGATCGAAGGGCACGTTGAGGTCCGTAAGGGCTCAGGCACCTATCTGCTGGATGCCGGACAGCAGGATGATCCATCCACGCCGACCATGTCAGTCGTCAGCCAGGAAGATATCGGTCCGTTCGAGCTGCTCCACGCCCGCCAGGTGATAGAGAGCGCCATTGCCGCCAGTGCGGCACGGCTCGTTACTCGTCACGATATTCAGGCGTTGCAGGAGCTGCTTGAGCGTGAGCGCCTGAGTCTAGCGGCAGAGCACCAGACGACCGCGAAGGCGGAAGAATCGGATGCGGCCGACCGCGGCTTTCACCTGCTGATTGCCCGCGCCAGCCAGAACACGCTGTTGCACGACACCACCGCCCAGCTCTGGGATCAGCGCCACCGCAGCCCGATGTGGCAGCGCCTGCATGAGCGCATCAAGGATTTCTCTTACCGCCGCGACTGGCTTGAGGATCACGACGTCATCCTCGCCAGGCTAAAAAAGCGTGACGCTGACGGTGCTCACCAAGCGATGTGGAATCACCTTGAGCATGTAAAGCAGACGCTGTTCGCGCTCTCGGATACCGATGACCCCAACTTTGACGGCTATCTGTTTGTTACCCCTGAAGGTAGCGCCACGGCACGTTCCTGACGGAGTCATGGTTGCCAAGCGAGGAGCCGTGATGGCGGTTCCGCTTAGACAAAAGTCATAGCCTGACCGGAGGCTGACTGCTTGTCGCGCTCTACGTCGCATGCTAGCTTCTAAAAACAAAAAGCCATTTCACTTCTATGGAAATGGAGTTCTCTCCTCATTGTTTCGGAGCAACGGCATGGATATTCGTCAGTCAATTCCCAGTGATTACGCCAAGACCCTCGATACCGATGGGCTGCGCAAGCGTTTCCTAGTTGAAAGAATCTTCGAAGCCGACCAGCTGTGCCTGACCTACAGTCACGATGATCGCCTGTTCATCGGCGGCGCCATGCCGGTGCGTGAGCCGGTGGTGATTCCCACCTCGATGAAGCAGCAGACCGGCACCGACTACTTCCTCGAACGCCGTGAACTGGGCGCGATCAACATTGGGGGTTCAGGCGCGATTACCATCGACGGCGAACGCTACACGGTCGGCACTCACGAGGCATGCTACATCGGCTGTGGCAGTCGCGACGTACAGTTCGAAAGCGACAGCGCCGAGCAGCCTGCCAAGTTCTATATCAATTCCGCACCGGCCCATCACGCCTACCCGACCCGCACCATTACGCTCGATCAAGCCGTCAAGGAAACGTTGGGCGATGCCAAGACCAGCAATCGGCGCACCATCAACAAGTATCTGATTCCCGACGTGCTGCCGACCTGCCAACTGCTGATGGGCATGACCCGCCTGGAAGAAAACAGCCTGTGGAATACCATGCCGTGCCATACCCATGAGCGCCGTATGGAAGCATATCTCTACTTTGATATGGCCGACGACGCCGTAGTCTTTCACATGATGGGCGAGCCCACTGAGACCCGTCATCTCGTGATGCGCAACGAGCAGGTGGTGATTTCGCCGAGCTGGTCGGTACATACCGGCGTGGGCACCGGCAGCTACACCTTCATCTGGGGCATGGCCGGTGAGAACCAGACCTTCCCCGACATGGACATGATCGCCATGAAGACGCTGCGCTAAGACGCCCACCCATTTGCAGGAGCGAAGCATGAGCTATAACGCGTTCGAACTGAGCGGTAAGATCGCTATCGTGACCGGCTGCAATACCGGCCTTGGCCAGGGCATGGCGATGGCACTGGCCAGCGCCGGCTGCCATGTTGCCGGCGTCAACCGCAGCGCTGCCGACGCGACCCGCGAGCGCATTGAGGCACTGGGCGGACGCTTCATCGACATTCAGGCTGACCTGAGTTCGACAGCGCCGATTGCGGACATCGTGGCGCAGACGCTTGAGGCCTTCGGCCGCATCGACATTCTGGTCAATAACGCTGGCATCATCCGCCGCGAGGATGCGCTTGAGTTCAGCGAAGAGGACTGGGACGCGGTCATCGACACTAACCTCAAGACGACCTTCTTCCTTGCTCAAGCGGTGGCACGCCAATTTATCGCCCAGGGCGATGGCGGCAAGATCGTCAACATCGCCTCGCTGCTTTCGTTTCAAGGCGGCATCCGCGTGCCCTCCTACACCGCCTCGAAAAGCGGCGTGATGGGACTAACCAAGCTGCTCGCCAACGAATGGGCCAAGCACGGCATCAACGTCAATGCCATCGCCCCGGGTTATATGGAGACCAACAATACCGAGGCACTACGCAACGACCCGCAGCGCAGCGCCGAAATCCTTGGCCGCATTCCGGCCGGACGCTGGGGTGCACCGGAAGACCTCGCCGGGCCAGTGGTGTTTCTCGCCTCCTCCGCCTCCGACTATATCAACGGCCATACCCTGGCCGTCGACGGCGGCTGGCTGGCGCGCTAGCTTCTGGCAGGTACGCAACACACAGAAGGCGACTCGCAGGAGTCGCCTTCTTTACATGCACCTTCTGTATTTAGAACGGATAGTCGTGATACCCCAATCCGTCCGAAATCTGGCGCCCGGCCTGATGAAGCTGGGCGACATAGTCATCTTTCTTGTCCTGATCAAAACGCACCACCGGAAACGAGATGCTTAGCGCCGCAACCACCTTGCCGAAGCGGTCGAAGATCGGCGCGGCCAGACAGTGCACACCGACCTCGCCCTCCTCATCGTCCACGGCGTAACCCTGCTTGCGAATGGTCGGCAGCTGGTCGACCACCGCGTCAATGTTAGGCAGCGTATTGTCGGTAAACTGCGTGAACGTGACTTGCGCCAAGCGGCGACGCACTTCGGCTTCATCCTGCCAGGCCAGCAGCGCCTTGCCGAGCCCGGTATTGTAGAGTGGATTGCGCTTGCCGATGCGTGAATGCATGCACAGGTTGAAACGCGAGTCGTATTTGTGGATATAGACGACGCACTGTTCATTGTCATCGAGCATGCCGAGGTGAATCGCCTCATGGGTCGCCTCAGAGAGCTTTTTCATCTCCTTGTCAGCCAGCGCGATCAAGTCGACGTGCTCAAGCGTGCCCGCACCCAGCTCGAACAGCTTGAGCGTCAGGCCGTACTTCTCCGTTTCACCCTCTTGTCGCACATAGCCCAGCCCTTTCATCGTCTGTAGAAAACGATAGGCCGTACTTTTTGACATCAGCGTGCGCTGGGCGAGTTCGGCAAGACTCATCTCCTTCTGCTCGGCCAAGCCTTCAAGCACCGCAAACACCTTCATTACCGCCGCGACATTGTCGGGCTTCTGCGAGCTTTCCATGGTCGTGAGTACCTATCATTTCATAAAAAATGGAACATAAGTTTGATAATAGCGCAAAGCACCGACGACGATCATGTTCTCTAACGCGTTTTGTATGTCCACATCCTCTGTAGCCAATGAACACACCCGACCAAAGCACAATAAAAACGCCATTTCATTTTAAAAATTACCCGTATAGATTTATGGCACGGCGTTTCATTTTATTCAATGCAGCGCACCGCCCGGCCGGCCAAGCAGAATCCGTGAATGACCAATGCATCTTCTCCAGCGCTTTGCGCTGTGCAGGACAACCTCTTTCAGGAGAGTATGCGGCTATGCAGATCAAGAAGACGATAGACCGAATTCCCGGTGGCATGATGCTGATTCCGCTGTTTCTCGGCGCCCTCTGTCACACCTTCTTCGCCGATGCCGGTTCGTATTTCGGCTCGTTCACCAATGGCCTGATCACCGGCACGGTGCCTATTCTGGCGGTGTGGTTCTTCTGCATGGGCGCCGGCATTGACCTGCGCGCCACCGGCACAGTGCTGCGCAAATCGGGCGTGCTGGTGGTCACCAAGATCGCCGTGGCGTGGCTGGTGGCGATTATCGCCTCGCGCATGATTGCTGGCGGTCATATCGAGACCGGGTTGTTGGCGGGGCTTTCAGTGCTGGCACTGGTCGCCTCGATGGACATGACCAACGGCGGCCTCTACGCCTCGATCATGCAGCAGTACGGCAGCAAGGAGGAGGCTGGCGCCTTCGTGCTGATGTCGCTTGAATCGGGCCCACTGATGACGATGCTGATTCTCGGCGGCACCGGCGTGGCAGTGTTCGAACCACAGCTTTTTGTCGGCGCCGTACTGCCCTTCATCGCTGGCTTCGCACTCGGCAATCTTGATCCTGAACTACGCGAGATGTTTGGCAAGGCCACCCACACGCTGATCCCGTTTTTTGGTTTCGCGCTCGGCAACACGATCAATTTGCAGGTTATCGGTCAGACGGGGTTGCTGGGTATCGGGCTCGGTCTGGCGGTAATCGTGATCACCGGTATTCCGCTGATTCTGGCCGACAAGTTTCTTGGTGGCGGCAATGGCACGGCCGGCATCGCCGCTTCAAGCACCGCAGGTGCAGCCGTTGCCACACCGACGCTGATCGCTCAGATGCAGCCGGAATTTGCCCCAGTGGCGCCCGCAGCCACTGCGCTGGTCGCCACCTCTGTCATCGTGACGTCAATTGTGGTGCCGATTATTACCGCCATGTGGGCCAAGCGTCAGGCACACCATACCCCATCTAAAGGGGGCGCGCCGCTTGCTGCTCCTGCACCGGCAGCAGCGGGCATGACACTAGGACGATTGAAAACTACCCCGCCCGGCCGTGAGCGGCTCTAATCTTCTAAGCTAGAGAGCCACAGCCCGCCGCAGCGGGCTGTGGCTTTATGCGTTAACCAAGCCACACATCACCAGACGAGTAATTCATCATGCAGGAACACAAAAACTCCGCGCCCTTTTTTGATGATGGCAGTAGTCATTGGGAAGATCTTGGTGACGGTATCAGCCGCAAGATCCTTGGCTGGACCGACTCGCTAATGGGGGTGTGCGTGAAGTTCGACAAGGATGCCATCGGCGCGCCCCACAGCCACGACATACATGATCAGATCGCTTATGTCGTAAAAGGAAGATTCGAGATAGAGATCGACGGCCAGCGCCGCGAGTTAGGCCCGGGTGACGCCTTTACCGTGGTCAAGAATACGTGGCACGGTGCCCGGGCGCTGGAACAGGACAGCATGTTGATCGACATGTTCTCGCCCAAGCGAGATGACTTCCTGTAACGTCATTACAGCGGGAAAGCGAAAGCTGTCGCTGGATGCCCGCTCAATCGGGCATCTGCGGCATGGCATCCAGTGGCATGATCGCGCCACGGTGCTGGATTACGGTACTGGCCAGACGATGGCCCCAGCGTGCCGCCTGCTGCGGCGCTCCGCCCTGCAACCGACAGGCGAGATAGGCCGCACTGAATGAGTCACCCGCAGCGGTAGTATCGATGATTCGCTCGCTCGGCACGCGCTCGCCGGCCACTTCCTGCACACACTCCCCTTTCAACCGCACCAGACACGACTCGGCACCGCGCTTGACGACGATCTCCTCGATGCCGAACTGCTCGTAGGCAGCAAACAGCTCATCGCAGTCGGCAAAGCCGAATAACTGCTGATCATCGTCAAACGTCAGAATCGCCACGTCAACATACTGCAGCAACTCATGATAGTGGCTGCGTGCCTCATCGACGCTTGACCACAGCCGCGCGCGGAAGTTGTTGTCGAACACTACGCGCACATGGTTGTCACGTGCCTTGATCAAGGTCTCAATCAACCGCCGACGTCCCGTCTCGGTCAACACGGCCAGGCTGATACCGCTCAAGTAGATCATATTGACTGAGGCCAGCGTGGCAAGCATGTCCTCGGCGCCGGCACCATCGAACATGTAACGCGCCGCGGCGTCATTGCGCCAATAGAGGAAGTGACGCTCGCCATCGGGATCGGTCTGGATGAAATAAAGGCCCGGCAGCTTATTATCGAGGCGCTGGGTCAACGCGCTGCCGACACCTTCTTCATGCCAGCGCGCCAGCATTGCCTCGCTGAAGGCATCAGTGCCGACGCCGCTGACATACTGCACATCAATATCGCTATCCCGGGTTAGACGCGCCAGATAGGCTGCCGTGTTGAACGTATCGCCGCCGAACGTCTGGTTAATTTCCTGCTGCGGCTGGCCCTGCATCTCAATCATGCACTCTCCGATTAGTGCGATACGTCGACTCACGACTTTCTCCTCAACGATGGTGATGACTATGCAACGATGTGATGACTATGCTCAGTGATAAGCAGCGACTGGAAACGGTTCCTTGGCAGGCGGCAGTGATATCGTCATACGCGTCAGCCGTCATGCTTCAGTTCTGGCAGATGTCGCCCGTTGGCGAGTGTGGCATGCTGAACAGCATGTGGCTTCTCGACTTTAGCCCTATTGCCACAGCTTCTTGCCATAATTTCACACTGCTCTCTTTTATCCATTCACCGCTGATGAAACAAGGATGCTCATGGCCACTGATTTCTGTCTGATCTTTGACTGCGACGGTACGCTCGTCGACAGTGAACCACTCCTCGCCGAAGTGCTGGCTGAAACGTTGACTGAAGCGGGACTTCCCTTCGTGCCCAGCGATTACATGGATACCTATCGTGGCGTGGCTTACGCCCAGATCGTTGCTGCACTGGAGCAGAAGCATGGCGCGATGGATGAACGCTACCGCGACAGCGCCGAGCAGAAGATGCGTGCCCGGCTGCTCGATCGCATGCGCGGCGCATTACAGACGATTGAAGGCATCGAAGAGGCGCTCGACACTCTCGACAACCCGCGCTGCGTCGCCTCCAACGGGCCACTCGCCAAGATTCGCCTCTCAATGGAGACCACCGGGCTGGCTCGTCACTTCGGCGATAACCTTTTTTCCGCCTACGAAGTCGGTATCTTCAAACCCGATCCAGGTCTATATCTCTATACCGCCGAAACGATGGGGTATCCACCCGAACGCTGTATTGTCATCGACGATGCTGCTGTCGGTATCAAGGCCGGAATGGACGCCGGTATGCATGTCATTCATATCAACCGTTTCTCTAGCCGTGAGGCAACGCCCGAGGGCGCGCACCAAATTGATCATATGAATGAGCTGGCACGTCGAGTCATCCAGATCGAGCAGGGCCTATAACGACGTCCAGTAACTACGTCCAGATTTTCTGGCGGGGAATTCGCGCCGATAAACAGGGTCAAATAGGCTATTGTTCAAGACAATGTAGAACCTCATAGCTTATAGATAGACAGACATAGCCACTGCGGAGGGCACCATGGCGACGCAACAGTCTCAGGAAGAGCAACGTATCATCGATGGTCTGTTTTCACGTCTCAAGGAAGCAGAAGACAAGACCGGGGAGCGCGACGAAAATGCTGAAGCTCGCATCAGGGAGCACGTCTCCAATCAGCCTTCGGCGCCTTACTACATGGCGCAGACCATTCTGATTCAGGAAGCCGCGCTCAAGCAGCTCAATGCTCGCGTCGAGGAACTCGAAAGAAAGCAGACCGAGAGCGGGGACAACCGCTCCAGCGGGGGCTTCTTAGCCGGTATCTTCGGCGCTGGCGAGAGAAAACCGACAACGCAGCCCTCCTCTCAGAACCGCCGCGCGAATTACTCTGCGTCTCAACCGGGTTGGGGTTCACGCTCGGCCCAACCGGGCAGCTATGGCGCGTCTCAGGGTGGCATGGGAATGGCCTCACGCGGCGGCGGCTTTCTTGGTGGCGCCCTGCAAACAGCAGCGGGCGTCGCCGGTGGCCTGGTACTGGGCAATATGCTGATGGATATGTTCAGCGATCATCAGCCCGAGGAAATGGCGAGCGCCATCGAAGACAATCCCGCTGATACCGCCGCTGCCGATCAGCAAGATATCGATAACACCAGCGCTGATGCCGAAGCAGGCCCCGATAACGGCTACGACCAGAGCGCCGATTATGCCGACAGCGGCTACAGCGAAGATGACTTTTACGGCGGCGACTTCCGCGATGGTGGTGATTTCGATGATGGAGGCGGTTTCGACGAAGTCTGAGTCGCCCTGTCTTATGTACAAACGCCGGCGCTAAGGCTGGCGTTTTTTGTTATCAGCTAATGGCCCATTAACGCTGCTGTCAGCTCCCAGAATACCGTTCGATCTCAATCAGGCAGCTGTTAGCCGCAGGCCCTTGAGCAAGCTGCGAGGAACCGATATCCGATGTCAACACGTTAGGATTACCGCCCAGCTCCAGACTCATCGGATCGCTTGCATCCCTTGGCGTGTACCACGCACCTGTCGGCAACACGACCACGCCTGGCAACAAGGTGTCGGAAAGCACCGCGCCAGCCAGGCAGGCGCCGCGATCGTTGTAAAGTCGCACCGTGTCACCTGGGCCAATACCGCGCGTATTGGCGTCAATACGGTTCAGCACCACAGGTTCGCGCCCGTTTATTTTGTGCGCTGCACTTTCGCCTACCACATCAAGCTGACTATGCAGGCGATTGGCTGGCTGTGGCGTCAACAAATGCAAGGGATAGCGCTCTGCCCTCTCGGCACCCAGCCATTCTTCTGGCGCAAGCCATGCGGGTTGGGCCGGGCAGGTGGAATAGTTAAAACGAGCGATAGCTTCGGAGCGCAGCTCGATGCGTCCCGACGGCGTTTCAAGTGGAAAGCGCAGCGGATCACCAATGAACTTGGCTAACAGCACCTGGGAACGCGGTGCTTTAACACCCGCATCAAGCGTTGCCATGCCTTCAGCCCAGAACATCTTGAATTCCGGCAGTTCGGGATAGCGCGACCGATAGCCCGCATAAAGCCTTTCCAGCCATTCGGTTTCGCTCAGCCCTTCGTGAAAGGCTTCAGCTATACCAAGTGCCTCAGCAATCGCCAGGCAAATGTCATGATCGTTGCGCGCTTCAGCATACGGCGTGCATAGCTGGTGATTGGCGATGATTACCCGGTCATTGCTTGATGCGACGATATCATTGCGCTCGAACGGTAGCGTGGTCGGCAGCACGATATCAGCGTGATGCGCCGTGGCGGTCCATACCGGTTCATGGACAATGACCGTTTCAGGATTTTTCCACACGCGCCGCAGATGGTTGAGATCCTGATGGTGATGAAATGGGTTGCCACCCGCCCAGTAAATCAGGCGAATGTCAGGCAATTTCAAGCGCTGGCCGTCATAGTCAATATACTCGCCGGGGCGTGCCAGCATATCGGCCAGGCGCGCCACGGGAATAAACGTCTCGACCGGATTTTCTCCCTGCTTGACTCCCGGAGCATGCAGCTTTCGCACCGGCTGGCCAACCGAATTCATTGCGCCCAGACCGAAGGCAAAGCCACCGCCGGGCTTGCCGATCTGACCGGCCAATGCGGCCAGGGCAATCGCCATCCAATAAGGCTGTTCGCCAAACCGTGCACGCTGTAACGACCAGCTCATGTTGATCAGGCTGGTCGGCAACAGCAGCTGCTCAGCCAAAAGCTCAATGGTTGCCTCCGGGACGCCCGTGATGCGCGCTGCCCAGCGTGGAGACTTAGGCAGGTGATCGTCGTCTCCGCGGACATAGGCAACAAAATCTTCAACACCGCTGACGTAGCGTGACACAAATTCAGTATCAACCGTCCCGCGTGTTATCAACATGTGCGCCATCGCTAACATCAAGGCGCTATCGGTATTAGGGCGAATCGGTACGTGAATGACGTTGGGGCCAGGCGGTGCATCGCTGCCATCCGGGCTGACCACAATCAAGCGCATCCCCCTTGCCAGCGCCTGACTAACCCAATCGGCAACGCTGTGCTCGGCCAATCCGCCGGAGTCGCACTGGGCATTACTCAAACGAAAACCGCCAAAGGCAATCAAACAGTCGGTGCGCGTAGCGATGTGGTCCCAACTCGGCGCGCAGGCATTGGTGCCGGCATAGGAGGCGCCCAGTACATGAGGCAGAAGTACTGACGCAGCGCCATAGCTGTAGCTATTGCGCGACGCAGTAAAACCGCCGAGTAAGTTGAGTAGCCGCTTTAGCTGGCTCTGAGCGTGATGAAAACGCCCCGCGCTTGCCCAGCCGTAGGAGCCGGCGTAGATCGCCTCATTGCCCTGGGTCTTGCGCACGCGATCGAGTTCACTGGCAACATGAGCGATAGCCACATCCCATTCAACGGCAATGAACTCGTCTTCACCTCGCTTGGCACCGTGATCGCCTGCCAGCCAGCCACGGCGCACCATGGGTTGGGCAATACGCATGTCATGTTCGGCAAGCGTCAGGTAGTGCAACCCTAATGCCGCCGGAGCAGGATCGTGTCGGTAGGGTTTGAGCGTACAGCGGCCACTCGGCGCTTTCTCGACCTCGTAGGTGCCAAAGTGAGTGGCGAAATAGCGCGTCATTGTGCAGTTGACCCTGAAGAAATATTTGACGAATGAATATCGTGTAAACACACCGTTTACAAGTAGCTACTCGAGCATCTTCTGGATACAGCGTCAATTCTTTACCGCCTGCTTCTACTGATCGGCCCGCATGAAGCACAAAAAAGCGGCGCCTGGAAAAGCGCCGCTTCGGTGCCAATGCTCGAAAACGCCAGCTATGTTTTTGACAGTGCGATGCGCAGCCGGATGTTGCTGAACGGCACTCTACCCGCCAGCAGAGTGTGCTCTTCCGGTAGCGTCAACGTACTGAATTGCTGAATGACAGCAGTACGCCGCGCATCGCTCACAACAGCACTAGCCAATGGCAGAGCATCCGTCATGAAGATAACAACGTTTTCGCCTCGCTTTATTATGGTCTGCGTTGCAGGGTTGATATCGATCGGCTGAGAGGTATGCCCCATCGCGTTAAACACGAGAATCACCAGGGTCACTACCTCCCCCATCAGCTTGCCTAGAGATTGCATATCCCTACCCTCTGAGCGTTCTGATCATGTCGTGCGAATAGCGCTACGAATTGCCCTCCCTATCACTGTACACATACACAGGTTGCAGAGATAAAAACGCAGCAGCGAGGGTAAAAACGTGTATGAGCGTGTCGGACCCCATGCGCTCACACTAGGAAAGGACAAGAGGAGCAAAAGGGGAATAGAGAAGTAAAATTAACGGGACGCCATGGCAGGCAGCGCCCCAGCAGACCAAGGGAATATCAGGCAGGGAAATGCATAAGCGCTGCCTGGCTGTTAGCGGCTTTCAGCCACACGTGTCAGGTCATAGCTGCCATCTTCCTTGAGCACCTTGCGCTCGCAATCGAGTTTACGCAGTGTCTTTTCATCGATGCGCTGGAAGTTGGTGCACGCATTCTTGTCTTCAGGGTCGAGTTGATAGATTTCATGGGCATCCTTCTCACCACTTCCCGCCACCAGCGCCCAATTGCCTGAGCGATTGTTGATACGGACCCCGTCGGTATTGCCCTGATATGTTTCACTCATGACGTAGCCGTTCGGTTTGCCACGCTGATCGAGCTTGATCGTCAAATCCGTCTTGATTCCTTCACAATCCTTGCAGGGCAATACACCGCCGAAGCGTTCAAATGAAGTGGATTGCTCTTCCAGAGCAGTCTCATCTTCTTCGGATGAGCCGGAGCCACAGGCCGCAAGCAGAATACTTAAGCTCACCATGCCGGAAAGAAGCAGCATTCTCTTTTGCATGTTCATGTCCCGATGCAGCAGCGCGACGCCGCCATGACGTCAACGCTGCAATGATGTTCAGCCAGTAAAACTACCATCTCCTTAACGACGCCTCCAGCCACGGCTACCCTTCTTCCAAAACGCGTCACGCTGGCTATTCCTCACTTGCCATGAGTTCGTCGTTCTTGCGGACACATGTGCAAGTCGATCAAGCGAGTAACGCCTCATTGCGTTACGCTCTCTTGATATTTCATCGAGTGCCCTTATTGCTATAACACCCTCGGCAGGGCCCGCGATGCCCGTACCGACGGTGCGAGTGCGGCACTGAACGCTCCCCGTCTCGTTCGTTTCCGCACTCGCTTCATTCTGGAACCCATTTTTCCGTTTTTTGCTTGATCGGAGGAATATCAGGATGAGGATCGCTCAAGTCCCGCCGCTTACCGAAGCTATCCCGCCAAGACAGTATGGCGGCACTGAACGCGTGGTGTCCTATCTCACCGAGGAGCTGGTGCGTCAGGGGCACGAGGTGACCCTGTTTGCCAGCGGCGACTCGCAGACCTCGGCCGAACTGGTCGCCCTGCGTGAACGCGCTCTGCGCCATGATGACAGTGTCATCGACCCGATCTACCATCTGCTGGCTCAGATCGATGCCGTGCTCGAACGGGCCCATGAATTCGATGTGATTCATTTCCACAGCGACTACTACGCCCACTTCCTGCCGCTGCGTCATCTCGACGTGCCCCATCTCACCACGCTGCACGGTCGTCTCGACATTGCCGATGCCTACCCGCTGTTCGCCCGTTTCCCCCACGAGCCGCTGGTGTCAATCTCTAACCATCAGCGCCAGCCGCTCAAGGACGTCAACTGGCTCGATACCGTCTACCACGGCCTGCCTGAATCGCTCTATCACCTACATGAAAAGCCCGGCGACTACCTCGCTTTCATCGGTCGCTTCTCGCCGGAGAAGGCGCCGCACACCGCCATCGAGATCGCGCTGCGCGCCGGCCTGCCGATCAAGGTCGCGGCCAAGCCGACCGACAGTCAGACCGACGAGGACTATTTCAATACCAAGGTGAAGCCGCTGCTCTCGCATCCGCTGGTCGATTTCGTCGGCGAAATCGGCGAGAGCGAGAAGAACGACTTCCTCGGCAATGCTCGCGCGCTGCTGTTTCCGATCACTTGGCCGGAGCCGTTCGGGCTGGTGATGATCGAGGCGATGGCCTGCGGCACACCGGTGATCGCCTTCCGCCAGGGCTCGGTACCGGAAGTGATGGAGGAGGGCCGCTCCGGATTCGTCATCGACAGCGTCGAACAGGCCGTAGCGGCTCTCGAGAAGCTCGACACCTTCGACCGGCGCGCTTGCCGACGCTACTTCGAGACGCGCTTTTCGGCCACGGCAATGGCACACAACTACGTACGCTGCTACGAACGGCTGCTGGGCCTCGGCGACGGCCCGCACGGTGCCGATAACCGCGCGGCCCTGCGCCGGGCCGCCGCCTGAGGAGAACCATCATGGACGACATGATTCGCGTCAATGACCAGTGGTACGTCAACGCCAGCTCGTCGCGCGCCGATGGGCGCACCCGTGTACTCAAGCACGGCGAGGCGTTCGCCCTGTTCGATCGCCAGGGTGATATCCAGCCGGTCGGGCTCGGCGAACAGGGGCTCTATCACGAAGGCACGCGCTACCTGTCTCGGCTTGAGCTCGATGTCAATGACCAGCGACCTCTGCTGCTCAACTCGGCGGTCAGCCGCGACAATCAGCGCTTCACCGTCGATCTCACCCCCGCCGCCACGCCACAGATCGCCAAGGATAGCGTCCACCTGCGCCGCACCAAGGTGCTGTGGAACGGAGCGCTCCACGAGCGCATCAGCGCCATGAACTACGGCACAGGCCACGTGACGCTGCATCTCGGCCTCACCGTGGCCGGTGATTACGCTGATATCTTCGAGATTCGCGGCAAGTCACGCGCCCAGCGCGGTGAGCCGCTCACGCCGACGCGTAGCGAACATGAGCTGCGCCTCGGGTATCGCGGCCTCGATGACAAGACGCGCCATACCCGGCTGCGCTTCGACCGCGCTCCGCAGAGCCACCGCGGCAGCGACGAGGGACAGCGGCTGGTATTCGAGCTGTCGCTGGCACCGCACGAGACGCAGACGCTGACGCTGGCGATCGCCTGCGACGTCGACGACAGCCAGCGCGAGCTGCCCGACTTCGAGGCGGTAATCAAGGCAATCGAAGCGCGGCAGGCGCGTGAGCGTGCTCTGGTCGGTTCGCTCTACTCCGACAACGAGCAGTTCAACGAATGGGCCAACCGCTCCGCCGCCGACCTGCACATGCTGATCAGCGACACGCCCCACGGCCCCTACCCTTACGCCGGCGTGCCGTGGTTCAGCACTGCGTTCGGCCGCGACGGGCTGATCACTGCGCTGCAGACGCTGTGGCTCGCGCCCGAACTGTCCCGCGGCGTGCTCGGCTATCTTGCCGCTACCCAGTCAGCGGCCCGGAACGTCGAGAAGGACGCCACCCCCGGCAAGATCCTTCACGAGACCCGCGACGGCGAGATGGCACGGCTCGGTGAGGTACCGTTTCGCCACTACTACGGCAGCATCGATGCAACCCCCCTGTTCGTGGTGCTGGCCGAGGCCTACTACGACCGCACGGGCGATCGCGACTTCATCGAGCAGCTCTGGCCAGCGCTCGAGCAGGCACTCGAGTGGCTCGATCGCTACGGCGACATTGACGGTGACGGCTTCGTCGAATACGAGGCGAGCCGTCACGGCGGCTTGGTGCAGCAAGGTTGGAAGGATTCCGAGGATTCGGTTTTTCATGCCGACGGCAGCGCCGCCGAGGGGCCGATTGCACTGTGCGAGGTGCAAGGCTACGTCTACGCCGCCAAGCTCGGCGCCGCCCGGCTGGCCCACATGCTCGGACTTACGCCTCATGCCGACAGGCTGCAGCAGGACGCCGATCAGCTGCGTCAACGCTTCGATGAAGCGTTCTGGTGCGAGGAGCTGGGCAGCTATGCGCTAGCGCTGGACGGCGCCAAGCGTCCCTGCAAGGTGCTTGCGTCCAACGCCGGCCACGCGCTGTGGAGCGGCATCGCCCTGCCCGGGCGCGCCGCACAGTTGGCCGAGACGCTGCTCGACGACGCCAGCTTCAACGGCTTCGGCATCCGTACCCTGGCCGCCAACGAGAAACGCTTCAATCCGATGGCCTACCACAACGGCTCGATCTGGCCCCATGACAACGCCATCGTCGCCCAGGGCCTGGCCCGCTACGGCCACCACGCCGCAGCCGTCAAGGTGATGACCGGGCTGTTCGACGCCGCGCTGCACATGGAGGACTTCCGTCTGCCCGAGCTGTTTTGTGGCTTTCAGCGCGAACCCGGCCAGGGACCGACGCGCTACCCGGTTGCCTGCTCGCCCCAGGCGTGGGCAGCGGGAGCGGTGTTCCAGCTGCTGCAGGCCTGCCTCGGGCTGCACTTCTCAGCCGAGTCGCCGCGGCTGCGCTTCGATCACCCGCTGCTGCCAACGTGGATGAATACCCTCGAGATCCGCAACCTGCGCGTTGGCGACGCCGTGCTCGACCTGGCGCTGGCACGCCACGAGAACGACGTCAGCGTCAATGTCACGCGCAAGGTGGGCGACGTCCAGGTCAGCGTGCTGGTGTAAATGACAACGGACCCGGGCCAGTACGGCCCGGGTCCGTGCCGTTTCCCCCAAGGTCAGCCTCCCCTGCACCGCATTGTCTGCTATAACCGTCCTATACCTTCCCAACAAGGACGCACCATGACACTGCGTTGCGCTATCCTCGACGACTACCAGCACGTTGCACTTGCCATGGCTGACTGGTCGACACTCGAGCCACACATTGAAGTTGTCACCTTCCACGACCATATCAGCGACCAGAACACCCTCGTCGAAACGCTGGCCGAATTCGATATCATCGTCGCGATGCGCGAGCGTACGCTCTTCCCCGCCGCGCTGCTTGAACGCCTGCCGCGGCTCAAGCTGCTGATCACCAGCGGAATGCGCAACGCGGCCATCGATATCGAGGCCGCCCGCGCACGCGGCATCATCGTCTGCGGCACTGGTGGCAACTCCGAACCGCCGACCGAACTGAGCTGGGCGCTGATTCTCGGCCTGGCGCGGCACCTGCTCACCGAGAGCAATGCGATACACTCAGGCGGACCGTGGCAAAGTACGGTGGGGATCGGCCTGGCCGGCAAGCGCCTGGGCCTGCTCGGACTGGGCAAGATCGGCGCCAAGATGGCACGCATCGCTCAGGCCTTCGGCATGGAGGTAATAGCGTGGAGCGAACATTTGACCCGCGAGCGCTGCGACGAGCTCGGCGTCGAGCGGGCCGCATCAAAAGAAGCACTGCTCACGGCCAGCGACATCGTCTCGATTCATCTGGTACTCAGCGAACGCACCCACGGTCTGATCGGCACCCGCGAACTTGAGTTGATGAAGCCGCAGGCGCTGTTGATCAATACCTCGCGCGCCGCAATTGTCGATCAAAAGGCGCTGATCGAAGCGCTGCAGAACAGCCGCATTGCCGGTGCCGGTCTCGATGTCTTCGACGCCGAACCCTTGCCACTCGATCATCCGCTGCGCCGGCTGCCCAACGTGTTGGCCACGCCCCATATCGGCTATGTTGCCGACGTCAACTACCGCACCTACTTTCAGGAAGCGGTCGAGGATATCGAGGCATTTCTCAATGGCAAACCGGTGCGCACGCTGTAAGGCCTGGCGGTAACTCTCAGTGGTCAGGCCTCGTCGGGTATACGGTCGTGGCGAAACTCATGCGTCTCGTTGGCCAGCGCGTAGAAGCCAGGCTTGTCGGCCATGAAAATCTGCTCGGTGATCACCATCTCGCTCTGATCGTCAAAGCTGCCGGCAGTAAAGGCGTAACTGTCATCTTCCAGCCCATGGAAGAAGAGTTGGCTACCGCAGCGTTGACAGAAACCGCGCTCAGCAATCTCGGACGACCGGTAGACGCCCAGCATGGCGCGATTCTCAAACGTCGGTTTTCCCTCACAGATAATGGCAAACATCGGCCCACCCATCGCACGCCGACACATCGAGCAGTGACAGACACTGACCTCGCCGCCATGCACGATACTGAAACGCACCGCGCCGCAAAGGCAACCGCCAGCATGCTGCTGTGTAGTCATGAAACACTCCTGTCGTTATCGATTAACGTCATTTGCTGGAATAGCCGCGCTTATTATTGACCATATCGTTCCGCAGCGCTTGCAGACGCTCGTCTCAGAATGGCGAATCAGCGCCTGACAGCTACGCTGAACCCTATAACCCCGTTTCGGCTTACAACGTCAGGAGAGACAATGACTACGGAACTCACCCTACTCGGCTGGACTCTAGTGTTGGCCATCGTGCAGATTCTGCTGCCCGCCATGTTCCGTAATAAGGAAACGGGCGTTGCCTACAATACCGGTCCGCGTGATGAAGCCGGCCCGCCGATGGGCAAGATCACCGGTCGGCTATCCCGCGCCCAAAAGAATCTGTTCGAAACATTGCCGCTGTTCATTGGCGCGGTACTGATCGCCCACGTTGCCGGCCGCGAAGGGGAACTCACGCTGTGGGGCGCCTGGCTCTATTTCATCGCTCGTGTGGTTTACGTGCCGCTCTACGCCCTAGGCGTGCCCGTAGTGCGCTCGCTGGTATGGGCTATTTCCTTACTGGGATTGATCCTGACGCTGCTGGCGGTGCTGTGGCCGCTATGAACAATGGGTATTGCGCGTCCAATGTCAGCATGCCGTTTCCCTGACTACTTCGATGAACGCTCTAAGCCCCGCCGGCACATGCCGATGACCGGGATAATAGAGACATAGCCCGGGAATGCGCGGGCACCATTCGTCGAGTAGCGTCACCAGTTCATTACGCTCGAGCCAAGGTCGCAGCGCGACTTCCGAGACATAGGCAATCCCCAGACCCTGCGCGGCGGCTTCACACATCAGCAGCGGGTGGTCGAGCGTCAGCGTACCAGGAACACCTATCGTCAGTTCCTGACCATGCCGTGCGAACTCCCAACGATAGCGCTTGCCGCTGGGCAGACGCAGACGAATACAGGTATGTTCACGCAGATCGTCCGGTGTACGTGGCGCTCCTCGCCGGTCGAGATAGTCCGGCGCGGCCACGATGACAAAACGCGTCTCGCCGCCAAATGGCACTGCGATCATATCTTGAGGCACTGCCTCGGCCAGACGCACCCCGGCATCGAATCCCGCCTCGACGATATCCACCATTCGCCCGTCGGTGACCATATCCAGGGCCATCTCCGGATAGCGCTCGAGAAAGACTGGCACGGCCCGTTCGAGCAGCAACCGGGCGGCAATTTCATTGGCATTGAGGCGCAGCGTGCCGCTGGGACGGCCGCGGTAGTCGTCGACCGCCTCCAGCGCATGCTCGAACTCGCGCAGCACCGGCTGCATGCGCGCAATCAGGCGCTCGCCGGCCGCAGTGGGTAATACGCTGCGCGTAGTGCGGTGCAAGAGCCGCACGCCCAGTCCACGCTCGAGCGTGCGCATCTGGTGGCTGAGGGTCGAGGGTGATAGCCCCATCTCTTCGGCGGCACGACGAAAGCTGCGATAGGCGGCAATCTTGGTCAGTGCGGTTACATCATCAAGAGTTGGCCTGCGATTCATGGTGATTTTTCACCGATTCATGCGATGTTACCCCGATAGTAGCAGCAATCCGGTGGCGCCATGCTGTGGTCATTCCGCCGCCATGGGGCGGCGGCAAAGCAAGGAGCCAGATCATGACGACACCGACACCTCGAACTTGGCTGATCACCGGTACCTCGACCGGGCTCGGCCGCCTGATAACCGAACAGCTGCTGGCCCGCGGCGACCGCGTCGCCGCCACCCTGCGCAAGCCGGAGCAGCTCGATGAGCTGAAAGCGCAATACGGCAAGCAGCTGTGGATCGCCCGTCTCGATATCACCGATACCGACGCTCTCCCGGTCACCGTCGAGCGCGCCTTTGCCGAACTGGGCCGGATCGACGTGATCGTCAGCAATGCCGGCTACGGCCTGTTCGGCGCCGCCGAGGAACTGAGCCCCGCGCAGATCCGCCATCAGCTCGATACCAACGTGATCGGTTCGATCGAACTGATCCGCGCCGTCCTGCCGCATCTACGCACCCAGGGCGGCGGGCGCATCCTCCAGGTCTCATCCGAAGGCGGGCAGATTGCCTATCCCAATTTCAGCCTCTACCACGCCAGTAAATGGGCCATCGAGGGTTTCGTCGAATCAGTCGCACAGGAAGTGGCCCCGTTTGATATCGGGTTCACCCTGATCGAACCCGGCCCGACGTATACGAACTTCGCTTCAGGCCTGGTCCGCGCAACACCGATGGCCGTTTATGACAAAACCCCGGCTGGTGACGTACGCCGGGCCTTGGCAGCGGGCAATTTCGGTCTTTTCAGCGACGGCGCTAAGGTCGCCCAGGCCATAATCGAGAGCGTCGACGTCTTCCCGGCGCCAAAGCGGAGAGTCTATGGCAGTGGCGCATGGCGGCGCATTCACGACGCCTACCACGAGCGGCTGAACGCTCTGGAAGAACAAGAGGAGGTGGCACGGTCCACCGATATGGAGAAGTGATAGCGCGTTACTAGCAATTTGGCGACATCCGGGAAAGCCACCAGAAGGTGTGCTCGGCTGGCAGGCGTTTGCCGTGTAGCGCCCGGACCACTGTCGGTCCGGGCTTTTTTTGTCAGGCTGGTAAATAGATGCCTGTAATTACCACCTTCAGCGCTTGATCTTATCGGTCATAGACACCAATCGAGCACGCTTGCGGTGCGGGAATTTTATGCTTTCTTACTGCGAATGACCGGGTTCAGTGAGCACTAGCGGTAGGACGCACGATGATTTCACTAACGTCCACGTCCGCCGGCTGCTCGATGGCGAAGGCGATCGCGCGGGCAACCGCCTCGGGTGCAATCGCACCCTTGCGAAATTCCCGCATGGCTGCGCTGGCCGTTTCATCGGTAATGGTGTCCGCCAGCTCCGACTCAGTGACGCCAGGGCTGATCACCGTGACGCGGATATCGGCACCGACCTCCTGACGCAGCCCCTCTGAAATCGCTCCCACGGCGAACTTGGTCGCGCAGTAGACCGCGGCGGTAGGACTGACGCTGTGGCCACCGATCGACGAGATATTGATGAACTGGCCCGCACGCTGACGCTGCATGACTGGCAGAGCGGCGGCGATGCCGTGCAGCACGCCGCGGATATTGACGTCGATCATACGATTCCACTCGTCGAGCCTGAGCGCCTCGAGGGGCGACAACGGCATCACGCCGGCGTTATTGACGATCACGTCGATGCGGCCGAAGACTTCTTGGGCGAAGGTAACGAAGGTACGCATCTGCTCGATAGAAGTGACATCAAGCGCATGGTACGCCGCCGTGCCGCCCTCGCCACGAATATCCTCGACCAGTGCTTCGAGTCGCTCGCGGCGGCGCGCTCCTAGTACGACCTGCGCACCCCGAGTGGCGAGCAGGCGCGCCGTCGCTGCGCCGATGCCGCTGCTAGCGCCGGTGATCAGGACAACTTTATCGTGCAATTGTGGAACGGTAGTCATGATGTTCTCCTGCGATTCACGTTGTAGGTCATTGGGTGAGAGGAGAGTCTAAAGCGCGAAACGCTAGGGATAATCGACGCTGTGCTGCATATATTATTAAGTGCAGCGGACATAATCGGCATGACGTATCACGTCCCACTATACATAGCGCTGTTTGAAAAAATCGACGAAGGCGCGCAGCGAAGCGAGATGATGGCGCTGCTGCGGATAGCATAGGAAGAAGCCATCGAAAGGCGCGCACCACTCGTCAAGCAGCGGTACCAGCTTGCCGGCACGAATCAGCTCGGCCATCTGATCCTCAGCCCAGAAGGCGATGCCAATGCCGTTGACGGCGGCCTCCAGCGCTACGCGCTGATCGTTAACAATCAGCGGGCCGTGAACGGCGACCGAGAACCAGCTGTCATCCTTCTTGAACTCCCACTGATAGGGATGGAGCTGCCCCGGCCAGCGCCAGTTGATGCAGCGGTGCTGGTGAAGTTCCGAAGGCGTTCGGGGCTTACCATGGCGCGCGATATAATCGGGCGAAGCCACGGCGATCTGACGAAGCTGTGGCCCCAGCCGTACGCCAACCATGTCCTGTTCGAGCAGCTCACCCAGGCGAAGGGCAGCATCGTAGCCCTCGGCAACGATGTCGACTGTGCTATCGTCGATGGTAACGTCGAGCACGATATCGGGGTAAGCAGTCAGAAACGCCTCGAAGGCGGGCTCGAGAAAGACCTGCGAGGCCAGGCGAAAGGCGTGAATCTTCAATCGGCCACTTGGGCGCTCGCCGAGACTAGCAGCATCAGCAACCGCCGCCGTCACCTCCTCGAACACCGGCTGCAGCCGCTTGAACAGCCTTGCCCCGGCCGTGGTCAGACGCACACTACGTGTGGTGCGGTTGAACAGGCGTATATTCAACCGCGCCTCAAGACCGCGGATAGTCTGGCTGAGTGCCGACGGCGTGACCTGCAACGCTTCTGCGGCACGCACGAAGCTGCCCCGTTCAGCGACCGCCACGAAGGCCTGCAGCTCGGCGAACTCATTGCCGCGCATCGTGGCCTCCTGGTGCACGTAATCCTACCTGGGCGGGACGAGTCTTTTTCATCACTTCACCGTTAAGGCAGTCGTCTTGTTGGGCTGCATGGCGCTATCGTTTCATCGACTGCTCGATATCAATCGGATCATATGAGCCGATCGAGGGGCTGATGCGATCGCAAGCGATCACCTCGGCACGCAGCGGCCACATCCGAGAAGTAACACCTCCTCATGCTCACGCGGGCAGTCTCACCCGTCGTAATGCCTTTGTCGAGCAGCTTGCCGATAATGGTATGCTTTGGCTTACCGACGCTCCGAGGGTTTCCAAGGTTAGCGTATGGCGCTCTTCCGCCTTGAATCAAGCCTGCCTTAGCCATGTCGACCGCGCCCTGCTCAAGGTATTCGATGCCCATCAGGCGATGGTGATCGGTTAAGCTAACGGGTCGTGATGACGAAATTCGCCGCTGCCGACGAGCCACCGCCATGCCACATGCTTTGATCGACTGGACACTTCTTGTACTACACGCACTCGGACGCAGCCTGCTGGCGTTGATAGTTCTGCTGATCGCCTTATGGGGCGCGCTGGCGCTGTGGTTTCAGTTACCGACACCGCACGGGTTGACGGTTGCCGTCATTGCGCTGTGGACACTGCTTGCCAGCGCCAGCATCGTCTTGCTTCTTTTTTCCCGATTACGCGCTTACCGTTGGCGCACCGTGATTAGCTTCCTACTCGCCTTCGCCGCGCTGTGCCTTTGGTGGCAAACCATCGAGCCCTCCAATGAGCGCGACTGGGCGCCAGACGTGGCGCGCCAGCTCACCGCCGACATCGACGGAGATCAGGTTACGCTGCACAACGTGCGCAACTTCGAATGGCGCACGCCCACGGACTTCACGCCGCACTGGGAAACGCGCCGCTACGATCTTTCCGAGCTGAACTCGACCGACTTGATTGTCTCCTACTGGATGGGTCCGGCGATCGCCCATACGCTGGTCAGCTTCGGTTTTTCAGATGGTCGCCACCTGGTGTTCTCGGTCGAGATCCGCCGCGAGCAAGGTGAGTCCTTCTCCGCCCTCGGCGGCTTCTTCAAGCAGTTCGAGGTCAGCCTGATTGCCGCTGATGAACGCGATATCATCCGCACGCGCAGCAATGTGCGCGGCGAGGAGGTCTATCTCTACCGCGTCCAACTGCCCGAAGGCGCGGCGCGCGCGCTGTTTCTTTCCTATCTCGACGAGGCCCGTGAGCTTCACGACGAGCCGCGCTTCTACAATACGCTACTGACCAACTGCACCACGCTGGTATTCGATATGGTCAAGCATATCGTGCCGGGCCTGCCGCTCGACAGCCGCCTGATCATGTCTGGCTATCTGCCCGAATACATCTACGACCTCGGCGGCCTCGACAGCTCTCGCCCGTTTGAGGAATTACACTCACGTGGTCATATCAATGAACGTGCGCACGCCTCCGATCAGGACGGCCATGCGACGCCTGAATTTTCGACCATGATCCGCTGCGGCGTGCCCGCGCCGGACGGCAGTCTGATCGTGCCGGAGCGTGATATGAAAACTGGCCACGATCAATAAAAAAGGCATCCGGACCTGGGCCCGGATGCTTTTGACTTCGGTCAGCTAAGCGTCAGCCCTGCTGCGGTTCGAGCGCGACCTTGATCCAGCCCTCCTCACGGCGATCGAACGCCTTGTAGGCTTCGAGCACATCGGAGATCGGCGTGGCCTGGCTGAGAATCTTGGCGGGATCGATCCGCCCCATGACGGTCATGTCGACCAGTTTAGGGATGTACTTGCTGTGGTTGCAGTTACCCATCTTTAGCGTCAGGTTGCGATTCATCGCCATGCCGATTGGGAAGGCGCGGAAATCAGGCGGATAGACGCCGATGATCGACAGCGTGCCGGCCTTGGCCAAGCTCTGCACCGCCCACTGCAACGCCTGACTCGGCGCGTCGCCGGGATGCCAATTGTCACCGTCCGGGTTGGTATCCGGTGCGTTGGTGCGAGATTCCTGCTCTTCGGTCTCGATGTCACCCTTCTCGCCAGCGTCGTGATCGTGGGCATGCTGGGCATCGATACCCACCGCGTCGATGGCGCGATCCGGGCCGATACCGCCGGTCAGGCGCTGTAGTGTCTCAACCGGGTCCTCGCGGTCGAAGTTGATACACTCGGCACCCAGCTCACGCGCCTTGTCGAGGCGGTCCTGCTTGGAGTCGATGGCAAACACACGACCGGCGCCGAACAGCTTGGCGCTGACGATCGCGCACAGCCCGACCGGACCGCAGCCGAACACTGCAACGCTGTCGCCGTCCTTGATTTCGGCGATATCGGCACCGAAGTAGCCGGTCGGCAGGATGTCGGACATCACGATTGCCTGCTCGTCGCTGACCTCATCAGGCAGCTTGGTCAGCACGGTGGTGGCGAACGGAATACGCGCCTTCTCCGCTTGCAGACCATTGAAGGGTCCGGTCGGCGCCGGTCCGCCGAAGAAGGACGTGCCGGCCTGCTTGCCGTTGGGGTTGGCGACATCGCACTGGGCATAATAGCCGGCGCGACAGTAGGAGCAGGTGCCGCAGCCGATGGTCGAGGACACCACGACCCGATCGCCGATAGAGAGGTTACGTACATCATCACCCAGTTGCTCGACGATGCCGACCCCCTCGTGGCCAAGAATGGTACCTTCTTTCATCGGGGTGAAGGTGCCGCGAATGAAGTGCAGGTCGGTGCCACACAGTGCGGAGGTAGTGAGCCGAATGACCGCATCGGTCGGTTCCTGAATTTGCGGCTCGGGAACGTCATCGACGCGAATATCGCCAATGGCGTGAAAAACGACAGCTTTCATCATGCTCTCCTAATCCATTAAGTGAGGCAGTTGATTGAAGCGATACTTGATCGAAGCAGTACTTGATTGAAGCGGTACTGAAAGATTGCAGGCATGAAGCGTTGAAACTGACAGCGGCCCGCAGCATTCAACACATCACCCTGAGCCTAGTCATGATCAGTGCGGCATGCACGGCGAGTGCCCCTATCGCCTATTGTGTGGCCTGCGGTACATCAATCTCGTCAGTTACACTACCGTCATGGCATCATGTTGAGGCGACAGGAACCGTCGATAGGCTATAGTCTTCGTCTTTTTCTTCGCAGGGGCGGAATGCGTCCCGGTCGATATCACCGATTAGAGTGCGGCTTATGAAGAGTGACCCAGCGTTGAACAGCCCCTACATGCAGTTCGACCGTCTCCAGTGGGCGGCGTTGCGCAATGCCGTGCCGATGATGCTTGATGAGCACGACATCACCGAATTAAAGGGCATCAACGAGGATCTCTCGCTCGACGAAGTGGCCGAAATCTATTTACCTCTGGCGCGCCTGCTGAATTTTTACATTACATCCAACCTGCGTCGTCAGGCGGCGCTGGAGCAGTTCCTCGGCACTGCACGCCAGCGTATTCCCTACGTGATCGGTATTGCCGGTAGCGTAGCGGTCGGCAAGAGCACCACTGCCCGCGTGCTACAGGCGCTTTTGAGCCACTGGCCGGAGCATCGCAGCGTCGAGCTAGTCACCACAGACGGTTTTCTCCATCCCAACCGCGTGCTCGACGAACGCGGACTGATGAAGAAAAAGGGTTTCCCGCAGTCCTACGACATGCACAACCTGGTGCGCTTCGTTTCTGCCATCAAGTCAGGCGTCCCGCAGGTCACTGCACCGATCTATTCTCATCTGATCTACGATATCGTGCCCGACCGAGGCAAGGTCGTCGAACAGCCCGATATCCTGATTCTGGAAGGGCTCAACGTGCTGCAGAGCGGCATGGACTATCCCCACGATCCTCACCGCGTATTCGTGTCAGATTTCATCGATTTCTCGATCTACGTCGATGCGCCGGAAGAATTGCTGCTGCGCTGGTACATTGATCGCTTCATGAAGTTTCGCCGCGGCGTGTTCGCTGATCCGCATTCCTATTTCCACAAGTACGCCCATCTTTCGGAACCGGAAGCGATCGACACCGCACATCGTATCTGGCGTGAAATCAACGGTCGCAACCTTGAAGAGAACATCCTGCCGACGCGCGAGCGCGCCAGCCTGATCTTGACCAAGTCAACGGATCATGCCGTCAGCGAAGTGCGTCTGCGCAAGTGAAGCCGGCGTCGCCGGCTTCACTGCCTCACCTCACAGCGCCTTCAGTTCATCGAGGGTCATGACGGTAGTGACCGGCTGCAGCGTCCTGATCGAGGCCTCATGGTCTTCCGGCGTGGCGGCGGCGCAGGCCTGTTCGGCGATAATCACCTCGAAGTCGCGATCATGCGCCTCGCGCGCCGCGCTCTGCACCGCCATCATCGTACTCACCCCCGCCACCACTACGCGCGTGATGCCGCACGCGCGCAGTGCGGCGTCGAGGCGGGTGCCATAGAACGCGCTGACGCGCGGCTTGATGATCACCATGTCGGCCTTGTCGGCGGCGAGATCGGGATGAAACTCCATGCCGGCGCTGCCCATCTCAAGCACGCCGATCTCATGGGCCTTGCCAAACAGTTGTGAATGCTTGGGCTGGTCAACATAGCCCTGCTCGAAGCCGACCTTGACCAGCACGCTGAGCCAGCCCTTCTCGCGGGCAAGTTCGAGTAGCTGGTTGGCCTTGTCGATAACGCCGCGTTCGTTCACCTGTTCAGCCGCGGCCGCCATCTTGCCGGACGGATGGGTGATGTCGACGATGTAGTCGAGGCCGATAAATGCCGTAGTCATGCTCTCTCCCTATGATTGGAATTGCTGATGGTGATGATGCAGCCACGCTAGGCCGTGGTGCGTTCGCTGTCGAGATCCTTCAATTGCGCGGCAGGATAGCGCTCGCCGGCCACCGCATCGGCGGGCACGGCCTGTTCGATAGCGGCAAGATCGTCGGCGCCAAGTTCAAGTTCGAACGCCTTGAGTGACTCGCTCAAACGCTCGCGCTTGCGTGCGCCGATCAGCGGCACGATATCTTCGCCCTGCGCCATCACCCAGGCGATCGCGACCTGAGCGACGCTCGCCCCACGCGCGTCGGCAACCTTGCGCAAGGCCTCGACCAGAGTCAGGTTCTGCTCGACGTTGCCCTGCTGGAAACGCGGACTAATGGCACGGAAATCTCCCTGGGCGAGCTTGTCCAGCTGCCAGTGGCCGCTGAGCAGACCACGTGACAGCACGCCGTAGGCGGTAATGCCGATGCCGAGCTCGCGACAGGTCGGCAAAATCTCCGCCTCGATGCCGCGAGAGATCAGCGAGTATTCGATCTGCAGGTCACTGATCGGATGCACCGCCGCCGCGCGGCGGATCGTATCGGCGCCGACCTCGGACAGTCCGATATGGCGCACGTAGCCGGCCTTGACCAGATCGGCGATCGCTCCCACTGTCTCCTCGATAGGTACTTGGCTGTCGAGCCGCGCCGGACGGTAGATGTCGATATGGTCGACGCCGAGGCGCTGCAGCGAATAAGCGACAAAGTTCTTGATGGCTTCGGGGCGAGCATCGTAGCCCGACCAGCTACCATCGGGACCGCGCAGTGCACCAAACTTGACGCTGATCAGGGCGTTGTCACGCCGCCCCTTGAGCGCCTCGCCAAGCAGCATTTCGTTGTGGCCCATGCCGTAGAAATCACCGGTATCGAACAGGGTAATGCCGGCTTCCAGCGCGGCATGGATAGTGGCAATGCTCTCGTCTCGATCGGACGGCCCGTACATGCCGGACATGCCCATGCACCCCAGCCCCATAGCCGAAACCTCGGGTCCTTTCTTGCCCAGTGAGCGATAGTCCATGTTGCACTCTCCTGTCGTGAAGATTGAGTTTTGTTGGAAAGGCTGGCGTCTGTCATCAGGATTAAAACGACGCGACCGTTCAGGCCTATGAAGGATTGGACAGCCGCTGCGCCAGCAGCCAGCGATAGATGCGCTCATCGGCGTAGGCTCGCCGCGCCGAGCCGACATGGCTTTCACCTTGATCAAGATAGAGGCGATCCCCTAATTCGTTATCCTTCACCGGTTTCAAGCCAAGCGCACGCACGAAGCCTTGCTGGCGATAGCGCGCCGCCTCGCCGACCGAGAGCCACACCGGCCGCTGCGGGTCCTGACGCGGCACCCTAGTCGGGTCGACCGCCCACAGCGCGGCCCAGTGATCCGTTTGCGCAATGCCAAGATCGAACACGCCGTTGCCACCGAAACTGAAACCGCTCAGATAGCAGCTATGCGGATCTCCACCGTGCTGCGACCGCACCTGTATCACGAGATTCAAAACATCGTCAGCAAAGCGATGCCAGACGTCACCGGCTGAGGGAAGCTGCGGTGCAATGACAATAAACTCCTCACGTGCCAGAGATGACCTGCCCGGCCACAAGGGGCCGTGTCGAGTCAGCGCATCACGGATATCGAGCGGCGCAGCCTCGTCATAGCCGTGCAAAAAACATAGCAGTGGCCAGCCTGCCTCGGGTGCCGGTGCGGCGGGCACCGAGAGCAGATAACGCAGCGGTGAGGCCTCGATGAGCTGAATGTTGTCATCCGGGATCATGTCTTTTCGCCCCTTGTCGAACTGCCATTACCATCAGTCGCGCCGGACCATGCGCCTTGAGAAAGGTAGGCGTCCGCACACGAGCCTGCCACTGCCCGGTTCGCAACCACTCGCTGGCGGTGCGTCATTAAGAAAACCATACTTAAGCAAAGTCTGAATCGGTCGATAGCACTATTCGATAGAATATGGCGTGCTTGTACCGGGAGGCACTCCCCCAAATGAAATTGATCAGGTAATTCGCTCGATGACCTCCACCCCATGCAGTAGCGCTGAAGGCATGGAATTGCAGATGCGCACTCTGATCGATTCCATACAGGAATTCATCGTTCTGAAGGACGGCACGGGGCGCTGGCTGTTCGCCAACAAGGCCGTAATCGAGGCCCATGACCTGCATGCCATCGAGTACGTTGGCAAAACGGATCTTGACCTGGCGGAAGTGAAACCAGAGGCTAGAGAAATATTCGAATACAACACGCGAACCGATGAACAGGCCTGGCAGGAAGGCGCCGCGCTACGAATCGAAAAATCGTTCATGGGCCTCGATCAACGTATCAATACCTGGGAAGTCATCAAGACCCCTACATTCGACGAGGCGGGCAAGCGTCATCAGCTCCTGATCGTCAGTCGCAACATTACCGAGCGCAAGCTCATCGAGGAAGCGCTGCACGCCAGCGAGCAGAAATACCGTCTATTGGCTGAAAACACCTCCGACATTATCGGTATATCCGATCCGGACGGACGTCTTAGCTACCTCTCCCCAGCCTTCGAGCGACAGCTCGGCTACGCTCCGGCCGATTTCATCGACGCGTGCATTCTCACGCTGATCCATCCCGACGATCACGCTGCCATGCGTGCGGCATTTCAAGCTCTAGTCACCAAACAAGCCTTGCAGCGCAAGGTAGAATATCGCTGCCATCGTGCGCAGGGCGACTACCTGTGGCTTGAAGTCAACATGGCGAGCGTCTTCACGGCGCAGGGTAGACTTGGCTATGTCGTTTTCACCAGCCGCGACATTTCCGAACGCAAGCAGTACGACCAGTATTTACGTACCCTGGCGTATAACGACGCGTTAACGGGAATTGCCAATCGCAGATTACTGATGGATCGCCTGCAACAGGAAATCAAGCGTATAGCGCGAGAAGACAAAACGCTGGCAGTGCTCTATCTCGATCTTGATCATTTCAAGGCAATTAACGACACCCATGGACACGATATCGGCGATGAGCTGCTGCTGCGGCTCGCGGAACGTATCGAATCCGGCGCACGCAGTACCGATCTCTGTGCTCGCATCGGCGGTGACGAATTCGTCGTCGTGTTACCTGACGTCGATGAGGCCCAAGTCTTGACCATCGCCGAACGGCTCTATCACGCGTTGCAACAGCCTTGGTCATTAAGCTGCGGCATGTTACAGACTACCTCTTCAATTGGGGTTGCCCTCTATCACCCTGATGATTCAGCCCATACTCTGCTGCGCCATGCAGATGAAGCCCTCTACCAGGCCAAGCGTGCCGGTCGGGCACAAATCAAGCTCTTTACCCTCAGCTGACACCGATCGCCTCCCACACGCAACCGACCGAAGTGCCCTGAACTTACCGCTTCTACGCGTAGATAATGTCGTTGGTCATTATCCCTTATACTGACTAGCTTCAAAGACACGCAGCTGACGTGTCTGCCATGCAGAAAGGAGGAATTCATGAGCAAGACCATCGCGGTAATCCCGGGTGACGGCATCGGTCCCGAAATCATGAATGCCACGCTACGCGTGCTCGACGCACTCGACTGCGGCCTGAGCTACGACCACGTCGACGCCGGCATGATCGCCCTGGACAAGCACGGCGATTTGCTGCCAGCGGCCACGCTTGGGACGATCGCCAGACACAGCGTGGCGCTGAAGGGCCCGCTGACCACCCCGATCGGCGGCGGTTTCTCCTCGATCAACGTTCAGCTGCGTCGCCATTTCGATCTCTACGCCAACGTGCGCCCGGCGATCAGCTTCCCAGGCACCCGTTCGCGCTTCGATAACATCGACATCATCACCGTGCGCGAGAACACCGAAGGCGCCTATCTGGCCGAGGGCCAGACGCTGTCCGAGGATGGCGAGACTGCGCTATCGAGCATCCGTGTCACCCGTTCGGGCTCCGAGCGCATCGTCCGCTATGCCTTCGAGATGGCCCGCAGCAAGGGGCGCAAGAAAGTGACCGCAGTGCACAAGGCCAACATCATCAAGACCAGCTCCGGCCTGTTTCTCGATGTCGCCCGTGAGATCGCCAAGGAATATCCCGAGATTGAATTCCAGGAGATGATCGTCGACAACACCTGCATGCAGCTGGTGATGAATCCGTATCAGTTCGACGTAATCGTCACTACCAACCTGTTCGGCGACATTCTCTCCGACCTGTGCGCCGGTCTAGTCGGTGGCCTCGGCCTGGCACCGGGCGCCAACATCGGCAAGGATGCTTCGATCTTCGAAGCGGTGCACGGCTCAGCGCCCGACATCGCCGGCAAGAACATCGCCAACCCCTGCGCGCTACTACTGGCCGCCGCCGACATGCTTGATCATCTTGAGATGACGGAAAAAGGCACCCGCATTCGCCGCGCCATCCGTAGCGTGCTGGAGAACGCCCGCGAGCAGGTCACGCCAGACATGGGCGGCAGCGGCACGACCGAATCGTTCGCCGACGCCCTGGTGGCCGAAGTCAGCCGCTAGGCGATGTCACGGCCCGTCACTGTTGAAGGCGGGCAAGGGCAAACGCGGCGATGGCGGTATCCTGCACGCCGGTACCGGTCAGGTCACAGACCGTGATCTGATCGGGTGAGGTGCGCGGCGAACGGTCTGAAGTGAGGACATTGCCAAGCTCGTAGATGGCAAAAGGCGGCTCCTTACCGGCATAGACCTTGAGTTCACCGTTGCTTTCGCTCTGCCTACGGATGTCAGCGACAAATACATCTGCACGCTCCAGCACCGAGCTGTCCAGCTCGCGCTTGTCAAAGCTGTCCGAGCCCATCGCAGTGACATGCACCCCTGCCGGCAGATGGACGCCATCAAGCAGCGGCTGACGTGACGGTGTAGTGGTGACAATGATATCGGCATGCGCACAGGCCGCGCCGATCTCGTCGCAAACATTGACCGTCAAATCATACTTCTCGGCCATCCTGGTCGCGTACGCCTCGGCCTTGGCATGATCGCGTCCCCACACGCTGAGCGTATCGATCTCACGGACCAGCATGAGCGCGGCGACCTGCAGCTCGGCCTGTGCGCCGGTGCCGATCACGGTGACGCGGCTGGGGCCGGGATTGGCCAGACGCTCGGCGGCAATGGCCCCGGCCAGTGCAGTGCGGATCTCGGTCAGATATCCCTCATCATGCAATACCGCCTCGACCAGCCCGGTCTTGGCCGAGAACACTATCATCAGACCATTAAGACTCGGCAGGCCGCGCTTGGGATTGTCGAAAAAGCCGGGGCTGACCTTGATCGCGAAGTGGTCGCTGCCCTTGATGTGAGCGGTCTTGACGTCGACCTCGCCGTTAGATTCTTCAATCGCCATCGACAGGATCGGCGGCTGCACTACCTCGCCCCGCCCTAGTGCGCGGAAACCGACCTCAACGGCTTCCAGCGCCTGCTCATCGAGCGTGACGACGTCTTCAATCTGCTTGCGGTTGTAAAGCTTCATTGGTCTTCCCTGAATCGCTTGAACTGTCTTTCGGTACGGTCAGTGAGACGCTGTGTGCGCTACGCGCCATGCGTCCATGAAGGTCTCGCTCGATACGCCATTGCCCGAGACAATCAGCGCTACCGTCCTGCCACGGATATCGAGACAATGTTCCTCGAGGGCGGCGAGCCCGACCGCTGCGGCCCCTTCGACCACCATTTTCTCGTGGGCGAAAAAGTGCACCATGGCGCGAGCAATCGCCGCCTCGGATACAGCGTAGCTGTCATCCATCACTTCGCGTACCAGCGTGAAGGTGCAGCGGTTGTCGAGGCCGATACCACCGCCGAGCGAATCGGCAAAGGTCGTGACCTCCTCAACCTCGACCGGTTGGCCGGCCTCGAGGCTCATCCTCATCGCGGCGCCCTCCTGCATGCTCACGCCGGTGACGTGCACAGCGGGATTTATCACTTTAACTGCGCGACCAATGCCACCGAGCAGGCCACCGCCCGAGAGCCCGATCAGGACATGGTCGAGTTCGGGCAAGTCTTCCAGCAGTTCAAGGCCGATGGTGCCCTGGCCAGCGACGATCAAAGGATCGTCGAACGGCTCGATCAGCGTCATGCCCTCCTGAGCTACCAGCCGCCGCGCCTCGACGAAGGCCTCGTCCTGGGAATGGCCAATAATGCGCGTCTCGGCACCGAGGGCTTCGATCGCCTCGACCTTGTTATGCGGCACCAACGCCGACATGCAGATGATCGCGCGGACACCTGAACGGCTCGCGGCATAAGCCACGGCGCGGCCGTGGTTGCCAGTCGAAGCCGTAGTTACACCACGCTCAAGCTGCTCGGGTGTCAGCGCGGCGATCTTGTTGGTCGCACCGCGCAGCTTGAACGCCCCGGTCGGCTGCAGCGTTTCGAGCTTGAGATAGACCTCGGCTGCAAAGCGTGTCGACAGCATATGGGAGCGGATCAGCGGCGTGCGCGTCACCTGACCGGCGATGCGGCGCCGAGCGAGATAGATATCATGCAACGTGACGGGGAGATGATCGGGCATGGTCGAACCTGTAGCGGACAATAAGCGGGCGGCGTCGACGCAAAACGACAACGGGCAGGAGGAATATTGCCCACCCTGCCCGAATGCCGTTGGCGTAATCAAGGTTGATGTCGGCTATCAACTGCCGGACAAGGTCGGCATGTTACCCAGGCAGTAGTACTTGGTTTCGAGATACTCCTCCAACCCTTGGCGTGCTCCCTCACGGCCGAGCCCGGACTGCTTGACACCGCCAAAGGGAATCGGCGGGCCGGTCATCTTGACCGAGTTGACGCTCACCATGCCGTACTCAAGCCCGCGCAATAGCTTCCAGATGCGCCGCACGTCATAGGTGTAGACATAAGCCGCCAGACCATACTCGGTATCGTTGGCGGCCTCGATCACCGCATCGTAGTCGTCGAAGGCGCAGACAGCGGCGACTGGCGAAAACGTTTCTTCACGGAATACCCGCATCTCCGACGTGATGTCCGCCAGCAGCGTTGGCATAAAGAAGTTGGTGCCCGGTGCCATGCGTTGATCGCCAGCGATCAGCCGTGCCCCTTTGCTCAACGCATCGTCGACCATGGCATTGGCCATTTCCACCGCCCGGCCGTGGATCAGCGGGCCGATATCGACATCCATCATGCCATTGCCGACCTTGAGGTTCTTCATCCGTTCCGCGAAGCAGTCCAGAAAACGATCATAAAGCGAGCGGTGAACGAAGATGCGGTTGGCGGCGAGACAATCCTGACCGGCGGTCTGGAACTTGGCGTCGATCGCTGCTTTGGCGGCCTCGTCGGGGTCCATGTCCTCGCAGACAATAAATGGCGCGTTGCCACCGAGTTCTAACGCGACGCGCTTGACGCTGTCAGCGCTTTGCCTGAGCAGTAGCCGGCCGACACGGGTCGAGCCGGTGAATGAGACCGACTTGACCCGATCGTCGCCGCACAGCAACTCGGAGACCCGCTCCGGCTCGCCAGTGATGACATTGAACACTCCGGCGGGAATGCCGGCACGCTCAGCGAGTTCCGCCAGCGCCAAAGCCGAGAATGGCGTCTCGTTGGCCGGCTTGACCACCACGGTGCAACCGGCGGCGAGTGCGGCAGCGGCCTTGCGAGTGATCATCGCCAGCGGGAAATTCCACGGCGTGACCATCGCCGCCACGCCAATCGGCTCCTTGAGCGTGCCGAGCGCAGCGTTGGGAATGTGGCTGGGAATCGTCTCGCCGTAGGCGCGCCGGCCTTCTTCGGCGAACCATTGAATGAAGCTCGCACCATAGTCGACTTCGCCGCGAGCGTCCTTGAGCGGCTTGCCCTGTTCCAGCGTCATGATGTGGGCGAGGTCCTCGCGGTGCTCTTGCAGCAGATCGAACCATTTATGCAGCCGGGCGGCGCGGGCCTCGACGTTTAGCTGCCGCCACAGCGCAAAGGCGCGCTGGGCGACGTCGACAGCGTGCGTGATCTGATGGGCGGCGAGCAGCGGCACGTGGCCAAGCGTTTCGCCGCTGGCCGGATCAAAAACCGCCTGATCATCACCGCTTTCGCTATGGGTCCATTTGCCATCGATGTAGGCGAGTTGGCGGAACAGACGTGGATCGTTGAGCTTCATGCTGGTTCTCCCGGAAGGGCGTACCCTGGCTGACGGTGTGCTTGCAGTCAGCCTACGGCAGTGTCCGGGGCAATACTTTTTGAAACCGACCGTTCAGGCGTGCATTTTTTCTGCAATACATGGTACATCATGACACTTTTTTGGCCCATCGTAGGGCAGTCACGTTTGCCTTAATTAGCTATGGTGTAAAACACCTGTACATTTGTAATCCATCACAAAGCACATAACAGGGACTCGTTCATGAATGTATTGCTCTCACTGCCAACAAAACGCCCTCCTTCAACGTGGATGAAGGCACTGACCATAACGCTGGCACTGGCCTGCCCTGTTGCTATCGCCCAAGCGGACACGCAAGCGAGCACGCCGAATGACTCGCAGGCGAAAACCCTGCTGGTCGGTACCTACACTGACGGCTATCTCTATCTGCCCACCAATACACGGCGCGACCCCAGCCACAGCAAGGGGATCTACCGTATTGGCATGGATGCCGAGGGCAAACTGACCAGACACGCCGCGACGCCTGTGGTCAGCCCTTCATGGCTGGTCATCGACCCGCAAGGACATTACGTTTATGCCGTCAACGAAGCTACCGGGCATACCGAGGGACAGGTCAGCGCCTTGATGGTCGATCCGGACAGCGGTGAGCTTCATCTCATCAACCAGCAGCCCAGCCATGGCTGGCAGCCTACCCACGCCGCCCTTTCTCCCGACGGGCGCTACTTGCTCGTCGCCAACTATTCCGTTGATCCCGGCCATGCCGGCGTCTCGGTGTTCCCGATCAAGGAAAACGGCTCGCTGGGTGAGATGGTGCAAAACATTCCGCACTTGAAAGGGTCTGGTGGTGTGCCGGACCGCCAGGCGTCCGGCCACGCCCACTCGGTCACTTTCTCACCCGATGGCAAGAAGGTGTTCGTCGCTGATCTTGGCGCAGACAAGCTGTCTGCCTACCGCTATCAGCCCGATAGTGCTCAGCCGCTAAGTGCCGATGACGACGCAACGATCGAGTTCCCCAAGGGCAGCGGTCCGCGTCACATGCTGTTCGATGAAAGCGGTAAACATGCCTATTTGGTCACTGAAATGGGCGCTCATGTGTATATGTATGATTACCGGCAGGGACGGCTCGAACAGCGTCAAGCGTTGGCCTTGACCGACAAGCAGGACCCCAAGGCCAAGGCTGGCAGCGGTCTGGGCCTGTCACCGGACGGTCAGTTTCTTTACGCCGGTAATCGTGGCACCACTAACGAGCTGGTGGCCTACCGGGTCAATGCAGACGATGGCACGCTGAGCGAAGTGGGTCATTACTCCAGCCAGGGCAAGGAACCGCGCGCCTTCAGAGTAGGCGCAGACTTCATTCTGGTGGCCAACCAGTTCAGCGATCAGGTCGTCGAATTCAAACGCGATGCACAAAGCGGCGCCCTGACGCCAACAGGAGAAGTGCTGGATATTGAAAGTCCGTCAGACGTCAAGGCGCTGCAAACGACAGAGTAATTAGCGTTCGTTTTTTGATCGGCCTATGGGTTCAGCGAACATGCCATAGGCCGATCAAGGCACCCCCCTCTCCTCCTACCGGGTCACGCGAGGGCATCGGTACCTGAGCAATACGCTTGGTGGCGGCGTCATGTTCGGTGGCGTCACGGCAAATATCCCATTGCTGCTGATCAGGCGGATAACCGGCCACGAGTTGGAAGTCATCGCTCGCGTCAAGGCAGCAGTGTCCGGTACCGGCAGGGAGAATAATCACATCGCCGGCCTTCACTTCAACGTCCTGACCTGCTTCACCGCCCAATCTGAGTCGCGCCCAGCCGCTGAATATTCCCAGCACTTCATGGGCAACCGAATGATAGTGATGATAATCAAATACGTTGCCGCGCCACTGCGCTGGCCAGGCGTTGATATCGAATAACGTTTCAAGGTGCTCAGCCAGATCGCCACGGCCTGGCGTGATCGAGCGATAAAGCACTACCGGCAGAGGGCTATTGGGAATCGTGCCGTCATCGTCAAACGTATATGTTTCAGGCGTGACCACGTTGCCCGCATCATCGATAAGCCCCAGCTCGGCCAGATAATCTTCGATCATTTGTCCCGTCATGCCTTGCTCCTGTGCGTTAAATAACTCCAGGGCTGTCAGCCAGACAGCATTACGTCCTTCAGGCTAGTACAGCAGCCTCCTGTCAGGGCAATCCTTCGCAAGGTTCGTGACGATAACTGTTGCGACAATAACGTAAGACCTCTCCTTCCCCTCCATTTATGCCCCATTAACAAGCCTCAAAACAGTCATACTATTTTGGTCTATACACGCCTTTAGGCGTATTCATCCACCTATATCACAGTGATAACCTTTATATAGTCATACTAATTAAAGGTTATTTGCCTCACCCGATTGTAGGGCCAGCGAATTTCTACCCAACGACACAATAAGACCCGTGCACGGGTCACTCAATCAGGAGAATGCCAATGATCCCCCTGTCACTTCTCGGCCGAGGACACTCCAATGGTCTATTGCAACGGCTCTCTTCACTGCGGCCAGCGCTCTCAGCACAGCGCTCCGCACGTGCACGAGTATCGCTCGTTGCTAGCCTGGGCCATCTGACGCTCTGTGCAGGGCTGCTACTCGGCGCCAATGCCGTGCAGGCTGCCGATGCCGACGAGGTCAAGATTGGCTTCATTGTCAAAAAGCCCGAGCAGGCCTGGTTCATCAACGAACAGAGTGCCGCCACCGAGCTGGGTGAGCAGGAAGGATTCGAAGTGGTCCGTCTGGCAGGCGAAGACGGTCAGAAGGTATTGAGCGCGATCGATAATCTCCATTCTCAAGGTGCACAAGGCTTCGTGATCTGTCCGCCCGATGTGCGTCTTGGGCCAGCGATCATGAACCGCGCCAAGCAGTACAACATGAAGGTGGTTACGGTTGACGACCAGTTCATCGGCAGCGATGGCAAGCCACTGGCTGATGTTCCGCACCTGGGCATGTCGAGCTACAAGATCGGACAGCAGGTTGGTCAAGCCATTGCCGAGGAGGCCAAGCGCCGCGGCTGGAATCTCGAAGAAGTGGCGGCACTGCGCATCAGCAACAATGAGCTGCCCACCGCCAAGGCACGCACTGATGGCGCAACCGAGGTGCTTTTGCAAGCCGGGCTCCCCGAAGCCAATGTTTTTGACTCCCCACAACAGAATACCGATACCGGCAGTGGCTTTGCCGCAGCAACGCCGGTGCTGTCGAAAAACAGCGCCTTTGAGCATTGGGTGATCTACGCCATCAATGAAGAGAGCGTACTGGGCGGCGTACGTGCCAGTGAACAGTACGGCCTCAACGCTGATCAGGTGATCGGTGTCGGCGTTAATGGCTCCGGTGCGGCCTTTGCCGAATTTTCACGTGACAAGCCGACCGGTTTCTACGGCACCGTAGCCGTCAGCTCAACCGCGCATGGCCGTGAATCAGCACAGAATCTTTATCAGTGGATTACCACCGACACTAAACCGCCAGCCAATACTGAAACATCCGGCAAGCTGATGACTCGCGACAACTGGCAGCAGGTTCGCCAGGAACTCGGACTGTAACGGAGCCCGACCATGGATAACGCCTATCTGCGTGTAGAAGGCATTACCGTTGAATTTCCCGGGGTATGCGCGCTCGACAACATCAGCTTTAGCGCCAATACCGGTGAGGTTCATGCCCTGATGGGAGAGAACGGGGCCGGAAAATCAACGCTGCTCAAGGTCTTGAGTGGCGTCAATCGTCCCAGCAGCGGCGCGCTGTGGATCAACGATGAACGCCACGTATTTACCAATGCTCGCCAGGCACTGGCTCAGGGCGTGGCCATCATCTATCAAGAGCTGACCCTGGCCCCCAATCTCTCGGTGGCCGAGAACCTGATGCTCGGCCAGCTTCCCGCCCATGCCGGCTTCATTGATCGTCGCGCCCTGCAGTTACGGGCGATGCAGATCCTCAAGGAACTCGGCGAGGAAAACATGAATCCCGCGACCAAGGTGCGGGAGCTGTCGATTGGCCAACAACAGATGATCGAAATCGGCCGTGCGCTGCTGCGTAATGCGCGCATCATCGCGTTTGACGAGCCGACCAGCAGCCTTTCCATACAGGAAATCCGTCACCTCAAGCGCATCGTCAAACGTCTGCGCGATGAGGGCCGCGTGGTGCTCTACGTCACCCACCGCATGGAAGAAGTATTCGAGATGTGTGATGCCGTGACGGTGTTCCGCGACGGCCAGCACATCTGTACCCATACCACGATGGAAGGTCTCGATCAGGATACGCTGGTCAGCGAGATGGTGGGACGGCGCATCGAGGATGTCTATGGTTACCGCCTCCGCCCACAGGGCGAGGTGCTGCTTGATGTCGACGCACTGGCAGGCCCGGGCGTACGCGCCCCGGTCAGTTTCAATGTACGCCGTGGTGAAGTCTTCGGTCTGTTCGGACTGGTCGGTGCCGGCCGCAGCGAGCTGATGCGCCTAGTATGCGGCGCAGACAAGCCTGCCACCGGTACCGTGCGCCTTGATGGCAAGGTACAACACTTTGCCAGCCCCGGTGAAGCGATCCGTGCCGGCATTGCCATGTGCCCCGAAGATCGCAAGTCGCAGGGCATCTTTCCGGTTGCCAGCGTCGCCGACAATCTCAACATCAGCTGTCGGCGCTTCTTCAAACGGTTCGGCTTTCTACGCAACCCGTCACGCGAAGTCAGCAATGCCAACGACTACATCAAGCAATTAAGTATCAAGACCCCCCATCACCGCACGCCGATCAGCTCTCTTTCCGGCGGCAATCAGCAGAAGGTCATTATTGCCCGCTGGCTCTCGGAAGAGATCGAGGTGTTTGTGATGGATGAACCGACCCGCGGTATCGACGTCGGCGCACGCCGTGACATCTATACCCTGCTCTATGACCTCACCGAACACGGCAAGAGCGTGGTAGTGATCTCCAGCGATCTGGCGGAGATCAGCTCGATCTGCGATCGCATCGGGGTAATGCGCGACGGTCAGCTGGTCGACATCGTCAACCGCGACGAGGCCACGCCGGAGCGCTTGCTGGGGCTGGCGCTACCGGCCTGATTAACGCCTTTTCACTTGAGTCATTGATACAGCGAATATCTATAAAGAGAACACTGCCATGTCTGCTCAAAAATCTACTGATTCGGCTTTGCTTACCGATACCTCCTGCGGGTCGACGAGCAATGACGGCGAAGCGAGCACTTCCGAGCGTCGTCGTGGCCTGCCCAAGGCGTTGCGCACCTTGCTCGACACTTCCGGTCTTATTGCCGTCTTTGTCCTGTTATTCGCCGCACTGTCACTATTCGTACCCGACTTTCTCACAGGTCGTAATATCGTCGGCCTGCTGCTGTCAGTAACGCTGATCGGCACCATCGCCACCACTATGATGATGGTGCTGGCGCTCGGCGAAGTCGATCTATCGGTGGCCTCGATCGTCGCCTTTGCCGGCGTCGTCGCCGCGATGGTGACCTCCTCGACCGGCAGCGTTGCCATCGGCGTACTGGTGGGTGTGGTGGCCGCAGGCGCAGTCGGCGCGTTCAACGGTCTGGTGGTGGCACGCTTTGGCGTCAATTCGCTGATTGCCACGCTCGCTGCCATGGAGTTTATACGCGGGCTAGCCTACATCACGTCCGGCGGCGATGCAGTGATGATTACCGAACCCGGCTTCTTCGATCTCGGCAGCGCCTCATTTCTGGGTCTGACCCTGCCGGTATGGGTCATGTTGGCCAGCTTCGTCATCTTCGGTGTACTGCTCAACCAAACCGCCTTCGGTCGCAACGTGCTGGCTACCGGTGGTAATGCCGAGGCCTCGCGCCTCGCTGGCGTCAACGTCCGCCGTCTCAAGATCATCGTCTTCACGCTGCAGGGTGTCGTTGCCGGCATCGCTGGCATCCTGCTCACCTCGCGCATGGGACTGGGCGACCCTAACACCTCAATGGGGCTCGAACTGGCCGTCATCTCGGCCTGTGTACTGGGCGGTGTGTCGCTGTCAGGCGGGGTCGCTTCGATCACCGGCGTAGTCATCGGCGTACTGATCATGGGCTGCGTGCAGAACGCCATGGGCCTGCTCAACGTGCCCACGTTCTATCAGTACCTGGTTCGCGGCGGCATTTTACTGCTGGCCGTGCTGTTCGACCGCTGGAAACAGTCACGGCGCTAACCTGCCATCGCCTCTTATTTTTGCTACAGGAGTAGTTCAATGACCACCTCCAGACGCCCGCTGCGCAGTGCCGCCTGGTTCGGCACCGCCGACAAGAACGGCTTCATGTACCGCAGCTGGATGAAGAACCAGGGCATCGCACCGCATCAGTTCAACGGCAAGCCGATCATCGGCATCTGCAATACCTGGTCGGAGCTGACACCATGCAACGCGCACTTTCGTCAGATCGCCGAGCACGTCAAGCGTGGGGTGATCGAGGCTGGCGGCTTCCCGGTCGAGTTCCCTGTGTTTTCCAATGGCGAATCGAACCTGCGCCCTACCGCGATGTTTACTCGCAACCTGGCGAGCATTGACGTCGAGGAGTCAATTCGTGGCAATCCAATTGATGCAGTGGTGCTACTCACTGGCTGCGACAAGACCACGCCTGCACTGCTGATGGGCGCAGCGAGCTGCGACGTGCCGGCGATTGTTGTGACCGGCGGGCCGATGCTCAACGGCAAGCACAAGGGCCGTGACATCGGCTCGGGCACGGCAGTGTGGCAGTTCCACGAAGACGTCAAGGCCGGCAAGATGAGCTACGACGAATTCTTCTCCGCCGAGGCCGACATGTCACGCTCGGCGGGGACCTGCAACACCATGGGCACCGCCTCAACCATGGCCTGCATGGCCGAATCGCTCGGCACATCGCTCCCTCATAACGCGGCGATTCCAGCGGTCGATTCGCGCCGCTATGTTCTTGCCCACATGTCCGGTATGCGCATCGTCGAGATGGTCGAAGAGGACCTGCGCCTTTCGAAGATTCTTACCCGCGAGGCGTTCGAAAACGCGATCCGCGTCAACGCAGCGATCGGCGGCTCGACCAACGCGGTTATTCACTTGAAAGCGATTGCTGGGCGAATCGGCGTCGATCTTGAGCTCGATGACTGGACCAGAATCGGTCGTCATACACCAACATTGGTCGACCTGATGCCGTCCGGGCGCTACCTGATGGAAGACTTCTTCTATGCCGGCGGTCTGCCCGGCGTGATCCGTCGCCTCGGTGAAGCCAATCTGCTGCCCCACCCCGAAGCGTTAACCGCCAACGGCAAGGCGATTTTCGATAACTGCCGCGAGTCCCCGATCTATAACGACGAGGTCATCCGCACGCTGGAAAATCCGCTGGTCGACGACGGGGGTATCTGCATTCTGCGCGGTAACCTTGCTCCTAGAGGCGCGGTGCTCAAGCCATCAGCCGCTACTCCCGAGTTGATGAAGCATCGCGGCCGTGCCGTGGTGTTCGAGAACCTTGATCACTACAAGGAGCGCATTGTCGATCCTGATCTCGATATCAACGCCGACTCGGTAATGGTACTCAAGAACTGTGGCCCCAAGGGATATCCGGGCATGGCCGAGGTCGGCAACATGGGGCTCCCTCCCAAGCTGCTCGCTCAGGGCGTTACCGACATGGTACGTATTTCCGATGCGCGCATGAGCGGCACCGCCTACGGCACGGTGGTACTCCACGTCACACCGGAAGCCGGTGACGGCGGCCCACTCGGGGCGGTACGCGATGGCGACTGGATCGAGCTCGACTGCAACGCCGGTCGGCTGCATCTCGATATCAGTGACGATGAACTCAACGACCGCCTTACCACGCTGGCAAACAAAACCATTGCCAAGACACACAGCGGTTACCGTCAGTTGTATATCGAACATGTCATGCAGGCCGACGAAGGCTGTGACTTTGACTTTCTGGTCGGCTGCCGCGGTGCCGAAGTGCCGCCGCATTCACATTGATGTCACGACCGTTATTAACGCCGTGCTCACGCCGCGATGCCCTGCACGGCAATCGTGCAGCGCCGAAAGATAAACCGATGAGGGAATAGGGCATGTTACTGATTCAATTCAAGGACGATACAGGAGAATGTCGTGTGGGCTGTCTCGACGATGATGGCCAAGGGGGCCGTCTGGTTGACGCCGTCTCGACATACGAACTGGCACAAATCGCCATTTCTCGCGCAACGACGCTGGAGGCTGAAGTACTCGAACGGCTCACTTCCAAGCGCTTCGATTATCACTCCCTTGTCGATGCCAACCGGCTTCTGCCTCCGCTCGACCATCCCGATTCCGCCCACTGTCTCGCAACCGGTACAGGCCTGACCCATCTTGGCAGTGCCGACACTCGCGATGCGATGCATCAGGCCAATGCCCAGCAAGCTGAAGAACATCTCACCGACAGCATGAAGATGTTCCGCATGGGTCTGGAAGGCGGCAAACCTGAAGGCGATAACGTAGGTGTGCAGCCGGAATGGTTCTACAAAGGCGACGGCTCAATTGTACGTGCCAGCGGCGAAACGCTGGAAATGCCCGATTTCGCTCTCGATGGCGGTGAAGAACCCGAACTGGCCGGTCTTTATGTGATCGGTCCCAACGGCACGTCGTACCGAGTGGGCTACTGCCTCGCCAACGAATTTTCTGACCATGTGACCGAGCGCCAAAACTATCTGTGGCTCGCCCACTCGAAGCTACGCATGTGCGGGCTCGGCCCGGCACTGCGTACCGGCGCCCTGCCTGAACATGTCGAAGGCGTATCGAGGATTCGTGACAGCCAGGGTGCAGTCCGCTGGGAAAAACCGTTCGTCAGTGGCGAAGCCAACATGTCTCACAGTATCCACAACCTTGAGCATCACCACTTCAAATATGAGTTATTTCGCCGCCCCGGTGATGTGCATATCCATTTCTTCGGCACAGCCACCCTGAGTGTCGCTGACAACATCGAAGTGGCCCCAGGTGAGACCTTTGAAATCGAGTCGGCACTGTTCGGCCCACCCTTGCGCAATACGTTAAGAAAAGTTGAAGCGGCTTCGCACCGCGTCGTCGCGCTGTAATATTTCCTGGCGCCTTCGCTTATCGGTTCCGGAACAGGGTATGAACCAGAGTCACCTGCGGCACTATGATAGACTTTGGTTTACATGCCCTGTTCTCATACCCGTTATTTCAACGCGAATCTGTTAGCCATGGATTATCAGTCCCCCCGACAACGCAAGAGCCTGCATGCCCGGATCGTTCAGGAACTGGGCATGAAAATCGTCACGGGTGAGTTTTCTCCCGGTGAGAAGCTTCCCCACGAATCCCAGCTACTCAAGGAGTATGACGTCAGCCGCTCGGCACTGCGTGAGGCAACCCGAGTACTGGTCGCCAAGGGCCTGGTGTATTCAAAGCCTCGGGTAGGTGCGGTGGTACGCCCGCGCAGCGAGTGGCACCTGCTCGACCCCGATGTACTGTTCTGGCTGGTCAGTTCGACACCGGAAGCTGACTTTTTTGCCGAGCTTTTTAGCGTGCGCTGTATTATCGAACCGGCTGCTGCAGCCATGGCCGCGACCTGTGCCAGCGCTGAAGATATAGCCGGTATCGAGGACGCCTATCAGCGCATGGAAGCAGCACGCTCACGCGATGAACTGCTACAGCCCGATCTCGATTTCCATCGCCGTATCGCTGAAGCAACGAATAACGATATGCTGACGTATCTCTGCAACATGCTGTCCCAGGCGCTGCGTGAATCAATCAAGCTATCTAGCCGACGCCCCGACACACAAACCCTTTCATTGCCCCGCCACAAGGCGATCCTTACGGCGTTGCAAAATCGCGATGCTCTCGGCGCACGTCAGGCCACGCTGGTACAGCTAGAAGGCGCCAGGATGGATATCGAAGAGGTTCTAGGGCACAGCGCTTCGCTGCCCGCCGATCTGTTGAGCTGGGTGCACTAGCTGCGTGGCAAAGATCACTCACTTTATGCCTAGCGCTTTTTGCATCACGGCAAAAACCGTGAAGCCGCCATCAGTAGCCGCCGAGCCGTCATGTTAACCACACCTAGCCCCTTTCACCTGCACCACTTAAGCCCGAAAAGCATCATCAAATAAAAAAGCCCCGCTATGAGCAGGGCTGGTGTGATCACTTTAGCCGTTAAAGGGTAACGCGCTTGCGTCCACGCCGTAACACGGCGTGCAAAATGATGGCACCAAAGGTAGCGGTGCCAATCCCACCAAGAGTGAAATCGCCGATCTTGAGTGCAAAATCACCTGCGCCCAGCACCAGTGTGACAGCGACGACAATCAAATTGGCGTTATCGCCGAGATCGACCTTGTTCTGCACCCAGATGCGCGCTCCGGCAACGGCAATCAGGCCGAATACCACGATCGAAGCGCCGCCCATTACCGGCCCCGGAATGGTCTGGATCATGGCACCGAACTTAGGCGAAAAACCGAGCATGATCGCCATCAGTGCAGCGGCAACGAAAATCAGTGTGGAATAGACTTTTGTCACCGCCATCACGCCGATATTCTCGGCATAGGTAGTTACACCAGTACCACCAGCAGCGCCAGAGACGATGGTCGCTATGCCATCCCCAACGAAGGCACGGCCGATATAAGGATCAAGATTACGCCCGGTCATCGCCCCGACTGCCTTAACATGACCGAGGTTTTCAGCGACCAGGATCACTGCCACCGGTGCAATCAACGCAATCGCATGAGCATGAAATTCAGGCGCTGTGAAATGGGGCACGCCAAACCAGGCGGCATCAGCGATGATCGAAAAATCTATCGGCGTACCGAAGCCCAAGCCATTAGTAACAATGGCGTAGATAGCATAGGCCGCCAGCAGGCCAACCAGAATCAGCAAACGTTGTACCAAACCTCGAGTGAATACTGCAGCGGCACCGATACAGACGATAGTCACGAGTGCCATCCAGCTGTCGAAGCTTGAATCGGATACTCCGCTTACTGCCACCGGTGCCAGATTCAAGCCGATCATCATCACGATCGCGCCTGTTACCACCGGCGGCATCAAGGTTTCGATCCAACGTGTCCCGATGCACATCACTACGAAGCCAACTATGGCGTAAATCACGCCACAGGCAATAATGCCTCCTAATGCCACGCCAATGTTGGCATTGGCACCCTGCCCACTGTAGCCAGTAGCCGCGATCACCAGACCGATAAATGCAAAGCTCGACCCCAAATAGCTCGGGACGCGGCCACCAACGATAAAGAAGAACAGCAGCGTGCCAATCCCAGACATGAAAATGGCGAGATTAGGGTCGAACCCCATCAGCAAGGGAGCCAGAACGGTCGAACCAAACATCGCTACCGTATGCTGCACACCCATGATCGTCGTCTGGCCTAACGATAGACGCCCATCGGGGGCGACTACCCCACCACTGCCCTGCGTTTTTTGCCATCGTGGGAACCAGCGCTCCGCCATATCGATCTCCAGAAAAGGGCTAAACATAAAGAGCAGGCATTCTAGCGCCTTGAATGGCATTAAAGCAGGGGTAAATCCGCCACCCTGATCATGGAAACACTTCAATAATCACTAATTAAATAATGGGTAAACAAGTGCGTTTCCAACAATGTCAGGTTAGAAGCCAGAAAAGCAGGTCAAGCGACTTTAATAGCCTTGCACTTTAACTTTTAACCTTACGACAATTTATTTTATCAATTCCAGCAACAATTATTCATAATATGAACTTGAGCTTTTTATTTATCTTTATTAAGAAAAACGAAGCTATCAAAGAAACCCCGATCACTAAAAACGTCAGGGACGTGCCACTGAGGTCTGTATGTCCGGAAAAAATCTTAAGAAAGAAAAGGTGTATCACGTATATTCCAGTAGAGTAATAGGAGATATTTTTACTATATCCTTGCATGTTAATTTTCATAAATAATACAAACAGCGCTGGACAGATAATTATTAATGACAAGAAGTTATCAAACCCACCTTCTCGAGCAGGTTCTATATAATTAATATATGACTCGGAAAGCAAGGCCATAAGCCCAAGCACACTGAGCACCGCAGTTAACCCAATTGACACTTTCTTATGAAGATTGAATCTATTTATAAGAAAGCCGAAGCAGAAAAATGGAAAAGAGAAAAATAAGAAACTCCTATGAACCCAGTCTAAATTAAACAGCTTGTCTAAAATAGATCCATTGAAAACATGATAATTACCAGCATATTGAATAGCCACGCCAATCATAAAAGTTAGCAACATAAGCAACGACAGCGTAACTACGCTCACCTTAAGCTTTTCAATCAACGCTAGCAGTATTGCCGCCCCGATCATTCCTGATATATACCACAGATGCCAGTATCCAACGATTATTGTATGAAAAAGTTTTGCGATACTTATAAAGTTGAATTCGGGAATACTGAACCATGCGTAAGAATAAAAAAGCATCCAAAAGCAGTAAAGGTAAATTACCCGCTTCATCCAAGACAAGGTCTTTCCATTAACTAAAAACTGATAAAAATAAAAACCATTGATGATTAGAAAAATAGGTACCGCGATTCTAAAAACCCCTTGAACTGTAAGATACTCTGCCAAAGGATCTACGCCATCTAAAAAATCAGCATGTATTCCCACCACCATAAAAGCCAAGAAGAGCTTTAAAACATCTAAAGTAATATTTCTACTCAATGCAGGCACCTACGGAATTAATGTACAAGCTAAATAGTCTTATCTAAAGCAGGCGATAGACTAAGCTTTCTAGCGCATTAGAACGTGCAATACATTATTGATCACACAAAACAAAGTATTACAGTAAAATAATGCAGCCAACTGTTAAATCGTGGGCACCATATAACTTTTTAACTAGTCAGCATCACTTAATTAACAAAAAAATACACTTATGCGTATTTAATTTACGTTAATGCAAGTGTACTTTCATAACGATGGAAGTTATGCCCAAAATGGCTATAACAAAGTGCTATTTATTGAACTATAAAAAGCCGACCCCTTTCAGATGGCCGGCTTCTGGCTCTCAATCTTTCCTTAGTAATGTAATAATGAGTAATTACGGAACAAATTTAGGTCGATAATGCCGCTCATAGGCGTAAGGCCATAATACTATCAATGTCATTATCAGCATTAATGCACCTGCTATGATGCTGGCTATACCAATCCACGGGTTACGAGCAGGCGTCTGAAAGAATACTTTGACTTCATGTTGACCTGCACTCACATCGAACGTTATCAGACCTGCCTCATTTTTACCGACGACGCTACGCTGCCCATCTATATAAATATTCCAGAATGGAAAATAATAATGGCGTAACGTAACCGTACAAGGTACTGGAGCATCTACCAGGAGGCTTTTACGCTCTGCCTCCCATGTCCTGACTTGGACATGACAATTGGACGGACTAGCCATAGCCCGATGCGGATACTGTTTATTCTGTTCTTTAATAAAATCATCCGCATTCATTTCCCCGGTATCTTTGAGCAGGTACTTTGCCGTTGCAGGAGTGAGGTACTCTGTCGTGCCGGGATGAGCACTAGGTAATTTAGCCACTCCGGTAACGGGGTAGACAGTCAACTGGTCTCCTCTCACCGCTGCTTTTCCACTGATCATACCAGCACCGGCAAATGTCACTGCAAAAAACGCCAGCCAGAAAGAATACACTAGATAGCGCCGCTTTCCTTGCATGACAAGCACAGCCATCAAGGACACCAGCACGGCGAGAAATACAGTAAACCTGAAGTTAAAGCCGATAATCTTGAACATCGGCAACAATTCCCAAATAAATCTAGTTCCCGGCAGTTGCAGGATAAAAAAGATTGCGCCTACGACTAGCATTAATTTCCAATATTTATTGGCACGCACTACATCTTTATTTTTCATCAAAAAATAGATGGCGATGACTAGGCAAACTGCCGTATAGGAAAATAACAATATATGAATTAAGTTTCCCGAAGAGAATGTAGTCAGGTCGTCTAAAGAAAGACTAAGTGTTGGGTTATATGAGTAAAAAAGATAGTCGACTGAGGCAATTTCTTTAGAAGCTAAAAAGGCAGGCATCAAATACCATAATGAAAACACGATGGCTATCAACTGAGATAATCCATAGCCAAAGAGGGGCAATATACTTCTATTACGCCAAGTGACAACAATAGAAACTGCCCCTAATAAATAGGCAGTTGCAATCGCCATGGGGATATTGGTGATCCACAACATACCGAGCAATAAAGCCAAGTAAAAAAAATAGACGCGCTTTGCATCTACCATCAGCTTAAAGAAATTATATAGCAACAGCGGCATAAGGCTGTTTGCTAGAACTTCAGCCGCAGAAAAACGTGTGAAGATACAGAAAATGATGTAGTAACTAGTTAAATAGAGAAGCGCCACTTTTATTTGATCACGCCGACTGACAAACAGACTGCTTAGTACGTACATCGAAAGCCCGGAAATAAGCAGACAGAGCCAGAAATAGGCCAGGCCAATCAAATTAGCGGGAAGAATCAACCCTATGACACCACCTAACAAGAACGATAGAGGTGGATAAAAATAAAATCGCGGTGACCCTAACCCATAGTTGGCTCCAGAGTCCCATGCCGGGAAGATATCACCGTGACGAAACGATTCGCTGTATCCCATCCATGAAGAGTAATGAAATAGTGAATCGCTGCCCCCATAGCCAAACACTAAAAAGATGATCAATGGCAAACATGCAAATAGTGCGATGACTGACACTTCGTTTTTGTTAGCCATATATACCTCTTAGCTATTATTTATATAAATCTAAAAAGAACCAAGACCTCATGCATAATATTAATAACTGGAGATAGCGTTAGCCTGTGTTCAGGCAGAGCAAAAACTCGCCAAACATCTCTGATCAAGCAATTTAGCTTTACCTTTAAAGATTATAACTTTGCCAAGACCAATCTACTCCATAGTTAATAACTCATTCTCTCCTCTCTTATAAAAAATACTATGCAGAACCGCCTAGACACATAAAAGTATACTTATTTACCACTCAAGCCATTAAATTAAATATGGAAAACTCATATATTTATTTATGATGAATAAACAATATGAAAACTATAGTATTAGCAATACTCATATAACCGCGCTTGTTTAAAATAACAAAAAAATAATGCTGCCATTTATTCTTAATACTTCAACTAACATTCAACACCTTGCAGTTGTTAAATAGCATGAATTTTTTAGGTACGTTAATACACTATCGGCTCAGATAATGATTAGCCCGCTGACAGCTTAAGAACTTAATTCCATATGGGAATGTTATATTGGTCAGCCAAGCGTATTACTCAACCAAGAATTTTATGTGATGTGTCCCAAGCAATAGCTTTATATGGTTAATGATTCAGGCAGTTGAGTTTTATAAACCAACCGAAAGACTGGTATTCCTGCTGATATAAAAAAGCCCCGATCCATGATCGGGGCTTTTTCAGAGTGATCTACCGTTTTTATTAGACGCCTAAATAATCAAGTATCCCTTCGGCAGCCTTGCGACCTTCATAGACAGCGGTGACGACCAAGTCAGAGCCGCGGACCATATCGCCGCCTGCAAAGATCTTTTCATTTGACGTCTGGAATGCAAACTTATCCTTTACCAACTGACCTTGCTCTTTCGCCAGGACACGGCCGCGCTCATCAATCTCAATATTGTGCGTCTCGAACCAGGCGATTTCGCTAGGCTGGAAGCCAAAGGCAATGATCACTGCATCGGCAGGAACGATCTCCTCGGAGCCTGGCACCACTTCGGCACGACGACGCCCTTTCTCGTCCGGTTCGCCCATACGGGTGCGCACCAGCTTGATGCCCTCAACCTTATCTTCGCCGACAATCGCCACCGGCTGGCGATTAAACAGGAACTCGACGCCCTCCTCACGTGCATTGGCCACCTCACGCTTGGAGCCTGGCATGTTGGCTTCATCACGGCGGTAGGCGCAGGTTACGCTGGCAGCGCCCTGACGGATGGAAGTACGGTTGCAATCCATCGCCGTATCCCCCCCCCCAAGCACCACCACACGCTGACCTTTCAGTGACACATAATCGGCAGGATCGGCCGTGTAGCCCAAATTATGGTTAACATTGGCAATCAGGAAGTCGAGCGCCTTGTGTACACCCGGCAACTGCTCACCGGGGAAGCCGCCTTCCATGTACTTGTAGGTACCCATGCCCATGAAGACGGCATCATATTCATCCAGTAACTGCTGAATTTCGATATCACGCCCGATCTCGGTGTTGAGCCGGAACTCGATCCCCATCTCTTCAAATACCGCACGGCGGCGCTTGACCACGCTCTTCTCAAGCTTGAACTCGGGAATACCGAAAGTGATCAGCCCGCCAATCTCTGGGTAACGATCAAAGACGACCGGCTTGACGCCGTTGCGCACCAGGATATCGGCACAACCGAGTCCGGCTGGCCCAGCACCGATGACGGCCACACGCTTATCTGTCCATTCCACCTTGGACATGTCGGGACGCCAACCCATTGCGAAAGCGGTCTCGGAGATGAACTTCTCGATCGAGCCAATGGTGATTGCGCCAAAACCATCATTGAGCGTACAAGCACCCTCACACAGACGATCCTGCGGGCAGACGCGGCCACATACTTCGGGCAGCGTGTTGGTGCGATGCGATAGCTCAGCCGCCGCGAGGATATTGCCCTCGCTGACCAACTTCATCCAATTAGGGATGTAATTGTGAACCGGGCATTTCCATTCGCAGTACGGGTTACCGCAATCCAGACAGCGCAGCGCCTGACTTGCCGCTTCCTGCGGACGGAACGGGTCGTAAATTTCAACGAACTCGTTGACGCGCCGCTTGATGTCTTTTTTAGGCCGATCATGACGGGCCACTTCAAGAAACTGAAAATCACTGGGAACACGATTAGACATAATAATCTCCTCACTCAGGCCGGCGGCGGGACTCGGCAAGCAGCCCATTCAGGCTTGCTGCCTTGGGCTTCACCAGCCAGAAGTGGCGGATGAAGTCAGAGAAGTTGCTCACTATCTCCTGCCCCCATGCGGAATCAGTCTCAGCCACATATTCCTGAAGCACTTCTCTCAGGTGACGCCGATAGGCCTCCATGGCCTCAGTATTGATACGATGAATATCGACCATTTCATGATTATAACGATCAACAAAGTTACGATCCTGGTCGAGCACATAAGCAAAACCGCCGGTCATACCCGCACCGAAATTGACGCCCGTATCGCCGAGCACGCAGACCAGGCCACCCGTCATATATTCACAGCAGTGATCACCAGCGCCTTCGATGACGGCGTGAGCCCCGGAGTTGCGCACTGCAAAACGCTCGCCCGCCAGGCCTGCGGCAAACAGCTTACCGCCGGTTGCGCCATACAGGCAGGTATTGCCGATGATCGAGGTCTCGTTGCTCTTGAAACGGCTTTCCTTGGGCGGCGTGATCACCAACTTGCCACCGTTCATGCCTTTACCAACGTAATCGTTAGCATCACCTTCAAGATAAAGATTCAGGCCGCGTACGTTCCAGACCCCAAAGCTCTGGCCCGCCACGCCCGTCAGGCGCAACGTTACTGGCGCGTCTTCAAGCCCTGATTCACCGTAAAGCTTGGCTACCACACCAGAGACACGCGCCGGCACGGAACGGTCACAGTTGCTTACGCGGAAAGAGAACTCACCGCCCTTCTTGTTCTCGATGGTATCGCGCAGCGCCTCGAGAATCTCTTCGTTCTTGGTCGCCAGATCGTGCGGCATGTTGCGCTTGACCTGACAGAAGCGCGGCGCATCTTCAGGTATCCAATCATTGACCAACAACGAATCGAGCACCATGTTCTGCTGTGAACGCGTCTGTCCTTCAATCTTCTCAAGCAGATCGGTGCGGCCGATCAGGTCAGTCAACTGGCGCACGCCAAGCATCGCCATGATCTCGCGTACTTCTTCAGCAACGAAGCGGAAGTAGTTCTTGACCATGTCTACAGTGCCGCGGAAATGCTCATCACGCAGGCCCTGATGTTGGGTCGCCACACCAGTTGCGCAGTTATTCAGATGGCAAATGCGCAGGTAGATGCAGCCTAGCGACACCATCGGCGCCGTACCGAAGCCGAAACTTTCAGCACCGAGAATCGCTGCCTTGACGACATCGAGACCGGTCTTGAGGCCACCATCAGTCTGCAGCCGGATCTTGTCACGCAGGCCATTGATGCGCAGTGCCTGATGAACCTCGGGCAGTCCCAGTTCCCAAGGAGAACCGGCATGCTTGATTGAGGTCAGCGGACTCGCTGCCGTACCGCCGTCATAGCCCGCGACAGTAATCAAGTCGGCGTAAGCCTTGGCTACACCGGAGGCAATGGTACCGATGCCCGGCTCAGAGACTAGCTTGACCGAAATCAGCGCTTCTTCATTGACCTGCTTCAGGTCGAAGATCAGCTGCGCGAGATCCTCGATCGAATAGATGTCGTGATGCGGAGGCGGTGAAATCAGCGTCACCCCGGGTACGGCGTAGCGTAGCCGCGCAATAAGCTCATTAACCTTGCCGCCCGGCAACTGACCGCCCTCGCCCGGCTTGGCGCCCTGGGCAACCTTGATCTGCAGCACCTCGGCACTGGCCAGATAAGCGGGCGTGACGCCGAAACGTCCAGAGGCAATCTGCTTGATCTTAGAGGAGCGGATCGTGCCGTAGCGTGCCGGGTCTTCACCCCCTTCACCGGAATTCGAGCGACCACCGGACTCATTCATTGCCTGGGCTAGCGCCTCGTGTGCTTCCGGCGATAGCGCACCCAACGACATGCCAGCGCTGTCGAAGCGCGGCAACAACTGCTCGATCGGCTCGACTTCACTAATATCGATCGGCTCCTGACCAGGCTTGAGTCTCAGCAGGTCGCGGATCGTTGCCACCGGACGTTCATTGACCAGCCGCGCGAACTCCTTCCACTTCTGATAGTCGCCCTGCTGCACGGCCGCTTGCAACGCCCTGATCACATCAGGGTTGAAAGCATGATATTCATAGCCATAGACGTACTTGTACAGGCCGCCCTGACGCAGCGCCTTGCGTGGAATCCACGCCTCGCGTGCCAAAAATTCCTGTTGAAGCTGCAGCTCGGCGAAGCCGGAACCATTGACACGCGAAGCCATGCCGGGGAAACACAGTGTCATGACGTCTTCGGCCAGCCCCACCGCCTCGAACAGCTGCGCGCCACGATAGGAAGCGATCTGCGAGATGCCCATCTTGGACAGGATCTTGAGCAGCCCCTTCTGCATCCCCTTGCGATAGTTCTCACGCGATTCAGCTGGATCGCCAGTCAGATCGCCGCTGCGGTGCATGTCCGCCATGACCTGATAGGCCAGGTACGGATAAACCGCCGTGGCGCCAACGCCGAAAAGCACCGCAAGCTGATGCGAATCCCGGGCAAAACCGGTCTCGACGATCAAATTGACGCAGGGACGCAACCCCTTGTTGCCTAGATAATGATGTACTGCGCCGACGGCCAGTGCCGGGTGAATCGGCAGCTCACCTTTCTCCAGTTCAGCATCAGACAACACCAGCACGACCTTGCCACGCTTAGCGGCATCCTCGGCACGCTGACACAGCGCTACGATCGCCTGCTTGAGCCCAAGAGTGTCGGGATCATAAGCCAGCGACAGGATCTCACTTGAAAAGGCCGGATCCTCGTGGGTCGTCAGCGCAGTGAACTTGCGCGGTGACAGTACCGGCGTGGTCAGGATCAGGCGATGAGCATGTTCAGGCGTTGCTTCGAACACGTTACGCTCAGCGCCGAGACAGGTTTCCAACGACATCACGATCGCTTCGCGCAGCGGATCGATCGGCGGATTGGTAACCTGGGCAAACTTCTGGCGGAAATAATCGCTAAGCATCCGCGGTTGGCTGGAGAGCACCGCCATAGGCGTGTCATCTCCCATCGAGCCGACCGCTTCCTGTCCGCTCTCAGCCAGGACACGCAATATCTGGTCACGCTCTTCATTGGTGACCATGAACATCTTTTGATAAACCGACAGCTGATCGGCATCCATCGGCTGGAAACGCGCCAGCTCGGTCAGCGATGATTCCAGATAATTGGCATTTTCGTTCAGCCAGCGCTTGTAGGGATATGCGGATTTCAGCCGCTCGTCGATATCGGAGGTGTGCAGTACCTCGCCGGTATGAGTATCGACAGACAAAATCTGCCCCGGGCCGATGCGGCCCTTGGCGATAACGTTCTCGGGTGAATAGTTCCACACGCCGATTTCCGAGGCGACTGTAATGTAACCGTTGTCGGTGATGACCCAGCGCGCCGGACGCAGTCCGTTACGGTCAAGCATGCACACGGCGTGACGACCATCAGTCACCACGATGCCCGCCGGGCCGTCCCAGGCTTCCATGTGCATGGAATTGTATTCATAGAAGGCGCGTAGATCACCATCCATGGTTTCGACATTCTGCCAGGCCGGCGGCACCATCAGGCGCACGGCGCGGTAAAGCTCCATACCACCGGTCAGCAGGATTTCAAGCATGTTGTCCATGCTCGAAGAATCGGAGCCTTCGGTATTAACGACCTGATCGAGTTCGGTAATCTCGGGCAGCAGCTCGGAAACGAAGTTTTCCTTACGCGCGTTGGCCCAGTTGCGATTGGCCTCGATGGTGTTGATCTCGCCGTTATGGGCGAGGAAGCGAAACGGCTGTGCCAGCGGCCAGCGCGGCGCAGTATTGGTCGAAAAGCGCTGATGGTAAACGCCAATCGAGATTTCCATACGCTCGTCGCCGAAGTCGAGATAAAACGTCGGCAGATCTTCCGGCATCATCAATCCTTTATAGGAGATGACCTTGGATGACAGCGAGCTGACGTAGAAATCCTCTTCGTTTGCGAGCTTCTGCTCAGCGAAACGGCGCGCCATGAACAGATCGACGTTAAAATGCTTTTCGTCGCGTCGCTCGGCATGCGGCTCGACAAAAATCTGTCGGATACGCGGCTGGCACGCTTGAGCAATGGGTCCGCATACGCTCGAATCATGGGGTACGGTACGCCAGCCGCGCACCTGCAAGCCGCGCTCGGCAAGCTCGCCTTCAAGAACTTCGCGGGCATGGGCTTCACGAACATCATCATTGGGCAAGAAGATGCTGCCAACGGCATATTGTTCACCCAGCTCGACACTCAATTCTTCACTTGCCACGGCGCGCATAAAGGCATCGGGCATGGATATCAGGAGTCCGCAGCCATCGCCGGTCTTACCGTCAGAGTTGATGCCGCCGCGATGGGTCATGCAGGTCAATGCTTCGATGGCTGTACGCACCAGGTCATGGCTCGCCTGCCCTTCCATATGCGCAATCAAGCCAAAGCCACAGTTGTCACGGAATTCGCCGGGCCGGTGAAGACCTCTCTTCATGGCGTGCCTCACAGAGTGTTGTATCCAGGATAGATATACGGTATTTTAAAAAGTTATTTTTTAATTATTGGTTATTTTTTAATGCAAAAACGGCGGCCCTGTTAGGGCGCGGAGAGCTGCCGAGCATATCGGCATCGATATAACAGCGCAAACAATCCTTATCTGGCAGAGTGCAAAAAAAGCTGCAAAAACGCGCCTTTAGCTTCACAAAAAGCTAAAAATGCCTATAGCTCAAAGGGTTAGATGCAAACCCCACCTATCAGAAACTTAATTAGACTTTAGTCTAATAACCAGTCTTTGAAGTCATGCCGATTCGGTATAAGCCATGCCAATATCAAGCATAGCGACCTTCGATCACCCCGAAACGCACTTCGCGCCACTGCACCCGGCCCTCGTTCTAATGCATAGCCGTTATAGCTATTTTTGGTTTATAGCGAAGAAACAGGTGTGGCAGGAACAAAAAAGCCCCGCTTCAGCGAGGCTCTTTGGATGAGCATTTCCAATAAAACACTCTCTGTTATATCAAGTGCGCGGGAAGGAATTTATCACCTCGGTCAGCGTAGCCTTATCCACCTTGTCGGTAACGCAGGCCTCGCCAAGCGCTTTCAGCAGCACCAGGCGCAGTCGTCCATCCAGCACTTTCTTGTCACGTCCCATCAGTTCGAGGAAACGCGCCGCGTCCATATCGCCAGGCGCATGGAGCGGTAAGCCGGCGGCCTCGATCACTCGTGCGATACGTGCCAGCGCCTTTTCATCGATCCAGCCTAGGGACCGAGATAACGTTGCGGCCATCATCATTCCAGCGCCCACTGCTTCGCCGTGCAGCCAAACACCATAACCTTGTGCCGTCTCGATCGCATGGCCAAAGGTATGTCCAAGATTGAGCAGCGCACGTACGCCCTGCTCGGTCTCGTCTTCGGCGACGACGTCGGCCTTGATGGCGCAACTTTTGAGAATCGCCTCAGTCAGCATTTGATCATCGAGTTCGCGTAGGCGAACCATGTTCGCTTCGAGCCAACTCAGAAACGCCTCATCTCGGATCAGTCCGTACTTGATCACCTCAGCCAGACCGGACGACAGTTCACGGGCAGGTAGCGTGGTCAGCGTAGAGGTATCGATCAGCACCACCTTGGGCTGCCAGAACGCTCCCAACATGTTCTTGCCACGAGGATGATTAACCCCGGTCTTGCCTCCGACCGAAGAATCCACCTGGGAAAGCAGGGTCGTTGGAATCTGAACGAACGCCACGCCGCGCTGATAGCACGCCGCCGCGAAACCGGCCATGTCACCGATGACACCGCCGCCCAGCGCAATAACTGTACAACGGCGATTAAAGTTAGCTGCCAGAAGCGCATCCCATATACGCTCAACCGAAGCGAGCGTCTTGGTATGCTCACCATCAGGCAGAATCACTTCCTGGACATCAAATTCGCTGAGTAATCGCTTGATGCGTGCCAAATACAGTGGCGCGACGGTTTCGTTGGTCACAATCATGACCTGACAACCCGCGATATGAGGGGTTAACAATTCACCGTGATCAAGCAGGTCAGGCCCTACATGTATCGGATAGCTACGTTCGAGAAGATCAACCTTAAGCGTCTGGAGCATGGCTCAAGCATCCTGTCTTAACGGGTGGGCCAGTTGTCTGGCACGGCGCTTGATTTCATTGACAACGGCACGAGGGCTGCGACGATCAGTATGAACGATCAGATCGGCCGTACCACGATAAAGCGGCTCGCGAATGGCAAAGAGTTCACGCAGTTTGGCTGCAGGATCGTCGCATTGCAGCAGCGGCCGGTTACGATCACGTGAAGTGCGCCGAAGCTGCTGCTCGACGGTGGTGCATAAAAAAACGACCGTGCCACGCTCACGCAGATATTGTCGGCTTGCCTCATTGGTCACTGCACCGCCACCCGTGGCTAGCACAATACCATGCTTGCGGGACAGTTCACCGATTACCTGCGCTTCGCGCAGACGAAATCCCGCCTCTCCTTCAACATCGAAGATCCATGGAATATTGCATCCACAGCGCCGCTCGATCTCATGATCGCTGTCGAAGAATTCACGATGTAGTTCGGCCGCCAGAAGGCGGCCGATCGTACTTTTACCGGTCCCCATGGGACCGATAAGAAAAAGATTGGGTAGTGATTGCATCAGCGAACCGCCAGCCCGTCCTCTATGATCTTCGGAGTAATGAATACCAACAATTCTACCTTTTCATTCGACTCTTCGGTATAGCGGAACAACTGTCCCAGCATCGGAAGGTCACCTAAAAAAGGCGTTTTATATAGATTACGCAACTGCTCGGTAGACAGGATACCCCCAAGCACTACTGTTTCGCCATTGTTGACGAGCACCTGAGTCTGAATTTCATTGGTATCGATCGCCGGCGCACCGTCGTAATCGGTACTAGATACATCATCATTATTGACGATTAAATCCATGATGATGCGGTTGTCGGGGGTGATCTGTGGCGTGACCTGAAGCGACAGCACCGCCTCCTTGAACTCGACGTTGGTCGCTCCGGAAGAGGTCGATTCCTGGTAGGGAATCTCCTGGCCCTGCTTGATCACTGCCTTTTGCTGATTGGCGGTAATCACCTTGGGCTGGGAAATCGTCTGGCTCTTGCCTTCACTCTCCAGCGCGTTCAACTCAAGGTCAAGCAGCACATCGCCAGACAAGTAACCGAAACTGAAGGTAGTGGTCGGGCTAGTATCGCTGCCAAGGTCCACCACCAGACCGCCGGTTGAACTAACGCCAGTGGAAGCCCCAGACAGATTGATGCCGCTACCCGGTACGCTGGCCTTCGATGCTCCCCAGCGAATGCCCATCGTATTAGTGACGCTCTGACGAGCAATGACGATGCGCGCCTCGATCTGAACCTGGCGAATAGGGACGTCGAGATGATCCAACGTACGGCGCACCTGTTCGATCTGCTCGCGAGTATCCTGAATCAGCAATGTGTTGGTGCGGGCATCGACCATGACGCGGCCACGTTCGGATAGCAGGCCCAATCCTGCGTCACCACGCAGCAGCGTGGCCATATCCGCCGCCTTGGCATAGCGCACCTGAATGTAATCCGTGGTCAATTGAGCCGTCTGTTCCAGACTCTGATCCGCTTGAACAGCCTGCTGTGCCATTGCCGCCAGTTCACCGCTGGGGGCCACCAACAGCACGTTGCCTGTGCGCAGGCTTGCCAAACCACGCGTTCGCAATACCAGCTCAAGCGCCTGATCCCACGGCACATTCTGAAGGTTCAGCGTCACGCCGCCGGACACGTTGTCGCTGACGACCAGATTCAGCCCGCCCTCTTCAGCGAGAATCGACAGGACTGTGCGCACTTCGATATTTTGAAAATTGAGCGTGATCTTCTTGCCGCTATACGGAAACTGCGACTGCTGCGCTGCGGCCTGGGGTGAGTTGAGCGGCGGCACTTCAATGGTCAGCTCACGCTCGACCTGAGTAACCAGCGGCGCGCCGGCATTTTGTGTAGCGAGCATCAAGCGCACACCGTCAGCGCTTTCACTGGGCGTAACGCGCTGCACCGGTGTGGCAAAATCACTAACATCAAGAATCTGACGCCACTGCTGTGGCAGCGTCACGCCCGGCAATACCACGTTGATACCACCACGCACTGTTTCAATGTCGGGGGCGATATTGGCACGACTGAGCGTCACCACAAGGCGCCCGGCCCCATTGGCACCGGTCCGAAAATCGAGCAACTCGACGCGCGCGCCAGCTGAATCCGGTGCTACTGTCTCGCTTCGCTCAGATCCCTTCATGCGCTCCATGAACGAAGCAGACCCTGCCGAGGCTGTAGCGCCTACCTGAACGTAAAGCATGTTGCCATCGCGACGAGTCGTGTACGCCTGTGGTTCGAGCAGACTGATGACAAGACGAAGCCGCGCATCATCTCCCATCACATTGAGCTCATCGATACCGTTGCGGCCCACTGGGTAGCGGCGCTGCGTCAGACGGCTTGTTGCTTGTGCGAAATCCAGCACCAGACGCCGTGGCGAGCTTAGCATGTAGCTTTTCGGCTCAGGCGCAGGCCCGTCGAAACGTAGGCCGAACGTGACCTGGTCGGCTCTCGCCGCATCGACTGAAACGGTAGTCAACGCAGGCGCAGCCTCTGCGGCGGCGATGGACAATGTATTCCAGGCGATGACGACAAGCGTCACCATGAACAAACGTCGATACAAGGCTTTCATCGTAATATCTCTTGGCGTGTCCTACTCATACGGGCATTTGAAGCTGTGCTTGTATCGTGTCTCTCACGGCGCATTAGCCTCACCCATCGTCAATTCACGTGGCTGCTCCTGCCATCCTCCCGAGCCATCGGCTACCAACTCGACGATAGCCAAGCGATTATTTTCAATCGCCACGACACGGCCAGCGTGCTCTCCCAGATGCTGGCCAACGTGCAAACGCTGTACGCTGCCATCCGGCGTCTGGATTAGGGCCACGGCTCGGCCATTGGAAAAAAGCGTACCGGCGAAGCGCAGTGCATCGAGCGCGTAAGCTTCAAGAGGGTCTTTGCTGCGCTGTGCATCAGGTTTGGCTCCCGCCTCTTCTGTTGCCGGCAACATATCCGATACAGATGCCCATGGCGTAAAAGGGCCGCGTAGATCAGCATGGCTGTACGCCGCCGCCTGATAGCTCGGCTGCTCAGGTAACGCATCAACATGGCCCTGAGGCCGATCACGCAGAGCATCCAGCTGGGTATCCAGCCCCTCTATATCGGGACGCGCACACCCAGTCACCAACAAAGCCGTGGATAGCGCAAAACATAACGTCCTGAGCATTGCCACCCGCCTTTTTGGCGCCAGCTTCACGATATTCATGGCTGGCCTCCCTTCCGTTTGGGCGTAGGCTTGTCGGTAGACTCGGGTGGATCAGTGTCGTAACGGTACGTTTTGGCCACCATGGTTAGCGTCAGATCGCTACTGCTTTTGCTTGCACCTTTTGCCTCGGTACGCGGTGTCAGCGTGAAGTCATGGAGCGTGACGATGCGCGGCAACCCTGCTACGCCAGAAACAAATGCCGCGATGCGGTGGTAGTCGCCTACCACCTGGATATTGAAGGGCTGCTCAGTGTAAAAATCATGCACAACCGGTGCAGCGAGGCGAACAAAGTCGATGCCTAGCCGATGGGCACGCGCGGTATCGCTAATATCGTCAAGTAATGCAGGCACTTCAGCATCGGTGGGCAGCATGCTGACCAGCCGGGCCATATGGTGATCGAGCATGTCCATCTGCTCTTTCAACAATGCCAGATTGGCCGCTTGAAAAGACTTCATGCCGAATTGCGTCATCAACGCCTGTTCTTTGGCCCGGGATTGTTCAAGCGCCTGCTCACGTGGCGAGACGACATACCACTGTGCTGCGAAGAACACGCCGACCACTATCAATACGCAGCACAGCACTTTCAAAAGAAGGGGCCAGTTTCCGGCTTCCTTGATGTCGAGGCTGGCAACATCCAGCTCACGTAAATGTTTCCACTCGGTCTGCCAGCGCAACTTGTTCATTGCCCGGCCTCCTGAGCACTAGCATTATCGGCGCCTTCAACCGAAGCCACCTGCTCGGGCACGGTGAGGTTGAAACGTCTGACACTGTCGCCACCTTCACTTGACTTCACATCAAGTAGCAGCGGTTCGCCAAACACCCGAGACATGGCAAGGGCGCGCATCTGATCTGACACCTGGCGGTTAGTACGTGACACGCCGCTGATATCAAGCTGAGCATCATGACGTACCACACGGTCGTAGTAGGTACCGTCAACCAAAGTGGCTGTGAGCTGGTCGAAGAGTTCAACCGTTTGGGGACGGCTAAACTGTAATTGGCGGATGAGATCGATCTGTTTTTGCAGCTGTTCACGCCGGACCTGGAGATCCTTGACCACTTGAATATCATGCTCAAGCGCTACGATCCGCTGCTCGATATGCTCTATTCGTTCCTGTTCGGCATCGAGCTGCCCCTGTACCCATTGTGCCTTGAGCCAGCCAAAGGCGACGGCCAGCAGCACGCAGCACGCTATCACGCCATAAAATTGCCGGGTACGGCGTTCACGCGCCTGCTCCCGCCATGGCAGCAAGTTAATTTCAATGCCTTTCATTGGCGCAGTCATGACATTGACCTCATGGCTAGACCACACGCTGTCAACATTGCCGGGGCGTCACGGTTCAGCGCTTCAAGCTCGATGCGAGCGTTGAGCCGCATATGCATAAAAGGATTGGCACTGACGACTTCAAGCCCGCTCTCTTCCGCGAGCCGAGCCTGCAAACCAGTAATGACGCTCGACCCACCCGCCAGCATAATACGGTCAATGTCATGTGACCCAGCCGTGGTGTAATACAGCTGCAGTGATCGCATCACCTGCTGAACCAGGGCTTCCCGAAAGGGGTGCAATAGACGCGCTTCGTAATCAGGTAAATTGTTAAGTTTCTTGGCCAGCCCCGCCTCGTCGAGTGTCAGTCGATAGGTCTGACGAATTTCGTCGGTTAACTGACGTCCTCCCATGACACTGTCGCGACTGTGCACGATGCGTCCACCAGAAATCACATGGAACGCCGTCATGCTGGCGCCGACATCCACTACTGCCTGAGCCCGCTCCTGTCGCGCCTGGCCATCGGCACGTAACAACTCCCGATACGCACGCTCCATGGCAAAGGTTTCAACGTCGACAGCCGCCGGAACAAGCCCGGCCTGCGTCAACGCATCCGTCAGCAATTGGACATCCTGCAGCCGGCACGCCACCAGCAGGACATCCTGCTGATCGGCATAACGTGGATTAACGCCCAGACGCTGAAAGTCGAAGGTCACTTCATTGAACGGAAACGGGATATGCTTGTCTGAATCAAGCGCAATTCGCGCCTCGATCTCCTCATCGGAATAGGAATAGGGCAAGGAAATCGTTTTGGTAATGACCGCTGTTGCCGGCAACGCCACTACGGCGCGGCGCGATTTGGGACGGGCTTTTTCGACAGCACGCGTCAATGCCGTCACGACTTCATCCATATCGCGAATACGCCGTTCGACCACTGCATTTTCCTGCAATGGTCGAACCGCATAGCTTTCGACACGAAACTGCTCGCCCTGACGTACCAGTTCGAGCAGCTTGACGGTCGCTGAAGTAATGTCGACACCGATCAGGCCGGTGCTTGACGTTTTTAAGCCAAACAAGGTCCGTTCCTTTGGTATATGTTACAAGACGTATAATTTAATCGCCGTGCGCCGCTCAAGATGGCACCATCGCTTTAACGCTAGTCGGTCATTGGCTGGCTACTTATAATGCTCAGGCTAAGGACGGCCTTGCCCATCGCAGCACCACCGCCACCTCAATTGACGGATTGCGTTTTACATGAAGTTCATCAAACGTCTCGTTTTTCATCTTTTCTGGCTATTGGTTTCATTAACGGCAGGCGGCGTCCTAGCTGTAATCGGCGCAGCGCTTTACTTTGCGCCCAGCCTGCCGGACGTGCATCAATTGCAGAATTATCAGCTGCAGGTTCCGCTGCGTGTGTTCACGCGCGATGAGAAGCTGCTCGGCGAGTTTGGCGAGCAACGCCGACAAATCGTCGATTACGATGAGATCCCGCAGGATTTCGTCCATGCCCTGCTGGCCGCCGAGGATTCGAACTTCTTTCATCACTTCGGCATCGATCCCAAGGGGCTGGCGCGTGCCTTCGTGCAGCTTGGCACGTCAGGTGATATCCAATCGGGCGGTAGCACGATCACCATGCAGGTGGCGCGCAATTACTTGCTGACGCTCGACCGCACCTTTACGCGCAAGATTCGTGAGATATTGCTGTCGCTGCAGATGGAGCAGATTCTCACCAAGCAGCAGATTCTTGAGCTGTACGTCAATAAGATTTATCTCGGCCAGGGCGCCTATGGGATAGGCTCCGCCGCCGAAACTTATTTCGACAAGCCGCTTTCCGAACTGACCCTGCCGGAAATGGCAACGATTGCCGGATTGCCCAAGGCACCGTCGAGCCTGAATCCGATCGCCAACCCCGAGCGCTCGCTGATTCGCCGTAACTGGATTTTGCTGCGCATGCGCCAGCTCGGTTATATCGATGACGCCACGTATCAAAGCGCGGTTCAGGCACCGGTCGAGGTGCAACGTCACCACAGCGCACCTGACGTCTATGCCCCTTATGTTGCAGAAATGGCGCGCCGCTACGCGATCGAGCATTTTGGCGACAAAGCCTATACCGATGGTTATCGCATCTACACCACCATCGACAGCAAGATGCAAAACGAGGCTCGCGATGCGCTGGTGAGCGGATTGATTGACTACGATACTCGCCATGGCTGGCGCGGCGCGGAGCAGCGCGATATCCCCAGCAGCCTTGCCGAAGCGCAGGATCAAGCTGACCGTAAAGGACTTGAGGAAGAATTGTCCGAATCGCCTGAAGTGGCCGAAACGGCACGCCAGGCAGCAGAGCGCAGCAAGACGAACATCGCGGGCGTTGAAGGCGATGTCAGTAACTGGCAGCGCGTACTAGACCGCACGCCTACCTTTGGGCCACTCGAACCGGCCATTGTCATCGATACCGATGGCAAGCAGATGCGCGTATTGCGCCAAGACAGCGTAGAGACCATCGACTGGAACGGGCTGTCCTGGGCACGTGAATACAAGGGACCCAAGTGGCGCGGTAGTGCACCGACGTCGGCAGCTCAGATCGCCAAGCGTGGCGATCTGGTTCGCATTGTGAATACTGAAAAAGGCTGGCGTCTATCTCAGGTGCCCAACGTTGAAGGCGCGATCGTTGCGCTCGATCCACAGACGGGTGCGTTGCGTGCGCTGCAAGGCGGCTTCAGTTTTGCCCAGAGCAAATTCAATCGTGCCACTCAGGCACGTCGTCAACCAGGCTCTAATTTCAAGCCCTTTATTTATCTCGCCGCGTTGGAAAATGGCATGACGCCCGCCACTATCGTTAACGATGCTCCTATCGTTCAACAAGGTTCTGGCTCTCAGGATGATTGGCGTCCCGAGAATTCCGAGCGTTCCTTTAATGGTCCAACGCGTCTGCGTGTCGGCCTGTACAAGTCACTCAATCTGGTGACGATCCGTACGCTACAGTCGGTCGGTCTTGACCAGACTATCGCGCTGCTTGCCCGCATGGGATTCGATGAAAAACAGCTGCCACACGGGCTGTCGTTGGCGCTGGGTTCGGCCAGCCTCTCACCGCTGGAGATTGCCCGTGGCTATGCCGAAATCGCCAATGGCGGCTTCCGTATCCAGCCCTGGTATATCGAGCGCATCACACAGGGTGATGAAGATGAGAATGTGCTGCATGAACCCAATCCACCTGCAGCGTGCCGCGAATGTGACCCTATGGACAGCACGGTCGATATCGATGGCAAGACGTACCCCATTGCCGAACGTATTGCGAGTCCTGAGGCCATTTATCTGCTGCGTGACATGATGCGTGATGTCATCGAAAAAGGAACGGGGCGTGCAGCGCTCGCGCTCAATCGTGACGATATCGTGGGCAAGACCGGCACGACCAACGACCAGCGTGATGCCTGGTTCTCAGGCTTTAATAGCGACCTTGCAACATCGGTCTGGGTGGGCAAGGATTCCAACGAAAGCATCGCCGAATACGGCTCTCAAGCCGCGTTGCCGATCTGGATGGACTTCATGGGCTCAGCACTAAAAGGAACCCCATCCGCCATACCGCCGCAGCCTGATGATATCGTTTCGGTCCGTATCGACCCGGACACCGGCAAACGTCTGCACGACGAAGATGGCGGTGGTATCGTTGAGCTGTTCCGCAAGGATATGCTGCCGCCCTACCAAGAACGTGCAATCAAACCCGAACTTGAGTCGGAGAGCGGCTCTGAAGGCACGGGCACTTACGACGCCATCTTCTGATGGCATGATGCCAGCAAGGCGATCCATCCGGATCGCCTTGTCTACATGACATAACGAAATGCCATGACAGGTCCTTTTGCATGACAGCTTTTCCACTTTGCCTGGGGAAACTATTTCTCAGGTTATCTCGGTTATCTGCAGGGCTGACGCTGGGCATCATGCTGGTCCCTCACCAGGCAAGTGCTGCCAGTGATAATCTTTTCTATGCGCCTCCAGCCGCGGCGGAAGACAGCCCCTCCTTTTCAGGACAGGCCGAACTCGGCTATACCAGCCTCTCCGGTAACAGCAATAGCGAAACACTACTCGCCAAAGGAACGGCTGCCTGGTTTCGTGGCCCCTGGACACATACGCTGCGCGCCCAGACCACCCGGGTAGAAGACAACAACGAAGTCAGTACCGAGCAGTATCTGTTAGGGGCACGTGAACGTTATTCACTGCAGGGACCACACTACCTGTTTGGCTTGGCACGTATAGAGAAAGACAGGTTTTCCGGCTTCGACAATCAATTTACGACGATTATTGGCTATGGTCGCCAGCTTCTTGACGGTCCCGATCATTCGCTGTCCATTGAAGGCGGACCCGGCTATCGCCGCGATGACTATGAAACGGGCGGCAGTGAAGATCTGGCGGTAGGTTATGCTGCTGCAGATTATCAATACAGAATTTCAGACACGGCGCGCTTCGTGCAACAGCTATCGATCGAAGCCACTCAAAACGAAGTGACCAACCGCTCCTATAGCGCAGTTACCGTTGCGCTGACGTCACAGCTTGCCCTTAAGTTTTCCCATGAAATCAGAAGCAACACAAATCCGCCCGACGAGGCGTCGGTTCATACCGACCGCACTACTGCCGCCTCGATTCTTTACAACTTCTGACGCTTGGCAGCACATGGGCGCACTGTAGCCATGCATGTGCATTCATTGTGCACTGACGTTATCTGCACCATTTAGTCTTAGTTATAAACAATTAGACAAAGTGGCTAGTGTCCAGCGAAATGCACGCTACGCCTCGTGGCGGTGCATTTCGTCGTTGCATGACATTGAACTCGAGAATTTCATGGTTACACCATTTCATCACATGCGCCTTTTATCCTTGACCCTGTCAGGGCTCGGGCTTGCCGTACTTCCCCTTGCAGCACATGCTGAGCTTGAAGATTTTTCCACCCTCGATAATCCGGCCTATCAGACAAAAAGCTTCGATGGCAATGCGGAACTTGGCTACACCAAGATTTCCGGCAACAGCGATAGCGAAACGCTTTTAGCAAAAACCACCATGACCTGGTATCACAATGTGTGGTCCTATAGCCTGCATGCAGCGGCTAATAGCGCTAGTAGCGATAATGAAACATCCGCTGAAGAATACTTGCTGGCCGGGCGCACACGTTACAACCTCTCGCGTCTGAATTATTTATTCGGCCTTGCCCGCTGGGATAAGGATCGTTTCTCCGGCTACGATTCGCAGACTACCCTTGCAGCAGGTTATGGACGTCAGCTACTGGTCGGTCCACCTCACTCACTATCGGTAGAATTTGGTCCTGGCGTACGTCATGACGAGTTAAGTGATGGTGGCAATGAAAATCACGGGCTAGCCTACGGCGGTCTTGATTATGCCTGGCAGGTTTCTGACACCGCCCTCTTTTCACAAGGACTGGCAACAGAGATCACCGGCGAAAACATTATTGGCCGCTCGGATACGGCGCTGAAGGTCGCGATAAACGATACTCTGTCGCTAAAGCTGTCCTATGAAGTCGAGTTCAATGACAGCCCACCCGCCGATGCCAGCAGCCAGACCGACACCACGACAGCCGTTTCGGTGGTCTACAATATGTAATGTTGCAGGCAGTTAGTTTCTATCTGGCAATAGCAACAATGCCCGCCTAATTGGCGGGCATTGTTGTTTCTACGGTTGGCCTATCAGGACGCGTCAGGCATCGCCGTAAACATTATCCACGCTTTTAAGCGGATAGTGCTGGGGATAGCCTTTTGATGCGACACCGCTATCGATAGCGGCTTGCGCCACCGCGCTCGAGACGCGATCAAGCAGCCGTGAGTCGAGAGGCGTAGGGATGATATATCCGCGGCCAAATTCGAGCGTATCGATGTCATAAGCGTCAAGAACCTCCTGACTAACCGGCTCACGCGCCAGATCCTTGAGAGCATGCACGGCGGCAACTTTCATTTCCTCGTTGATCTCTGAGGCACGTACATCAAGCGCACCGCGGAAGATAAACGGGAACCCCAGCACATTGTTGACCTGGTTAGGGTAGTCAGAACGCCCTGTCGCCATGATGACGTCATCACGCGCGGCATGCGCATCATCAGGATGAATCTCGGGGTCAGGATTAGAGCAGGCGAAGACCACAGGGTCCTTGGCCATCTTTTTAAGCTGTTCAGGCTTGAGCAGGTTCGGGCCGGAAAGCCCAATAAACACATCAGCGCCATCAATGGCGTCGTCCAGCGTGCGATGCTGCGTTTCATTGGCAAACATCGCCTTGTAGGGATTCAAATCGCTGCGGCCAGCATGGATCACCCCTTTGCTATCGAGCATAGCGATGTTTTCGCTTTTTGCGCCACATGCAATAAGAAGCTTCATGCAGGCCACCGCCGCCGCACCGGCGCCGAGGCAGACAATACGTGCCTCATCGATTGTTTTATCCGCGATATCGAGGGCATTGAGAAGCCCGGCCGCCGTTACGATGGCAGTACCGTGTTGATCATCGTGGAAGACCGGAATATTGCAGCGCTCTTTTAGCGCCTGCTCGATCTCAAAGCATTCCGGCGCCTTGATATCTTCAAGATTGATGCCGCCCCAGGTATCGGCAATCCGCGCTACGGTATCGATAAAGGCCTGAGGGCTCTCGGCATTAAGCTCGATATCAACGGCATTGATGCCGGCAAAGCGCTTGAAGAGTACCCCTTTGCCTTCCATGACCGGCTTGCTTGCCAGCGCGCCCAGATTACCCAAGCCGAGAATTGCCGAACCATCGGAAATCACAGCGACAAGATTGCCTTTGCCGGTATAGCGATAAGCGTTCTCGGCATCCTTGGCAATCTCACGTACGGGCTCAGCCACACCCGGGCTATAGGCCAGCGCCAGATGCTTTGCTGTCGTGGTCGGTTTGGTCACTTCAATGGAGAGCTTGCCGGGAATCGGCTTGGCATGATAATCCAACGCCGCCTGTCTTTTTTCGTCTGACATTCTTTGTTATCCATTCGTATTTTTTAAAAGCAATCCGAATAGAGTATCCAAAAATCTTCTCTTCAACAACCGGACAAAATCCGCGTCATGCCGGGCTTTCAGCGCAACCATTCATCCATTAACAATGCATTATAGCCAACCCTTTCAACTATAATAATTTACTTATTATTGCTATAATCAGCCAACAAAAAGCCCGCCATACAGGCGGGCTTTATTCGCTTTTTTAACTTAAAAAAGCAAGATGTTCGTGCGGCTATTAGCGCTTGATCGCAGCACCGAAACGCTTGTTGAAGCGCTCAACGCGACCACCGGTAGACGCCTGCTTCTGCTTGCCAGTATAAAACGGATGGCAGTTGGAGCAGACATCCAGCGCAAGGCTTTCGTTAGAGGTAGAGCCTACCTGAAACGTTGCGCCGCATGAGCAGGTAGCGGTCACTTTCTGATACTGCGGATGAATAGCATTTTGCATGATAGATACTCATTTATAGGTACGCCGCCACCTGATCGCTTGCCAGGCACCGCGTACGGATTGGAAGATAAGCAGTTTTCCCCAACCGGGAAAGGCGGCGCATTCTAGCAGAGCCGTTCACGGAGGCCAATTGCCCGAACCACATTTTAAATCATTACCGCAATCGTCACGGGCAACAGTTGTTCAGTCTGGGATACTAAGCGTTGCGGTTCCCTCGCCCCTGCGACGTTGCTTCGACTACCTGCCGGGTCCACTTACACCCGCTAGCGGCTGGTGTGCGGGGTTACGCGTACGCGTTCCTTTCGGACGTCGTAACGTCGTCGGTATTATTGTCGCCATCAAGGCAGAAAGTGACCTGCCCCGTGACAAGCTCAAACCGATCGAGGCATTGATTGATCAAGCGCCACTACCCGAGGATTGGTTGTGGCTATGCCATTTTACCGCCCGCTATTATCAACATTCGCTGGGCGATACCTTCGCCAATGCGATGCCCGTACTACTGCGCCACGGCAGACCGCTTGAAGCACGCACTCGCGAGCGCTGGGCACTCACTGCCAAGGGGCGCGCTGCCCCACCTGAAACGTTGGGTCGCGCCAGACGCCAGGCCGAATTGCTAGCCATTCTTGCCCAACACTCTCACGGCTTGGTCAACTCAGCGATTCTTGCCCAAGGCTTTAGCCGTGCCCAGCTCGACGGTCTACGCAGTAAAGGATTGATCGAATGTCATGAGGAGCTATTAGCTGCGCCGCTACGCGACCATGCTGAAGTGCTGGCCGAACCCGCCCTATCGCTTAACCGTGAACAGGGCGATGCGTTAGCCGCGTTACATGAGGGACTAGAGCGTTTCGACCCGGTCCTGCTCCATGGAGTTACCGGCAGTGGCAAAACTGAAGTGTATTTACAACTGATCGAGGCAGTGCTCGACAAGGGCCGCCAGGCCCTGATTCTGGTACCGGAAATCGGCCTGACGCCTCAGACACTGGAGCGCTTCAAGCACCGCTTCAACGTGCCTGTCGTTGCGCTGCATTCAGGCCTGAACGACGCCGAACGGCTCGACGCCTGGGAAGCCGCGCGGGCGGGCCGAGCCCGCATCATCATCGGTACCCGCTCGGCCATCTTCACGCCACTGGCCAAACCTGGGGTCATCATCGTCGATGAAGAACACGACACCTCATTCAAGCAACATGAAGGACTCCGCTATCACGCACGCGACTTGGCTGTAGTACGGGCCAATCATCATGGCATCCCCATTGTTCTAGGCAGCGCCACACCTTCGTTCGAGACGCTCCGTCATGCCGAAGTCGGTCACTACCGCCACCTGCGCCTGACGCAGCGCGCCGGACACGGCACGCCTGCTCGCCTTGAACTGGTAGATCTGCGTGGACGACGCCTGCACGGGGGCCTCGGCCCTCAGGCGCAGGAAGCGATCGCGCAACAGCTCGGCGCCGGTCGTCAGGTACTGGTTTTCATCAATCGTCGCGGCTTTGCCCCTACATTGACATGCCATGCCTGCGGCTGGCTCTCCGAATGCCGTAACTGTGATGCACGCATGACCCTGCACCGCCAACCACCGGAGTTGATCTGCCATCATTGCGAGCGCCACAGTCCGCTTCCCGATGCCTGCCCCAACTGTGGCAGTGGTGACCTGCGCCCTCAGGGGAACGGCACTGAACGTACCGAGGAATCCCTTACCGAAGCCTTTCCCAAGACACCGGTATTGCGTGTCGATCGAGACAGTACCCGACGCAAGCATGCGCTTGAGCAGACCTTGGCGATTATAAAGCGTGGTGAGCCGTGCATTCTGGTCGGCACCCAGATGCTGGCCAAGGGCCATCATTTTCCCCACGTTACGCTAGTTGTCGTGGTAAATGCCGACGGTGGGCTTTACAGCTCGGATTTTCGTGCCATGGAGCACAGCGCGCAGCTACTGACTCAAGTTGCCGGGCGTGCAGGTCGCGAGGCCTATCCTGGTCGCGTGCTGGTGCAGACGCTGCATCCTGATGATCCTCATCTCAATCTACTGGCCGAACAGGGCTATGATGCCCTTGCCGCGCACTTGCTTGAGGAGCGCCGCATCGCTTCACTGCCGCCTTTTCGTCACCTGGTACTGCTGCGCGCCGAGAGTGCGCAAATGGAAGAAGTGAATGCCTTGCTCAGTGACACCGCCACCGCGCTACGCCACTGGTTGCGAGAACACACGCTAGAGGTTGACTGTATGGGGCCGGTTCCCGCTCCCATGGAGCGTCGCCAGAACCGCTATCACGCTCAGCTCATCCTGTGCGCAGCCAAACGCAGCGTTTTACATGAAGCCGCTGCCTGGCTAGCGCAGCGCCTGGAAAACATGCCTCAGGCCCGGCGCATCCGTTGGTCGATCGATGTCGATCCCCAAGAATTGAATTGAACATTGAATTGAATAATACCGCTTACGATGCGATCGCGTTTTGACACACCACGCCGTTAGACGATAATGGCGAGCTCATGACATGACACCCGCTTGATGTGGCACACTGCTTCGAACGCCTTTTTTGCAAGGCACGGCCTGCAAATATCAAGCAACTGAACATTTTAAATCCAAGTTTATTCAAGCGACGATTTCCCCTGATCGAAGCGCGATCGTCGCCACCGGATGCCAAGCCCAGCATGAAAGACACTATCATCGAGTTACTGCATAGCGCCCTCGACACGCTCAAGACAGAAGGTATCGTGCCTGGCGATGTCGCGCCCGCGATCAAGGTCGACGCGACCAAGGACAAGGCTCACGGCGATTACGCGGCCAATCTGGCGCTGATGCTCGCCAAACCGGCCGGCAAACCGCCACGTGAAATCGCCGCACGGCTGATCGATGCCCTGCCGAAAAGCGACGCGGTGGCGAAAGTGGAAATTGCTGGCCCCGGGTTTATCAATTTCTTTGCCAGTACGGCCGCCGCGGCAGAAATCATTACCCGCGTGCTGAATGATGGTGATGCGTTTGGACGCAACGATCACGGTCAGGGCGAGAAGGTTCAGGTGGAGTTCGTATCCGCCAATCCCACCGGCCCGCTACATGTAGGTCACGGTCGCGGCGCGGCAGTAGGTGACTGCATTAGCCGCTTGTTGGAAGCGACCGGATACAACGTGACGCGCGAATTTTACTACAACGATGCTGGCGTCCAGATCGCCAATCTGGCCCTTTCCGTAGCCGCACGCGTCAAGGGACTTGAGCCCAGCGATCCGGCTTGGCCGGCAGACGGCTATAAGGGTGATTATATTGCCGATGTCGCGCAGGCCTACATGCATGGCGAAACCGTCACTGCCGATGACCGTGAAGTGACCGCTTCCGCCGACCCCGACGATCATGATGCGATTCGTGATTTTGCCGTAGCCTATCTGCGCCGTGAGCAGGATCTCGATCTCAAGGCGTTCGGCGTCGCTTTTGATGTTTATTTCCTTGAATCCTCGCTCTATACCGATGGCAAGGTTGAAGCGACCGTCAAGCGTCTAGTGGAGAAAGGCCATACCTACGAGTCCGATGGCGCCCTATGGTTAAAGACGACCGACTTCGGTGATGACAAGGACCGTGTAATGCGCAAGCGTGACGGCCATTACACCTACTTCCTCCCGGATGTCGCCTATCACTTCGACAAGTGGCAACGTGGATTCACCACCGTTATCGATGAACAGGGCGCAGACCATCACTCTACCGTAACACGCGTGCGCGCCGGCCTGCAGGCACTCGATGCCGGTATCCCTCAAGGCTGGCCGGACTACGTGCTGCACCAGATGGTTACCGTCATGCGCGGCGGTGAAGAAGTGAAGCTATCAAAGCGTGCCGGCAGCTATGTGACGCTTCGGGATCTGATCGATGAGGTTGGTCGCGACGCGACGCGTTATTTCCTCGCGGCACGGCGTGCCGACTCGCAGCTGACCTTTGATATCGACCTGGCCCGCTCACAGTCCAACGACAATCCGGTTTATTACATTCAGTATGCCCACGCTCGCGTCTGCAGCGTCCTGCGCAAGGCCGACAGCGAAGACAAAGCGTTTGATCACGCCTTGGCCCAAGCCAATCTGGCCAAGCTGAGTGATGAGCGCGAAAAGAATCTGCTCAATCGCCTCGCGGCCTATCCCGAAACTGTCGAACGCGCCGCCAAAAGCCGTGAGCCGCAGCAGGTTGCGCAGTATCTGCAGGACCTCGCCGCTGAGTTCCACTCGTATTACAACGCGGTCAAGGTCATGGTCGATGACGCTGAAATACGTAACCCACGCCTTGCCCTTGGCTTGGCGGTCCGTCAGGTCATACGCAACGGTCTTGATCTGCTCGGTGTCAGCGCCCCAGAGGAGATGTAAATGGCACGCCGTCCTGCCAATTCGAGCCAGCGCCCTGCCAAGAAAGGCGCCACGAACAAGCGGTCGTCATCACGCAATTCGAGCGGCGGCTTCCACGTCCCGGGGTGGCTGTGGGCCATTATCGGCATCATTGCCGGTTTTGCGCTGGCACAGTACTTACGCGAAGAGCCAACACAGCCTGACCAGGTGGCAGCGGTAGTGGCTAAACCGTCACGCAATACCGTCAGCAGTCAGCCATCGGGCAACGACAACGGGCAGGATGGGCAAAAAAATGCCGAGGGTAGCGCGCAGCAGCAGCAAAGCGCCGCTCCAGAAGCGCAAATGCCGACATTTGAGTTCTACACCCTACTGCCGGAATCGGAAGTCATCGCGCCGACGGTTGATGCCTATCATTCGACTCCGCGCCCCGGCACCGAAGCAGCGATTGCGGCGCAGAACGCCAAAGCCGTCGCGCAGCACAGCAATACCGCGCCCGCCAAAAGCACGACGAAAGCTCCTGCTGCCGAACAGAAAAGTTCGCCGCCGCAGGCAGATACCTCAGGCGGCAAGCTGCCAAGCTATGTATTGCAGGCAGCGTCATTCAAAGCCAGTGGAGACGCCAGCAAGCTTGCCGGCAAACTCAAGGATCTCGGCATGCTCGCCAAGGTCACCGAAGTCAAAACGGCCGATGGCTCTACCTGGTATCGCGTTCAGGTCGGCCCTTATCAGGACACGCGTGAGCTTTCACGGGCGCGCGACTTGATGGAAACCCAGGGCATCGAGCCGCTGCTCATCCGTCAGAAAGGGTAGAAATTCTTACACCTCGTGCCAGAATGATGCCGACCCACAGTCGGCATCATTTCATTTATTACCACGCTGAGTTGTAGCACCAGCCTCTTCCGTAAGCCTTGTTTCGTTTCGTCATTCACTTGTATTTCTGTGCCTATCGGAGCAATTGACGTGTCATAACGTCATGCGCTCTCAGGCATTGCCTGCCTTGCCTTGATTTCAGGTGTCATCGCCCGCATTTTCTTTTCCAAGTTTCCAGCAGCGAAGCGGACGAAGGCGTTATTCGTCCGATGCGTCAAAGTCACCGGGTGCATGCAGCACCTTTTACTGGAGTGGATTGAATGACCACGATCGTATCCGTGCGTCGCGGAGAGCAGGTTGCCCTCGCCGGCGATGGTCAGGTATCGCTTGGCAATACGGTAATGAAGGGCAATGCCAGCAAGGTACGGCGTTTTCATCGCGGTCAGGTACTGGCCGGTTTTGCCGGCGGTACGGCCGATGCCTTTACCCTGTTTGAACATTTCGAGGCCCAGCTTGAAAAATATCAGGGCCATCTCACCAAAGCGGCTGTAGAACTAGCCAAGGAATGGCGTACCGACCGTGCACTGCGCCGCCTTGAGGCCATGCTTGCCGTTGCCGACAAGAATACCTCACTGATCATTACCGGCACCGGCGATGTCCTTGAGCCCGAACACGGCATCATTACCATCGGCTCCGGCGGGCACTATGCCAATGCGGCTGCCCGCGCCCTGCTTGAAAATACCGAGCTGTCGGCCCGTGACATCACTGAAAAGAGTCTGAATATCGCCGCTGATATCTGCGTATTCACCAACCACAACATCACGCTCGAAGCGTTGGATTGATCCTATGTCTCAGATGACTCCCCGCGAAATCGTTCACGCGCTCGATCAATATATTGTCGGCCAGGCCGACGCTAAACGGGCCGTGGCTATCGCACTTCGCAATCGCTGGCGTCGGATGCAACTCGACGAGAGCCTGCGTGCTGAAGTAACACCCAAGAATATTTTGATGATCGGGCCGACCGGTGTCGGTAAAACCGAAATTGCTCGCCGCCTGGCCAAGCTGGCGGGTGCACCATTCATCAAGATTGAAGCGACTAAATTCACCGAAGTCGGCTATGTGGGCCGCGATGTCGAGTCGATTATTCGCGATTTGGTCGAATCGGCCATGAAGCTGGTCCGTGAACAGGCCAAGGAACAGGTGCAGAGCAAGGCCGCAGATGCCGCCGAAGAGCGCATCCTCGACGCTCTGCTTCCTCCCGCACGCGGCAGTGAATACGACAGTGGCGCCAACCGCGATAGTGCCACGCGTCAAACCTTCCGCAAGAAGTTGCGCGAAGGCCAGCTTGATGACAAGGAAATCGACATCGAGGTGACGCCCGCCAGCCAGGGGATCGACATCATGACCCCGCCAGGCATGGAGGAGATGACCAGCCAGCTGCAAAGCCTGTTTTCCAACATGGGCAAGCAGAAGAAAGAATTGCGTCGCCTCAGTGTCAAGGAAGCACTCAAGATTGTGCGTGAGGAAGAAGCTTCCAAGCTGGTCAATGATGATGACCTCAAGCATCGCGCTATCGAAGCGGTAGAGCAAAACGGCATCGTTTTCATCGATGAAATCGATAAGGTCGCCAAGCGCAGTGAAACCAGTGGCACCGATGTGTCACGTGAAGGGGTTCAGCGTGACCTGCTGCCTTTGATCGAGGGTTCGACCGTCTCGACCAAATACGGCATGGTGCATACTGATCACATTCTTTTCATCGCCTCGGGCGCCTTCCATCTGGCCAAGCCGTCGGATCTGATCCCTGAGCTGCAAGGTCGTCTGCCGATCCGCGTAGAGCTTTCTGCTCTGACACCGGAAGATTTCAAGCGCATTCTGACCGAGCCTTCCGCTGCCTTGACGCGTCAGTACCAGGCCCTACTGGCGGCTGAAGGGTTGGAGATCGAGTTTACCGATGAGGGTATTGAACGCATCGCCGAGATCGCCTTCCAGGTTAATGAAGGCACGGAAAATATCGGTGCGCGGCGTCTGCATACCGTTATGGAGCGTCTGCTAGAAGAAGCGCTCTATGCCGGTGGTGACATGGAAGGCCCAGTGAAGATCGATGCCGACTACGTCAATGCCCGGCTGGGCGAACTGGCCCGTGACGAAGATCTATCGCACTACATCCTGTAAGCCGTATCCCTAACGGATATAGCAGCTTACGATAGGCAAGAACGGCGCTTTGCAAAGCGCCGTTCTTGTTTACAATGCTTTTTACATGCCGTGTTGTACTGCCTTGCCGCCTATAGGCAGTGCATTACCGGAGGATTACATCGTTGGAGGCCAATATGAGCGCGCCGATTCCTGAGAATGTGCACTACCATAAGCGTGACCGTGAGCTCGAACTGGTCTATGCCGATGGCGAACGTTATCGCCTGTCCGCCGAGCTGTTACGCGTCTATTCTCCCTCTGCCGAAGTACGGGGCCATAGTCCCGAGCAGGCCACCCTGCAGATGGGTAAAAAGTTTGTGGGCCTTATCGATATTACCCCGACCGGCAACTATGCTCTAAAGCTGCACTTCGACGACGGTCATGATAGCGGGTTATACACCTACGAATACCTTTATGACCTCGCCTGCCACCGCGAAGCTTGGTGGGCCGATTATCTGCGGCAGATGGAAGATGCCGGCGCTTCACGCGAGCCGCTGGGCATTCCCGTCAAACAGCTATGATGCTTGTCTGCTGATACGGCGAAGCGCGCAGACAAAGCCGCACGCGAGCGCTACAATGCCTTTCGCGCAGGAACGCATCAACATCGATTGAGAGAGCGCCTCGCGCGACGCCGTTGAAAACGGACGGGTAACCCATTCAGGTGATAAAGCAGGCAAGGGGAAGAGAAGAGCATGGAGAAGCGCACCACTCATTTCGGCTATCAGGAAGTCCCCGTTGATGAAAAGGCCGGGCGCGTTGCCGACGTCTTCCATTCCGTTGCCGCTCGCTATGATGTGATGAATGATTTGATGTCGATGGGCATTCATCGCTACTGGAAGTACATCACGCTTGAACGCTCAGGCGTCCGCCGTGGCCACAAGGTACTGGACATTGCCGGCGGCACGGGCGATCTGACCGCAAAGTTCGCCTCACGCGTAGGCAAAACCGGGCGCGTAGTACTGGCCGATATCAACGCCTCGATGCTTAACGTTGGCCGTGACAAGCTGATCGATCATGGTGTGGGTGGCAATGTCGAATACGTTCAGGCCAACGCCGAAAGCCTGCCGTTTCCCGACAACACCTTCGATTGCATCACCATTGCCTTTGGTCTGCGCAATGTCACCGACAAGGACATGGCACTGCGCTCAATGGCCCGTGTACTAAAGCCAGGCGGCCGCCTGCTTGTGCTGGAATTTTCCAAGCCCATCAATCCTGTGCTGTCGACCGTGTATGATCAGTATTCATTTCATGTGCTGCCGCGGATGGGCAAATGGGTCGCTAATGACGCCGAGTCATATCGCTATCTAGCCGAGTCGATTCGTATGCATCCTGATCAAAATACCCTCAAGGGCATGATGGAAGCGGCAGGTCTGGAACGTGTCGAATACACCAACATGACGGGTGGCGTCGTCGCCCTGCATCGTGGAATTAAATTCTAGATGTCGTTGTTTACCCCCGTTCTACTTTCCTGCGTCGAGCAGGTGATTAATCGCCTGCTTGCTCGTGATCCGGCAGCACCCTCCCGGCTGGCTCAGCTAGCGGGTCATCGTTTACTGTTGCGCCTGGAAGGCCCACCTTTCGAAGCTCTGATTGTTTTTCATCATGGCGGCGTAGCCTTGTCACGTCTTCCAGGCGCCAGTGACAACGATGCTGATGTAGTGGTCGAAGTCGATGCCGATACGCTGGGTTCAGTACTGGGCGGCGCCAACATCGAAACGTTGATGTTTGAAGGTAAGCTGGCCGTTCGCGGTCGTATTTCCATTCTTGTTGAGGCCCGTGACTTGTTCATGGATCTCGACATCGATTGGGAAGGCGCCCTGGCAGAATGGTTTGGTGACATACCGGCGCATACCCTGGCGACGGGACTTCGTCATGTCGGTCGCTTCGGCGTTCGCTCGCTGCGCGAGTTCGAACAGGATTTATGTGAGTACGCCCTTGAAGAAGGGCGTCTGCTCGCTGGTCGCACGCAGTTGGAAATTGCCCGGGAACATCTGACCGAGCTGGAAATTGCCGCCGACCGACTCGAGGCGCGATTGGCACGCTTGAATCGACAGCTTGAGCACAAGGAGCACTCGTGAAGCTTTGGCGTCTCATGCGTATTGGCTGGACAATAGCGCGTTACCGTCTCGATTCACTGGTACCGGTTGAGCGTCTTCCCGCACTGGCGCGCCTAGTAATGCGCCTTTCACCGCTTCACTTGTTTCCCAAGGGCCCACGCTCTAGAGGCGAGCGCCTGCGTCTAGCGCTTGAGTCACTCGGCCCGATCTTCATCAAGTTCGGCCAGATGTTGTCAACACGACGCGATCTGATGCCACCCGATATCGCCATCGAGTTGCGCCGTTTGCAGGATCAGGTGCCACCATTTCCTAGCGATGTCGCCCGCGCCACGGTCGAGGCGGAACTCGGCGCTGATGTCGATAAACTGTTCGAGATGTTCGAAACCGACCCGCTTGCCTCGGCGTCAATTGCGCAGGTTCATGCCGCGCGGCTACATTCCGGCGAAGAAGTTGTGGTCAAGATTATCCGGCCAGGAATTGACCGGATCATGCGCAGTGATATCCAACTGCTGTACATGTTTGCAAGATTGTTGCTGCTGATATGGCCAGAAGCCAAGCGCCTTCGCCCTATCGAGGTGGTGACCGATTACCAGGCCACGCTCTTTGATGAACTCGATCTTCAAAAGGAAGCCGCCAACACCTCGCAACTCAAGCGAAACTTCAAGAACTCGCCGCTGCTGTATGTGCCTACCATCTACTGGCCGCTAACGCGTAAACGCGTCATGGTACAGGAGCGTATCTCCGGGATTCCGGTTGCCGATATCGAATCATTGGTTGAGCACGGCGTCGATCTTAAAAAGCTGGCCGAGCGCGGCGTGGAAATTTTCTTCACTCAGGTATTTCGTGATAATTTTTTCCACGCTGACATGCACCCAGGCAACATCTTCGTCTCGCCTGAGCATCCCAACGACCCACGCTACATTGCCATTGACTGCGGCATTGTGGGCAGCCTGACACGAGAAGATCAGGACTATCTCGCGCGCAATATTCTCGCCTTCTTCCGGCAGGATTATTATGAAGTTGCCATGCTGCATATCGAATCGGGCTGGGTCGGAGAAAAGACCCGAGCCAACGAATTTGCTGCCGCGATTCGTGCCGTATGTGAGCCCATTCTGGAAAAGCCACTGAAGGATATCTCCTTCGGCCAAGTGCTTATGGGTCTGTTTCAGACGGCCCAGCGCTTCAATATGGAAGTGCAACCTCAGCTCGTGCTACTGCAGAAAACACTGCTCAATATCGAAGGCCTGGGACGTACGCTGTATCCCGACCTTGACCTATGGCATACGGCGCGGCCCTATCTTGAGCGCTGGATGAAAGAGCGCTCCGGGCCGGTTGGCTTCTGGAAATCACTTAAGCAACAAGCGCCCGATCTTGCTCACCGCATGCCGGAATTACCTGTGCTCGCTCATCAGGCGCTGGCACAGGTCGAAATCGATCGTAAGCGCCGTCATGAACAGAGTGAGACACTTGTCGCGGTGCAGAGCACACTAAATGATTTGCGTAAAAGCACCCGACGGCTACGCATCGGTCTTGTCATTGTCACCCTTGCGCTGGCCTGGGGGCCTCTGTACGGCTGGGCAGTGCAGCAGCACTGGAGTGTTCTGGTTGCCGCCGCCATCGGCATAGGGCTAGTTATATGGCGTTAGGGCTATGGCGCAAGCAAAGCACCTCGGCGTACACTAGGCCTATCGATACATCCTCCACGCTGAGGATAGCCTCATTCATCATGCACCTTTGAACGCTTGATAGCGTGCCAGGACAGTAAACTTTCATGAGCGATACTCTGCAACAACTCGCTGACGTACTGGCGACACGTAGGCATGGCGATCCCGACAGCTCCTATGTAGCCAGTCTGCATCAGCGCGGTTTGAACAAGATTCTCGAGAAGGTCGGTGAAGAAGCGACAGAAACGATTCTTGCCGCCAAGGACGCTCAGAGCGGTGCTCATGATGAACGCCAGGCTCTGGTTGCAGAGACAGCGGACCTTTGGTTTCACTCAATGGTTATGCTGTCCCATCTCGATATTGACCATCATGATGTGCTGGATGAGTTGGCACGGCGCTTCGGCATGTCGGGCCTGGAAGAAAAAGCTTCGCGCACATTGTCATGATATTGTCATGACATACGCGTCTCATCTACCCATCTCTTTTTAGCTCACGGAGAGTGACCATGTTAGGTGGCATTAGTATCTGGCAGCTTCTGATTGTACTCGGCATCATTATCCTGATCTTCGGCACCAAGAAGATCCGTAACTTGGGCAGCGATCTTGGCGGTGCCGTCAAAGGCTTTAAACAGGCCATCGACGATGATGACAAGAAAGGCGATAACACCCAGGCACGTCAGGTCGGCAAGGATGAAAGTGGCGAAACCTTCGAGGCCCGCGCCGAGAAGCGTGACACCGTTACCGACAAAGACGACACCAGGAAGTAACCTCTGCAATGTTCGATGTCAGCTTTTCCGAACTGCTGGTCATCGGTGTGATCGCCTTGATCGTGCTCGGCCCTGAACGACTACCTACCGCAGCCCGGACAGCCGGGCTATGGCTGGGTAAGATCAAGCGCACTGTGGCTAATGTTCAGCAGGAAATCACTTCTCAGCTCGAGGCGGAAGAGCTGCGTCGCAAATTGAGTGAGCAGCAGAAGCGGCTTGATGACGGACTGTCACGCGCACGCGACGAAGTGGAAAGTCTTGGGGAACGGCCTCAAAAGCCACGCTCGACAGAAGACGTGAAAAAGACCTCTTCAACGTCCGTTGCTTCTCCCTCCGTTCCCATTGCTTCGACGGCAAAGAACGAAGACACAAGCGAAGTTAACGCTGAAGAGCCGCCCATGCCGAGCATTGACTATCCGCCCTCGCCCGAGGGAGATGCACTTGATGACTACAATGCGCCCCCCGTGAAAACGTCTTATTCGGACAATGCCGACAAGGACACCCAGGCAAGATGAGCGACACGCAGGATCCCAGCGAAAAGCAACCGCAGACACCGCTGCTTGAGCACTTGATCGAGCTCCGCTCCCGTTTACTGCGTGCGGTTGTCGTCGTAGTCGTCGTTTTTGCAGCGCTCTATGCGTTTTCTAACCAGATTTACTCCTTTGTCGCTCAACCGCTGATGGAGTTGCTGCCGCCCGGCTCGCAAATGATCGCGACCGAAGTGACATCTCCATTTCTGGCACCTTTCAAGCTCACGTTGTTTGTCGCGCTGTTTGCCGCGATTCCCTTCGTGCTCTATCAGGCCTGGGCCTTCATTGCGCCAGGGCTTTATGCCCATGAAAAGAAGCTCGCCCTCCCCTTGCTGGCTTCGAGTATCCTGCTGTTTTATGGGGGGGCCGCCTTTGCCTATTACGTGGTGTTTCCCCTGTTGTTTCAGTTCTTCACCACGGCAGGACCAGCCGGCGTACAGGTAATGACTGATATCAATGCTTACCTGTCGTTTGTATTGAAGCTGTTTCTCGCATTTGGTGTCGCTTTCGAAATTCCGATCGCAACATTTTTGTTGATCCTGACCGGCGCGACCACGGTGAAGGATTTATCATCCAAACGCGGCTATGTGATCATTGGCTGTTTTATCGTCGGCATGATGCTGACCCCGCCAGATGTCATCTCACAGAGCTTGCTGGCAGTTCCCATGTGGCTGTTGTTCGAAGTGGGCATCCTGTTCGGACGCTTGGTCAAGCATCAGCGCGGCGGACGCGACGACGACAACGCCGCCGCGCCCTGAGCGGCGAGGTCAGCTCGCCATCATTTCATCGATCTTATCGACCAGCTTGAAAATGCCGAATGCTGCTTCACTGATGCGTCCGGCCAGCATATAAGCGGGTGTAGTAACTACCTTATGTTCACGGTCGATAACCACTTCACTCACAGTACAGCTCTTGTGCAATCCGCCCATGGCACTGACTGCACCGGAAATACTTGCATCTTGCCCGATGGTGACAGGGATTCCAGCATCGATCATGTGCGGCACCATGACCGGGGCGATGCACATCAGACCAATTGGTTTCTTGTCTGCATAAAAGCCTTGAACCTTCTCGACTAATGTATCAAGGATGGTCATTTCAGCTCCCTTGAGCGCGAAATCGCAAAGATTCTTTGCCGCACCGAAGCCTCCAGGCAGGATAACAGCAGAGAACTGCTCGGGGTCGAGGGTATCAAGTGCATCGATTTCGCCACGGGCCAGACGTGCCGATTCCACCAGTACATTGCGTGTTTCACCTTCGGCAACGTCGCCTGTCAGGTGATTGATCACATGATGTTGGTCGATATCAGGCGCGAAGCAGCGATAAGCAATATTGAGCTGATCGAGACGTAGCAGGGTCAATGTAGTCTCGTAGATCTCTGCACCGTCCTGAAAACCACACCCGGACAGAATGACCGCTACTTTTTTTTTCATGGGTAATCCTTGATAAACACGCGTAAAACAACATTAGATAGGCTAAAAAAGCCTAAGGTTTATATCGTTGCTGAATATTAATACCAATGCCCCGATAGCCGCATCACATACCAGCAGCACAACATGTAGGCTCAGCACTTTTTTATCAGAGCAATTTTACAGACGCGACAAACCAACACATTTCATAGCGACAACAGTTGCTATATTATGGATGAATAGTTAGCAGCCTTGGTATTTAATCCCTAGGAAGTGGAGTCATTCCGTGTCCTTTTTAACCTCACGCCAGTTTCCTGATACACGTCTGCGCCGTATGCGTAAGGATGATTTTTCCAGACGAATGATGCGGGAATCGACGCTGACCGTCGATGATCTCATCCTGCCGGTCTTTGTACATGAAGGCGAAAATCGTCGTGAAGCCGTTCCCTCCATGCCGGGTGTCGAGCGTTTATCGATCGACCTGCTGGTGAAGGAAGCGGGTGAGCTGGTAGCCCTCGGCATTCCGGCTATCGCTCTGTTTCCCGTCATTGATGCTTCGCTCAAGACAGAATTCGCTGAGGAGGCCTACAACGCTTCCGGACTGGTTCAGCGTACCGTTCGTGCGGTAAAGGAAGCCTACCCCGAGCTAGGGATCATTACCGATGTGGCGCTCGATCCTTATACTGTCCATGGCCAGGACGGCATTCTCGACGAGCATGGGTATGTTCTTAACGATCGTACCGTTGAAACGCTGATCAAGCAGGCATTATCGCATGCCGAGGCCGGCGCTGATTTCCTCGCGCCATCAGACATGATGGACGGCCGTATCAAGGCTATCCGTGACGTGCTCGAAGGCGAACAGCTGCACAACACAAAGATTATGGCCTATTCCGCCAAGTACGCCTCACGCTATTACGGCCCATTTCGTGACGCGGTAGGCTCAACAGCCAATCTGGGCAAGGCGGATAAGTCTACCTATCAGATGGATCCGGCCAATAGCGAAGAAGCGCTTCATGAAGTGTCGATGGACATCGCCGAAGGTGCAGATGCCGTGATGATAAAGCCTGGCATGCCCTATCTCGACGTACTTTACCGCGTCAAGCAGGAACTGCGCGTGCCCACTTTCGTCTATCAGGTCAGTGGCGAGTATGCGATGCATATGGCTGCCTTTCAGAATGGCTGGCTTGATGAGGACAGTATCGTTCTTGAGTCTCTGGCCTGCTTCAAGCGTGCCGGCGCTGATGGCATCCTCACCTACTTTGCCAAGCGTGCTGCACAAATGCTTACCGCTAAGCGTTAAGCCACTGCATAAAAGAACGCCCCATTGTTAATGGGGCGTTTTTTTATGCACGCGCCCGGCATACCGGACTATGCTGATTGGGCTTTATTATTTCCATAAACACCGTTTGTCACAGTACCGTCAAACTTAAGCCGTAACGTATATCGCCAAATGTAGAATCAACGGTGAGGATGGCAATGGACAGCAAGGATACGAATACGCAGGATAATCAACATGCTCATACCGACAAAAAAAAGGATAGCGATTCGGACATTGCCCCACACGAAGAGGCTGTTACTGATAACGTTGATGACGTCAACGAGACCTCCAGCAGCGACAATGCTGCACTACGCGTAAACCGTACCCGCACGGGGATTCGCGCTAAACCAACGCCTTCTCCTGAAACTGACCTGGAAGCGCCCAGTCTCTACTTTAACCGTGAGCTTTCGACGCTGCAGTTTCACATTCGGGTACTTGAACAGGCCTTGGACCCCTCCCATCCGCTGCTCAACCGGCTGATGTTTCTCTTAATTTTCTCATCCAATCTCGACGAGTTCTTCGAGATCCGCGTTGCCGGGCTTAAACACCGCATTGCTCTTCATCATGAAGAAGGTGGGATTGACGGGCTACGTCCCTCTCAGCTCTTCAATGAAATATCCCGCCTCGTTCATGAGCAGATTGAGCGGCAGTATCGAGTACTCAATGAAGTATTAATTCCCGAACTTGCCCAGCAAGGCATTCATTTCCTGCGCCGCGATCAATGGACCAAAGATCAGCGCAAGTGGGCTCATACCTATTTCGAAGAAGAAATCATGCCGGTTATCAGCCCGATCGGGCTCGATCCTTCGCATCCGTTTCCACGTCTTGTTAACAAGAGCTTGAACTTTATCGTCGAACTGGAAGGCAAGGATGTCTTTGGACGAGAGGGAGGCCTGGCGATTTTACCCGCCCCGCGCTCGCTGCCACGGCTGATCCGCTTGCCGGATTCTGTCGGCCGACCAGGGTGCGATGAGTTTGTTTTTCTGTCCTCCCTGATACATGCCCATGCTGAGGAACTCTTTCCGGGCATGACAATTAAAGGATGCTATCAATTTCGTCTTACACGGAATGCCGATCTGTCTGTAGACACTGAGGACGTTTCCGACCTTGCCTCAGCGCTCAAGGGTGAACTTTTGGCCCGGCGTTACGGCGATGGCGTTCGTCTTGAAATCGTGAGCAATTGCCCCCCCCATCTCAGCGATTTCCTGTTGAGTCAATTTAAACTCGACAAGCAAGATCTCTATTTTGTTGATGGGCCGGTCAATTTGAGCCGCTTGATGCCCATGATTGGTGACTCAGGCCGCACTGATCTTCTTTACCAGCCATTCATGCCTGGTCTTCCCAAGGCGCTGCGCAGCGGTCACGATAGCCTTTTTGATGTTATCCGACAGGGCGACATTCTGCTCCATCACCCCTTCCAGTCGTTCTCTTCAGTTGAAAACTTACTGACCGAAGCCGCCCGAGACGCAAACGTACTGGCCATCAAGCAGACGCTTTACCGCACCGGCGCGGATTCCGGCGTGGTTCATGCCTTGGTTGAGGCTGCACGTAACGGTAAGGAAGTCACAGTGGTCATCGAGTTGCGAGCACGATTTGATGAAGCGGATAACCTGCAACTCGCCTCACGTCTGCAAGAAGCGGGAGCCAATGTCATCTATGGCGTCATGGCGTACAAAACGCATGCCAAGTTATTGCACATCGTACGCCGGGAGTCGGGACTAATCCGTCATTACGCTCATCTTGGCACTGGTAACTACCATGCCAAGACGGCCAAGCTTTATACCGACTACAGCCTTTTTACGGCGAATGAGACGCTATGCGAAGATGTCTACCAAGTCTTTCAGCAGCTTTCCGGCATGGGGCAGTTACGGAAAACAGAATACTTGCTGCATGCGCCGTTTACGCTACATGACCGGCTCATGATGATGATTGAACGAGAACTCGACCATGCCAAGCACGGACGTAAAGGACATATCATCATCAAGTGCAACTCGCTGACCGAACCCAAGCTAATTCGCGCGCTCTATCGCGCGTCTCAAGCGGGTGTACGCTGCGATCTGATCATTCGCGGCATGTGCTGTCTACGCCCGGGCGTGCCCGGAGTATCCGATAATATCCATGTCCGTTCGATTGTCGCTCGCTTTCTGGAACACACTCGCGTTTTTTACTTCCGCAATGGCGGCAAAAATGAAGCCTGGTGTGCCAGCGCTGATTTCATGGAACGCAACATGTTCCACCGCGTCGAAACCTGCTTTCCGATTCTTGAGAAGAAACTTGCTCAGCGCATCCGCAAGGATCTCGACACCTACCTGCTCGACAACTGCCAAAGCTGGGAGCTGACAAGCGACGGCCGTTACGAAAAGCGCGTGCCCAGCGAAGGCGAGCCGGCAATTAGCGCGCAAGAAACGCTGCTCTATGCTTACGCCGCTCAAACCTGAAGTTTTCTCCGCTTAACAGTCCTTGCACCTAACGAATGAAGCCCTTTCCAAATGGAAAGGGCTTCATGATGTTAACGCATGAACCTGAGCAATCAGATACCGATCTGCCCACCATCGCGCTTCTGAATAACTACCGTCGAGGCACGAGGACGCACCTTGCCGGTAGGCGCTTGCGTAGCATCATCGCTGTTCTCGGCCGGCCAGTTACCTGGGTGCTGCAGATTAATGAACAGCGCCGTCTTGTCTGGCGTGGCGAAGATACCGGTAACCTCACACTCGTTGGGACCGACCGCGAAGCGCTTGAGCTGGCTCTGACCCTCAGGGCCTACCACCGAGCCGTTTTCACTTCCACTCAATGCCGCAGGCACTACCGCCAGCACTTGATCGTTGGTCTGCTCTGCGACGGCATTTTTGCGCCCACCGTCGAGGCCATTATCGGTCTCGATCCACAAGATGCCCTGACCATTATCCCGAGCATCAAACCATAGCCCGTCGGGGCTAGCGAACTGATTGTCAGCAGTCAGTCCGGAGAGATTGACATCTTTCCCTTCAGACGCCGCGCTGCCGAACACGAAGATAGTCCAATCAAAGCGATTGTGTTGACCATTGTGCTCGCGCCAGCGAATAACGTGGCCATAGGTATTGTTGGCACGCGGATTGGCAGCATTGGTAGGTGCTGTGGCATAGCCAGCCCCCAATGCCTCGATATCATCACCGCCCTCGGTATAGGTCGCTGCGCTATCTTCCTCGCTGCGCTTGCTATTGTTGGTCAGCGACATGTACACCTCGCCAGAGTGCGGATCGACGGTACCCCACTCCGGGCGATCCATCGGCGTTGCTCCCATCAGATCAGCAGCGTCACAGGTATTAATGATGATACCCGCCTGATCGCCGAAGACGTCGCCCAAGGTACGGTCCTGGCCAGGAATCTTCGTATCGGTGCTGAGCGGTAGCCATTCGCCGCTGCCATCGGCATTGAACTTGGCCGCATAGAGCGTGCCTTCGTTCATGTACTTGGCACCAATGTCGAGACGGCTGCGCCCGTCGCCGGGGCGGTTAGCATCAGCCGGGTCCCACAGCGCGCGCGAGACAAACTTGTAGATATATTCGTTGCGGGAATCATGGCCAGTGTAGAAAACGACCGGCTCGCCGGCGACAACCTTACCCGGCCAGCAGCCCTCGTGACGGAAGCGGCCCAGCGCGGTGCGCTTGACCGCACGGCTGTCCGGATTATAAGGATCAATCTCAACGACGTAGCCGAAGGTACGCGCTTCGTTGCGATAGTCCTGGCGCGCATCGCTACCGCGTGGAGTATTGTCGAAGCGAGCAAATTCACCGTTTTTACCGCCCTCGGCAGTTTCCCAACCGTAGCGGCCACGGTCGGTTGGCATACCAAGGCGTTTCTGATCGGCAGCCAATTCGGCAGTGTTGATAAATACTTCCGGCCAATTCTCTTCGCAGGTCAGATAAGTACCCCAGGGCGTGTAACCACACGCGCAATTATTGTTAGTGCCGCGGGTTTCAGTGCCGTCTTGCGAATAAGCTGTCACTACATGGGCCGAACCGCGTACCGGGCCAGCGATATCCATCGGCGACGCGCTAGTAAAACGACGGTTATGGCGATCACCGCGGACAGCTTCCCATTTGCCATCGGTGGTGCGACGGATACGCACCACTGCCACGCCGTGAGCATTGATCTCGGTGCGCACCTCATCGCCAGGTCGTGCTTCAGAGTCGGCATTGGTCGGCCCACCCTTGGGCGCCCACAGCGCACTTTGATCGATATACTCGTGGTTGACCACTAGCAGGAAATCACGCGACTCATCGGTATCGGCAAGCGGAAAGTGGTACATCCCGTCATGGTGCATGCCCATCGCGTTAGCTTGATAGTCCGGCGTCATCTTGAGATCAGCCGACCAGTCACGATCACCACTTAACGCCATGCCCCAAGGCACCAGTACTTGAGCGGTATAGCCCTCGGGCACGACTACCGCATCGGTCATCGAGCCAGGAACAGATGAAAAACCCAGCGTTAGTGGCGAAGTCCCAGATACGGTGGCGGCGTTGGCCTTGCGGATCGCGTCCCCAAGACCAAAGCCACCAAATACAGTGGCCGCTGCCAAGCCGAGTCCACCCTGCATGACGCGACGTCGTGACAAATACTTGTCCAGAATGGAATCAAATGGCTCGTTACCGCTACGGTTATTAATACGCGGGTCTTCGATTTCTTTACTCATGATCGCTCTCATCAAGATCAATTCGTCATTCATGGACCGCGGCAATGCCGTGCTGCTGAGATGACTATAAGACGACTTGATGACAACTTGGTTAAAGCTCCGCTGCGTACAGCTACGCTCGGGGCTCTTGCCCCGAGCATTCAGTTCAGCGCAGCCGTTCGGCAGCGCGCTCCAGCAGATGCGCCGTGGTATCCCACCCCAGGCAGGCATCGGTCACGGAGACGCCGTAGCGCATGTGCTCATTAATTGACTGACGCCCTTCGAAAAGATGACTTTCGATCATGACGCCAGTCAGCGCGGTCTCACCCGCCAGACGCTGCTCAAGCACATCGAATAGCACTTCGGGCTGACGACGCGGGTCCTTGTTGCTATTGGCATGGCTGCAGTCGACCATGATGCTCGGCACGATGCCGGACTTCTCAAGTTGCAAACGCGCATGGGTGACATACTCATGCGTAAAGTTGGGGCCTTGATGACCGCCACGCAGCACGAGATGAGTATGTGCATTTCCTTCCGTCTCGATTAGTGCTGGACGGCCATGCTCGTCCATGCCGAAATGACGATGGCCACTCGCCGCCGACTCGATAGCTTGCAGCACTACATCGATGCCGCCATCCGTACCATTCTTGAAACCTGCCGGTGCCTTCAGACCGCTGATTAATTCGCGGTGGATCTGCGATTCAGTAGTACGTGCACCAATCGCCGCCCAGGCGATGAGATCGTCAAAATAATTCGCCGCCATCGGCTGCAGTAGCTCGGTAGCAACAGGCAGGCCGAGCTCCGCGACATCATGCATCAGCTTGCGAGCGATGCGTAGCCCTGTCGCCATATCGTCGCTACCATCAAGGTACGGATCATAGGCGAGCCCCTTCCAGCCGACCGTCGTGCGCGGTTTTTCGACATAAACGCGCATCACCAGTAGTAGCCGATCAGAGACGTTGTCCGCCAGTTGCTTGAGACGCTCGGCATAGTCAAGCGCCGCAGCCGAATCATGGATTGAGCAGGGCCCAACAACAACGATCAGTCGGTCGTCACGACCATCGAGAATAGCGCGAATCTCCTCACGCTGAGTCTCGATACGCGAGGCTAAGATGCTGGAGAGCGGCAGGCTTTGCTTGAGTTCAAACGGCGTCGGCAAGATACGCGCACGGGAAACGACGTTGGTACGGATGAGAGAAGAAGGAGCGCTTATGCTATTCATGGATAACTTCCTGACTAAGCGCTGACGGCCGTGATCAAGCGGCTGTCAGCGAATCAAACTTCGTGTTCGTTGCGATGACTGGCCACCAGAACCTACCCGACCGGAGGCGGCACACTGAGCCGGTCGGCTAACGCTAAATCGCCAGGTTGGGTAAACGTAGGTACGGTAAGCATATAAAGTGATCATTTCCATTCCCTTAGTCGTTAAAGTCGCATTTGTTGAACGCGTCCTGCTGAAACGCAAAACCCCCGGTCGGGCTGCCGACCAGGGGTTTCATGAAAGGAGGCAGCCCGTCTAGAGGGGCACGCCTTGATGAAGCTCAGGCGTGCCTTTCACTAAACCAATACCAATAGCCGTAATACGCACGCGCCACATCGTCATTGCCATGAGTGGCAACTAACGAAACAGGCTTTAAAGCGTATGTCATGACCATGTAAGGGCTCCTGTATATTGCCCTTAATCTACCTAGGCTGAAAAATTTCGCAAGTATCATTTAGCCATGATATGCGAAGTCGGCTTGCAACAGTCATATACACAGTGCCTATAACCAGAATGCCAAAGGCCTCAAATGAGGCCTTTGGCATTGCTAGAGCTGATTAATATACGACTCAGGAAAAGAAACTGGTCCAGACAAGGATAGTAGGCACTGCACTGAGAGACGCCAATATAACCAAGCCCGCTATCAAACCGATAAACCCAACTCGCTCACTGCGTTGAAGCGCATGCGTTGTATCCATATCGCCTCCTGTTTATTGTTTGTTAACCGTTATGGTTATGTACCTGTATCGACTACTTTAACAGTTCACTTCACATGACGGCCGCCGTCAACAGGTAATGTAACACCTGTGACGAAAGGATTATCGAGCAGATAACGCACACTCTGCCAGATGACAGCAGGTCCAGGTGTTGTAGCCATGATCGACTTGTCACGCAAATAGTCTGCATAGGCGTCGTCATCATCCTCATTTAGCATGATGGACGCCGGTGCAATGGCATTGACCTTGATAGACGGGCCATAAAGCGCAGCGAAGGAGCGCGTCAGATTATCAAGCCCGGCCTTGGTCGCTGCATAAGCCACATGATTACGTGAACCTTTCTGCGCCGCATAGTCGGTAATATGAATGATGTCACGCATCGGTTCTTGGCAAGCTTCGAGCAGCTCACGACAGCGCATATTGATCATATAAGGTGCCTGCATATGGATGCGAAACAGCGCCTCAAATGCCTGGCCAGTCTCATCATTATCAATATCAGCGCGCCACTGTGAGGCATTATGGATAATCGCCCGTAGCCGTGGCGTCGCCTCGCCAAGATGATCAATGAACGCTGCGATTCCGGTATCCGTGGAAAAATCGGCCTGAATGGCCTGAATGCCCTGCTTGCGTAACGCCTCGACAGCCTCGCGCTCGCGGCGATAGGTAATGATGACCGGATGTCCATCATCGTGCAGCCGTTCGGCGCAGTAGCGCCCGAGGCGCTGAGCGCCGCCGGTAATCAGAATCGGGGCCTGGCTCATGACTGCCCTCGTGCTGATGGCGGTGTGTCACGCGGTGCGTAACTGAACACATCAGAGAAAACACGCTCCGTTAACGGCTCAATTGCCTCAAGCGTATCGACAACGGCATAGACCATGCCCGGCGAGCCGGAAATAAAGATGCTGGCATCACGCGTACTGGAAACACGTTCGCTTAAGGCGTGGTCGATGCGTGCCACCACGCCGTCGAAGCTATGCTCACCCGGCTGCTCAATGACCGGATAGAAGCTGAACTGAGGATAACGTTCGGCCCAGTGACGCGGCAGGCTCTCAAGATAAAGGTCCTCTCGCTGACGCCCTGCCCACCATAGCTCAATGACGCGACTCGGATCATGTGCCAATGCTGCCTCAATGATGGCTTTCATTTGAGCGAAACCTGTCCCGGCGGCAATCAACAGGAGCGGACGCGGATCGTCGAGTTCGAATACACACTCACCGCTGGCCAAGCGAATATCAAGGGTCTGACCGGCGCGCAGCATTTCGAACAGACGCAATGAACTCTCGCTCGTCGCTACATACTGGATATGCAACTCAAGCGTTCCGGCGCTATCAGGCGCATTGGCGATCGAAAAAGGTACCCACGCATCATCGATACGCACTTCAAGATACTGACCCGGCGCGTGCATTACCTCATCCGGTTCGCCACGCAAAAATACCCGGTAGATTTCCGGGCTCAAGGTTTCCAGTGTCTCGATCAGACAGGTCAGCGTCCTGGCCGTCATCGCATCCTCTTTAACATCGTGAGCCTCATCAGCGCTTGCAGATCAATCCTGCCGAAACTCAGCGCTCAGGAAACTCTGTTTTGGCAAAAATGGCGAACTCATCCCAACGTGCCGAGACGCGCGCTTTGATATCGTCATCCATGGCAATCGGTACGCCCCACTCACGATCAGTCTCACCTGGCCATTTAGACGTCGCATCCAACCCCATCTTAGAGCCGAGGCCACTGACGGGAGAGGCAAAATCGAGATAATCGATCGGCGTGTTTTCAACCAGTACAGTATCACGCGCCGGATCCATCCGCGTGGTCATCGCCCAGATCACATCCTTCCAATCACGTGCATCGATATCATCATCAGCGACAATCACGAACTTGGTGTACATGAACTGGCGCAGAAAACTCCACACGCCCATCATTACGCGCTTGGCATGGCCCGGGTATTGTTTTTTCATCGTCACTACCGCAAGACGGTAAGAGCACCCTTCTGGCGGCAGATAGAAGTCGACAATTTCTGGAAACTGCTTGCGCAGGATCGGCACGAATACCTCATTGAGTGCTACGCCAAGCACCGCTGGCTCGTCAGGTGGACGACCAGTATAGGTAGAATGATAGATCGGATTGCGCCGATGCGTGATGCGCTCGACGGTGAAGACCGGAAAGGTATCGACTTCGTTGTAATACCCCGTGTGGTCACCGAACGGTCCTTCCGGCGCCGTATCATCAGGATAGATGAATCCTTCAAGAATAATTTCAGCAGATGCCGGCACTTCAAGGTCGGCATGCTTGCAGGCTGCCAGTTCTGTCTTTGAGCCACGGAGCAATCCGGCAAAGGCATACTCAGAGAGCGTATCGGGGACCGGCGTCACCGCGCCGAGAATCGTTGCCGGATCAGCCCCAAGCGCTACCGCAACCGGGAACGGCTCGCCAGGATGGGCCTTTTGCCATTCAAGAAAATCGAGCGCCCCCCCGCGATGCGATAACCAGCGCATGATCAGACGATTCTTGCCGATTTTCTGCTGCCGATAGATGCCAAGATTCTGCCGGCTCTTGTGCGGTCCTTTGGTGACTACCAGCGGCCAGGTCACCAATGGCGCAGCGTCACCTGGCCAACAGTGCTGAATAGGGATGCGATCTAGATCGACGTCCTCGCCTTCCAGCACAACGTCCTGGCAGGGCGCTTTCCTGATCCGCTTGGGCCCCATGCTCATCACTTGCTTGAAAATCGGCATCTTGTCCCAGGCATCGCGAAAACCCTTGGGCGGCTCAGGCTCCTTGAGAAAGGCAAGCAGCTCGCCGACCTCACGCAGCGCTGCAACCGAATCCTGCCCCATGCCCAACGCAACACGTTTTGGTGTGCCGAACAGGTTGGCCAGCACAGGCATGGTATGGCCTTTAACGTTTTCAAACAGCAGCGCTGGGCCTTCGGAGCGCAGCACGCGATCACAGATTTCAGTAATTTCCAGGTAAGGGTCGACCTCGGCGGTAATGCGCTTAAGCTCGCCCATCGACTCCAGGGCCGCCACGAATTCACGCAAGTCATTATATTTCATGTGGCTTTTCCTGTCTGTTTGAATGGCTTCAGAGTATCACCCAACGCGTTGGATGAATGCTGCCACACGGTCACGTCGACGTCATGAACCAGCCCTATCATCGCCATCCTCTAACTCACTCAAGTTCCCGACCATGCCCAAACTGACTCGACGCGAATTTCTCAAAGTATCCGCACTAACGGCAGGTGCGCTGTCCGTCTCCTTCGGTCTGACCGGCTGTAGCGACAGCGATGACAACGATACGAAGGACGGCAATACCCTTGCGGTGAAATTCCAGCACGGTGTCGCTAGTGGCGACCCGCTCAGCGACAGCGTAATACTATGGACGCGTATCACACCACTTGATGAAGGCGGTGATATCGATGTCGTGTGGGAGGTAGCCCGTGATGCCGCATTCACTGATCTGACTCATGACGGGCAAATGACTGCTAGTGCCGTCCACGACTATACCGTCAAGATCGACGTACGCAACCTGTTACCGGACACCCGCTACTATTATCGGTTCCGCGCTGCTGGAGTGGTTTCGCCGACAGGGATCACTGCGACGCTACCGCTGACCACTGAACAGGTCCGGCTGGCGGTGGTCAGCTGCTCAAACTATCCGGCGGGCTACTTCCATGCCTATGCCGCAATTGCCGACCTGGCCGACAGCCAGAACCTTGCCGCCGTCGTCCACCTTGGCGATTATCTTTATGAGTATGGCATGGGAGAGTACGCGACCGGCGATGCCGATACACTGGGTCGCGCCCTGGCTGAGGATAACGATACGGAACTGTTGTCACTGGACGATTACCGCAAGCGCTATGCCCTCTATCATAGCGATGCTGATCTGCAAGCGTTGCATGCCCTTCTACCCTGGATCGTCGTATGGGATGACCATGAAGTGACCAACGACACGTGGGAAAGTGGCGCAGAGAATCACAACGATGGAGAAGGCGACTTCACAGCCCGCAAGGTACAGGCATTACAGGCCTATTTTGAGTGGCTGCCGATCCGTCCGGCCAGCGAAGGTAATGAGGCGATCGTTTATCGAAGCTTCCGGTTCGGTGATCTGGTGGCGTTGCAGATGCTCGATACCCGACTCATCGCACGTGATCAACAGCTCGATTACACCAACTACATCAGCAGCGACGGCCAGCTCGACGCTGCCTCACTCACCAGTGACCTGGCCGACCCGACGCGCGAATTGCTCGGCGAAACGCAACGCTTGTGGCTAGAAGCAGCAGTCGCCGAAACGCAATCGCTGCGCTGGCAAGTGCTCGGCCAACAAGTCTTGATGGCCCGCATGACTTTACCTGCAGAGTTGCTGTTTCAATTGCAGAAGGTCTATGCCGGGGACGCTGACGCCGATTCACTGCAATTGTTGGTCAACGAGTATGTCGAACTCAAACAGCGCCAGACGCAGGGGGACACTCTCAGCGCCAGCGAACAGTCACGCATTGATACCGTGCTGCCCTATAACTTGGACGCTTGGGATGGTTATGCCGCGGCACGGGAGCGCACACTGGCGGTCTTCCAGCAGGCCGGCGCTAACCTCGTGGTGCTCGCTGGCGATACCCATAACGCCTGGGCATCACTGTTGACCCGTCAGGATGGTACAGCGGTCGGTGTCGAATTCGCCGTAAGCTCGGTCAGCTCGCCCGGAATGGAAAGCTATCTCGGCGACATCAATGTCGATACCCTGGCTCAAGCACTGACGGTGCTGATCGACGACCTGCGCTACGCCAACCTCTCGCAACGGGGCTTCCTGATCGTCGATTTCACTAGCGACGAAGCACGCGCTGCCTGGTACTTCATCGATACCGTCAAATCTCGGAACTATACCGTCATTGAAGGGCCGACCTGGCGCACACTGGCCGGTAACGCAAGTCTCGAGGCGGTATAACGATAAGCTCATTCCCGCTGCGCTGAACGCACGAAGGGCGGCTTTTTATGCCGCCCCTCGTTTTTAGCCTGACCGGCAGGTCAACGCCTTTTCATGGCCTCGAAGAACTCAAGATTGGTCTTGGTATCCTTAAGGCGGTCGATGAGGAACTCGGTCGCAGCGACATCTTCCATCGGATTGAGCAGCTTACGCAGAATCCACATGCGCTGCATTTCATCCTCGCTGCACAACAGATCTTCACGACGCGTACCGGAACGACGAATATTCATCGCCGGGAAGACGCGCTTCTCGGCCAGCTTACGGTCAAGGTGGGCTTCCATGTTACCGGTGCCCTTGAACTCCTCGAAGATAACCTCATCCATCTTGGAGCCAGTATCGACCAGCGCTGTGGCAAGAATAGTGAGACTGCCGCCTTCCTCGATGTTACGTGCCGCACCAAAGAAGCGCTTGGGCTTTTCAAGTGCATGTGCATCGACACCACCCGTTAACACCTTGCCAGACGACGGCACGACGGTGTTATAGGCACGCGCCAGGCGGGTGATGGAATCGAGCAGAATCACCACGTCCTTCTTATGTTCGACCAGACGCTTGGCCTTCTCGATGACCATTTCAGCGACCTGGACGTGCCGTGCCGGTGGCTCATCGAAGGTCGACGCAACCACCTCACCACGTACCGTGCGCGACATCTCGGTCACTTCTTCCGGACGCTCATCGATCAGCAACACAATCATGTGGCATTCGGGATTGTTGCGAGTGATCGAATTGGCGATATTCTGCAACATCAGTGTCTTACCCGCCTTGGGGGGCGAGACGATCAGGCCACGCTGGCCCTTACCGATAGGCGACGTCAGATCGATGATGCGCGAGGTTAGGTCTTCGGTTGAACCGTTGCCAATTTCCATATGCAGGCGTTCCTGCGGAAACAGCGGCGTGAGGTTTTCAAACAGAATCTTGTGCTTGGCGTTCTCGGGCTTGTCGAAGTTGATCTGATTGACCTTCAACAGCGCGAAATAACGTTCGCCCTCTTTCGGCGGGCGAATCTTACCGGAAATAGAGTCGCCCTTGCGCAGGTTGAAACGGCGAATCTGGGAAGGCGAAACGTAGATATCATCGGGACCGGCGAGGTAAGAGCTATCGGCACTGCGCAGAAAACCGAAACCATCCTGGAGAATTTCCAGGACGCCATCTCCATAAATGTCTTCGCCGCTTTTGGCGTGTTTTTTGAGTATCGCGAAGATAATGTCCTGCTTCCGCGAACGAGCCAGATTATCGATGCCCATTTCCTGGGCCATCTCTAACAATTCGGGAACAGTTTTTTGCTTAAGTTCGGTAAGATTCATCGGCTTTGTTCAGAAAATCGCTCGTGTCAGCATGGCAACAGGGAAAGCAGCTAGGACAGGAGGCGGTGGTCATGTGCCGCCCGGTGCGTTCAGAGCCCGGAGGTCGTTCCACTCGACAGACATGCTCGGCAAACGAATGTCAGAAAGAACATTCAGGACGAGACTGGCATCGAGGGGGGTACTGATCTTTATATCGCCTGGTCTTTATCTTCTTATCAAAAACCAAAAGTTAAAGACAAAAAGAACGTGCGGGCTGGCTGACGACTTGGGGTACCGCTGCTGGGCGGCCGAAAAGCATTGGAACAGGCGAACATCTCGATGGTAGTCAAGGGCGCTCGCCAACGCAAGCCCTTACCATGAAAATGTTATGACACACCGTATCATGCTATTTGGAAAACCAATCTAAAGATTGTCATCAAGAAAACTGCTTAATTGCGCCTTGGGCAAGGCGCCCACCCTGGTCGCTTCTACGCTTCCGTCAACAAATAACGTCAGTGTCGGTACACCACGAACACCATAACGGGCAGCCAAATCAGCATATTGATCGACATCAACCTTACATATCTTGATACGCCCTTCGTATTCGTTGGCGATTTCTTCAAGCACGGGAGAAAGCATGGTACATGGACCGCACCAGCTCGCCCAAAATTCTACTAGCGTGGGACCAGCATGTTCTATAACTTCGCGCTCGAAGCTCTGCTCATCGAGTGCAACGATAGGAGCATTCATCTTCTACCTCTGTATTTATACATGGTCAGCTAACGCAACCAAAAGATAACACTTCCAGCATAGCAGAGGAATTGACAACTTCCCCGGACAGCCGCAACCTTGGCTTAATGGAAAATATTAGCACTGCGCTAAGGGAATTGGCTCATGCACGATCACCAAACTGGTGACGCCTTACGCCGCTTGGCGGCAATCGATTTAGGCTCTAACAGCTTCCACCTTTTAATTGCACATCATGTCGATGGTCAATTTCACGTCATTGAAAAGCGCAGTGAAAAGGTCCAGTTAGCTGCGGGGCTTGACGATAATAATTGCCTGACCGATACCAGCATGGAACGTGCGCTTGCCTGTCTCTCGCAATTTGCTGTCTTTTTGAAAGGTATCGACTCGTGCAATATCCGAATTGTTGGCACCAATGCGCTGCGCAACGCAGCCAACAGTGAGACATTCGTTGCCCGGTCTGAAGCTGTCTTAGGCCAACCGATCGAAATTATTGCCGGACGTGAAGAAGCACGCTTGATCTATCTTGGCGCTGCTCATGCGCTTGCCGATGTGCATGGTAAGCGCTTGATTGTCGATATCGGTGGCGGCTCAACCGAGCTGATCATTGGCGAACATTTCGACCCACTCGCGCTCGAAAGTCTTGAAATGGGCTGCGTGACCTATACCAAGCGCTTTTTTAAAGATGATCTCATTACTGAGCAGCACATGCGTGCTGCTGAACGCGAGGCGCTTTCTGAACTTGCCAATATACGCAAAAACTATCTTGCGCTCGGCTGGGATGATCCCGTTGGCACATCAGGCACTATAAAGGCTGCTGCGCTTGTTCTTGGTGCACTTCAGCTTGGTGATGGCACCGGCATTACACGCAAGGGCTTAATGGCGCTGCGAGCGCGACTGATTGAATGCGGTCGTCTCGACAAGGTAGCGATGGATGGTCTCAAAGAGGATCGTGCGCGCGTCTTTCCTGCTGGCATAGCCATTTTATCCGCTGTGTTCGAGGCCCTTGAGCTCGATGTCATTCGCTATGCCAACGGGGCATTGCGTGACGGTGTTCTCTATGACCTGATTGGACGCAACACGCCGCAGGATTCGCGCCAACACAGCGTTGAAACCCTGGCCAAGCGCTTTGATATTGACACGCACCATGCCCACAACGTTGCCACGTGTGCGCTTGAATTATTCGATCAGGTTAGAGATAAATGGCAGCTTGATGATGAGTCACGCCTGTTCCTGAATTGGGCAGCGCGGCTGCATGAAGTCGGCTTAGCCATATCCCATAGCCGCTTTCATAAACACGGTGGATACTTGATCGAGAATACCGACTTGGCCGGGTTCTCTCGCCCCGAACAGAGCGCTCTCGCCTTTCTGGTCCGTGCCCATCGGCGCAAGTTTCCACTTAAGGAAGCCGGAGTTCTCACACAGAACTATCGCCAGCGCTGCATCAAAATTGCACGTTTACTGCGTCTTGCCGTAGTGCTCAATCATGCTCGACATGACCAGCCGGTTGAAGGCTTTACGCTCGACAGTAAAGGTGAAGAGCTCACGCTGAAGTTACCGGAGCAAGCCACGACGCCACTACTGATTGATGATCTGACGCGCGAGTGCGTCTATCAGCAGGAGGCGGGGTTTACTCTAAAAATAGTCACTTGACGATGTTTTTCGTTCACCATGACGTTTAAGAGATGCCTGCCATCCATCTGCCGTCAGCGTAAACGTCTCGCCTAGCACGGCAACCAGTTCCTTGCCGTGCCAGGCCAACACCAGCTGTCGTCTCTCCCAGGGAGGCACAGTATTATCCTGTAGAAGCGTCTTAAGCCGTCGGCTCATCCCTCCCCTCCGCAGACGCTCACCCCCTCGACGGGACATTACCCGTACAGTCTCGTACGCACCATCATCACGGTTTAACTGGTAGTACAATGTATGGCCTGGCGTGCGTAGCGGTGAAAAACCATCCCAGTCTTCCATCCAGTCAGCCGGTAATGGTATTCGCGGAACATGAAAGAGAAGCGTGCCGCGCCAAACATGCCCCTCCCCGCCCGGCCAGATAACATGCGCCTCGCTGTCATGACGCACACCAATCCTTGCGATCAACGTTTGCAACTGACGCTCAGCCGGCAAAGGCAAGCCTAGACATACCAGGCAGTGACGAATCAGTAAGCGTTGACGCGCTTCGGAGCGCTCAAGTAATGCCGCACAGGATAATCGCGCTGGGTTACCGCCCATCTGCTCAAGATCCAGCGCGGCAAACTCCGCAAGCAGCACATCAGCGTCACGGGCATGTCGAGCGGTGGCCGCCAACCGTACAACAGAGGCTGGCCAACGCTCATCAAGCACCGGCATCACACGATGACGGATATAATTACGGTCAAAATTCACATCATCATTGGTTGGATCTTCTACCCAGGATAAAGCATGTTGCCTGGCATAACGACGCAACTCATCGCGTCCTGCTTCCAGCAGTGGCCTCACCAGACGTCCCTCACCCAAGGTACGCGACGCTGGCATTGCGCCAAGGCCGGTTACGCCGGCACCGCGTAGCATGCGCAGCAGCAATGTTTCGGCCTGGTCGTCACGATGATGAGCCAGCCACAGCACATCATTGCGTCCGACATGCGATAAAAATATGTTATACCGTGCTTCGCGCGCCAGCGCTTCAAGACTGCCCCCTTGCGAGGCATCAAGCGCGACATATTCCAGTATCAGTGGAACATCAAGTGACGCACATAACGCTTGGCAGTGCTGAGCAAACGTATCGGCTGCAGCCTGAAGGCCATGATGAACATGTAACGCACGGAGATTGAAAGCATGTCGCTTACGTGCCTGGACAGCGAGATAAAGCAAACAAACGCTATCGCACCCGCCAGAAAGCGCAACCCATACCGTACCCTGCGGTGGCTTTTCCTTTAGGGCATCATCGATATATGCTGACAAATCCATCCATGAACCTCAGTCGTGTCCAGAAGAGACCAGAAACACAAAAGGCTGGGCTTAATCAGTAAAGAAAGGGCTAACCACGCAGTAACGGTTCAAAACAAATCGATGCGGCCAACACCATAGTCAGCCACATCGACTTTTTGATACTACTTGATACAGGCAAATACTGCTTCAGGGTGCGCCGTAGCTCATCAATCGCGCATAGCGACGTTCGAGCAACGCCTCAGTATTTAACCCATCAAGACGCTCAAGGCTCGCCAACAGTGCATTCTTGACACGCTCTCCCGTTTGAACGGGATGGCGATGCGCACCACCGAGTGGCTCATTGATCAATGTATCAACGAAACCCAACTCTTGAAGACGTGACGCCGTGATTCCCATCGCCTGCGCGGCATCGGGAGCTTTATCGGCGCTTTTCCAAAGAATCGAGGCACAACCCTCCGGCGAAATAACCGAATAGGTCGAGAACTGCAGCATCTGCAATTCATCACACACCCCGATTGCCAAGGCACCACCGGAGCCGCCCTCACCAATGACCGTGGCGATGATAGGTGTCTTTAGGCGTGACATGACCGCAAGATTGTAGGCGATCGCCTCACTCTGACCGCGCTCTTCAGCGTCAATACCTGGATAAGCACCGGGCGTATCGATGAAGGTCAATATCGGCATTTTAAAGCGCTCAGCCGTCTCCATCAGACGGCACGCCTTACGGTAGCCTTCGGGGCGCGGCATACCGAAATTGCGTCGCACTTTATCCTTGACGTTACGCCCCTTCTGATGCCCGATGATCATTACCGGACGGTCATCAAGACGCGCGGTACCGCCAACGATGGCAGCATCATCAGCGAAGTTACGGTCGCCGTGCATCTCATCAAACTCGGTAAATAGCTCATCGATGTAATCAAGCGTATAGGGACGCTGGGGATGACGAGAAAGCTGCGATACCTGCCAAGGCGTCAGATCCCGGAATATCTGTTCAGTCAGCTTGCGGCTTTTTTCCTCAAGCTTGGTGATCTCATCGCTGATGCTGATCTTGCTGTCGTTTCCAACCAGACGCAATTCTTCGATCTTGGCCTGTAGCTCAGCGATCGGCTGTTCAAAGTCCAAATAGTTCGGATTCATAAGGCTCTTTTGTCGTCGCGGGCAACCTGAATGTGTGCGGTCAGGCTGCGACCTGAACCATAATACCCATACCATGAACGACTCGTTATGAGCGAATCGGCACGGCCGGGCGCAAATATGCCATTATCTCATGGTATTTAAGCGGTGCAAGCAGCAGTCCTACTTTCACTGCCGCTATTCGTTAAGTTTTACTGACGATAGCACAGCCGGACATTTTCCTGCCCTTCGACTTCCGTCAGAGCAATCAGTAACTCATCGCATGGTGAAACCTTCCACTCGGCCCCCAGCTCGAAACAACCACTGGCCAAGGCATTACGATATTTAAGCCGTATCGGTAACCCTTCCTGATCCAGATGCTTGCTCAAGCTATCACGCAGCGAGGACGAAAAACGGCCATTGAGCCGTGCACCGTCGACACAAAGCTCGACCGCTTCGCCAAAGCGCGCCCGTGCCGCCGCCATGGGCGTGACTTCCTTGGCGCGCAGGCGCAAGCCACCGGAGTAGTCGTCACTTGAGACTTCTCCTTCGAGAATCAAGACCTGATCGGAAGCGATTTGCCCACGTACCTGGTCGTAAAGCTCACCGAACAGCGACGCCTCGATGCGGCCGGTACGATCATCAAGCGTCACGAAAGCGATCGTTTCGCCGCGTTTGGACTTCATGGTGCGCATCGCCACAACCAATCCTGCGACGCGCTGCGGCTCCCTTGACGGCTTGAGATCGACGATGCGCGTGGCAACGAAACGCTTGAGCTCAGCCTCATACTCATCAATCGGGTGGCCCGTCAGGTAAAGCCCCAGCGTATCTTTTTCACCCGAGAGGCGTTCACGATCAGTCCAGTTGCGCATGCGGCGATAGTCAGCATAACGATCGCCTTCCTCTTTATCTTCTTCAGAGGCGAAAGCCTCACCGAACATATCTACCATGCCCAAGCTGGCATTAGCATGACTCTGCGATGCGGCCTTGAGCGCATCTTCAAGCGCTGCCATCAACACGGCACGGGATGGCCCGAGGTGATCCAGCGCCCCTGAGCGTATCAGCGCCTCCAAGGTCCGCTTATTCATACGCTTGCCATCAACACGGCGACAGAAGTCAAAAAGATCCTTGAACGGTCCATCAGCCTGACGCGCCTCGACGATGGCACCGATCGGCCCCTCCCCGACACCACGGATCGCCCCCAGCCCATAGACGACCTGACCGTCTTCGTTAACGCTGAATTTATAGGCACCAATATTGACGTCGGGCGGCGTGACCGTCAGCCCCATCCGTCGGCACTCCTCAATCAACGGCACCACCTTGTCGATGTTCTGCATCTCGGTGGAAATAACCGCCGCCATGAAGGGCGCCGGATAGTGCGCTTTAAGCCATGCCGTCTGATAAGAGACCAAGCCGTAGGCTGCCGAGTGCGACTTGTTGAAACCGTAGCCGGCGAACTTCTCGACCAGATCGAAGATATTGCCCGCCAAGTCCTTATCAATACCGTTTGCGGCGCACCCTTCCATGAAGCCAGAACGCTGCTTGGCCATCTCCTCAGGTTTTTTCTTACCCATGGCGCGACGCAGCATATCAGCCTGACCAAGGCTATAGCCGGCGAGCACCTGAGCAATCTGCATGACCTGTTCCTGATACAGGATGATGCCGTAGGTAGGCTCAAGCACCGGTTTCAGCCACTCATGCTGATAATCGGGGTGTGGATAAGACAGTTCGGCACGACCATGCTTACGGTTGATAAAATCATCAACCATCCCCGACTGAAGTGGACCGGGACGGAACAGAGCCACCAAGGCGATCATATCTTCGAGCGAGTCGGGCTGCAGCCGTTTAATCAGCTCTTTCATGCCGCGTGATTCAAGCTGGAATACGGCTGTAGTCTCAGCCTTCTTCAGCATATCGAAGGTTTTGCTGTCTTTAAGCGGAATTGCCGCAATATCGAGCGGCGCTTCACCTTCGCGAGCGCGAATCACATCGACCATTTCCAGCGCCCAATCGATGATCGTCAGCGTGCGCAGGCCCAAAAAGTCGAACTTGACCAGCCCGGCCTCTTCAACATCGTTCTTATCAAACTGAACGACCAGGCCGTTACCCTCTTCGTCACATAAAAGCGGCGAGAAGTCGGTCAATTTGGTCGGCGCAATAACCACACCACCGGCATGCTTGCCGGTGCCGCGTGTGATGCCTTCAAGCTTGAGCGCCATCTCCCAGATTTCCTGGGCTTCTTCATCGTTTTCTACAAATTCTTTAAGCGCCGGTTCTTGTTCGACCGCCTTGGCCAGCGTCATCCCGACTTCGAACGGGATCAGTTTGGAGAGCTTGTCACCCAAGGAATAAGGCTTGCCCTGGGCACGAGCCACATCACGCACAACTGCCTTGGCCGCCATGGTGCCAAAGGTAACAATCTGCGACACGGCTTCACGACCGTAGCGCTCGGCGACGTAGTCGATAACGCTATCGCGCTTTTCCATGCAGAAGTCGACGTCGAAGTCGGGCATGGAAACACGCTCGGGATTGAGGAAGCGTTCAAACAGTAGATCGTATTCAAGCGGATCAAGGTCAGTGATTTCGAGCGCATAGGCGACCAGCGAGCCCGCACCTGAACCACGTCCCGGTCCGACCGGCACGTCGTTTTTCTTCCCCCACTGGATGAAGTCCATGACGATCAGGAAGTAGCCGGGAAAGCCCATCTGAATGATGATATCGAGCTCAAAGTCGAGCCGCTTGCGGTATTCCGGCTCATGCTCGGCGCGGTCTCGATCAGCGTAGATCGCCTGGGGCCTGTCAAATAGCTGATAGAGACGCTTGTCGAGTCCTTCATGGGAAACCTTGCGAAAGAACTCGTCCATGGTCATGCCTTCCGGCACCGGAAATTCCGGCAGGAAGTACTCGCCCATGCGCACATCGACACTGCATCGCGCCGCAATCATCACCGTGTTCTCGATTGCCTCGGGAATATCGGCAAATAGCTCGGCCATCTCTTCGGGGGACTTAAAATACTGCTCTTCTGAATAGCGCTTGACACGCCTGGGATCGTCAAGCGCCTTACCCTCACCGATAGCCACACGAGTTTCATGCGCCCAGTAGTCGTCGCGGGTCAGGAAACGAACGTCATTGGTGGCGACCACCGGCGTATCGGTCTCCATCGCCAGCTCGACGCTGAGATGAACGCACTCCTCGTCGTACTGGCGTCCAGTACGCTGCAGTTCGAGGTAGAAGCGGTCAGGGAAGAAGCGCTGCCATTCGGCCAGCAGTTCACGCGCCGTATCAACGTGATCAATCAATAGAAAACGACCGACTTCCCCTTCACGAGCACCCGACAGGACAATCAGCCCTTCATTCTGCGCAAATATCCACTCTTTATGCAGAATGGCACGCCCGTGATGCTGGCCTTCCTGCCAGCCGCGCGAAATCAGTTCGATAAGATGACGATAGCCGTCATTATTCATCGCCAGCAGTGTCAGACGATAGGGATGGCTCTCATCGAAGGGATTATGTAGCCACACATCGGCGCCGATAACCGGTTTGAGCCCAGCGCCTTGCGCGCCTTTGTACATCTTGACCAAGCCAAACAGGTTGGCCTCGTCAGTTAACGCTAACGCGGGCATGTCCGCTTCGGCGGCCGCCTTGATTAACGGTTTAAGGCGAACCAATCCATCGACAAGTGAATATTCGCTGTGTACGCGCAGATGTACGAATGGCGTCGTCATGGAACACTCGATAAGTTATTGACGAGATGCAAACACCTCGAAAGAAATTCAGAACAGCTCAAACTGGCGTTTGACTGGTGCAAAGGAACGGCGATGTTCAGGCAAAGGCCCAAAACGTTCCAGCGCCGCAAGATGCTCACGCGTGGGATAGCCTTTGTGCCGGGCAAACCCATAATCAGGATGACGCGCATCAAGCGCCACCATTTGTGCATCGCGCATGACCTTGGCCACAATCGACGCTGCGGCAATAGCGGCATGCCGGGCATCGCCTTTTACCACAGCCTGTCCGGGCAAATGATGCCCCGGTAGCCGATTACCGTCTACCAGCAAATACTCGGCACAAGGGGTCAGGGCGTCAATGGCACGGCACATGGCGAGATGCGTAGCATGAAAAATATTCAATTCATCAATTTCTGCCGGACTTGCCTCCGCTACGGCAAACGCGAGCGCCTTATCGCGGATCTCCCGATCAAGCCTCTCACGCTTTTGCGCCGAGAGCGCCTTGGAGTCGGTTAACCCCGCGATAGGCCGGTCTGGATCCAGAATTACCGCCGCCGCAACCACGGCGCCCACCAGCGGTCCACGTCCGACTTCATCGACCCCGGCCAATAAACTACCGTCATAAGCAATGTCCAACGGCGGAAACACGCTCATGGCATGGCCTGCCGCGAGGATGAGCGTCCCAATGCCAACACCGCATCGGCTGCACGCGCGCTGGCATTGCGTTGAAGATCGACATGCATGGCGCGAAAGCGCTGCGTCAACTCCGTATTAGCCGTCTCATCGGTAAGCAATGGCAACAGTGCCGCACCAATGGATTCAGGCGTGGCCTGATCCTGAATCAATTCAGGCACCAGCGTTTCGCGTGCAATCAGATTGGGCAGCGATATCCACTGTGTCTTGACCATACGCTTGGCAATCGTGTGGGTCATCGGCGCCATCTTGTAAGCGACCACCATGGGGCGATGGCAAAGCATCGCTTCAAGTGCGGCCGTCCCCGAAGCGAGCAAGACGGCATCGGCAGCTGTCATCGCTTCCCAGGAGCGACTATCGAGCAGATGCACATTAAGCGTGCTGGCGCCCAGCGTTTCCAGCTCACTGCGTCGCATCGGCGTAGCTGCAGGGATGACCACTTCGAGGTCAGGTAGTTCCTGGCGCAGCCATTTGATGGTGTCGATAAAGGTAGGGCCAAGATAGCGAATCTCGTTGCCACGCGACCCCGGCAACACAGCCAGCAACTTAGCGTCTGCAGCGATACCGAGCGCTTCTCTTGCGGCACGCCGATCATTATCAAGCGGCAACTCATCAGCCAGCGGATGACCGACGAACGTTACCGGTACCTTATGCTGTTCATAAAATCCTGCCTCAAAGGGCAGAAATGTCAGCATCTGGTCGACCGCTTCACGGATGGTCTTGACCCGCCCTTGCCGCCACGCCCACACGGAAGGACTGACATAATGCGCCGTTTTCATGCCCGTATTGCGCAGCTGACGTTCGAGGCCCAAATTGAAATCGGGCGCATCAATGCCCACCATGACATCGGAATGCCATTCAAGCGCCGCACGGCGCAGGTGGCGACGCACGCCAATTAAACGCGGCAAATGCTTGAGAACTTCGACAAGTCCCATCACCGATAACGTTTCAAGCGGATACAACACATCCAGCCCTTCCGCCATCATTCGCGGGCCACCGATACCACGGAATTCAACGGTGCCATGACGCGCTTTCATTTCACGCATCAAGCCACTACCAAGGATATCGCCAGAGAGCTCGCCAGCCACAAGAAAGACACGCATGATCAAAATCCTAGCGCGTGATACCTCGTGACGAGGCTCTCAATGAATCGACAAAGACCTGAACTTCCGGTGCAAGTGTCTGGCTCTCGAGTTGCTCGAGTACCTGGGCCAGCGTTTGTCGGCTTCTAAATACGCGCTTATAGGCGTCACGCAATGCGCTGATGGCTTCACTATCAAAACCACGCCGCTTAAGGCCTTCGGCATTGATCCCGTGGGTCTTGGCTGGATTGCCGCTAACCATGACATACGCGGCAATATCCTTGGTGATGATTGATCCACCACCGCACATGGCATGCGCACCGACATGACAGAATTGATGAACAGCGCAAAGACCACCAAGAATGGCGTAATCGCCAATCGTGACGTGCCCACCCAATGTCGCCTGGTTGGCCATGATGCAGTTATTGCCAATCACGCAGTCATGAGCCACATGTGCATAGGCCATGAAGAGGTTATTGCTGCCAATAGCCGTGAGTCCACGGTCCTGAACAGTGCCGCGATGAACGGTAACGCCTTCACGAAAGATATTGTTGTCGCCAATGACAAGTCGAGTCGGCTCGCCGTTGTACTTCTTGTCCTGACAATCCTCGCCAATCGAGGCAAACTGAAAGATGCGGTTACCCGCACCCATCGTGGTGGGTCCCTTAATCAACGTGTGGGGGCCGACTATGCAGTCCGGACCGATTTCGACATCGGGTCCTATGACACTGAACGCCCCGACTTCGACGCCGTCGGCAAGCCGTGCGTTTGGGTCGATGATGGCGGTTGAATGAATCAAGCGATCTTCCTCTCGGCACAGATCACGTCAGCCTCACAAACGAGTTCACCGTCCACGTGAGCGCGGCAAGCGAATTTCCATATACCACGACGTGCCTTGAGCATACGCGCCTCCAGACACAGTCGATCGCCTGGAAATACCGGACGCTTAAAGCGCACGTTATCACTACCCACGTAATAATAGATGTAGCCATCGGCGGGACGCTTGTCGACCGTCTTGAAGCCGAGGATACCGGCGGCCTGCGCCAATGCCTCGATGATCATCACGCCCGGCATGATCGGATGCCCAGGAAAGTGCCCGCTGAAGAACTGTTCGTTAATGCTGAGGTTCTTGTATGCCTTGATACTTTCGCCTTCCTGAATCTCAGTAACACGATCAACTAACAGAAAAGGATAGCGGTGCGGGAGATACTCTTGTATCTCGTTAATGTCCATTACCATGGGTATTAAAACCTTTAGAATAACGAAATGCCTGCCTCAGGGCAGGCATATAACAGGCGACAACGGGCGGGCATTATACTCGCACCGCAGAATACGCAAAGCCGCTTATTCGCCCTGCGCGTCGTTTTTATCACCTCGACCTAGCTTCTCAAGGCGTGTCAGACGCTTGGCCATATCATCGAGCTGCTTGTAACGTACCGCATTCTTGCGCCAGAGCTTGTTAGGCATCGAGCCTGTTCCTGACGAATAAACGCCGGGCACCTCAATGGAGTTGGTGACTAGGCTCATGCCTGTTACTTGAACACCGTCACAGATCTCCAGATGGCCAGCCAATCCTACGCCGCCACCGAGCAGACATTGACGGCCTACATGGGTCGATCCTGCGATGCCGACACATCCTGCCAGTGCGCTGTGATCACCAATATGTACATTATGAGCGATCTGCACCTGACTATCGATTTTAACGTCATTGCCGATGACAGTATCGCCCAGCGCACCGCGATCAATACTGGTACAACTGCCCACCTCGACGTCATCGCCGATCACGACACCACCGATCTGTGCGATCTTGTGCCACTGGCTACCGTCATGTGCAAAACCGAATCCGTCGCCGCCAATCACAGCCCCGCTATGGATAATGGCACGCTTGCCAATAACGACCCCATAATAGAGCGTGACATTGGCATGTAGCAGAGATCGCGCACCGATTTCACAGTCGGGCCCTACGCTGCAACCGGGTCCGATAATGACATCATCACCAAGCGTGACATTAGCGCCTATGACAGCACCGGGCCCGATCGAGACGCGCTCACCAATGCTCACGCTCTCATCGACGACAGCTGTAGCATCGATACCGGGCACCGAGCCTACCGGTGACAGATCAAAAAAATGCGACAAATGAGCATAACCGAGATATGGGTTTTCCAAAGTCAGCACATGCATAGAACAGTGCTCAGCATAGGATGGATGCAGCAGAACTGCCGCGGCCCGTGTAGTACCTAGGTACTTTAGGTAAGCGCGGTTAGCCAGAAAGGCAATGTCATCTGGGCCAGCATCGGTAAGCGTGGCGAGGCCGCTAACACGACGCTCGCCATCCCCGATCAAGCCAGCGCCCAATGCGCTGGCCAGCTCAGACAGTGTATATGTGTGCTTGGCGTTCGTATTCATTGGTCAGGGTGCAGGCGCTACCCTTCAGTTGTTCGAATTGAAAGCATTCGTGACCTCTTGGGTGAGATCGAGCGAATCTTTAGAATAGATAACACTATTGCGGTCGACGAGCACTTGTACATTATGGCGCTTAACAACCTGTTCAATCGCATTGTCGAGTTTAGGTTTGGCTGTTTTCAGGAACTGCTGCTCCTTCTGCTGGCGTGCCTGCTCGAGCTCAGCACGTTGCTGCTGAAACTGAGTGCCTTTCTGACGCAGCTGTTTAACCAGATTCTGACGCTCGGAATCTGACATTACATCGCCATTTTTCTGCAGCTTTTCCTGCAGTTGCTGCACTTCCTGACCGAGCGATTGAACCTGCTGCTGTTTGCTACCCAACTGATTCTTGAGTTCATTCATCGATTGCTTAGCTGCGTTGGTTTGCAGTAACGCCTGCTGCCAATCGAGCACGGCGATATCATCAGCCAACGCCGGCATGGCCATGCTTCCCATTATACCTGATAGACATAAGGCCAATGTCAACTTACGCATCTACTTCTCCTAATATCGTGCTGTACAGCAGGTCAGAATGTTTGCCCAAGCGAGAACTGGAAGAACTGCGTATCGTCTTCACTCTTTTCGTTCAAGGGCTGGGCAACGCTGAAGGTCAGCGGCCCAACGGGCGTCAGCCACGATAGTCCAATGCCGACGGAATAGCGCAATTCGCCAAGATCGATACCGGAGCTGCACTGTGACGTGTTACCCGCCTCGACCGGCAGACAATCGGTCAGATAAGTATTACCCGTGTCGAGGAAGAACGAACTTTGCAGCTGACGACGATCCTCGACGAACGGGAACGGGAAGATCAATTCGGCAGACCCTTCGATCAGCACATTACCGCCTAGCGTGTCGTCGTCACCGTCATTACGTTCAGTCGTTCTCTGCCCCAATGTATTACTGCTAAAGCCGCGCACCGAGCCGAGACCACCCGCGTAGAAATTCTCGTAGAACGGATAGATATCCTGGTCACCGTAAGTATTGGCATAACCGAGTTCAGTACGGAACTTGAGCGACCACTCAGGGTTGAGTTCGAACAGCTTCTGGCCGCGGTAGCGCAGTTTGTAGTACTCGGCATCACTACCCGGACCGGACGCTTCGATGGAAGCGCGCTGATAGCTGCCGTCAGTCGGCATGATGCCACGATTCAAATTATTGCGTGTCCAGCTAGCAGTCAGCTTATAACTATCGAACTCATCCCCTTCATCATTGATGAATTGAACGATTTCCGACGGCGTGTCGTCATAGGAATCAAGCGTCAGCCGCTCGATACCGACGCCGAAGTTGAGCCGCGACAATTCGCTGATAGGGTAGCCAAAATTGATTCCACCACCGATCGCATCGGTCGAATAGGTCGAGATGTCGGAATCTTCGTAATCAGTCTCGCGGTAATAAAGGTCATAACCGCGTGAGATGCCGTTAAGCGTCCAGTAGGGATCGGTGAAGCTGAACTTCAGGTTAGTGTAGTAATCGCTCTTCTGCGCCCCGACATCGACCCGGTTACCGGTTCCCAGGAAGTTACTTTGCGACAGCGATGCACCATAGATGATGCCCTCGGACTGAGCGAAACCGACACTCGCCGAGATGCTACCCGAGGGTTGCTCTTCGACATTATAAGTAACATCGAGCTGGTCGGGCTGATCAGGAACAGGGCGCGTCTCTACGTCGACCTGCTTGAAGAAACCTAGACGCTGCAAGCGCTGCTGGGACTGTTTGATGTCATCAGTTGATGCTGGAGCCCCTTCGAGCTGGACCATCTCGCGCCGCAGCACTTCGTCGGCAGTAGTGGTATTGCCCTTGAATTCGATCCGCCTGACATAAGCGCGCCGGCCGGGGTTAACCATGAAAGTAATATCAACCGTATCATCGGTATCGGATACTTGCGGTACGCTATCGACTTTGGCAAAGGCAAAACCTTCTGCGCCAAGGGCTTGACGCAACGCCTCAGACGATGCCGTCAATGCGGACTGTGAGAAGGTATCACCGGAGTGCGCCGTGACCAAGTCACGTGCTTTTGTTTCATCCATCTGTAGATCGCCGGAGAAACGCACGTTACCGATCTGGTAGCGCTTACCCTCGTCGACGTTGATGGTCACGAAGATATCCGATTTGCTGGGACTAATAGCGACTTGGGTGGACGCAATATTGAAATTAACGTAACCGCGATCAAGATAATAGGAACGCAGGCGTTCAAGATCGCCGGTCAACTTCTCGCGTGAATACTGATCGCTAGAAAACCAACCCAGGAACCAGCCCGGTTTGTCTTCAAGCTCGAACAGACCGCGGAGCGTATCGTCATCGAACGCCTGGTTGCCGACAATATTGATTTGCTTGATCTTGGCGACAGCACCTTCATTGATATCAACATCAACTTGCACACGATTGCGGTCAAGCTTCTCAACCGAGGTATTGATCTGGGCACTGTAACGTCCCTGAGCCTGGTAGACACGCTCAAGCTCACGCTGCATTTCGTCCAGTGTCGAGCGTTGCAATACCTGCCCTTCGGCAAGGCCGGCATCACTTAAACCTTTACGTAAATCGTCCTTGGAAATCTTGGAATTCCCTTTGATCTCGATCTTGGAAATCGAAGGACGTTCAACAACATTGACGACAAGCACGTCGCCATCCCGTCCGAGCCGGACATCATCGAAAAGCCCCGTCTTGAACAAGGCTTTACCGGCTTCGGCCAATGAATCGTCATCAATCTTGTCATGGGCGGAAATGGGTAAGGCGTTAAAGACGGTGCCCGCCGATACCCGTTGCAAGCCTTCCACACGGATGTCCGATACTTCAAAAGAGACAGCGAACGCCGCTTGGGAACTACCCAGCAACCAAACTACCAGTCCAATGGTTCTAATCTTCATGCCGTCATTTCGCTTTTACTGAATTCCGCCCGCAATGTGAGCCACCGTTCATCCTGTTCTGTGCGTCGAGTCGTCCTGCATGCCATGATGACAAGCCGAGATACAAGACTTACATCGCTCTCGGCTCCCCTAATGACAGTGTACTCTTTTCGGAGTACATCCAAGGCAGACGACACCACAAACGACGACACATTCCCGCACGGAACGTTTGCAAAAATGTTCTCGTCATCTCGCACACCATTCACACCGGACTACTCAGCGGCTCCTTTCGTGAACAGGCACCTTATACATAACGCAGCCTATCTGACAAGCATTCGCCACTAACGCAGCATTAAAAGGGAGAACAATGGCGTCACAGGCGCATCAGGTCAAAATAAAACGCCATTAACATCAAGGTTCCCACCAACGCCACACCAATGCGCAACCCCGCTGCTTGGGTACGCTCCGACAAAGGCCGACCGCGTACTACTTCCACGAAGTAATACAGCAAATGGCCTCCGTCCAGAACCGGGACGGGCAATAGATTCAGCACACCCAAGCTGATCGACAAGTAAGCCAAAAAGCCTATGAAGGTTTCAAAACCTGAACGCGCCGAATCACCAGCCACCCGTGCGATAGTGATCGGTCCGGACAGGTTGGAAGGCGAGATCAAGCCGATCAACATCTTGCGGATCGAGTCGAATGTCAAAAGCGTCATCTCGCCTGTCTTATGCGCGGCCTGCCCTATGGCCTCAAGCGGGCCATAGCGAAGCTCTCGCAGGTATTTTTCCGGCCAGTGACCCGGCTCAGCCGCCGCGCCGATGTAACCAATCGTCTGCCCATTTTCGAGATTACGACTATCAGGCGTAAGCGATAGCTGCCGGCGCTGGCCGTCTCGTTCAATCGTCAGCGTCAGAGCAACGTCGGGATGCTCACGTATTTGTTCGACAAAGGTGGCCCATTGATCGAGGGGATGATCATTAACGGCGATAATGCGATCCCCCTTCTGCAGGCCTGCAGTTGCGGCGCGCCCTTCATCGATCACTTCACCGATAACAGGAGCTGTCTCAGGTTGCCACGGCGTGATGCCCAACGTGGCCAATGGCTGAGGTGGGTCCTGCCGAGCCATGAAGTCTCTGACAGCAACGCGGTGACGCTCCACTCCTTGTCCCTGCTCGTCACGTACCGTCACATCCAACTGACTTGCGCCGATCGCGGCGACAAGTTTCAAATTGACCTCACTCCATGAGGGTGTCTTCTCATCATTGACCGCTACAATTTCCTGACCCGGCTCAAGCCCGCTGCGCGCAGCAGGCGAATCGGGAGAAACCTGACCGATGACAGGCGCCACCGTCGAAGCCCCATAAATGAACATCACCCAGTAAGCGACAAGCGCAAGCAGGAAGTTAGCAATCGGACCGGCACTGACGATCGCGATTCGTTTCCATACGCTCTGACGATTGAAGGCCTGCTCCAGCTGCTCTGGCGGAACATCGCCTTCACGCTCGTCGAGCATCTTGACGTAGCCACCCAGAGGAATAGCGGCTAAGGCGTACTCGGTGCCATGACGATCGGTGCGTGACCAAAATGGTTTACCGAACCCTACGGAAAAGCGCAAAACCTTGACGCCACAGCGACGCGCCACCCAAAAGTGTCCAAACTCATGAATAGTAACCAAGAGTCCGAGCACCACGATGACGGCAAGAATATTCTGGAGTGCGCTCATGTCAGGCCACCTCTCCTAGCTAAAACGAGACCGTAACAGACGCCTGGCTTCATCACGCGCACGACGATCATATTCCAGTACGCTATCAAGATCAGTAATGGGCTGGAGAGGCTGCGAAATTAAAACCGCTTCGACCAGCTCAGGGATAGACACAAAGGCCAGTTGATCTTCGAGAAAGGCCTGTACGGCAATTTCGTTAGCCGCATTCAATACCGCTGGCGCTGAGTCGCCTGCATTCATCGCCTCACGCGCCAAGCGCAGACAAGGGAAACGACGCTCATCAGGCGCTTCGAAGTCAAGCCGACCGATGGCAAACAGGTCGAGCATCTCGACCCCGGCATCGATCCGTTCCGGCCAAGCCAGGCCGAACGCAATCGGTGTACGCATATCAGGGTTACCCAGCTGAGCCAGCACAGAACCATCGTTATACGCAGCCATTGAATGGATGACGCTCTGCGGATGAATGACAATCTGAATCTTGTCCGGCGTTGTATCGAACAGCCAGCATGCCTCGATCAGCTCAAGCCCCTTGTTCATCATCGATGCTGAATCAACGGAAATCTTACGCCCCATCGACCAATTCGGATGAGCACAAGCCTGGTCAGGCGTCACATCTTTCAGTCGCTCGGCCGGCCAGTCACGAAAAGGTCCGCCCGAAGCGGTCAAGAGAAGCTGGGAAACACCTTGTCGAGCGAGACCTTCACGATGCTGATGTGGTAGACACTGAAAGATGGCATTATGTTCCGAGTCGATCGGCAGCAATAATGCACCTGACTGCTCGACCTCTTTCATGAACAGAGCCCCTGAGGTTACCAGGGCCTCCTTGTTGGCCAGTAGAACACGCTTGCCAGCACGTACCGCAGCAAGTGTAGGGACTAGTCCTGCAGCACCGACAATAGCTGCCATGACGATATCCACTTCACCAGCATTTGCCACATCAACCAGCGCTTGTTCACCTGAAAGCACTTCAGTCGGCAAACCATGCTCAGCAAGTGCATTACGCAGCCAAGCTGCATCCAGTTCGCTACCAATGACCGCAATGGCCGGGCGATGCTTTATACACTGTTCACGCAATGCTTCTCGGCGTGAAAAGGCGGTAAGAGCAAAGACACAGTAGCGATCGGGATGGCGCGCAATGACATCGAGCGTACTCGTCCCAATCGATCCGGTTGCCCCCAAAATAGTGACAGACTGCATGTGTATAAGATTATCCAATCCAAGGGGCAAGCAAGGCAAACAAAGGAATGGCTGCGGTCAGGCTGTCGATGCGGTCAAGCAGACCACCATGGCCGGGAAGTAAACGTCCCGAATCTTTGAGACCACGATGACGTTTCAGCATGCTTTCAAGTAAGTCTCCAAGTACCGAGGAGAGCGTGACCACTTCTGAAATCAGCACCAGCAGCAGCGTTTGGAAAAGGCTGAGCTCTTGCCATAGAGCCATCAGCAAGGCCAGCACTAGGCTGCCCGCCATCTCACCATAAACACCTGCCCAGGATTTTCCTGGACTAACACGCGGCGCCAGCTTTCGCTTTCCGAAAGCTCGTCCGGCAAAATAAGCACTGATATCTGCGCCCCAGACCAGAATGAGCACATATAACAACCAGACCGGGGCCTCGCGCAGCAGTAAAAAACCGACCCAGCATGGCAGCAAGACCCAGATACCAATAACAAACCGCACCCATACGCTTTCCCACTGCCCGACATGCTGTGGATAGTGAACAACCCAATAAAGACTGAGTAGCCAGCCCAGCAGAGCAATCCACAATGGCCACGTATGGTAAGCAATCCCAGATGACCAGGCCAACGCCATCAGGGCTATAAGCAGCAAAACGAACAGGCTTTTATCTTTGGGATGCTCTGCACCCGCGAGATTGGACCATTCCCACCCGGAGGCCGCGACGACAATGCCAACAAAACAGGCAAACCAGCCACCATGTAGCGTGAACAATAACACCAGTGCTAAAGGAGCAATCACCAGTGCGGTCAATACGCGTTGCTTAAGCACCCTGGACCTCAACCTGTTCGTCTGTCATGCCAAAACGGCGCTTGCGCTGACTGAACGCTTCCAGCGCCTCATCAAACGCCTCAACTCCGAAATCAGGCCAGTACAACGGAGAAAAGTAAAGCTCGGCATAGGCCATCCGCCACAGCAGAAAGTTGCTGATCCGCTGCTCGCCACTGGTACGAATACATAAATCGACATCAGGCACATCGTCGATACGCATTTCGCTATCGAAACGTGCCTCATCAATATCGGCAGCAGCTAATTGCCCTCTTTCAACACGTTCGGCAAGGCGTTTAGCGGCCTGTGCAATATCCCACCGGCCACCATAGTTCACGGCAATAATTAAATGCAGCCCACTATTATCGCGAGTGAGCGCTTCCGCTTTCCCAATCGCCTTTTGCAAGGAATTTGGCAGCCGCTCTCGTTCGCCGATAATACTCAAGCGAATGCCATTTCTATGTAGGCGATTAATTTCACGTCGGAGAGCGATGATGAACAGCTCCATCAAGGCGCTCACTTCCTGCGAAGGCCGTTTCCAGTTTTCACTGGAGAAGGCAAACAGAGTAACCGCCTCAAGCTTTCGCTCGGCAGCACGCTGAATGACCGCGCGTACGGATTCAACACCCGCATGATGGCCACGTATACCCGATAACCCCCGAGCTTTCGCCCAGCGGTTGTTTCCATCCATGATAATGGCCACATGGCGTGGCGCTCTAGACGCATATGATGACGTCATGAATACTCACATCAGCTACGGGCGGCGGACCGCCCGCCGCCGTTATTAGACCTGCATCAGGTCGTGTTCTTTTTGCTCCAGCAACTGATCGATCTCGGCAATATACTTATCCGTCAGTTTCTGGATATCGTCTTGTGCCTGATGCTCTTCATCCTCAGAGATCTCTTTGCTCTTGAGAAGCCCCTTGGCATCGTTATTGGCATCCCGGCGAATATTGCGCACCGCAACGCGTGCCTGCTCGGCCTCGCTTCTCGCCTGCTTTATGTAGGTTTTGCGCGTTTCTTCGGTCAGAGGCGGCATTGGCACACGAATCACGCTGCCTGCCGTCGACGGATTAAGGCCAAGATCAGCTTTCATGATCGCCTTTTCCACCTTAGGCACCATCGCCTTTTCCCAAGGCACTACCGCCAGTGTGCGCGCATCTTCTACATTCACATTAGCCACTTGGCTAATCGGCATTTCCGAACCGTAGTACTCCACCCGCACCGCATCGAGGATGCTGGGGTGCGCTCGGCCTGTACGGATTTTATGAAACGCGGTCTGAAGCGATTCAACGCTTTTGGACATGCGCGTTTCAGTATCCTTCTTGATATCGTTGATCACGAGATTAACCCTTGTCTATCAGCGTGCCTTCTTTTCCACCCATGACCAGATTCAATAACGCACCCGGCTTGGTCATATCAAATACGCGTACGGGCATGCCATGGTCACGCACTAGGCAGATAGCAGTCAAATCCATCACGCCCAGCTTCTGGTCGAGGACCTCATCGTAATGCAGACGCTCGTATTTTACCGCATCCGAATGCAGCACCGGATCCTTATCATAGACACCATCGACCTTGGTCGCCTTGATGACCACATCGCCATCAATCTCGATACCACGTAGGCAGGCAGCAGAGTCGGTAGTAAAGAATGGATTACCTGTTCCCGCCGAGAAAATAACGACATCGCCTGACGTGAGATAGCGGATCGCCGTGCGTCGATCGTAATGCTCGACAACACCACTCATGGGAATGGCCGACATGACACGCGAGCGAATATTGGAACGCTCAAGCGCATCACGCATCGCCAGCGCATTCATTACCGTCGCCAGCATCCCCATATGATCACCCGTGACACGCTCCATTCCGGCAGCATGCAACGCAGCACCACGGAACAGGTTACCGCCACCTATCACGATACCCACCTGGACACCGATACCTACCAACTGGCCAATCTCCAGCGCCATGCGATCAAGAACCTTGGGATCGATACCGAACTCATGTTCGCCCGTCAAGGCTTCTCCGGACAACTTGAGCAGGATGCGCTTGTACTTGGCGCTACGATCGGTATTGGGGGGCATGGACACTCTCCTAGAGCTAGCTGGGTCTAAAAATGGCTGAACCGCCGACGGGGTTCTGATGTTGCTTGTCATCTGAGCACTGGCAGACAACGCTGGAACCGGATACGCAATGGCGTGCGCAAGCGCACGCCATTGATACGTTAACGTTCACGAAAACAAGCTCAAACAAGGAAGACTTTCCTGTCGCTTATTTTAGTAAACATGCAGTCACATCGCCCTGTTAGCTGCGGCGTGCCTGTTCCATAACTTCCTTGGCGAAATCAACTTCTTCCTTCTCGATGCCTTCACCGACTTCAAAACGTAGAAAGCTTAACACTTCGCCACCAGCAGTCTTTGCATATTCGGCGACGCTGGTATTCGGGTCTTTGACGAAAGGCTGGTTTACCAGACTATTCTCGGCCAGATACTTCTTAAGACGACCCTGTACCATTTTCTCGGCGATTTCAGCAGGCTTACCCGCCATATCCGGCTGAGCCAGGATAATTGCCTTTTCCTTGTCGAGAATTTCCTGAGGCATGTCTTCAGGACGCGCAACCGCTGGATTGATCGCCGCGACATGCATCGCTATGTCACGCGCGACATCTGCATTGCCACCCTTCAGCACGGTGATAGTGCCGATGCGGTCACCATGGACGTAAGCACCTACGATGCCATCCTGAGGCGCTTCTACGACAGCGGCACGGCGTACGCTGATATTTTCGCCAATCTTCTGCACCAGTTGCACACGCGCTTCTTCGAGCTCGCCTTCCATGACCACAGCAATATCCTCATTTTTAGTATCGAGGATTTTGTTGGCCACTTCATTGGCGAAGTTCTTGAAATTCTCGTCCCGTGCAACAAAGTCAGTTTCAGAGTTGACTTCAAGCATGACGGCAACACGGCCATCTTCGGAAACACGGGCCAGGATCGCACCTTCAGCGGCAACACGGCCAGCTTTCTTGGCGGACTTCAGACCGGCATTCTTGCGCAGATCGTCGATAGCTTGCTCGATGTCACCGTTAGCCTCGGTCAGAGCTTTCTTGCACTCCATCATACCGAGCCCGGTACGTTCACGGAGTTCTTTGACCAGAGATGCGCTGATAGCTGCCATATCTAGAACCTCTGTTGATCGTCTGTTTCGTTCCATGCCACGTTCAGTCTTCATCTGTCTCATACAGACTAAAGAACGGATACGCGCGCTATGGAATGCATTGTAACTTGAGAAGCATCGTGGTGAACGACGTCATTTTGATGACATCTGCCACGTGTTCAAAAAAGGGGGCCTAGGCCCCCTTTTGACTCTTACCGGAAACGGCATACTACCGATTCAGATAGAGCCATGACTTGGCTTACTCGGAAGCTTCAGTCGTTTCTTCGACTTCGACGAAGTCATCCGCACGGCCTTCTTTAGCCTTGCCACATGCATTGGCGATTGCCTGCACGTAGATCTGGATGGCACGAATGGAGTCATCGTTACCCGGGATGACATAATCCACGCCATCGGGGTTGGAGTTACTATCTACAACGCCAATGACAGGAATGCCCAGCTTGTTGGCTTCGTTGATAGCAATACGTTCGTGATCGACGTCGATAACGAACATCGCATCGGGCAGGCCGCCCATGCTCTTGATACCACCAATGGAACGCTCAAGCTTTTCCTGCTCACGCGTGGCCATCAGAACTTCTTTCTTGGTCAACTTCTCGAAAGTACCATCTTCATGCATGGCTTCGAGTTCACGCAGACGCTTGATGGACTGACGAATGGTCTTGTAGTTCGTCAGCATGCCACCGAGCCAACGGTGATTGACAAACGGCTGACCAACGCGGTTTGCTTCTTCGGCAATGATCTTGCTCGCTGCACGCTTGGTGCCGACGAACATGATCTTGTTGTTGTTTTCAGCCATTTTCTCAACAATGGAAACGGCTTCATTCAACGCCGGCAGAGTGTGCTCGAGGTTGATGATATGAATCTTATTGCGGGCGCCGAAAATGTACTTGCTCATTTTCGGGTTCCAGTATTTGGTCTGGTGGCCGAAGTGGGCACCTGCCTTGAGCAGGTCACGCATATTAACTGACATTGATGACTCTCCTGAGTATCGGGTTACGCCTCCACGCACCCCATGGATCCGACCGCTCGCGCGGCACCCGGGACCATGTGTCGGTACGTGTGTGTCGTTGGATGTGCACTTTTGCTACCTATCGGTCACCCTTGCTTCTGCCCTTCGCCCTAGATCAGGGTAGATGTTCAAGAAGCAAGCACACGATTGCAGTAAAGCGCGCGGCTTTATACCATACATCGCTTTAAAGATGAAGCAGCCTCCGCCATGTGATCATCAGCCTACGCTTCTCTCATACTGCGCGGATGGCTATCACGTTCCTAATCCGGGTCCCCATGAATATTCCCATCAATACTCCTGAAGATATCGAAAAGCTCCGCATCGCAGGGCGCTTGGCCGCGAACGTACTGGAAATGATCGGGCCCCACGTCAAGGCTGGTGTCAGCACCGGCGAGCTCGACCGTCTCTGTCACGATTATATTGTCAACGAACAGGGCGCCATTCCGGCCTCGCTCAACTACCACGGCTTCCCGAAGTCGATCTGCACCTCGATCAACCACGTCGTCTGCCACGGTATTCCCGATTTCAACAAGAAGCTCAAGAAAGGCGATATCATAAATATCGACCTGGCCGTAATAAAGGATGGCTACTATGGCGACACCAGCAAGATGTTCGTCATCGGCGAAACCATCCAGGGCGAGCGCCTGTCGCGTGTCACTCAGGAGTGTCTGTACGAGGCGATGAAAATCATGCGTCCCGGCACTATGCTCTCCGATATCGGCCGTGTCATTCAGCATCACGCCCAGGCCCACGGCTACAGCGTGGTACGCGATTTCTGCGGTCACGGCCTCGGCAAGAATTACCATGAAGAACCTCAGGTGCTGCATTATGACGGTTATGATAAAAAAACCGATGCTGAGCTGCTCGAAGGCATGTGCCTGACAGTCGAGCCGATGATCAATACGGGCGACTATCGCACCAAGGTCCTCAGAGACGGCTGGACCGCTGTCACTCGGGACAGAGGGCTTTCGGCCCAGTGGGAACACACGCTGATCATCACTGCAACGGGCATTGAAGTTACGACAGCAAGAGCCGAGGAAGACTTGTCCTTTTTAACGCAGTAACTCTGTAAATATGCAGCAATGGGCACGATGACATGGAACGGTCGCCAGCAGGCATAGGATATGCCTTACCCATGAGCTAGACGAATAAATGTCTAGTTTGGCAACACTCTCAATGTCCAGCCGAGAACCGCGTCGATGTTATTGCACCACTACCGCTTTGTGCCCGACGACACCTTGTTCGACGTTAAGGCATTTCGCCGCGAGTTGGCCGAGTCGCGGTCACAGATCCCGCTTTTTAAGCGGGCGCTCGCTACCGTCAGCCAACGACTTGACGACCGTTTCAAGGCAGGCGTGGATATTCGCGATCTGATTCACGGTCGTGCCTGGTGCCTGGATCAGCTGCTCAGCGTTGCATGGGAGCGGCTGGCCTGGCCTGATGATGGCATTGCCCTGCTTGCCGTCGGCGGTTATGGCCGTGGCGAGTTGCATCCGCACTCCGATATCGATCTGTTGATGCTGTTAGAGAAGGATGATGACTATCCTTATCGTGAGTCGCTGACGGCTTTCATTACTTTCCTGTGGGATATCGGTCTTGAGATCGGCCATAGCGTACGCTCGTTGAACGATTGCGTACGTGAATCACATGATGATGTCACGATTATCACCAATCTTCTGGAAACTCGCACGCTTGCCGGCCCCGAACGGCTACGCGACACCATGCGGGCATTAACCGCTCCGGACCAAATGTGGCCAAGCGATACCTTCTTCGAGGCCAAGTGGCAGGAACAGATCACTCGTCATTACAAGTTTAATAACTCGGAATACCATCTCGAGCCCAACCTCAAGAGCTCGCCGGGTGGGTTACGTGATATTCAGATGATTGGCTGGGTCGGCAAGCGTCATTTCGGCGCACGCATGATTGAGGAAATGGTAGCGCGCGGTTTCATGACCGACAGCGAGCTGCGCATCGTCAGCCAAGGCCGTGCCTTCCTATGGCAGGTGCGTTACGCGCTGCATATGCTGACCGGGCGCGCCGAAGACCGTCTGCTGTTTGATCAGCAGCGCGCCATTGCTGAATTGTTCGGCTACCAGGATACGCTGGAGCGATTAGCTGTAGAGCATTTCATGCGTCGTTACTATCGCACGGTCACCACACTGGCCGAACTGAGCGATATGCTGCTGCAGCATTTCGATGAGCGTATCCTGCGTGCCGAAGAAATTCCCGAAATCAAGCCTCTCAACAAGCGCTTCGAGATCCACGGCGGATATATCCAGGCACGCCACCCTAATGTTTTTAAGCGCCGGCCTTCGGCACTGCTCGAACTATTCCTGCTGATGGCACAACATCCGGAAATAGAAGGCGTACGCGCCGAGACGATTCGTCTGATCCGTGATCATCGCCACCTGATCGATGAAACGTTTCGCCATGACTTGCGCAATCAAAGCTTGTTCATGGAGCTGTTGCGCAGTGGGGGCAATGTCGCTCTACAGCTTCAGCTAATGGCCCGCTACGGCGTACTCGGCAAGTACCTTCCCGAGTTCGGTCGTGCCGTTGGCCTCATGCAGCACGACCTGTTCCATCTCTATACCGTCGATGCGCATACATTGAGACTGCTTGAAGGCCTGCAATCCTTTCGTACTCTGAAAGGGCGTGAGGCTTTCCCTATCTGCGCTCAACTGATGCCGCAATTGCCCAAGCTTGAGCTGTTGTGGATCGCCGGGCTCTACCACGATATTGGCAAGGGACGTGGCGGCGATCACTCTCTGCTGGGCGCTGCCGATGCAGAAATCTTCTGTCAACGCCACGGACTATCACGACGTGATACTCATCTGGTGTACTGGTTAATCGAGCACCACCTGCTGATGTCGACAGTCGCCCAAAAGCGCGATATCGCCGACCCGGAGGTGATTGGTGAATTCGCTGAGGCTGTACGTGACGAAGTTCATCTCGATTATCTTTATATCCTCACCGTCGCCGACATCAATGCTACCAACTCCTCACTGTGGAACGGCTGGCGTGCCTCGCTGCTGCGCCAGCTGTATTCCGAGACACGACGCGCTCTGCGACGCGGTCTGGAAAACCCATTCGACAAGAGCGAATGGATTAATGAAACCCGTGAAGAAGCCCGTGCTCTGCTGAGCGGCATGGGAGAGGATCTCGCTGCGACCGATGCGCTATGGCATACCCTTGGCGATGACTATTTTCTGCAATATTCGCCCAGCGAAATTGTCTGGCACACCCAGGGTGTCCTCGCGGCGGGCACCGAGACCATGCCTCTGATCTTGATCAGTGCCCCCACCGCCGACATGACCGAAGGTGGCACAAAGGTCTTCATTCACACCCGCTCGGTCAATAATCTATTTGCGGCGACAGCGGCTGCGCTGGAGCAGTTGGGCCTGTCTATCCATGATGCACGCATCGCCACCTCCAGCAATGACTGGTCGCTCAACACGTTCATTTTGCTCGATGACCAAGGTGAGCCGATTCGTGACCCGGCAAGGGTGAATGAAATCCACACCCATCTGGTAGAAGAGCTTGACGATCCTGATGATTACCCGCGCATCGTCAAGCGTCATACGTCACGCCAGCTCAAGCATTTTCGCGTACCCACCCGCGTCACGCTCAGCCACGATGAAGCCAATGAGCGCACCGTACTCGAGCTTATCGCGGCTGACCGTCCTGGCCTGCTGGCACGTGTGGGTCGCATCTTCATGGAATTCGACATTTCACTTTCAGGGGCAAAGATCGCCACGCTGGGTGAACGCGTCGAGGATATTTTCTTTATTACCGGTCCCGATGGCAGCGCACTGACCGATAGCGTCATGCAGGCGAATCTGCGTCAGCGACTATGCGAGGTACTCAATGCCGAAGTCGGCGTTTGAGCACCGCGCCTGGCTTGCCTATAATCGAGCGCTTTGCGCCACTGAAAGCATCGAACCTCGGCATACTGCATTGGATTCTCATGATAACGCTTTACGGACTTAAGAACTGTGACACCTGTCGCAAGGCACGGCGGGCGCTTGCATCACACAATGTGGATATTCACTTTGTCGATCTGCGCGCTGAAGGTATCGACGATCAACAGCTTGACCGTTTTCTTCACGAAGCAGGCTGGCAGCGCCTACTGAACAAACAGAGCACCACCTGGCGCAGTCTGGACGATAGCGACAAGCAGAACATTGACGAAGCCAAGGCAAGACAGCTGTTGCGTAATCACCCGACGCTGATCAAGCGCCCGTTGCTTGATAGCGGTGAAAGCCTTGTGGTCGGGTTCGATGCTGACCGCTATGACGCCTTGGCAGAAGCGGCCAAGACATCGCATTAAATACGCGTGCCATCTGGCGCTATTTCAGAATTGAATCAAAGAGGATTTTTCATGCAAAGTTTTGCGCTAGGTATCGGCTCTCAGAACAGCCAGGGCGACTGGCTTGAAGTGTACTACCCTGCCCCCCTAATAAACCCTGATGCAGCACTGATCGATGCCGCTCGCCAAGCCTTGGGCGCGCCGGAGGGCACTACTGCCACCAGCTTCCTGCCCGAACACTGTGACACCCTCGCCCATGCGCTACAACAGGCAGGAAATACTGAGCAGGCTGAACTCACCGCTACGTTAAAAGCCAGCCAGCGCCCCCTTGTCGCCATGTTCATCGATGCTGACCAGGCGCCACAGAGCGTGCCTGAAGTCTATTTGAAGCTCCACCTGCTTTCTCACCGTCTGGTCAAGCCACATGGTGTCACATTGGACGGTATGTTCGGCCTTCTCAAAAATATCGCCTGGACCAGTGAAGGCCCAATCGATATCGAAGAGCTACCGGCTCGTCGTCTCAAGGCCCGTCTGGAGGGTCGTGCATTATCCGTCGACTGCGTCGACAAGTTCCCTAAGATGACAGATTACGTCGTGCCCAAGGGCGTACGCATCGCCGATACCGCCCGCGTGCGGTTGGGCGCCTATCTAGGTGAAGGCACCACCGTCATGCACGAAGGGTTCTGCAACTTCAATGCCGGCACCGAAGGGCCCGGAATGGTCGAAGGACGCATTTCTGCTGGCGTCATGCTCGGCAAGGGCTCCGATCTAGGCGGCGGTGCTTCGACCATGGGCACCCTCTCCGGCGGTGGCAACATTGTCATCGGCACTGGCGAGAACTGCCTGATTGGCGCCAACGCTGGCATCGGTATCCCGCTGGGTGATCGTTGCACCGTCGAAGCTGGGCTTTATATCACCGCCGGTGCCAAGGTTGCTGTCCTAGATGATCACGGCGACGTTGTAACTACCGTTGCCGCACGTGACCTGGCCGGTCAGAGCGACTTGCAGTTCATTCGCCACTCCATCACTGGACGTCTTGAGTGCCGCACCAACAAGAGTGCCATCGCACTTAACGAAGCGCTCCACGCGCATAATTGATCCTTGAACACCGCCGGACAGCCGGCGGTGCGTCACATGCACTTGACCGGAATCGCCAATGGCACAACCGTTGACTGACACGCTTTCCCTGGCCTTTGATCTTCTCTCTCGCCCTTCGGTAACACCGGATGATGCCGGCTGCCAAGCGGTCATGCGCAGCCGTCTTGAGCAACTGGGCTTTACAATCGAGGCTATGGATGAAGGCGGCGTGACCAATTTCTGGGCAACGCATGGGGACGAGGCGCCCACTTTGATGTTTGCCGGTCATACCGATGTGGTACCCACCGGGCCGGAGAGTAGTTGGGATACACCTCCTTTTAGGCCAAACATTGATACGGACGGTTATCTTCGCGCACGCGGCGCTGCCGATATGAAGGGTAGCCTGGCGGCAATGGTAACGGCAGTGGAGCGTTTCATTGCCTCCCATCCTTCGCATGGCGGCCGCATCGCCTTTCTGATTACCAGTGATGAGGAAGGCCCGGCCATTCATGGTACGCGTGCCGTTGTCGAGCATCTGAAAGCACGTGGCGAACGCGTCGAATACTGCATCGTAGGGGAACCCTCTTCCAGCGAGCGGGCGGGTGACACCATCAAGAATGGACGGCGCGGCTCTCTCGGCGGTGTACTCAAGGTTCGCGGCATCCAAGGGCATGTGGCTTACCCGCATCTAGTGCGCAATCCAATCCACCAGGCAGCGCCAGCGTTAGCCGTGCTGGCTGCAGAAGTCTGGGATAGCGGCAATGCGTTTTTCCCCGCCACGAGCTTTCAGATCTCGAATCTTAATGCGGGCACAGGTGCAACCAATGTTGTTCCCGGCGAGCTGGAGGCGGTTTTCAATTTCCGCTTTTCTACCGAGGTCACGGCAGATGAGCTAAAAGCCCGCACCGAAGCACTGCTGGATAGTTTCGAACTCGATTATGACCTGGAGTGGACGCTATTTGGTGAGCCTTTTCTGACTCAAGAGGGCAAGCTGCTTGATAATATTGTCGCTAGCGTCGAAGAGACATTGGGATATCGACCGAGCCTATCGACTGCTGGTGGAACATCCGATGGTCGATTCATCGCCACGCTAGGGACACAGGTTGTCGAGTTAGGCCCTGTTAATGCCACGATCCACAAGGTGAATGAGCGTGTACGGGCCGAGGACCTTGATGCGTTAAGCGCGGTCTATGAGGCTATCCTTCAACGTCTGCTGCCATGAGTCCAATAATGGAACGCTACCCCGATATCGAAATCTATCTGGTCTGTGGCAACATCGAACGCTTGCAGCAATGGCTCGGTGCTGCACTCGATAGTCCAGTCATCTTCAAGCGTGCTGGCAAAGGAAAATGGCGTAGCGAAACGCAGCTCGACAGTAAGCCTGTGGCTATATTGTTCATGGAAAGTGCCGTCGACGGTTTCGACAGTCTTTGGTTTGACAGTGCAGCCACCCCCTGGGCGAGAGATGTCGACTGCGCTCGCGCTGCCAACCGTTTTCTAGGGGTGGAAGTACGTTGCTCATTGGGCAGCTGGCAACCCGGCGATGATCCGGATCGCTTTTTCAAGATAAGCCCTGACGGCACCGAAGAAGTCATTGACTGGCCCGATTCAGGACAGTGATGTTACCAATGGCTGTATGCATGCACCGTATAAAAGGAAGCCCCGCATAATGCGGGGCTTCGCTCTACATCTAGAGACATTTAGAAAGAAAGACAGGATCAGGTGATCACGGTAACATCTTCTGCTTGTAAGCCCCGATCATTTTGCACCGCGTAGAAACGCACACGCTGACCTTCTGCCAAGGTACGATGGCCTTTACCACGAATGGCACGAAAATGAACAAAAACATCTTCGCCTCCCCCTTCATTGGTAATAAAGCCATAACCTTTATTAACATTGAACCATTTGACGACGCCGATCTCACGATCGTCGCTTTCAACATCTTCGACCAGTTCAGACGATTGGGGCGTCTGCTTTAATGCGACCAGGGTTGCTATTTCCAGTACCACAAATACAACGATTGCAGCCAGTACATAGGCAAGCACCGCACCGTCAGAAGCTAAAGATTGACGCATCTCAGCGGTAAACTCACTGCCGCTCAACATGACAATCAATCCGATCAACAGCGGCGTAACTGCCGCCAACGCCAGATTAATCACACTGCAACGTAACAAGGGTTTTTGACTCATACAGGTAACTTTTCTCTATATTTATCTGATTAATACGGTCCTTCGATGAGCAACAATTTTGGCCCACAACACCGGACCCAATATGACGGAGTGCAAGTAATGAACGGCACTGTCCGACCCGAGAATTCTAACATGTACATTGACAAAACGCTTGCCCAGGTGTTAGAGCGACTCGAAACGCTAGAAACACAATTAGCATATCAGGAACATTGGCTCGATAGCCTTAATGAAACGATCACACAGCAGCATAAGGCGCTTGAACGGCTGGAGCGGCTAAACGAGTTGATGCAACAGAAGATAAGAGAACAACGAGATAGTCTATCACAGCAGGACGATGTTCAATGGCACCCGCAAGATGATGTGCCACCGCATTATTGAAAGCGTCAGTCGTTGCTGACATTACGACTGACTAAGAGCCAGCATACAAACGGGGAGCACAGGCTCCCCGTTGTTTTCTTCTCACATCACGTTACGTTATTGGCAACGAGGGGTATCGCTTACCAATGCGGCACTGTGGGATCAAGGTCATCGAGATAGCGCTCGGCATCGAGTGCCGCCATGCAACCACTTCCCGCCGATGTGATCGCCTGACGATAGATATGATCAGCCACATCACCGGCAGCAAACACACCAGGCACGCTGGTCGCGGTAACGTTGCCCTCAAGCCCCGACTTGACCGTGATATAGCCATCTTTCATATCTAGCTGACCAGCGAATATCTCTGTATTCGGCTTGTGTCCAATAGCGACGAACAGACCAGTAGCGGCTATATCTTTGGTACTACCGTCGAGCGTTGACTTGATTCGCACGCCAGTCACTCCAGAAGCGTCACCCAGTACTTCATCAATGGCCTGGTTCCATTCGATCGCCATGTTGCCGTTCTCCACCTTATCGAACAGCTTCTTCTGCATGATCTTTTCGGCACGCAGTGAGTCACGACGGTGGACAAGCGTCACTTTGGAGGCGATGTTCGAGAGGTAAAGCGCCTCCTCGACGGCCGTATTGCCCCCGCCTACTACGACCACTTCCTGATTGCGATAAAAGAAGCCATCACAGGTGGCACAGGCAGATACACCCTGCCCCTTGAAGCTTTCTTCGGATGGCAAGCCGAGATAAAGCGCACTGGCGCCGGTAGCAATAATCAAGGCATCACAAGTATAGCTCCGGCTACCCCCTTTGAGAGTAAACGGACGCTGACGCAGCTCAACTTCCTCGATGTGATCAAGCACGATTTCAGTCTCGAAACGTTCAGCATGACGGCGCATACGCTCCATCAATTCCGGGCCTTGAACGCCAGCATCATCGCCAGGCCAGTTGTCGACTTCGGTCGTTGTTGTCAGCTGACCACCCATCTCCATGCCAGTAATCAATAGCGGCCTCAAGTTGGCACGCGCAGCATAAACGGCAGCAGAATAGCCGGCCGGACCGGAGCCCAGAATGATCAAGGGTTGGTGACGTACATCGCTCATGAAAAATTATCCTGCTTGGAAAAAATACTTCAGAAAAGATACCCGATGATCTGAGACATGACGTTCTGAAGAGCCATACTCCAGGCGGCGCTCAACGAACCAGCCGAGAAAACATCTACAGATAATATCCGATCAACAAAAACTCAACGCTATTGTACAGAATGCACGTTTAACCTTGGATACCCATTTGAGTACGTTCATCCTGGACACATGGATGTTTTATTAACGCTATGACATGTCCATGTCAGCATCGTCATCACGATTTAAACGAACGTTTTCGAGTTCACCGTCAAGAGACACCGAGACCGTGACAACGATCGGACAACAGCACCACCGACAATCTTCATAAGTTACATGATCGCCTTGGCTGGCATCGATCAGCAAGGTGAAGCCACTTCCGCAGTAAGGGCATGACGCCTGCCACTCATCAAGCATTTGCTCTTGCATGGCGCTTTTCTCCTCAGGGATGAAAATGGCCGTAAGCTCCACAGCATACCGGCAAAAAATATCTACACCAAAAGTCTAATGCGGCAGTTCAACCAAGCGCTTCTTGAAAACTCCGCCTACTATAACCATGTAATGTATGAAATAACGCTACAGTTTTAGCGTAGTATCGCCTGACAAATCGATACACGTGATGGTGACCACACTGACTAGAGAGGAGGAGGCAAATGAGCTCCGATGACTCGCAAGGAACCCTCTCCGAGCTTTCCGTAGGGGATAAGAAGTATCAGTACTACAGCCTGAACAAGGCCGCCGAGATCTATGGCAATATTGATCGCCTGCCTTTTACACTCAAGGTGCTGCTAGAGAACCAGCTGCGCTTTCAGGACGGCGTAACGGCGACCGAAGATGATATTCGCGCCTTGATCGACTGGCAGAAGGAAGGTCGCTCAACACGTGAAATCGGTTATCGCCCTGCTCGCGTGCTTATGCAGGACTTCACCGGCGTACCGGCCGTGGTTGATCTTGCTGCCATGCGCGACGCTGTTGAAAAACTCGGTGCCAAGCCTAACAAAATCAACCCGCTCTCTCCTGTCGATCTTGTTATTGACCATTCGGTAACCGTGGACCATTTCGGTAATGCCCTGTCCTTCGGGGAAAATGTCGATATCGAAATGGAACGTAACAAAGAGCGTTATGAGTTTTTACGCTGGGGACAAGATGCATTCGACAATTTCAGTGTCGTGCCACCGGGTACGGGTATCTGTCACCAGGTTAACCTTGAGTATCTAGGCCAAGCCGTCTGGACCAAGGAAGAGCAAGGCAAGACCTACGCCTTCCCTGATACGCTAGTCGGTACAGATTCTCATACCACCATGATTAACGGTCTGGGCGTACTGGGCTGGGGTGTGGGCGGTATTGAAGCCGAAGCAGCCATGCTGGGCCAGCCAGTATCGATGCTGATTCCCGAAGTGGTTGGCTTCAAGCTGACCGGTAAACTTCCGGAAGGCATTACGGCTACCGATCTGGTGTTGACCGTTACTCAGATGCTGCGCCAGAAAGGTGTAGTAGGTAAATTCGTCGAGTTTTACGGCGATGGTTTGAAAGATCTGCCGTTAGCCGACCGTGCCACCATTGCCAACATGGCCCCTGAATATGGTGCAACGTGCGGCTTCTTCCCGCTTGACGATGAAACGCTCGCCTACATGAAGCTGACCGGCCGTAGCCAACAGCAGATTGAGCTCGTCAAAGCGTATGCCAAGGAACAAGGGTTGTGGCGTGAACCGGGGCATGAACCGATTTTCTCTGCGGCGCTGCATCTCGATATGTCTACTGTCGAAGCCAGTATGGCAGGCCCAAAACGGCCACAGGACCGTGTTGCGCTGACCGACATGAAGGCTACCTTCGAGAAACTGCTGGAGAACCAGATCGGCAGTATTCCTGCCACCTCTGAAGATCAGGCTGATCCGGACCGTACCCAGGTAGCGCCTGAAACGGACAACCGCTACAACGAATCTGAAGATGTTGATTTCGACAATTCGTTGAATAAAGGCTTCAAGCTTGAGCATGGCGCAGCGGTTATCGCAGCGATTACCTCCTGTACCAACACCTCAAACCCCAGCGTCATGATGGCAGCAGGGCTTGTGGCCAAGAAGGCTGTTGAAAAAGGGCTCAAGACCAAGCCGTGGGTCAAGACTTCACTGGCCCCTGGCTCCAAAGTTGTCACCGACTATCTGGCGACAGCCGGTTTCCAGGACTCACTCGACAAGCTGGGCTTCAATCTCGTGGGCTACGGGTGCACTACCTGTATCGGTAACTCAGGACCTTTACCCGAAGAAGTGGAAAAGGCGATTCAGGACAATGATCTGACAGTAGGTGCTGTGCTGTCGGGTAACCGTAACTTTGAAGGTCGTATTCACCCCCTGGTCAAGACCAACTGGCTAGCGTCTCCGCCCTTGGTCGTGGCTTATGCGCTTGCCGGCAACATGCGTGTCGACTTGACCACAGAGCCGCTGGGCAAAGGGAGCGATGGTCAGCCTGTTTATCTAAAGGATATCTGGCCGACACAGAAGGAGATTGCTGAAGCGGTCGAGCGCGTCAAGACGGACATGTACCGTAAGGAATATGCCGAGGTTTTTGAAGGTGATGAAATCTGGCAGTCCCTCGACGTACCGCCCACTGAAGTCTATCAGTGGTCTGCCGACTCGACCTACATTCAGCATCCGCCGTTCTTTGAAGGCATGGGGCGCGAGCCTGATCCCATCAAGGACGTCAAGAATGCTCGTGTACTCGCCATGTTGGGCGACTCGGTCACCACCGACCACATTTCGCCAGCGGGCTCAATCAAGCCGGACAGCCCTGCCGGACGCTATCTACAAGAGCATGGTGTCAAGATACAAGACTTCAACTCTTACGGTTCGCGTCGAGGCAACCACGAAGTAATGATGCGTGGCACATTCGCTAACGTACGCATTCGCAACGAGATGCTGGAAAATGTCGAGGGTGGTTATACCCGACATGTGGTTTCTGGCGAACAGATGTCGATTTACGACGCGGCGATGAAATATGCCGAAGATGACACCCCTCTCGTTGTGATCGCCGGCAAGGAATATGGCACGGGCTCATCGCGTGACTGGGCGGCCAAGGGAACGCGCCTGTTAGGTGTGCGCGCCGTTTTGGCTGAATCCTATGAGCGTATTCACCGTTCGAATCTGATCGGTATGGGTGTTTTACCGCTGCAGTTCCCTGAAGGCCAAGATCGTAAATCTCTGGGCCTGACCGGCAACGAGCAGATTAGCATCGAAGGTCTTGGCGATATCGAGCCCGGGGGTCAGATCAAGGTAAGCATCACCTTTGAAGATGGAAGTGAAAAAAGCGTCGAGGCTCTCTGCCGTATCGATACCGTCAACGAAATGGAATACTACCGTCACGGTGGCATTCTCCATTACGTGCTGCGCAGTATGCTTGACTGATATTAGGGAAACTTCTACCCGTATTTTTCCCGCTAAAAGCAAACGCCCCGCCGATTTTGGCGGGGCGTTTGTGTCTGGAAACAGCTTATCGGTCAATCAAAATTCATGAAGGCTAACGAATAGAAGCATTAAGCCATAAAAAAAGCCCGCTCATAAGAACGGGCCATATCGACGTAAGCCATAATATGGCCTGATACTCGACAAATCAGGCCAAAAGGCCAAGGCTATCAAAACACTTAGCAGCCTACATTTTAACATCTCAAATATAGAATGCTTATGTTTTTTGCAACGAAAGTGTCATTTGCTGAATCTTTTTGTCAAAAAAGCGCATCAAGCACATAAAATCGCCTGTATCGCACTACATCTCAGGTAGATACTTCGGTCAGTAGATTTCTTTAATATTCTCAGATGAAACGGCCAAGACCGACGGCATGGCGCAGCTCATCCATAAACGGTGTGGCTACTTCACGTGCACGCTCGGCGCCTTTTTTCAGCACCGCTTCGATATGGCCAGGATCTTCAAGTAAAGCGGTGTACTTCTCGCGAGGTTCGCGCAAATGCTCGTTGAGGTACTCGAACAATACGTTCTTGGCATCTCCCCAACCGATGCCTTCTGCGTAGCGCTGACGCATCTCTGCAGCCTCCGCTTCATTCGCAAACGCCGAGAATATCTGAAACAACGTACAGCTGTCAGGATCCTTAGGCTCGCCAGGCTCAAGAGAGTTGGTCTTGATCTTACGGACCAGCTTCAAAAGCTTCTTCTCGGCAACGAATAGAGGAATAGTATTTCCGTAGCTCTTTGACATCTTGCGGCCATCAAGGCCATTGAGCACTTGAACACGCTCTCCGACTACCGCCTCGGGCAAGGTAAAGAATTCTTTCTTATAGATGTGATTGAAGCGTCCCGCCATATCACGCGCCATCTCGATATGCTGGATCTGATCACGCCCAACCGGTACCCGATTGGCATTGAACATCAGGATATCTGCAGCCATGAGCACAGGATAACTGTAGAGCCCCATGGTCACGCCACGATCAGGGTCCGGACCACCGCTTTCCTCGTTTTCGGCAACCGATGCCTTGTAGGCATGGGCACGATTCATGAGCCCCTTGGCGCAAACGCACGACAACAGCCACTGCAGCTCAGGGATTTCATGGATATCGGACTGACGGTAGAAGATCGCATTGTCAGTATCCAATCCCAATGCCAGCCACGTGGCGGCAATCTCAAGACGTGATTGCTGAATCAGTTTTGGATCCTGCGCCTTGATCAGCGCGTGCAGATCAGCAAGGAAGTAAAACGATTGAACACTAGGGTCCTGGCTCGCTTCGATAGCTGGCCGAATGGCACCCACATAGTTGCCCAGGTGCGGCGTGCCGGTCGTGGTAATACCGGTAAGAACTCGCGTTTTATTCATCGACTCAAGTCGCTAAATGAAAGGTGGACCGAAAGCGGCTGCTCGATACAAAACCGTGCGAGCAACCAAAGAGTGGTGCTCATCTTACACTGCAAGCCAAGGGAGTGGCGATTTGACATGAGCCTGCGTGACTATAGGCACATCTATAACTACACGAGGTAACGAGGAGAAGGAGTTATCAAGACGGGAGAGCGCAACCACGCCAAGACTGCAGGGACGCAGGCTAAAAACGTGACACTCGCCCGCATAGCCATATTGCCAGCAGGCATCGAATATGCCGGCATGCTCGTTCAGGCTACGCACATAACCTATCAGCAGGCTGTCAGGATGGCGAAACACACAACGAACATGGCGGCGACCTATCTCACTGCAGAGAGAAGAGAGGAAGCTACGCAGAGGAGCGCTACAGTCATCTCTTCAGTCTCTGAATACGCGTACACCAAGCGCCTTGAGGTAGGACGTTTCAGGAATAGCGGGATGAATCGGATGATCCGGCCCTTGGTGCCCTTCGTAAATCACCTGGGCATGACGATCCTGATGACGCGCCGCACCGCGCACGATATCAATGAGGCGATCGGCCCCCAGATGCATGGAGCACGATGCCGATACCAATAGTCCATCCCGGCCCAGCAATCGCATCGCTTCTCGGTTGAGGCGTGCGTAGGCGCGCTCCCCATTGGGGATATCCTTACGCTTGCGAATGAACGCTGGCGGGTCGAGCACAATGATATCGAATTGCTCGTTGGCAACCTTCAGCGCGGCCAGCGCTTCAAAGGCATCCGATTCATAGGTCGTTACCCGCTCGGCGACACCGTTCAATACGGCATTGCGCTCTACGGCCTCAAGTGCAGCGGCTGAACTGTCGACGCATACCACTTCGCTTGCGCCATGTGCAGCAGCCTGTACTCCCCAGCCACCGATATAGCTGAATACATCGAGGACTCGCTTGCCCTCGACCAGTTTATTCAGCCAGGCGCGATTGACGCGATGATCGAAGAACCAGCCGGTTTTCTGGCCTGAAATCACCGATGTCTCGAAGCGGACGCCATTCTCCTCCAGCACCACCGGCCCGGAAAGCTCACCTTTGATGACTTCGACTGACGTATCAAGCTGCTCAAGGCGACGCCCTGCCGTATCGTTGCGCAACACGATCGCACGTGGCGAAAGTACTTTCTCCAACGCGTCGAAGATATCGTCGCGAGCATGTTCCATACCCAGCGTATTGAGCTGAACCACGGCAACATCATCAAAGCGGTCAATGACCAGCCCCGGCAGCAGATCGCCCTCGCCGTGAATGAGGCGATAATAGGGCTTGTCGAACATGCGCTTGCGTAGCGCCAGCGCCTGGTTGAAGCGATGCACCAGCAGCGAACGATCAAGTCCAACGGCAGGATCCCGCGACACGATACGGGCGCAGATAAGTGAATTGGGATTGACATAGGCCACGCCCAGTGGCTTGCCGCCCGCCGCCTCGACGATAACCTGACAGCCGGGTTCCAGCGTTTTCAGCGGCGTCTCGGCAATATCAATCTCATTGGAATAGAGCCATAAATGGCCCGCCTTGAGGCGGCGGTCGGCATCTTTTTTCAAGCGCAAGCGATGGATCACGAAGCATTCCTGATCGGTAGAATAAACAATAAACGTAAGTTACTAAGGCAATACCGGCTAGTCTACCAGTTCCTTGGCGCACCATGCTTGACAGTAATAACGGCGTAACATTGCATTTTCATTGCTGGCAGATCGCACAAAACACACTCGCCCGCTGCCCCAGCGTTACGCTGCGCAACTCGGCGCCACAGGTATGGCACGGCTGTCCGCTGCGGCCATAGACATTCAATTGTTGCGCGAAATATCCCGGCTCACCGTGGCCGCTAACGAAATCCCTGAGCGTCGTGCCACCCTGCTTGATAGCGGCTGCCAGTACCGTCTTGATCGCCTCGGCCAAAAGCACATAACGCTCTTTACTGACACTGCCAGCTTCACAACGCGGGTCGATTCCCGCCATGAACAATGATTCGGCAGCATAGATATTACCGACACCAACCACTACTGCGTTATCCATCACGAATGTCTTGACCGCCACACGCTTGCCTCGTGAGCGTGTATAGAGATGCTCGCCGTTGAAATCGTCCGACAAGGGCTCTGGGCCGAGCCTGGCCAGACGTCGGTCTGCATAGGGGTCGCCGGTGATGAAATCGAGAATACCGAAGCGACGAGGGTCGTGGTAGCGCAGTACCCAACCGGAATTCATGACGAGATCAACATGATCGTGTTTTTTGGGTGTAGTGCCCAGTTCGACAAGACGCAAGCTGCCCGACATACCAAGATGCCAAAGCAAATGACCGCCAGCGACAGGTAGAAGTAGATATTTCGCTCGACGCTGTAGCGGACCAATACGCTCACCAACAATGCGATCAACGAGATTATCGGGAATCGGTGTACGCAATCGCGGGTTGCGCACGATCGCTTCCGTGACGGTATATGATTCGACAAAGGGGGCAATACCGCGCCGGGTGGTTTCGACTTCAGGCAACTCGGGCATGACGTGCTTTCCCTCTCTTTGATGCTGAACGCAAAAAACCCGGCGTTAACCGGGTTTTAGAATCTGCTGCAAAAACGAATGTTACTTGATTTTCGCTTCGCGGTAGATCACGTGCTTACGGACAACCGGGTCATACTTCTTGAACTCCAACTTGTCAGGCGTATTACGCTTGTTTTTGTTGGTAGTGTAGAAATGGCCGGTGCCTGCTGAAGAAACCAGTTTAATCTTGTCGCGCATGTGGATGCTCTCCCAGAATGTACGCTTAAGGCTTAGACGCGAATGCCGCGAGCACGAATATCGCTGAGAACCTGCTCGATGCCGTTCTTGTCGATAATGCGCATGCCCTTGGAAGAGACACGCAGTTTGACAAAACGCTTTTCGGACTCGACCCAGAAGCGATGGGTGTGCAGATTCGGAATGAACCGGCGACGAGTCTTGCGCTGGGAGTGAGAAACATTGTTTCCAGTCACCGGACGCTTGCCGGTAACCTGACATACCTGGGACATGGAAGCCTCCAACAGTGAGGTATATAAAAATATGTTGTCGGACAAGCCAGGGTCGGGCAAACCGGGAAGTGGCAGGCGTCCGCCTCTGCTCTGCCCCGCCTGTACTTAAGATGCAAAAACCAAAGGCCGTACGTTATACCAGAGAGCCCTTCTCACGGCAAGTTAATTCGCCTTTATAACCAGCCACGCTCGGCAAAAGAAACGACTTCACCATCGCCAACTACAAAATGATCGAGCACACGAATATCAAAAAGACCTAGCGCCTCGTTAAGGCGATGTGTAATACGCCGGTCAGCATCACTGGGCTCCGCCATACCGGAGGGATGGTTATGGGCAAAAATGACCGCGCCCGCATTGAGCGTCAGAGCCCGCTTGGCGACTTCACGTGGATAAACGGAGGCTGAATCAAGCGTACCGGTAAATAGCTTCTCGAAACGTAGCACCCGATGTTGAGTATCGAGAAAGAGCGCTGCAAACACCTCATGAGAGAGATCACGCAGATGGGCCGAAAGAAAACGCTTGACCACAAGCGGCGAGGTCAGCGCCTCACCGCGTGACAGCAGAGTTTCAAGATGACGCTTTGACAGCTCAAGTGATGCCTGGAGCTGGACGTATTTTGCCGTACCCAACCCATGCTCCTGACAAAAGCGCTCGCAATTTGCATCAAGCAATGGACGCAGCCCACCGAAGGCACTCAGCAAATCACGAGCCAGATCGACCGCAGAACGCCCCCGCACCCCTACGCGCAGAAAGATAGCCAACAGCTCGGCATCGGAAAGGGCTTGAGGCCCAAGGGTCAAAAGCTTTTCCCGTGGCCGCTCGCCTTCCGGCCAATCGCTGATTCCCATGTTATTCGCCTATGCTTGAATCATTTCTTGAGGGCGCTGACGCCTCGCCTGGAACATCTCTACGTCGCGGGTGACAGACAGTGTTTTAACGGCACCCACCGTCATAAATTGACCACGGCATTAAACAGAGGGGAGGTTCTTAACCATCGCATGCGTCATATTGCTATAGGCTTGCTACACTGAATAGCACGCTAACTTTTGTAGCAGCAACGTGCAGCCAGTTCTGACTACGTTCCGAAGAGGACCGCATCATGACGTTAGAAGCACCTTCTGTCTGGTTCATTACCGGATGCTCTTCAGGCTTTGGACGCGAGCTTGCCAAAGCCGTACTCGCCAATGGTGATCACGTCGTTGTGACGGCACGTGATCCACGCAAGATCGAGGATCTGGTTGAAGATGTCGGCGAACGTGGCATTGCCGTACCACTGGACGTTACCGATGAATCGCAGGTCAAGGCGGCTGTCGAGCGTGCTGAACAGCATTTCGGGCACATCGATGTACTGGTCAACAATGCGGGCTATGGCTACACCGCAGCAATCGAAGAAGGTGAAGACGAGCAGATCAAAGCACTGTTTGAGACCAACGTGTTTGGCCTGGCACGCATGACACGTGCAGTCTTGCCCGGCATGCGGCAACGCGGCAGCGGTCGCATTGTTAACATCTCATCGGCGGGCGGCATCGTTGGCAACGCGGGTACCGGCTACTATGCCTCAAGCAAATTTGCGGTGGAGGGTCTTTCCGATGCGCTGGCCAAGGAGGTCGAACCATTGGGTATCCAGGTGATTCTGATTGAACCTGGCCCTTTTCGCACCGATTGGCCAGGACGCTCCCTGCATCGCTCAAACATCGAGATCGAGGCTTACGAACCCACTGCCGGCCAGCGTGCGCGAAGCATCATGGACAATGCGCCCAACTGGCCGGGTGACCCAGTACGCGCCGCTGCCGCCATCATCAAGGCAACTTGCGCCGAACAGCCCCCTCACCGTCTGGTGCTCGGCAAGGTCGGCCTCGATCTTGTCCGAGCCAAACTTGACGCTATGAAGACCGATTTCGATGCCTGGGAAGATGTGACGCTCAGCGCCGATTTTCCCAGCGCCTGATATAACACCATTTGTTGAAAGCTCACTGAAAGGAATCTCTCATGCGTTACTACGCACTACCCAAAGCCGAAGGCATCGATGACCTCACCCTCACCGAAGGCGACAAGCCACGACCCAAGCGCGGTCAGGTGCTGGTCAAGATGAAGGCCGCCTCGCTCAACTATCGCGACTACATGGTAGTGATGGGTAAGTACGGACGCGGCGGGGTCGATCCCAACCTGATTCCACTCTCCGACGGTGCCGGTGAAGTGGTTGAGGTCGGCGAGGACGTTACACGGCTCAAGGCTGGCGACCGGGTTGCCGGTATCTTCATGCAAAGCTGGCTGGGCGGTGAAGTCGAGGCTAGTCATGCTGCCTCCGCCATGGGCGGCGCGATCAATGGTGTGCTAACGGAATATAGAGTGTTCGACCAGGATGGACTGGTTCCTCTGCCCGAACATCTCTCCTTCGAGGAAGGGGCATCGCTGCCCTGCGCTGCAGTAACCGCCTGGAATGCGCTGTATGCTGGCAAGACGCCGCTGAAATCCGGCGACAACGTGTTGCTATTGGGCACCGGTGGCGTCTCGGTATTCGCACTGCAATTCGCCCGCGCTGCGGGTGCACGCGTCATTCAGACCTCATCAAGCGATGATAAGCTCGAACGTGTCAAAGCGCTGGGAGCCAACGATACGGTCAACTACAAGCAGTATCCCGACTGGGAACAGGAAGTGAAGCGCCTTACCGACGGGCGTGGTGTTGATTACGTCGTCGAAGTGGGTGGCGCGGGCACGCTGCCTCGCTCGATTGCCTCAACCCGTACCGGTGGAGCCGTCAGCCTGATCGGCGTACTCACCGGCGGCGAGATCGATCCGACACTGGTCATGCGCAGCAGCGTCACGCTGCGTGGCATCTATGTCGGTTCGCGTGAAATGTTCGAAACGATGAATCGGGCGATCGACTTCCATGGCATCAAGCCGGTCATCGACAAGGTCTTCGCCTTCGAGGATGCAAAAGAAGCGTATCGTCACCTTGAAAGCCAGCGGCACCTGGGCAAGGTTGTCATTCGTATCGACTAATCCCTGCTGAGTGGTACACGGCCCCGTCAATCACGATAGTGGATGACGAGGCCGCATTGACTCAGGTTTTCCCGTTACAAGTTGGCCGGTTGCCAAGGCATTAGCGCTGCCTTGCGGCGCTGGTCTTTTTCGCCTGGTGATAGGCTGTAGTCACCTTCGTAGAGCGCCCCTTCCCAACCGCCATAGGCAGGATTGGGCAACATGATGAAGCGCTCACCGAACAGAGCTTGCTGCTCCTTGACATGCTGCTGGCGTGTCGTAGCCTCCGGGGCATCATATCCGCTGTCGAAATCAGCAAGGTTATCTCCCATATAGAGCACCACATTATGATCCTGCAGTACCTGATCGCGACGCGGCTGCTTGTCCGAAGTATCAGTGCGCATCATTACGTGACGCGTATCGACATAGGGAAAGCCGAGCTGTGCTAAATTCTGCATCGTTGGTGCCAGTTCCGCCTGCTTGCGGTTAGTGATGTAGAACACCTCAACGCCGTGCCGTTGGGCATAGTTCAAAAACGACGTAGCGCCAGGCAGCGCCTTGGCCTGCGCATCATTGACCCACTGCCCCCACAGCGCACTGCTGTACTCGGCATCGTGACCGACGAGATAAGCCTCAAAGGCGGAATTGTCGATCACCGTTTCATCGCAGTCGACCACTACGGCCAGCGGCTTGTCGCCCTGCTTACGATCTTTCATTGCCTGATCAAGCCGCAGCTTGGCCATATTAAAAGCCTGATAGCTTAGTGCCTGGTATTCGGCGGCACTCTGCATCCACAGTGTCGACATGACCAACTGTTCATTCAGTTCGCGAGCAGTGTAAGCCTGCTCCCGCTGCCCGCCGTGGCTGGCACAGGCAGTAACAGTCGCAGCGATCACCACACCCAACAACGACTTCGCCGTCTTTTGTGGCCAGCCACCCTGCACGTTCATTTGCATCATTGTCATTTTCATCCTTGTTTAAAATGTTGTTGTGGTTATGACCTGAAACCACAGCCGTACCGCACATGTTTGCATATGAACATGTACTTGAGAGCGCGTGTAACGAGCGGTGGCGCTACGCAAATCTATCCTCGAATGATAAGGTAAACACCATTATTCATATTGCGGAGACATTCATGTCCCGACTCGCCGGCAAGCACGTACTGCTGGGGATCAGCGCAGGGATAGCGGCTTACAAGAGCGCATCGCTTGCCCGACTGCTCAAGAAGGCTGGCGCCGAGGTACGAGTGGTCATGACCGAAGGGGCGCAAGCCTTCATTACCCCGCTCACATTGCAGGCGTTGACCGGCGAGGCGGTACGTACTTCGCTGCTCGACCCGGAAGCAGAAGCCGGCATGGGCCATATCGAGCTGGCAAAATGGGCTGATCTGATTCTGATAGCCCCGGCAACTGCGGATGTGATGGCACGTCTTGCTCATGGTCATGCCAATGATTTACTGACTACCCTGTGCCTGGCAACCCAAGCGCAGTGCGTGCTAGTACCGGCCATGAACCAGGCTATGTGGCGCCACCCGGCGACTCAGGCCAACGCACGACGGCTGGCCGAATATGGCTGGCAACAGCTCGGCCCCGACGCTGGCGAACAAGCCTGCGGCGATGTCGGCAGCGGGCGAATGCTTGAACCCGAGGCAATCATCGCGGCGCTGAGCGACGAACCTGCGCCTGCGGACCTGACGCCCTCCCATGATGTCAGCGGCAGGATTGAAAACGATGAAGTCGGTTTGCACGCCGGCCGCCCGGCGCTTGGGCTTCGCATTACCATTACCGCTGGTCCGACTCGCGAACCGATCGACCCGGTGCGCTATTTGAGTAACCACAGTTCCGGCAAGATGGGCTTTGCCTTGGCCCAGGCCGCCGCTGAACTCGGCGCTGCCGTCGAGCTGATTGCAGGGCCGGTGATGCTTGAAACACCGCCAGGCGTGACGCGCACCAACGTCGAGAGCGCCCATGACATGTTCGAGGCGGCACAGCGCCTTGCCGAGCGAACCGATATCTTCATCGGCTGCGCCGCTGTCGCCGATTACCGTACCGAGACTATCGCTGAACACAAATTAAAAAAGAGCGCCGAACACGATCACCTGACGCTGACATTGGTAAAAAATCCCGACATCATTGCCGCTATCGCTGCCCGTGAACAGCCACCCTTCGTGGTCGGCTTCGCGGCCGAAACACGTGATCTCGAACGTTACGCGGCGAGCAAGTTAACAAGCAAACGCCTCGACATGATCGTTGCCAATGATGTTTCCAATCCCAGTGTCGGTTTCGGCAGCGACAATAATGCCGTAACGCTTTACTGGCATGAAGCCAAGCAATTACAGCACTACAGTTTTACGGCACGGCCCAAACTGACGCTGGCATATGACGTGCTACAGCATGTTATCAGCCACTACCGGACACGCCGTGCCATCACGTCCGACCACAGGAATTCAGATGTCTCGACCCCGGATCAAAGTCAAGATCCTTGATGATCGCGTGCACGCCTATCCGCTGCCGCATTATGCTACTGCCGGAAGTGCAGGCATGGACCTGCGCGCCCTGCTCGATGAGCCGCTTTCGCTCGCGCCAGGCGACTGCGAACTGGTCCGTACCGGTCTCGCGGTATATATCGAAGATCCTGCCTATGCGGGGATGATTCTTCCACGCTCGGGCCTCGGTCATAAACGCGGCATCGTGCTGGGCAATCTGGTCGGCTTGATCGACTCCGATTACCAGGGCGAGCTGATGATCTCGGTCTGGAACCGCGGTCGTGAACACGTCACGCTGGAGCCGGGAGAGCGCATCGCCCAGTACGTGCTGGTGCCAGTCATGCAAGCCGAATTCGACATTGTCGATGATTTTGTAGCAAGCCGTCGGGGAAGTGGCGGTTTCGGTCACTCGGGTCAACATTGATCCGCAGATCGATATCAAGTTCAATCACCACCATTAATGGTAAGGACGAACCCATGAGTAAAGTACCTTCTTCAATCTTTCGCGCCTACGATATCCGCGGCGTGGTTGACAAGGACCTGACCGTCGAACGTGTACGCCTGATCGGTCGTGCCATCGGCAGCGAAGCCGCCAAGCGCGGTGAAACCGGCATAATCGTTGCTCGCGACGGTCGTAAATCAGGCCCTGACATGGCCGGTGCGTTGATCGAAGGGCTACGCGCCGCTGGCCGTGATGTCATTGATGTCGGCATGGTGCCTACACCGGTGCTGTATTTCGCTGCCAATACCATTGACGGCGTCACCTCTGGCGTCGCCGTAACCGGCAGCCATAACCCGCCCGACTACAATGGTTTCAAGATCATGATCGGCGGCGCCACGCTATCTGGCGATGACATTACCGACCTGCACCGCCGCATCGAAGAAGATGACTTTACCAGCGGCGAAGGCAGCTATCGCGAGCAGGACGTACGCCAAGCGTATCTTGAGCGCATTCTTGGCGACATCAAGCTGGCTCGTCCGATCAAGGCAGTAGTCGACTGCGGTAACGGCGTCACCGGCGAGCTCGGCCCCCAACTGATCGAACGTCTTGGTGCCGAGATCACCACCCTGTTTGACGATATCGACGGCAACTTCCCCAACCACCACCCTGACCCGGGCAAGGTAGAAAACCTTCAGGATCTGATTGCCAAGGTCAAGGAAACGGGTGCCGATGTCGGCCTGGCATTCGATGGCGACGGTGACCGCGTTGGCGTAGTCACGCCCAAGGGTGAAGTGATCTACCCTGACCGCCTGATGATGGCGTTCGCCGAAGATCTGCTCAAGCGCCAGCCGGGCGCTCGCATCATCTTTGACGTCAAGTGCACCGGCAATCTGGCCAAGGTCATTGAGAGGGCGGGCGGTGAGCCCGAAATGTGGCGCACCGGTCACTCGCTAATCAAGGGCCGCATGAAGGAAACCGGCGCGGCGCTGGCTGGTGAAATGAGTGGACACATCTTCTTCAAGGAGCGCTGGTACGGCTTCGATGATGGCCTCTATGCCGCCGCACGGATGCTCGAAATCCTGGCCGGTCAGGGCGAGGATGCCGATACCTACTTCTCACGCTTCCCGCAGGATCTGGGCACTGCCGAGATCAACGTCGAAGTCACTGACGAGAACAAGTTCGACATCGTCAAGCGTCTGGCGACCGAAACTGACTTCGGTGAGAACGGCACCAAAACCACCCTTGACGGTATTCGTGTCGACTATCCTGACAGCTGGGGTCTGTGCCGCGCCTCGAATACCACGCCGATGCTGGTATTCCGCTTCGAGGGCAAATCCGAGGAAGCGCTCGAAGGGGTCAAGACGCGCTTCCGTGATGCACTCAAGAAGGTCGCACCGGATTCTGCGCCGACATTCTAATCGCACTGCAAAGTAAGCGTTCTTATAAAAAGAGCATCTTGCTATGATCAACAAGGCCGCCCAAGGGCGGCCTTGTTGCGTTTGTCTCCAAACATCTCTGGAATATCAAGGAAGCTCGCCATGAACCAGCAGGAACGTGATCCGCGCCAGGTCGTGGAAATTCTGTCCGAAGCGCTACCCTACATTCAGCGTTTCTCAGGCAAGACGGTCGTCATCAAGTACGGCGGTAATGCCATGACCGAAGACACGCTGACCGACTCTTTCGCCCGTGATGTGGTGCTACTCAAGGAAGTCGGCCTCAATCCTGTCGTTGTGCATGGCGGCGGGCCGCAGATCGGTGAGTTGCTCAAGCGCCTCAATATCGAATCACGCTTTGTCGACGGCATGCGCGTGACCGACGCTGAGACGATGGATGTGGTTGAAATGGTGCTGGGCGGGCTGGTCAACAAAAGCATTGTCAATCAGATCAATCAGGCCGGCGGCAAGGCGATCGGCTTGACCGGCAAGGACAATGCCCAAATCCGTGCCCGTCAGCTCAAGGTCGAGCGCAAGACACCCGAGATGACCGTGCCCGAGATCATCGACATCGGCCATGTCGGCGATGTTGCACACGTCTCGACCGATCTGATCGAAATGCTGTCTCAGGCTGATTATATCCCGGTCATCGCCCCGATCGGTGTCGACGAGCACGGCCATTCCTACAATATCAATGCCGATCTGGTAGCCGGCAAGGTTGCTGAGGCACTCAAAGCCGAGAAGTTGATGCTGCTCACCAACGTGGCGGGGCTGATGAACGCCGAAGGCGAGGTTATGACGGGCCTTTCGACCGAAGCGGTCGATCGCTTGATTGAGGATGGCGTGATCTATGGTGGCATGCTGCCCAAGATTCGCTGTGCCCTCGGCGCGGTGAAAGGCGGCGTCAACAGCGCTGTTATCGTCGATGGACGCGTTCCCCACGCGACACTGCTTGAGATCTTCACTAACGCGGGCGTCGGCACGTTGATTACCGATAAGGCTTCGCAATGAACGCATTGCCTAGCGCTGAGACTCTCTCTACGATGGAGAACTCAATAAGCCAATAACGACGCTCATGACGCAGGTAACGAAAAACTCATCGCGCCGCGATCAGATTCTCCAGACGCTGGCGCGCATGCTTGAGGAGGATGGGGATAGCAGAATCACTACGGCAGCACTGGCTAAACAGGTCGGTGTTTCGGAAGCCGCTCTCTATCGCCACTTCCCCAGCAAGGCCAAAATGTTCGAAGCATTGATCGAATTCATCGAAGCGACGCTCTTTGAGCGTATTCGGCTGATTCTCGATGAAACGGATGAAGCTGAACCGCGCTGTCGGCACATATTGACGCTGCTCCTAGGCTTTGCCGAGCGCAACCCAGGGCTGTGCCGTTTACTGATCGGCGATGCGCTGCAGGATGAGACAGCCAAATTGCGTGCCCGGATGACCCAGCTGTTCGAGCGTTTCGAGACACAGCTGAAGCAGGTGCTACGTGAAGCACAGGCTAAAGAAGGGTTACGTCTACCGATCACCGTCACTGCTGGGGCCAACCTGATGCTGGCCACAGCCGAGGGGCGCATCATCCAGTTCGTACGCAGCGGTTACCGTCGCCGTCCTACCGAACATTGGCAGGATCAATGGACTATTCTGGCTAACCAGTTGTTAACAACGAACATGACCCGTATCGCCAGTTAACGAAAGCCATATAGCCGTTATCGACTACTTCTGACTCAAAACAAAAGAAACCCGATGCCAGACCGGTCACCGGGTTTCATATAACACATTATCTTAACTTACCATTAGCGTATCGAAGCCAATCACCTCAGGCAGCTTCGCCCATATAGGTCTTGAGCTTCTTCATTGCATTTTTCTCAAGCTGTCGGATACGTTCAGCAGATACACCGTAGATATCGGCAAGCTCGTGCAACGTTGATTTTTGCTCAGCCAACCAGCGGTGCTGAAGAATAGCCCGTGAGCGCTCATCAAGCTGCGCCAGGGCGCTTGTAAGCCGACGCGATGAATCCTCTTCCCAATCAGACTCTTCAAGCTGTGACGCGGGGTCAAAGCGCGAATCTTCCAGATAATGGACTGGCGCCTGATAGCTTTGCTCTTCATCGTCGTTGGGTGCCGCGTCAAAACCGGCATCGTGCGCGGAAAGACGCCCTTCCATATCCCGGACAACCGAAGCCTTGACGTCAAGATCCTTGGCAATCGCCTCGACCTCGTCATTGTTCAGCCACGATAGCCGCTTCTTGGCGCTACGCAGATTGAAGAACAATTTGCGCTGAGCCTTGGTTGTCGCAATTTTGACGATACGCCAGTTACGCAGGACGAATTCGTGAATCTCGGCCTTGATCCAGTGCACAGCAAACGAGACAAGCCGCACGCCTTGCGTGGGATCGAAACGCTTGACCGCCTTCATCAACCCAACGTTACCTTCCTGAATCAGATCGGCCTGCGGTAGTCCATATCCCGAATAACTGCGCGCGATATGCACTACAAAGCGTAAATGAGAGAGAACGAGGCGACGGGCTGCCTCAAGATCGCTCTGCTCATGAAGACGCGTAGCTAAATCGCGCTCTTCATCGGCAGTCAATACCGGAATACGGTTGACTGCCTGAATATAGCCGTTGAGGTCGTGCCCCGGGGAAAGATGACCTATAGGCTGAAGACTGGTGCTCATATGTGCAAATGTCTCCATGTGGCCTTGTAAAAACGCATGTCAGACCTTATGACATAAAACATGCGAGTAAGTTCCCTAATAACAGAGTAGGTATACAGGCAGGCATCAGCGCGGCTTGATCTCTGCAAGGTGCCGCCCCACAGCTAGCCACGCGCCTAACCAGCTTAGCAGAGTACTACAAATCAGCAATAAAACCGACCCTTCGAAGCCAAGTCCCGGCAAAAGATAGTGCGAACCATAGCTACGCGCTACTGCATCAATCGGCGCTGACAACCAACTACGGCCAATCGTCAGCAGCATCAGAGCGAGGACGCCACCTCCAAGGCCAAACCAAGCGCCACTGTACAGAAATGGCCTACGCACAAAAGCATGCGTAGCCCCGATCAAGGTAACCACCTCGATCTCCTCGCGCCGGCTCTCTACCGCCAGACGAATAGTATTGCCTACCACCAGGAGTACGCCTAGCCCAAACAAGCCAGCAAAGGCCAAAACCACACGCTGCCCCAGCTCACCAAGTTGGCGCAACCGCTCAAGCCAAGCCGTATCAAGACGAGCCTCATCAACACCGGGCAGCGCGCCCAACTGCACGGCAAGCTGCTGTGCCGCCTCAGGGTCACGTTGAACCGGTACTACTACGATGCTGGCGGGTAGTGGATTATCCTGCAGCATCGACAGAGCGTCATCAAGCCCCAGACTGTGCTGAAACTCATCGAGCCCCTCGGCTGCTGTAATAAATTGCGTCGAGGCGACCGTATCCAGCTGGCGCACCCGATCAGCGACATCCATGGCTTGGGATTCAGACAACGCAGGATCAAGATAGAGCGTCATTTGTGCCGTATCATCGAGTCTACTGTCGATCAATTGGGCACTTCCCAACGCCAGCCATAGCGCAGCCGGCAATACCAAGGCAATGGCAATGGCAAGCATGGTCAACAGGCTGCTGAGCGGACGCTTGAGCAAGCGTCTTGCACTTTCTCCCGCTACCTGACGATGATGACGCACCCAGGCACGCCAGCGGCTATCGAATGAAATCTGATAATTGCGTGCGCCCTGACGGCTTGATACCCGCTCGCTACGCCCATCTTGGCGCCCGTTTCGACGAGGGTTATTCAAGCGAGAACTCTCTGCCTGGCGCCGAGGCGCTTCACGCCTCATGCGGCCTCCTCGTCGGCCACCAGCCTTCCCTCACGCAGCCGCAACACGCGGTGACGCAAGCGTGCGATCAGCGCTAAGTCGTGGCTGGCGATCAATACGGTGGTACCGATACGGTTGAAGTCCTCGAACAGGCGCATGATATCGGCGGAAAGCTGCGGGTCGAGATTACCCGTGGGCTCGTCAGCGAGCAGCAATGCCGGCTTGTTGACCACGGCACGGGCAATACCCACGCGCTGCTGCTCACCACCGGAAAGCTCAATGGGTAACGCACGTTCGCGATGCAAAAGCCCTACCTTGTCGAGCGCGGCACGCACACGTCGTGAGGCTTCGGCCGGCAACATTCCTTGAATGATCAAGGGTAGCGCTACGTTGTCATAGACGCTGCGGTCGAACAGCAACTGGTGGTTTTGGAAAACAACACCGATCTGGCGACGATAGAATGGCACCTGACTGGCATGCAGCGCATTCAAATCGTGGCCTGCCACGATGATACGCCCACGTGAGGGGCGCTCCAGACAGGTCAACAACTTCAATACCGAGCTTTTTCCCGCGCCAGAGTGACCCGTCATAAAGACCATCTCGCCTCGCCCGATACGAAAACTGATACCCGCCAGCGCTTCAAAACGTCCGCCGTAGCGTTTACCTACGTGTTCGAACGCAATCATGAATAACTACTCATTGTCCTGCGCAAAGAGAGCCTGCACGAAATCGTCAGCATCGAACGGCCTTAAATCATCGAGCGTTTCACCCACACCGATATACCGGATAGGGATATCGAGCTGCTTGGCCAAGGCAAAGATGATGCCGCCCTTGGCCGTGCCGTCCAGTTTTGTCAGTGTAATGCCAGTGACCGGTACGGCTTCATTGAATGTCTGGGCCTGACTAATCGCGTTCTGTCCCGTCCCGGCATCAAGCACCAGCATGACCTCATGGGGCGCCGTTGCGTCCAGCTTGGCCATCACACGCTGAACTTTTTTCAGCTCCTCCATCAGATGGCCCTTGTTATGCAGCCGCCCTGCCGTATCAGCGATCAAAATATCAACGCCACGCGCCTTGGCCGCCGATACCGCGTCATAAATGACAGAGGCACTATCTGCCCCTGTATGCTGGGCGATGACCGGCACCTTGTTACGCTCGCCCCACACCTTGAGCTGCTCAACCGCGGCGGCGCGGAAGGTGTCACCCGCCGCCATCATGACGCTGTAGCCCTGATGCTGGAAACGTTTGGCCATCTTGCCAATCGTCGTCGTCTTGCCTACGCCGTTAACACCCACTGTCAGAATCACGAAGGGCCCTTGGCCTTTGGGCGGCAGCTTCAGGTCCTTGGCGACCGGCGTGAGCATGGTCGTTAATTCCTGCTGAAGCGCGCGATAAAGCGCCTGCGCATTATCGACTTCACGCCGTGAAATTCGCGCGGTCAGGTTATCGATGATCTCCGTGGTAGCCTCGATACCCACATCAGCCATCAGCAGACGTGTTTCGAGCTCTTCCATCAGCTCGTCATCGATTTCCTTGTGCCCCAGGAAAAGCGTCGCCAAGCCACCGGTCAGGTTGGCCCGTGTTTTGCCCAGCCCATCACGAATACGCGCAAACCAGCCCTTCTTAGGCGCATCCTCGGCTTCAGTCGGAGCAGCTTGAGGCGTCGGCATAGGTGGCGTTTCTTGCTCAACACGCTTGGCAGCTCGCCGATCCTCTTCACGCTTTGCTGAAGTCACGTCATCATCGATGACGCTAGTCGCTCCGGGAATCGGGCGACTGACCGGCACATCGGCACGAGACTCGGGCTCGGGAGAATGTAACGTCACGTCCTCGCGTTCTGAGGTGGCCGCTGGCTCCTCGCTATGAGCGATTTCGGCTGCCGTCGCGGGATCATCGGCGGGTATCCGCGGCGCTTCTTGTCCTACCTCATCCTCAGCGTTCTCGTCCCGCTCGGCATGTGCCTTCGCGGTCTCATCAAAGCCAAGGCTGGGTTCGCCACCCTGCGCTGGATGACGTCTATTATCCTGCGGCTGGCGGGCTTGCTCCGGCTCGCCCATATCGAGAAGTTCGTCTTCCTGCTCCTCTACAGCAGTGGCTTCTTCTTCGAGTGCAGTCTCCTGCAGCTGCTCCTGCTGACGAGCCTCTTCTTCCTGCTGCCGCTTGAGCTCTTCTTCGCGCTGCTTCTGATCTTGCTTCTTGCGTTTGAAAAAACCGAACATGGCGTCGTTTCTGTCAAAGAGTCGTCAAAAAATCGAGCGGTGACATTGTCGATTTCTCTCTAGGTAAAGAAAGAGAGAAACGCTACCGCACGCTGGTCTTGTCGTCATGGATGATCCTTTCTTACCCATGCACGACATCTGATGAATACAGACTATGTCTCATCCTACCACTCCCACCAAGGGTCAGGGTACAATCCTGCGACCATGAACCGTAGACACTCTTCATCTCGCCCCTCATCGTCTCGATCTCGCGCTCAAGTAAATGCCGCGCGCGGACGATTGCGTCTGATTGGTGGCCGCTTCAAGCGCCGTCTCCTTCCGGTACTTGATAGTCCTGGGCTGCGCCCTACGCCTGATCGCGTACGTGAGACCCTGTTCAACTGGCTTGCCTTCGATGTTGCCGGTCAGCGCGTACTGGATCTTTATGCCGGCAGCGGTGCCTTAGGACTAGAAGCACTTTCCCGGGGTGCCGCTCATGCTATTTTTGTCGAACAGCAACGGGCCGTTGCCCAGCAGCTTCGCGACAATCTCGCCACGCTAGGCTTGACTACCCATATGCCCAGCGCCTCATCCGATACGCAGGAGGCCGAAGCCACCCTAGTCGAGCAGGACGCGCTGGACTATCTCGATGTGCCAGCGCGTTATCCTTTCGACGTTGTCTTTCTCGACCCGCCTTTTCATAAAGGGCTGGCTGAAAAGAGCTGTGCGCGCCTCGAAGCCAATGGCTGGTTGGCCCCAGAGGCGATGATTTATGTTGAGGTTGAATCAAGCTTAATGCTAGAAGTCCCTGATACTTGGCAGCTCCATCGCCAGACGCGTGCCGGTGAAAGCCACGCTTATCTCTACCGCCGCTTGCCTCTTGCCCAGCTCTCGCCTGGCGCGTAGTCTGGCGAGCGCAAGCGTGCCCCAGTGTAAAGACGAACCAGGAGAACTACATGAGTCTCGAACTTTTCGATCAACTCGAAAGCAAGGTCCATAACGCCGTCGAAACCATCGAGATGATGCGAATGGAATTGGATGAGCTGCGCCAGGAAAACGAGCATTTGAAAAACGAACGTCAACAGTGGGAAAGCCGTCTGAATGGCGTTCTTGCCCGCTTCAAGGAACTGGACGAAAACCCGTCATCCTGACCTGCTTCGTCATACAAGACGCAATGACATCAACAACGCGTCTTCACGCTTACCGTCGGCGAGAGGATAGTAATCTCGTCGACGGCCGTCGCGAATGAATCCCGCCTGCTCATAAAGCGCGACCGCCTCCGCATTGCCTGAACGCACCTCTAGGAGCACGCGCTCTTTGCTTTCATTTCTCGCTTGAGCAATACAGTGATCAAGTAAACGGCGCCCCATGCCTTTACGACGCTGCGCTGGCGATACAGCGATCATTTCAAGCTCCCCGTCGAAGGGCTGTAGGGCTAGCACGGCAAACCCCACAAGTTCGTCATCCTCACGGATTCCCCACACTTGATAACTGGCCGCTTGCGACAGAGCGCTTTCAAAATGCGCTGCCGGCCATGAATGATGGGGCTGAGCAATCCGATCAAGCGCCGTGAGCGCCTCGACATCTACCAGTGTCAGCCGCTCAATTCTCATCGTCACCCAACCACCAAACACGCCAGCGGGCAAGCTCAGGCCAGAGTGCGCGCTTGTGCTCAGCACTGTTGCCAAGCTCACCCAACGTGGGGCCATGCCAGCAAGGCAAATTCAGCAGGCAGGCATGCTGTCTCTTGAGCTCGCCACTAAAATCGAGAACACGTTCAAGCTCATCACCAAGGTTGCCAAAGCTCAATACCCGCTCAGGACACCACCCCCGGCTACGTCGCCCTTCAATGAACGCCAGAAACCCCTGGCGTGCATCATCAAGTGCGTCTCCTACCGGCAGGTTCTCCATCATTGGCCACTTGAACATGGAAAATTCCGGCGTTACTCCAAGGCGAATCCCTGCTGTATCAATCAATCGTGTCAACAGGGTAAATTCCTGCTGAGTAGGCGGGGCAGGTTGCGGTAGCAACAATAACCAACGCCCATCAAGCGCTGCGACCTGAAGCGTAAAGCGCAACGCTTCACCACGCCGACTAGGTGCTTGTTCCAGAGGTGGCGGCTCTGGATCAGACGTGCTCTCAGCTAATCCAGCATTTTTAGCAGACACGGGCGTTGGTGCTTCAACAGCGGGCATCACCTGCTCTTCCAGCAGGGCACGTGCTGAACGTACCGGAGAGGTAGTACTTTCCTGACGAATAACCGTCTTCGAGCGATCAGCAGCACGATGCCCCATCTCGCCGGAATCAGCCTGGCTATCGAGCAAAGCATGAAGGCGTGCCTGTGGCGGCGCCTTTGGCTCGTCCAGCTCAGGCCACTCGCACTGAGGCGTTGGAGCAGCATTGGGCAACCGATAGCGTGACGTCCAGGCTGACAGCCCCATCGCTTCGAGATATTGCAGTCGCTGTGGCTCGCTTACCATGATACTTCCTTATCCCTTCGAGCACAGATTAACGACTCAGCGTGCCTTAAGTAGATCAGGCTTGTCCCCCGCCACGGCAGTTGGGCGAAGCGGGGCTCATGTTGCCTCTTGCCTCCCATTCATGCGGCGTATAGAGATGCAAGGCGAGCGCATGCACCGGGCCAGCCAGCTCTTCAGAGAGCAAGCCATAAACCTGCTGATGTCGCTTGACTGGCATTAAGCCCTCGAAACGATCAGAGACGATCATCACCTTGAAATGCGTTTCAGAATTGGGCGGCACATGGTGCATATGGCTTTCGTTATCCACCTTTAAAACGGTCGGTTTCAGAGCCTGCAGCTTTTCTTCTATCTGGGTCTGGATGCTCATCAAGACTACCTCCTGCACGGCAAAAGAGCAGAGCAAATTTGTTTTTAAGTACGTCATGCAAATAACACGCTGGCGCCGGACAATATCTCAGGCGGTGTTAAGCGTCACACGACTGGTTCGCGTGATTTGAAAAGAACAATTCGAGAGGCACTTAACAGGCAAGCCGTTACAGCGGCGAAACCACCAATCCATAATGCGATATCGGCAGGCACTTCATGTTCACTGGCACTCACTACTCCAGCAAGCACCAAAGCGACCAAGGCAGCACCGATTGACTGTCCAAACGTTCGCACGCTTGCCATCACGCCGGAAGCACTACCGCTGCGCTCCGGTGGCAAGCTTCCCAGCAACTCACGATTATTCGGCGACTGGAAAAAACCAAAGCCCAATCCGCACAGCGCGGTACGCCAAACAATATCGATGACTGACGGGGATTCACTCAGCAAGGCCAGCGACACGATCCCCGCACTTAGCAGCGCCAATCCGATAGTTGATAGAATCGGAGGCCGGATACGATCAGCAAGCCGCCCGGCGTTAGGGGCTGCAATCATGATCGCGAGTGGCCACGGGGTAAATAGCAATGCCGACTCAAGCGGCGTGTAGTCCTGTACGCTCTGGAACAGAAACGGCAGGCTGATAAAGGTCATGCCTTGAGCAACAAAAGAAAACAGCGAGGTTATCGCCGCCATCGAAAAGCGCGGCTCGCTGAAAATGACCAAGGGTAGCAAGGGGTTGCTGTAGCGACGCTGGCGAATAATGAAAGCAACAGCGGCGGCAATACTGAGGACAAGCAGTCCGATGATGCGCCACATCTCGTGAGTATGTGACAGCGCATCGACCATGATCACGAAAGCGCCCAGCGCAAGTGCCGACAGTATGGCGCCCGGCACATCGAAAGCACGCTGATTGCCATGTTCAAAAGGCAATGCCTTTATCGCGACGAAGAACAATACTGCCCCGGCCGGAATATTAATGATAAATAGCCATGGCCAACTGGCGACAGCCAGAATCAGTCCACCAATAGCCGGTCCAGCCGCCACGCCCAAGGCCACGGTCAACGCAGAAAGTCCCAGCGCGCGCCCTAACAGACGGGCCGGGAAGATAAGCCGATATAGTGATGGCCCGATACTCATCATGGCCGCCGCCCCCAACCCCTGTATGGCTCGGCACCCCACCAGCCATGCAATCGAAGGCGACAGAGCACAGCCAAGCGATGCCAGAGTAAAGAAGAACAGCCCACCAATGTAGAGCCGATAACGCCCGATACGGTATCCGAGCGCAGCAAAAGCAAGAATCGAAGCAGCGCCTACCAGTTGGTAGACATTGATGACCCAAACAGATACGGAAGAGGAAACATTAAGCTGGTCAGCGATGGTAGGTAGCGCAATATTGACGATATTGGTATCCAGTACCGCCATAAGCGTTCCCACCATAAGCACCAGCATGGCAAGAGCACGCTGTTTGGGGGGAAGGCCATCATCATCAGGGCGCCAGGAAAACAGTTGACTCACGTAAGTCTCATTCTCATTTAGGCATGGCGTCCGCTATCTTAATCCTCTTCATTGTCGAGGAGAAGGTCATCCTCTTCTATCACCGAACTTTCAAGCGGGGTGTCATCGTCGAGATCAACGCTTAAATAGCTGAACTCCACGAGCAGGAAACGCTCAAACAGTTCCCAGTCGAGGGCATCAGGCCACATGCGGTAATCTTCTTCCCAGGCACTGAGCTCATTTTCGAGAATGTCGAGATAGCGTTCACGCACATAGGTATGAAGGGCTTCCTCTGTATCCATCTCGGGGATGAGATAGACAGTACTCTCCTGATCGACATCGCTGAGGGTCAGGTCATCGCCTTCTTCGGTCGGTTCGAGTAGGTTGATCCAATCGACGAACGCCTGTGTAGGCTTGACGCTCAGTGCAGAGCGGTTCACCAGTTTCATCGCACACTCCTCGGTGGTCATCTCGACACGAATGGACCTCGACATAATCAAGGTCGCGGCGCTCATTATGGTCATACCTAGCGTAGCTGTCCAAACAAAAGACGCACCACCCGAACACACCGGCGAGAAAAGCCTAAAGCCTGAGACCAGGCAGAGCGTAAAGCGAGAAAGGTACCTGAATAAAAATCATTCATCAGGCCTTCCATCATCACATGCTCAGCCTGGCCGGGCCTGATCAACGCCTTGTATTATTCCGCCACGGGTCGCATCGCCGGGAACAACAGTACGTCACGAATCGACGGGCTATCGGTCAGCAGCATCACCAGACGGTCAATACCGATACCTTCGCCTGCCGTGGGCGGCATCCCGTATTCCAGCGCACGCACATAGTCGGCGTCAAAATACATTGCCTCAACATCGCCGGCGTCTTTCTCAGCTACCTGCGCCTGGAAGCGTTCAGCCTGATCTTCAGCGTCGTTCAACTCAGAGAAGCCATTGGCGATTTCACGCCCGCCGACGAAGAATTCAAAACGATCCGTCACGAACGGGTTGGCATCGTTGCGCCGCGCCAGCGGGCTAACCTCAGCCGGATATTCGGTAATGAACGTCGGACGATCGAGGCGGTGTTCAGCGACATGCTCGAAAATCTCGGTCTGCAATTTACCGAGCCCCCAGCCTGACTTGATCTGAAGACCCAAGCGCTCGGCAATGGCTCGTGCACTCTCCAGCGTATCGAGTTCTGCCGATTCGATGCCATCACCATATTTCAGGATCGACTCACGCATCGTCAGACGATCGAAGGGCTGAGCCAGATCGTATTCGGTACCCTGATAGTTGATCGTCGTTGTTCCCAGCACCTTCTGGGCGGCAAAACGGATCAACTGTTCAGTCAAATCGATCAGATCACGATAGTCGGCATAGGCCCAGTAGAACTCAAGCATGGTGAACTCTGGGTTATGGCGTGTCGATAATCCTTCGTTGCGGAAGTTACGGTTGATTTCGAACACGCGCTCGAAGCCGCCGACCACCAGACGCTTGAGATACAGCTCAGGCGCAATACGTAGATACATGTCGATATCGAGCGCATTATGGTGGGTAATGAACGGCCGTGCCGTTGCCCCGCCAGGAATCGGCTGCAACATCGGCGTCTCGACTTCCATGAAGTCACGCTCGGTGAAGAACTGACGGATCGCTGCGATCACACCCGCCCGCACTTTAAAGGTGTCGCGCACTTCCGGATTCATGATCAAATCGACGTAGCGCTGACGATAGCGGCTTTCCTGGTCGGTCAAGCCATGAAACTTGTCAGGCAGCGGCCGCAGGCTCTTGGTCAGGAGCTTGGCCTCGACCATCATCACGTAAAGATCGCCCTTGCCGGATTTATGCACCGGGCCTTGCGCAGCGACGATGTCGCCAATGTCCCAGCCCTTGACGTCCTCAAGTACCTCTTCCGCCAGCCCTTTCTTGTCGACATAGAGCTGAATCTGGGCAGAAACGTCCTGGATAACGATAAAAGGCCCGCGCTTACGCATGATGCGCCCGGCCACAGACGCCTGGCGACCGAGCGCTTCCAGTGCCTCTTTGTCTTTATCACCTAGCTCAGCGATCAGCTCCGCTGCCAGACTGTCGCGGCGAAAATCGTTGGGAAAAGCACTGGTGCCGTTGGCGGCCGCACGCTCACGGCGTGCCGTCAGTTTGGTACGACGCTCAGCGATCAAATGATTCTCATCGTGCTGAGGTTGGTCTTGGTTGGCCATTATTTTGCCTAATAAGTGATAAACGCTGTCTGGTGTCGTCGCGCCCTGCTTGAAGGCGCGCCATGAGCAATGCCAAGGCTAATCATGTAGAGGGCACGCCAGCACTGCTGCCGCAGAGGCCCATAAATATGCCAGTCCCCTCCATGACAATGCCTCGGCAAGCGCACTAGTCGGGCGCTTCTGCCCTGACTCAAAGGCCCTGCTTGAGGCTGGCTTCTATAAACTGATCCAGATCCCCGTCGAGCACCTTTTCGCAGTTACTGGACTGTACGCCGGTGCGCAAGTCCTTGATGCGCTGATCGTCAAGTACATAGGAGCGAATCTGGCTGCCCCAGCCGATATCGGACTTGCTGTCCTCGGCCTGCTGTTTGGCGGCATTACGCTTTTGCATTTCCAGCTCGTAGAGCTTCGCCTTGAGCTGCTTCATGGCAAAGTCACGGTTGGCATGCTGGCTGCGCTGGGTCTGACACGACACCACTACACCGGTCGGTTCGTGGGTGATACGCACCGCTGAATCAGTGGTGTTGACGTGCTGCCCCCCCGCGCCGGAGGAGCGATAGGTATCGGTACGCAGATCGGCCGGGTTGATATCGACTTCAAAGCTGTCGTCAACTTCCGGCGATAAAAAGACCGAAGCAAACGAGGTATGACGACGGCCACCGGAATCAAACGGGCTCTTGCGCACTAAGCGATGCACACCTGTCTCGGTACGTAGCCAGCCAAAAGCATATTCGCCTTGCACATGAATCGTTGCCGACTTGATCCCCGCCACTTCACCGGCGCTCAGTTCAACGATCTCGGTCTTGAAACCGTGGTGCTCGGCCCAGCGCAAATACATGCGCAGCAGCATGTTGCCCCAGTCCTGCGCCTCGGTACCGCCGGAGCCAGCCTGAATATCGAGATAGGCATTGTTGGCGTCCATCTCGCCGGAAAACATGCGCCGGAACTCAAGCTTTTCAAGACGCTCTTCGAGGCGGGCAAGATCACGATTGATCTCTTCCACCGTCGCCTCGTCGTCTTCCATTACTGCAAGTTCAAGCAGCTCGGCATTGTCATTGACGCCACTTTCCAGCGTATTGATGGTGTCGACTACATCTTCAAGCTGAGCGCGTTCGCGGCCCAGCTTCTGCGCGTACTCGGGGTCGTTCCAGACATTGGGATTTTCGAGTTCGCGGTTAACTTCTTCTAGCCGATCTTTCTTCTCGGCATAGTCAAAGATACCCCCTCAGGACATCTGTCCGTGCAGACAGGTCCTTGATGAGGTTGTTGATCGGATTGATTTCTTGCATGAAGCTCTCGATTGGTTACCGGGTCACTTGGGCAGCCGCATCTTTTGTTGCAATGCCTTGCGTCGGGATGACAAGCACTGACGGCAAGCGTGACGATGCGTCTGGCGAGAGAAACGATTCGGTACGGAAAAGACCGTCTATTGTAGCCAACGGCTGTCAGGTCGTCATCCTGCGTCGCGACTCAGCGGGCACTAAATACGATTTAGACTGGCACAACACGAGGCGTAGTAACCACAATAGGCAGAACACGACACAATGCGTCGATGGGCTCCCCACTGATCGACGCCTCGCCACGTATACTATGGCGAAGCCATGACTAACAACAGCCGCCGCAGGGTAAAGATGATGATTCGATACCGCTCTTGGGTTACCGCACTTGCATTGTCAGCAGGACTCACCGCCACCCCGCTTTACGCAGCAACGCTCAAGGTAGGTATCAGCGGCGAGCCTGCCTCGCTAAGTCCCGCCAAGATCGTCGGCGGCGTGTGGGAAGAGGACATACTGCGCGATATCTTTGAAGGCCCGATCGCCATCAATGCCGAGGGCAAGATCATTCCTGGCATGGCCGAGTCCTGGGATATCTCTGATGATGGCAAGGTTTACACGTTTCATCTGCGTGACGCTAAATGGTCAGACGGTACGCCTGTCACTGCCGACGACTTCGTCTTCGCTTACCGCTATCAGGTTGACCCCAAGAACGCCTCCAACTATGCCCACCGCCTCTATCCGGTAGTGAACGCTGAAGCGATCAACGCGGGCAAGCAGCCGCTCGACAGCCTTGGCGTCAAATCCCTTGATGACGGCAAGACATTGCAGATCACGCTGACCGAGCCGACCGTCTATTTCCTCAAGACGTTGGTTCTGCCGTTCGCCTACCCTATGCCGCGGCACGTCGTCGAACAATACGGCGATGACTGGAGCGACCCCGCTCATATCGTCGTCAATGGTGCGTTCAAGCCAACCACGTGGGTGCCCAACACCGAACTCGACACCATCAAGAATCCTGATTTTCATGCGGCCGATCAGGTGTCCCTTGACGGCGTGACCTACTATCCGCTGGAAGATAAAAATGCCGGCATTCAGCGCTTTCGCGCTGGCGGTCTCGACGTGCTGCGTGACTATCCCGCCGCCCAGTATCCATGGCTGAAAGAGCACCTTGCCGAGGCGACGCATATTGCGCCGTCCCTTGGCAGCTATTACTACGTTTTCAACCTGCGTGATGGCGAGCCTACCGCTGACAAGCGTGTGCGTCAGGCATTGAGCTTGGCCATTCGTCGTGACGTGATCGCCAATCAGCTGCTCAAGGGCGCGGTCGAACCATCTCACGCCCTGGTTCCGACCGGCACCGATCATTACACGCCGCAGTCGCAGCCTGGCCTTGATGCCTCAATGAAAAAGCGCATGCAACAGGCGCGCGCCCTGATGCAGGAGGCCGGTTATGGTCCCGATAACCCGCTCAAGCTAACGCTGCGCTTCAACTCCGGCGATGAGCATCAACGCATCGCTGTTGCCGTCGCGGCCATGTGGAAGCCTCTCGGCGTTGATGTCACGCTGCGCAATACCGAAGCCAGCGTGCACTATGCCGATCTGATGGAAGGGGATTTTCAAGTCGCCCGTGCCGCGTGGATCTCAAGCTACGATGATGCCCAGAACTTCCTGCAGCTGCTGTCCGCCGAAACCAACAATTACGGCGACTACGATAACGCCAAGTACAAGCAGCTAATGGAACAGTCCAATCGCGAACTCAACGCGGACAAGCGCGAAGCACTGATGGAACAGGCCGAACAGCTGGGCCTCAGTGACTATCCGCTGGCACCGATCTACACCTATGCCTCCCGCAATCTGGTCAATCCTGAACTCAGTGGATGGGAAGACAACGCCCTGGACATGCACGCCTCGCGCTGGGTCAGCTTCTAGCGCTCAGGCCAAATACGCCCTGCCAGGGCCCGTCATGGCAGGGCTATTCATTATTTGCATGACCTATTTAAAATTTAAAATGGACACATCACCCTCTCTGGAGTGATGGTTCGCTATTATCTCGCTCTGACACACAACGTCGACGCGATATCAACAAACAGACACGATCTATAATAACAAGCAGGATGAATATTCATGCTCCGTAATCCCCGCTTAGTCCTCGGCGCACTCGCGCTCTCCTCCAGCCTGTTCGCGGCTCCACTGTATGCACAAACGCTCAACATCGGCGTTATGGGTGAACTGGCATCCTTCGATATTTCTCAGGTTTCCGGCGGCACGTGGGAATCCGATGTGCTCATGGATGTTTATGAAGGGCTAGTCAAGGAGGACGCCGAAAGCAACGAAGTGCCCGGCATGGCAGCGTCCTGGGATGTTTCTGAAGATGGTACCGAATATACGTTTCATCTACGCGATGATGCCAAGTGGTCCGACGGTGAGCCGGTAACCGCTGAAGATTTCGTATTCGGCTGGCAGCATCTGCTCGATCCCAAGAGCGCGTCGAAATACGCCTATCTGCTCTACCCGGTCAAGAACGCCGAGGCGGTCAATACCGGCAAGCAGCCGCTGGACGCACTAGGTATCAAGGCGGTTGACGACAAGACGTTAAAAGTCACGCTCAATCAGCCAACGCCCTACTTCATTCAGCTGCTCAGCCACTACACTACCTACCCCGTGCCCGAGCATGTTGTCGACAAGTACGGCAAGGATTGGGTGAGCATGGACCATATCGTCACCAACGGTGCCTTTAAACCGGTCGAGTGGGTCTCTCAATCGCGGATCACGGCGGTCAAGAACCCTCAGTATTACGATGCCGATCAGGTCGCTCTCGACAAGATCAACTATTACACCACCGAGGATCGCAATGCTGGCATTTCCCGCTTTCGAGCCGGTGAGTTTGATGTCCTGCGCGAATATCCTTCCGACCGCTACCAGTGGCTGAAGGACAACCTGCCTGACGCGACACACATGAGTCCGTTCCTGGGTACTTACTACTACGTACTCAATCAGCGTGAAGGGCATCCAACAGCTGATGCACGCGTACGCGAAGCCCTGAATCTGGCGGTGCGCCGTAATGTGCTCTCCAAGCAGATCATGGCCAGTACATTCCTGCCTGGCTACTCTCTCGTGCCGCCTGGCACCAATCATTACCAAACTCAGGCCATGGATATTAAAGGCCAGCCTATCGATGAGCGCATGAAGCAGGCCAAGCAGTTGATGAAAGAAGCCGGTTACGGTCCCGATCATCCGCTGACGCTCAAGCTGCGCTACAACACCGCTGATGAGCACAAGAAGATCGCCGTCGCACTGGCCGCAATGTGGAAGCCGCTCGGTGTCAACGTGCAGATGACCAATGCCGAGGCAACCGTCCACTATCAGACGATCGCTGAAGGCGACTTTGATGTCGCCCGGGCGGGTTGGGTTGCCGATTATAACGATGCAGAGAACTTTCTCACCCTGTTGCATACCGGCGTAGGCAATAACTACGGCGCCTACTCCAATCCCGACTACGACAAGCTGCTGGATCAAGCTGCCACTACGCTCGACCTCGACAAGCGCGAACAGCTGCTCGAGCAGGCAGAGAGCATGGCGATGAACGACTATGCGCTTGTCCCGCTGCTCTACTACGTCACTCGCAACCTGGTGAACCCCAAGCTTGAAGGCTGGCAGGACAACGTCGAGGATGATCACCCCTCACGCTGGGTCAGCATCAAGCAATAAGCTACGGGCTCACTTCATACCTCTGAACTAGCCTTGAGATAGCGGCAAATGCCGCTGTCTCAAGGGAGGTTGCGCCATGGATTCGTCCTCTACTCATCTCGTCAACGTTGCGGTAGCCGGCGTCTGGGCCAGCCCGGATGCGCCGCGTGCGCTCGACCGGCCAGTGCTCGCTGCACCCGTAAAGATGCGTGAATGGCTTGATGCGATGGATGACACCGCACGGCGCGAACTTTGCACGCATAAATTGATCGACACTCAGGCTCTGCTGGGCGAATACGTTCGTGTGCTCGATGAGCACGATGGTTGGTGCCGCATCGTCGTCCCTGAGCAACACTCCTCGAAGGATAGGCGTGGCTATCCCGGCTGGATGCGCAGCGCTCAGCTCATACCCGTGGCCCGTGGTAAGGGGGACGCGCATGGCTGTCAACATTGGGCAATGGTAATGACACCATACGCCACGTTGCGCAGCGCTGCCGGAGAGTTCGAGGCACTCACCACAAGCTTCCTGACTCGTTTGCCTCTGCTAGATGAACTCAACGATGAATGCGAGGTGATGACACCGCTGGGACGCGGGCTGATCAGCCGTGACGCCGTCGAGTTCGATGCCGGCTCACCACGCCAACGTTCAGCCACTGAGATTATTGCCATGGGCGAGGCCTTCCTCGGCCTGCCTTATTTATGGTCAGGGCGCAGCGCCTTCGGCTTCGACTGTTCGGGCTTCGTCCATGCCCTGTTCAAGGCCGCAGGCTACCTGATTCCTCGTGATGCCATTGACCAGGCCGAGCAAGGCCAACCGGTCGCACTTGACGCACTTGCCGTGGGGGATCTGCTGTTCTTTGAGCGGCCCCAGCATGATGGAAGGCTGCGCATCGAGCACGTCGGGCTTTATTGTGGTGACGGGCAAATGTTGCATTCTCCGACCAGTGGGCAGAGCATCGAATACTGTCGTCTGGCCGGTAGTCAATACGCGGATGAGTTGTGCGCGGCGAGACGCTACACCACGCCGCCCCAAGCCCCCCAGGCCATAGCGAGCCGGACGACGGATCATGCCGATACTGGCGTAGTAATGTCCCCACTCTCGGATCATCAAAAATGAACAACATCCGTAGCCTGGCCAGTGGCCTTGTGTTAACCGTCTCACTGTTTGCCACACCGCTTTATGCTGACACGTTGAACATTGGCATCTACGGCGAGCCTTCTTCATTAGACGCCGCACGGGTCAACGGCGCCGTGTATGACAACGACGTGCTCGGCGATCTGTTCGAAGGGTTGGTCACGCTCGCGCCCGATGGCCGCTATCTGCCCGGCGTGGCGAGTGAATGGGCATCGTCTGAAGATGGTCTGAGCTGGACCTTCACCCTGCGCGACGACGCCAAGTGGTCCGACGGCCAACCGGTCGTCGCTGAAGACTTCGTGCTCGCCTTCCGTCGCGTGCTCAATCCTAAAAATGCTTCGGTCTACGCCAATCTGCTTTACCCGCTCAAGAATGCTGCCGCAATCAACAAGGGCGAGGCCGATCTCAGCACGCTTGGCGTAAGCGCCAAGGACGATCACACCCTGGTGCTGACGCTTGAAGGCAACACACCCTACCTGCCAACCCTGATGGCGCACATCATCGCCGCGCCGGTGCCCAGCCATCTGGTCAAGCAGTACGGTAATGACTGGACCGAGCTCGACCACATCGTCACCAACGGCGCGTTTATGCCCAAGCGCTGGATCTCCCACGACCATATCGAGACCGTCAAGAACCCCTACTTCCATGATGCCGACAAGGTTACCCTCGACGGCGTCAACTACTACCTTACCGAGGATCTCAGCACCGGCCTGTCACGTTTTCGCGCCGGCGAACTCGATGTGATGCGCGACTTCGATGCCCAGCGCTATCCGTGGCTCAAGGATCATCTCGGTGACGCCGTCCATTTGCATAACCAGCTCGCGACCTATTACTACGCGCTCAACCAGCGCGAAGGCCATCCCACCGCGGATAAACGCGTGCGCGAGGCACTCAATCTGGCACTGCGTCGCGACGTGATCGTCGACAAGATACTGCAGGGTGCAGTTGCGCCTACCAACGCACTGGTTCCGACCGGCACCAGCCACTACGAGGCGCAGACCATGCCGGGGCTCGACACCACCGTCGAGGAACGCATGAAAAAGGCTCGCGAGCTCCTCAAGGAGGCCGGTTACGGTCCCGACCATCCGCTAACCCTCAAGCTGCGCTACAACACCCGCGATGATCATCGCCGCATCGCGGTCGCGGCAGCGGCAATGTGGAAGCCCCTTGGCATCAACATCGAGCAGGTCAATGCCGAGGCCAACGTTCATTATGCCGAGATGGCACGTGGCAACGATTTCGATATCGGCCGTGCCAGCTGGGTGGCCGACTTCGACGATGCCAGCAACTTCCTCGGTATTCTGCAGAGCGACAACGTCAAGAATTACGGCGGCTACCATAGCGAAGCATTCGATCGGCTAATGGCCGAGGCCAGCGCCGCCACCCATGATGGTCAGCGCCAGCAGCTGCTGGAACAGGCCGAACAACAGGCGTTGGGGGATTACGCCTTAGCACCGGTCTACTCCGATGCGGCGCGTAATCTGGTCAATCCCGGGCTCTCGGGCTGGGAAGACAATGCCATCAACCGGCACCTGTCACGCTGGGTGACGCTACTGCACTGATCTGAGTTGTTTTATCGGTACGTCTATAACAACAATACCGGCGCCAGGCCCCTTCCCCTGGCGCTCAGGCAAGGAAAACCAACGATGAAATTGAATCGTCTATTCAGCAGTACCCTTTTATCGCTTGCCCTTGGCGCGACCATGTTAAGCACTGCCCAGGCCGCCACGCTCAGGATCAATAATGCCGCCGAGCCCGGCTCTCTCGATCCTCACAAGGGAAGAAACATGTGGGACTCGCGCATCCAGCGCGAACTGTTCGATCGTCTGGTGGACTACGGTCCCGATGGCCGTCTGGTGCCCGGATTGGCCTCCTCGTGGGATATCTCGGAAGATGGCATGACCTACACCTTCCATCTGCGCGATGCCCAGTGGTCGGACGGCACGCCGATCACTGCCCATGACGCCGCCTTCTCGCTGCATCGCCTGCTGCGCCCCGAGATCGCTAACCAGAACGCCAATCTCTACTACGCCATCGTCAATGCCCCGGCAGTCAATGCTGGCCGAGCTGCACCCGAGACGCTCGGCGTGCATGTGCTCGACGACAGGACACTCGAAATTACGTTGAACCAGCCAACGGCTTACTTTCTCCAGTCAATGGCAATGTCCGAGGCCGCACCGCTCCCCGAACATTATCTCAAGGCGCAGGGTGACAATTGGATCAAGCCCGACCAGACCGTGGTTAGCGGTCCGTTCCGGCTGACACAATGGCAACCACAAGCCCAGGTCGTGCTGGAGAAGAACCCGCGCTTCTATGATGCAGACGCAGTCAAACTCGATGAGGTCATCTTCTACCCCATCGATGACGATAACGGTGCCCTCAATCGGTTTCGTGCCGGCAGTATCGATATCTCCTACTCAGGTGTCGCCTCGGCCCGCTATGAGTGGGTCAAGGAGAACCTGCCCGATGCGTTGAGAAGCGGTCCGCTGGTAGGCGAATATTTCTACATGTTCAGTCTGCGCGACGGTACGCCACTGGCCGACAAGCGGATTCGCGAGGCGCTCAACCTGGCCACCCGCCGTGAAGTCATCACGGAACAGATTCTCGGCATGGGCCAGCAGCCGTCCTACTGGCTGGTCCCGCGTGTCACCAGCGGCGGTGCCAAGGGCAAGATGGCCTTCGCCGATGAGGATATGACCGCCCGCATGACACGCGCCCGCCAGCTGATGAAGGACGCCGGCTACGGTCCGGGCAACCCGTTGACCCTGACGCTGCGTTACAACACCAGCGAGGATCACAAGAAGATTGCCGTCGCGCTGGCTGCGATGTGGAAACCGTTGGGCGTCAACGTCCAAATGCTCAACTCTGAAGCGGCGGTTCACTACGCTGCTATCGATCAAGGCGATTTTGAAATCGCCCGCTATGGCATGATCGCGACCGTCAACGACCCCTTCGATTTTCTCGGTGCCTATACCACGGACGGTTCTGCAGGCAATAGTACCGGCTACCATAACGCCGACTATGACGCACTGATCGAACGCAGCACGCATGAGCTCGACCCCGACAAGCGCGCCGCGCTCATAACTCAGGCACAGCAACTGTTACTTGACGACTATGCCCTGCTTCCCCTTTACGATTACGTCACGAACTATTTGGTTTCGCCCAAGGTAAAGGGCTGGCAGAGCACGCCCATGGACGTTCACCCCCTTCGCTATATCAGTATCGAGGAGTAACCCTTGCCCTACCGTCATTTTAAGCACCGAGGCAGCAGCACATGCTGAGCTATACGTTAAAGCGCCTTGCGCTGGCGATTCCGACCTTACTGATCGTCATCACCATCTCCTTTTTCCTGATGCGGGTCGCACCGGGCGGCCCGTTTGATGGCGAACGTCAACTACCGCCCGAGATCGAGGCCAACCTCAAGGCGGCCTACCATCTCGACGAACCGTTACCGATGCAGTACCTGCGCTACATGGGCAACCTGTTACAAGGCGATTTTGGCCCCTCGTTCAAGTACAAGGATTTCTCGGTAACCGAGCTGATTGTCCAAGGCTTTCCGGTCAGTCTGGAGCTGGGTTTCTGGGCGATTTTGCTGGCGCTGGCCATTGGCTTGCCGCTGGGGGTGATCGCGGCACTTAAGCGCAATTCCAGTATCGATTATCTGGTCATGAGCATCGCCCTGGGCGGGATCGCCGTGCCCAACTTCGTCATTGCACCGCTGCTCGCCCTGGTATTTGGCGTGCTGCTTGCCTGGCTGCCGGCCGGTGGCTGGAACGGCGGGGCCTGGCAGAACATGCTGCTGCCGGTCATTGCGCTATCCATCCAGCAAATTGCCTACATCGCCAGAATGATGCGCGCATCGATGATTGAAATTCTCAGCAGCCACTTCATCCGCACCGCACGTGCCAAAGGGCTTTCCGAAAGTGAAGTCATCTGGCGGCATGCGATGCGCCCGGCGATGCTGCCGGTAGTGTCCTACCTGGGTCCGGCGATTGCCGGCATCATCACCGGCTCGGTCGTCATTGAACAGATTTTCGGCATCCCGGGGATTGGACGCTACTTCGTTCAGGGTGCCCTGAATCGTGACTACACGCTGGTCATGGGCACGGTCGTGTTCTATGGCGCCTTGATTGTGCTGCTGAACCTGATTGTCGACCTGCTCTACTCCGTACTTGATCCACAAATTCGCTATGACGACTGACAGGCTGCCATGACTACTGACACTACACCTTACAGCAGCGACGAGCGGTCAACGGGCCTCCCCGCAGGCGGGCCCAATCCTCCCGCTGCCCCTGATGTCAAACCCGGCGATAGCCTGGGCCGCGAGGCCTGGCGCCGGCTAAAACAGAACAAGGCAGCGATGGCCAGCCTCGTCATTCTGATCGTGATGGCCATTATCTGTGTCGCCGGCCCCTGGTTCATGCCCTGGGATCTCGACGAAGTCGACTGGGAAGCCTTCATGGCTGAACCATCGCTCTCCAGCGGCCATCTGCTGGGCACCGACGCCAACGGCCGCGACCTGTTGACCCGCACGCTCTATGGCGGGCGCGTATCGCTGTCGGTGGCGCTGGTTGCCACCGTTGTTTCACTGGTCATCGGCGTGCTTTACGGCGCAATTTCCGGCTACGTCGGTGGACGCGTCGATAACGCCATGATGCGCTTCGTCGACATCATGTATTCGCTGCCGTTCATGTTTCTGGTCATTCTTTTGATGGTCGTGTTCGGGCGTAACATCTTTCTGATCTACGCTGCAATCGGCGCAGTAGAGTGGCTCGACATGGCACGTATCGTCCGTGGTCAGACCCTGGGCCTGAAGCGGCGTGAATTCATCGAGGCCGCGCACGCCCTGGGCGTCAAGGGCAGCACCATCGTCACTCGCCATCTGATTCCCAACGCGCTTGGCCCCGTCATTGTCTACGTCACGCTGACCGTGCCCAAGGTCATCCTGCTTGAAAGCTTTCTGTCATTTCTGGGGCTCGGTGTGCAGGAACCGCTGACCAGCTGGGGCGTGCTGATCTCGGAAGGCAAGGACATGATGGAGACTGCGCCGTGGATGCTGCTAGTGCCGTCGCTGTTCCTCGCGGTAACGCTGTTCTGTCTCAACTTCCTCGGCGACGGGCTGCGCGATGCCCTCGATCCGAAAACACGCTAAGGAGCCTGAGCAATGAGCAAGGCGTTACTCGAAATCGACAACCTCTGCGTTGATTTTCAGGTGCCCTCCGGCACGGTGTCGGCGGTCAGGGGGGTCAGTTTCACTATTCATGAAGGCGAGACGCTGGCGCTGGTCGGTGAATCGGGCTCGGGCAAGTCAGTCACCTCGACCGCGACGATGCGTTTGCTGCCGGAACTGGCCAAGGTCACAGGCGCCATCCGCTTCGACGGCGAGGATCTGCTCAAGGTCACGCCCAAGCGGATGCGGCGCATCCGTGGCAACGATATCTCAATGATCTTCCAGGAGCCGATGACCTCGCTAAACCCGCTCCACCGGATTGGTCGGCAGATCGCCGAAGTGCTGGGCAAGCATCGCGGCCTGAAAGGGAGTGCCGCGCGCAGCAAGGTGATCGAGCTGTTGAATCAGGTCGGCATCCCTGAGCCTGAGCGGCGCATCGACAGCTACCCGCACGAGCTTTCCGGTGGCCAGCGCCAGCGGGTAATGATCGCCATCGCGCTGGCCTGCGAGCCCAAGCTTTTAATTGCCGATGAACCGACTACCGCGCTCGACGTTACCGTTCAGGCACAGATTCTTGAACTCCTGAAGGATCTGCAGCAGCGCTATGGCATGGCGATTCTGTTCATCACCCACGACCTGACGCTGGTCAAGCATTTCGCCGACCGCGTCTGCGTGATGCGCTACGGCGAAGTTGTCGAAACCGGTGAAACGCAGGCGCTGTTCACGTCGCCTCAGCACGACTACACCAAGATGCTGATTGACGCCGAGCCGCAAGGCACCAAGGCAATGGGTGACGCGAACGCGCCTGTACTGCTCGAAGCCAGGGACGTTCACGTCCGTTTTGCCCTCAAGAAACGGCTATTTGGCAAGAGCGAGTACTTCGAGGCGGTGCGCGGTATCGACCTGACCGTACGACGCGGCCAGACCATCGGCATCGTCGGTGAATCGGGCTCAGGCAAATCGACCTTTGGCCGCGCCCTGCTGCGTCTGCTCGACAGCTCCGGCGATATCACGTTTGAGCAGGTCGATATCACCCAACTCGACAAGAATGGCATGCGTCCGCTGCGCTCAAAAATGCAGGTCGTGTTCCAGGACCCGTTCGGCTCGCTGTCGCCGCGCCTGACCGTTGGCGAGATCATTAGTGAAGGATTGAAAGTCCATCATCCGGAGTTCACCCGGCGCGACCGTGATGCCCGCGTCGCCGAGGCGCTTGCAGAAGTCTCTCTCGATCCCGCCATGCGCAATCGCTATCCGCATGAATTTTCCGGTGGCCAGCGCCAGCGCATCGCGATTGCCCGCGCCCTGGTATTGAAACCCGAGTTCTTGCTGCTCGATGAGCCGACCTCGGCGCTTGACCGCTCGGTACAGGTCACGGTCATCGAACTGCTGCGCAATCTGCAGCGCAAGTATGATCTCACCTACCTGTTCATCAGCCACGATCTATCCGTGGTGCGCGCCCTGGCCGATACCGTGCTGGTCATGAAGGAAGGCCAGGTAGTCGAGCGCGGCATCGCCGCGGAGATATTTGCTGCCCCCAAGGAACCTTATACCCGAGCATTGATGAAGGCTGCGTTTTTGACCAGTCCTGTAAGTGCAGCATGACGTTTGCTTTAAGAGTGTTGATTTAAAAAGTGTTTAACTGAACCAACCGCGATCAAGAGACATAACAATATGAATAACGAGTTAATTCGCGTGTCCCGTTTCCGGCCGGGGCTCTCACGGACCGGCTTACTGCTCGGACTCATGCTTTCTGGCGTGCAGTTCGGGCTCTCATCTCATGCACTTGCTGAGGTGCAGACCAGTGGCGAAAAAGTCGCTCCAAACTGGCAGCTAGCCGATCTTTACGCCACGCCTGAGGCTTGGCAGCAGGCCTACAAACAGATCAATCAGCGCATTGCCGAACTTGATCGCTTCAAGGGTAAATTGACGGATAGCCCCGAAGCCTTGGCAGAAGCGCTAACCTCAATCAAGACAGTCGAAAAGGATGCCGTCCGGCTCAGTACCTATGCCAGTCTGCAGGCCGATGAAGATCTACGCGTTGCCAAGAATCAGGAGCGTGACAACAAGGCAACGCAGCTGATGGCACATTACGGTGCAGCCATCGGTTATGTGCGACCGGAACTGATCCACATGGATCAGGATACGCTGGCCAAGTGGGCGGATCGCCCCGTGCTGGCTGTGCATAAACGGTTTCTTGAAGACGTTATACGCGCCGCGCCGCACACGCTCCCCGCTGAAACTGAATCGGCCCTCGCCGCACTATCGCCGGTAACCACTACCGGTACGACATATTCCCTGCTGGCCAATTCGGATATCGCCTGGCCGACAATTGAGATCGACGGCAAGAAAGAAACGCTGAGTCAGTCAGGCTATGCCAAGTGGCGTAACTCACCGGACCGAGAGCTTCGGAAAACGGTCTTCGATATCTTCTGGCCCACCTGGAAACAGTACGAAACCACGTTTGGCTCGTTACTCGGCAATGAAGTTCAAAGTCATGTGATCGAAGCACGCCTGCGTCACTATGACAGTGCGCTGGCGTCTGCCTTAGCGGCAAATGATATTCCTACCAGCGTCTATCATCAGCTTATCGAATCCACCAATCGTCACCTGCCTGAGCTGCACCGTTATCTGAAACTGCGTCAGCGTATGCTGGGCGTCGATCATCTGCACTATTACGATATCTACCCGCCACTGGTAAAAAGCGACCGCACGTTTTCTATCGAAGAGGCTCGTACGCTGACGCGAACCGCCACTCAGCCGTTAGGCCACCATTATTCCCAACTGCTCGACAAGGCCACGAACTCACCGTGGACCAGCGTCTATCCCAGTGAAGGCAAGCGTTCAGGCGCGTACATGAGCGGCTCGGCCTATGACGTTCATCCCTATGTGCTGCTGAACTATAACGGCGATTACGATGATGTCTCCACCTATGCCCATGAATGGGGACATGGCATTCATTCCATGCTGGCTAGCGAATCTCAGCCGTATGAAACCGCCGATTATTCCATTTTCACTGCAGAAGTGGCTTCAACAACCAATGAGGATCTTTTGATCGACTACATGCTAAAACATGCCAAAAATGATCAAGAGAAGCTGTTCTATATTGGTCAGGCGCTTGAGTCGATTCGTGGCACCTTCTTTCGACAGACGCAATTCGCCGAGTTCGAGCTTGCCATTCATGAAGCAGCCGAAAAGGGTACACCCCTTTCAGGTGAGCGCATGACCCAACTATATGGCGATATTCTCAAGAAATATTACGGCGTCGATCAGGGCATTACCGATATCGATCCCAGCTATTTCATTGAGTGGGCCTATATTCCTCATTTCTATTACAACTTTTATGTTTATCAGTATGCGACATCGATTACGGCAGCCCATTATTTTGCCGACCATGTAATCCATGGTGGAGAGCAGGCGAGAGACAATTATCTTAATGTGCTTTCGCAAGGAGGAGCGGAGAGTGGCTATGACCTGTTGAAAAATGCCGGTGTCGATTTAGCCACAGCCAAACCTTACGATGATCTGATGGATCACATGAATGCACTCATGGATCAGGCTGAAGCGATTCTGGACAAGTCATGAGAATATAACGTTCCAAACATTTCCTATGCTTCGCTCTCCACTGCCGCCCTCGGGCGGCATTTTTATCTCTGATGTATTTAAGTTTTCGTAGCGGCAAGATGTTTCGATAAGTATTCCCGACGGCTCCTTTTTTATTTGTACACAAAATGTGCAAGCACTGTCTTGACTCTTTATTTTTGCACCCAAATGTATCGCCACCCAAAATCACCACGGCGGCTTGGCCTTCATGGCAATGAAATCCCACCCATAAACAACTTAAATTCGACACTCACGCGTATCTTTAAGATGCCAAACCTTCAAATAAGAATAACGATCATTCATGCGGTATGAAAACCGTCAATGCTATAGACAATAAACTGTCTATTCAGCCTAACTTATCGTTATTTTTTTAGCTCTAAAAAATATAATAGATAAGTTTTTAATTCATTTAATTTCCAGACTATAAGAAACTAAATAGCACATCGATATCGCCATTCTAAATTTAAATAGATTTCTATTTTTCATTTAAAAAATGCATAGATTTATGACGACTTTTACTCACCATTGCTGCCGCCTCCCTTCATAGAAACAAAATCATTTGGCGTATTTAGAACGTACAACAAGTGGCATGTTTGTTGCTAAATAATAGTTGCTCGTCATGAAAAATCTTTTGGGCAATGTCTCGAATAGCCCGCGTGACGAAGATCATAAAAAAAGCGTTACAACAAAAGAGACAATATGAACGATAACGCCAAGGGAATTTCAGATACACCGACCCGGTTGCCGGCACATCGTCGCACGATTTCCGGCTTTGAGATCTCGACGCTGATTGTCGTGTCAGCACTATTGCACGGGCTTTTGTGGTGGTACTGGCACAACACGCCGGACGTCATGGCCGAAGCCATGCCTACGCAAGCGTCTGAAGCTTCAGAGGTGATGGTGACGCTCACCAGCGCACCACCGCCCGCGCCAGAACCGCCTCCTCCTCCGCCGATACCAGAGGTCAAGCAGACTCAGGTAGTAGATGAACATGCAGTCAAGCCGCCCGAAGAGAAGGTGGTCGAAAAAGAGCCACCGCCTAAACCTGAGCCCAAGCCGGAACCCAAACCCGAGCCGAAGCCAAAACCCAAGCCTGAACCTAAGCCTGAGCCCAAACCGGCTCCCAAGCCGACGCCAGCACCAAAGCCCAGCCGGCCCGCGCCGCAGCCGACCAAACAGGCCCCGTCGTCTCAGCAGCGGGCAAGCAGCGCCAAGGCGGCACCGTCCAACAAGGTAACCCCGGCCGTTTCCGGGATGCAGAGCCTGGGCAATCCACCGCCGAGCTACCCATCGCTTGCGCTAAGGCGTGGCTATGAGGGCAATGTCACGCTGCAGATTCTTGTATTGCCTGATGGCAGTGCGGGTCAGGTCCAGGTCACCAAGTCGAGCGGTCATCGTGAACTCGATGAGGCTGCGGTTGAAACCGTACGTAAATGGCGTTTCAAACCGGCCATGCGCGGGAGCACGCCGATCAAGGGATATGCCATCCAGACCATCGCCTTCAAGCTACCGCGCTGATGGCAATAGAGCTAACAACAACATTGATTTGCAAGGAGACTCGTCATGGTAAGCAATAACATCACCGCTCTGATTGTTCCCGGAGTGCTCTGGGCCTTGGTTCTGTTCTCAGTGGTTACCTGGGGCATATTGCTGATCAAAGGTTTGCAGTTCACCCGTAATAAAGTGGAAAACAAGCGTTTCCAGCGCGCCTTCTGGGAAGCGAAAAGTCTGGAAGAAGGCGAATCCGTAAGCGATGGTCGCCCTGGCTCAATGGCCGCCATCGCCCGTGCCGGATTTGATGTCGTAACCGGCCGGGACATTTCACCGCGCAATCAGGATCTCGCCCAGAAAATAAACCGCTCCGACCGGCTGGAGCGCAGCCTTCGTCAGCAGATTCAGCGTGAGCGCCGGTCACTGGAAGGTGGGCTGGCCATCTTGGCCAGTATCGGTAGCACCTCGCCGTTCATCGGCCTGTTCGGCACTGTCTGGGGCATCATGGAAGCCTTGATGACCATTGGCGAAACCGGTGAAGCGGGTTTGGACACGGTCGCCGGCCCCATTGGTCACGCCTTGATTGCCACAGGTGTCGGTATCGCTGTCGCCGTGCCGGCGGTGCTGGTTTACAACTACTTCACTCGTCGCCTCAAGCTCACCGTCTCGCTGATGGACGATTTTGCCCACGACTTCTATAGCCTGGCCCAGCAGAGCGCTTTCCAAAGCAAGCTGCCCGTTAATGACAGCAGAGAGATGCCCGCCCATCAGCAGCCGGTTGGCGTCTGATATCGAGATATCCACCTCACGGTGATCCAGGAGAGATGCAGATGGCCTTTTCAAATCATGACGATGATGAAGTGCTCAGCGAAATGAACGTGACCCCGCTGGTCGACGTCATGCTGGTATTGCTGGTGGTCTTCATTGTCACCGCACCACTGATGACCAACGCGGTACACGTCAACCTGCCCAAGACCGGCGCCGTAGCGCCTCCGGACCAGAAGGAACCGATGGTCGTCAGTGTTGATGCTGATGGCCATTACTACATCGGCAAGCAGGAGTTCTCCTTGGAAGTGATGGAACAACAGCTGAAGGATGCCCACGATGCCGATCCCAACCAGGCCGTACAGCTACAGGCCGATGAAGACGTCAATTATGGACAGGTCGCCAAGGCGATGGCGGCGCTGGAAAGATCAGGAATTCAAAAAGTTGCCGTACTGACCACGCCCTAATCAACCAACACCACAAGTGGCTACACAACAGAGGAGACACATCACGACAAAGGCATAAGCGGTACACAAACGACAACAAGAAATGACGCAACAAAAGCAATAACGAAGATAACAACGACAACTTCAAGGAACAGTACAACAATGACAACTTCAACCCCAAAAGGGGCCGGCCGTTCATCGTGCTGGCCGCGTCCCGATGCATCCATCATCGACGCAGCGCCCACAAGGCGCCCTGATTGGCGAAAGGCTTCTTTCGCGCCAACCTGCCTGTTGATGCTGACATTCGCCCCGTTGGCAAACGCCCAATCCAGTGCCGATGATGACTACATCGCGCCTGCCGCTCAGAGCAGTGACGACATCGCGCCTGCCGCGGAAGAGATCGCACCTGCCGGCGGGATTGCCGCGCCTGCCGAACCTGCCGCAGCAGCTTCACCCGCAGACGCCGTCGTCGCTTCACCAGCGCCGGACTCTCCCACGATCAACCTCAAGCGTGTCGAGGTTACCGGTTCAGCAATTGCCCGCACCGATGCCGAAACGGCCGTTCCGGTCACCATCATCCAGGCCGATGAACTCAAGCAGCAGGGTATTACCTCGACCGAGGAACTGGTCAGTCAGCTAACCTCCAACGATACCAGCGCAGGTCCCGGGCTGGGCACGGGTTCAGCCATTACCGGCGGCGCCTCGTTTGCCAACATGCGGGGTATTGGCTCCAACAAGACCCTGGTGCTGCTCAACGGGCGCCGCCTTGCCAATAATGCGCTTAATGGCGGTGCCGTCGATCTGAACATGATTCCCTTCGGCGCGATCGAGCGGGTCGAAGTGCTGCGTGATGGCGCCTCTGCCATCTATGGCACCGATGCCATCGGCGGGGTTATCAACTTCATCACCAAAAAGGATCTCGACGGCGGCGATATCGAGTTCGGTTATGAAACGCCCACCCATAGTGGTGGCGGAGACAATGGCGATATCAGCGCGACCTGGGGCAAGGGCAACCTGGAGGAAGATGGCTTCAATTTCATGGGCTCGCTGACCTACCGCAAGCAGAACGACCTGGATGCCACCGATCGTAAAAGCATTACCGAAGCCTATGATCCGGCTAACGGCGTCAACTCAACCTCCTCGTTCTCTTATCCTGCCAACTATTACCAAGGCAGCCTGGCCAGTAATCCACTCGCTTCGAGCGGCTGTGATAGTGAGGGCCTGATCGACACCGGCAACGGTACTTGTTCCTACAACTACGTTCGCAATGGCCAGGTCGTTCAGGAGACCGAGAAGACCTCGCTGTATACGCGAGCCAGCGTCAAACTGGCAGAAGATCACACCGCCTCACTGTCCTACATGTGGGCGCGCAGCAAGAACATCGCCGTCAGTGCCCCCTCACCCACCTCAGCATATCCCCAGATTCAGCCGGGCACGCCGTTCTTTCCCGGCAACGGCATCGTCCCTGACACGGTCGGCATCGATCCTACTCAACCGGTTACGGTACGCTGGCGCGGATTACCGGCCGGCAATCGTGTGACCTACAACACCAACGACTCCAAACGGCTGGTGCTGGATTTCACCGGGGATTTTTCCGGCTTCAACTATGATACCGCCGTGTCCTACAACCAGAGCACGACCGATATCGATTACCGCAGCGGCTATCTCGACGACAGCGTGCTGGAAGACGCCTTCAACAGTGGGCTGATCAACCCCTTCTCGACCGACCCTCTCACGGAAGAAGGCTTGGCCGCGCTTGAAGCCGCCGAAGTTACCGGCACAGTATGGAAGGCGGAAGGTCAGGTTTACGCCTGGGACGGCAAGCTTAGTCGTGAAATCGGCGACTGGTTCGGCGCGGGATCATCCGCCATTGCGGTGGGGGCCGAGGCCCGCCATGAGCGTCTTACCCTGGATACCGACGCCGATATTGCTGCACGCGCCACCAGCGGCGGCCTGTCACCGGATGCCGCGGTCAGCGCGGACCGTGACGTCAAGGGCGTCTATAGCGAAATCAACGTGCCGATTATCGAAGGACTCGAGGTTACCGGCGCGGTGCGTTATGACGACTATAGCGACGTTGGCGACACGACCAATCCTAAAATTTCATTCCGCTATCAGCCGATTCGTCAGTTCCTGGTCCGCGGCTCCTACAGCGAGGGCTTCCGCGCCCCGACGCTTTACGAGCTTTACGATCCCGCCGCACAGACCTACTCGCCCGGCGGCCTCAGCGACCCCGTACTGTGCCCAGGGGGCACACCTGCCAATGGCGGCGTCGCCAGCCGCGATTGTAATACCCAGTTCCTGAGTGAAAATAGCGGTAATGAGGATCTGGAGCCGGAAGAAGCCAAGAACTGGACACTCGGCTTTGTGTTCCAGCCGATGGACAACTTCTCGGCCGGCCTCGATTTCTGGTGGATCGAAATCGACAACATGATCAGCGCTCTGCCGGAATCTTATATCCTCGATCACGCCGATCAATACGCCGATTACATCGTGCGCGCCGATGACGGCAGCATCGACTATATCCGCTCGCCCAATACTAACATCGGCAAGACCAAGACCAACGGTGTCGATGTCTCGGCCAACTACCGGCTGCCAACCAGCATCGGGCTCTTCTCACTCGGCTTTACCGGCACCTATGTCGATCGCTACGACTACCAGCAGACGCCCGATGCCAGCTATACCAGCAACGTCGGCCACTATCGGGAGGGCCAAGGCGTTATCTTTCGCTGGAAGCATCGCGTAACGATGAGCTGGGCCGATGGCCCCTGGGCGGCCGGTCTCGTCAATCACTACCAGAGCGGCTACGACGACTACGATACTGAAACTCACAGTGAGGTTGCTTCCTACACCACCTGGGATGTGTTGGGCTCCTATCAATTCCTCAAGGGACCGCGCATCACGTTGGGCATGAAAAACATGTTCGACCGTGATCCGCCCTTCTCCAACCAGGCCGAAGTCGGGCAGAGCGGCTATGACGCACGCTATGCTGATGCCCTGGGCCGTACTATCTACGCTCGTCTGAATTACACCTTTTAACCACACTCTCCTTGCTCCCCCGCGTCTGGCGCTAGCCGACAGCGGGGGCTTTTTATCCTTTCAGGCAGTGATACATTGAGACTGTATACGTGTGATGCTTATCATCGACTGACCATTACCAGGAATCTTTGCAACATGACTTCGCTTCTTCGGCTGATCGTCTGTACCGCCGTGGCAAGTACGATTGCCGCTCCACCGCTGTATGCCGATGCCACATCAAGCACGACAACCTCTTCAGCATCAGCCGCCAGCTCAACCGGCCAGGCGCAGCTCGGCGCCTGGGGCGTTGAATTAAACGCACGAGACACCGCCATCAACCCTGGCGATGATTTCTACCATTACGTTAACGGCCACTGGCTGGCCACGACCCCTATTCCCGCTGACAAGAGCAACTATGGGGCCTTCACTGAGCTTGCCGATCAGGCAGAGCAGCAGGTCCATGACATACTTGAGCAGCTCGCGGGGGCGCCCACGCCGCTGGACAGCCCGCAACGTCGCATCGGCGATCTTTACAGCGCCTGGATGGACAAAGGCGCCATCGAAGCCGCTGGCCTTGCGCCGATACAGCCCGATTTGCGCCTCATCGACCAGCTCAATGATAAGGCCGGCGTAGCCCGTCTGATGGGTCAGCCCGGCCTGGGTATTGGCGGTATCGCTGAGCCCTACATCGATATTGATGTCAAGGACACTGATAGCTACGTCACCTATCTCGGTCAAGCCGCATTGGGATTGCCCACGCGTGATTACTATCTGAGCGACGACCCGCGCTTTCAGAACATCCGCAAAGCGTACCGTGCCTATATCGCCCGGCTACTCAAGGCCGCTCATGCTTCAAATCCTCAGGCCAGCGCCGATCAGATCCTTGCCCTTGAAACACGCATGGCACAGGTGCAGTGGGCCCCTGCCAAGCAGCGTAACCGCTCGCTGACCTACAACCCCACCACGCCGGCCGAACTGGCCACCTATGCGCCGGGCTTCCCTTGGCAAGCCTACCTGGAAGCCAGCGGCCTGCTCACCCAGTCCAAGCTGGTATTGCAGGAAAACGATGCGATCAAGGCGCTGGCACAGATTTTTGCCGATACGCCGTTGAGCGTCTGGAAGCGTTATCTGACGTTCTCGCTGCTTAATGCCAACGCCGACTATCTTCCCCAGCAATTCGATCAGGCTCATTTTGACTTCTACGGCAAGACGCTTTCCGGTCAGCCTGAACAGCGCGCACGCTGGAAGCGCGGCGTTGCGTTGCTCGACGCCTATCTGGGGCAAGCCGTGGGTAAGCTTTATGTGATGCTGCATTTCTCGCCCGATGCCAAGGCGCAGATGCAAGCCCTGGTGGATAACCTCAAGGCGGCCTATCGTGACCGCATCGAAAACAGCGTGACGTGGATGAGCCCAGAGACCAAGCAGGCCGCGCTGGCCAAGCTTGATGCTTTCAATGCCAAGATCGCTTATCCCGATAAGTGGGAAACCTATGACGGGATGCGCCTGACGCCTGATCACCTTTACGCTGATATCAAGGCCGCGCGCGCCTGGCACTGGCAGGACGATCTCGACAAGCTCGGCAGCCCCATCGACCGTGATGAATGGTTCATGACGCCACAGACTGTCAATGCCTACTACGAACCCACGCGCAACGAAATAGTATTTCCCGCCGCGATTTTGCAGCCGCCCTTCTTCGACCCGAACGCTGACCCGGCCGTCAACTACGGTGGCATCGGCGCCGTCATCGGCCATGAAATGAGCCACGGCTTTGATGATCAGGGACGAAAGTCAGACGGCCATGGCATGTTGCGTGACTGGTGGACACCAAAGGACATCGAGAACTTCACTGCCCTGACCGATCGGTTGGGGGCGCAGTATGCCCAGTACGAACCCGTGCCGGGTTACCATCTCGATCCGCAACTGACGATGGGTGAAAACATCGGTGATCTGGGTGGCCTCAATATCGCTTATGCTGCTTATCATCGCTCACTAAATGGCCAGCCTGCGCCGGTGCTTGATGGTTTCACGGGCGATCAGCGCTTTTTCATGGCCTGGGCGCAAGTCTGGCGTCGGCTGTTCCGTGAAGAGGCCATGGTCAACCGGGTCAAGACTGACCCGCACTCACCGTCAGAATTTCGTGCCAATGGCGTAGTGCGCAACATGGACGCCTGGTACAAGGCCTTTTATATCAAGCCAGGCGATGCGCTTTATCTCCCACCAGAGGAGCGCGTTACCATCTGGTAATGAGGGTTAAAAACCAACACAAGGTTTGGAACTGCAATTACAAAGCACTGCTCGCTTCATCGTGACAGGAGACTCGTCGCAGGAAGTTAATACCTACGGCCTCCATGGAGCCCCGGCTTTTCTAGTCCGGGGCATTTTTATGCCCCTAAAAAGCCTCTATAAGCGATGGGTTTGACCTAGGTGTTACACAACGGTTCTATAATAACACTATCACGACACCATGGGATGACCGTCATGAAAGTCAGCGAACTCGCCAAGATCGCCGACGTTACCAGTGAAACGGTACGTCACTATACCCGTTTGGGGCTTATTTCAGCCTCGCGTGATCCCAACAACGGCTATCAGCTTTACGACGACAATGCCCTGCGTCGGCTGCGCTTCATTCAACGTGCCCGCACCCTGGGGTTCAGCTTAAAAGAGATTTGCAACATCCTCGCCCACTCAGATCACGGTGACTCACCTTGTCCGCTGGTGCGCGATCTGCTGGCCACGCGCTTACCCGAGATTCGCCGACAAATCGCTGAGCTGGAAAGCCTTGCCACGCGTATGGAGCAGGCACTCGACGCCTGGTCCGATATGCCCGACGGCGCACCGGATGGTCATACCATCTGTCAGCTCATCGAACATTGGAATACGCCCAGTGCTTGCTGTTCGAACGACAGTAAGGCACCGGCACTTACCCCCAGCAAGTGAGGCCCGCCATGAGCGAACAAACGACCTGGCATCTCGCGCTTGAAGGACTGTCCTGTAACGGCTGCGTCAATAAAACCCGGCGCGCACTCAATGCCCTCGATGACAATGCCGCCATCGAACTCGACACCCAGCATGCGGATGTCACCACCACGCATAGTCTCGATGAGGTGATCGCTGCAGTGCGCAGCGCAGGCTTCGAGGCTACGCCGATCAATGATGAGTCACTTTATTTCATTACTCAGGGCGTCAGTTGCCAGGGCTGCGTGCGCAAGATTCGCCGTCAGATCGAGGCGATGGATGCAGCCGCGGATGTCAGCGCTGAGCCCAAACATCAATGGCTCGCCGTGACCACGCAGCTCTCGCCGCAGGCGGTGCGCGACGCCATCAAAGAGGCCGGTTTCAGTGCGGAAAGCGCGCCGTTTACTACACGTGAACGCAAGGTGTCGGACATTACCTGTCAGCACTGTGTGGCCAGCATCCGCGACGCCATACAGGCCTACGACCCTCAGGCCCGCATTGAGGGCGATCCCGAGGCCAAACGCATCACAGTCACCAGCCATCTACCCGATTCGCTGCTCGATGCCATGCTGATTGAGGCGGGCTACCCACCGTCAGAAGCTAATGCAGCACCCACCGCGCCCCCACCGGCCGCTGAAGACACAGATGTGACTGAACGGCCGGCCGAGCCCACCCCACTGCCTGCGGCCGGTTCGGGATCGGCACGTATCGAGCTGGCGCTATCAGGCATTACCTGCGCCGGTTGCGTCAATACCATTCAGCAGACGCTGAACGGCGTCGAGGGCGTCAAGCGCGCCGAGGTCAACTTTGCCAGTCGTACCGCTCAGGTCAGCGGCGATGTCACGGCAGATACGTTGGTTCGCGCGGTCGAAGCGGTCGGCTATGGCGCTGAAGTAATCGAAAGCGTTGATCGCGGCGAGCAGCAGCGTGAAGCCAATGAAGCGCATGAGTACCGCACCAAGCTGCGCAACACCTGGCTGGCACTGGTGCCCGGGCTGCTGTTGATGGCGCTGATGTTCTTTCATCACCCCGTCTTGGCCGGTGCAGAGCGCTGGGCCTGGGTCGGCGTGGGCATCGCCACGCTGGGCGTGCTTATCGTTGCCGGGCGCAGCTTCTTTGTCAGCGCCGCCAAGGCCTTTCGCCATCACCAAGCCAACATGGACTTATTGATCGCGATTGGCAGCGGCACTGCCTGGCTCTACTCGATGGCGGTTGGCCTGTGGCCCGAGCTGTTCCCTGCGGCGGCACGCGCGCTTTATTTCGAAGCCTCGCTGATGATTGTCGGCCTGATCAGTTTCGGTCAGGCGCTGGAAGTGCGCGCACGCGGGCGCACTTCACAGGCGCTCAAGCGGCTGCTGGACCTGCGGCCCAAGACCGCCCGCGTAATCCGTGACGGTCAGGAAGTTGATATCTCAATTGATGATGTCGTCAAGGACGAGCAACTGCGCGTACGCCCCGGTGAACGCGTGCCGGTCGATGGTGATATTGAAAGTGGCGAGAGCTTTGTCGATGAATCCATGCTGACCGGCGAACCCGCACCGGTCGCCAAGCGCTCAGGGGATGCGCTCGCCGCCGGCACCTTCAATGGCCGTGGGTCGCTGGTTTATCGTGCTACCCGCGTGGGCGGAGAAACCCGTCTGGCACGCATTATCGATCAGGTCCGTGAAGCGCAGAACTCACGTCCGCCGATCAGTCAACTGGCCGATCGCGTCTCGGCGATCTTCGTGCCAACGGTAATGATTCTTGCCGTTGTCGCCGCGCTGATCTGGTTCAACCTCGGCCCAGAGCCACGCGTCACGCATATGCTGGTCGCCCTGACGACTGTGTTGATCATCGCCTGCCCCTGCGCACTGGGACTCGCCACACCGATCTCTACCATGATTGGCGTTGGCCGTGCTGCCGAGTACGGCGTGCTGATCAGAAACGGCGATGCGCTGCAGACCGCAAGCCGCCTGACCACACTGGTCGTTGACAAGACCGGTACGCTGACCGAGGGAAAACCACAAGTGACTGACAGCCGTCTGTTTGGCAACAATGCCAAGCATGTGCTTGGTCAACTGCTCGCTCTCGAACAAGGTTCGGAACATCCTCTTGCCGCTGCGCTCAGTGAACATGCACGTACTCATGGCGCACAGCCTGAAGCCATTAGTGCATTCGAAGCCGTTAGCGGGCGTGGCGTGACCGCTAAAAATGCGCATGGCGAAGCATTGGCCTTGGGTAATGCTGCACTGATGCAACAACAGGGTGTGGATATCTCAACGGCCCGGGAGACAGCGGCAGGCTTTGAACAGCAGGCCCGCAGCGTGGTGTATTTTGCCATTGGCGGGACACTGAGCGGCGTGTTTGCTATTGCCGACCCACTGCGCAGCGATACTGTCGCTGCCGTTCGCCGCCTGCATGAGGCCGGCCTCAAGATCGTGATGTTGACCGGTGACGCCGAGGCAACCGCTGCGGCTATCGCCCGCGAAGCGGGTATCGACGACTACGCTTCCGGGCTGATGCCTGAAGACAAGCACACGAGGATCAAGGCGCTGCAGGCACGTGGCGAAGTCGTCGGCATGGCCGGTGACGGCATCAATGATGCGCCAGCGCTGGCCCAGGCTGACGTCGGCTTCGCGATCGGCGCCGGTACCGACGTGGCGATCGAGTCGGCCGGTGTCGCGCTGATGCGCAATTCGCTACACGGCGTCGTGGATGCCATCGAGATCAGTCTGGCGACGTTAACCAACATCAAGCAGAACCTTTGGGGCGCCTTCGGCTACAACGCACTCGGCATCCCCATCGCCGCCGGCATTCTCTACCCTGCAACAGGGATGCTGCTGTCGCCGGTAATTGCTGCGCTGGCGATGTCGCTTTCCTCTGTCACCGTGGTGACCAACGCCAGCCGTTTACGTTTGTTCACCCCGTCGCGGGCCGCTCATGAAAAGCAGGAGGCCGCATGACCTTGATCATCAATCTGGTGGGTATCGCTCTGATTGTCGCCATCGCACTGTGGTTCTGGGGCATGAAGAAGTAACGATGCCAAGAAGACAAAAACGCCCGCGCCAGCCAATAGCGCGGGCGTTTCTTTGCTAGGGTAAACGTACACCCGCCACGAGGAATTGCCATGCCTGCCTTACATGGCGTACTGGAAACCGCGCTTTACACCAACGACATGCCTCGCGCCCGCACCTTTTTCGAAGAGGTGATGGGGCTTGAGCCCTTTACCGCCGACACGCGTTTCACTGCTTATGCTTGCGGGGCGACGGTACTGTTACTGTTCCTGCGGGGCCAGACGCTGGAAACGGTACAGCTACCCAATGGCATGGGCACTATCCCGCCTCACGACGGCACTGGTGCCCAGCATATTGCCCTGGCGATCAGCCACGATCAGCTTGAGACATGGGAAAAACACCTTGAGGCCTATAGTATTGTCATCGAAGGACGTACTCACTGGCCGAAAGGCGGCGAGAGCCTTTATTTCCGTGATCCTGATGGCCATCTGCTTGAGTTGGCGACACCGGGCATCTGGCCCAACCACTAGGCCCTGTCTGTAAAGAGCCTAGCTTTCGCCTCGGTACCGATCCGGGCGGTGATTAACCGCCACAATCAGATTCAGGATCACGGCGCCGACTACGGAAAGCACTACCTTATCCGGCGGTAGCACAAAAAATGCGACGACCATCAGCGCAATATCGATGGTCAACTGGACGTGTCCGGCACGAAACAGCTTACGATCTTGCAGGTAGAGCGCGAGGATATTGATGCCGCCGAGGCTGCCGCGATGACGAAACAGCGCCAGGATACCCAGCCCGATCAGACTGCCGCCGATCAGCGCGCCATAAAGCGGGTTGAGATGTTCGACCACCAGAAGCTTCGGCATCCACCACGACAGCCATGACAGCAGTGAAATCGCGATGAAGGTTTTAAGCGTAAACGCCCAACCCATGCGCCGTAGCGCCAGCCAGTAAAAGGGAAGATTAATGACAAAGAATACCGGCCCGAACGGCCAGCCGGTGATATAGGTGGTCAGCAGCGCCATACCTGCCGTACTGCCAATCAGAAGCTGTGCATCGCTGTAAAGCTCGATCCCGAGCGCGGTGAGGCCGACACCCAGCATCACTGCCAAAGCGTCCTCCCACGGACGGTGGTGTAAAGCAGGATATTCCATCATGACATCCTTTATTGTTATGCCACGTGGATGGTGGCGTATACGCAAAGCCGCTGCTTGTGGCTGCGGCTCTCTCTGCGAAGCGTAATCGGATGGTCATGAAGTGTCGAGCAAGGGTGTGTCGAATCAGGAAATACGCCAACATTGCGCTCTAGCGAGGGCCGACAGCTTCGGCATGTTCAATCATCAACTGCAAGGACTCTCGTCCTCTCCAACGGTTGCGCGATAACTTATAAGCACAGCGGATCTCGTCGCCTAGCGCAAACGGTACCGGCTCACCGGGCGTGACGGCACGAAACCAGATCGCCCGCAGCGTACGCAGTCCTGTTGCCAGATCGAGCATCAAATGATTGCCTTCACTGCCTACCAAGCGCGCCTGATCGATGAAGAAGTCACCTTCGAACAGCGGCGCCTCAAATTCACGCCCAAAGGGCGCCAGTGCGTCAAGTTCACTGAGCGTAGCCAGCTCAAGCTGCTGGCTTGATAGCTCACCGTCGGTATAGATCAGCGGGTAGAGTTCCCGTTCGCCAAGCTGCTCATCGATGGCGTGTTCAAGCGCAGCCATAAACGCATCAAGCTGATCATGCGGTACGCCAATACCAGCTGCACCGCTGTGGCCACCGAAGCGTGGCAGTGCCTCAGGCGCCAACTCGTGAGCGCGCTGTAGTGCATCGCGCAGATGAACGCCCTCTACCGACCGGCCAGAACCGGTTAACATGCCGGGCGCAGCGGCCGGGGTGAGCACAAATGCGGGTCGGCCATAAGCTTGAACAAGACGCGAGGCGACGATGCCCTGTACGCCGGGATGACCTTCCTCAAGATAAACTGCCAGTACACGTGCGCCTTCGGCAAGCCGGGGCTGGACCCGCGCCTTGGCGGTTTCCGCCATGTCGGCCTCGATCACCTTGCGCGACTGATTATCCTGATCAAGCACCTCAAGATAACGCCGAGCCTGAGCGTCGCTACGGGCCAGCATGAAGTGCAGCGCCGCATAGGGATCATCGAGACGTGAACGGGCATTGATCCGTGGCCCCATCTGGAAGGCCAGCGTTTCTGCATCAAACGGCGTACTGTCCGCGCCCAGCCGCTCGGCCATCGCCCGCCAGCACGGCTCGTCCATGCGATTGATCAGCGTCAGCCCGAGCGTCACCACGGCACGGTTGATCGCGCTGTCGCCCAGTGACACGCAGTCGGCGACGGTACCCAACGCAACATAGGAAAGCCATGGCGAAAGCTTGGGCGTCTTGGCCGTCAGCGTACCGTTTTTAATCAGCACGCTACGCGTCAGCGACATTACCAGCCACGACACCATGCAGCCGGCGATGGTCGCATCAGGGTAGCCACAGTCGGAACGCGAGGGATTGACCACCGCGTAGGCCGACGGCGGTGGCCCATCGATAGGCAACGCGTGATGGTCGGTAACGACCACATCGATACCCGCCTCTTTCAATAGCGCCAGGCGTAGCTCATCGGACGAGCCACAGTCGGCACTGATCACCAGGCTCGGACGCGGCTCAAGCGCCAGGGTGCGCTCGACCAGTGGCAGGCTGATGCCGTAGCCATCGTGAATACGATGACCGATCAGGCTATGAACCTTGTATTCCGGAACGCCAAACAGCTCAGTCAGGGTGCGCAGGATAATGACATGGGAAGTAATGCCATCGACGTCGTAGTCAGTAAGCACGCCGATATGCTCGCCGGCGGCGACCGCACGGGCGATGCGCTCAGCCGCCCGCGCACCGTCGCACAGCAGCTCGGGATGATCGATATAACGCAGGCTCGGCTTGATCAATGCATCGAGCGGTGCCTTGGGTGAACTCAGGCGCCCAGCCAGTATGCGGGCCTGCAACTCGGTCAAGCCGGCATCGAGAGCCTCACGATACAGCCCCGCATGGCGCGGTCGCGGCGTGATACGTTTGTGCAACAAATTGTTCAAACGAGAGCGCTCGGTGTCCACACTGAATCCCGCAACTAAAAGCGTTCATAGCTGAGTCAGCCATGAACGCAGGGTGTTATACGAAGAGAACGTCAGGTCAGCGGCGTCATGACACGGCGTTGAAACGCCGGCCGCGTGGTCAGGCGCTGATACCAGGCATCGAAGTGGGTGAGCTCGGGCCGTTCTATCACCATTTCAAACCAGGCGTAGGCAAAGCACCCCAGCGGAATATCACCCATGCCGAACGTATCACCGGAAAGAAATGGCTGATGTGCCAAGGTACTATCAGCATGTGCAAGAAGCTCACCGCAAGTGGCGAGCCCTTTTTCCATCGCCTGAGTATCACGCTGGTTTTCTGGCATGCGCACAACATTCCAGAACACATCCTTGAATGGCGCGGCCAGCGTCGAGGTAGTCCAATCCATCCATTTATCCGCATCAGCGCGCTGTTTAGCATCCGTGGCGTATAGTGTCCCCGTACCGTACTGCGCAGCCAGATAACGCACGATGGCATTAGATTCCCACAACACAAGCTCGCCGTCCTGCAGGCAGGGAATCAGACCGTTGGGGTTCATCGCCCGATAAGCCTGCTCATTAACGAGCCCGAACGCACCGCCCGCATCGACCTGCTCGAACTCAAGCCCCAACTCGTCGGCGCACCACAGCACTTTTTTGACGTTGGTTGAATTGGTTCTGCCCCAGATCCTCATCATGAGTGATCACCTTTATTAAATCGCCATCACATATGTGATCTGCACCACGCCTCTATCTAGCTGGCGTGACGATGACTGGCAACGAAGGCCTGAACGTCACGCAGTTTGGCAGGCAACACATCATAGCGTTCTTCACGTGTCATTAGATCGCTCATCGATGGCGGTAACGTCACCTCGTCGAAACCGGCCTTGACCACCGCATCACTGAACTTGGCGGGGTGTGCAGTAGCCAGCGTGATCATGGGGGTAGTGGCATCGCTTCTCGCCCGCTCGGCAGCGCGGTAGCCGGTGGCAGTGTGCGGGTCGAGCAGCTCACCGGTACGCTCGAACGCCTCACGGATTACCTCAAGAATCGTCTCATCGTCAACGCTATGGCTAGCAAACCGCTCTCGCAACTTGGTCAGCGGAGCCTCGGCCAGCGCCGCCGGTTCCTGCTGGAAGCGCTCAAGTAGTTCGCGCACCGCATCGCTGTCGCGGTCGTAAGCATCAAACAGTAAACGTTCGAAATTCGAGGAGACGACAATATCCATCGACGGTGCCAACGTCGCCTCAAGATCGCGCTTAGAGAAATCGTTGTCGCTGATGGTGCGGTGGAGAATATCGTTGGCGTTGGTGGCGATCACGAACTGCTTGACCGGCAACCCCATCTGCCGCGCCATATAGCCAGCAAACAGATTGCCGAAGTTGGCGGAAGGCACGGTAAAGCTGACCTCGCGCTGCGGCGCACCGACGGCGAGCGCAGAGGTAAAGTAGTAGACGATCTGGGCCATGATTCGTGCCCAGTTGATCGAGTTGACCGCGACCAGACGGGTATCGTTCAAAAATGCCTGATCGGCGAAGCTGCCCTTGACGATCGCCTGGGCATCGTCGAAGTTACCTTCGATCGCGATGTTATGAACGTTGTTGGCCAGCACCGTCGTCATCTGGCGGCGCTGCACCTCGGAGACACGGTTGTACGGATGCAGAATGAAAATATCGAGGTTATCACAGTGGCGACAGCCCTCGATCGCCGCCGAGCCGGTATCACCTGAAGTCGCCCCCATGATTACCGCTTTCTCGTCACGCTTTTTAAGGAAATGATCAAGCAAGCGACCAAGCAGCTGCAGCGCGACGTCCTTGAACGCCAGCGTCGGGCCGTGGAACAGCTCAAGGAGATAGTGATTGTGGGCGAGTTGCTTTACCGGTACTACGGCGTCGTGTTTGAAGGTCGCATAGGTGTCGTCAATCAGCTGACGGAAGGTGGCATCATCAATCTCGCCACCAACGAACGGCTTCATCACCCGAAAGGCGATCTCGGTATAAGGCAGACCAGCCATGGCCGCAATCTCATCTTTTGAGAACTGCGGTACGGTTTCAGGGACATAGAGCCCGCCGTCACTGGCCAATCCGGTCAATACGACGTCTTCAAAATTCAGCGCAGGCGCCTGCCCGCGAGTACTGATATAGCGCATGGCGTTCTCTCTAGCGACACTGCGCTCCGGCAGCGTCTACCCCAGGTTAGGCGTTGTCGTCGAGGTTCTCGACTCTGATCCGTGTGACTGGCCCGGCGATATCGGCCAGTGATTCGAGCTGGCGAATCGCTTCGTTCATATTGGCTTCACGCGTGCGGTGAGTCAGCAAAATAATGGGTACCAGCTCACCTTCAGTGGCTTCTTTCTGAATCAGCGCCTCGATGCTGATGTCCTGCTCGGCAAGAATCGTTGCCACACGTGCCAGCACGCCCGGGCGGTCTACCGCCAGCAGCCGCAGGTAGTAGGCGGTAACGATATTCTCCATCGGCAGAATCGGACGACTGGTGTCACCTTCGACAATGCCGCTGAACGCCAGATAGGGGGTGCGGTAGTTATGTTCAGTGGCGATGTCACGCGCCACGTCAAGCAGATCAGCCACTACCGCAGAGGCAGTCGGCTCGGCGCCGGCACCCGCTCCGTAGTAAAGCGTCGGGCCGACTGCATCACCCATAACTTCGATAGCATTTTTCACACCATGGACGTTGGCCAGCAGACGATCCTTGGGAATAAGCGTGGGATGAACGCGAAGCTCAATACCGGCATCAGTGCGCCGTGAGATACCCAGATGCTTGATCATGTAGCCGAGGTTGTCAGCATGCTCGACATCTTCGGCGGTAATCCTCGAGATACCTTCCGTATAGGCTTTCTCGAACTGAAGCGGCACGCCGTAAGCGATCGAGGCGAGGATGGTCAACTTATGGGCAGCGTCGATGCCTTCCACATCAAAGGTGGGATCGGCTTCGGCATAACCTAAGGCTTGTGCCTCGGCGAGTACATCCTCGAAGGTGCGGCCTTCGTCACGCATGTGGGTGAGAATATAGTTGCCGGTGCCGTTGATGATGCCGGCCAGCCATTGGATACGGTTGGCGCCGAGACCTTCACGCAGCGATTTAATCACCGGGATACCACCGGCCACGGCAGCTTCAAAGGCAACGATCACGCCCTTTTCAGCGGCGGCCTTGAATATCTCGTTGCCGTGCACGGCAATTAACGCCTTGTTGGCGGTGACGACGTGCTTGCCGTGACTGATCGCCTCAAGCACTAGCGCACGGGCCACATCATAGCCACCGATCAGCTCGACGATGACATCGACATCGGGATTGCGCGCCACTTCAAAAACGTCGCGGGTCACCTTGATACCGGTAAGATCGCACGCCGGACTGTCGCGCCGTGCGCCGACCTGTTCGATCACAATCGGCCGCCCCGCGCGTCGTGCAATTTCATCAGCGTTGCGTGTCAGCACGTTAAACGTGCCGCCGCCGACCGTACCTAACCCACAGATCCCTACTCTCACCGGTTCCAAGTTAACACCTCTCTGTTCCAGCACTATCCAGCGTGTCGTCATGCATCGTTATATCAGTCGTGACCGACTGTTTTGCCACCGTTCGCAACCGACGCTCAGTGTAACGCCAATGAGGACGACGATGAATGTATCGTTGCCCTCAAGCATTGGGATTTAAAACATCAATCAGATACCGAGCATCGACATCAGACGTTCAACCGGCAGATATCCTGGCACGATCTGTCCATCGGGAAAGACCAGCGCTGGGGTGCCCTGCACGCCAAGCCGCTTACCGAGTTCGTACTGTTGGTTGACCGGGTTGTCGCAACTTGCCTTCGCTTTTAAATCCTTGCCCTTCATTGCCGCCGTCATCGCTTCTGTCCGGTTGGCGCTGCACCACACCTGCGCAAGCTGATGGGCTCCCTTGGAGTTTTCGCCAGCACGCGGGAAAGCCAGATAACGTACTTCCACACCGCGTTTGTTGAGCTCAGGCACGTCTTCATGCAGCTTGTGGCAATAAGGACACGTCGTGTCGGTAAACACCGTCAGGGTTGCCTTGACCTTACCTGCCGGCTTAAAAATGACCATATCCTGCTCGGGAATAGCATCGATCGCAGCCTTGCGGTCATTGTTCTGCGCCTGCTCGGTCAGATTGACCAGCCGCCCATTGTCATTCTGGTACAAATCCCCGACCAGCAGATAGCCACCGTTTTTGTCGGTATAAAATGTTTCCCCGGAGGTCAGCTGTACCTCAAACATATCATCAAGCGGCGTGGGGCTGATCGCCTTTACCGGCATCTTCTGCCCGTTGACGACAAGTTTATCCTTAAGACCTGCCGGCACATCTTCGGCGGCAAATACAGACGCGGAGGTGGTCAAGGCTAAAGTGCCAAATGCACACGCAAGCAAAAACCGAGGTAGGGAAAAGGCTATCCGAATACTGGCAGCTGTCATAGGTTCTTCAATCCTGGGTGAATAGATACCATCAACCACGTGGATGGTGCTGTGCGTGTATCGCCTCCAGGCGCGCCTGGGCAACATGGGTATATATCTGCGTCGTCGATAAATCGCTGTGCCCGAGCAGCTCCTGTACAACACGTAAATGAGCACCATGATTCAGTAGATGAGTCGCAAACGCGTGACGCAGGGTATGCGGCGACAATGGCTTATCGATGCCTGCCGCCAGAGCATGATGCTTCAGGCGGTGCCAAAATGTCTGACGCGTCATAAAGCCATTACCACGGCCGGGAAACAAGGGGGGGCGAGTGATATCGCTCATCAAGCTGCCACGCGCTTCCCGCATGTAACGTTCCAGCCAGTCATGTGCCTCTTCGCCGAGCGGGACTAGCCTCTCCTTATCGCCTTTACCAATCACCCGCACCAGCCCCTGGCGCAAATTCAGACTATCCATACGCAGCCCGACCAGTTCAGAAACACGCAGGCCACAGGCGTAAAGTACCTCCAGCATGGCCCGGTCACGTAGACCCAAGGCATTCGCGGTATCTGGCGCTTCAAGCAGTCGGTCGACATCACCTTCATCAAGCGTGTCAGGCAGGTTAACCCGCACCTTCGGCATCGACACCTCGGCGAGCGGATCGGCAACAATCAGTTCGTTGAGCATTGCCCAACGATAAAATCGCCGCAGCGACGAGAGTAAGCGCGCGTCAGAGCGTGCGTGATAGCCTGCGCTACGCCGCGCGACAAGTAGCGCTGCAAATGAAGTCTTGGCCGGCCCCAGCAGCCGCTCATCATCCTTATTCAGATGAGCCGACCAGTGGCGCAGGTCACTGCGATAGGCGGCAAGCGTATGCTGACTTGCACCACGCTCCAGCCATAGCGCATCGAGAAATGCATCGACCAGCTCGTTATCATCCATGGCCATGACTCACGATCCACACATTAGCTCTACCGTTTAAAACAATAACCCCGCAGCCACTTGCGTAGCGCGGGGTCGATGACCAGGGCAGTACAGAGCTGCCCTAGCGGCAAACCGAACGGAGCGTTCGATTTAAGACAGCTTTTCCTTGATACGTGCAGACTTACCGCTACGCTCACGGAGATAGTAAAGCTTGGCCTGACGAACATCACCGCGACGTTTAACATCGATGGAAGCGACCAGCGGGCTGTAAGTCTGGAAAGTACGCTCAACGCCAACACCATGAGAAATCTTACGCACGGTGAAAGCGGAGTTCAGTCCACGGTTACGCTTACCGATCACCACGCCTTCAAATGCCTGAAGACGTTCACGGGTGCCTTCAACAACCTTTACCTGAACAACTACGGTGTCACCGGGGCCGAAGCTCGGGACTTCCTTGTTCATCTGTTCGTTTTCGATCGCCTGGATCACATTATTCTTGCTGCTCATCGTTCTTTCCTCGATTGAAGCCGTTTTACTGGCTCTGATCCCGACGTTCGAAAACGTGGGAATCGACAATGGGTGACGCGTTGCGCGCTGGCATTTCGTATCAATGCGAGTCGCTTCGCACCTCCGTCGTCTGAGCGACGACGTGTTCGTTGACACCGCGTCCGTGCTCTTGCACAAACTGATCAAGCAACAGCTGCTGCTCGACATTCAGTGTCATTTTTTCCAGTAGATCAGGGCGACGCAGCCAGGTACGTCCCAACGACTGCTTGAGACGCCAACGGCGAATCGCTTCATGGTTGCCACTCAATAACACCTCTGGCACGCAACGACCGTCGATTACTTCGGGGCGAGTATAATGTGGACAATCCAGCAATCCCGCCGCAAAGGAATCCTCTACCGCTGAATCCTGGTGACCAAGCACCCCCGGCACCAAGCGTGACAGTGCATCAAGCAACACCATCGCCGGCAATTCACCGCCACTCAAGACGTAATCACCGACTGACCATTCTTCATCAATTTCCGCTTCCACTACACGTTCATCAATACCCTCGTAGCGTCCAGCCACCAAGATAAGATGCTTACGCGCAGCCAATTCACGAACACCCGCCTGATCGAGCGGTCGTCCCTGCGGAGACAAATATATAACGTGAGCGCGTTCCTTCTCGGTCTCATCATCGTCTGGTAGCGTCGATGCTGCCTGTTCCGCGCCTTCACGAGCCGCCTGAATAGCATGCCGAAGAGTATCTACTTTCATCAGCATACCTGGGCCACCCCCATAGGGGCGATCATCAACCGTGCGATGTTTGTCTGTGGCATAGTCTCTCGGGTTCCAGAACGCAACGTCCAGAAGCCCCTGCTTGACTGCGCGCCCCGTCACACCGTAACGAGTCACTGCATCAAACATCTCAGGAAAAAGAGAGACAACACCAATCCACACGGCAGTCAGATACTCGCATTATCTTTAGACGCTACATTTACCACTATGCGCGTCAAGGCAATCAGAACTCCGGGTCCCAGTTCACCGTCATGATACCGGTGTCCAGATTGACATCATGAATCACCTCACCCGGCAAGAATGGCAGTAGTCGTTCTTTCTGGTCGAGACTTGCATCATCGCCCTTGACCACGAGCACATCGTTAGCGCCGGTTTCAAACAGGTAACCCACATGCCCCAGGCGTATACCGTCAAGGGTCACAACCTTGAGCCCTTCCAGCTGATACCAATAGTATTCATCGCGTCCGAGTGTCGGCAGCTCACGGGTAGCCAGATAGATCGTGCCACCCGCCAGACTCTCGGCGGCCTCGCGTGAATCGATATCCTTGAACTGCGCCACCAGGCCCTTGCCTTGACGCCGTCCTTGAACCAGCTGCAGCGGGAATCGCTTCCCTTGCAGCTCGATCAACCATTCGGAGTATTCGAGAATACCGTCCATCGGGCTGGTATAGGAATACACCTTAAGCCAGCCTTTGACACCGTAAGGGCTCGTCAGCTTGCCCATTACCACATAATCGCCAGCAGGACGATCGGAGGCATGCGTCTCGGACATAACTGTCACTCCGGCTTGGCTAATCGCTGCCATTAAGCCTGCTTGCGTGCTTCTTTGACCAGCTCGGCAACGCGATCAGATACCTGTGCGCCTTGCTGCTGCCAGTAAGTGACACGTTCCAGATCAACGCGCAGACGCTCTTCCTGACCGCGCGCGATCGGATTGAAAAAGCCAACACGCTCGATGAAACGACCATCGCGAGAAACGCGAGAATCGGTCACAGTGAGGTGATAAAAGGGACGCTTCTTGGCGCCACCACGTGCCAGACGAATGGTAACCATTGCGTTAACAGTCCTTCAGTTGAAGTTGCGCAATGCGACGACTCGACCGAATGCCTGTCATCGCAGAGATGAAATGCCACATAATCTGTCGCAAGCGCCCCTCCCAAAATGGACGGGCCGCTTCGAAGACGCGACATTCTACGGGAATTTTAAACCATTGGGAACCATCTCTTGACAGCCCCCAATTGATGTCATGATAAAGGCGCTCAGCGTCTCGGCAAACCGCCCCCACCGAAACCGCCTGGGCCACCGCCCATGCCGCCCATTCCTCCGGGGCCACCAGGCCCGCCGCCGCCCATCATACTGCTCATGCCGCGCATCATTTTCTGCATGCCGCCTTTTTTACCCATCTTCTTCATCATCTTCTGCATTTGCTTGTGCTGCTTGAGCAGACGATTGAGTTCAGGAATCTGAGTACCGGAGCCGGCACAGATACGACGCTTGCGCGAACCGTTAATGAGCTCAGGCTTGTGGCGCTCCTTGGGCGTCATCGAATTGATCATCGCCTCAAGCTTGCCAAACTCCTTTTCCGCCCCCTGGCCGCGTGCCACATCGGCCATCTGCCCCATACCCGGCAGTTTCTCAAGCAGACTCCCCATGCCGCCCATGTTCTTGAGCTGCTGGAGCTGATCGCGAAAATCCTCGAGATCGAAACTCTCGCCCTTCTTGAGCTTCTTGGTGAGCTGGTCGGCCTTGCTGCGGTCAACCTTGCGCTCGGCCTCCTCGATCAGACTGAGCACATCGCCCATGCCAAGAATGCGTGAGGCAACCCGATCGGGATAAAACGGCTCCAGGGCATCGGTCTTCTCACCCATACCCATGAACTTGATCGGCTTACCCGTGATATGACGTACCGACAATGCTGCGCCGCCACGGGCATCGCCATCGGCCTTGGTGAGAATCACCCCGGTTAGTGGCAAGGCCTCATGAAACGCCTTGGCCGTATTGGCAGCGTCCTGGCCGGTCATGGCATCGACGACGAACAACGTCTCCTGCGGCTCGATCGCCTTATGCAGGGCGCGAATCTCGTCCATCATGTCTTGGTCGACATGCAAGCGGCCAGCGGTATCGACTAGCACCACATCGTGGAACTGGATACGTGCGTGCTTGATTGCCGCCTCGGCAATGGCGACTGGCTTTTGATCACTCGACGAGGGAAAGAAATCGACCTCGACTTCCTTTGCAAGAGTTTCAAGCTGATCGATCGCTGCCGGACGATAGATATCGGCAGAGACTACCAGTACCTTTTTCTTGTGACGTTCACGCAGAAAGCGCGCCAACTTGGCAACAGAGGTCGTCTTGCCCGCGCCCTGCAGGCCTGCCATCAAAATGATGGAGGGCTTCTGCTTCAACTCGAGCGGGACATTGCCCTCGCCCATGATCGCCTCAAGCTCTTGCTGAACTATCTTGACGAACTGCTGGCCCGGCGACAGGCTCTTCGATACTTCCTGACCGACGGCGCGCTCACGCACGCGCTCGATAAAGGCTTTGACAACCGGCAGCGCCACGTCGGCCTCGAGCAGTGCCCGACGGACTTCACGCAGCGTCTCCTGAATATTTTCGTCGGTAAGCCTAGCCTGTCCGGTAATCGACTTGAGCGTCCGCGACAGGCGATCGGTTAAACTTTCAAACATGGGCCTCTCCGGCTGGATGCAGCGCTGACCTGATACCGTGCCAGACAATCAAACGCCAGGCACCCCTCGATTTAGCGCTTATATATGCACAATGCTCACACATGCGTTTATGGTAAGGATTATACGCGTTTGAAGGCTCGTCCTCCATGCATGCCACGTTTGCAGTGCCTTTATTACTGTTGATCATTTGCCCCTAACCGGCGCATCGTGCCGACAGAAACGACTTCATGACATCGAATGTGCTATCAGAGGCGAAGCAGATGCGGCCGTTCAACGCATTCGTTATAGTGATAATCTGTTATTAATACCTCTCTTTATCATTCAGGAATCAATCGCGATGCAGGCGTTGTTGCTCGCTTTTCTTGCCATCATGTTTTATCTCGGTGCCGGCACCTGGCAAGGGTTTGCCCTGGCACGGCGCGTCCAAGTGCATCCACAACTGGTACGTGGCCTTGGCGCAGTCGCGGTTGTCGCACATGCGGCGGTGGTCTACAACACACTCCATGCTGCTCAAGGCTTGCGACTGGGCATATTTGAAAGTGCCTCGCTGATCTGCTGGCTGATCGCCGTTCTGCTCATTGCCGTCAGTTTCGTAAAGCCAGTGCTTTCAGCTGCAGCGGCACTCTTTCCACTTGCCGCTCTGTCAGTGCTAGGGGTGATGGGGTTGCCTAGCAACATGACCGAGTCACACATTTCGCCCGGCGTGGTCGTGCACATCCTGACGTCAGTCTTGGCCTACTCCCTGCTCGCCATTGCATCGGTTCAGGCTATTTTACTGGCGTTTCAGAATCAGGCGCTGAAGCGCCACCATACCCGTGGCATCGTTCAGGTTTTGCCACCATTGACGACCATGGAGCGATTGCTGTTTGAGCTGATTACCGTGGGCATGGTGTTACTTACGGCCTCGATCATCAGTGGCGCGCTATTTATTCATGATATGTTTGCCCAACACCTGGCTCACAAAACGGTTTTGTCGCTGCTCGCCTGGATCATTTTCGGCGTACTACTATGGGGAAGGCACTACCGTGGCTGGCGCGGCTCAATAGCCGTACGCTGGACGCTGGGCGGAATAATTGTTCTCTTTTTTGCTTACTTCGGCAGCAAGTTTGTACTTGAATTCATCTATCATCGTGAATGGTAAGTTTCGACAAGAATGCAGCAGATGACACGCTGCCTGTTCTACACTTTGGGCCAATGCTCACTTGACACCTCATTCACGAGTCCCTAAAAAGCGATTCTGACCGACAATCAAGGATCTTAAACTTTGAGCGACGACACCCCGTTGGGGCTGATGTTCGGCTTACTAATAGTACTCGTTATTTGTTCCGCATTCTTTTCCAGCTCGGAAACGGGGATGATGTCGATAAACCGTTATCGACTCGCTCACCGCGCCAATGCAGGAGAGCGTGGCGCCAAGCGCGTGATGAAGCTGCTGTCCCGCCCCGATCGCCTGCTTGGTGTCATCCTGATCGGCAATAATCTGGTCAATAACCTGGCCGCCTCGATTGCAACACTTGTGGCGATCCATTTCTTTGGTGACGTTTCCGGGCCTGCTGTTGCCACTGCTGTGCTTACCATTGTGGTGCTGATCTTCGGCGAGGTAATGCCCAAAACCTTCGCAGCCGTAAAACCAGACAAGATCGCTTTTCCCGCCTCCTATGTTCTTGCCCCGATGCTCAAGATTCTACACCCGCTGGTGTGGGCAGTTAATGGTATTGCCAATACCCTGCTACGCCTGGTGGGTATCAAGAACATCGAAGGCGGCGCGGCCAATCTGACGCGCGATGAGCTACGCACCGTGGTACATGAAGCAGGCACGATGATTCCGCGCCGTCACCAGGCGATGCTGATTTCGATACTTGATCTCGAGAACGTTACCGTCAATGACATCATGGTGCCGCGTCACGAGATCGTCGGGCTCGATCTGGAGCAGGATATTGATACCCTGCTGGCCCAGATCCGCTCCAGTCAGCACACGCGTATTCCGGTTTACAAAGGGGATATCAACAACATTATCGGTATCCTGCATCTGCGTAATGCGGCCCGCGTCATGTCCAAACCGGAAATCACCAAGTCCTCGATCATTCAGGAAGCCCGCGAGCCCTATTTCATCCCTGAATCGACACCGCTGCATACTCAGCTATTGAACTTTCAGCAGCAAAAACGCCGCATAGGCATCGTTGTCGATGAGTACGGCGACGTACAGGGGTTGGCCACGCTGGAAGATATTCTTGAAGAAATTGTCGGTGAATTCACCACCGACGTTGCCGGCACCCATCAGGAAATCCATGTTCAGGATGATGGCAGCTACATCATCGAAGGCACGGCTAACATTCGTGAGATCAACAAAGTGCTCGGTTGGCAGTTACCGACCAGCGGGCCGAAGACACTGAACGGATTAATCCTTGAACACCTCGAATCTTTCCCTGATGCAGCTACTTGTCTGCAAGTCGGTTCAATACGCATTGAAATTATCAGCATCAAGGATAATCTGATCACCTCGGCACGCTGCTGGCAAGCAATCAGACGTGCATGGTCGAACGACGGGTAAGCGCTATTTTGACGGTATGGACGGCGGTGCACGCGTTCTTCAGACCGACCTAAGCGAAGGTAATTAGGCTATGGGCGTTTACCGACTCCAAAGACAGGCAACCGATGACGCTCGCTTCTCTTCTCGTAATGCATCTTGCATACGCCCGAGCATGGCAATCCAACAATGCCATGCCTCGATACTGTTTATGCATCATGTTTACACCCTTATTGCTTGTCGCCGATATTACCGCCGCATTTCCCGCCAAGGCCGATCTCACTCAAGACGATGTATTACGTCTTACTGAATCAGGTAATATTCTACCGTTTCCCGCTATCCTCGAGAGTGCGCGCCACTATCAGGAAGGCAAGCTGCTCGAGGCAGCACTTGAGAACGAGAATAACCGCTATATTTACGAGGTCGATCTGCTCGACCATGATGGCAAGATATGGGAGTTGAAATTCGATGCCGTCACCGGTGAGTTTCTCTCCAAGGATAAGGATAAGTGATCCATGCGGCTTTTGCTGATCGAGGATAATGTTCCCCTCGCTGATGAACTAAGTGCCCTGTTCACCCAACATGGCTATGCCGTAGATTGGTGTACCGATGGGCGTGATGCAGCTACTATGGCCATGAATGAACCCTTTGATGTCATCGTGCTTGATCTTGGTCTACCAGGCCGACCGGGCATTTCGGTATTAGAAGAGTGGCGTGAAAAAGGACTCGATACTCCAGTATTGATCCTGACAGCACGCTCAAGCTGGAGTGAGCGGATTACCGGGCTGCGTGCCGGCGCCGATGACTATCTGCCCAAGCCTTTCCATCCTGATGAGCTGCTGCTGCGTCTGCAGGCTCTGGTACGGCGTCGTCATGGTCAGCGTCCCTCGCCGACGCTCTCGATTGCGGGCATTATCCTGGATGAAAACAGCCAGTCCGCCTGGAGCGAGACCAACGATACGCCTATCAACCTGACCCGCGCTGAATTCGCCATTCTGCGCTATTTGATGCTGCACCCCGATCATGTCATTTCCAAGGATCGGCTGCTTGATCATCTCTATGACAGCGAACACGACCGCAACCCTAATGTCGTCGAGGTTCACATCAATCACCTACGTCAGAAACTCGGACGTGGCATCATCGTGACCCAGCGCGGCCAGGGATATCGCTTTGGTGGTAGTACGTGACATCTTTGACACGCCGCCTTGATTTAGGGCTGCTACTGTCGGGGATGTTAATCATGTTACTGCTCGCACAAGGCAGCGTTGTGCTGTTTGACTACGCGAGTCGCGATTATCTCGCCGAACGGCTGCAGGAAGATGCCGAGAGTCTTGTCGCGGCCCCGATTCGGGAAGAAGGCGAGATGCGTCTTGATCCGCTGCGCCTGCGCGCCTCCTTCAACCGGGTCTACTCCGGGCACTATTTCATCATCGACGTTGACGACGAATTCCATCTGCGCTCCCGTTCGCTGTGGGATCATCGCCTTGATCCCGGCAATGGTCTGTCTGATCAACTGCAACGTGGTCCCCAAGGACAGTCACTGCTGGTCTGGACAGGGCATTACACACGTGGCGGACACGACTTCGTCATCACCACGGCCCTTGATTACACGCCGATCACTGAACGCCTGTCCTGGCTGCGCTGGTGCATTTGGGCGCTTGGGGGCACGCTTGCCGTAATGCTGGTGCTGGTTCAGCGGCGCGTCATCCGTCTTGGCTTGCGTCCACTCGAAAAGCTGCGCAAGGAGCTGGCCCAACTTCACGAGGGACAGCGCATGACGCTGGAAACCCGCGTTCCTGATGAAATCGCTCCTGTAGTGGAAGAACTCAACCATCAGCTCAGCCGGATTGAGCAAGTGTTGAATCGTTCGCGCGACGGTATTGCCAACTTGGGCCATGCCCTCAAGACACCGCTTGCGGTCCTTGAAACCCTACTGGTGAGACGTGAGCTCAATAATATTCCCGAGTTTCGTGACGCGCTGCGCACCCGACTCGATGAAATCCATCGTCTGGTCGAGAGGGAGCTGCAGCGGGCACGTCTCGATACCTGTGAAGTGTCACCAGCGGCTCGTTTTCGCCCTGATTCCGATCTGCCTCCGCTGCTGGACACGCTGCGTGAAATCCATGGTCCTGCTATAAATTTTACCACCAGTGTTGAACTTAATACGCCGCTCCCCTGGGATCGTGATGAACTGCTTGAAGTCCTTGGCAACCTGCTCGACAACGCTGGCAAATGGGCAAAAAGCCAGGCGCGATTGACCCTGCTTCATGAACAGAGCCAACTGATCATGCGTGTCGATGACGATGGCCCCGGCATAGCCCCTCAGCATCGCGAAGACGTACTGCACCGCGGCACTCGCCTGGATGAACAGGTTGCCGGTCACGGTCTGGGATTGGGTATCGTCGAGCAGATCGTCACCCACCACAAAGGTCGGCTTCGTCTTGATGAGAGTCCGTTCGGTGGGCTAGCCGTCATTGTTGAAATGCCCTGGCCTTCAACAGGTGAGTAACCCATCGCTCGCTGCTTGACGCGACGAGAAAAAGCGAATCGCTAAAACACGAAGGGGGTGCCGTGGCACACCCTTTCGTCATCTGGCTGCTACGCCTGGAACGCTTACGTCAACACCTTCTCGCTTGATCCTTCTATATGGGCCTTCAGTTCCCGGACGCGCAATTCAAGCGTTTCACGCGTGGCCTGCTCAGGCGATAGAGGCACGCCGAATGTCAAACTGACCTTGGCTCTGAGGCGCTTAGGCCAGCGTGAGAAAGGCTTTCCATCGCGCCGCGACGTCCACGAGCCCCAAAGTCCGGACAGCGCTGCAGGCACGACGGGGACAGGGTTGCGCTGCAATACCATCTCTATTCCACGGCGAAACTCATTCACTTCACCATCACGGGTCAACCGCCCCTCTGGAAAGATCATGACGACTTCACCGTTTTCAAGCGCTTGGCCGACCTGATCGAGCGCACGACGCATCCCCACCGGATCCCGCCGTTCGGAATTGACAGGAATGGCACCCGCCATGCGAAAGAACCAGTTCATCCACGGCGAATCATAGATTGGCTTATCCATAAGAAAGCGCAACGGCCGAGAGCATGCACCCCCCAGTACCAGCGCATCCATGAAGCTGACATGATTGCAGACCACAAGCGCGGCTCCCTCGTCTGGAATATTACGGCGCCCAGAGAGGCGAAGGCGATACCAGCAGTGAATCAACAAAAATATGATGATACGCATCAAAGGGCGCGGCTGACGCACCGCCATGCCGACCGCAATCATCAAGGCAATGACAGATAGGGTAACGAAGAAGGCTGTCAACGAAACGGAAAATAACCCGAGCATGACTATGCCAAACAGCGCGGCCACGATCATGAACAGGGAATTGAGTAGATTGTTGGCTGCGATCATTCGCGCCCGTTGCTGTTCGTGACTGCGTAGCTGGACCAGTGTGTAGAGCGGCACAATGTAGATGCCCCCGCCTACACCTATAACGACCAGATCCGCCAGCATCCACCATAGATGCGCCATATTCAGCAATTCCATGATGCTCAGCTGCGACGCGGCCAATGGTGAATGGTGGGCAAAATCCAGCCCGCCAATGGCAATCAACAGCGCGCCAATAGGGATCAGACCAATTTCAAGTCGGCCGGCAGAAAGCCGCGCACAGATGAACGAACCAATACCGATGCCAAGGGCGAAGGCGGCAAGTAAAAGGCTAAAGGCTTCCTCGCCACCGCTTACAACATCGCGGGTCCAGATCGGCAGTTGGGTAAGATAGCAGGCCCCCAGGAACCAGAAGGCACTGATGCCAAGCAAAGCGGGAAAGATCTGCTTTGCTCGCCACGCATCACGCATGACAAGCCAGGTTTCCGATAGCGGTCGCCATGAGATTCGATCATGTTGGGTCGCGGGCGCGGACGGCACGAAATAACTCGCGGTTAGGCCACACACGGCGATACCCACCAAGGTGATGCCGATAAGCGTGTAGCCTACACTACCTTTCATTGAAGCCAGCATGGCGGCCAACAATGTTCCCAGCAGAATGGCCAGAAAGGTGCCCATTTCGACCCAGGCATTAGCCATCACCAACTCATTGCGGGCGAGATGCTGCGGCAAGATCGCATACTTTACCGGCCCGAATAGCGCCGATTGCGTGCCCATCATGAACAGTAATGCAAGCAACAGCCCATAGGCTTGCCACCATAGCGCCAGCGCCGCCACACTCATGGTCGCGAGCTCGAGCCACTTGAGACGACAGATCAGCTGACGCTTGTCCATATTATCAGCCAGCGTCCCGCCTAGGGCAGAGAAGAGCAGAAAAGGGAGAATGAACAAGCCTGCAGCGAGGTTATTGATCGTTCCCGCATCCCAGCCCCTGTCTGGTACGGCAACAAAAGTGATCAGCAGCAGCAGTACATTCTTGTAAACATTATCATTGAAGGCGCCAAAGGCCTGCGTCCAGAAGAAGGGAGCGAATCGGCGGCTTCTCATCAGCCATGCTCTCACACCCTTCCCCCCAGATGCCGCAACCCTGCCAAGGTCGTGCGCAGCAGTTGATCCAGCAGTTCGGTAACTTCCAGAGGCTGACCCTGCCAGTAACCCAGACGCTCGTTCAAGCCCAGGTGAACCAGGCCATGTACACTGCCCCACAGCGTGCGCGCCATGCGGCTGGCGTCAAGCTCGCTGAGCGTGGGCTGAATTTCCTTTAGTGTCGCCTCGACGCGAATGAACAACCCCTCGATCATCGAATTCTGTCGCTGGTCGAGCTCCCCCTCCTGCGCGAGGGGATAATCAAATAATAGCTGCCACCGATAAGGATACTGGTGGGCAAAGTGCCAATAGGCATGGGCGAGGGCTGCAAGACGTTCATCGGGTGACTCAAGCGCCATCTCCTCGATACTACCGCGAAGCCCTTCGAGGGTCTGCAGGTTGACGTACTGGAGAAGATTGCCGAAGCTGCCGTAAAGTTTCAAAAGCGTGCTCGGTGCACAGCCAACTTCACGAGCAATCGAGCGTAACGATAGCGAGTGAACCGGGTGCTCTTTCAGCCAGTCGTCACACGCTGTCATTACACGGGCATGCAATTCTTCCGGCACATGCTGTCGTGGACGGGCCATCAGTATCCTCGAATAATTGTATTATGGTCGAACAGCGTTTTTGTACAGCATATCGAGCCCCGTTCCAAACGCAAGCGTTGCGCTCTAAAACTAAGGTGATGCCATATCTTTAATCTAACGCTTACCCAATGTCTTGTTTCATAAGATGATCCTCAGGAATTTATCATGGCTGGCCGTTTGCATATTGCTCCGTTCGACCTTCACGCCTTGCTGCCAGAGCTCGATGCAGAAGCTGGCTTGATTACAAGCCCTAACCTCGCGCCGCGTCATCGTCTCGCTATCATTCGTCATGAGGCCGGCCACTCTCGTCTCGCCCATGCCTTTTGGGGACTGACACCGAGCTGGCTCAAGGTACTTGATCACGCCCCTCACTGCGCCCGTGCCGAGTCACTCAATGAGCGGCGCATGTTTCGTGAAGCTTTTGTCGAACAGCGGGCACTGATTCCTGTTAGCGGTGTCTATATCTGGAAGACTCAGCCACGCATGAAGCAACCCTTTCTGGTGACACGCAGTGACCGTACGCCCTTACTGCTGGCAGGTATCTGGACGCGTTATCGCCTCGACACTACCAAAGACAGTACAGGTGCATTTGACTCGACAGCATTGATCACTGTGGAGGCCAATACCCTGTTGGCACCACTCACCGATCGTTTCCCGGCGGTGATCGATGCGCAGCATGCCGAGCGGTGGCTTGCGCCAACCACCTCACTGGAAGAAGCCCAGGCAATGCTGAGTACTACACCGCTGGACCTGCTTGGCGCATTCCCGGTATCGAAACGCGTCGACAATCCTGCCTGTCAGGAATGGTCCTGTGCCCATCCGACAGGCCTGATGCAGACCATTCAATCGGCCGCTCAGCAGGACACATAATAGGAGAACCCATGTCATCCCGTTTTTTGCTGCGCCCATTTAGCGGGCTGCTGGCCAGCGCCACGCTGTTTTCCAGCGTGCTTGGCCTTGCACCCGTCAATGCTTACGCTAATTCCGTCCCGTCCCACAGCCATGACAGCAGTGAGCAACGAGTGATCAAAAGTCCAAATGATCCGCGCGACTATCGCGCCCTTACACTCGACAACGGCCTTGAGGTCATTCTTGTCAGTGATCCCAAGGCCGATAAGGCCGCAGCATCGATGAATATCGATGTCGGAAGCGCCTTTGACCCTGAAGATGTCCCAGGACTTGCGCACTTTCTTGAACACATGCTGTTTTTAGGCACTGAGCGTTTTCCGGAACCAGGCGGCTATCAGGACTTTATCAGTCAGCATGGCGGCGATCACAATGCCTTTACCGCATCGACCGATACCAATTACTTCTTTGATATCGATCCCGAGGCACTGCCACAAGCGTTGGATCGTTTCAGTCAGTTCTTCATTGCCCCCCTATTTAATGCCGATTATGTCGATCGAGAGCGGCATGCCGTTCACTCCGAGTACCAGGCACGCATTCGTGATGATGCACGGCGCGTCAACGACGCTATCAATCAGGTACTCAACCCCGATCACCCTTTTCATCGCTTCAGCGTCGGCAGCCTTGACACACTCAAGGACGGCGACGTACCGCTACGCCAGCGGCTGATAGATTTTTATCACCAACATTACGATGCCAACATGATGCACCTGGCAGTGACAGGGCCACAGTCGTTGGATGAGCTTGAGACCCTGGTTCGCCAACGCTTTGCAGCAGTTCCGAACCGGCACCTCACCAAACCGACGATTGATGTGGCAATGGCCACTGATGCCGAGTTGCCGGCCCGCCTCGACGTGAAATCGCTGCGCGAGGAACGCCAGGCCACCTTTTATTTTCCGATTCCTGACCCAGAGCAGGATTATCGCATCAAGCCTGCTTCCTACTTGGCTAACCTGCTCGGCCATGAAGGCAAGGGCAGCTTGCTGGCGCAACTGCGCAATGCCGGATGGGCCGATGGGCTGTCTGCCGGTACCGCTGATGCCGATGGCGAGCATGCCTTGTTTGCCGTTGATATCGACCTGACGCCTGAAGGAGCCAAACACCTCGGCGAGATTCAAGCCAGCTTGTTCGCTTACCTTGAACTCGTGCGTGACCATGGTATTGCCAAGTGGCGCTACGACGAGCAGGCGAGTCTTGATGCGCAGCAGTTCCGCTTCCAGCAGAGCACCGACCCGACTCAGCTCGTCATGCAGCTGACGTCTAATATGGCGCGCTATCCGCTTGAGGATGTCCGCTTTGCCCCGTACCGCATGGATCAGTTCGATAAAGCACTGATTCGTCGTTATCTCAGTGCATTGACGCCTGACAATCTGCTGCGTGTTTATAGCGGCCCCAGTGTGCAGGGTGGAAGAACCTCGCCGTGGTTTGCCGCGCCTTACCATGCCGAGCATATTGATCAATGGCCACAAGCCACAGCTCTCGGTGGGTTGGCCCTGCCTGATGCGAACCCCTTCATCGCCAATGATTTTCAGGTACTCGATCTTGATGATAAGGCACCACAGCGTCTTGTCGATGAGCAGGGATTCGATCTCTGGTATCGCCCCGATAGCCACTTCGGCGTACCACGTGTCGAGTGGCGCTTCAGTCTGCAGAATCCTCATGCGGGAGATGACGTCCACCAGCTTGTGCTGACCGAGCTACTGGCCGGTTGGCTGGGTGACAGTTTGAATGCGCGTCTCTATCCCGCGCGTCTGGCGGGGCAACAGGTGAGCGCCTACGCCCACGGGCGAGGCATGACGCTTGCCTTTTCAGGCTGGCGAGATCGTCAACCCCTGGTGATCAGAGAGGTGATCGATCAGCTCAAACAGGGTGACATCGACCGAGAAACATTCGAGCGCATCAAGCTCAATCTCAAGCAGCAGTGGCTAAACCAGCGCCAGGCAGCCCTCTATGAACAAATGAATTACACGCTGGTCAACACCCTGATCAGGCCACAGTGGCTGACCGAACAGCAGCTTGATGCCATAGACGATCTCAGCGTCGATGATCTGCGTGCGTTCCGCCGTCAGTGGCTTGGCAACCTGCATCTACAGGCCATGGCCGTAGGCAATCTGACCGCCGCACAGGCCCAGGAAGGAGGCAACATCATTGCTGACGCGCTCAACCCTAAGGTTGCTCTGTCCGCTATCCCCGATCTGGATGTACTGCGCGTCACTGACGAGCTGCCTGCCCTCCGGCCAGTGACCGAGCGTAACGATGCCGGTGCGCTGCGCTATTTGCAGGGCAGTGATCGCTCGCTTGATGAACAAGCCCGGCTCGCCGTGATTGGACAGTTGATTCAGGCCCCGTTCTACACACAATTGCGCACTGAAGAGCAGCTTGGCTACGTGGTTTATGCACGCTACCAGCCCCTGATGGACGCACCTGGACTCGGCATGCTGATCCAGTCGCCGAGCCAGAGCAGCGAGACCCTGTTCATGCGCATGGAAGCGTTCCTGGACCAGTTCGATAATGAAATTGATCAACTTGACGAAAAAACGCTCGCGCCTTATCGCAACGCCGTGCGTGAATCAATACTGGAACGTGATAAGCGTCTCGACCAGATGACTGATCGCCTGTGGCGAGAACTTGCTGCCGACCGGACCAGTTTTGACCGTCAGGAGCGCTTGGCCAAGCGCGTCGATGCGCTTGATGCCGACGATATCAAGCGGGCATGGCATGACTTGCGCAAGGCACCGGAGCTCGATATCGCAGCCGACCCGGACGTACCGGCCAACACCGACCAGCGTCAGTGGGGCGAGGAACTTTCGCCATTACCCAAGGGTGACGAGTAGCTCGCGTAAATAGCATTTAACGCTGCATACAAGACGCCCCCGGCCTTGGCCGGGGGCGTCTTTTTTAGCGCACTGACATCACGCCCGCGAAGATACGGACAATAAACTATTCAAATGCCTGCGCTGGCATCATTGCTTCCACGTACATGACCAGCTCTTCGAGAATTTGCCGCTGCCGGTCGTCCAGTGCCACCTGGTTCAGACGCTCAATCTCACGGGCAAAGCCTTGCAGCGTCAGCGAAGAGGTCTGAGAGGAATTGATCCGCTCCCAGCGGTATTCATCCCACTGGTGCCGCTCCTCACTGGAGAGCGTGTCGGGATAACTGCGCGCCCGATAGCGAAACAGCATATCTTCCAGACGAGAATCCTGAAATGCCGGTCTGAGTTCCGCCAGTGCATCAGGCTCAGCCTGACGTACCTCGGCCATGGCCCGCTTGTCAGCCGATGAGAAGAACCCTCCCGAATAGAGCATCATATCGGGGTCGGCCACGCCGGCTGGCGGCTCGGTCGCAAAGGCCTCAGCGGCCTTGACGGCAACATCACTGCGCGCCGCCAGCATTTGCCAGTGCCGCTCAGCCTGCGCCCGATCAAGGGATAACCGCTCGGCCGCCCGCTCGTCCACGGCTTTGATGGGCAGTAGCACGGGGCTGCGATTGATGTGTAATATTTTGAGCGGAATGCGTGTTTCGCCCTCACTCAACTCATCGGTACTGGCGAATACTCGCGCCCGAATCGCCTCGGCATCAAGCTCGAACAGCGGCGTCGGATCGACGGAAAGATCGTAGACAATAATACCGTTGGGATTTTTGGGGTGTTTGGCCAACGGTACGATCAATGCACTACAGCCACGCGCTGCCGGGTAACGGCGTGAAATATGCAGCATCGGCTTACGCGCGGCAATATCAAGCAGCCCGAGCACAACATGCTTGTCGCGCAGGCTCAACAGATAATCAAAAAGCTTCGTATTCTTCGCTCGCAGCAGCCGTGCCATGGCAATAGTGGCACGTACATCGGATAGGGCATCGTGGGCCCCGGCATGTTCGATGCCATTGGCCGCAGTGAGATGTTCGAGCTTGAAGCTTGGCACGCCGGGTTTCTGATCACCGTCGCGCAGCGGCCACTCAATACCATCAGGGCGCAGCGCATAGAACGTGCGCACAGCATCAATCAAGTCCCAGCGCGAGTTACCGTTCTGCCATTCACGGCCATAAGGGTCGAGAAAGTTACGATAAAAAAGATGGCGCGACACCTCATCATCGAAACGCAGCGTGTTATAGCCCAGCGAGCACGTATTCGATACGCACATCATTTCATGGATAGCGCCGGCGAACTCGGCCTCAGGTATCCCTCGTCGTGACGCGAGCTGAGGAGTGATGCCGGTCAGCAGGCACGCTTGCGGATGGGGGAGATAATCATCGGCCTGGCGGCAATAGATAACCTGCGGCTCACCAATTTCGTTGAACGCCTCATCCGTACGGATCGCAGCGAACTGGGAAGGCCGGTCACGGCGCGGATCGGCACCGAACGTTTCGTAATCATGAAAAAGAAAGCTGGGCTGTTCCAAAAGTGGTCATCCCGTTTATCGGCAATATCAACAAGGTAGATGGCAAACGCCATAGCTAGCGTGAAAACGCCAAGAGAACGTCTGAAACGTGCAGGGACGGTAGTCACTCCACCGTCGCGTGGCGCGTTCGAGCCTGAGCCCGAACGCTATTACCCGCGATTGGGCAGGGTTACATTCAATTCAAGCACAGAGCAGTCATCTTCGCTGTCGAGCGAGATGCTGATCGCATCCTGCTCTACCTCGACATAACGTCTGATCACCTCCAGCAACTCTCGCTCAAGCATAGGCATGTAGTCCGGCTGACCTCGTTGGCCGCGTTGGTGCGCCACGATGATCTGTAGGCGCTCCTTGGCAACTGAGGCGGACTTCTTGCGCTCCCGTTTGAGGAAATCGAGTAGTTTCACCGGCGCCCTCCTCCGAACATACGGCTCAGGAAGCCTTTTTTCTGGGCCTCGTGGAAACGCAATGGCACATCTTCACCCAGCAGTCGTGAAACAGTATCAACATAAGCCTGACCGGCATCGCTCTGCTGATCATGGGTGACCGGCACACCCTGGTTGGAGGCGCGCAGCACCGCTTCGGACTCGGGAATCAGACCAATCAGGTTGATCGCCAGAATTTCCTGGATGTCCTGTAGGTTTAGCATATCGCCGCTATCCACGCGCATCGGATCGTAGCGCGTGATCAAAAGATGCTCCTTGATAGGTTCCTGGTTCTTTTCGGCACGGCGCGTCTTGGACGACAGCAGTCCCAGTATCCGGTCGGAGTCGCGCACGGACGAGACTTCTGGGTTGGTCACTACAACAGCTTCATCGGCGAAGTGCATGGCAAGCTGTGCTCCACGCTCGATCCCGGCCGGTGAATCACAGATGATGTAATCAAACTCCTCAGACAGCGAGCCGAGTACGCGCTCGACGCCCTCTTCCGTGAGCGCATCCTTATCACGTGTTTGCGACGCAGGAAGGATATGGAGGTTATCGACACGCTTGTCGCGAATCATTGCCTGATTGAGTCCCGCTTCTCCCTGAATCACGTTGATCAGGTCATATACCACGCGACGCTCACAGCCCATGATCAAGTCGAGGTTACGCAACCCCACATCGAAATCGATGACAACGGTCTTGTTGCCTCGCAGCGCCAAACCCGTTGCGATCGCTGCCGCACTGGTGGTCTTGCCGACCCCGCCCTTCCCGGAGGTCACTACGATGATCTTGGCCAAAGTTCGTATCCTGTTTTAATGCAGTTGTTAAATACCGCTCAACCGAGCGTTTCAATATTCAGTTGGTCTTCCAGCAGGCGGACCTGTACAGCACGCCCCAAAAGCGTCGGATCAATGTCCTCAAGACGCTTGTAATTACCGGCTACCGAGAGCAACTCACCATGCAATTCATGGCAGAAAATTCCTGCTTCACGATCCCCATGAATACCGGCGAGCGCTCGTCCGCGCAGTGGCCCATAGACATGCACGCTGCCAGCAGCGAGAATCTCTGCACCAGCGTTGACCGCCCCGATGACCACCAGGTCACCTTCGGAAGCGCTGACCTGCTGCCCGGAGCGTACGGTGCCACGGTATATACGCCCACCGCTCGCGGCGCTAAGCGGTGCCTCGTTCAGTACCGCCTCTGCAGTCGCATCGTCAGATGACGAGTTGACGGCTTGAGGGCGATTTTCCTGGGTCGGAAACCAGCCAAGCCCCAGCGCCCAAGCTGACTGTTTGATACTATCGCCACCGCCACGCACTGCGACCGGTAGTAATTTATGGGCGCGGCAAACGGCGCACAATCTTTCGAGGGCCAGATGAGGCTCATCAAGCTTTTCTACACTGAGCACTACCGGTGTATGCTGAAAGAACGCCGGGGACTGGCTCAATTTACTCGAGAGCTGAGCACGCACCCGTTCGGGGTCTGCGCTGGTAAGCTCCATGACCGTCATTGGCAGCATACCGCCTTTGAAAGTGAAAGCGGTGCTCGCTCTGTCCACGTTGAGACTCATGACCGGCTCCACGTCGGCTGATGTTTTGGCACTTGAAGGGGTAACGCTATAGTGAGCCCCCCCTAAACGCAATTGATGATAAGCGCTGTCCTTGCAGATGTCAGGTGTCTTCATGCACCGATACGTAACCTTTCTCGTCATGCAAGGACATGATTAGATACTCTTTGCCGTCTGTTCGTGTATCGGAAGCCTAAATGCCTGGATTTTTGCAACGTTTCTTCGCGCCACGCTGGCGCCACCCCGATGCTCACGTGCGCCGTGAAGCAGTCGGACGTCTCGATCCCCAACGTGATCGCGATACTCTCCTCGTTCTGCTCGACGATAACGATGAGCATGTCCGTCGTACCGCACTTGAGCGGCTGGACGATCCCAACCAACTGGTAGAGCGCAGTCCTTTCGAGAAAGCGGAGCTCAATGCGCTTCTGGTAAGGCATGTTACGGGAGAGCACGAATCCTCCCTACCGCTTGAAGAACGGCAAATGCTGCTGGAAAAGATCGCAGCGCCTGCATTGTTAAACGACATTGCGCTGCGTGCTGACAATCAACAGCTACGGTTAAGCGCGCTAGCCCGTCTCGACGATGAAGCTGTACTGGTTGATCAGGCGTGTCGCAACTCGATTGCAGCCGTGCGGCACGCCGCCGCTGCGCGTGTTGAAAGCGACGAAGGTCTTGAGCGGTTGGCGCGCGAATCGCGTCGTGATCGCAATATTGCCCGTCAAGCGCGCAATCGGATTAATCAACGCCGAGCCGCCACGCGCGATCTCGAAACGCGTCAGGCTCGCCGTGAGGAGCTTTTGGAGTCTCTTGAGCGACATGGGGCTCATAGCTGGGAGCCGCTTTATGATGCACGTTATCGTCACTTGGTACGTGAATGGGAGTTGAACGCATCAGGCGCCGATGCCGAACAAGAGCGTCGCTTCCATCTCGCTGATCAGCGTTGTCGCGTTACTATTCATGAACATGAAGCACACCACCGCGCCGCCGAAGCCGAAGCGCTCGCCCAGGCTCAAGCACAGACTAAGCGCCAAGAGATCATTGATGCACTGGAGAGTACGCTCGCACATCTCCAACAGCCCCCCGCGCCCAGCAGGCAGGATATCGATAGCATGGTGGCGCAGCGCCGTCTGCAGAGTGAACGCTGGCGTGTGCTTTCAGATGAGCGCTCTCCCCAAGTACAGGTTCAGGAACGCTATGAACAGTTACTGAGCGAGCTTGATGCCATCGGCAGCGCCTGGCAGCGCCTGGAGGATCACAAGGCCGCCTTGGAGCAGGCGCTGGATGCCGGCGATAAAGCTCCTCTTGATGTACTTGCCCGTGAAATAGACTGGCCAACCGCGCTGCCACGGCCGCAGCTTCTTGATGAACTCTATCGAGCATGTCAGTCCAATGCTGCCGAACGTGCTGCAGATGTTGTGGCTTCCAGAGCGCAGGAGGAACGCTTTGCCGCTGATCTAGAACGGCTCGAAGCGCTGCTGGAAAGCGGTGAGCTACGCGCCGCAACCCGCCTGCTCGATACCATCAAGCAGCGTGACACCCATCTTGACCCGAAGGCCCGCGAGCGGTTTTCCGCTACCGTCAAGCGACTCACTGCCCAGACCGCTGAACTCAGGGATTGGCGCGGCTTCGTCGCGGCGCCCAAGCGTGAACAGCTCTGCACGGCCATGGAAGCACTCATTGATGAGCCTTTAACCGACATGGAGCGTGACCGCCGCCATCGTCAGCTTGTCAGCGAATGGAAAGCACTCGGCGATGCCGCGGCGACACGTCAGCTATCGAGCCGCTTTCGCGAGGCCTCCGATAAGGTAAAAGCCTCGCTGAGGCATTATTTTGAAGAACGCATTCATCAACGAAACGAGAATCTTGCCCATCGTGAAGCGCTTTGCGCGCAGCTCGAAGCATTACTGGCGGCACCCGATGCTGGGGCGGACCCGGATGCCTTACGTCAGATACGCAATCGCTCACGTGAGGAGTGGCAGCGCTATACACCGGTGCCGAGGGAGCAAGCGGAAGCCGTCAGACAGCGTTTCGCTCAGTCAATGCGTGGCCTGCAGGCCCTGATTGATGACCGCGCCCGCGCCTTGGCGGATGCCAAGCGTGACCTGATCGAACAGGTTCAGGCATTGGCCGATGAAACAGGAGACGCCGAAGCACGTGCAGAACAGGCCAAGGCGCTACAGCAACAGTGGCGCGCACTGGGGCGTGCACCAAAGGGTGAAGAGCAAGCGTTGTGGAAAACGTTTCGTCATGCTTGCGATACTGTCTTTGCGGCCCGTGACCATCAGCGCAACAAGCGCAAGGCACAGCAGGATGAGCGGTTCGATGCCATGCAAGCATTAATCGACCGACTCGACGCTTGGCAACCTGCCAGCATTGAAGAAAGACATATACTCGACGAAGCAGAAGCCGAGGTTATTAGGCTGGCACCACTGCCCGCCGGGCGTCGTACCGAGGGCATGCAGCGTCGCTGGAATGGCATTATTCGTGCTCGTCATCAAACACTTGAACAGCTTGCCCGTGATGTGCTGATCTCGCGCTGGCATGCCTGGCGCCCACTGCTTGATGCTCATGTCGATGCTGATACGCGCGCGCTAGCCGGTGAAGCAGTTGCTGATATCGAGACCGAGATAGCCCTCGATAAGGATGCCCTCAAGGCGCATCAACAACGTAACCGGATGCGTCGAACATCAACCAAGGAGGCAGGTGCTGACCGGCTTTCTCATTTACGTGTCCACCTGGCTGTACTTGCCGATGCCCCTATTGCCCCAGAAGATGAGCCGCGTCGACTCGATGTTCAAGTCGCCCGTCTCAATGACAGCATGGGCACCACGTTGACACGCCAGCAAGAACTTGAACAGGTACAGCTACATGTGTTGGCTACCGGCCCTATCAGTGCCGACACATGGCGTATAGAGGCCCCCTTGCTGGATGAGTTCATGGAGATAATGCGTGGACGCCAATGGGAATAATCAAGCTAAATGCTTTATCCCATTGACATTAAATCAAAAGCGAGTAGTATGCACAGCACGTCGATGCGGGGTGGAGCAGCCTGGTAGCTCGTCGGGCTCATAACCCGAAGGTCGTCGGTTCAAATCCGGCCCCCGCTACCAAATTAAGAAAACCGATACCGAAAGGTGTCGGTTTTTTTATAGCTATTATTCAGCCGCGTTTGAGCATGCTAGCGTAGCGGGCTCATAGCACGTCGTCGGTTCCCTCTTGTTTCGAACCAGCGGTCCCCGCTACCAAATTAAAAAAACCGATACCGAAAGGTGTCGGTTTTTTTGTATCTATTATTCAGCAGCGTTTGAGTACGTTACTGCAACGGGCTCATGGCAGGTCGTCGGTTCCCTCTTGTTTCGAATCAGCGGCCCCCGCTACCAAATTAAGAAAACCGATACCGAAAGGTGTCGGTTTTGGCAGTTGTTTGAAAACCGTACGATACCGCTAGAAAACGCCGTCCAGTATCATCAATCTGGCTGCAGACGCCTGTCATTGTGACGTATTGCCATTGCCAACTCATCGGCAATGCCGCCTAGCGCAGGGCCTCTTCCCGTAAGTACGAATTCCACTTCTTCGAGTTCGGGTAAATCGGCGTGAGTGCTGATATCCACCAGACCGCGTGACATCAGGCTGCGCGGTTGCACCATGATACCAAGCCCCGCCAAGGCGGCGGCATGCAGCCCGCTCAGACTGGCGCAGGTACATACGATTCGCCATGAGTGGCCACCCCGGGTGAGTGCATCAAGTGCAGCTTCACGGGTAATGCTGGGGCGTGGATAAAGAATCAACGGTACCGCTTTACCCACTTCGATAGGTGCATCGGCGCGGGCTGCCCACACCAGGCGATCACGACGTAACACCTGACCTCGATGAGGATCATCCAGACGGCGTTTGGCCAGGACCAGATCGAGTTCACCTGCATCCAATTGTTCGTAAAGCTGCCCACTCAACGCGACGTTCAATTCAAGATCGACAGCAGGATGACGGCGGGTAAATTCACCCAATACTTCTGGCAAACGTGTAGAGACAAAATCCTCCGATGCGCCAAAACGCAGCCGACCACGCAGCTCGCTACCCTTGAGATGGCGCCGCGCCTGTTCCTGAGTTTCAAGGATGGTACGCGCAAAACCCAGTAGCGCCTCACCGGATGAGGTCAGCGTGACCGTATGGGTATCGCGCACAAAAAGCCGCTGCCCGGCCACGTCTTCAAGACGGCGGACATGCTGACTAACTGTCGACTGGCCCAAGCCAAGCTGAACCGCAGATGCCGTAAAGCTGCGTGTTTGTGCCACCGTTACGAAGGTCTGCAGCCATACCGGATTGAACATATGACACTTGTCTCTTGATGTTACCTATGTGATTTATCATGAAATGTGATAGCAGTCATCACTGAAAGCACGATTCAAAATAACCGGCCCGCTCGCTATGATGCAGCCACCGTTCATGCATTACCGATGAAAAAGGACAAGACCTTGAGCATGCTGAGCCGGCTTAACATCGACAAGTTCCTGCTGTATTTGATTGCCACCGTTATCGTGGCATCCCTGTTACCTGCCAGCGGCGAGTTCGCCGAGGCATTTTCAGTAGCCACTACCATTGCTATCGCCCTGCTGTTCTTTCTGCACGGTGCACGGCTTTCACCCAAGACCGTACTGGAAGGCATTACCCACTGGCGGCTGCATCTGGTTATCTTCGCCAGCACCTTTGTGCTGTTTCCTCTGCTGGGACTGATCATAGGGTTGATCTCGCCAGAACTACTCTCGCCAGCGCTTTACATGGGCGTTCTGTTTTTGTGTGTATTGCCGTCTACCGTGCAGTCGTCGATTGCCTTCACCTCGATTGCCGGCGGCAACATTCCGGCGGCAATCTGTTCGGCTTCGGCATCCAATATCCTTGGCATGTTCCTGACGCCGGTATTGGTCGGCCTGTTGCTGACGACACAAGGCAGCAGTAACGGCGCTTCACTAGATGCCGTTACTTCGATCCTGCTCCAACTACTTGCTCCTTTCCTGCTCGGCCAGCTATTACAGCCGTGGATTGGTGGCTGGGTACGTGCCCATAAGAAGCATTTGTCGTTAGTCGATCGCGGTTCAATCCTGATGGTGGTCTATCTTGCCTTCAGCGAAGCGGTCATTTCCGGCCTGTGGGGCAAGTTAAGCGTGACGGGTCTGATCACCATGGTCATCGTCGACTGTATCCTGCTCGCCGTCGTCCTGATCATTACGACTTATGCCAGTCGACTTCTGAAGTTTTCGAAGGAAGATGAAATTACCGTGGTGTTTTGCGGCTCCAAGAAGACCTTGGCAAGCGGGATTCCCATGGCGAATGTACTTTTCTCGCCACAGGATGTCGGCAGCATCGTATTGCCGCTGATGTTATTTCATCAGATTCAACTATTCGTCTGTGCGGTATTGGCAAGACGCTATGCCAATCAGCGCCTCTCCGAAGCATCTACTACTGCGCAACAAGGCGCGTAATGCTACGCCTTGTTGCGATCAGTTCCGCCTAGAGCAGGATTTCGCGGCGCTCCTCGGTGCTGCGAATCGCTGCCTCAAGTAGCTCCGTCGTGGCCAACGCCTCCTCGGGGGGGACTGGATTAGGGCCGTCACCATTGATAGCGTCTTTCAACGCGCGGTAATAGCTTGGATAAGCCCCGCGCTCGTTTGCAATCTGGTGGCGCTCAATCTCCTCGCCATGGCGGATCACGACTTCACCACGCTGGGGATCGATGCCCCAGTAGTCATGACCCGGCCGATCACCGGCGCGAAGTGCAGGCTCCTGAGTATCGAGGCCATATTTGACAAAGCTCGCCTTGGTGCCATGCAGCAAGAAGCGCGGCGCTTCCCAGCTCGCCAGCGTACTGCCATGCAAGATGACACGATGCGTTTCATAACGCAGTAATACATGGAAGTAGTCACTGGCCCTGCCCCCGCTGCGCTGGATAGCAAAATCGGCCAAGACGCCCTGCGGTCGTCCAAACAGATGAAGCGCCTGATCAACAGTGTGCGAGCCCAGGTTGAACCAGTTGCCGGTACCCGGCGCATCCGTTTCGCCCCAACGGTCCTGCACCTGGGGGCGATAGCGGCTATAGTGCGATTCAAACTGAGCCAGCTCTCCTAATTCGCCACTTGCCAAGACCTTCTTCACGGTTAAAAAGTCGGCATCCCAGCGACGATTCTGAAAAGCGGAGACTACCGTACCCGCCTGTTCCGCTGCAGCGATCAGCTTCTTTGCATCAGCCACATTGAGCGCGAACGGCTTATCGATCACGACATGTTTGCCACGCTCAAGCGCCTGGAGAGCGATAGCGGCATGGGTATCGTTGGGTGTCGCCACCACAACCAGTCCAATCGATGTGTCATCAAGTACCTGCTCAAATGACAGTACCCGCACATCGGGATAGTCAGCCTTGATCTCATCATGCCGGCTCGACACAACCGCATCGAGCACAAGCCCCTCGGTATGCACGATCAACGGCGCATGGAAGACCTTGCCAGCCAACCCATACCCGACGATTGCCACCTTGATCGGACCCGCCATATTCATCTCCTGAAGCGATTTCTAGTGATCGGTTGCATCCCGATTGTCCTCGACGAGCGGTTTCCTGGCGATACGACCAATGCCCGGCAGCTTGATCGCCCAATCGAGAGGATCGAGACCGAACACCAAGCCTAGCACGTTGATCTCAATGCCTTCTTCACGGGCGACCATGATGCCCAGCAGGCCAAAGAGCGAAAACTGATAACCGCTGTTACTGGGTGCTGGTGCAAAAAAACGCCCCCACCAATGCGTATTGTCGACGAGATAATCCTTGCCTAGGGCAATTGAGGGCAACTCCACATTAAGCTCCGGTGCCTGACGCACCATCCACGCCACGAAGGAATTACTGTTGGCACCCGGCCAGATACGATACGTCTGGGGATAAGGATAATTGCTTGCCGCCAATTGCAGGCGGGGAATAGCCGCAGCAGCCTTGTCACCGCGAATCTCGGCCAGCAGGTGCGGAGGATTGCCGAACCAGGCGCGATCCGGTGCATTGGCATGAATACTGACCGTGGGCCGCCGCCAGCCCATCACTTCATAAATGGTGTAATGACGCGCATCCTGCGACTTGATCGCAATCCAGGTATGCGCTGCAAACGCGCCTCGCCACGAAAAAGCGCGTGCGCCGTAGACCTGAACGATAGCTTCCCGCGTGGTGGCCGGATCGGGGGCATTCCCGGCCCGCTCGCGGCTGGCCGTCGCCCAATCGGCGGCGGTATCAACGCCACCCCACAATATCATGTATGCCGGGCCTGCCAGCAGCAGCGCAACGAAGGCAATCAGACCTACGGCCGCCTTGAGTAACATCATCAGCATTATCGTTAGCTATCCTCCCGCGTTGCCTGCGCAAGCTACCTGCGAACGTTTTCAGCACCTTCACTACTTTTAGCGATACCAAACGAACGCGTCCGGTATCACATGATACCGGACGCAGCGAAAACACTTAGCGGTTCAATACAATGATTAAGGTGAAACCTGCTTGGTCGGCATTATCAGAAGCTCTTGCGGATTAACATGCCCAGGCTGAGCGAAAGCATAGACCAAGGCATTGGCGATATCTTCGGCATGCAGCGCTTCGACGTCATCACGGCGCTTTTTCATCGCATCTTCGGTGACGTTGTGGCCCCAGTTGGTATAGACCGCGCCTGGCTCGATCAGCGAAACACGAATTCCTTCACCGCCAATCTCTTTCCTGAGCGTATCGTGGAAGCCCACCACGGCGAACTTGGTAGCGCAGTATACCGACCAGCCGGGCACGCCGTAGCGTCCGCCCACGCTTGAAACGGTATTGATCATCGCTCCCTCGCGGCCACGCATCAGTGGAATCGCCTCCTGAGTGCAATAGAGTACGCCGTAGAGATTAGCGTCGATGGTCTTCTTCCACTCGTCGCGCTTGCTATCCTCGAAGGGACCGTTATAGCCCACTCCAGCATTGTTGAAGAGAAGATCGAGCCCGCCGAAACGTTTTTTGACTTCGTTAAACAGCGCCGCCACTTCATCTTCGTTGCCCACATCGGTAGGTATGGCTATCGCACGCTCACCGATCTCGCTGGCCAATGCCTCGATACGCTCGCGATTACGCGCCACTAGCACTACGTTGACGCCCTCAGCGGACAATGCTTTTGCCGTTGCTTCACCGATGCCGCTTGATGCGCCGGTTACTACGGCTACCTTGTCGGTCAAATCCCGGAATTGCATATCGTCTCCTTGATGCTTGTGTCATGGCGATAAACGGTCACGGTTGCCGATGACCGCTAAACTATCCAAGGATAGCGGCATTTTCTAAGCATGCTAATTATATTGACGCCTATCCTGTGACCTGAGTGCCTTTACTCGATGCGCTATCCTCCTACTGATAGCCCACTGGTGCTGATGGCGGTTGAATTTCCGCCCGCCAGCCATCATAACGAGGGAAACTACATCCATTTTCTTCACCTGCTTTTAGGGCCTTGCCAACATGCCAATCGTCGATCCCAGAACCGGTACCCCAATGGGGCAGAATGAACCCGCCAAACCCGGCGCCAAGCTGCCTGGCCCATCGAAAGGGCAAACCGATGAGAGCCAATATATTGTCGAAGTGGATGTTTCCAACTTCCAGCAGGTCGTGCTGGAAGGTTCAATGCAAGTACCGGTATTGCTCGACAGTTGGGCACCCTGGTGCGAGCCTTGCAAGAGCTTGATGCCGGTACTCGAGAAGCTGGCGCGTGAGTATCAGGGCGCCTTTGTTCTTGCCAAGCTCAATATCGAAGATAACCAGCAAATCGCAGCGCAGCTGGGCATCCGCTCGGTACCTGACGTCAAGATCATCATTCAGGGTCAGTTGTACGATCAGTTTCAGGGCGCTTTACCAGAAGGCCAGATTCGTGAATGGCTGGGACAATATATTGATGCACCAGCAGCCTCGGGAGAAAACATCGAGGAGCAGGCGCAAGCCGCGCTAGAAAGCGGCGACACGGCCACAGCCAAGACACTTTATCAGCAGTTGCTGGCTGAAAATCCTGAGCACTATGACTATCACATTGAGCTCGCCGGTGTACTTGCCGCCGAAGAGGATAGCGCCCAGGCGACCGAGATCCTCGATGCCCTGCCGCCCGAGCACCGCGACTCGCCCAAGGCCAAGGGCGTTCGGGCACGTATGGAATTTGCTGCCGAGGCCTGGAGCCACGAACAGATTACCGCTCTGGGCGAACGTGATGACAGTGAAGCCCGCTATCAGCGTGCGCTGCGTGCCGTCGCTGACGGTCGCTATGATGAAGGGCTGGAAGGCTTGCTCGATGTCATGAAGCGCGACCGCAGCTATGGCGAGGACGCAGCACGCAAGACGCTGCTGCGTGCATTCGATGTGCTAGGCAATGACCATCCGTTAACGGTGACTTATCGCCGCAAACTGTTCACGTTACTCTACTAAGTAATCTTTTCACGTAGACACATTGACCATCGTGCATCTGCAGACTAAAAAAGGCCGGCCCCGATTGTGGGGCCGTTTTTCACGTACGTCATGCAGGCATGTTTAGGGCGGCGAACCGGCGTTCAGCACGCGGTCCATGCGTTCCAAGGCAGCTTCTAGGCGACTCGACTCGGTACCAAAGTTGAGCCTCACAAAACCGGGCCAGCCAAAATCGGCACCGTCGGACAGCGCAACACGTGCCTGCTCAAGCAATAGCTGTTGGGGCGAGACATCTGGGTTAGCCTTGGCCATATCCGTTTCACGCAGATCGAGCCAGGCGAGATAGGTCGCCTCAGGCGGCGCAAATACCACGCCTGGCCAGCGCGCGACGAAGCGCTCAATCATGGTGACGTTGTCACGCAGTTGCGCCAGCAGCGCTTGCCGCCACGGCTCTCCGCCGCTATATGCCGCTTCGGAAGCGGCCAACCCAAGCACGTTGTCCGACGGCATCAGCCCAAGCGTTGCCTTCTTGAAACGCGCCCGCAGCTTAGCATCGGGGATCACCGCGCAGGCGCTGGTCAACCCGGCGACATTAAACGTCTTGGACGGTGCCCACAGCGTGATGGTACGCGCCGCTAATCGCGGCTCACGCTGGATGAGTGGCCGGTGAGGTCGTTGATGATCCAAAATGAGATCGCAGTGCAACTCATCGGAACACACCCATAGATCATGGCGTTCGATAATATCAGCCAAGTGCTTTAATTCTTCGTCATCGAAGACACGCCCGGTAGGATTATGCGGGTGGCACCATAATAAGAGCCGCGTCCCAGGCGTAATGGCCGCCTCGATGGCATCGAAGTCGAGCCGCCAGCAGGGATCATCCTCCGTGGGAGGACGCATTGCAGCGCGCTGTGTTTTACGCCCCGTATTCTCGGCAACATGCAAAAATGGTGGATAGATTGGCGTGATGGTCAGTACGCCCTCGCCCGGCTCGGTCAAGGCCATGCTTGCTACATGCAACGCTGGCACCACACCGGGCACCCATTGCTGCCAGTCGGGTTCGATGTCGAGCGCATAATGCTCATGACTCCAGTGACATAGCGTCTCACGCAAAGACGTTGGCGCATGTCCATAACCAAAGACAGGATGAGCGATGCGTGCCGCCAAGGCCTCCTGGATAACCTGCGGTACAGCGAAGTCCATATCGGCTACCCAAAGCGGCAGCACATCCTCATCATAACGATGCCATTTGGTCGAGGGGTAATGACGCCGGTCCAGCGTCGTGGTGAAATCAAATGTCATGAGCGTATCCCTACGTGACCGTAAAAGAAGAGGTATTGAAGATGCCTGAAAGTCATTTTTATTCCAAGGCAATGGCAGGCATGCCTGCCCTAGTAGGGCAATGGCTAATGCTTGGCGAGGCAACACCCGACCAATTGGCAGTCATCCTGGCCGATACCGCGCGTGTAACCCAGCTCGGCCAGCCTGAAGCCGATCCCAACGGCGAAACGTTGACCGCCTGGAGTCGTGGCCACCAGCCGCCTCAATGGGCGAGCAAGGCAGCACTGTTTCTGCTAGCGCAGATGCCGCAGCATCCTTCGCCGCGTAGCCAGGAAGAAACTGCCGCCTGGGCCTATACCTGGCTGCGTCTGCGTGATTTCAGTGATATTGAATCGGCGCGCGATGCTCTCCCTTTTCATCTGCGCGAACCGCTTGATGAAGCGCTATCCGAGGCATGGATGGATATGCGGGCGCAGCGACTCATTTGAATGCCCCTATCTCCTGTCGATAGTCAGCGCCGCCTCCCCCGATGTGATTTGGGCTTGAAGCCAGCCGGCTTGTCGCTCAGCCAGGCAACAAACGCCTGGACATCGGGATGTGCCAGCAATGCCTCACGAGTAGCGTACTGCTCAGCCAGCGTCCGCTCATCGAATAGGCGGTGAATATGTGAATGACAAGGCCGGCAAAGCCACAGAATTGAACTCACCATCTCCTCACGCGAATAGCGCTTACGCATACGCTTTTTGCCATGCAGCGTACGCGGGATGAGGTGGTGCCGGGTCAACGGCACGTCTTCTCTGCCGCATAATTCACAGGCATCGGGAGCCGGAGGCGGTGCAAGCGAGCCTGGCATACCGCTACTCCTTGCACGCAGAATAAAAAGAAACGTTTAACATCATCGCCATTCATCGTTCACTTCGTCACGATTTTAGTCGGCGGTTATCAAGGGGCCAAGAATGCCATCTATATAACCCGTACAGGCCGTACCGATGCCGACAGCGCAACCAAGCTTGCTTACCGCACAAGCATGCTTTATCAGTATTTAACTGGACCAAAAAAAGAACACACCATGACACCTGCCATTCGCCTTCTTGAGAAAAGGCACACTCCTCATCGTGTACTGGAATATACCCATGCCGCCACGGTTACCGCTTACGGTGACGAAGCAGCGCGGGCGCTGGGACAGCCACCTGAACACATATTCAAAACACTGCTGGCCGCACTTGATGATGGCCGCCACGTTGTAGCGATGGTGCCTGTGGCCACAACGCTTGACCTGAAAGCACTGGCACGCGCAGCCGGTGTGCGCAAAGCGACAATGGCCAAGCCAGAGGACGCCGAACGGCTTACGGGTTATGTCGTGGGCGGCATCAGTCCGTTGGGGCAACGTAAGCGACTGCCAAGCTTTCTCGATATCAGCGCCATGAACCTTGATGAACTATTTATCAGCGCCGGGCGTCGAGGGCTCGAAATCGCCCTGGCGCCCAAGGCGCTGGTGGAACTACTCGATACACGTATCGCTGATATTGCCCGACACTGAGCATACGCTGACGCAGGGCCTCCGGGAGGCGAGATGAACATCCGCTACGATTTATGGCTTGATCCTGACAATACAACGCGTCACCGCCAGGTTGAAGCGGCACTCGAACGCTATTTTATTGACCGGTTTGCCGATTATCCCCATATCCGTTTGCCCGAATCACAAACCTACGACTATGATGCGCCGTTTAATCGCCTGTATGCCTCGCTACTGGCTCGGGCAAGTGATTACTGTGAGCGTGTCTGGAATTACCTGCCCAGCCCCATCCAGCTTAATCAGGCCTTCTTTCGCGCCGTCTCGCGATCAAACAAATTCATAACGGAACATACCCCTTCAGATGGTGATTCAAACCGATCAAGCTCCTGATACACGTCAGCTCGCGATCATTACCGAGCAGCTTGGCCGCGCTCCACGTGGCATTCAGGCCGTTACGGCGACTGATGGTGAAGGCACGCCGTTGGTCCTGCGCATGGACTCACTCATTGATGGCAAACCCTTCCCAACGCTGTATTGGTTATCCAGCGATCGCCTAAAAATCGAGCTCTCTCACCTTGAGGCCGCCGGTGTCATCAAGACATTGGAAGCGATACTCAAGGAAGACCCTGACTTCATGGCCGCCTATCGCAAAAGCCATGAAGATTACGTGGCTCGCCGCTGGCAATCGATGAGCAAAGCCGTCCAGCAGGAGGCCGCTGCGCGTGGGTATGACCACTTGCTGCGTGAGCGTGGCGTCGGTGGGATCAGCAATTGGGCACAGGTACGTTGCCTGCACACGCAGTATGCTCATCATTTATGTGGCACTAATGTCATTGGCCAGTGGATCGATGAGTACTATCCCGAAGTAGCAGCCTCTCTGCCCTGAGACCTTGCACCAATCCTGACTTGTTCTCGTACACATTAGGCTAATCGACATGTTTGCCATCCCGCCGATGCTCGCTACCCGCTAGAATAATTATTTTGCGTTGGGAGCAAGTGACGATGAGAAGTGTATGTGTATATCTGGGCTCTCGAAATGGCCATGATCCGCAATGGCAGCAATTGGCTCAGGCCATCGGCGGGAGTATTGGTCAACGAGGTTGGCGGCTAGTTTATGGCGGGGGGCGGGCCGGACTTATGGGCATCTGTGCCGATGCGGCGCTAGACGCGGGAGGAGAAGTGATCGGGGTGATTCCCCAACAGCTTGTCGATCGAGAAGTGGCTCACTCCGGCCTTACCGAGCTGATCAAGGTGCCTGACATGCATACCCGCAAAGCACGCATGGCAGCTCTGTCAGACGCCTTCGTTACGCTACCCGGCGGTATTGGTACGCTGGAAGAATTTTTTGAGACGTGGACATGGCAGTATCTTGGTCTGCATGACAAGCCCAACGCGCTACTCAATCATGCCGGATTCTTCGATCCGCTCCTGACATTTCTCGACAACGCTGTCGAGGCTGGCTTTCTCACCGCGTCAACGCGCGCACGTTTAGTAACCGCCACGGAGCCCGAACAACTGTTGGATGCGCTCTGGCCATAGCGACAAGCTGAATATTTGCGTCATATGCCCTACCCTTCTGGCCAAGGATCGTGAATACCAAGGGCCAAATTCTTTCAAGGAGCTATAACACCATGCATGCTATCGCTGTAGAGGGTGACCATCTGGTTTGGCGTGAACATCCTGCACTGCCCATTAGTGCAGGAGAGGTGCGAATCGAGGTAGCCTGGGCCGGCATAAACCGCGCTGACCTGCTTCAACGCGCAGGAAACTATCCCCCCCCCAAGGGCGCTTCCGAAATCCTCGGCCTTGAAGTCAGCGGCATCGTGACTGAAGTCGGCCCTAACGTCGAGCGCTTCGAGATTGGCGATCGCGTGTGTGCACTGCTTTCCGGTGGTGGCTATGCCGAAGAGGTGGTGGTCTCCGAGGCTCAAGTTCTCAAAATCCCTGAAAACCTGACGCTTCAAGACGCGGCGGCGTTACCGGAAGTCTTTGCTACCGCGTGGCTGAATTTGTTCATGGAGGGCAATCTTCGTGAAGGCGAGCGTGTACTCTTGCATGCAGGCGCCAGCGGGGTGGGCACAGCCGCGATTCAGCTCTGCAAGGCATTCGGCCATCCCTGCTTTGTCACGGTAGGCAATCAGGACAAGATCAACGCGTGTCGTGAGCTGGGCGCCGATAGCGGCTGGAACCGCCACGATGGCAGCTTTGTCGATGCCGTCAACGAATGGGGCGGCGCTGACGTTATTCTCGATCCGGTTGGCGGCGATTATCTGCTGCAGAATCAGCAGGTCCTTAATCTGGAAGGACGCATCGTGCTGATAGGCGTGATGGGCGGCGCTAAAACGGATATTGACCTGGGCCGCATGCTGGCGAAACGTCAACGCCTGGTAGGGTCAACGCTGCGTTCACGCTCGCCGGCCAGTAAGGGCAGCGTGATGGATGCGCTTCATGCCCATGTTTGGCCTCTGCTGAACGATGGCCGCATCAAGCCGTTGATTGATCGCACATGGCCAGTTGAGGAAGCCGAATCGGCAATGGAGCATCTTGAGGGTAATTCCAGTATTGGCAAGGTACTGCTGCGCGTCTCAGGTGCCTAAGTACCACGGCTAACCACGCGTATGAATGAGCGTCATCTGCAATAAACGAACGTCTTCTCCGGCGCGATGGCGCCGGATACCTTCCTGTTCAATGATGGCCTGCTTGGTTTCACTCCAGACGACAAGCTGCTGCTCGTTTAATAAACGGCGCAAGCTCTCCAACCTAAAGCGCGGCAGCATATCGGCGTGATAAAACAATAAAGACAACCACGTATTGTCATATCCCCAGCTATCACTATAGGCAAGCCCTTCATCCGCCAGCTCATCGTTGAGCCAGCGTGCTACTTCAATAACAGGCAGGCCTTCCCGCTGCAGCCGGTCACGCGAAATGCCGTGTAGCAGTTCTGCTTTTGGATCCCAGTGGACCCATTCATCGACAGGCTGGACAAGAAACGCACATGTGCTGCCATCCGCCCGCGCCAATCCGACTTCGATGGGATAACTTCCCCGCCCGAATCCAGACGCTTCGACATCAAGTATGATTGGCAGCTTCACAAGGCGCCCTGACCTCCTGATGATGAACTCATGCACAACCAAGCCATGATGCCCACAGCGTAGCGATTATGCTTATTGAAGGCGAATATATCGGCCATAATCACTAACGCTGAACAAGAGAAAGAATAAATGGGGCTGGATTATTAATAACGCGCTGTGGCAGGTACACGAATGGATGAGGCAGCACTGCTTTCGGCATCGACATAGCTATCCCATCCCGCAGCACGTCCTTCATCAACGGGTAAGCCCAACTCACCTTTACGGTAAGCTTTAGCAAGCCGCTGCGCCGCCAGTAAATGACCGGCTTCGGCTGCTCGGGCATACCATGTCACGGCACGATCATCGCGACGCATGTACTGTGCACAGCCATGCTCATAGATCATGCCAGCCTGATATTGCGCTTGCGTATCGCCGGCTTCAGCCGCGCGCACTACACAGCGGGCACCGACGGCTTTATCCTGAGGCGAGGCACCGCGCTGAAACAGAAGATGCCCGTAACGTGACAACGCATCGATATGACCAGCATTGGCGCAGCGCCGAAACAGACGCATGGTCAAACGATGCTTGCGAGGTGAATGCGCCAGCCAGGTAGAGTTCAACAAGCTCTTGGCCAAGCGATATTCGAACTGGATGAACATTGATGCAGCCTGCATATTGGCAACCAATCTTAGTCACTGCGTGATCTTCGATGCCATCCTGACATTCGCATGGAATATGGCACCTATATAATCAACTGAGATGTCCATCAGCGTAGCAGTCTTTACAGACATGCATGAAAGAAGGTCATCCCAGCATACCGCGCGCTCACCGAGGCGACGGGTGCGCAATATACGCCTCGACCATTCTTGACTCAACCCTCATTTGCCGCTTTTTCGCCCCCCGTCTAACATGGGCGTTTATCTCTTGCCCGATTGTCCTGGAGGACCCATGGAAAGACGCTTACTCGGCGACAGTGATATTGCTGTTAGCCGCCTATGTTTAGGCACGATGACCTTTGGTGAACAAAATAGCGAATCCGAAGCCCATGCCCAGCTCGACCGGGCCCTGGAAGCCGATATCAACTTTATCGATACGGCTGAAATGTATCCCGTGCCCCCAAAGGCTGAAACGCAAGGACTCACGGAAAGCTATATCGGCAGCTGGCTAAAAAAACGGGGAAAGCGTGACGATCTCGTCATTGCTAGCAAGGTCGCTGGTCCAGGGCGAAACATGGACTATTTGCGCGGAGGTCCAAGACTTGACCGGGATAATATTCATCAAGCTTTAGACGCTAGCCTGAAACGTCTGAACACCGACTATCTCGATCTTTATCAACTGCATTGGCCAGATCGCCAGGCAAATTTCTTTGGCAAGCTTGGCTATACGCCTGCAGACGATGAAAATGCCACCCCGCTGGAAGAAACCCTGAGTGCGCTCAAGGAGCTTGTCGATGCCGGTAAAGTCCGGACGATAGGACTTTCCAACGAAACCCCCTGGGGTGTGATGACATGTCTACGACTTGCCGAAACGCTAGGACTGCCAAAAGTCGTCAGCATTCAAAATCCGTACAATCTTCTCAACCGCAGCTATGAAATTGGCTTGGCAGAAGTCAGTCATCGGGAAAATGTCGGTCTGCTGGCTTACTCGCCGTTAGCCTTTGGCGTGCTTTCAGGCAAGTATCTTGGTGGTCTTCAGCCTAAAGGTGCACGCCTAACCCTGTTTGAGCGTTTTCAGCGCTACACCTCGACACTGGCTGAAGAAGCCACCTGGGCTTATGTCGATATTGCGCGTCGCTTCGAACTCGACCCAGCACAGATGGCACTTGCCTACGTCAATTCACGCCCCTTCCTGACCAGCAATATTATTGGCGCGACAACGCTTGAACAGTTGGACAGTAATATTGCCAGTGATGCACTGGTGTTGAGCGAAGAAATCCTGGAGGCGATCGAAAGCGTCCATCAGCGTCTTCCCAACCCCAGCCCATGACACTTATAGAAGGGCTTCTGCTCATTCTCGCGGTCTGTGCCGGCATTTTGATGCCGGTGCAGGCTGGCGTTAATTCAACACTTGCCCAGTACGCAGGAAGTTCGATCTGGGCTTCGCTGATCTCGTTCTGCGTGGGTTCGTTGGCATTACTGATCGTGTTCGTCTGTATGAGACTTCCCTGGCCAGAAGTGTCTTCCCTTCGTGAAGCGCCTGCCTGGAGCTGGATAGGCGGTGCAATGGGCGCATTTTTTGTGGCCTGTTCCGTTATGCTAGCGCCGCGGCTCGGCGCCGGTACGATGATGGCTACGTTTCTCGCCGGACAGCTTACTGCCTCAATAGTGCTCGACCACATCGGCTGGGCCACGTTCCCTCAGCACAGCTTGTCATGGGGTAGAATAGCTGGCGTGATATTGTTGTTTGCCGGCGTTTATCTCATCCGCCGTTACTAAGCTGCAGATAGCCTTTTCACTAGCTTAAGATAAGACTCACTTACGTCTGCCCTAGCACGGCGAGTGGTATAATTAACTGTCGATGATTTAAGGAAAAAATCCATGCTGAGCGTGATCTCTCCAGCCAAGACGCTGGATTTCGATACGCCGCCAACAACGGACATACATACTCAGCCTGATTACCTCGATCAGAGCCAGCAGTTGATCGAGATTTTGCGCCAGTATTCCCCGCAGGCGTTAGCCGAATTGATGAGCCTGAGCGATAAACTTGCCGGCTTGAACGCGGCTCGTTTTAAACAGTGGCAGCCATCGTTCGATTTAGATAACGCCAAACAGGCCGTACAAGCATTTCAGGGTGATGTATATGTAGGGCTGGAAGCAGATAAGTGGAACCAAGAGGAGTTACAGTGGTCTCAACAGCATCTGCGTATCTTGTCTGGGCTTTATGGCTTGCTGCGTCCTCTGGACCTGATTCAGCCCTATCGGCTCGAAATGGGAACGCGGTTGCCCAACACAGCTGGCAGTGACCTTTATGCTTTCTGGAAGAAAACCCTAACCGAGGCTGTCAAACAGGCAGTCGAAGAAAGTGGCTCTCCCGTGCTGGTCAATTTGGCGTCCAATGAATACTTCAAGGTTATCGATGCCAAGCGCTTCCCTCATCGTATCGTTACCCCTGTGTTCAAGGATGCAAAGAACGGGCAGTACAAGATCGTTAGTTTTTATGCCAAGAAAGCGCGCGGCTGGATGAGTGCCTGGATGATCAGAGAACGCTTGGAGCGCCCTGAAGGCCTGAAAGAATTCGATGTGAACGGCTACCGTTTCAATGCCGCGATGTCGGAAGGCGATACGTGGGTATTTACCCGCGAAGAACAATAACAGCGCTGCTTCTTTGCATGTAGAAGAAGTTACCTAAATGAAGTTCAAGAGTGCGTTACGTTAAGGGAGAAACACCTATGCGTCATCTTCTGATCACGCTACTGGTAGGACTGATGAGCTTCGGCTTAGCCGTCGACCATGCCGAAGCCAAACGTTTTGGCGGAGGTAAAAGCTTCGGTAGCTATTCCCGGTCGGCAAGTCCTAGTCAGAGCGCAACAAATCGTGCAACGACACCACCGCGGCAGGCCACCCAACCCAACCGTTCCGGTGCCTCACGCTTTCTCGGTCCTCTGGCCGGGATCATGGCAGGTGGTTTACTAGCCTCCTTGTTGTTCGGCGGTGCATTTGACGGTATTCGTTTCATGGATATCTTGTTGATTGCACTCGTTGCATTCATTGCTTTCAAGTTTCTGCGTCGCCGCCGCGAAGCTACTGCAGGAGCCCATGATGGCCAACATCATGATGCCCGCAATGAGCAGCGCAATCACAACCAGATGTTCGAAGCTAACCGCAGCAGTGTTTCCGGCGGCACAGCGGTAGGTAGTACGCCTAGTTGGTTCGACAAGGAACGCTTTTTGAGCGGTTCCAAGGAACACTTCATGGAGCTGCAGCGCGCCTGGGACAATAATGACCTGAGCCGTATTCAGGAATACGTTACGCCCGAGCTTTATAACTTGCTACGCAAGGAGCGTGCCCAGCAGCCGGCTAATAACCAGACCGAAATCGTCAGGCTATTTGCGGAACTCGGTAATATTCAGGAAATAGGTCAGCAAGCCGAGGCCACCGTGCTATTTCATGGCATCCTCAAGGAAGAAGGCCAGGAAACTGAGTTCAATGAAACCTGGCATCTAACCCGTGAGCTGAAAGATAACGCCCCTTGGTACATACAGGGTATTGAGCAAAATAGTTAATTTGTTTACTTAGAAATGAAGAAAGCCGGCATTAGCCGGCTTTCTTTGCGTTAAAGCATAACCTTTTAAGAGATGCTTTACTGGTTAGGATTCGTGTTGGCAGTATTAGCCACGTCATCAGCCTCATCGCCCATGTTGCTCATGGTGTCCTGAGTCTGATTGCCCATATTTTCTGTCTTGTTCTGAGTCGCATTACCCAAGTCTTCGGCTTGATCCTGAGTGGCGTTGCCCAGATTCTCGGTCTTGTTCTGAGTGGCGTTGCCCAGATCTTCAGCCTTCTCCTGAGCGGCATTGCCTAGATCCTGAGCTTTCTCTTGAGTCTGCTCAGCGGCATTGTCGATCTTTTCACCAGCCTGTTCAGCAGGACCTTCACCACCATTATCACAACCTGCCAAAGCAACGGTGAATACTGTCGCCAGTGCAACTCCCATGAACTTCTTCATTAAACACTCTCCCTTGTGTCAAAGTTTGTTACGTGTAATCAGCCTTGCCATAAAAATGACATGCTATCAGTATCAGGTTATTTCAACCCATATTATTCATAATACAGGTCGATCAACGACACCCCTCCACTATAGCGGATTATTCGCTATCCTTTCGAGCCTCCTTACAGAAAGACACCATAATCTTTAACCTGCTCACTACAGTGCTGAGCCTTTATCAAAGATTAGCCCCCCATTTTCATCGTCTCTCACACAGATATTAGCAATTATATTTTATAGCCCATTATAAATATGCTATTAAATATTAGCCAGCCGAGCATTGGACATAATCAAACCTTCTGGCCATTGAAGAAAAAATAATAATTGAATCATAAGTGTTGATATGTCAAAAGGAAGAAGAACCAAAACGTTTATCAATTAATTAAATTGAATACACTTTATCCACGAGGAGAAATATCAATATATATTCCTATTCAATCCCATAGCATCAATCAAACGCGTAGAGATTTCCTCTACTGAATAGTTAGTAGTATCCAAGTAGGATATATTATTTCTCTTGTATAAATGTTCCACTTCGCCAACCTCCAATCGACATTGATGGAGTGAGGCATAAGTGCTTTTACTTCTTCTTTCATTTCTAATCATTGACAACCTTTCTGGAGAAATCGTCAAGCCGAAAAGTTTTTGCTTGTAGTGTGCAAGTTCTTTAGGCAAGTGAAGGTTATCCAGGTCATCGGCAATAAAAGGATAATTAGCCACAAGGATACCGAACTGCATCGCCAAATACAGGCTAGTGGGAGTTTTACCACACCGGGAAACACCTAATAAAATGACTTGCGCCTGATCAAGATTACGTAGTGAAACGCCATCATCATGAGCTAGCGCATAATCAACGGCGGCAATGCGAGCATTATATTTGGCAATATTACCTTCATTAAGTCCGTAGGTACGGTGTCTAGTCGGAGTCGGTGGCACTCCCAATTCTTCCTGTAATGGCGCCACTAATGAGTCTATAACATCGTGACAAAACCCTTGGCTTTGTAAAATTATATTTTTTATATCGGGACACACAATCGAATAAAACACAATTGGCCGCTGCTTATTATATATATAAGAGTCATCTATTCTTCTTTTTATTTCATTAGCTCGGGCAGTATCTTCGACAAAAGGATAAGTTTGCTGACCAAAAATAACGGGGAACTGTGACAATACAGCATGCCCCAGCACTTCCATGGTTATTGCAGTCCCATCAGATATATAAAATACATCTCTCTTTTCTTTATCCATGACAAGCGCACCTATCAAACATAATTTACAGTATATACAAGTAAAAAACTTATGCTACCCTGCGCTAATTAAAATAGTTAAGCGCATAAATTTAATGTAATTAAATTACGTACTCGTCAATAAATAACAGCCTTTATAAAGTTAGAGAGAGAACGCCATGACAAATACTAAACATAACGTACAAAATATTGCCTGGTATGACCAAGTAGGTATGCAGGACGTTGAAATAGTGGGTGGAAAGAACGCCTCTCTTGGTGAGATGATTACTAATCTTACGGACATGGGGGTTTCAGTTCCCAATGGCTTTGCAACAACCGCAGGGGCATTCAGACAGTTTCTTGAACAAAGCGGTTTGAATCAGCGCATTTACCAATTATTGGATGAAACGGATATTGATGATGTTCAAAGCCTAGCCAAGGCTGGTCAACAGATACGGACATGGATCATCGACACACCCTTTCCGGCGAGCCTCGAGACAGATATCCGCACAGCCTATGATCAACTCTCTGAGGGCGAAGTAGACGCTTCCTACGCAGTACGTTCTTCGGCAACCGCCGAAGATATGCCAGATGCCTCTTTTGCTGGCCAGCAAGAAACCTTCCTGAATGTTCAGGGGTTAGAGGCCATCATGACTGCGATCAAGCACGTTTACGCCTCACTATTTAATGACCGTGCTATTTCCTACCGTGTTCATCAAGGATATGACCACCAAAACGTCGCGCTCTCTGCGGGCATCCAGCGTATGGTTCGCTCTGACCTAGCGACTTCAGGCGTTATGTTTACTATTGATACCGAGTCTGGATTCGATCAAGTCGTCTTCATTACTGCCGCCTATGGCTTAGGTGAGATGGTAGTACAAGGCGCCGTCAATCCTGATGAGTTCTACGTACACAAGCCAACTTTGGAAAAAGGTCACCCTGCGGTCATACGCCGCTCTATCGGGTCCAAACAGGTAAGGATGGTGTACACCGCTAGCCAATCACACGGCAAGCAGGTTAAGGTCGAAGACGTGCCGGAGGAAGACACTCTACGTTTTTGTCTCAGTGACGAGGAGGTCGAAGCGCTGGCAAAACAGGCCGTTCTGATCGAGAAACATTATGGACGTCCCATGGATATTGAATGGGCTAAGGATGGCCATAATGGCAAATTATTCATTGTGCAGGCACGTCCTGAAACTGTGCGCTCCAGAAAACAGGTCATGGAACGCTATCAGCTAAGTAAACGTGGCAACCTACTTACTGAAGGCCGTGCCATCGGCCACCGTATTGGGGCGGGCTCAGTCAAGATTATTGATGACATCAGCGAAATGCACCGGATAGAGAAAGGTGACGTTCTTGTGACTGACATGACCGATCCCGACTGGGAACCGGTCATGAAAAAGGCCTCGGCCATCGTCACTAACCGTGGGGGGCGTACCTGCCATGCCGCGATTATTGCTCGGGAGTTAGGCATCCCTGCTGTAGTCGGCTGTGGTGATGCAACAGATAGGCTTCTGAATACGCCTCAAGTGACTGTGTCATGCGCGGAAGGAGATACAGGCTACATCTATGATGGTTTGATTAATTATGAGGTGCAAAGCGCCCAAGTTGACGACCTTCCTGAGCTTCCTGTAAAGATCATGATGAATGTCGGTAATCCCGATCGCGCTTTCGATTTTGCTGGCTTGCCAAATGAGGGCGTTGGGCTGGCCCGTCTGGAATTTATTATCAATCGCATGATTGGTATACACCCTAAGGCACTATTGGAATTCGATCAGCAAACACCTCAATTACAGGCAGAGATTCGTAAGTTAACCATTGCCTATGGTGACCCGGTCGAATTTTATATCGCTCGCCTGGCCGAAGGTATTGCGACATTAGGGGCAGCATTCTGGCCTAAACGCGTCATTGTTCGTCTCTCTGATTTCAAATCCAACGAGTATGCCAACTTGCTGGGCGGTGAACGTTATGAGCCTCACGAAGAGAACCCTATGCTTGGCTTCCGCGGCGCCGGGCGCTATGTATCCCCTTCGTTCAAAGACTGCTTTGCGTTGGAATGCGAGGCTGTAAAGCGTGTTCGAAATAAAATGGGACTCACCAATATAGAGATCATGATTCCCTTTGTGCGCACCCTTGAAGAAGCCAAACAGGTCATCGATACCTTGGAGGAGCAAGGACTAAAACGTGGCGAGAATGGTCTCAAAGTCATCATGATGTGTGAGTTGCCTTCCAATGCGTTGCTAGCCGATCAATTCCTCGAATATTTTGATGGCTTTTCGATTGGCTCCAACGATATGACACAGCTTACCCTAGGCCTCGACCGCGATTCAGGTACCGTCTCGTCCATGTTTGATGAACGCGACCCCGCCGTGAAGAAACTCCTTAGCCTAGCTATCAGCGCAGCAAAGCGTCAGGGCAAGTACGTAGGGATTTGCGGTCAAGGGCCTTCTGATCATGAGGATTTTGCCGCATGGCTGATGGAACAGGGCATTGATAGTCTGTCCCTCAACCCAGACACAGTCGTGACTACATGGATAGCGCTTTCCAAAATGGATCAGCACTAAAAATGAACCAAAAAAAGCCTGCCGCTGTGGCAGGCTTTTTTTATGTGGGCGTGTTCGGGAGTCGGGCTGCGGCGGGCAACGCCGTCAGGCGGGGCCGGGGGGCGGGCTGCGGCGGGCAACGCCGTCAGGCGGGGCCGGGGGGCGGGCAGGATCAAGATCCTACGTGGCGAGCATAAAAAACCCCGCACCGTAAGGTGCGGGGTTGGGTATAGATGCCTGACGATGACCT
>NZ_PVRV01000003.1 GCF_003012345.1 Phytohalomonas tamaricis
TCCTGGGTGACCTCACCGAACTCGGCCGCCGAATGGGCCTCGTCGACGATGCCCAGCGCAATCACCACGCCCGTCGCGGCGAAGATCAGCAGGTAGACCCCAGCGACACGCGCCTTGACGACGGAGGGCAGCGCCTGGGTGAAGACCTCGACCACCACCTGGCTGCGCTCGACGTGGGCAGCCATGGCGGCCAGCAGCGCGAACATGAGCAGATAGCTGACCAGCTCGACGCTGCCGATCATTACCAATCCCGAG
>NZ_PVRV01000004.1 GCF_003012345.1 Phytohalomonas tamaricis
GCCGACGAAGCCGATCATTTCAGGCGTCATGGGACACTCCCTGAATCAGGCCCTGCAGGCCGTGGATGGCGCTGCGCAAGGCAAAAAGAATAAACAGCGCCACCGCCACGTAATAGAGCGGGGCCTTAGGCAGGGCGAGGTCCTGGGTGACCTCACCGAACTCGGCCGCCGAATGGGCCTCGTCGACGATGCCCAGCGCAATCACCACGCCCGTCGCGGCGAAGATCAGCAGGTAGACCCCAGCGACACGCGCCT
>NZ_PVRV01000005.1 GCF_003012345.1 Phytohalomonas tamaricis
ACTACTGAGTTCGGCATGGGATCAGGTGGGACCCGCTCGCTATGGTCGTCAGGCGTAACTGTCGGCTCGAGATGAGGAAGTAACGTCGCTCACCTCAGCCTTATTCGGGATCATGCTGTGCCAGAGAGCGTCTCTGACGTATCCGGTTAACGCAACCAGACCATTTGGGGTTATATGGTCAAGCCTCACGGGTCATTAGTACACGTTAGCTCAATGCATCACTGCATGTACACATCGTGCCTATCAACCAGCTAG
>NZ_PVRV01000006.1 GCF_003012345.1 Phytohalomonas tamaricis
GCCGACGAAGCCGATCATTTCAGGCGTCATGGGACACTCCCTGAATCAGGCCCTGCAGGCCGTGGATGGCGCTGCGCAAGGCAAAAAGAATAAACAGCGCCACCGCCACGTAATAGAGCGGGGCCTTGGGCAGGGCGAGGTCCTGGGTGACCTCACCGAACTCGGCCGCCGAATGGGCCTCGTCGACGATGCCCAGCGCAATCACCACGCCCGTCGCGGCGAAGATCAGCAGGTAGACCCCAGCGACACGCGCCT
>NZ_PVRV01000007.1 GCF_003012345.1 Phytohalomonas tamaricis
GCCGGGGACGAGTCCTTCGGGTCGGTGGCGGAGGAAGCGCAAGACATTGATTCTGTTTGGAAAATTCTTCGGAATGGCTTGACAGGATCGGTAAAGAGAGTAGAATGCAGCGCACCTTAAGCAGCAATGCAGCATCGGGCTGCAAGCGGATTTCGATACGGGGTTTAACGTGTCGGGAAAGATTCAAACCAAGGATCGCCGCTTGACAAATCAGCCCCGCTGAGTAGAATGCTCAGCTCTCGCTTTGAAGGGTTTATTG
>NZ_PVRV01000008.1 GCF_003012345.1 Phytohalomonas tamaricis
GGGGTTGGGTATAGATGCCTGACGATGACCTACTCTCACATGGGGAGACCCCACACTACCATCGGCGCTGAGCGGTTTCACTACTGAGTTCGGCATGGGATCAGGTGGGACCCGCTCGCTATGGTCGTCAGGCGTAACTGTCGGCTCGAGATGAGGAAGTAACGTCGCTCACCTCAGCCTTATTCGGGATCATGCTGTGCCAGAGA
>NZ_PVRV01000009.1 GCF_003012345.1 Phytohalomonas tamaricis
CAGCGCCTGGGTGAAGACCTCGACCACCACCTGGCTGCGCTCGACGTGGGCAGCCATGGCGGCCAGCAGCGCGAACATGAGCAGATAGCTGACCAGCTCGACGCTGCCGATCATTACCAATCCCGAGGCACCATTGGAAAGCGTGAAGGCGTAGCGCAACACGACATCGACGACGGTCACCATCATCATTGCCAGCAAGGCAATGCCGGCGACGGTCAGCGCGATGCGGCTCAGCCAGGTACTGAGACGAAGCAGGGCGTTCATGATGCGTTCAGACCCTCCGACG